>NZ_JALJRA010000005.1 GCF_022968135.1 Pseudorhizobium tarimense
GGTGGAGCAGCCCGGTAGCTCGTCAGGCTCATAACCTGAAGGCCGCAGGTTCAAATCCTGCCCCCGCAACCAACGTCCCAACAGTCCCTCAAGCCCCCGCAGCGGGGCTTCTTGCGTTTCTGGGCGCCGGAAACCGCAGCTTCTCCCATCAGTTCCTCAAGGACTGCCGTGTGTTCGAGGAAGTCCGGGTTCTTTTTGCCGCAGGCGAACGTCAGGATCGCCGCGCAGGACGATCGCCAGTTCATCACCATTAGGCACCAGCTCGATCCGCGCGACCAGGCCACGTAGGATCTGTGCGACGCGCGCCCGGGTTTCTGACGAACGGATACGCCGCAGGGTCTACCGCTCACGAGATGAAGCCCATCAGGACGTGTTCGACTACATCGAGATGTTCTACAACCCAAAACGTAAGCACGTCAGCAATTGGATGCTGTCGCCCGTCGAGTTCGAGAAGCAGCAGAAAATCTAACCGAGGGTGTGTACGAGACTCGGGGCTATTCACGCTGTCAGCTGTTTTTCTCCTTTGATTGTTTCATGATAGAGACTGCAGTGCGTATCGATATCGGAGGATGCCTGTTCCCACAACATCGAGTACGTGACAATGATTCAGCAACACTGGAACATTCCGGTTGCATCTCTAGCGCAAACCCGCTCGCCATGCCGGCTCGACCAAGGGGCCGCCGGTGAACAGGCGAGCGAACCGGCCGACGTCCGAAAGCCGCTCGCGATCGTCGAGCGCGAGCGCGGCCCTCAGCGCCTGCCATCGCCACCATGACAGTCCTTCGGGTTTGGCAATCGCTTCGTTTTCGGCGACTGCGGCCGCCGCGCCCCCAGCATGGAACGGCTTCCTGCCGGTCAGCGCGAGATAGGTAACGAGACCAAGCGAGAAGACATCGTCGCCGGAGCTAGGTTCTGCACCGGCGAGCCGCTGCGGCGAGGCGTAGGCAGGGGTCAGGGCGCCAAGACGGCCTAAAATTGCCACCGTATCCTCCTCGCTCACCTTGATGGGCCGGGCGACGGGACAGGCGATGTTGAAGTCGATCAGCTTTACCCGTCCGCCGGTTTCGATGAAGATGTTGGCGGGTTTGAGATCGGAATGGACCACGCCGCGGCCGTGGGCAAAGGCGAGGGCGGCAGCGACGTCGCGCACCAGTCGGTCGATTTGGGGCAGCGCCAGGCGGTGGCCGTCCGCCTCGCGCAGGATTTTCGCGAACGACATGCCTTCTAGGTATTCCATCACCATGAAATGCAGCCGGCCCTCGTTGTCCATGTCGTAGACGCGAACGATGTTGGGGTGGACGAGGTCGCGGAGACGCCGCGCTTCCCGGTGCATCAGCGATACGAGGTCGTCGCCGACATCGGCGCCGGCGGCCATCACCTTCAGCGCCACCACGGCGTCGGACAGGCCGGCCCTAATGGCGACGAGATCGCGGGCCTTGTAGACGCGCGACAGGCCGCCGCGCCCGATTTCCTCGAGCAGTTCAAAGCGGCTTCGCAGCGGCGTCTTGGGTATCTTCAATGCGGCGCGTCGCACAGGAGCGGCTGGCGGCGCCCCCAACCGCATTCCGGGATCTGCCTCGCGTGAAGGGGAGGTGTCCTTGTCAGCCACGGGAATAAACCCATACAAGCACGAGAGTGATGTCGTCCGTCGATCCGCCTGCCACGGATTTTGCAAGCAGCCGGTCGGCGACATTCTCGCCCCCACCGGCGAGGATGTCGATCAGCGTTTCTTCGGTCATGCCCTTGAGCAGGCCGTCGCTGCAAAGCAGGAAGACGTCGCCATCGGAGAGCTCCACGAGCCGGCGCTCCACGGCGACCTTACCTGCCGAGCCGACTGCGCGGGTCAGCGCGCCGCTTACGGCCGCATGGTCCTCACTGATCAGGTAGAGCCGGCCGCTCCGCATCAGGTAGAGGCGCGAATCTCCGACCCACAGGCAGCAGGCATAGCCTTCGCCGACCACAAGCGCGACGACCGTCGAGCCGCTGATGCCGAGCGCCGGGTTCGCGACGGCCTCGCTGTGCAGGGCGGCATTTGCCTCCTCGATAGCTATCTGGGAGGCAAGAATGCGATCTTCGAAAGCCGCCGGCCGTTCAAGCTTCTTGGCAAGCGCGGAAACAACGAGATTGCTCGCCCGGTGGCCGTCGCGGTGGCCGCCCATGCCGTCGGCCACGGCGAAGACGTGGGCGTCGACGCTCACCAGATAAGCGTCCTCGTTGTAAGCGTGGGAATAACCGCGGCGCGTGGCGGCCTCAGCTTCGACAACTGGCTGACCATCCGGCGGCTGGATCATGTCCCTACATCCCGTCCTTTGCGCGCGGCTGCCAAAGGCTCCGCCAATTGCCGTGAAACAGCGGCGCCGCGGCCGGTCCTGTCGGAATGCCGCGGGAGACAAGATATTGCGATCCCATGGTTTCGCCGAGACCGTCGTGCCACCAATGGCATTCCGCCTGTCCGCCCGCAGCGGCGGAGGGAAGGCAAAATGCCTCGGTCGCGGCCACTGTGTGCCACGCCGGTTCCCCGCCAAGCATTATCGCGGCTGCCTCGTCCTCACGCAGATGCGGTTGCGTTTCGGCCATCGTCCGCGTTCGGCGGGTGAACCCGGAGCGGGCCGCTTCCAGCGTCGCTAGAAGAAGGTCGCGTTCATGCTGTGCTTCCATGAACCCGAGCATCAGCGGCTCGATCTCATCCATGGCGGCGTCGAGCGCCGCATCCGGCATAAGCGGCGTGCCGGGGCCGCCGGTCAACAGCATTACGCTGAAGGGAAAGACGCGGCCTGCGCCGTCGACCGAGCCGGCCATCAGGCCGGCCGCGCCGGCGATACCGCAATCCGGAATACCCTCGGGCAGGAGGAACCGCCAGACGGGAGAGCGCAGCACGGCCTGCGTCCAGTCCGGACCAGCGTTCTCGCGCGCCTGTGACAGCCAATCGGATACGAAGCCCGCCCACGCTTCCGTCACGCGCGCCGACAGGCCGTGAAACACGAAGTCGCGCGCCGCCGGAACCTTGCCGAAAAATCCGACGGTTTCCACGCTCGCGGCCTCCTAGAGCGATGGAGGGCAGCGGAAGGAAGCCAGCAGTCCGCCGTTGAAGGGATTGATGAGGCTTGCTGCCCTCAACTTGAACGTGGCGCTGATTTTTTCCTTCTCTTCCTTGTTGTTCGCGACCGTTTTCGTGATTTCCTTCGAGATGCCGAATTCGAACAGTTCCTGTCCAGCGGTCCGCGACAGGTTGGAACTTGTCAGCATGCGGAAGACGGCCCAGTTGCCGGTCTTTTCCACCGTCTCCGAGGTGTTGTCGAGCAGCGTGATGCGGAGCACCGCTGTGCTCGCGTCGCGCTTGCTCGGCCAGACGTAGTCCTGCGCGCGGATCGGGCCATGACGGTATAGCATCTCGACGTCGTCGAGGATGAAGGCCGATCGCAGCGCCTTCGGATCGAGATAAACGGGCTCGACAGTGAACTTGACTTCCGGCGCGGTGCCGGCCGCGCCGAAGAAGGCGTCGCGGATCTGCTGCGCCCGGGCAAACTGGCCTAGCGCCTGTTGTGACAGCCCGATGCCGCTGCCGCGCTCGTCGATCGGCACGATCTGCCGTCCCTGAACGACGACGAAGGGCGAGAGATTGTCCTTGTAGAACTGGTCGATGATCCCGGCCGGCTTGAAGATGTCAGCAAAATCCTGCAGCGACACCTCGTCTGGCGAGGCGGCGGCGAAGGGATAACGGTCGCTCAGCATCATGTCGCAGACAGGCAGCACCTCCTGCTGCCAGCGCTGGTTGACATGGTTGTAGGCGAGCCGGCGCAACAGCATCCAGGTGCGGTTGCTGACGAACTCCACCATCGGCCTGACCGGAGTCGGCTTGGTGGAGGCCTCCGCCCTCAGGCGCGAGAAGCTGTCGTTGGTCGGGCTTTCCGCCCGCTGCAGCACAAAGTCGAACGCGGCCGCTTCCGGGCTCGGTGCCGAGGCGATGCTGGCGACCGTGCCGTAGAGGTCGGCGAACAACTGCTGTACCTGGCCGAGGCTCTGGCCGCCCTGCGGACCGACCAAGGCGGTCAGCGGCGTGAAGGCATCGTGGATAGTGGTGCCCGGCCAGGGCGCGTCGCCGAAGGCGGTGGATAGCGCGGTCTGCGCCAGCGCGTCGGTGACGGCGCCGGCCACCGGCTGGGCGACGCCCGGTGGCGTCACGGCCTGCGCCGCCTGTTCGGCTGCGCTCGGCTCGGTGCTGGCGCCCGGAAGCGGCAGTTCAGTATTCTCGCGCAGTTTCGCCAGAAGTGCGATCAGCGGTGACTGAGGGCTCGACAGGTCGCGCAGTACGCCCTGGCCTCGGTTCAGCGTGTCGAAATCGGCGACCTTCACCTGACTCACCGCATCACGCCAGACGGCGATGTAGTCGCGCACGTAGCTGGCGGCGATCTCCTTGGCCAGCTGCTGATAGGTGTTGCTATCGAGGCCGCTGTCTCCCAGCACCCAGTCGGTGCCGGTGGAACTGCGGATATATTCCGGCAGCCGGGGCATGAAGAACTGGTAGAATCCGTTCTTGGTGTAGAAGCCGGGAATAACGCCGTTGCCACCCGCGGACGCATCGACCTGCAGGACCCCAGGGCCGAGGATGTTGACGATGCTGATCGGCGGCAGCTGGTACCGTCGCTCGGCGTCCGCTACCATGCGGGCATAGATGTCGGCGGCCTGCGGGATCTCGTTGAGGCGGACGCGTGCCGCCTGCACGGTGGGCTGGTCGGTAGCCACCGTTCCCGGCAGCAGCTCGACCAGCCGCTCGCTGTGCCGGTCCATCCGTTGCCGGGCGTCAGGCGACAGCACGAAAGCAGCCTCGTTCTGGCGCTGAAACTCGGTCTCGACGCGGCCGCGTTCATATTTCTGGCCGGTGGTCAGCATGAGATAAGTCTCGAGCTGGTCGCGCAGCAGCAGGTTGTTGGGATCGGCCGAGCTCGACAGAAGCTGGATCTGGGTCTGCAGCCGGGCGACGGCGGAAGGCAGGAGATAACTGCGGAGCAGCTTGTCGTAAGTGCCGACCACGGCTGCTTCGAGTTTCGGCCGGGCGTTGATCGCCAGCACGTCCGGCAGGCCCCAGACCGGCCGCACCATGTCCCTCAACTCGCGGGTGCTGTCGAGGATCGGCAGAATTCCCTCGAGCGTCCGGCTGCCGCCGGCCTGCGCGATGTCGGCGGCGATCCTTTCGGCGGAGGCGTCGGCCCGCTTGATCAGGTCGAGCGAGAAGTCGAGGCCGGCCAGCCAGTAACCGCAGAGCAGCAGGGTCACCGCGCCGATGCCGGCATAGGCGCCGGTCCGCGCCATCGCCAACCGGCGCTCCAGTCTCGTGTTGCGGCCGACCAGGTTCTGTTCGGCGAACACGATGTCGGTCAGGAGCTTCTTGATGAAGTATGCCTTGCCCTTGCCGCTCATCGGAGGCTGGTGGCTGGGGGCTAGCGCGAAGCTGCGGCCCATGGCGCCGAGCAGGCGGTCGAAGGGCGTACCTTCCTGCGTGCCCGAGGTGAAATAGACACCACGCAGCAGCGGCTGGGCCTCGTAACGGTTGAGGCGGAAAACATCGCTGATAAAGCCGCGCAAGACGTTCGACAGCGAAGAAAACTCGTGCGGGAAACCGTAGATGCGGCAACGGCGGCCGTTGTTGCGCTCGACCGCCAGCTTGGCCGGCAGCCGCTTCTCGATCCGGTCGACGAGGTCGGCGAAGCCGGTCTCAAAGGCGCCGCCAAAGGTCATCTGGTCTTCGTCGCGCGGGAAGGTGATGCCCCAGACCTGCTCGCGGTCTGTTTCCGTGGCGTCGTCGAAAAACTCCTCGAAGCCAGCGATCAAATCACATTTGGTCAGGAGGACGTAAACCGGCAGCCGCATCTCGAAGTTGCGATGAAGCTCGCGAAGGCGCTGACGCAGGATCTCTGCATGGCGTTGCCGTTCGGACTCGCTGGCGAGCGCGATGTCCGCGATGCTGATCGCCAACAATACGCCGTTGACCGGTCTGCGACTGCGATTTTGCTTCAGGATTTTCAAGAAGCCGCCCCAGGCGGCGGCGTCCACGCCCTGGTTAACGTCCTGGGTGGTGTAGCGGCCGGCGGTGTCGATCAGCACTGCGTCGTTGGAGATCCACCAGTCGCAATAGCGAGTGCCGCCCATCCCCTGCAGCGCGGCCGTGCCGTCTTCGGCGAGCGGGAATTCGAGACCGGAATTCTGCAGGATCGTGGTCTTGCCCGTGCCGGGCGGGCCGATGATGATGTACCACGGCAGGTCGAACATGTATTCGCGCTTGCGGCGCCCGTCGAGCGGCCGGTCGCGCAGGGTCGTCAGGGTCTTTTCGAAGCGTTCGCGGATCAGTTCGACCTCATCGGACGACATGCTGCCGCCCATCGACACCAGCTCGTCATTGGCAAGCATCGAATTGATCAGCAGTGCATTGGCGCGCCGAGCGAGGAAATAGCGCAGGAACGTGACGATAAAGAACGTCGCCACGGCGCCGATCGCAACGGACAGGCGTACGATATCTCCGGCGAACGGCTGGTAGCCGGCAATGGTGATGGACGCGCCGAATACCCAGAACAGCGTCGCCAGGAACACCAGCAACATCAGGATGACGAGGTTTGACAGGCGCAGCAGATTAGAGATGTAGGTCCTCAGCATGTCGACATCCTAGCCCGGCGTAAGCGCCGCGATTTTCGACAGCACCGGTGTAAGCGCGCCCGAAAGATGGAATTCCAGCGAAAGAAAGACCACGACGAGGAACAGGGCGGCGATGGTCGCGACCATCCACAGCGGCATGAAGGCGCGCACTTTCTTGCCACCGCGCTCGCCTCTCGTCACGCGCGAGAGCGGCTGGTCGCTCGCCGCCTCGGTCGAAACGCGGCGGATGGTGCGCGAGATCTCGTTACGCAGATCCTCGAGCTGGTCGCGGCCCCGCTCCAGCACCCGGAAGCGGCCCTCGAAGCCGAGCATCAGACATGCGTGAATGAGCAGCAAAAGCGGCAGGCGCTGCGCTGCCGACTGCTTCACGCGATCAAGAATGACGAAGACCTTCTCGCCGCCCCAGGTCTCGTTGTGGTAGTGGTTGAGCAGGCTGTTCGAGCTCCATTCGCTGCGGCTGCCCCATGGGGTCATCAGCACGGTCTCGTCGATGGTCGAGCACAGCACGTAGCGCGCCGCGATGATATCGCCTGCCTCTAAACCCTGTTTCTGGGCCAGTTGCTGGAACCGGTCCATTTCCTCGATCACCTGACGGCGGAGCGCCGCCACGTCGGCGCGCTCGGTCGACGCGCGAAGCTGCGCGGCGATCAGGAGCAGCGGTGCAGCCGACCGCACCAGCCGCCGTTCCGGCGCGCTATCAAGTTGCTGTACGAGAGCGACGGCACTTTGCAGCGAATTGCCGTCGGATGCCGGCGCGGAGGGGGACGTGTCCGGTTGCTGGCGGATCACGACGGTCGGCTCGTCGCCGCCGGCATCGACCCCGCCAAGCGCGGTGCGCGCCCTCGGGCTCAACTGGCGGAATACGGTCGGGGCGTCGTGATCGTCGCCGGACATGCTCATGCGCCGGCCTCCCGCTGGATGGCCCAGAGTTCGAGTGCGAGTCCCGGATAGTCACCGCTGATATGCAGGGCGATCGCCGCGGAGTCACGGAAGCGCGCCCACAGCGGATTGCGGGTGTCGACCTCATAGTAGACGGCGTTCTGGATGAACGGGATTTCCCGCGGCGCAACCGAAAGCGGCTGGATTGCAATTCCCGGAAGCTGGAGGTTGACGAGATCGCGGATCTGCTCGACCGGGCCGATCTTGATCTGGATCGGCAATTGCTGGCGCACGATCTCCAGCGCGACGTTCGCCCTGGCGATCAGGATGAAGCGCCGGTCGACGAAGGTCATGCGATCCTCGATCTGGCCGAGCCAGATGCCGAAATCGCGCTCGCCGAGCGGGATGCTGATGGCGTTACGCTCGACGATCACGCTCAGCATGTTACGCAGGATGGCGAGCAGCGGTTCGAACGTGGCCCTCAGATCGAGGTGCTGGTAGAAGGGAAACTCCGGCGGGAGGCGCGAGGGCGCGGCATAGGCGGAGATTTCCGCGGCGAGCGCTACGATGTCGCGATAGACGCTCTCCGGATCGTGCAGGCCGATGCGCAGCGAATGGGCGAGCGTCGCCTCGAAGCGGTTGGTGATGCCGAGCGTCATGATGTCGAGCATGCCCGAGCGGCCGTCGCCGCCCTGACCTGCGGCGCCGGCGGCGAGCGAGGCGGCGCGGCTGCGCAGCAGGCCGCGGATCTGCTCGATGATCGACACCAGCCGACGGCTGGCGCCGGTCGCGGTCACCGGTGGGATGAAGCTTTCCGACAGGGTCACCTGGTTCAGCGTGTCAACCGCGTCGATCTCCGCAATGGGCAGGATGGTCATCTCGTCGAGCGGCGGGCCCTCCAGTACGATGCGTGCGTTGAGCAGCCCGACTGAGATGTCGGCCGCCGCGCGCGCCGCGCGGGTGGTGTCGATCGCCTGGACCGCGCTGTTGCGGAAGCGCTGCGTGCCACCGTCGGTTTCGGCGACCTCGACGCCGCCTGGCGTGCGGATCGGCAGCGCCAGGAACACGCGCTTGCCCTGTACCTGCGGGCCGACATGGACGGCGGCCGGAAGTGGTTGCTTCTCCGGCGCGGCGTAGGCGGTGCCATCAGCGAAGACGACGTCGATCTCCGCGAGGCGGACTTGTCCGACCTTCAGCGCGTCGAGGTCGAATTCCAGTTTGCGGATACCCCACGGAAAGGGCATGAGCGACGTCACGCGCTGGTCGAGATTGCTTTCGATCCAGCGGTCGTATTGCTGCAGATGCTGCGGCCTCAGGAACATGCCCTCGAGCCAGAGCGGCTTACCTGTCGATGTCAACCGGACCCCCTCGGGGCCGGTGGCCCCTGCAATGCCCTCGAAAAATTCACTCACGCACCCGACTTGCCGAAGGTGAACCGCGAATACTTTTGAATCCGCACGGCGAGGCTGGTGATGTAGACCATGAAACGGTTCTGCTTGCTCTTCTTGAGCTCAACGCTATCGCGCCAAGTTGCAGATTGGATGTCACGGAAGCTGACGACCACGCCGATATAGGCAGCCTCGCTGGAAATCCTGGAGTCGTACTTCTTCTCGGTACCCGGCGTAAGCTCGTATTCCCGGCTCGATATCAGGTCCGCGCCCAGCAGCTTGGCGTCGTCGTCGAAGTCGAAGAAGCTCGCATTGTTGAAGGCCTTGATGCCCTTCAGCTCGTAGATTCGGACGACGACGGGAGAGGGCTCGCCGGCCTCCCCCGGGTTTATGTTGGCATCGGCGCTGATGGAGACTTCCACCGGGGTCGGCTTCGGAAGGCCGCTGCAGGCGGCAAGCACGATAGCGAGAGACAACCCGGCCATGATGAGGAGGTTGCGACGCAAAAGACTCATTTCTTACTCTCCTGGAACTTTGACGCAGTACGCCTCGCCTGTTCTTCCTGCACCTGGGCGAAGGCCTCGGCGATGATCTGCCGGGTCATGCCATCCAGATTGCCGCTCAGCCGCTGGTGCAGTTCACTGTAGATTTCCCATTTGCCCTTGCGCGCGCCGAGTCCGCGGATACGAGCGGACCCTTCCTCCTCCTCGCGGGCAATCACTTTGGGATCCAGACGTTCAACAATGAGGCGGATAGCGCGCTGCATCGCCGCCATGGTCAGCATTACGTGGCCCTTGACGTCGTCGAGGGCCGAGGCGGCGGCCTCCGCCGGCGCCTGAAAGCCTCCGGACCGCGTGATGAAGAGTTCGTCGAGCGCCAGTTCCGCCATCTTGAAGTGCTTGAAAGGATTGTTTTCCTCCGGCTGGACCTGGGTTTCGTCCATTCGGAATTCGCTTTTCAACATCTTGCGAGCGGCGAGCAGGCTCACCAACCCGTCGGACATGGCCCGCACCATCTCGCCGACCTCGTGGAGGACAGCCGTTTCGCGGCCAGTGGGGACCGCCGCACCGGAAAAGCCCATGCCGCGGAACAAGATCTTCGCGGCTTCCTGCGAGAAGGCGGGGTGGGTGACAGCCGGCGAAGCCGATGCGGCCGTGATGGGAAGCGGATCGGCAGTAAGCATCGGCGGAATCGCCGGACGCAGGGAAGCGGCGGGAGGCGCAGAAGCCGCTGTCATACCTGGCAGCGTCGCCAGTGGGGCCCCGCTGGTTTTTTCGAGCAGCCGGGTCTTCCGTTCGGCGCGCCGCGCCTTCATCGCTTCCATGGCGTCCAGCGGATCGGCCGTACCGTTGCGCAGATCCGGCGCGGCGACTTGGTGGTCGTCGATTCGAGTGAGGTCGGCCATCAGGTCCGGGGCCAGTGGCGGGCGGGCCGCCGGGGCGACCATCGGCATGGCGGCCGGTATTGCGGACGGCACCGGTGCGGGTTGCGGCATGACCGGGGCCGGCGGGGCGACGGGAAAGAATGACGCAGGCGCGGTCTGGCCGCGGGGGGCAAGGATCATCGACAGGGGATCGAAATCGTCGGGGATCAGCTTGGCGGGCGCAGGGGCCGGCTGCACGGCGGATGTGGTTGGCATCATCGGCGGCACCGCGAAAGGCTGGCCTCCCAGCATGGTCAACGGGTCCTGATGCCGCGACATCGCCTGCGGTCCCGGTGTCGCGTTGACAGGCACTGACGGCGGTGCCTTGATCGGCGGCCTGCTCGCCGGCATCGGCGATTGGCTGGAGGCAGATCCGTTGGCGCCGTCCAGGTAAGCAAGCGGATCCTGCGAATTCTTTCCCAAGAGGTCGCCCCAAACCTCACGCTCGCGCAGCGCGTGTACCGCTCCCTGCGGCGTTGATGTCGTGGCGGCGACCGGAATCGAGACCGGATAGCTGGCGGCAGGTTTGACCTCGGCAGCCGAAAGCTCAGCCCGGATCATCAGCCGCCCGGCGCGGAACGTGGTTCCCGGCGCCAGCACGATGGTATTGCCACGGCCGAGCGGTGCGTTGCGATCGCCGACAAAGATGCCGTTGGTGCTTTCGTCGACCAGCATGAACCGGTTGTTCTCGAAAAAGATGCGGCCGTGGATCGAGGAGAGAATGCGTTCGGGATCCGGCAGCACCCAATCGCACTTCAACGAGCGGCCAAAAATGCCACCCTCCGGGCCGAAGACATGCTGCGTGGCATCGCTCCCCACGGTGAAGAGGCGCAATTTCATGCCCGGCCTCCTTCCGTTTCCGCGACCGCGTAGAGCCGGTCGTCAACGAAGACCAGCACCGCGTTTTCCAGCGCTTCCGGCTCGTCTGCGTGCAGCCAGCTGGTCCAGCCGAGCTGGCAGGAGCCGAGCTTTGCCATCGGCAGGGTTTCCGGGTCGAACTCGAACTTCAGGTCCCATTCCAGCGGCTCGCGCGTCGCCATCAGCAGGAGTTCGCAGAACTGGCGATGCCGGGCGCCATGTGGCAGGAAGGGCGAAAGTGCGTCGAATTCGGCCCGCCCGACATGGATGCGGAACTTGCCGAGGTCGTCGTCGAGTTCGTAGCCGAGGATCGCGTCCTCGCCGAGCAGGTTGTTGGCGAAGCCGAGCGTCAACCGGGACTCGGTGCCGATCGAGACCTTGCGCGGCACGAATTCCTCGATCCGGCAGGGGATCTTGAAGAAATTCGACAGCGTCGCGCCGACCACGTCGGAAGAGTTCGAAAACAGCGAGATGAGGCCGAGATGCGGGAGCAGGGCCGAGCGCGAGATCACGCCAACTTGGTCGCGGTCCTCAATCGGGAAGCCGCAAAGCGCGAGGAACCTGCGCGAGAGCGGATCGCTGCCGCCGGGCCGATAGCGCAGGTAGTAGCGATTCTTGCGCCAGATCACGTGCAGCAGGCTGATCAGGCGATGGTTGAAGAGGTCGAGAAAGTCCTCGACCGGATCCTGGGTCGTATCGGCCTCGATGATCGCTTCAGTGTAAGCGGGCGGCAGCGGCGAGGCGGGGCCGTAGAGGCCGAAGAAATTAACCCGCACGTCGAGGCGGTCGGCCGTCTCGTCGTAATCCACCTCGCTGATGTCGGCCGGGCCGAAACTCAGCGATCGCGTCGCGCGGAAGCGCAGATATTCGGCGGCGGGATCGCCGAGCCGCCCGATTGGCGATGCATCGCGGCGGCGGAGTTCCATCAGCGCCACGAGCTGGTGGAAGCGGAACTCGCGCAGCCCATCGATATTGTCGGCCGCCATCGGCGCGATGGTCGGGATATTGGGCTTCCCGACGATGACGACGGTCTCGTTCATAGCGTCGCGGCCTCGCCCCATTTCGCCGCCCAGCGGAAGACGATGTTGGAATCCAGGCCGGTCATCGAGAACCTGTGCAGGCTGTTGATGCTCGAATACGATTTGAGAAAGCGGTCGAGGATGGTGCCGAACAGGTACATCTCGCCTTCGCCGCCCAACATGCTTTCCGAAACCGACAGAGCCAGCTCGAAGCCGCGCACCGGCCGGCCGTGGGTGATGACGTCGACGCCGCGGCGCTCGAAGGCCTTGAAGCTTTGCAGTAGCGTGTCGCGCTGCAGCGCCGCCTGGCGGTCGGTCCGGGCGCGGAAATCGTAGGCGCCGACGACGGTCCGGAGCGCCTCGACGTCGATCATCGAGGAGAAGTTGCGGGCGAGGTTGGCGATCAGCGTCCAGAGCACGTCGTCGTCGATCGGGGGCGGTACCTCGGCAAGCACCGGCGTGATATTGCCAAAGGCGAGCTTTGCGGGGGTCGTCGAGGTCGGCTGGTCGACGGAGCCGACGCCGAGACGCGTGGCCAACGCGCCGCTGGAGCAAATCAGCTTCATCGACACCGTCTCGGTCTCGGGCAGGCCTACCTTGCCCAGCCGGGTGACGAAGGAAAGGTAGTGGTCGATGCCGTTGCCGAGCAGAGCCGGGCGGACCTGGGTGCGGTAATAGAGCTTGCGCACCCCATCCTCGTGCAGGTCGTGGCGGAAGCCTTCGAACGGCTCATAGGCGATGCGCCGGCCACTGCCCTGGACCCAGCCCTCCACGCTTTCCACCGTATGCACGCTGAAATGGCCGGCGTCGCCAACGGGGCGGACCGGATATTCCGAGCGCTCGTGCGAGACGGTGAGGGCGCGGCCCTCGGCTTCCAGCAGGTTCACCGCCGGCGTCGCGTTTAGCACGAACATTTCCGCGCCAATGCGGCTGGTGTCGGGGAAAGGCTGGTCGAGCTCGAAGGAAAGGCTGAAGCTGTCGGCCATGCGCTCCGCCAGGGCGTCAAGCCCGCGAAGCCGGAGGAACATGAACTTCTCCGGGCAGGAGAAGTATTCCTGCATGATTCGGAAGCCGTCAAACGAGCCTTCCGGATAAGGAAGCACCGCCTCTGCCGGGGAAAAGCCCATCGGTTCGATGCGCAGGTCGATGGCTTGCGGCGGGCCCCCCGGCGCGGAGACCGTCACGGAGCGGCGGCGCTCGAGCAAGAACAGGTATAGCTGGCGCGCCATCGCGGTGTCCTTGACATTGTTAAAGAACAGCGTCAGCGGGGCGGCGGCAAGCGGCTGCAGGCCGCTGCCGGCGACCCGGCGAATCGTCAGCGTCAGGCGGCTCGAACTCTTGCGGTTATCGAGATCGGCAGCGGCGACCTCGAAGGGCAGAACCGTGGTGTCGTAGGAGGTGATGAAAGGAACGGCGTCACCGTCGATCGGGCGCGACTGCACGCGGGTGCCGCGGGGGACATCGATCGAGATGCCGCTGGCGCCTTCGGCGAAACGGAAGCCGATAGTGGTGATCGGCGGCACGGGGCGGAGATAATGGGGCCAGACAAGCTGGAGGAGAGAGAGGGCCAGTTCCGGCATTTCCGCGTCGAGCCGCTGGCGCAGCCGGCCCACCATGAAGGCCATGCCCTCCAGCAGGCGCTCGACGTCGGGATCTGTCGAATCCCGGCCGAGATGGCGAGCGAGGCGCGGATTGGCCTTGGCGAACAGGGCGCCCATCTCCCGAAGATAGGACAGTTCGTCTCGGTAGTAGTTGTTGATCGCCATCGCATCCGCCCCGCTAGCCGTTGAAGCGGATGCGGCCGTCGGAGCCGAGCACGGAATCGAAGCGGACCCGCACGGTCCGCTCCTCGTCCGCCAGTTCGCCGTCGACGTGGAAGACGAATTCGAGGAGGCGCGTCTTGTCCTCGATGGGCTGAACGAAGACATTGCGCAGCCGGGGTTCGAAGGCGCGGATCTGTCGTTCCACGTCGCGCGCGATCGCCGTCAGCGAACTGCGATAGTCGCTCGTGGCGTTGAAATCGGAAAGGCCGAAGTCCGGGCGGGTTTCGCAACAGCCCTTGCGGCTGTTGAGGATCGTCTGGAGATTGCGCAGGATGCTTTCAAGGACGGCGGAATCTTCCGTGTATTCGGTTGTCCCCGCACTTGCGCTATCATGCCCAAGACGCTGCAGAAGACTAACTGATACCATTTCACTTCCTCTATCCCGAAGGCCGTTGGCCGGGCATGCGCATGCCCGGCCTGAACGCGGTTACCGGCGGCCTGTCGTGTTCAGGCCTTGTCCAGCTTACCCTTGAGCGACAGGGTGAAGTCGGCGCCCATGTACTTGAAGTGCGGCTGGACGGACATGCCGACGCTGTACCAGCCGGGTTCGCCCTCGACGTCCGACACGGTGATCTGCGCCTTGCGGAGCGGGCGGCGCGAGCGAACTTCGGCCGACGGATTGTCCTGGTCCGAGACGTACTGACGAATCCAGTTGTTGAGCTCCGATTCCAGCTCACCCCGGGTCTTCCAGCTGCCGATGTTCTCGCGCTGCAGGACCTTGATGTAATGGGCCAGGCGGTTGACGATCATCAGGTAGGGAAGTTGTGTACCGAGCTTGTAGTTAAGTTCCGCGGCCTTGCCTTCGGTGGTGTTGCCGAAGGACTTCGGCTTCTGTACCGAGTTGGCCGAGAAGAAGGCGGCGTTGTCACTGCCCTTGCGCATGGTGAGCGCGATGAAGCCCTGTTCGGCGAGCTCGTATTCCTTGCGGTCCGAGACCAGCACTTCGGTTGGAATCTTGCTCTGAAGTTGCCCCATGGCCTCGAAGGTGTGGACCGGCAGGTCCTCTACCGCGCCGCCCGATTGCGGGCCGATGATGTTCGGGCACCAGCGGAACTGGGCGAAGCTGTCGGTGAGGCGGGTGGCGAGCGCGATCGCCGCATTGCCCCAGAGATAGTTCTCGGTCTTGCCGGCGGCGCGCTCCTCATAGTTGAAGCCCTTTACCGGAACGGTGTCGGAACCATAAGGCGTGCGCAGCAGGAAGCGCGGCATGGCGAGCGCGAAGTAGCGGGCGTCCTCGGTCTGGCGGAAGGCGTTCCACTTGGCGTATTTCGGGCCTTCGAAGATCGATTCCATGTCCTTGAGGTTCGGAATTTCCTCGAACGTATCGACGCCGAACATGGTTGGTGCCGCGCCGGCGATGAAGGGCGCGTGGGCCATGGAACCCACGCTCGAGCAATACTGCGCCAGCTTGACGTCCTGAGCACCTGAGCCGAAGGCATAGTTGCAGACCACGGCGCCGACGGGCTGGCCGCCGAACTGGCCGTATTCGGCGGTGTAGATGTGCTTGTAGAGGCCTGACTTGGCGACTTCCGGGCTGTCTTCGAAATCCGTCAGCAGGTCATCCTTCGAGACGTTCATGATCTCGATCTTGATGTTCTGGCGGAAGTCAGTGCGGTCCACGGCGAACTTCAGTCCGCGCCAGGCGGATTCCAGGGCCTTGAACTGCTCGTGGTGCAGGATCTCGTCGACCTGGACCGACAGCTTGCGGTCGATCTCGGCGATCATCTGGTCAATCGCGGCGCTGTTGACGGTCTGGTCCGATCGCGCCGGCTTCAGCAGCTCGGCGATGAAGGCGCTCACGCCCTTGCGGGCGGTGTCGTAACCATCGTCGCTAGGCGCGAGCCGGGTTTCCTGCAGGATCTGGTCGAGCAGCGACACATCCGTCATTTCGACGGTAGTCTGCTGCTGGGCGGATTCTCTCTCAGCCATGGAACGGTTTTCCTTGAGATGAACTGGATATGCCGGAGCCTCGCCTGCGGTCGCGTCTCCGTTCGGAAGACGCGGCAGCCGGCGGCGAAACTTATTTTTCGCTCTTCGGAGCGGCCATTGCCGTCAATTCGGCAAGCAGGCGTTCACGTGCGCCGTCGTCGCCGAGAACGCCCTGTATCGCTTTGCGGAAAGCCGGCATGTTGCCGAGCGGCCCCTTGAGGGCAACCAGCGCCTCGCGCAGCTCGAGCAGCTTGCCGAGCTCCGGGCTCTGACGGACGATCGCCTCCGGATTGAAGTCGTTGATGCTCTCGAACTTCAGCGAGAGGGTCATGTCGCCGGCATCCGCCTCGTCCGAAAGCTTGTTCGGAACGCCGATATCCAGCTTCAGGTCGTGACCCTTCATCACTTCATTGAAGTTGTCCTTATTGACGTTGATCAGCTCCCGGTCTTCTACAGGCGTGTCATCGGCGCGCAGTGTGTAGTCGCCAAGGAACACCATCTTCAGGGGCAGTTCGACTTCTTCCTTCGCGTCGCCGGTTGCCGGCTTATAGCGAATATTCACGCGCTCCTTGGGCGCGACGGTCGAGTCTTTCGACATTTCAAGGTTCCCCCGCTCAAATAGTAGCAAAAGATGAATCTACAACAGAATCAGGACGATGTGTATTTTCCGGAAGATCAACCAGGCTTTCATGCCCCGCCCGGAAGCATCTTGGTGCCTGCCTATGTAACTTTTATAACAGGGATAGAAAAATCTTGTCCGGGTCTTCTAGGAGGAAGTAAGCCGTACAGCCTGAACGATATCGAGGGCGCTGAGCTGTTCTGCCAGCTTCGCTTTACCCTGCTGCACAGCGGATTCGCCCAGGATGCGGACGGCGTTCTTGTGAGCGTGGCACTGCCAGGCCAGTACCAGCAATCTGGCTGCGAGCGCCGGCTCCCACCGCGCAAGACACTGATCCTCGGCGAGCTTTCCGAGCGACTGAACGAGAGCGAAGGCCGGCTGAACCAGATCGTGACGCAAGCAGAATTCGCCGATCTCAAGCTTGGCGAGGAAGCGCTCGCGGCCGCTTGGAGCGGTGTCGGCGAAGTCGGAAAGGAGCTTCAGGCCGTCGACGATCTTTCCCTGCTGTGCCAGTCGGGCGGCATCGCCGGAGGCTTTGTCCATCGCTCCGCCGGCTGCATTGCCGCCGGCGCCGATCGCCACCTCGTCGGAAATCCAGGCCCGGGTATCGGCGTCGGCAAAGGGGGTGCCGTCGGAAAAGCTGAGATCGATCAGCGGCGGAACGCGCTGCAACAGCAGCGCCAGCGCGCCGACAATCGCCTCGCGGGCGGCGTCATAGTCGCTCCCGAGCGCGCGCATCGTGCGGAAGACGGTAAACTGCATCGTCAGCCAGTAGGGCGAGGTGACGAAGGCGCTTTCGGCGGCGAGCAGCAGGCCGTGCTGGTTGTTGGCAGCGTTCAGCGCGGCAAGTTCCTGGAGCTTGTGCCGCTGCGGTGGTGGCAGCGTCGTCTTGCCGGCTCTGTCGGGCGGGGCGGCAGTGATGCCGCTCCAGGCGCCGAAGCGCGAGGCGAGATAGACGCGGGGATCGGCCGAGGCCGCCTCGCGCAGCGCGCCAGACACCTTGATCGCTGCCGAGAACAATGAGTCGAAAGCCGGATCGACCCCCTCGGCGACAGGCATGTCGCCGATCTCGGGAGCAGCGACCGCTGTTGGCCGGGGCGGCGCCGGCGTGCTGGGCGCGGGGACCGCAGCAGGCGCGGCCTCTACTGGAGCAATAGTCACCTCGGGCTCATCTGGCGGTGAAGGAGGTGCTTCGGCGGGGGGCCGTGCAGCGGCTTCGGCCAGCGCCTTCGCCTCAATCTCGGACCGCACCTCGCGTGCGACGGGCCGCAGCGCGCGGATAAGGGGACCGAGCGCGACGGGGAATTTCTGCATCTTCTCGCTCAGCAGTTCGTCAAGCTCGACCAGCCGGTCGTGGGCGACGAGCGCGTAGGTCCTGGCCTCCGGGGTCACTGGCGGCTGCGCTTCGATGATCTGACCGAGCCGCTCCGCCATCCAGTCTACGCTGCCGGCGCGGGCGCGCTCGCGTTTCAGGCCGGGAAACAGGTTCTCCCAATGTTCGGCGACCATGCCGCGAACTATCGAGCTTCCGACGGCAAGACCTTTGTAGCCCTCCTCGTGATGCAGTCCGTAGACCAGCCGGCAGGCGAGAACGATGTCCTTGGACCGGCCGGTCAGTACCTCCAGCGTGCGTCGGTTCAACTGCCGCCAGTCGACCGCTTTCGGCCCGTCCGTCTCCATCTTACGGAACTCGGTCTCTAGCTGGTCGAAATCCGGCTCGTCGCGCAGATCGATACCGGCGGGCAGGTCCACCGAAATGGCCGCCGTGCCTATGGAGGAACGGGGATCGCCAAGGAGCACATCTAGGTCGAGATCAGGCATGCGGGGCTTGGCATCCTTCGGCAGATCAATGGTTACGAGAAACTTATTGAGATGTTCAGCAAGTGCGACAGACCCGCGATGTATTCGCAGAAGCAACTTACAGTCATAGTCATGTAAATTGTAACTTCTATGAAGGATGTCGGAAGGGTGCCGCCCGCGAGCAGGTGGGCGGACCGGCCCATGACGATGAAAGGCTTTTTCAAGATGATCGAGATCTCGGACAGTATAGACGGCGGTGCGGTCATCGTGCACCCGAAAGGGAAAATCGACACACTGACGGCGAAGACTTTCGAAGCCCATCTGAAGAAGCACATTGACGAGGGTATCGGACCGTTGCTGGTCGACCTGGCGGAGGTCGACTACGTCAGCAGCTTCGGCCTGCGCTCGATGCTGGTGGTGGCCAAGCTCCTGGCGCCCTCGGGTCGCAAATACGTGCTGTTCGGCCTCAGTCCGCAGGTGCACGAGGTGCTGCGGGTTTCCGGTTTCCTCCGCATCATCCCAGTCGTCGCCAGCCGGGCAGAGGCCCTGGCGCTGGCCGAGGCGGCTGCCGGATCGAGCTAGGACAGTCGCCATGACTGGTCAATTCCGCACGATCAAGGTGTCGAACGTCCTGGACCAGCTCGCTGACGTCCAGGACGCGCTGGAAGCCTTCGTGGAGGAACTCGGCCTCAGCGACGACTTACGCCACTCCCTGCTCCTCGTTGTGGAAGAACTGTTCGTCAACACGGTCCACTACGGCTATGACGGGGCCGAGCCTGATACGATTGCGATCTCGGTTGGGCTGCGCAAGGACGGTGACCTGCATCTCACCATCCGAGATCAGGCCCGGCCTTTCGACGTCTCGCAGCCGCCGCGCGTTCCCACCGGAGAGGAAAGCCTGGAGGAAATCCAGGTGGGCGGCCTGGGCCTCTTCCTCGTTCACGAGCTGGCGCGACAGATCCTGCACCAGCGTCACGGCAATTCAAACATCACCGAGATCATCCTGCCGCGCGGCGGGGCCGCGGCATGAGGCACATGCACTGGGCATTTCCAAGGAGCTATCATGGAGAACGGTGAGGGCGAGGCCGTCGAGGCCGAACGCCGGCGGGCGATGGGAAGCCTGGTCTCCACCTGCGAGTCGATCGCGAGCGGGCAGTTCGACGACATGGAGCAGCTCTTCGCCATCCTGGCGAACGAGACCCTGCCCACGGACATCCGCGAACTGGCCGAGACCTTCGCCAGCATGGTGGTGCAGATCGAGGCGCGCGAGTTTCACGCCCACCAGCTGATCGATGAGCTGCGCGAGACGCAACGGCAGCTCGAAGCGGCGGAACAGGCGTTGCGCCGCGAGAACAAGGATCTGAAGCAGCGGCTAAAGAAGCTAGAGGTTCAGTTCGACCAGGAGCAGGCCGAACAGGAGATCCGCGAAATCGCCGAGAGCGAATATTTCGTCGACCTGCAACAGCGCGCCAAGTCGCTCCGGCAGCGCTTCAAGCAGAAGGACTGACTTTCCGGCGACGAGCGTCGCCCTTTCTTTTCACATTTCAATCACGGCAAGGCTGCATGACCAAGATCATCTCCACCCATTCCTATCGTGGCGGCACGGGCAAATCCAACTTGACGGCCAACCTAGCGGCCGGGCTGGCGCTGCGGGGTCATAGGATCGGCGTCGTCGACACCGATATCCAGTCCCCCGGCATCCACACACTCTTCCGTGTCGACCCCCATGCCGTCCACTTCACGCTCAACGACTATCTTTGGGGGAAGTGCGGAGTGCGCGAGGCGGCGCTCGACGTTACCTCGGGCGTGGTCGACGAGGCGGGCAACCAGTTGGTGCCTGACGGCGGCAAGGTGTTCCTCGTGCCGTCGAGCATCAAGACTGGCGAGATCGCACGCATTTTGAAGGAAAAATACGACGTCGAGGATCTCAACAACGGCTTCCATGATCTATGCCGCGAGCTTGATCTCGACTATCTGCTGATCGACACCCATCCCGGCGTCAACGAGGAAACCCTGCTGTCGATCGCGATATCCGACACGCTCATGCTGCTGCTCCGCCCCGACATCCAGGACTATCAGGGCACGGCCGTGACGCTGGAACTTGCGCGAAAGCTCGAGGTGCCGCAACTGCTGCTGGTGGTCAACAAGGCGCTGGACAGCTTCGATTTCCTCGAACTGGCGCAGCGGGTATTCTCCAGTTATCGCACGCCCGTGGCAGCCGTGCTGCCGCTGTCGACCGACCTGATCCGCGTTGGCAGCACCGGGCTGGTGCGGGCCATGTATCCCGACCATCCGTTCTCCAGTGGGATCGAGACCTTGATTGACGCGATCGAGGATTAGGCTTCGAAGAGGGCCGTGGCGAAGGCCTCGACAGATTGCGGGCGCTCGTCGCGCTCGAAGGCGAGCGCTTTTTTCAGCGCCTCCCAGGCCATCGGATCGAGATCGGGGATCGGCTCCAATGTCAGCCCCTGTTCGCGCGCCTCGTTGGAGGCCCTCATCGCGAAGGGATGGAAGCCGACGAACATCTGGTAGGCAATGCAGCCAAGCGCGAAGACGTCGTCGCGCGGGTCGCGATCCGCACCCTCGAACATCTCCGGACTGGCATAGGCGGCTGTCAGTGCACCAAGCTGCCCGGCATCAAAGCCGGTGCCGTTACTCGCCGTGGCCAAGCCGAAATCGATGAGCTTCACCTGCCTGTCGTCCCCGACGAAGATGTTGCCGGGCTTTAAGTCGGAATGCACGACGCCGCTCGCATGGGCGTAGGCGAGACCGGCGCAGATGCCCTTGAGAACGTTGGCGATCAGGGCCGGCGCCATGGCCTGACCGGTGGAGGCGGCGAGCAGCCGGTTGAGCGGCTGGCCAGTCAGGAGTTCCATGACGATGAACACCTCGGCCTTGTCCCGGTCGAAATCGAAGACGGTGGCGATATTCGGATGGGCGAGGCTCTGCGCCTTGCGCGCCTCGGCTTCGAGCGTCCGCAGCGCGTTCGAATCGGTCCGGAAGGCATCGTTGAGCAGCTTAAGGGCGACATAGGGTTGCGGGCTGCCAGCTTCGAGTCGCCTCCGGTCGACCGCCGAATAGACGACGCCCATGCCGCCCCGGCCGATCTCCGCGTCGAGGATGAAGCGGTCACGCAGGATCGCGCCGACGCCGGCGCGCTGGTTCGAATAGTCGGCGAGCTTGTTGAGGGAGGTGCCGTCGCCCGCGCCTTCGCGCACCACCTTGCGCGCGGCGGAGCGGAAACGGGCGCTGCGGTAGGTGCCGAGCAGGTTGCCGAGCTGGTCCGGCCGGCGGCCGGTGGCCTCTTCGGGCGCGGGTCCGGCTGTTCCCCGCAGAGCCTTGTAGTCGCCGATCAGGTCGGAGAGCACGGCATCGTCGACCCGGCTGCGCAACTGGTCGAATCCGGGCAGCACCTCGGCTGCGGCCGGATGCCGCACGGGCGGCATGATACCAATGGAGGGCGTGGCAGAGGGGGAGGGCGTCTGAGCCGTGGAAGAATGTGCAACGACAGGCCCTTCCAGCGACGGCCACGCTGATGTGGGCACGAAGGCGTGCGGGACGGTCTCCTCCTCGAACAGAGCGGACTCGTCGCGGCCTTGCGGCGCACCCCTGCCATCCGCGGCGGTCAACTGGCTCATGAGAATTGCCGCTATGTCATCAGGCATCCGTCCGCTTTCGGCCAGGTCGGAGACAGCTCTGGCGACCGCCCGCGCATCGTCGGCCGCGGCGGCCCTAAGGCGTATGACCAGAGCGTCGTAGCTCACGCGGCCGCCCAGAAACGCGGCAAGCGCGTCCTCGGGCCCGCCCGTCTTGAGGCGTTCCTGAGGTCCGCTCGCCTTGCTTCCAAACAGTCTCAGTTGTCTATTCTTTCGATGTTGGCGCATCCGCCGCACCCGGGCGGCGGATCGAATAGCGGTTGAGCTTCTCCACCATGGTGCGCCGGCTGACCTTCAGGTTGCGAGCGGCATGGCTCTGGTTCCAGTTCGCCTCGCGCAACTTGGCTTCGATGACCAGGGCTTCGTATTGTCCCACTATCGACTTCAAATCGCCATCGGGAATGTGGGTCGGAAGCGCGTGTCTCGCTTCCTCGTCGCGAAAGCCGGTTATCTCGACCGGCAGGTGTTCGCGGCCGATCGGCTGTCCCCGGTTGGCAAGCAGTGCCGCCCGTTCGAGGATGTTCTTCAACTCGCGAACGTTGCCGGGATAGCTCCAGCGTAGCAGCGTATCCAGCGCTTCCCCCGTCAGTTCCGGCCGGTCGCCACAGCCGCCGATCGCTTCTGTCAGGAAATGATCAATCAGGCGCGGGATGTCGGAAGGGCGCTCGCGCAGCGGCGGAACGACGATCGGAAACACGTTCAGGCGGTAATAGAGATCTTTGCGGAACTCGCCGCGCTCCATCTTTTCCTCGAGATTGACGTTCGTGGCTGCGACGATGCGGACGTCGACGAGTTCCGTTTTGGTCGAGCCGACGCGGCGGACCTCGCCTTCCTGCAGCAGGCGCAGTACTTTAGCCTGGAGTCCGGGCGGCATGTCGCCGACCTCGTCGAGGAAGAGCGTTCCACCATGGGCCTCGTGCACGAGGCCGGGCTTATTGGCGAGCGCGCCGGTGAAGGCGCCCTTGATGTAGCCGAAAAGCTCGCTTTCAAGCAGGCTTTCCGGCAGCGCCGCGCAATTTTGCGCGACGAAGGCATTGCCGCTGCGGGAACTGGAGAGATGAATATAGTTGGCCATCATCTCCTTGCCGGTGCCGGTTTCGCCACGCAGCAGGATCGGAATGGAGGATCCGGCCGCCCGTTCGATCAGGTCGAATACCTTCTCCATCGGCGTGCTATCGCCGATCAGGTCCTTCGGCTTCTTCGATTTTGAGGCGGCGGCCTTGCTCATCAGCCGTGTGTTCTCCTGCTGCAGTTCCTCGTTCATCCGGCCGAGCTGACGGATGAGACTCTGGTTCTCCTCGAACAGCCGCGCATTGCGAATGGCGGCGGCGGCGTGCGAGGCGAGCCCCTGCATGGGGTGGATCACGGGCTTGGGAAGCGTCCCGGCAAAGCCGCCGGCCTTGTCCGGCAGATTGACGAGCTGCAGGACGCCGATCGTCTCCTCGCCGTCGACGGTGAGCGGCAGAATGGTGACGGAGCGGGTGCGGAAGTTGATCGCCTTGTCCGATTCGCGAATGACGCCGAAATCAAAACCAGGCGCGTTATCGATGTCGGCGACGCCGACCAGCGTCGCGGTCGATACGGCGAAGGTTGCGGGGTCGCGCAGGTTCGGCGCGAGCGATTTGTCGTAGATCGAAATGCGTGCGTCGGAGTGGTTGGCGCTGGTGATGCCGCGATAGTTGAAGCAAACTCGGTGGAGGTGGCGGGCCAGCCGGTCGAGGGTGAAGATCGCCGCGCCCTCGGCCCTCGACAGGCGCAGGGCGGCATCAAGCACGTGCACCAGCAGGGCTTCCACGCGCCGCTCCTTGGCGAGCCTGATCGTTAGCTCCAGTAGATCCTCATAGATCGTCTCGTTGCTCATCACCCAGCTTTCCTGATCGCGCCGGCCGGCATGCCGGTCGGCGCTCTCCCTTTCCCCAGAGCCGGGCCGCGCTTGAAACGGCGCCTGGCGTTTGCCGTGCCTGGTCTGGATCTCAGGACAGGCGATAGACGAACTGGCCCTGCTCCCCGACATTGATCGTTACTCCGCTAAAGGATTTGCTATCGTCACCCATGTTGCTGAGCAGCTCGGTCGCCAGCTCCGGCAGGATGGTGCGGTTGACGATATGATTGATGTTGCGCGCGCCGGTCTCGACTTCGGTGCAGCGCGCCGCGATCGCGCTCACCACGGCGTCGTCGTAGGAGAACTCCATCTTTTGGCTCTCGCGCAGCCGCTTTCCGACCTTGTTGAGCTTGAGGCGGACGATTTTTTCGAGCGGTGCGCCGATCAGTGGATAGAAAGGGATGATTTGCATGCGCGCGAGCAGCGCCGGCTTGAAATGGGCGCTGAGCGTCGGCCGGATGGCCTCTACAAGTTCCTCGACGCTCGGCCGCGCTTCGCGGGTTCCGAGCTCGGTGAGGAGGTCGGTGGCGAGGTTGGAGGTGAGTACGACAATCGTGTTCTTGAAGTCGATCAGGCGGCCTTCGCCATCCGACAGCATGCCTTTGTCGAACACCTGGTAGAAGACGTTCATGACTTCGAGATCGGCCTTCTCGACCTCGTCGAGAAGGACGACCGAGTAGGGCCGCTGGCGCACGGCCTCGGTCAGCACGCCGCCCTCGCCGTAGCCGACATAGCCGGGCGGCGAGCCGACCAGCTTGGAGACGGTGTGCTTCTCCTGGAATTCGGACATGTTGATCGAGATCAGGAAGCGCTCGCCGCCGAACAACTGGTCGGCGATGGCGGTCGCGAGTTCGGTCTTGCCGACGCCGGAGGGGCCGACGAACAGGAAGACGCCCATCGGCGCATCCGGGTTCTGCAGACCGGCCTTGGAGACGCGCACGCCGTGGTCGATCGCCTCGATCGCCTGGTCCTGACCGATCACGCGGCCCTTGAGGTTTTCCGACAGCGTCAGGATCGACTGCGCTTCGTCCTTGACCATGTTGCCGAGCGGGATGCCGGTCCATTCGGCGATCACCTGACCGACGATGTCCTCGGTCACTTCGAAGGCGACGAGCGGATTGCCCTTCTGGATCTTCTTGAGCTTGTCGGCGGCTTCGCGGAACTGGGCCCGCAGGGCCTCTTCGTCGAGACCAGCAGTCTCTTCGGCGGCAACCTGGTCTTCGCCTGCCGGTTCCGCGGGCTTGTCGCCTTCGAGGGAGAGGCCGAGCTTGCCGCGAATGCCGAGGATCTGGTGGACCAGCGCCAGTTCCTGGTCACGCTTGGCGACGAGGGCGTCAATCTCAGCTTCCAACGCGGCGATATCCTGCTCGATCGCCTCGATGCGGGCCTGGTCGCCGTCCTGGCTGGAATGATGGTCGCGCCTGAGCGCCTCGAGCGCGCGGTGCTGCTCGCCGACCCGCTTCTGCTTGAGCTCAATCACCGGCGGCGTGGAGGAGAGGGACAGCTTGACGCGGGCGCAAGCGGTGTCGAGCACGTCGACGGCCTTGTCGGGCAACTGCCGGCCGGAAATGTAGCGCGCCGACATCTTGGCGGCGGCCTCGACGGCGCTGTCGCGGATATAGACGCCGTGCGCCTTCTCGTATGATTTGCGCAGGCCGCGCAGGATTGTGATCGCCTGATCCGGCGAGGGTTCGTCGAGCTTGACGAGCTGGAAGCGGCGGGCGAGCGCCGGGTCCTTTTCGAAATATTTCTTGTATTCGCTCCAGGTCGTGGCCGCAACGGTGCGCAGTTCGCCGCGCGCCAGAGCCGGCTTCAGGAGGTTGGCGGCGTCGGCGCCACCGGCCGCGCCGCCGGCGCCGATCAGCATATGCGCCTCGTCGATGAACAGCACGATCGGCTTCGGCGAAGCCTTCACCTCATCGATAATGCCCTTGAGGCGGCTTTCAAACTCGCCCTTCACGCCAGCGCCGGCCTGCAGCATGCCGAGGTCCATGCCGATCAGCTCGACATCCTTCAGGAAGTCGGGAACATCGCCCTCGGCAATCTTCAGGGCGAGGCCCTCGACAACGGCGGTCTTGCCGACGCCCGGCTCGCCGACGCAGATCGGGTTGTTCTTGCGGCGGCGGCCGAGAATGTCGATCATCTGCTGGATCTCCCGATCGCGGGTGAAGACGGCGTCGATCTTGCCGCTGCGGGCCTGTTCGGTAAAATTGGTGCAGAATCTGGCGAGTGCCGTGTCGCCGCCGATGCCGGGAACAGCGGTCGCCTGGGACGGATCGCCGCCGCCCGACACTGCGGCGGCCGTCGTTTCCTGGGAGCCGGCTACGGCGGCCAAAAAATCCGACTTGAACCTATCGTAGGTGATGGCTTCGAGGCCGGTCAGCCAGCGGTCGTCGCCGAAGCGGTTCGGCCGAGCGAAGATCGCGGCGAACAGAGCGCCGGAACGGCACTGATCGAGCGAGAATTCGACAGAGCCGATCAGCCAGGCTTCGGTCAGCCATTCGACCAGCAGCGGCGAAAAAACGGGGCGGCCCTGGTTGCCGCTGCGGAAGGTTTCGATCACGGCCTGCAGGCGGCGCTTGAAGCCGGCGACGTCGACCTCGAAATGACGGCAGGCCGCCTGCACGTCGTGCTGCGTGTCCTCCAGGAAAACCAGCAATACATGTTCGATCGAGACTTCGTAGTGGCCGCGCGACACGGCAAGACCGGCCGCCGATTCCAGCGCTCGGCGCGCATAGGTGTTCAGGCGGTTGATGAGGCGGCGGAGATCAATGTCTATCACTGATTAAATCCCGTTTCGGGGCCGCAGGCGGCCAAGCAAGAATTTCTTAATCCGTCCGGCCGTGAAGGCCTCAATAATCCCAATGGCGATGTGCGCGCGCACCGAGAAAAGCGGCAAAAGCCGTCTTCTGCTGCTGCTATTCCCCATCGGGACCGCCGGTCCGGCGGCACCAGCCCCGCATTCGTGCGGTGCGAGAGCACCGTCGCCGCGTATCGAGACCGACGGCGGCTCGCCGGACAGTGGAAATCATCGCCCGACTAGCGGTCGCTCAGGCTACCGGTAAGGCACGCCTGTGACAGGAATTTTTCAGTCGGCGAGAACGTCGGTGGACGGATGCAAAACGAAAGGGACGGCCAACGACGGCCGCCCCCGGCATCGGCAGGACGCGATCAGACGGCCGGCTTGCGCCAATCGTCGGAAGCCGAGGTGCCGGCGACTTCGTGTGTCCAGTCGCACTGGCGGTAGGTGAAGGACCACTGCTCCTGATGGCCACGGGAGTCGTTGGCCGCATCGTTGGTGTCGGGCAGGATGACCTTGCCGCCGACGAGAACCGCGTCGGTCCACTTGATGGTGTAGTAGTGCTGCTGCTTACCGTCAGTGGCCGTGCGGAAGAACTTGAGCTCAACGTCGAGGTTTTCGCCGGTGGCGAGCGCCTGCCACAGCAGCGGCGAGGCCTTGTCGAGCGGCTTCAGGAAGGTGGCCGGCTCGTGGCGACGGGTGCCGATGGCGGTGCCGGAATTCGGGTCGCGTGGGACGATGGCGTTGCTTTCGAAGGCGTAGACGATGGATTCTCCTTCGTGGCCTTCCTGCCAGATGTTGCCGATCGACTTGTCGGTCGAAGCTTCGCTGGTGATCTCGCCCTGGGTTTTGCCGGTTATCTTGATGTATGCGATGTTTGCCATTGTGTTCTCCAGTAGGTGCTTTGACTGTGAAACTCCTATCAGCCGCAGCCGATGTTCTTGAGGTTGCAATGCTCGTGCCAGTTTGTACTGTGACAAGAAACGCTATTCAAATTCAGACAAATAGATCGACAGCATAGGTTTTATGTCGTTCAAGCTTGCGCAGTTTTCTTCTCACTATCTGTAATGACAGCGCAATTTCTTGATCGATCAACATCGTAGCCGAATGCAATCGGCGGGGTATTCTGTCTTTTCTTTTTTAGGTGATGCATTGAAAATACGGATAAATTCTAAATTGCTTATAAAACTTTCTTGATGCTGCGCGGATTTTCTCAAATTGACCAATTCGGGGCGCGGTGAAATCCTTCGCAGCCAAGCAAGGTGCTTCCGACAAACCGACTTCGGAAGCCTCCGGAGGAAGCCAAACGGATGCCCGCCATCATCAAGCCTTCACGCCTAGCTGCCGCGGTGCGCGCCGAGCCGGTGCCGCAGGGCGGCTTGCTGACCGTGTCGGCTTTTCTGCTGTCCGACTTCGAAAGTCCTCGCGACTTCCTGAGCGAACAGGCGCTCTGGCCGATGGTGGTCGAGCAGATGGGTGGAGCGATCTTCGACAAGGGCAATCTCAAGCCCTCTGGCGAGTGGATCGTCGCGGGCGCGGCGCTGGCGCCAGGTGACGAGCCGGTGAGCGGCATCGAGGTCATCGCCCGGCTTAACGGAATCGAAAAGCGCCTTTCCGTGTTCGGCGATCGTTTCTGGCGGCAGACCGATCGCGGCATTGTGCTCCTGCCGGCCATCCCGTTTCACAAGATGCCGGTCGTGGAGAGCAATGCTTTCGGCGGCCCACGCTTTGCCGCCAATCCGCGCGGCAAGGGCCACGGAGCGCGGGCGCTCCTCGACGCCGGCCTCGATGCGCCGCTGCCGAACGTGGAAGACGCGAAGCGGCCCATTCGTTCGCCTGACGACACGCCCGCGCCCGCCCATTTCGGGCCGCTGGCGCCCGACGCCGCTTCGCGCATGCGCTATATTGGCACCTATGACCAAGTCTGGCTGAAGACGCTGGCGCCACTGCGGCCGGCCGACTTCAATCCGCTTTTTCATTGCGACGCGCCGGAAGAGCAGCGGCTCACCGGCTATTTTTCCGGCTCGGAGACGTTCTCCGTCTCCGGTATGAGCCAGGGCGGCATCGCCGGGGGGCGGTTACCTGATGTGACCGTGCGCGGCTTCGCACATCGTCCGGGCGACGACAGTCTGACCGAATTCCGGATGGTCTGCGACACCGTTACGCTGTTTCCGAACATCACCAAGATGGTGCTGGCCTATCGCGGCGTGGTCAAATGCGCCGATGCCTTCGCCGAGGACATCGGCACGGTCATGCTCGCGGTCGAGCATGCCGAGGACGAGGCATATCCGCCAGCCTATTTCGGCGATGTCTTCCGGCTGCGCACCAACCCCGACGAGGCCCACAAGCACGCGCTTTCCGACTTCCAACTGATGCCGAAGCAGGATGCGAGCGTCGTCACCGCCCGCCGTGCGGCGCGACTGGAAAAGGCGAAGGAAAACCGCGAACGGTTCATGGACAATCAGGATTGGCTGGCGCGCAGGCTCGTGGCGGACCAGGGAATGTCGGCGGACCTCATTCCTCCGCGGACCGACGAGGTGTTCGATGATCTGCCGCTCGTCGCGTTGCCGACCAGCGAGGAGATCGCCAGGGGCGAACTCGATCTCGCCGAAATACTTGATGATGTCGAGAAGCTGTCGACGGCGATGAAGGAGAAGGCGCGCAAGGAGCGTGCACGTGCCGAGGTCGCGCGGCTGCAAGCCGTCGCGCATATGCCGCAAGGCCGGGTGCCGGCGGCGCTCCAGCGCCCGCTGGTCGAAGACGGCGAACTCGCCCGCTATCCGGAGCTCTCGACGGAGATGGGGCTCGATACGGACTGGCCGGAACTGACCGCCTTCGAGAACCCGGACCTGACGGAATTTCCGCAGGAGGCCGTCGATCGCTTTCACGCGGCCTTGGACAATGCTTTCAACTCGCTCACGGCTCCGGAAGACGATCAGGCGGCGGCCGACGTCCAGTTCGAAAAGGCGCTGGCGCGTGCGCTCCGCCTGCCGGAAGGGGCGATGCTTGCGGATGCACGCTCGGCGGCGGAGCAGATATCCCTCGATCTCGGATCGAACAGGATCGAGGGAAAGGACGAGATCGAGCGCAGGATCGCTGAGCGCATGGCCTCGGTCGCCAACGAGCCGGTGAAAGCCTCCTCGCCCGTGTCGGTTCCGAGCTTTCTTGTGCCCGGCGACGAGGACTTCGAGGTCGATCATGGCCCGATCGAGGAGGCCATGGCCGCCGTAACGCCCGTGTTCGGAAAGCTCCTGTCGCATCTGGATTCGGTCAAGGCCGGCGGCTCGCTGCAGGATATCATCGCTGAAGCCGCGGCAGCACTTCCGCAGCCGGAGGACGACGGGATCGCGCGCACCTTCGGTCAGCACGTCGACGAGGTCAAGCGGAAGGCCGGCGAACGGATCGACACTGCCCAGCAGGACCTGGACGACACCATGTTGAGGGCGAGGCAGCGCTCGCCGGTGGCGATCTTTCCGATGGAGCCCCTGCTGCCGGGCGTTGCCGAGCGGTTCGGCAACGCGATCCGCGACAGGATCGTGAGCGGCCACGATTTCCGCGGCGCGGATCTTGCGGGCGCCGATCTGCGCGGCATCGATCTCGCCGGGCGCGACTTGCGCGGCACGCTGTTCGAGCGCTGCAATCTTCAGGGCGCGCAATTTTCCGGTTCCAACCTGGACGGTGCGGTTTTCTCCGAGGCCGACCTGTCAGGAGCCGATTTCTCTTCAGCAAGTCTCGGAACGGCGAATTTCGGCGCGGCCGTACTTTCCGGCGCGCGCTTCGATGCCTGCACGCTGGAAGACACCAAGCTCATCCGTGTCAATTTCGAAGGCGTCTCGTGGCGCGACGGCCATCTGGCGCGACTTTCGCTGATTGAATGCAGTTTCGACGGGGCGGATTTGTCCGGCTCGACCCTTTCAGAGGTTCAGGTCCTCAAGGGCGGGGCGCGCCGCGTGAAAATGGACGGTGTGGCTCTCGATCGAGTCACTTTCATCCAGATCCCGCTCACGGCAGCGAGTTTCGTTAAGGCTCGGCTCGACCGCGTCAGTCTCGCGGAGGTCGATGCTAACGAAGCGAACTTCAAAAGTGCTGAATTCAACACCGTCGGCTTTCTCGGGCAGACTGGTTTGCGCGATTCCTCCTTCGAAGGAGTATCCGCGCGGAGCACGTCCTGGAACACCGCAGACATGACGCGCACCTGCCTGCTGCGCGCTGATCTGGACAATTGTCTTTTCAATGTATGCGATCTTTCGTTGGCCGACATGCGCCTGGCGACGCTGAAGAACTGCCGGCTCGACAAGTCGGCGCTCATTGGTGCAGATCTCTTCGCCGCCAACCTGTTTGCCGCCTCGCTCACCCAGTGCGACATGACCCGTGCCTCGCTCCGCGGGGCCAATCTCTACTACGCGGCGCTGGATCGCGCCGAACTGGCGAGCTGCGATCTCACCGGCGCCAATCTCGGCGGCACCAGAATGGAGCGAGCGGCCAATGCTTGAGATCGACATCATGCCGACCGACCGAGCAGAAATCCTCGAATATGTGGCCCACGAGCAGCCGCTGATGGCGAAGGAAGCGCACGGCGTTGATCTCGGCGGCGCGATGCTCGCCAGGGCGCGGTTCGTCAAGTGTGATCTCTCCGGTGCCGATTTCCGCGGCGCCGACCTTTCGGCAACCAGCTTCGTCGACTGCCGGCTGGTCGGATGTTCTTTTCAGAATGCCCTGCTCGACGGCACGACATTCGCCGATTGCGCTCTCGACAAGGCCGATTTCGGAGATTGCAGCCTGACCGAGACCCGGTTCGTGGCGGGTACGGCCGGGGCGGCGACGTCGCGCGGCGCTTCGCTCGACCGAACCGTTTTCGCCAAGACGGTTCTCCGGGAGGCCGACCTCGCGGACGGAACACTCGAGCGCTGCTCGTTCCTCGATTGCGAGATCTCCGGGATGAGCCTCGCCGGCTGCGTGCTCAATACGGTCACGATGACGAAGTCGGAGCTGCGCAAGGTCAATCTGGTCGGAGCCGAGATCGACATCGGCCTGTTCGCGGAAGCGGATATGTCGGGCATGGACCTGTCCGGTCAGTCGTGGCAGCATTGCACCTTCCATCAGGGCAGGTTTAAAGGAACTCGGCTCGACGGCGCGCGGCTCGACGGCAGTGTATTCAACGAATGCGACTTCACCGGAGCCTCGCTGCAAGGGGTGACGGCACCGATGACATGCTTCACCGCCAGCCGGATGGAAGGGGTGAGCCTGGCCGGCAGCCATCTGACTATGGCCAATTTCCATCGTGCCAACCTGTCGGGAGCCGTGCTGAACGATAGCGTGCTGTCTTCGGCGGCTCTCAGCGAGGCCGACTGCCGCAACACCCAGTTCGAACGCTGCGACTTGGCGCAGGCGGAGCTTTCCCACGCGGACCTTCGCGGCGCCAATCTGTCGGGTGCGAGCTTCGCCAACACCAAGCTGCATGCCGCCAGGACCGAAGGAACACTGTTCTTCGGCTCGTCCGGTTCGACTATCGGCACGGATCAGGAGAGGGCTATCGCCGAACTCTATTTGACCAGGCGTGTGATGTTGGACGGCGAAACCGTGCCGGGAGGACCGTGAGATGGTGTTCGTCAACTCGCAGGGGCCGATACCGGGCATGGATTTCTCGGTTCCGGATGTCTACCTCCAGCCAACGCCCGTAGGGCCGGTCCCTGTGCCGCTGTTCGCCATCGGCATGCGCCCCACCGACATCCCGGTCTGCCTGCGGTTCTATACAACCTGCATGCCGGCCCACAATCTGATGAATGTGGCGCCGGTGTCGATCGCCGGTCCCGGTCCGGGCGTGCTGTCCGGCATGGTGTGCTCGAAGAGCGCCAGCATGAAGGGCTCCACCAAATTCTTCATTCAATGCATGCCGGCGACGCGAGCGCTCATGGATCCCACGATCCAGAACGGCATGTCACCGAATTCCTTCGGAACGACGATCGTTCCGTCGCAGATCCGTCTACTCAATCCGAGCGGTTGACCGCCGCCCAAACCGTTTCCGACCGGGAGGCCTCGCCGAGATGAACGCCATGCAGAATGCTCAGGAAATCACGATTTCACTGCCCAATCTGGACGAGGGCGCCGTCCACGCCGATTACGTGCGTGGGCGCGAGGCTTTGAGCGAACTCTACGAATTCGAGGTCGACGTCATCTCGCCGAAGGTGCTCGATCTCGAGTCAATGCTCGGCAAGTCCGCCAAGCTGACGATCAAGGTTCTCGGCGAGACATTCGAGGCGAGGGGCATCGTGGTCGAGGCGGGCAGCCGCGATCCGACGCGAAACCGGGAATTCGTCTATCGTTTCGTCATCGGCCCGGGCATGACCCTGATGCGGCTGAGCAGCCAAAATCAGGTCTATGGCACCGATCGCGACGTGACCGTGCTCGACATCATCGAAGCGGAGCTTAGCGACGCGATCAAGTCGGGTTCGGTCACGGCCGGCAATCGCGCGTCGAGACGCATTTTGCACCGGATGCTTGCGGGCGGCGACTATCCCAAGCTCGACTTCGTGCTGCAGTACCGGGAAACCGACTTCACCTTCTTCTCGCGGCTCTGCGAGAAATTCGGCATCTTCTACGCCTTCGACCACAAGGGCGATCAGGAGGAGGTGCTGATTTGCGACCGCAACGTCCATTTCATCCAGCTGAGCGGTAAGGACCTCACCGAGGAACTGCCGTTTCGCACCGGCGAACAACTCATCGGTTCGGGCGGCTTTGCTGTCCGCTCGTTCAACTCCGCCTGGGTGGTGAAGCCGGGCCACGTGCAATTGCGCGATTACAACGACGAAACGCCGAGCGTAGACCTCAAGGTCTCGACAGGTGCCTCGTTCCCGGGGCACGGCATCGAGGTTCATTACGGCGAAAACTATGCGACGCCGCAGGACGGCCAGTCGCTGGCGAAGGTCCGCGCCGAGGTGCTGGCCGCCGAGCGGCTGCGGTTTGTCGGCCGGAGCAACATTCCTCTCCTGCGGCCCGGGGTTTTCTTCAAGCTCATCGATCATCCCGATAGCAATCTCGAACGCCACTACGTGGTGACGGAGGTCGTGCACCGAATCGCCGAGCCAACGCCGACCGGTTTCTCCTCGCCGGACAAGGTCGTCGAACCCTATTCCAATGAATTCGTCTGTATCCCGATGGATACGCCTTTCCGCCCGTCGCTCCGCACCGAGAAACCGATCGTGCACGGGCTGTTGCACGCGGTCATCGATGGTTCGCCCGACGCGGCGCGGGCGGAGATCGACGAACAGGGGCGTTATCACGTTCGCATCCTCGACGAAGAAAGCGGCCTGACGGGCGGCAATGCCAGCCATGTGGTGCGCAAGGCGGAGCCCTATGGCGGCGGCGATGGCTACGGCTCCCACTCGACATTGCTCGTAGGCACCGAAGTGCTGCTCGGCTTCATCAACGGCGATCCTGATCGGCCCACCATCGTCGGTGCCATGTCGAACCGCGAAAAGAGCAATCCGGTGTCGGACCAGAACTCCGCCGTCGCACACCGTACGCGAACGGCGTCGGGCATCATCTTCGAATTCAATGACGGTGGGCTCTGACACCGGGCATGCGCCGCGCAGAACCTGAGGAAAGGAACCAGGCATGTCTACCGCAGAGGCACAGGGGAACAGAATAATGACGGTACCGACGGCAGGAAAACCGGTCACAAAGCAGAAGTCCTCGATTCAGGATGGCTCGGCCCATCTGTTCGTGCCTTACAACGCCGGGCGTTCCCGCACCTCGGCTGACGATTCCAAGGATCCCGGCGCGATCCTTCGGCTCGGCGGCTATTCCAGCGTGGAAGCCGCCGCGCCTGACCTCACGAGCTTCTATCCGCGGCATCACCTGGACGCTGAAGGGTCGAACGCTCTCGCCAATTCGACCGGCCCTTCCTCCGACGGTTTTCGCGGCGGCATCCTCTTATCGTGCGACGGGCGGATGCTGTTGCGCTCGGGAGAGAAGTTCTACCTGCATTCGAAGTCCGATATGGACATCGACACGGAAGCAACGCTGAACATCCAGGCGGAAGACGCGATTACCATGGAGTCGCAATCCACCATCACGATCCGCTCCAACAACGCATCAAAGATTCTGATCGAGGCTCTGGGCGCAACCGCTGACTCCGAAGGAGTAACCGAGGCCCTCGTCACCATAAATGCAAATAAATCTACGAAACACATCGACGGCCACGACTACGAATTCATCAAAAGCGATAAATATACCTACACTGACGCCGATACTTACGCGATCAAGTACGGCAATTCGGAGAGCTTTACACGCGGCAATTCGAACACCATGACGCAAGGCGGCACGATGAGCATCTTTCTCGGCGGCACGCTGACCGTCAACGTCGCGGTCACCCTGGCTTTCAAGTTCGCCTTCGACGCGACCATCTACCTCGGCAAGGCCGATATCGGTCTCTGGAAGATCGATATCTGCGAGTGGAAAACGGAACTGAAGGCGGGGAAGATCGAGACCGCGGCGATCGCCGTGACGACAAAAAACCTCGTGTCCGGTCTGAATATGATCGAGGACAAGACCGGTCTGGTCACGGTCGCTTCCAATGCCATCGACTCCATGAAGGACGGCATCAAGTCCGGCATGGAAGGGATAGCCAACTTTACCAACGGACTCACCAGCTACGTTTGAGTTTCGGTCCGTCACGAGTTCGAGAAGGAATGCCGCGATGCTTTTCACTGAGCGATTCTCCGAAAATAACCATCCGGTCGAGGAGCGGACCGGGAGCGTGCAGGTTGCGCCGGCGAACGGGCTCGTGCGGGCTCTCGTTCGCGCCTTCCTGACGGGAACCGAGGCGATTGTCGAGACCGATGCCGGCGACAGCCTCGTCGTCCGGCAAGCCGCGAGCTGCCTGCTTGCTCCGGCGATCGGCGACCGTGTGCTCCTCCATGTCGAGGGTAGCGACGGGTTTATTCTCGCGGTGCTGGAACGGCAGGCGCCTTGCGCCGCGGAGGTTTCGGTTCCCGGTGCTGCCGACATGGTCCTCAGGGCCCCGGGCCGCATAGACATCGATGCCGGCGCGCTCGGGCTCAAGGCGAGAAGGCTCGACATCCTGGCGGGCGCGGTGCTGCAGGCCGGTGAAAGCCTGACCAGCCATTTCCGCCGCATCTCGGAAACCGTCGTAGACAAGATCGTCGGCGCCCGCACGGTTACGACCACTGCGCAGTCCCGTACCACGGCTGTCAAGGAAGTCGATGTGCTGGAGGCCGGGACGCTGGTCCAGACGATCGCGAGCGTGGCGACACAGAACAGCGAAATCGCCCTCATCACCGCCAAGCGCGACGTTCGCCTGGACGGCGAGCGCGTCAGCGTCGGCTAGGTGAACACGATGATCTCGATCGAAGACAGACTAGCGGCCGCAGACGCCCATAGGGAAAAGGGCAGGGTCGACAGCGCGCTGATGCTCTATCAGCTCGTCCTGGACGTCAATCCACGCAACTGTGAGGCCTTGAAGGCCGTTGCGAGGATTTATGCCGAACAGGGCCGGCTCGCGGAGGCTCTGGAGGCGATCGGCTTCGTCGTCGCCATGGTGCCCGACGATGTCGATGGCCTTACGCTTCTTGCAAGCTATGCGGAAGGTGCCGGCGACAGCGCGCGCGCGGCGGCTGCGCTCGACCAGATCGTGCTCCTCGATCCCGACGGATCGTCCACCGCACTTCTGCGCGCCAATCGCGCCGCCGATGAAGGCAATTTTCCAGCCGCCGAGCGCATCCTCGTCGACGCGCTCAGGCAGGAACCTAAAAACACGGCCATGATCATGGCGCTCTCGCGTCTCTATTTCGCCGGCGGCATGAGCGAGGATGCCCTTTCCCTCGCGGAGCGGGCGGTCAGCCTGGCGCCAGAGGACGGAGCCTGCCTGTCCCTCCTGGCGAGCCAGTTGGTGACGCTCGGCGATCATCGTGGCGCGATCGAATGCTACGAACGCGCGCTGCTCGCCGCGCCGGTCGATCTCGTCGCACTGGTCGGCCTCGTCGAGTGCCATGCGAGCTGCGGCGAGCTTTCCGAGGCGCGGCGTCTCGCGAGCCGCGCCATCGCGCTCCGGCCCGACCTTCTGCCAGCGTGGAGAGCCTATGTCAGGGTCGAAATCCTGAGAGGCGAGTGGGAGACTGCTCTCAAACGCTTCAACGAGGTGGCGCGGGCGCACGCCAAACGGGTTGACGCGTTGATCTGCCTGGCGGACTGCTATCGCCTGGCAGGAGATCATGCCGCTTGCCTGAAGCTTCTCCAGCCGCTTGTTGGCCGTTCCTCTCTGACGCCGTTGCAGATCCAGATGGCGGACAGTCTCCGCCGCGAGTCGGCTTTGGCGCTCGGCGACTTCGAAGCCGTCTTAGCGAGCGTTCCGGGTCTGGACGTTCTCGCAGCTTCCCTGGTCGCCGACGAGTATCGGCCGGTGACAGTGTCGATCCCGGCGACCACCACGATCACCGAGGTAATGCCGCTGCTTCGGCTGACACATCTTCCGAAAGTCGAACGGCCGGTCTCGTGGACCGGGTTGGATCTCTTTTCGGACATCGCCTCGCTTGCGCCAGGTGTTGCGTTCAAGCCCGTCGAACCGGGACAACCGGTGCCGCCCGGCCTGCCTCTGCCGGCTTTGATCGGTCTTGCCGACATCTCCGCCGAAACCCTCGCGGCCGCCATTCCCTACATCGAGGCGCCGACGGACCGGCGCGAGATCTGGCGCGCCGCGCTTGCCGAATTTCCGCGGCCACACATTGCCCTTGCCTGGAATGCATCACGACCGGGATTGATGCTCGACGACCTCGCGCCGATCCTCGAAGGCTTTCCGGGTACATTCATCGCGGTCGTCTGGGACGAGGGGCGCCACCAGCTGAGGGCGTTTCCGCAGGTCATCGATGCGGGAGCGGAGATCACCGGTCTCGCGGACGTGGCGGCGGTACTTGCCGAAAGCGACCTCGTTCTCGGTCCCGATTGCCTGCCGTTGCACCTTGCTGGTGCCATGGGCGCGCGAGGTCTGGCGCTGATGCAACCGGACGCGAACTGGTACTGGCACGAGCGGGATAGCCGTTCCGCCTGGTATCCATCGATCGAGGTGGTCCGCACGCAACGTGTCGGTCACTGGGCCGTTCGGCGGGAAGACATCATCGACAGTGTCGGCCGGCGGCTTACCGCATTGACGAAAGACGATGGGGCAAATCCCGAGGACGAGGAGAAAACACAGAGGGAGGTCGCCTGACGTGGCTGGCTGGAGACCGCTTGCAAGGGAACCGGACGCCCTCAAGGGGGCACTCTTCGATTATCTGCGCGACCGCGCAGGGCTCGTCTACACGAATCCCGTGCCCGGGGTCCGAAGCCTCGGTCAATTGACGACGATCATCGCCGATGGCCGCAAACTGGCGATCGAACTGTCTATGCTTCCGGAACGGCAGAGGGATTGGACCGGTCGGTCGGCGCTCGCCTTCGTCGTCTCCGGGCAGGCCGCGGACGGTCGTTTCGGATACAAAATAGAAGGTGAGGCTGTCATCGATACCGACACGCGCTGCTTCCTTTCGCTTGACGTCAAGGTAACGAACTTCGAGCGCGTCGACACGATCCGATGAAGACCATACCGATCGACGAACCACAGTCATGGAAGTGTCAATTGCCGGTGCTACATCTCGCCAACGTGATTAGGGCAAGGATCATCTAGTATGCGCATCGGCTTGCGCGTCTACGTCTATAGCATGCTTGTCATCATGGCGGCGCTGGCGCTGCTTGGCCTGATGAGCATTGTCAAGTACGAGACCATCCTTACAGAAACCTTGTCCAAGCGGCTCGCCGTCGTCGTCGAGGACGCGCGGGCCTCGGTGGAGAAAGCGGGCACGCTGGGGGTCAGTCTTAGGGCACTCGCGCAGCAGCCGACCGGACCTCTGGCGGTCGCAGCTGAACTGATGCCGGGAGAGGCCCGCGTCATCGTCGTCGATGCCCATGGCAGCCCGGTCTCCATGCCAGGCAGGGAGGGGGGGCTGCCAATTGCGCCGGCGCCGCTCGTCGAGCGCATCTCCGCTCAGGACAAGAGCTGGAACTTCCGCGACGGCGGCTACCTAATCGTCGGCAGCACGGTGGTCAACTCGTTCGGCGAGTCGGAAGGCGCGATTCTTGCGGTGCAGTCCGACCAGGCGATCACCGACCGCGACAACGCCATGCTGCGCCGGATCGTCTCCTATTCCTTCATCACGCTGGTGCCGATCGCCCTTCTGGCCGCCCTGGTCGTGTTCCTCAGCCTGAGGCCGCTCGGCCGCTCCATCCACGCCATGCGCTCGGTAGTCGAGGAGCGGGATGAAACGCGGATTGCCGATGCCCGTGGGCCACTCGCCCCGACTCTGCATTGGTTTGGACGGATCTTCGGCGATCTGGAACAGCAGCGGAAGGAAGCCAGTCAGACGCTCGACGCCATCGAAATCCTGGCCCACACGGAAAGCCGCAAGAATGGTAAATGATACCGACAGCATGATGAGCAGCGAAAGGCTGGTCGACAGCGCCGCACAGCGCATCACGCGTCACATCGGCCTTGCCGTGGCGCTGCTGGTGGTCCTGGCGAGCTGCGCCCTGTTCGTGATGACGATCCAGGCTTTCCAGAAGGACCTCGAGCCGGACATCCACGCTGCCAGCACGCAGATCGCCCAATCGGTGACGAACACACTCGACATGGCGGCAAATCTTGGGATTCCAGCAGAGGATCTGGCGGGCGTTGAGGATTTCTTCGGTCTCACCATCGAGCACAATTCGCAGATACAGTCGCTGCAGCTCAAGGATCCCTCCGGCAAGGTGCTGGCGAGCGCCGGCCGCAGCGGGGGTATCGAAGCCACGGCGAAGCTGTCGCGTCCGTTATCTGAAACCGTTCAGCCGGCCACCGACAGCGCCGTGCAGCCGGACGACCGCCTGAGCCAAATCCTCTTCAGTGGCGCGGAGCGGGTGCTCGGCATCTTCTCAAGCAACGCGCCCATGCTCGAACAGCCGATCATGAGGGACGGCAAGGTCTACGCGACGCTCAGCGTGCAGGTCGCGCCGGACTTCATCAATGGCCAGTTCCGCGACATCCTGTTCGACATGGTTGTCATCCTCATTGTCTCGCTGCTGGTCGCTTTCGAGATCATGACAGCCTTCATCCTGTTCCACATCGTCACCCCGATCCGCCGGCTGATCTTCCTGGTGGTCAATGGCGCGCACGGCAAGTTCGACACCTATATCGATCCCAAGAACAATGACGAGATCGGCCAGATCACCCGGCGCGTGTCCGACGTTGTGATCTCGCTGCACCGGCGGTTCGTGACGCTCATGTCGTCGCTTTCCGGCGCCGCCCCGTCGATCCACAATCAGCTTCAGAGCGTCTCCTCGCGCTTCAGCCTCAGCTCGGAGGGACCGAAGCGTCTCTTCATCGGCAGCTTCGTCGACGTGCGCGTGCCACTGTTCCTGTTCAGCTTTGCCGACGAATTGCAGAAGTCGTGGCTGCCGCTCTACGCCAAAAGCCTTGCCGGCCCCAATTCGCTGATTTCGCAGGAAGTCCTAGTCGGCTTGCCGATCTCGGTCTACATGGGCACAATCGCCATCGTCACTCCGTTCGCATCACGGTGGGCCGACGACTACGGCGCGCGGCTGATGTTCATGATCGGGCTCGTTCCGGCGATCTTCGGCTATGTGATCTGCGCCATGGCGCCGGATACCCTCTTCCTGGTCCTCGGCCGCGGCATCACCGCCTTCGGCTATGCCATCATCATCATCTCGTGCCAGGGCTATATCGCGGCGATCGCAACGAGCGAGAACCGCGGGCGAGCGATGGCGATGTTTGTCGGCGTGCTGATGAGCGCGACCATGTGCGGCACCGCAATCGGTGGAGTGCTCGCGGACCGCGTCGGCTATCGTGCGGTGTTCTGGATTTCTGTCGGCCTGTCACTGGCGGCCGGCCTGCTGGCCCGCTCGATGCTGATTTCCGAGCTCACGGCTGACAAGTCGCCGAAGATGAGTCTGGTGCGTGGCATCACGGCCCTGATGAGGAACACGCGCTACACGGCGATGATTCTGCTTGCGGCAATCCCGTCGAAGATCCTGCTGACGGGCTTCCTGTTCTATCTCGTACCGCTCTATCTCGCCAGCCTGGGCTCGAACGAGGCAGAGATCGGTCGCGTGATGCTGCTTTATTCCCTGACGATCATCCTGTTCGGTTCGGCGAGCGGCCGCATTGTCGACTGGATCGGACGGACCGGATTCATGCTGGCCTTCGGTGGCGTCGTATCGGCGATCGGTCTGATCGTGTTCTCCAACTGGGAGAACATCTGGGCCGTGGTGTTGATGGTGTTCATCATGGGGCTAGGCCATTCGGTGACGAAGAGCCCGCAGATCGCCTACGCACTGGAGATTGCGGAGGAGGAGGCTGCCCGGATCGGCCGAACCACCGTGCTCGGCGTGCTGCGCACGACCGAACGCATCGGCAGCGTGCTCGGTCCGCTGTTCGCCGCCTTCCTGGTGGTGCAGTTCGGGTTCCAGACGGCGATCGCGATCGTCGGCGTCGGCATCGTGGTGGCGTCCGCCTTGTTCTACATCATTATCGCGAGGGAAGGCGCCAGTGGCGCCAAGACAGCAGTGCCGGGTTGAGGCTGCCGACGGCAGGGGGAGAGAATGTTGTTCGGTCTGAAAAGAATTGCATTGGCGGCCATCTGCCTGGCTTCGTCCCTCGGCGGCTTCGCCATGGCGCAGGACACGGGCAAGCGCTTCACGATCTACATGGCCGCCTGGCGCGGTTGCGAGGAAGCCTGCCGGGGCTTCGTCGATTACATCAAGGAAAGCGGCATGCCCGCGGATGTCGTCATCCGTGACGCCAAAACCGACAAGGCCGCGCTGCCGAATTTCGTCGAGGAGGTAAAGCGGACTCGCCCTGACTTGGTCGTAACCTGGGGGACCAACGTAACGGCTCAGATGGTCGGCACCTACGACGCCCCGGACCAGTCGAAATTTATCGGCGACGTTCCGAGCATCTTCATGGTGGTCGCAGACCCCGTTGAGGCCAAGATCGCCAAGTCCTATGAATCGTCGGGCCGCCCCTATGTCAGCGGAACGCGCAACCGCGTGCCCGAAGTCACTCAGCTCAAGGCGATGCTGGAATACCGACCGTTCAAGCGCTTCGGCATCATCTACAACGAGAACGAGTTGAACTCGAAGCTCAACGCCGAGGTGGTCAAGCGGGCGGCCGACGAGCTCGACCTTGAACTCGTCATGCTGCCGATGCCGTTGATCAATGGCGAACCCGATGCCAACGACATTCCTCAACTGATCCAGGAAGCGGCCGACCGCGGCGTCGAATTCCTCTATATCGGCAGCAGTTCGTTCATCACAGTCAACGCCGACATTTATACGGAGGCTGCGATCAAGGCCGGCATTCCGGTCGCGTCGAGCTACGAGACCTCGGTGACGGAAAGCTCGGCGCTGCTCGCGGTCGCTTCGAAATACGGGATGATCGGGCGTCTGGCCGGCTACCAGGCCAAGCGTATCCTGGTAGACAAGATCAAGCCCATCGACCTGCCGATCGCCGCGCTCGACCGCCACTCCTACATCGTCAACATGAAGACGGCCGCCGCGCTCAAGCTCTATCCGCCGATGACCCTGCTCAGCTACGCCGAGATCGTCAACCCGCCCGAAGGGCAGTGACGATGGCGGACGCGTCGGGGCGGGGCGGGGCGCTGTCCAGGCGCGTCCTTTTCTGGCTGGCGGCCATGGCGTTGCTGACGGCCAGCCTGTTCGCGCTGGAACGCATGATCGAGCAGAAGCTCCGCGGCAGCCTCATTAAGAGCGTGGTATCCATGGCCGAATCTTATGTCGGTCATGCCGAGGCTTCGCTCGACTACGGTCTCCCGATCAGCGGCCCCGGCAGCGTCGAGGAGGTCCTGCAGCCGCCGCCGGCGCTGGCTTTCGGCCCCGACGCCCTGACGTTGAAGCTCGAACGGCTGGGCCTCTCCGCCTCCGGCGAGCGCGCGACGGTAAATACCGTGCGGGCCGGCGAAGGCGCCCTCGTGGTGGAGCGGGCAATCCTCGACAGCCATGGCGAAGTTTCCAGCCGTCTTCTCCTGTCGCGGTCGACTGCGGGTGAGGAGGACGCTGCGGCGTTGCGCAAGACATCGCTTGCGATCGGTATTGCCGTCTTCGGTCTGATCTTCGCGCTCCTGCTCGTCTTTCTGCCTTTGCGCCGCGCATCGCTTCTGCCGGTAATCAGTTTTCTGCCCGCGGCTTTCCTGCTGCTTGCCGGATTCGGCGGCCAGTTGGTGACGATATCGAGACAGGCCGCGGTGCTCGCGGTCGCCGAGACGGCCTCTGATCTCGAGCGCGCGGCCCGCCTCGGCATGACATTCGGCGAGTTGGTCGGAGTGCAGGATTATCTGGGCAAGCAGATCGGCAGCAATCGGGCGATCAATCAGCTGACCATCACGGGCATTGAAGGCGTGCAGTTCCAAGCAGGCATCGAAAGCCTCGGCTCGACGGTCGCGACGATGTTCTCGGCCGCCCCCTTCTCGGCTTTGGTGGACCTCGATATCAGCCAGAAACTGGCGAACGGAACGAGAGTCGATGCGCTCGTCGACGTCCAGCCGATCCTTGCCGATCTCGGCGAGCTGACGGCGATGGTGCTGGTCTTCTGGGCATGCGGTGGCGCCTTGCTGCGCAGCCTTGGCGCCAGCGAGAAGACCGAAACCGAGACGTCGCCCCTTGTCGTGGCGGTGGCACCCACGCTGCTGTTCCTGGTCCTGTTCGCGCCAGCGGATACGGTCGGGCCTTCCGTCCTGACGCTCGGCGTCAACTACCTGCTACTGGCGGCCGGCCTCACGTCCGGCCTCCTGCTTCCGCATCGTCCGGCGAATCTCGCCCTTGGCATAGCGTTTGGCGGGCTGGTGGTCGGAGTCTCGCTGGAGGCGGCATTCGCCTATGGCGGAGCGGGTCTACTCGTCGGAGTGGCGCTCACCGGCCTCGGCCGTTCCGTCCGCACGCCGCACCTGGTCGTCGCCCTGCTGCCCACGGTCGTGCTGCTCGGCGCGCATGTTCTGGATCTCGGCGCGATCCGTCCCCTGCTCGTTGGAGCCATGTTCGTTTTCGCCATCGCGTCGATCGCGGTCTTCGCCGCCACGAGCAAGCGGTCCTGGCGGCATGGGCTCGGTGGGCTATGGTCACCGGCCGGGCTGCTCGGCCTATCGTGGATCTGGGTTTGTCTGGGCCTGATCCAGGCCTCCGTCTTCCTGCTCGTCGCCGTCGCCGCGCGCCATCAGGAGCAGCAGTTCCAGGCCGGGCCGATGTCCTACGTGCTGCTTGCATTCATCCTGCACCTGATCGGCTATCGCCTGGCGGGAGCGATCGATCCCGGCGCGCGCGGCCGCTGGATCCTGCTCGAGATATCCATCGTCGCCGCCGTGCTGCTTGTCGCCGGCATCTATGTCGCAGGCTGGGACGTCGTCGTCAGCACGGCGCTTGCTGCGATGCTTTCGGGCGCGGCGGCGCGGTGGAGCGTCGGCCTGCCCTTCGTCGCGCCGAACGTGCGCGCGGCCAAGTCGGTGCTGACATGCGTGCGGTTGATCGGGCTCGCTGCTGCCACCGGGTTCGGCCTCACGCTGGACAGGCCGGAAGACGCCGCCCTGCCGGCGACGATGACCTGCCTCCTAGCACTCGCCCCGCTCGCCTATGCCATGCTGGCCGGCCTTGATCCGGATTGGCGCGCTCGCCGGAGCGCGGAGCTCACCCATGCCGCTTAGAACACGCATCGCTCTTTTCGTCGGGGTGGCGACGCTGCTCCTCAGCGTGATCTTCGTCATCCAGGTCGTGGTCAGCGTTCGCGTCACCGACCAGTCGGCCCGCCGCGACATGACGGTTCTCATCGAGGCGATGTGGCAGAACCACGTCGATGACGAGAGCGCTGTCGAAGAAGAGATCGCCAGCCGCATCCGGCGTGACGTCGAGCTTCTGAACGCCGTGTTCCAGCAGCGTCCCGACGCCGTACTGGAGCGGATGGACGCGGGAGGACTGAGCGAGGGCCGGGCCGTCATTATCCTCGACCAGCAACTCGCGCCGATCTACACCAACCTCGCGCATGTGCCGCCGGCCTATTTCCGCGATACCATCTCCCGCATGGTCCGGACCAGCGATACCGAGGGTTTTGCCCAACTGGACATGGGCGGCGGGTCGACGACGTACCGGCTGAAGATCGTACCGCTGCGGTTCCGGTTCAGCGTCGTCGGCTATGCCATCGTCGCCACGCCCCTGTCGCGGATCGTTTCGTATTTCGACCAGGGCGTCGAACTCAATGCCAAGCTGCTCGCCGCCGGCGCCGATGGTGTTCCGCCCGAGGCGGATTTCGTCGGCGAGGGCACTGCCCTGATCCCGCTGACCGACGGCTTCACCCACGGACGCGTGCTCGGCTTTCTCGCCGTCTCCAACGAGGTATCGGCCGAGCTTCGCCAGACGCGCTGGCTGCAATGGCTGACCGGCGGCCTCGTCGTGGTGTTCGTCGGTCATCTGTTGGGCGGGCTGGTCTGGATGGTGAAGCGTGCCTTCCGCCCGCTCGACGCCGCGATCGACGTAATTGACCGGCTGACTCGCGGCGAGGAGGCGCCGCCGCTCGATACCAGCACCGGCACGATCGAGATCCAGCGGCTGTCGAAAGCAGTCGAGGCCCTGCGCGCCGCCCATGCCAACCAGGAGGCACTGCACCGCCTGCAGGCTGAACTCGCGATCGCTTCGGAACTGCAGCAGGCGCTGCTGCCGCGTGGCCCACTGTTGTCGGAAGGCGTCGCCTTCCACGGGCAAATGGTGCCATCACAGGAGGTGGCGGGAGATTATTTCGACTATTTCACGATCGATGATCGGCGGGTCGGCTTCCTGATCGCCGATGTCTGCGGCAAGGGTACGCCGGCGGCTTTGTTCATGGCGATGTCGCGCACCGTGGTGCGCTCGCTGGCGATGACCGGTCGTCCGCCAGGCGAAGTTCTCGCCGAAGCCAATCGCGTGCTTGCCGAGTCCAATGACCAGAACCTGTTCGTGACGATGTTCTACGGCATCTTCGACCGGGTCGAGCACCTGCTGCTCTACGCCAATGCCGGCCATGTCTCACCGATCCTGAAATCCGGCGACGGAGAGGTCGCCTACCTGCCGGAAACCGGCGACCTCGTGCTGGGCATGATCCCCGATCTCACCTATGCGACTGTCGAGATGCCGCTTGCGCCGCGCAGCCTGCTGGTATGCTACACCGACGGCATCCCGGAAGCCTTCGACGACAGCGACAGCCAGTTCGGCGACGAGCGATTGATGATGCTGGTGCGCCAGTCCCCGAACCGCGATCCGGCCGAGCTGATGCAGGAACTGCAGACCGCGGTGCTCGACTTCGCCGGCCGCCGGCCGCAGTACGACGACATCACGCTGTGCATCGGTTCGTTCCCCGGTTGAGGGAAACAAGCGTAACAATGCTGCCACACAACGTTTTGGCATGAGGCGCGCCTGGGCACGCTCTATTAATCATCGCGCGGCAACGCCGCGAATCATGTCGTCGAGCGTTCGAATCTCAGAAAGGGCTGCGAGCACGGCTTCGGGAAACTGCTGCGAGTCGCGGAATCTGTCGCTCGACCAATCGCAGGAATCGTTGGTTGCGAGCCCCCGCAACCAACATCCCAACAATCCCTCAAGCCCCTGCAGCCGGGCTTCTTGCGTTCCCGAAAGCCGGCGTTCGTGGAACTGCGAACCGTTCAAGCACGTCCGCCTCGGCAGCGCCGAATGATGCGACGACCTTCGCCTGGAATGCTAGCCTAGAGCAGGCCGCCTTCGCCTCTCAAGGTTGTCCAACGGGATTGCGTCCGTAGTAGCGTGGAAGGCGACGCAGCTAGCAAGGCTCCGCGATCACCACCCTCCTGCACGAGATGTCCCGGCGAGACCTCGCGATAGGTGCGGCTCGGTGCGCGATAGTTGAGTGATCTAACGGGGCTCTTGAGTTCTTCCCCCGAAAGACCTCGGCGAACGCCTCTGCGAGCCGGATCGGGGACAGGTACCGCGGCAATAAGCTTCTTCGTGTAGTCGTGCTGGGGGTTCTCAAAAATCGCCGCCCGCGGCCCAATCTCGACAATCTCGCCGAGGTACATCACGGCCACTCGATGGCTCATTCTCTCCACAACTGCCATGTCATGGCTGATGAACAGGAAGGCGAGCTTCATGCTCTGCTGCAGGTCGAGCAGCAGGTTGCAGACCTGCGCCTTCACGGACACATCCAGCGCCGAGACGCTCTCGTCAGCGACGATCACTTTCGGATCAAGTGAAAGGGCGCGGGCGATTGCGATACGCTGGCGCTGGCCGCCTGAGAATTCATGGGGGTAACGGTTCATCATCGAAGCTGAGAGACCGACCCGTTCCAGCAAGTCCGCTGCCTTCTCGCGCGCCTGACTTGCTGTGCCAAGCCTGTGCTTGACGAATGGCTCGACGATCGAGGCGCCGACCGTCATGCGGGGATTGAGGCTTGAGAAGGGATCCTGGAACACCATCTGAACGCTCTTGCGCAGGTTACGGAGCCCGATCTGGTCGAGTTGGAGCACGTTATAACCGTCGAGGTGGATTTCGCCCGCAGTGGGCTCGACGAGGCGCATGATCGATCGACCGGTGGTCGACTTGCCGCAGCCCGACTCGCCCACGAGCGAAAGCGTCTCGCCCTGGAACAGTTCGAAGCTGAGATCTTCCACGGCATGCACCGAACCGCTCTGGCGGCCAAAAAGGCCGGAGCGCACGGGAAAGCGGGTGACGAGGTTCTTCACCTCTAGGATTGGTGTCTTCCCCCTGACGACCGTTCCCGCCACCTCGTCCGGTTCAGCCGTTTCTCCTGTACTGACGTCAACGACTGGAAAGCGGGTCGGCCAGCAGCGCTCGGCCATGGCACCGAGCTTGGGAACAGCCGAGAGCAGGGCGCGGGTATAGGGATGACGGCCACGAAGGAAAATGTCCTCTGTCGGTCCCGCTTCCACCTGTTCACCCCGCAACATGACGATCGTGCGATCGGCGATCTCCGCCACCACGCCCATGTCGTGGGTGATGAAAAGGACGGACATCCCTTCCTCTTCCTGCAGAGTCTTGATCAGGTCGAGGATCTGCCCCTGGATTGTCACGTCCAGGGCTGTCGTCGGTTCGTCTGCGATCAGGAGCCGAGGGCGGGACGCCAGCGCCATCGCGATCATCACGCGCTGGCGCATCCCGCCTGAAAATTGATGCGGATAATCGTCGAGGCGCGAGCGCCCGTTTGGGATCCTCACCTTTTCCAGAAGGCGCAGGGTCTCCTCTCGCGCCTCCCGTTTCGACATCCCTTGATGGCGCGTCAGAACCTCCGATATCTGCCGCCCGATCGTGAAGATCGGATTGAGGCTCGTCATCGGTTCCTGGAAGATCATCGAGACCTGGTTGCCGCGGACGCCGCGCATCTCTCTTTCTGTCAGCGACAGCAGATCGCGGCCGTCCAGCAGCACCTCTCCTTCGATCCGGCTTGCATCCGGGTTGAGGAGCCGCATCACCGAGAGTGACGTCACGCTCTTCCCGGAGCCGCTTTCGCCGACGATCGCAACCGTTTCACCGGGGCCGACGTCGAAGGTGACGTCGCGAACGACCTGCTTCCACTCGCCGTCCACGAGAAACGAGGTCGAGAGATTTCTGACCGAGAGGACACTGTCCTGCATTGCGCTCATCTCCCCACTGCGTAGGCCTGCATCAGCCGCGGCGTTGCCGCTGCCCGCAACAGTCCGTCCTTGTCGCGCCTTGCAGCCGTCAGGCGGCCGACGGTCCAGGGGTCGGCTACGGTCACCTTGTGTCCGCGGCGTCGTAGTTTCTCGATCGCCGGATTACCGATGTTGCTTTCTACCATGACTTCTCCCGGCGAACTCGTTCGCGGAAAGAATGAACCGGGGAAGTGAGAGGTGTGGAACAGCGGCATGTCGATTGCCGCCTGCAGGTTCTTGCCGTGGTGCACGTAGCGAAGGAAGAACGGCAATTGCCATTGGTCCTGCTGGTCTCCGCCCGGTGTTCCGAACGCAAGGGTCGGGCGTCCCTCATGAAGGGCGAGAGAAGGAGTCAGCGTCGTGCGCGGCCGCTTTCCGGGAGCGAGCGAGGTCGGCAGGCCCGGCTTCAGCCAGAACATCTGGGCGCGGGAGTTCAGGCAGAAGCCAAGGCCCGGCACGATCGGCGACGACTGCAGCCAACCGCCGGAAGGCGTGGTCGACACCATATTACCCCAACGATCGATGACGTCGATGTGGACCGTATCGCCACGCTTCTCCGAAAGATGCGCCATCGTCGGTTCGTAGACTGCGCCCTTGCCGCTCATCTCGTCGAGCATGGCGAGCGTCAGGTCATACTGGTGATCGTAGCCAGGAACGCGGCCGGGCCGCAGGTCATGCGATGCCTCGTTACTGATCAGCCTTCGGCGCTCAACGTTATAGCCGTCGGAGAGCAGATATTCCGTCGGCACCTGGGAGAACTTAGGGTCGCCGTAGTAAACTTCGCGGTCGGCGAAGGCGAGCTTCATCGCCTCCACCACCGTATGGACAAAGTCAGGGCCTGCCGGATCCATGGCCGCCAGATCAAAGCCCTTCAACAGCGCAAGCGACTGCAGCAGGACAGGTCCCTGGCCCCAGGCGGCCGTCTTGGCGACGGTCCAGTCGTGGTAATCATAGGTCTGCGGCGCTTCGATTGTCGCCTGCCAGTTGGCCATGTCCTCCGCCGTCAGAACCCCTTTGTGGCGATGGCCGCTTGCATCCATCACTTCAGCGGTCTGGAGGTAGCCCTCGATGGCCTCTGCCACGAAGCCGCGGTAGAAGGCGTCGCGCGCCGCTTGAACCTGTTCCTCCCGGCCGGACTTCGCCTCTGCCGCGGCGATGATCCGCTTCCATGTGTCGGCCAATATCGGGTTGCGGAAGTTCGAATGTGGTCCGGGAGCCGCACCACCCGGCATCCACGTCTCAAACGACGTCGGCCATTCCTTTTCGAAGAAGTCGCCAAGTACCTTGATGGTCGCTGAAACACGCGGCAATACAGGATGCCCGTGCTCCGCGTAGTAGATGGCAGGCTCCAGAACCTCGCGCACGGTCATGGTGCCGTAGTCGCGGAGCATCAGCATCCATCCGTCGAAGGCGCCCGGGATGACGGTCGCCAACAGGCCGTCGCCCGGGATGAGCTTTAGGCCTTCGGCGGTGTAGTGCTCGATGGTGGCGCCGGAAGGCGCGGGGGCCTGGGCACAAATGACCTCGATCCGGTCCTTCTTCTTGGAATAGAGGACGGCAGGCATGTCGCCGCCGGGGCCACAGAGATGCGGTTCGACGATCTGCAGGACGAAGCCTGCGGCAACAGCCGCATCGAAGGCATTGCCGCCCTTCTCAAGGATGCTCATGCCGACGGCAGACGCAATCCAGTGGGTCGAGGTGAAGACGCCGAAGGTTCCGAGGATTTCCGGCCGGGTGGTGAACTCAGTCATGCAATGATGCCCTTGTGAATATCATGCCTCGCGCGGATCCAGCGCATCGCGCAGACCGTCGCCCAGGAGATTGAAGCCGATCACGACGAGGAAGATCGCGATGCCGGGCCAGGTCGCCATCCACGGCGCCTGGGAGAGAAAATTCTTCGCAATGTTCAGCATAGATCCCCAACTCGGCGCGGGGGGTTGCTGCCCGAGGCCAAGGAAGGAAAGGCTGGCTTCTGCTATAATGGCGGTCGCCGTGGTGAGGGTGGCCTGCACGATGATCGGTGCGAAGGCGTTAGGAAGGATGTAGCGGACCATGATGTCGACGTGGCCAAGGCCAATGGATCGTGCCCCTTCGACGTAATCTTCGGTCTTCACCGCAAGCACCTGCCCGCGGGTCAGGCGGACGAAGATCGGCATGGCCGAAAGTCCAATTGCGACCATCGCGTTTGTGAGGCTGGGTCCGAGAAAAGCGGCCAATGCAATCGCGGTGATCAGGAACGGCATCGCGAGCAGGGCTTCGGTGACGCGGGATACGACCTGATCCACCCAGCCGCCAAAATAACCGGCGACAAGCCCGAAGGGGACGCCGATCACCACGGCGATCGCGACCGAAAACACGCCGGCCATCAAGGAGGCCTGCGCACCCCAGATCATCCTCGACAGGATATCGCGCCCGAGGTCGTCAGTGCCTAGCCAATGGGCCGCCGACGGCGCCTTGCGGATTGCGGACCAATCGGTGGCCGCCGGATCTGGAACCGGAAGCACAGGCGCAGCGAGGGCCAGGATCCCGAAAAACAGGATGATGCAGAGGCCGACAAGCGCGCCGCGGTTCGCGCGAAGCTTGCGCCATGCGCGACTGCTGCGTTGGCTTGCGACTGGCGGCGCCGTCTCGATCACAGTCATATCGTCGCCCTCAGACGTGGGTTCAGGAGAACGTAGAGAAGGTCCGCAATCAGGTTCATCAGGATGAAGCCGATCGCCGTGCACAGGACAACGCCCTGCACGACTGCGTAGTCGCGGGTGAAGACGGCATCGACGATCAGCTTGCCGAAGCCTGGAATGGTGAAGATCTGCTCTGTCAGGACGGCGCCCGCGAGTAACTCGCCGAACAGGAGTGCAGCCATGGTTACGATCGGCAGCAGAGCGTTGCGGAATGTGTGGCTCATCACCACCTCCCAGGGAGAGAGGCCCTTCGCACGCGCGGTTCTGATATAGTCTGCGCTCATCACGCCGAGCATGGAGGAGCGCGTGTGGCGCATCAGTTGTGCCGCCAGCGCCGTGCCGAGCACGAAGGCGGGCATGATCATGGTCTCGATCGAGCGGACTGGGTTCACGAATATCGACTCATATCCGGATGCCGGCAGCCAGCCGAGGTTCACGGAGACCAGAAGGATGAGCATGATGCCGAGCCAGAAGTTCGGGACCGAGAGGCCGGATAGGGCGACAAGATTGGCGAGGTAGTCGATCGGACTGTTTTTCCAGACGGCGGCAAGGATGCCCATTGGGATGCCGATGCCGAGGGCAAAGATCATCGCCATGACGGCCAGCTGGATGGTGACGGGCAGTTTGTCGCCGATGAGCTCTAGCACCGGTTGATTGGTGCGCAGGGAGATGCCGAAGTCGCCTGTCACAACGCCGCCGAGCCAGTAGAAGTACTGCATCACGACCGGGTCGTTCAGCCGGTATTTCTCGCGCAGAAACTCCAGGGTGGCCGGATCGCGCTCCTCGCCGGCCATGGCAAGAACCGGATCACCGGGGAGAAGCTTCTGCAGGGAAAAGACGAAGATCGATATGATGATCAGAGTCGGTAGAGCGACCAGCAGCCGCTTTCCGATATAGACAGCCATCGCATGGCCCTCCTGTCATGGGGAGGCCGCACGGTGTTGCCCGTGCGGCCGGAGAGCTCAGTCTGCGTCCTTGACGCCGACCAAACGGATCATGCCGTCCGGCGAGGGTGCGAAGCCCTTCACGCCCTTGTCGATCGCGTAGGCGTAAGGCTGGTGCCCGAGATAGATGATCGGCATGTCGTCGTTGAGGATCACGGTTGCCGCGTCATACTTCTCCTTGCGGACTGCATCGTCAGTCGAAGCGCGCGCATCGTTGAGAAGCTTGTCGACGTCAGGGTCGCAGTATTTGACGTCGTTGATGCCGCCCTTGCAGGTGATGAACTGGTGGATGTTGCCATCCGGATCAATACGACCGGACCAGTCGGACCGGCTCAGCTGATAGTTGCCGGCGGTCTGCTCGGACAAGAGCGTGGCGAACTCAGTTGCCTTGAGCGTGACGTTGAAGCCTGCTTCCGCGACCATCGACTGGATGACCTGCATCATCTGCGTCTGGGTCGTGTTGTTGGCGTGCTGCAGTTCGACGTCCAGCGTCTCGTGGCCGGCCTCCTTCATCAGCTCCTTTGCCTTCTCGATATCGCGAGCTTGAACGGGAAGGTTCTGGTTGAACCATGGACTAGTCGGCGGGAAGGGCTGGTTGCCGGCCTTGGCCGTGCCTTCGAAGACGATCTGGTTGATCGCTTCGCGGTCGATCGCCAGGGAGAATGCCTGGCGAAGGCGCTTGTCCTGGCCGAGAGGGTTCTCTGCACGTGCACCATTGCCGACATTGACGTACATCGCCATGTAGCCGGGCCCGATCACGTCGGCATAGGTGAGGTTAGGATCGGACTTCACGGATTCGGCGTCGGATGCCGAAATGCGCTCCGCAATGTCGAGGTCACCCGAACGAAGGTTGGCGAGACGGACAGTCGTGTCCGGAATGGGCAGATAGATCACCTTGTCGAGGAACACCTCGTCCGCGTTCCAGTAGTCCTGGAACTTCTCAAGGACGATCCGGTCCTGCTGCACGCGCTCGACGAACTTGAACGGCCCCGCGCAGACGGGATGGCTACCAAAATTCGCTCCTAGTTCTTCCGCTGCCTTCGGCGAGACGATCATGCCGGCACGGTCGGAAAGCTGCGCCAGCAGCGTCACGTCAGGGCTCTTCAGAGTGAACTTGACCTCATATTCGCCACTTGCCTCCACCTTTTCTACCGAAGACAGTTCGCTCTTTCGGCGCGATTCCGGCAGCGTCATGTTGCGCTCGATGGTGGCGACCACGGCTTCCGCGTTGAACGACGTGTCGTCGTGGAACTTGACGCCTTCGCGCAGTTTCATTGTCAGTGTCTTACCATCGTCCGACCAGTTCCATTCGGTCGCCAGCTGCGGGATGATCTTCATCTCCTGCGAAATGTCGACCAGCTTATCGCACATGGCCGTGTAGACGATGCGGCCGACGAAGGTGCGGGACTGCGCCGGGTCAAGGACGTCTGCATCGTCCTGCAGGCCGATGCGGAGATCTGCGGACGCAGCCGGAAAGGCTGCGGCGGTGCTGGCCAGCAGAAGGGCCGAGAGTAGCGTGAGTTTGGTCATCTTTCTTCCTCTGGATTGTTTTCGCGGTTTCTTTGTTTGTTGGCCGGCCGGGGCCGGCGTGGCAGTCTGAACCAACGGTTCAGGAGGCTTCGCTGAACGGATTTGCCTCCTCATGCTCAAAAGAGGTGGCCCGGATGAGTCTTTCCTGCAGCATCAGGAGGTGCTGCCGCATGGCTTCACCGGCGCGTGCAGGATCCCTCTCGGCGATGGCGTCGATGATGCCATGATGCTGGGCGAGCGAAATATTAACTGTGTTTCCGACATTACGGGCGCGTTCACGGATTGCCTGCCAGGCCTCGTCCTGCCGAACCCGGTTGAGCACGTCAAAGATGCTGAGAAAGAGCTGGTTTCCTGCGCTTTGAGCGATCTGCCGGTGCAGCGCACCATCCCAAAGCTCGCGAGAGTCGGCGTCATCGCTGTCGAGGATCTTGGACGCGAGGTGACGCATGCGCTCGATCTCTTTCGGCTTGGCCCGCATCGCGGCCAGTTGGGCGAGCTGCGGCTCGATCCGCAGCCGAACCTCCATGATCTCCATGAAGTCGGTCCCGGCGACGAGATCGCTGACGTGGTCGGTCAAACTATCAGGACGTTCGCCGATAAAGGTGCCTGCACCCTGCTTGCGCCAGATCAGGCCTTCGGATTCCAACACTTCCAGTGCACGCCTGACGGCGCGTCGTCCTGTTCCTAAGGTCTCTGAAAGTGTTCGCTCGGTGGGAAGGCGGCCGTCCTCCCCAAACTTGCCGCTCGCCAGCATCTCCCGGAGGCAGTCCAAAGCGTAGTTGGCGTTGTCGTGCTTCACCGTGCTCAAGGCTGTACCACTTCCTGCACCAATTCTTGATTGGTGCAGTGGACGCCACTTTCGGTGAGGCGTCAACCTAAAATTTGGCCACATTCGTAATTGCCGCTGATTTAGGCATAGTGACCTCAAGGTGGCACTTGATCAGCTGACGCGCAGGGCCTTGGCCTCCGTCCTGTGGCGCCGCGGGTCAGGGATCGGGACGGCCGCCATCAGGCCGCGGGTGTAATTGTCCTTCGGGGACTCAAACACCTGGCGGCGAGTGCCCATCTCGCCGCCGCGCATGACGGCCACATGATGTGCCATCTTCTCGATTACGGCAATGTCGTGGGAGACGAAGAGGTAGGCGAGCCCCATCTGCTCCTGCAGTTCCAGCATCAGGTCGAGCACGCGGGCGCGCACGGAAACATCGAGGGCCGCGACGCTTTCGTCGGCAACGATCAGCGTCGGTTCGAGCGCAAGCGCCCGGGCGATGCAGATGCGCTGGCGCTGGCCGGCGAAAATTCGTGCGGATAGCGTTCTGCGGCATCGGCCGTCAGGCCCACGCGGGTGAGAAGTGCGGCAACCTTTTCCTTGCGCTCCTGCGCCGTCCCGATGCCGTGGATGACCAGCGGTTCCGCAACGGCCTTGCCGACATTCATGCGCGGATCGCGAGGCGTAGGGATCCTGGACGATCATTTGCGCGGCGCGACGGATCGGCAGCATGATTGAAGGCGAGGACTGGAAGACATCCTGTCCGGCGATGCGCACGCTGCCGTCGAAGGGGATAAGGCCGAGCACGGCCTTGCCGGTGGTGGATTCGCCCGAGCCGCTTTCGCCGACGAGGCCGAGCGTCTCGCCGGCCTTCAGGGTGAAATTGACGTTTTTGACCGTTGGCGGCGGCGCCTTGCCGCGGCCGAACCAGCCGCTATTGCCGCCATAGGTGATGCGGAGATCGGCAACTTCCAGCACAGGCAGCGGCGGGGATGCCGGACGCGGAGTGGCGGTGACACGAGGCGGCGCGTCAGTGCCGGCGAGCGCGCCGAGGCGGGCACCGCGCTGAGCAGTTCCTGCGTATATGGTTGTATAGGGATTTCGAAGATGTCGATGACGGCGCCCTGTTCGACGATGCGGCCGTGCTGCATGATTGCCACGCGGTCAGCCATTTCGGCGACCACGCCCATGTCGTGGGTTATCATGAGGACCGAGGTGCCGAATTCTGCCCTGAGTTTGCGCATCAGCGTCAGGATCTGCGCCTGCACCGTGACATCGAGGGCGGTTGTCGGCTCGTCGGCGATCAGCACCTTCGGCTGGCAGGAAAGCGCCATGGCGATCATGACGCGCTGGCGCATGCCGCCGGAGAGTTCATGCGAATATTGGGTGAGCCGCTTTGCCGCTTCTGTCATGTGGACGGCACCGAGCATCTGCCGCGCCAGAACCTCGGCGCTATCCGCCAGGTTTTCGCGATGCTCCTTGATCGCCTCGACCAACTGCGCACCGATCGTCATCACGGGGTTGAGCGAAGTCATCGGCTCTTGGAAGATCATGGCGATATCGCCGCCGCGCACCCGGCGCATGGCGCGTTTGGACAGCGACAGCAGGTTCCGGTCGCCGAGCAGGAATCGCCGGACGAAACCTTGAGCGACGCCTTGGGCAGAAGCCCCATGGTGGCGAGCGAGGTGACCGATTTGCCGGAGCCGGATTCGCCGGCCAGACACAGGGTCTCACCGGCTTTCAGCTCAAAGTTCACGTCGTCCAGGATGCGCCTCAGCCCCTTCGGGCGTACAAGCGTCGACGGAGAGGTTGCGGACCGATAGAACGGGGGCGGAGCTTGCAGTGTCTTGGGTCACGCGAAGACTATCCTCGGGAAGTAGAAGGAGACGACCCAGTTGGGCATGTCGACGATTTCACTGATCCGCAGATCGCCACAGACCGAGCAGAGCATGTAGGCGTCGACAGAGTTCATGCCGTGCTCGGCACCCAGAAGGTCGATCATGCGCATCACGGCCTCGCGCGCGCCGGTCATCAGGTCAGGACCGATGCCGGTGGTCACTTCGTAGCCCGCGCCATCGAGATGACGAGTGACCGGACCGGTCGTCGTGAAACGCGGGGTCTTCAGCTTGGCGCCCTTGACAAGATCGAGCGTCAGTTCGACGTTCATCTGGCTTTCGATTGCGGTGCCGCAAACCTCGCCGTCGCCTTGCGCGGCATGGGTGTCGCCGACTGAAAAGAGCGCGCCTTCGCATTCGACAGGAAGATGGAGCGTGGCGCCGGCAGTCAGATCCCGGATGTCCATGTTGCCGCCGACGCGGCGCGGTGGGACGACGGAATGCAGGCCGGGCTCGGCCGGAGCGACGCCGATCGTGCCGGTAAAGGGTTTCAAAGGCACCTTCCCGCCCGGACCATAGGCCGACGGCGCCATGGAGGCGGTGTCGTATGTCCAGATGTGAAGGGCCGGATGGTCGAACTGGTCGGCAAGCAGGCCGAAGCCCGGAATATTGGCCGTCCAGCCGTAACCGCAGGGGTAGAACTTGTTGATAGTGACCTTCAGCGCGTCACCGGGTTCGGCACCTTCGATGTAGACCGGGCCGGAGACAGGGTTGATCTTGCCGAAATCGAGATTGGCCATAGTGTCGAGCGTCGCGCCAGGGCCGATCTGCCCGCCGGACGAATCCAGGCACTCGATCAGGATGGTTTCGCCGGGCTTTGCCGTCAGCGCCGGCGGAAAATCCTTGTTCCAGCCGAAATTGTGTTGAGCTCGATGGATTGTGTGATTGCACGCGACGCACATGACGATGCCTCTGATTGTTTGTGGTGTTTCCTCTGGAAGACCCTCTCTCCGACCGTGCGGAGGGAGGGCAGCGCTCATGGCAGGCTTACTGCTTCACGTAGATCGCATTGTACTTGATGACGCGGGTCGGATCGATGTAGATGTTGTCCGCACCCGCCCATGCGGGTGGACTTTGCGACCACGCGGCGCTCGTTGATGAGCGGGACCCAGGGAGCGTCAGCCATGATGTCGGTGAAGATCTTCTTCCAGGCTTCCTGACGTTCCGAAGTCTTTGCCGGGTCGGACATTGAGTCCGCCTCGACCGCACGCTTGTCGAGATTCTCGTTGCAATACCAGGACCAGTTCCAGCCGCCTTGCACTGCGCCGGCGCAGCGAGGATCGGGCCGTAGTAAGGACGTGCCCCCTATCGACAAGTTCACAGTCTAAGTCGGCCAGGAGTCGCTGGTGGCGCTTCTTCGCCTGCAGAAGGGTGAAGTCGACATCGCTGGCGACGGCATTCCGCCGGCGAAGTTCCTGGAAATCAAGAACTCGCCCAACGGCGCCCAGATGATCGTCGATGGCGAACAGCTCCACACCGGCTACATCACGCTCAACACCAAGGTGAAGCCCTTCGACGAGGTCAAGGTTCGTCAGGCGGTCAACATGGCGATCAACAAGGAACGCATTGTGCGCATCCTGAACGCCGCGCCACGCCCGCCAACCAGCCGCTTCCGCCGCTGATGCCTGGATATGACAAGGACCACAGGGCTACGAATTCGACGTAGAAAAGGTCAAGGCCCTGCTCGCCAAAGCCGGTCATGCCGACGGCTTCGAGACCACGCTCTTTTCCACCAACCCGATCCGCAGCCGCGCATCGCCCAGTCGATCCAGCAGGACCTCGCAGCCGTGGGCATCAAGGCCGAAGTCCGGGCGCTCGCCCAGGGCAACGTGATCGCCGCCGGCGGCACCGAAGGCGAAGCGCCGATGATCTGCTTTGAGGGTGCCTCTCGGCAGCTTCGTCGGCGCTGGTCGGATTAGTCCGAAGAGCGGGTAGTGGCAGAGGCACTGGAGCCGGGTGGAGCGCCTCAGTAAATGCGCGTGGCTTCGTCCGGCCATTTCTGTTGAATTCTTGCTTGCCGCGCCAGCACCTGCACAGCGACCCCAGCCGTGGAGTGACGCACTTGCTTGACAGCGGCTTCGAAATATATTCTTCTATTTTGGCTCTTATAACATAATAACGGAACAATTAGCTGGGAGAATACGGATGCGAAGAAAACTGGAATTTCTTGTTGCAACGGCGCTGATCGCTGTACCTTCCTTCGCGATGGCGCAGGAAAAAGGCGGCGTCATCAACGTGGCAACGATCGGCGAGCCGCCGACGCTAGATCCGATGTCATCGACAGCCGACCTGGTGGGCATCGTAACGCAGCATATTTTCGAGACGCTCTACACGTTCGACAAGAACTGGGGCGTGACCCCGCTTCTTGCGGAGAGCCTGCCGGAGATCAGCGACGACGGGAAGACCTACACAATCAAGCTTCGCAGCGGGATCACCTTTCACGACGGCAGCGAGATGACATCTGAAGATGTTCTTGCGTCGCTGGAGCGTTGGACGAAACTTGCATCACGCGGCAAGCAGGCCGCAGGCTTCATCGCCTCGATGGAAGCCCCCGATGAGCAGACGGTGGTTATCAAGCTGACGCAGGCCTATGCGCCGCTGACCTCACTGCTTGCCTTCAATAATTCGGCTGCAATCATCATTCCAGCCGAAAAACAGGCGGAGCCGATGACCGAGTATGTCGGCACCGGGCCGTACATGCTGAAAGAGCGCAAGGCGGACCAGTACATCCAGCTTACGAGGTTCGATGGTTACAAGTCGCGCGATGGCGAGAGCGACGGCTATGGCGGCGCCCGTCACCAGTATCTCGACGAGATCCGTTTCGTGCCTGTTCCGGACCCCAACACACGCGTTGAGGCAGCCGTCTCTGGCCAATACGAGTACGTGGATTCCATTCCCGTGGAGTCATTCGACAAGCTGAAGAACGCGTCGGCTTCTGAGCCACTGCTTCTCAAACCTTTCGGTTACCCCGTCTTCGTTTTCAACACAAAGGAAGGGCTTTCCTCCAAGCTCGAAATGCGCAAGGCAATTACCCAGGCGCTGAACATGGAGGACATGCTTGCCGCTGCATTCGGCAGCACGGACTTCTATGCCGTGGACGGCGCGTTCTACCCCGAGAGCTACAACTGGCACACGGAAGCGGGTGTCGACGGTAACTATAATGTGGGGGACCCCGAAGGTGCTGCCGAGGCGGCAAAGGCTGCCGGCTACGCTGGCAACCCTCTGCGCATCCTGACGAGCCGCCAGTATGAATTCCATTACAAGATGGCGCAGGTGGCGGCAGAGTACCTGAAGCTCGCCGGCTTCAAGGTAGATATGCAGGTTGTAGACTGGGCAACGCTCACTCAGCGCCGCGCGGACCCGGCACTCTGGGATATCTACATCACCCACAGCCCGTTCCTGCCGGAGCCGGCCCTGATTGGTGCGCTGTCGACGAGCTCGCCTGGCTGGTGGGATACTCCGGCACGCAAGGCTGCCGTGGATCCGTTCACCTCCGAGCCTGATCCTGCAAAGCGGGTCGAGCTCTGGGGCAACGTGCAGAAGGTCATCTATGACGAACTGCCACTGATCAAGATCGGTGACTTCAACGCGGTCGCGGCCAAGTCCGCCAAGCTGAAAGGCGTCGACCCGGCTCCCTGGCCGTATTTCTGGAACGCTTCCGTCGCGAAGTAAGAAGGCGGATCAACGAAGGTCGGCGCTGCCGCCGGCCTTCGTTCTCGGTTCCGCCCGTGGGCAAGGGAAAAGGCGTCAATGATTCGCTACATACTTCAGCGTCTCGCCGGAATGATCGTCGTAATGTTTCTGGTGGTGACGATCGTTTTTGTCATCGTTCGCGTCACGCCTGGCGATCCTGCCGCCGTGATGCTCGGGCCTGACGCGACGGCACAGGATATCGCCGATCTACGCAGCCGCCTCGGCCTGGATCAGGCCCTGCTGGTGCAGTATGCGATCTATGTCGGGCAGTTGCTGAAGGGCGACCTGGGGCAGTCGATCTTTCTCAACATTCCGGTTGCTACGGCGCTTCTGCAGCGCACCGAGCCAACCTTCTTCCTCACCGTCTTCTCGCTGCTGATCGCCAGCGCGATCGCGCTTCCAATCGGCATCTATGCGGCGTATCGGCGCGGCTCCATGGTCGACCAGCTTGCTACGACCGTTGCGATGCTGGCGGCGAGCATTCCGAGCTTCTGGCTCGGCCTGATCCTGATGCAGTTCTTTGCGGTCAGGCTCAACCTGTTTCCGGTCTCCGGCTATGGCGGCCCCGACTCCAGCTTCTTCGAGCGCATGTATCACCTGATGCTGCCGTCCATCGCGCTTGGGCTGGTCTCCTCTGCATTGATCCTGCGTTTCACGCGTGCCTCGCTGCTCGATGTGCTGGGAGATGATTATATTCGTACCGCGCGTGCCAAGGGCATGATCGAGCGCAAGGTCGTGCTGAAGCACGCGCTCAAGAACGCGTTAATCCCGATCCTGACCGTGCTGGGCCTTACTGCGGCGGTGCTAATATCCGGTGCCGTGGTGACAGAAACAGTGTTCGGCCTGCCAGGCGTTGGAAATCTCGTCGTCTCGGCAGTCTTGCGACGGGACTATCCCGTAATCCAGGGGGCTCTTCTCGTCATTGCTGCCCTCTATGTCCTCATCAATTTTGCGATCGATATGCTTTACCTGCTGGTCGATCCGAGGGTGCGTTACTGATGGCAGAAATTGCGACCTCACCTCCAGGCAAAAGCGAGGGCGCCAAATTCATGCGGCGATTCCTCAAGCGCAAGACAGTGGTGATTGGCGTTTCCGTACTCGCCGTCTTTATCTTGCTCGCCGTCTTGGCACCGCTGATTGCGCCTTACTCGCCATCCAAGCTCTCGATCGTCAACCGATTGAAGCCGCCGAGCGAAATCTATTGGTTCGGGACCGACGAGTTCGGCCGGGATATCTTCTCCAGGACGATCTATGCCGGCCGGCTGTCGCTCCTGGTGGGAGCTGCCGTCGTCCTATTGTCTGCGGCGATCGGCGTGACGCTTGGTCTGCTTGCAGGATTTTTCAAACGGCTCGACACGCCGATCGCGCGATTGATCGATGCAATGATGGCGTTTCCGGATATTCTGCTTGCAATCGCACTCGTCGCCGCGCTTGGTCCATCGCTCACAACCGTGATCATTGCACTTGCGATCGTCTATGCGCCGCGGCTCGCGCGGATCGTCAGGGCATCGACATTGGTGATCCGTGAACTGCCCTATGTCGAAGCGGCGCAAGCGCTTGGCATCTCCACCTTCCACATCATGACGCGGCACGTGTTGCGAAACCTCGTGTCGCCGATCCTGGTTCAGGGGACCTTCCTTTTTGCAAGCGCCATGCTGGCAGAAGCGGGACTGTCCTTCCTTGGGCTAGGAGTCAGCCCCGAGGTGCCGACCTGGGGCACCATGATTGCCGCGGGTCGGCAGTATATCGGCCAAGCAGACTGGATGACCCTCTTTCCAGGCTTCGCCATCATCCTAGCAGTGCTTTCCCTGCAAATGGTGGGCGACGGCCTTCGCGACATGCTCGATCCTAAACTCCGAAGGGAACTCTGAAATGACATCCGGAGAAAAGCAAAGACCGGTTCTCCTCGCTAACGTGAAGCCGATATCCTTTGGCGCCTCCACACTGGACGGCGCGATCGACATCCTCGTAAATGCCGACGGAAACGTTGCTGCAACCGGTGCTGGCTTGGCTGCACCGGACGATGCGATCCGGATCGACGGCAAGGATGCCTTCATCTCTCCTGGTTGGGTCGATCTTCACGTGCACATCTGGCATGGCGGCACGGATATTTCGCTTCGGCCCTCCGAATGCGGTGCCGAGCGTGGGGTCACGACCCTCGTCGATGCTGGCTCTGCTGGGGAAGCCAACTTCCACGGCTTCCGCGAATACATCATCGAACCGTCGCGCGAGCGCATCAAGGCCTTCCTCAATCTCGGCTCGATCGGTCTTGTTGCCTGCAACCGCGTCGCCGAATTGCGCGACATCCGGGACATCGACCTTGACCGCATTCTTGAATGCTATGCCGAAAACAGCGAGCACATCGTCGGCATCAAAGTGCGCGCGAGCCATGTGATCACAGGTTCCTGGGGTGTAACGCCGGTCAAGTTGGGCAAGAAGATCGCCAAGATCCTCAAGGTGCCGATGATGGTCCACGTCGGAGAGCCGCCGGCGCTCTATGACGAGGTGCTCGAAATCCTCGGACCTGGCGACGTGGTCACCCACTGCTTCAACGGCAAGGCGGGATCAAGCATCTTGGAAGACGAAGATCTCTTCAATCTTGCCGAACAATGCGCGGGCGAGGGCATCCGTCTCGATATCGGGCATGGTGGCGCGTCCTTCTCGTTCAAGGTGGCCGAGGCTGCAATTCAGCGCGGCCTCCTGCCGTTCTCCATCTCGACCGATCTGCATGGGCATTCGATGAACTTCCCGGTCTGGGATCTCGCAACCACCATGTCGAAGCTGCTGTCGGTCGGAATGCCGTTCGACAAGGTCGTCGACGCCGTGACGCATGCGCCTGCATCGGTGATCAAGCTTTCGATGGACAACCGCCTTGCAGTTGGTGAACGCGCCGACTTCACAATCTTCGACCTGGTCGACGCGGATCTCGAAGCGACGGACTCAAACGGCGACGTTACGCGTCTGACCCGGCTGTTCGAACCGCGCTACGCCGTCATCGGATGCGAAGCCATCACGGCAAGGCGCTACATTCCGCGTGCGCGCAAGCTCGTCCGTCACAGCCACGGGTACGCCTGGCGCTAGCCGGCAGCCACTCCACCACGAGGACAGTTAGTGAAACATTCTTCTCTTGCCGCAGATCTGAAACCCGGCTCGCCTTACGAACGGCTGGCAGCTCTCGGCATTCAGCTACCGCCCGCGCCGCCTCCGATTGCCAATTTTGTCACCCATGTGCAGGAGGGTAATCTGCTTTACCTCTCCGGCCAGGGGCCCAGAGAAGTCGATGGACATCTGCATGCAGGAAAGGTGGGAGGTGATGTCCACGTCGGCGATGCTTATCGCCATGCTCGTCTGACAGGCATCAACCTGCTTGCGGTCATGCACCATGCACTGGGGGATCTGGGGCGGGTCAAGCGGGTGGTGAAGCTGCTCGGCATGGTCAATGCGGTGCCGGACTTCGAGGACCATCCCACGGTCATCAACGGCTGCTCCGACCTGTTCATCGAGGTTTTTGGCGACGCAGGGCAGCATGCGCGATCTGCGGTCGGCTTCGGGTCGCTCCCCGGCAACATCACGGTTGAAATCGAGGCGATCGTTTCGCTGCAGGATTGAGAGGCAGGCTCAGTGGTTGCGCCATCCCATCAGCGTCTCGATCCGGTTTGCCGAAGCGCGCACGTGCTCGGTGTATCTGCTCTCGTCGGAGAGAACCTTCTGCTCGGGAAGCACGATCGATATCGTAGCGGCACAATGGCCTTCGCGGTCGACAATGGGGGAGGCAATGCACGCAACGGCATAGTCGGATTCTGCGACCTGGATCGACAAGCGCTCGTCGAAGGCGCGCCCTGCAGCCTCCGACAGCGTCGCCGCATCGATTTCCGCCCGGCCGGTCGGAGAGGTTCGCGCACAGCGGCGAAAGAGTTCCATCCTCTCGGCCTGTGGAAGATGACCGACGAGAAGGCGTCCGGACGCTGTCCAGTTCAGCGGCACGCGTGTTCCGACGCGGGAGGCAACCTGGAAGGGACTCGGCCCATCGGCCATGGCCAGCACGAGCATATGGTCGCCATCGCGTCCGCAAAGTTGGACGGTCTCGCCGGAGATGCGGCAGAGGTCGTGCATTTCGTGGGTAGCGACGCTCATGAAGTCGAGCGATCGGGCATAGGCAAGCCCGTAGTGGTACAGGCGCGAACCAAGCCAGATCGAGCCGTCCGGCGTTCGGGCGAGCATGTTCTTTTCCACCAGGTCATCAATGATGACGTAGACGGTGGAGAGCGGCGCCTTGACCGCCTTGGCGATTGCGTAAGCGCCGGCCGGCGCACCGGTCTCGTACAGATGGTCGATGATCTGCAGCGCTCGGTCGATGCCGCTGACGCGCGAACGGCGCGCTCCTCTGCCCGTGTTCTCGGAAGTGGCTTTGGCTTCGAGGGGGGATGTGCGCGATGACATCTTGGCGTCCAACTGTCTGCTCCTCGTGTGAACTTGAGAGCTTACTACATTACTGTGGAATAGTTGTCGAGCTGGTGACGATGCCGCTCGTACTGGAGATGAAGAATGACTGAAGACATGCGCGCATCCATTGGCCTGCGCCAGGTAATCAATGTTTCTGGCACCATGACCAGTCTCGGCGCATCCATCGTGGTGCCGGAGGCGATAGAGGCTATGGCGCAGATCCTGCCTCAGTTCGTCGAGATCACCGATTTGCAGCGCAAGGCAAGCGCCGTCATTGCGCGTTTGACGGGAGGAGAAGCAGGCTTTGTGACGGCATCCTGCTCAGCCGGCATCAGCCTTGCCGTGGCTGGCGCCATCACGGGCGAGAACCTGCTTGCAATCGAGAAGCTGCCAGATGTTGCGCCGGAAAAGAACGAGGTGCTGGTCCAGATGGGGCACGTGGTCAGCTACGGCGCGCCGGTCGACCAGGCAATCCGGCTCGGTGGCGGCAAAGTGGTCCTGATCGGGCAGGCAACCTCAACCCATCGCTTTCATATGGAGCAGGCAATCACCGAGAAGGCGGCGGCCGCAGTCTATGTCGTGTCGCACCACGTGGTGAACTACGGCCTGCTGCATCTCAAGGAGTTTGTGGAGATCGCCCACTCGAAGGGCGTACCGGTTATCGTCGATGCAGCCTCCGAATACGATCTGCGGATCTTCCTGGAGCAGGGCGCCGACATCGTTCTCTATTCGGGTCACAAGTTCCTCGGCGGCCCGACCAGCGGGATCGTCACGGGCCGCAAAGATCTCGTGCGCCACTCCTTCCTCCAAAACATGGGGATCGGTCGCGGAATGAAGGTCGGCAAGGAGAGTATCTTCGGCGTCATGGTGGCGCTGGAGGCATGGGAGAAGCGCGACCATCAGGCGGTGCGCGAGCGCGAGAGTTCCTATCTCGACCTCTGGAAGCAGACTTTGGACGGACGGCCGGGCATCACTGCGCTCATCGAACCCGATCCTACCAACAACCCGCTGGACCGCATGCGTGTAATCATTTCGCCGCAGGAGGCCCACATCACCGCCTGGGACATGGCGGCGGCCCTTCGCAGAGGGACACCGCCGATCATCGTCCGCGACCATGAGGTCGAGCATCACTATTTCTATCTCGATCCCTGCAACCTGCATCCGGGCGAGGAAAAGGTCGTTGCCAGCCGTCTTGCCGAGGAGTTCGACAGGGCGCGGGCGTCCAACGACATCATTGCCACGCCCATTGAGGATCTCAGCCGTCACAGGTTCGATGGCATGCTGCGCTGGCCCGATTGAACCGAGCATGACGAGTTAATTGAAAGGGAACCTGCCATGGCCGTCCTTCAAACATCGCCTCTCACCGCCGAGCAGCCGGTGCTTTCGGTGGAGAACCTCACCACCTCCTTCCTGGTCGATGGAGAGTGGAAAGAGGTTGTGCGCGATGTGTCATTCGAGGTGGCGCCAGGGGAGACGGTTGCCATTGTCGGCGAAAGCGGGTCTGGCAAGAGTGTGACCTCGCTGTCCATCATGCGCCTTTTGCAGCCTGACACGAGCCGCATCAGTGGCAGGATTTCACTTTCAGGCAGGGATCTTCTTTCTCTCCCCGAGCGCGAAATGCGCAAGGTGCGCGGCAACGAAATCGCCATGATCTTCCAGGAGCCGATGACGAGCCTGAATCCGCTTTTCACGATCGGCGAGCAGCTTTCGGAAGCCTTGCTTGCGCATTCGTCGATATCTGCGGCGGAGGCACGATCGGAAACGATCCGGCTTCTGGAAAAGGTGCGGATTCCTTCCGCGGCGTCGCGTTTCGACGAGTACCCGCACAGGTTCTCCGGGGGCATGCGCCAGCGCGTCATGATCGCTATGGCTCTGGCCACCAAACCGAAGCTCCTGATTGCCGATGAGCCCACGACGGCGCTGGATGTGACTATCCAAGGTCAGATCCTCGACCTGATCAAGACGCTGCAGGAAGAGGAGGGGACCTCGGTCCTCTTCATCACCCACGACATGGGGGTCGTCGCGGAAGTAGCCGACCGCACGGTGGTGATGTTTCGTGGCGAGCAGGTGGAGACGGGAGCGACGGCGGATATCTTTCATCGCGGCAGACATCCCTATACGCGCGCATTGCTTTCCGCAGTTCCCGTGCTCGGTTCCATGAAGGAGCATCTGCGGCCGTTGCGGTTTCCGGTGGTAGACACGGCAACAGGACTGTCTGACACGCCGGTAGAGGTGCCGGATACAGTTTCGACGGAACGGCCGGTGCTGGCGGTCAAGAACCTCACCAAGCGCTTCGACGTACATTCCGGACTGTTCGGCCGGCTGAGCGGGCGGGTTCATGCCGTCGAGGATGTCTCCTTCGATCTCCATGCAGGAGAGACGCTCTCGCTCGTTGGAGAGTCGGGCTGCGGCAAATCCACGACTGGGCGCGCGATTATGCGCCTGATCGAACCGGACGGCGGCTCCGTTGTTGCTGACGGTAAGGACGTGCTTGCACTTAGCAAGAAGGGTATGCGCGAGATGCGCAAGTCGGTCCAGATGATTTTCCAAGATCCCTTCGCGAGCCTCAACCCGCGGATGACCGTGGGAGCGGCAATTGCCGAACCTTTCCTCGAGCACAGGATGGGATCGCGAAAACAGGCGCTTGAAGCCGTCCATGACATGCTGCTGCGGGTTGGGCTTTCTCCCGATATCGCTTCCCGCTACCCGCACGAATTTTCTGGTGGGCAGCGCCAGCGGATCTGCATAGCGCGTGCACTTGTTCTCAAGCCAAAAGTGATCGTGGCCGATGAAAGCGTCTCGGCGCTCGACGTTTCGGTCAAGGCACAGGTCATCAATCTGATGCTCGACCTGCAGTCGAGCCTTAACCTGGCCTTTCTATTCATCAGTCACGACATGGCCGTTGTTGAACGCGTCAGCCACCGCGTTGCCGTGATGTATCTTGGCGAAATTGTCGAGATCGGGCCGCGGGCTTCCATCTTTGCCAATCCGCAGCACGCCTACACGAAGAAGCTCTTGTCTGCGGTGCCGGTCCCCGATCCCAGCCGTAGAGCAACCAAACGTGCCATGGCCGTCGAGGAGTTGAGGAGCCCTATTCGGCCCGTGGACTACAAGATCAGTCCCATCCGCTACAAGGAGGTTGGAGCAGCGCATTTCGTAGCTGGTTAGCCAACTGACGCCGAAGTATTGTCTGGCGTTAATTTACCTCGTCCGTTCGGCGCGCCATCAGCTTTTCAAAGCGGCAAACGCGGCATGCAGTCCGCGACTGCTTGCAGCAACTGCCGCAAGTGAAGCGAAAAGCTGCCTCTACACCACCGTCGCTTGCTACTCGTCGCTTCTGCGACGTCGGCATCAAGATTCCTCGCCTGAATCTCCATGTAGCGTCAATATCAGCAATGCAGATATGAAGGCTGTGGGTTCCCAACTTGGCTGGCTCGAATGCAGACAGAGCCCTGCCGAACAGCACTGGGGGTTTCGACAACAAGACCCTCTTCCCGGCCAGATCGAAAAATGGATGGAGCGTTCTACGTCGTGCCGGATGCGCCCGGCCTGGGGGTAGACGTGAACGAGGCGGAGCTGGAAAAGATGCCGTTCGAATACTCCGAGCCGCCGCATCTACGCCGTACTGACGGATCATTCAGGAACTGGTGCATGCGCGGGCGATGCGTTAAATGCGGCCGTTGGTACAGCGTGCGTTCAAACGAGGATCAGCGGTCCCTGTGCCTTATGTTCAGCTTGCCGACGCCCATTGATTTCGCGCCGCCGATGACCTGCCAATCGATATCCTGGTGCTATCCTGCCACCGCCAAGGAGCGCCAGCGCTCGGTCTGTGCCAACGATACGCTCAGGCTGACTGGCACAGGCGAAAAATGAGGAGGCGCTGTCCAGCAACCATGGAGGCTTGACGGGCATGACGTCGACGCAGACGCTGGCCTACAAGCCTCCGCGAGGCTCCTGTAACCACCACGATTCTCGCATCTGCGGTGACATCACGGAAGCGTACTCATCCTTTATGGCGACACCGTCCTGCCAGCCCTGTCCTAACGGTCGAACGACGTAAGCCCGCAGGTTAACCTGAACCAGTGATCACTTTGATGCAAATATAGACGAAAGAGATTACGCCAATAAATAAGTGTGGTAATACCTAATTGTCTATTACTGGGCTGGAATAGGCTGTACCATGGGCTTGGATAGTTATGTACATAAACAGGTCCTAACTCCTGGACATCGCAAAGGCGGTGTTCAGTTGAGCCGCGCAAGTTTGCGCCGGTTCCCCGCCGGTACCACCGTCTTCGACGATGATTGCGCCGCACCACGCCTCCTTCTCGTCGAGAATGGTTGGCTCATCTCAAGCAAGACGATGTCAAATGGTACCCGCATCGTGACGGATTTCTTCCTGCCCGGCGATATTCTTTCCTCAGTTTCGGCGGCCATGTCGCACGAAACGGTCCATACAGTTTGCGACGTCAGCTGCTACGAAATCCCCGGACGAATGACCGTCACGGGTGGTGACGGCGCATCGCAGGTGCCATTGATCATGACGATTGAACTGATGAAACGTCATGCGCGCATTACCGAGCGTCTCGCCAGCATCGGGCGTCGCGATGCGTTCGGGCGCGCCGGTCATCTCTTGCTCGAACTTGCTGTCCGCGCCGGCAAGTCGATGCGTCCTGGTTTGGACGGATTCGAATGTCCCTTGACGCAAGCCGAGATTGGCGATGCTCTTGGTTTGTCGACGGTCCACGTCAATCGCGTTCTGAAGGAGATGCGGTTGAGTGGTCTTTTGTCCTTTCGGAACGGGGTGGTCGAGTTTCTTAATCGTGGGAAACTAGCGGAACTAGTGGATTTCGACCCGAGCTACCTGACGGGCAGTACTGAAGACGTAGGCCTTCAGAAGACCTGACGATTCAGCTGATGGACGGCAGGTACTTCAACCTCCCAGGTGGGATCAATGACGTTTCTGTCTAACGATTACTCGGCGCCGAGTATATTTATTAGATCTTTAACGCAGGTTAATGCAGCCGCAACATAACCATGAAAAAGTCATCTGGACGGCTAATAAATAACACAAATGGTGAAGTGAGGGCCCTTTTGGCAGGGGGTAAGTGTTGGTTTTTCTCTCAGCATGAATGCTCGGGGGCAAATTAAGAGGTTTAAAATGGGTGCCTATGCGTCGACCTCGGAACGCACGAACGTAACAAAGGCCGACATTGACTATGTTGGCTCTCTGACGGCTGGTCAGGGGGCTGAGGCTCAGTCAGGCGAATACATTCTCATTCTTGATAGCCGCGTTTTGGATAGGGAGTGCTTGTCTCGTAGTCTTTCGAGCTATGATCCCACAATGAAGATCGCGGCCGTGGCATCCATTGAGGAGTGGCGGAAACGCGAGTTTCCTGCAAATCCCTCGGCTATTCTTCTGGTCATGGCAGGCAACAAGGCTAACGGAACCCTGACCTGTGACAAAGTCGAAGAGGTAGCGGCTGCTTTTAAGCTCGTTCCCGTTATCGTGATCGCAGACTCCGACGATCTTGGCGAGATACTTAAGGCCATTGATTGCGGCGCACGCGGATACATTCCGACAAGTGTCAACATCAGCGTCGCTGCGGAGGCCATTTCGCTTGCCCGGGCCGGCGGCGTCTTTGTTCCCGCCAGTAGTCTTCTTGCAAATCGCGACGCGCTGAGCTCCGTGGTCAAGGGCACAAGCCCACTCCAGGAAGGGTTCACGCCGCGGGAGATCCAGGTCGCAGAGGCTTTGCGCCGCGGAAAGGCAAACAAGATCATTGCCTACGAGATGAACCTTTGCGAAAGCACCGTGAAAGTCCATATCCGCAACATCATGAAGAAGTTGAACGTGACCAACCGAACGCAGGTCGCCTTCAAGTTGAAGTAACTGGCTTAACCTGAGCGGCTTTGGCTTCGCTCTGGCACTGGTGCATGAGAGCGCAACACGGGAAGGATGCGGGCTTTCCAGCGCGGTACTTTCACGGATTTTGATGAGCGAACAGGTTGTGGTCACGCGTCGGAGGGGTACCGTTAGAAGGTCAGTTTAAGCACCAGAGGATGGTCACTCACGACCAGCTCGATCTCTGAAAGGTCTTGGAATACTGCAAATGGAGCAGTGCCCTTGGTGACATCGTAGAGTTCGGCATGCTTGGCTGTCTCGCGCAACCGAACTTCGATAATGTTTTCGCCGGATAGCGCTTCGCCCCAGACGACCAACTGAAACGATCCGTCGCTATGCTGCAGCAACAGGTCATGGACGGTCTCGAGGTGCGGGTTGACTACGTAGTCGAGCCGATCTGGCGGATGTCGGCGCGCGGTATCTGCGAGGATACGAGTGAGGTTGTGCAAGTAGTGGGCGGCCAGCCTCGGGCTAAAGTCTGGCCGGAAGAAGCCGTAGGCCTGAGGACCCTGTTCATCTGTTCTGTCGCGCAGGATGTAGACCGAGGTGTAGCTGTAGCCTCGGGCGAACTGCGACAGATAGAGATTCACTAGGTTGACGCCCTGCAGTGCCTCGTCAACGGACCCCTTAATCGCCACACCAGTCTCCGTTGTCACCCGCGGGAGGTCCGCCAGCACCTCTTCTGAATAGCCCATGTACCTGTTGGCCCATGTCCTGCCGAAGTTGCCATAAAGGCCATCGACCGGGCTGGTGCTGGAGGGATCGGAGGCATTCCAACTCTTGTTGTCGGCAGGTTCAGGTACGTTCGGATGGTAGAGGTAGTTGTGGACATTGGCATGATCGGCGAAACGAGTGCCGGCTGGCATTAGGGTCCCAGCACCTTCCGGGATCTCGAGAAACTGCAGCCCCGTGTTATCGGTCTGAGCCCCTGGCTCCGAAACCGACCACACCGGATACCCGGCCAGCAAAGGATCTTCCTTCACCGCCCGATAAAGATCGGCGTGCAGTTCCGCCACTGGCAACCAAGAACCTGATCCACCACCTTTTCGGCCCTTGTATGTGATCGGCCAATTGTTCGGCTCGTTATTACCTTCAAAGGCCAGCAACGCGCCCGCCTCGGCGAGAGTGCGCCCGGTCGAAAGCAAGCGATCGAGATCGCTGATGCCACTGCCCAGACCCCAGCTGATCTTGACACCTAGCTCGCGGTGCAGCCGCAGGAAACTGTCGATTGTTAAGGGGCCATCCTCGCTTAGCCCTTCAATCCCGCCGCGAAGCCAGCGGAAACCGCCGTAACGCAGCATTTCGAGCGTTCTATCATAAGGTTGACCTCGATCCTCGAAGGTGGAGACCACTCCAATACTGTCGAGGAACCTGGCGGTCGGTTGTGCATGTACTTCGCCGGCCGCCACAGGCAGCTCGATCGAACCGATGATTGCGAATGTAGCGGCCATCAATTTCGCGGCCGCTCGCAGGGAGCTAGCAGTTCTCTCCTTCGCCTTGATCATTCGGTGCTCTCCTCACTCAGGTGCGGCCCAAGCCGAATGATGGCGTCTGCTTGGTGCGGGTGCCGGCTTCAGACTGGAACCTGGGCGGTGGAGCAAGGCGAGAGAGCCGTCTCGTCATGGTGCCCAGCACATACCACACTGCGAATTGCCTCCGGATCTGTACCACGTCCCAAGACAGGGAGGTAATAAGCCATTCGGTCTCCAATAGAGCGCAGACGATACTTCAAACGCCTTAGCGGGGTGATCTTTAGGACGAAGTGTGCAAGGGACGGATGAGGTTTGCAGGCTTCGTGATAGACGGTCGTTTGTCGGCGAGAGCAGGGGAAGTACACTCCGTCCCAAGGCTTAGGGTGGGATGCGAAGTGGATGATCGCCGGGCGCTTCTTGGCCAGGTGGAGAAATTGCCTGGGGAAGTTCCAGCGGTTCGAGATGAAGATCGTGGCATCTCCCGCCACGGTGTTCAGCGCACCTTGATCATGGAGGTGACCTCCATGCTCGGTAAAATACTGGAACGCTGCCGCCCCGACCCAATCTGCCGGATCAAACTTCAGAACGCCGGAATTGAAGTATGTCTGAGGACGGCCTGTCTGGGCGGCGTTGGCAATCGACATATAGTCCATCGCGGCAAGTAGCCTGCCTTTTGGAACTTCCACATTCTCTAGTGGAGTGAGATCGCCAACAATCTGCGTGTCGCCATCCATATAGATTAGCTGACGATAATGGGGTGGGAGAAGATCCCACAAAAGGAGGCGGCCCATAGCCGCAATGCTGATCCGCGCCTTGAAGTCCTTCCGGTCCACCTGGGCGAACCGATCGGCCAGAATTTGTGCTCCGTCCCGCAAGATGATCCCGGTAGATTTACAGAATCCCGCCGCTTCCGCTCGATGTTTGAAGTCCTCAGCAAGAACGACAACAACATCAGTTGACGCGGACGCCGCCTTCCTAGCCTGAAGCGCAGATACAGCAGTCGGGAGGAAATAATTCTCGTCTGTCACGTAGAAGATGCACTGATATTCAAGCCAAAACACCCTTATGGAGGTCATCATAAAGTACAAGTGAATCAGTACTGTTTCAATCGCCCATCCGACCCTTCTCTCCATCGCCACCCCATGGTATGCATAAGAACAATAACGCGTGCCTAAGCTATTTCAGTAGAGGCTCTGGCGTTCGGGAGTGGCGGTGTCTAACAGTTGCGCATCGGAGAAGTTGCTTCACTCTTGCTGTGGGTAAGCTCGATGTCAGTCAGTCATGCCGATCAATTCGGGTGTGGTACAAAGCTCCGTGTCTTCGTCCATCTTGCGGAAAACAAGGATGCCCTACGCTGGAAGGCGGCGTGGGACGCGGGGACGCTTGTGGGGGTCAATGACGAAACGCCCTACGGCTACGGGCGCGCGAACGCGTTTGGTTGCGCTGTCTCTTTCTCCAAGTCCTCTCGGGAGCGGTGGACCGGCAAACTTCTACGCTATGGTGCACGACTCATCCTCGGGTTCGACATTTTGCATGCGTGGCATCAGCGTCATGAATTCGAGAATGCCGACGTCATCTGGACACATACAGAGTCGCAATACCTCGCGGTGGCAGGCGTGGTGAGGCTAACGGGCATCAAGACCAAGATCATCGGGCAGACCGTCTGGCTCTTCGATCACTGGAGCAAGCTCTCGCTGCCAAAACGATATCTGTATGCCTATCTCATCAAGCGGGTCGACGTCCTGACTTTTCTTTCGACTGGCAACATGCAGGTTGCGGACCGCCTGTTTCCGGATACGGACCTGCGGCTGGTTCCGTTCGGGATCCCAGCAGAAGCCAAGGTTCCGCCTCGAATGCGTGATCAAGCGCCCTTTCGGATCCTGGCGATCGGCAATGACAGGCATCGGGACTGGCCAGCGCTCCTAGAAGCCGTCAGGTCGCAGTCTGATCTCCTCGTCACGATTCTCTCCGGCACGATACCCAAGCGGCTCTTTCAAGACATCCCCAATGTCGAAGTGCGGTCGGCGCAATCTGCGGAAGAACTTCGTAATGCGTTCGAGGCCGCTAACGTCGCCTGCATCCCTCTGCAGCCAAACCTGCATGCGAGCGGCATTACGGCCATCCAGGAAGCAGTGCTGGCCGGCGTACCGGTGGTTGCTTCGGATACGGGGGGGCTGCGGCACTACTTTTCCGATAGCGAGGTTCATTATGTACCCCCAAGCGACCCGGCCGCCCTGCTGCAGGCGTTGCTCGATATTCGTCATCGCCCGGATGATGCTCGACAGATGGCAGTCAAGGCGCAAGCCCGGATGGGCAGCGGCGGGTTGAGCGCAAGCGACTACATTCTCAGTCATGTCCGGATCAGTCGAGATATTCTCTGTGAAAGAACTGAACCCCTGGCCCTGACTGAGGCGGTACAACCCGTCGACAAGATAGCTTGAAGGGCTCAGCAGGACTCCTGCCGGAGGTCGTCCTGCTGCTGTAAACGAGAGGGTAGTGAATGGGCGTCGAGCCTGTCGGAATCTTGACGATGATCGTTGGCGTGATCTGCCTCATTCGAGGCAGTGGAGCAACTGTTCTTGCCTTCTCAGTATTTCCGGTGCTTGGCGGTGCTGCAGCGCTTATGCTTGGTTCCACCGGCATCCAGCCTGGCCACCTGTTTCTCGGCTTCCTCATGGTTTCTGCGCTACTGCTGCACGGAGATCTGAGCGAGACCGTCGACAGAAGCCTTCGCTCACAGCCGTTCGCCTGGCTAGTGTTGCTGGTCACCTACGGTGTGCTAGCCGGCTATTTCGCTCCCCGTTTCCTACGGGGTACGATGAACATCGTACCCCTCGGTGCGCAGGCCGGTGCCGCCAGCGACGGCACCATATTACTTGGTCCAGTCAGCGGGAACTTCACGCAGGCAGTCTATCTCTTCGCTGACCTGATCACCTTCAGCCTCATTCTCTCGGTCGCATCAACGCCGAAAGGGTTCCGGCACGTGGTCATCGGGTTGCTCGGCTTCGGGGCAGCGAATGTCTTCTTCGGCATCGCGGACTTGATCAGCCCTGGAACACCTTTGGACAGTCTCTTCGGTTACATCCGAAACGCTTCCTACACCTTTCACGCGGACGAAATGGTCGCCGGCGTGCGCCGCATTATCGGTTCTTGGCCGGAGGCATCGGCTTTTGCGGGTGCCAGTATGGCGGTGGTCGGCTATTGCGGAACCCTGTGGGTCTGCGGCCGCCACAGTAAGGCCAGTGGGATCTTGTTCATCGTCTCCTGCGTCCTAATCGTGCGCTCCACTTCCTCTGGAGGGATTGCTGGGCTGCCCGTCTGTCTTGCAATTCTCTACGTCACGAGCCTGTTCAGATGTGGTGGATCCACCGGAACACGGGCTAGCATCCTGGTCGTCGTGGCATTGCCGCTTGCAGCTTTGCTCACCGGCTTTGCGCTGATCCTCCATTCCGAGATCTATCAACGGGTCTTTGATTTCATCGACGCAACCATCCTCAGCAAGCCAACCTCATTGTCAGCGATCGAGCGGGGAAGCTGGAATGCATCCGGCATCTCAAATTTCTTCGACTCCTACGGATTTGGCGTGGGCCTCGGCACAGTCAGAGCGTCATCCTTCGCAGTTGCCCTGCTGTCGAATGTTGGTATTCCAGGGACTTTGTTCTTTCTGCTCTTCCTGCTGACGGGCATTCTTTTCCCGCGGGGAACTCCGCGAACTTATGAATCTGACGCCGGTCTCGCTGCCCGTAACGGCTGCCTTTGCCTCATTGTCGGTGCGTTGATCTCCGGTTCGACCGTGGATCTTGGCCTGATCTTTTTCATCATGGCCGGTCTACGCAGTGCAGTTCCACGTGGTGCGGCTATACCAGTACCCTTGCTGGCTCGGGTTTAGTGAACCTTGGAGTTCAGTCTCTTCCTGACAGCGACAAGACGTGCGTTGCTGCAACCTGGTGCCGCAACCTGAACCGATTGGTTCCGTGCCGCCGTCCTCGCCTTTTCGGCCAAGGAGCCTCTTAAGATCTACCTCTATCGGTCTAGCGGGTGCCTGCCTGGATCAATTGCTTCGGCGGGATTTGGCAGGCAGCTTAAGGGCATCGAGAGGGTAGGGAATGTCGTTGTATTCTGACAATTTTGGCCAACGGGAAGTCGACCTTATCTCGCCGCCAGAGATCTCGCGGCGAAGCCTGAAGCGCGCGTTAGACATCATCCTTGCGCTTTCGGCAGTCGTGTTCCTTCTGCCGGCGCTTGTGGTGATCGCCATCGCCTTGCTTCTGGTCGACGGGCGGCCGATCATATTCCGCCATCGGCGGATGGGGCGCGGCGGCAGGTCCTTCTCATGCCTGAAGTTCCGAAGCATGCGAAAAGACGCCGACAAGGTCCTGACTAAACTCCTAGAGTCTGATCCTGAACGGCGCCAAGAATGGAGTGAAAGCCAGAAGCTAAGGAATGATCCTCGTATCCACTGGCTCGGCAAGATGCTGCGCATCACAAGTCTCGACGAGTTGCCCCAGCTCTTCAACATTCTGGTAGGCGATATGAGTATTGTGGGGCCAAGGCCGATCGTTGCTGATGAGCTTGAGCGCTACGGTTCAAATGCGCGCTACTACCTAGCCATGACGCCTGGCCTTACAGGCCTTTGGCAGGTCTCCAGAGGACCGGACACCTCATATGAGGAACGCGTCCAGTTCGATCTCGACTACTACAAGTCCTGCTCCATGCGCACGGACATAGCAATCATCATGAGGACGATTGTTGTTGTGCTCTTCGCCCGAAACGATTTCTAAAGCCGGTCACAATACCCAATAGGCAACAGCCATCCAGAAGCTCAAGCAGAAGAGAAGGACGAGCCATCTGAGTTGAGGTGTCAAAGCAATCTCGCTCACTGGTAAGCCTCGCGGTAGCATTGCGTCTTCAAGGACGGTGACAGCCTTACCGAGAGGGTCTGAAACGTCCGGAGATTTCCATGGCTGCATTACACCGGAGACGGTCAACGAAGTCTGAAGTCTTTCCCGATCCTGATTCGATAGAAGTGGAGCCGACATTAATCCCGGTCAGCGTGTTGTAAAAGATAACTAAGGCTGGAATCCTGATGGCAGGAATGACCCGAAAGGCTTGCACGTGGCTCCAGATCGATCTTCTGGGACGATGGAACCGCCGTGGCCTCGCGATCGTCAGCAGCGCAATGTGGGTGCTTGTCGCGAAGGTCTTCATGCAGGTCTGCCAGCTCGCAACCTTCATCATTGCTGCGCGTATCCTAACCTCCGCCGAGTTCGGCCTCTTCTCCTACACTGTAGCCGTGGCTGCCTTGCTCGTCGTCGTTGCAGAAGGGGGATGGCGCGAGTTCGTGATGAAGACGACGCATGAAGGTGGTCGGGTTGATCAGATCGCAACTGTTGCTCTTATTTCCGGCTTCGCTGCCACTACGATCGGTTTATGTGCTGCTGTCATTCTCGACATACAGTTCAACCTGAAAGCCGAGGCTTTGCTTGTCGTTCTCGTCAGCCTGTGGCTCTTCCCAACGCCCTTTTCGTCCGTTTGCGAAGGAAGGCTCATCGCGAATGCGCGGTTGAGGGAGCTGAGCATCATACGCATTGCTGCAGAACTCTGCGCAACTCTTGTTGCCGTATACGGTCTCTTCCATGGCTGGAACATCTATGCATTGGCTGCAGGCAAGCTTGTGAGCCAGTTGATCAGCATGGCAGCATCGCTCGTAGTGCTGAAATGGGTTCCCACGCTGAAGCTCAGAATTTCGTTCGTTCGGGAATTGGTCGACTTCTCCAAGCACATCACCTCTAATCACGTTCTCGTTCTGATCCGCTCCTATTCCGGCACGCTCGTCGTCGGCAGCGTCCTCGGGCTTGCGGACGCTGGCTATTATCGCGCAGCAGAGCGCGTCGTCTCGGCATTTTCCGACCTTGTCGGCGAGCCCGCGCGGCAGATCGCCTGGAGCACGTTGCGCAAGATAGCGATGACAGACGGCGGTGACGCTCCCGGAGCAGAAGGCAGTTTCGCTTCGCTGGGCCGGGCGGCTACAACTTTCGTCATCCTGCTGATGGTGATTTCCGCGCCGATTTACGTCGGTCTCGTACTCATGTCCGACACGTTGGTTCATCTCGTGCTCGGGGCGAACTGGGCTCCTGCCGCAGTTTTGATCAGTCTGCTTGCCCTCACGCAGATCCTGCTCGTTCCAGGTTATGTCACCGAACCGTTGCTGTCGCTCACGGGAGCGATCCGCAAAGTGCCGGCAGCGATCCTGGTGAACAGTCTCGTATCGATCGGATTGATCCTGGCATTCTCGCCGTTCGGCGTCGTGGCGGCTGCCGCCGGCCAGTCGATTGCCGCTGTCTTCTCCATTCTCGTGTCCGGTTGGTTGCAGAGCCGATATGGCGGCGTCCGCTGGCCAGCCGTCATCAAGGGGTGCATCCTACCTATCGTAGGATCAGTTGCGATGGCGAGCGCCGTTCTCCTGCTGGGTAGGGTCGACATGCATTCGGTTGAGAGTGATCTAATCGTCAAGATCCTGCAGATGCTGGTCGGTTGCCTGATCTACGGTGCCACGGTGGGTCTACTCTACAAGATTTCAAGCAGAGTTATGGCTGCTAGAGCAGCAAACTGGGGTGGTGGCAGTGGACATGTTGGAAACAGATTTTGATGGCCCGAGCCAAAGCGCTGCTCTCCTCAAGAAGATCAAGCGCTCCTTGTTTCGCAGGGTTGAGCACGCGATGAGCCGGTTTGCCCGGCCGGTGAAGGTCTTGAGTGGTAGGCTTCGCTACCTTTCTCCCCTGCCTCGCCGCTTCACCGGGGCATACGCTTCACTCGAGGCGGCGACTGCCGCAGCCGCAAGAGGCGGCAAGCTGGTGGGCTACAATCATGGCGAGGTTGCGCCCGTCTCATTTGAGGAAATGTGCAGAGTTGCTCCTTGGGACTACCCTATCCTCTTTTGGCTAGCTCGCCTAACGAAACAAAGTGGCGGACTGCTGGACGCCGGTGGACATATGGGCACGAAGTTCCGTGCCTTCGCCGGTCTGCTGGAAGTGCCCAAGAGTTTTCAGTGGGTAATCTATGAGCTCCCGGAGATCGCCGAAGCCGGTCGCAAACGAGCAGCGCGAGACGGGATAGCCCAGCTCACGTTTATTGATAACCTGTCTCGGGCACCCCGTCTTCCGGTTTTTCTTGCGTCGGGCCTTATGCAATACCTCGATCGCCCGTTGTCAGATCTTCTCCTCGAGCTGCCTCGCTTGCCGCCGCATCTGCTTCTGAACAAGGTGGCCTTCAGGCGGGACGGCAGGCCGGTGACCACGCTGGAGCGGATCGGCCGTGCCCACGTTCCCTACCAGATGCGCAATGAAGCGTCTTTCGTGCAGGATCTCGAAAGTCTCGGCTACGAGCAGGTCGATCGCTGGTCCATTCCCAGCCTCTCGCATGTCATAGACACGCATCCGGAGCTCGGGGCAAGCGAGAGTGCAGGGTTTTACTTCCGGCTGATCCACAACGTGTAGGCCGGACGGCTGCGTTCTTTCCCTCAGTTCATGCCGCAGATATTCAAGGGTGACAGGTGACCGGTGCACAAATCGCGAAGTGCGAGCAGATTTCCCCTCAGCCGGCCCTTACGGTCGACCCATGGCTCCGCTCGCGACGCTTTGGAAGTGTTGGCAGCCACGTTTCGCGCCATCTGGATGAGAGCATGGCGCCAAGTCATTGTTCGCTTACGGGCGAGGTAGATCGGGTTGGCAATCTGTGAGTAACCCAGACGCAGTCCGGATATGCGTCCGTTCTTGGTTCCCAGATGCACGCCGAGCAACTGTGGAGAAGCAACCACTTGACCAAAGCGGGAGACGGTGCGGCTAAAATCGAGATCTTCCAGCCAGCCGTAGAGCGGCAATCTCTCGTCGAACCGTAGTGCGCCGGCGCGTACCGTCGACATTCGGACGGCCATGTTGCAACCATACCCGCTGTAAGTTTCCCGTACCGACAGTTCGTGCGCAAATGCAGGAATGCCGCACAGGAGCGCCAGTCCCTCGTCAACAGAGATGCCCGGACCAGTCGCGCCATCAGCGAGAACAGTCCCGGTTACGACATCTACGCTAGGATATTGCAGGAACAGTCGTTCCAGCTCGACGATATAGGTGGGAGCGAGCAGGAAGTCATCGTCAAGAAACAAGACAATATCGATGTCCGGTATCGCATCAATGATCGCGTTTCGCTGCCTGCAGAGGCCCCGCTCGGACTGCAGGAAGCGGACAGGAAATGGGAGATCGGCCAGCGTCGCCATGTCAACGTCGTCGGACGTTGGAGCGCAAATCAGCAGTTGGTCCGGTTTCCGCGTCTGGCGCACCAGATCCGGAACCACGGCGGAGACGATTTCACTGCGCCCGGAGGTTGGTATTCCTACTGCGACGGTGTGTCTTGCCGAAACCGTTCCGGGCTTTGTCATTTTCATGTTCATGAGATCAAGCCTCTCGTAGAGGTGCGATGGCGACCAGAGCCTATGCGGCTGCGGTTCGAAACGACCCCAAGGAGCGCAATCCGCGAGCGGCCAAACGACTTCAGCGCCTCCGAAAGGCGTTCGATAGTTAGCTTTCGGCTGTTGCCGATCACGAGGATTATTCCGTCAACATGAGAGCAGATCGCCCGCGTGTCGGCCGACTCCTCAAATCCCGACATATCGACGATGATCATCTTGTACTGCGTTCTCAGTTTCGTCAGCGCCTCCTTGAGAGCCGAGAGGTGACCATAGCGATAGGTGGCAATTGCAGACCGACGTGTCTGCTCTACCGTCAGCAGTGGGACGGGAACGGCATCTTCGTCTGCTCCATATTCGGGATCATGATCGATCACAACCTTCTCCGGATAACGGCGCATGCGGGGGAGCCGCGAAACGGGGTTTCCGTCGGAAGGCCCGCCCAATAAGGTGGAAGAGATAGGCTCGATAGCGAAATCTGGCGCAGCGTTGTAGGCGAGCTTGCTCAGTCGAGCCGATACGAAGTCGGCATCCACCAGCAGGACTGACTGCTCCTCGTTCTGGTAGAGCTGCGCAAGGTTGGTCGCAATCGTTGTCTTGCCCTCGCCGCTACCAACGGAGGTAATCCCGATTACCACCGATGCGTCAGCCGGCATCAGCGAATCCAGCGAGTGCTTCACCCCTCGCAGTGCTTCCGAGAAGGCTGAATACGGTGTGTCGAGAATGGCGCGAAGCGGCAGCACAGTGGGAGGCAGGTTTTTTGCGTTGTCACGTCTTGCACCTGCTTGCCTGTAGATCGGCACATGCCCCAGTGGCGCGAGACCGAGTTCGCGCTGGAGCCTCTCGCCGGACCCCGTGCGCCGGTCCAGAACGTGACGGCTGACCGCAGCCAGCAGGCCGAATGACACGCCGAGGATCATCGAGAAGGGCAGGAGAACAGAGGGCTTCGGCCACACTCGTGTCAGCGGGGCCGTCGCCGCCGTCACGACACGTGCCTTGCCGAGCGGGAAGGATTGGGTCTGGAAAGCGCCTACAAACTGCTGGAGAATGCTCTCGTAGAGCTGTCGGTAGGTACTCGCTCGGCTTTCAATCTCAGCCAGCTCAACGCGTGCAATGTTCTTGTCCGCGCCTTGACGGTTGGCGCTAGCGAACTGCTGCTCGGCCAGCGCTTCTCTGCTCTTGGCTGTTTCGAGGTTTGATCGGTAAAGGGCTTCGACCTGACGCAATTCCTTAACAAGGCTCGACTGGATGCGAGCAATATCGGCCGTCGCTGCAGTGATCGCCGGGTTTCCGGGGGTATAACGCTCCTTCAGCCCCGCAAGACGCGTCTCGGCTAGGCGCATCTCCTCGCGCAATTTCATCAGCTGCGGATTGTCTGCCAGCTCCGGCAGATTCGAGTCGGTCGAGTTGTTCTCGATCAGGCGGGTGAGCGTGGTGAGTTTCGCAGATGCATCGGATGTGGCGGCCCGTGCCGCTAACATCTGGCTGCTGAGTTCAGCGAGTTGCTGCTGATCCAGCGTCGTGGCGTTCGCCATTGCGGTGATGTCGTGCTGGTTGCGGTATTCTTCAGCCGCAAGCGCCGCCTCCCGCGCCTTTCGCCCCACGTCCATCAGGCGACCCTCCAGCCAGAGAGCGCCCTGCTTGGCTGCGGCTGCTCGATCGTCCATGCCATTGCGGATGTAAGCTTCTGCAAGGGCGTTTGCCGTCCGCGCGGCTTTATCCGGGTCCCCTGACCGATAACCGATCTCCAGCACATAGGATTGACCCACGCGGCGGACGGATACGCGAGAAAGAAATCCGTTCATAGTTCGCCGCATCCGTTCCTCATCTGCCTGGGGCGTCTCGGCAACCACCTGCTTGTTGAGGACCAGATCAACGGCTGAGGCGAGATAGTGGCGCAAGGCGCCGTACCAGGATGAGGCGTCGACGATCTCGGGATCGTTCAGGAGACCGAGCTCGCGAATGACACTCTCGGCTATTGCTTCCGATTTCACGATCTCCACTTGGCTTGCAATCTCAGCGGCCTCGATAATGACCGTGCCCGTCGCGGCGTCCTGGGACAGGATTCGGCTCTGCTCCGGGTCGATGACCAGACGCGCATAAGCTTGGTAGCTCGACGGCGTTTTGATGATGTAGGTGACGCCGAGCAGAAGTCCGATAGCTGTCGAAAGAGTGATTAGCCAAGCATTGCGGCGAAGGAAGTTGATCAGATCTCGGAAAGACACCGTTTCTGATCGTAATGCTTCCCCCCGTTCGGCCGTCGCAAGACCGTCGATCGTTGAAAGCTGCTGGATTGCCATAGGCTCAATTCCTTTTGAAGTCTCAGGTCCCGACGCTATTGCGAAAGCTGCGGTACGACCGCTGATCGAGAGGCGTCAGCGACGGTGGAGGAAATGTCGTAGCGCACATCCAGAACGTCGCCCGGGCCCAGTTCTTCCGATTCGGAAAGCCTCACGGGTACGCCGTCGCCACCCGCGCGGGTCACCCAGTATTCGAGCGGCTGTGTGTTGGCCGCCACGCGTGCTGCGTCTCGGGAAACTGCGGCTCCCGCTGCCTGCAGCAGCGCAATCACCGTGTTGCGCTTCAACTTGGTATCCTCGAATTCGGCGACAATTTCCTGGAGTTCGCGGCCTGCTTCCGTTCGCAACTGGCCCTTCAAGGCAATCGCATCTCGCTCGCTCTCGCTCAGTTTCTGTTTTGCGCGCATGGCAGCGATGACGAGATCCAGCCTGTCGCTGCTCAGGTCAGCCACGACACGCTCAAGCGAGGTCTCGCGCGACTTGGCGAGCGTACCCGAATTAACGAGCGACGAGATACTCTCCAGCTCGTCCTGAGCGATCTTGATCTGACGGTCCTGAACGGCGGTCTTCTCGTTCAGCACGTTGATCTCGTTCTGGAGCTGATCCTGCAATTCTGAAAGGGAGGTCAACTGGCGTTTCAAGGCTTCCGCCCGTGCAACGAAGAGGTCGGTTTCGCTTTGGACGAAGATCTTACCGGCACTTCCATCGCGTGCGTGGACGAGCTCCGGCGGGAAACCGATCTCAGTGCGTTCTGCCAGTTCGGCCTCAAGCCGGGCCCTTCTTGCCATCAACTGGTTAAGCTTCAGGTCGTAGCTGTTCAATTCACCCGCGTACCGCAATTGCTCCAGCTCGCGCGACCCGTTGGCGTCCGTCCGGCGTTCGCGCCCCCCCGCCATAGCCACTGCCTGTGTCACCGTCAGACCGGGCCGATACTCGAGTTCACCGGCGCGCTCGACGGCGCCCGACACGTAGAACATTGGATAACGGATGATCTCGACCGATGCGGCAGGAGGCTCGGCCAGTCCCGTCTTCCTCTTCAGCAGGGTGCTGATCTTGTCAGCAACCTGCTTTGGCGTCTCGTCATCGACCGAGAATTCCCCGAGAAGTGGGATCGCGATCGTGCCAGAGGGAGAGACTACATACTGTCCATTGAGCGGTGTCCACTCCTTATATTCCCCGGTGGAGGCGATCCACTCGACAACCGTGACCCGCACCTGGGTCAGGGGCATCAAGGGTATCTCGGCCGCGGACGCAACAGAAGCGAAGAGGCAGAAGATGCCTGCGACTGCGGCCCGACAAAGTTGCAATGGTAACTTCGCGGGCGATGATTGTGTCACATCCGTTTCTTTCGACATATGCCGTCCCGCCGTTGTCATACGATGGGCCAATGGGCTGAATTCAAACCAAGGCCAAGCCTGCCACGCCCATCATCACGGCATGTCGATGCGAGTAAATTCTCTCCGTCACCAGTCGACCTAATCAGTTTTGGTAGGGGCGTCTAAGCTTCCACCCCAAAATGGATAAGGGAAGGATATGTGGCCCGCCCGCCCTCTGCGTCCTTCGGGCAAGCATCTCTTCCTTTTGGAAGCGATCGTATGTCCGTGCTGGCCTTAGGGCGTTCTTCGCGGCAGCCTCTAGCCCGCCTAGGGTACGAAGGACATGTCGGGGAACGAGTGGTATGCGGGTAGCGATCGTCCATTATTGGCTGGTGTCGATGCGTGGCGGCGAAAGGGTGGTCGAAGCGCTTTGCGACATGTATCCCGATGCAGACATTTTCACGCTGGTTTGCGATCACGAGAAAATCTCTGACAAGATCCGACGGCACAGGATCTTCACGTCCTTCTTGCAACGCATCCCAGGAGCGAGACGGCGGTATCAGTCGCTGCTACCGCTGATGCCCTTTGCGCTCGAAGGATTTGACCTCAGCGGCTACGATTTGGTCCTGTCCAGCGAATCCGGACCCGCGAAGGGTGTCATCCCACCGCCACAGGCGGTGCATGTCTGCTACTGCCACTCGCCGATGCGTTACATCTGGGACCACTATCATCTCTATCGGCGCAACGCCGGTTTCCTCGCAAGACTGATGATGCCGCTGATTGCGCCGCTCTTGCGAGCCTGGGATGCGGGTTCGAGCTTGAGAGTAGATCGTTTCGTCGCAAACTCGCACCACGTTGCAAGCCGCATCGGGAAGTACTATCGACGCTCCTGCGTGGTGGTTCATCCGCCTGTCGCCATCGAAGAATTTGCGCCATCAGCAGGCTTTGACGACTTCTACCTCTGCGCTGGACAGATCGTGCCCTACAAGCGTGTCGATCTTGCCGTTCGCACTTTCACGAAGCTCAACCGGAACCTTGTGGTGGTCGGGGACGGCGATAATCAGGACCTTGGCGCCCTCAAGCGCATTGCCGGACCGACAATCAGATTTACCGGCCCAGCTTCGTTCCCCGAACTCAAAGATTACCTTGCCCGCTGCCGGGCGTTGATCTTCCCAGGCGAAGAGGACTTCGGCATCGTGCCCGTCGAGGCCATGGCGAGCGGACGACCCGTAATCGCATTTGGCAAGGGCGGAGCTCTTGATACGATCGTTCCCGGCCATACAGGCCTGCTGTTCAAGGAGCAGACGGTCGATTCCTTGGCGGACGCGATCGACCTGTTTGAGACAATGGAGCATAGCTTCCATCCTGAACTGATCCAACTTCATGCAGCTCAGTTCAGCATCGAGAATTTCAAGGCAGGCATGAAGCGCGTGATCGACCAGGCGCTCTCGGATCGACAGACGGTGGTCGATGTTAAGCCTTACGCAGCGCATCTCTCGCCCGTGTTCGAGGACTTGAAACATGCACCTCTGCACTAAGCCGGAGCTCCATCCCGCATGCCAGTCACCTGCACCTTTGGTTGCGGTAGCAAGGAGAATGGTGTGAGCGACCGCGCCAAGTTCGCATTTGCAAATCCCGGAAATAGGTCAGCGTCATAATGGCGTCTTTTGCGGTCAACGGTCGCTATCTCACTCAAAACCTGAGCGGCGTGCAGCGGTACGCCCGGAGTATCGTACACGCTTTGGATCAAATCGAGGCCGCGTGCGGAGGGGTGATCCTCGCACCCAGAACGAGTTGCCATCCGGATTATGAGAAACTTTGTGCAGTCGAGGTGGGTGTCATGAGTGGCTATCCTTGGGAGCAAGTCGAACTTCCGATGGCAGCGCGGGGACGGCGGCTGCTCAATCTCTGCAACATGGCGCCCGCCATCAAGAGCGAGCAGGTCGTCTGTATCCATGACACCAACGTCCTCTCTTCTCCCGACAGCTACACCCACGGCTTTCGTGCGGTTTATCGTAGCCTTCAGCCGCTCTTTGCCCGGCGAGCCGTCAAAATCGCGACTGTCTCGCATGCCTCGGCACGTCAACTTTCCCGCTATCTGCCTATCCCTCTCTCGCAGATCATCGTTCTGCCGAATGGCCATGAACACGCGCTTCGGTGGAACCCGGATCTCGCCGATCTACCCGCTGAGCTTCCTGTTCGGCCTGAGGACAGGCCCTTCGTTCTGGCGATCGGGTCTGGGGCGCGGCACAAGAATATGTCATTGCTGCTACATATCGCTCCAAGGCTCGATGAGATCGGCATCAACCTCGTCATCGCTGGCGGCAACGGTATCTTCATAGAAGACCATGTGACCTTTCCCGCCAATGTTTACCTATGCGGCCGGGTTAGCGATGACGACCTTGCCTATCTGCTTGATCATGCTCTTTGTCTTGCCTTTCCGTCTCTAACGGAAGGCTTCGGTCTTCCCATCATCGAGGCAATGGCGCGGGGCTGCCCGGTTGTCTCGTCGAATTGCGCCAGTATGCCTGAAGTCTGCGGCGACGCAGGCCTCTTGGCATCGCCGCTGGATCCTGCACAGTGGGTACGTCACATCGAGATGCTCAATGCGTCGGCACAACTGCGATTCGATCTTGTCGGACGGGGTAAAGAACAGTGCGGGAATTTTTCCTGGCATAACAGTGCAGGAGGGTATCTAGACGTCATAGAGGGCCCTGCCGTGCATACGACACGCGGCCTGCCAAAGAAGCAGGCGCTACCGCAAGTCGCGGCTGTCTTCGCCACACTGGGAAGGCCGAAGGTCGTTTCTGAGACGGTTCGGCATTTTCTTTCTACGCAGAGGCTGGCCCCTTCTTCTGTGATTATCTCTTGCGCGACCTCCGAGGATGCCGGAGACCTCGTCAGACTTAAAGATGTGAAGATCGTGACGGGTCCTGTGGGGTTAGCGGCGCAGCGGAACACCGCGCTTAACCACCTGGAGCCGCAAACGGACCTCGTTGCCTTCTTTGACGACGACTTCGTTGCCCACCCAGAGTGGCTGTCTGAGGCTGCTCAGGTATTTCAGGACGAGAGCTCTATTGTTGGGCTCACCGGGCATGTCATCGCTGATGGAATCAAAGGACCAGGAATCGCATTTCACGAGGCCGTGAAGCTGATCAAAAGAGAAAGCGGAAGAAGCGATAAACAATGGCTGGAGCCGTTCAGTCCCTATGGATGCAACATGGCATTCCGGCTGAAGGCGATCGGCACCCTTCGTTTCGACGAAAGACTCGTGCTTTACGGCTGGCTTGAGGATCGAGATTTCGGGGCGGCCTTGGCGAAGATGGGCGGGCGCCTCATCAAATTCTCGGCTTGTCGGGGTGTCCATCTGGGCGTCAAGAGCGGTCGCACCAGCGGCGTGAGGTTGGGTTACTCACAGGTCGCCAATCCTCTGCATCTGATGAAGAAGGGAACCATGAAGCCCCGTCTCGTCTTCGGCCAGATCTTTCGAAACCTGGCCAGCAATGCCGGGCGATCGATCTTGCCAGAGCCTTATGTGGACCGAAAGGGTCGGCTCAACGGGAACTTACATGCGCTTCTTGATGCCGTGACGGGGAAACTTGGTCCAGAACGGGCAGCAGCCATCGGTACGGGAAGTGCATTAGTCCCAGTCGAGCGCAAACCTGCGCGCGCTAAAGCGTGACTTCCGCGCAACGAATAGGCTCGGGCAACCCAAAAATTGAAAGCGGGGAAGCTGGCGAGTTCACACACATCGAGCATAGGAACGGGGGGACAAAGATGAGGGCATTGACGGATGCGACCGAGCCTCGCGGCCTCCCGCGTCGCGTGGTGGTGATTAACGACCTTTGCCAGCCGCGGGACGGGCCCTCGGTTATCGCGTTGAAGAATGCAGGTGTGCTCTCGGAACGCGGAGTGTTGGTTGAGTACTTCTGCGGAGACTTTGGACGCAATGGCGATCTTGCCAAGGCGGGCGTTGCCGTTCATGCGGTGGGTGCAAATGATCTGCGAAGCAGCTCGTTTGCAATGGCAGTGGCAAGAGGACTCTACAACTTCTCCGCTGCCCGCCAGCTGAAATCGCTTATCCGTTCGAAGGACACCCCGGACACCCTCTATCACGTGCACAATTGGTCGAAGATCCTTTCGCCATCGATCTTCGATGCACTTCGACCAGTGATGGATCGCGTCGTTCTGACGGCGCACGACTACTTTCTCGCATGCCCCAACGGCGGCTACTTTCATTTTCAACGTGGTGTCCCCTGTACGGCCAAACCGCTCTCGTTTGGATGCCTTGGAGCGAATTGTGATCGACGGTCGCGCCTCGAAAAAACGTGGCGGATCGCGCGCGATATCGAGCGACGCGCCTTGATGAATCTGTCGGGTTCCCTGGCAACGGTTCTTGCTGTTCATGACGGGATGATCCCGTTGCTCGAGAGGGGTGGCATTCCCGCCGGTCACATAAAGTCTCTGCGAAACCCTGTCGAATCCTGGTCCACGGAGCGTGTGCGTGCCGAAGAAAACCGAGAATTCTTGTTTGTGGGACGGCTTGAACACGACAAGGGGGTCATCCTTCTTGCAGAAGCGGCGAAACAGGCGAAGGTGCCGATCACATTCGTTGGGGAGGGGGCTTTGGGATCAGAGATCGCCTCAATCAATCCCGACGCGAAGCTCGTGGGTTTCAAGGATAGGGCAGCGCTGAGGGAAATCGCTGCGCGAGTGCGATGCCTCGTGGTGCCGACTCGCTCGCGCGAGACGTTTTCACTTGTCGCCTACGAGGCACTGACTTCAGGAATTCCCGTCATCATCAGCGATTTCGCGACCACTCGAGACGAGATACTCGAAAGCGGCGTGGGGATTGCTTGTAACCCATACGAAGCCGGTGCCTTGACCAGAACTTTGGTGGAGTTGGCAAGAGATGACGATGGTGTCTTCCGGATGAGCCTCGAAGGATTTCTCCACAGACACACACTGACACTTTCCTCGCAAGATTGGGAGCGTGCGCTCCTCGATGTGTACTGTCAGCAAGCCAAAGTAGCCGAAATTCGCCACCGTGCTCTCACCCGCGGCGGGTCCGGCTCGGCCGCTTCACTTCACTTGCTTGGGTGAATTTCCGCCGTACGACCTCTAAAGCGGATGACAGCTTTTCAGGATCCGCAAAAACAGGGCTTCGCAACTGTCAGATGCGCCCGCTAGCTTCCATAGCGCCAAGTTCGCTGCGGCAAAGATTGCTAAAGCGAGGCCGCAGATCCACACCAGATTGAAGAGGGTTTTAGGAGTGCTGTCGTTTGCCTCGAACAGAGGCAGCATCGTGAGCAAGAATACTGCCATCGGGATCAACGCAAGCGTGGGGCGGAGCAGCGCTGCCAGCTGTTTCAGAATACCGAGCTGGGTCAGTCTCGCGACGACAACCAAGTTGATCAGGAAGCCGGTCAGAGCGGCGATGGCGTGACCGATGAGGAGCCCCTTCAAGCCTATGGCCATGGTCAAAATGACATTCAAAGGGACCTTCACGCAGAACTCGATCGCCAGCTTTTCGAAGGCAACCCGTGCTCTGTTTAGAGACACCGCCAACGCCGGCAGCAGGACGGTCGGTGCGTAGCCTACGGCGCCAGCGAAGGCCAGCCAGGCGAGGATAGGAGCCGTCTCTCGCCATCCGGAGCCGAGGACTAAATTAATTATGGGTTGGGCCAGCATTGCTATCATCAGGAAGAGGGAAGCCATGATCGGGTAGACCCCCGCCGATGCTTTCAAGTAGACTTTGCAGATGGTGCCGCCTGTCGCGCCATCACGAAGGCAGAGAAGAGGGGCGGAGTGATAGGTTGGATGATTGCCTGGGCTGGCACCGCAACCAGATTGTCGGCCCAGGTGAACTGGCCGAAGGTTCCGGTATCAACGTAGCGGGGCAAAACGACCCTGTCGGCTTGCCAATTGACGGCCGACAGCAGCTGCCGGGCCGCATTCCAACCCAATCTCCGGAAAACAAATGCCATCCTCCAAGCGTGAACCGAAAGCGCTGCGGTGCAAGGAAGTAAGAGGTGGCCATTGCCAGCGCGGTACTTGAGATCTTGCCGATGGCGATGGCCCAATAGCTGCCCGTGGTGATAGCCAGCGTGGTGGCGATCATGAAGCGCTCCCCCCTTGGCGATGATTTCAAGAACGACGTCTCTGCGGAAGTCCATAACCCGGGCATATTCAGTCAGCTTCTGACTAAGCAGTCCACGCATGGCAGGAGCGAGGGACAGCGCACACTGAAGCGCGACCAGGCGAGGTTCGTGGTAGAGCAGCGAGAGCGGCCAAGCGGTGGCACAGAGAACCGCAACTATCGCCAGCGCGCGCAGTGCCGCGATTGACAGTGCTGTGTCGTACATCCGCTCCGTCGGCTGCGGATGGTTGAGCAGTGCGGCGGCCAGCGGTACCTCGCATAAGTTTCCACGATCAGAACTGCGGTCATCGCCATCGTGACGACACCAAACTCCTCGGGACCAAGGAAGCTGGCCAAGATCAGGAGCGTCACCAGGTCGCGACACTTTGTGAAAAGGCGGCCGCCTGTCGTCCAGAGGCCCGCCTTTACAGTGTCGGAGAGAGTGGATCCACCTTTGCTGCCTACTGCCCTGTGAGAACTATTGCTGGTCTCGACCCGCGTCATGGGGATTGTCGCATACTTTACCTGCTACGGCCGTTTTCACAAATTGCCAAGAGTGCCACTAACACTCCAGTGCCGCTGCGATCTTTACTGTTCGCAGTATTTCATCGCGCCTTCATCTTGGACCGCCCATGGAGTCGACGCAGGCTTAGAGTGAGAAAGTTCGAAGGCCCTTCGCATCCGGATCTCGTCAGCTCGCGCTTTGGGTATGTCAGGTTTTCGCAAGAAACTTGAGTCTCCGGATGCGGTGACGGACTACTTCATTCGGACGGAGGGGTGGTAGAGCTCCCAGCCGCCTCGAAGCGGTCTCCATGCGCCTGGTGGGCTGCAGTCCAGGGCTAGCCGCGCCTGCAGTGAGCGCGAACGTCGCTCTCCGTGACCGGGTTTGCTGGCGAACGCCTGCCTTTACCTCATCCGCGATCTCTGTCTTCGCGACCGGAAGGGCCGAGTGGTGGCCCACCTCACTGACCAAACGGATTAGGCTAAGGTTTATCCGCCGGCCCATTTCAGCCCAATGATCAGATGTTCATTTCACAGGCGCGTGAAATTCTGTCGCACGGGGAATGTCTCCCCGACCGAGTTCTGGCGGTAAAGCAGCTTTGGGCTCCGATCGGCAACAGGCGGGACGACGATGAGCGGAAACCAGGAAGTCGCAAGCGGGTTGACAAGGCAGGGAGTGGGCGCGCCACGTTACGACAGGGCCCTGGGTGTACCGGAGATGGTCCGGGGGCACGCGGAGCAGCGCCCAGAAGCGATCGCAATCATCTGCGATGACGTTCGCCTGACTTACGGTGAGCTAGACAGAATCTCCGACGGTCTTGCGACCTATCTCGTTTCCTGTGGCGTCGCCAAAGGAGACGTGGTTTGCCTGCTCGTTCCGCGGTCGCTCGAAACGGTGGTGGCTAAGCTGGCGATCCTGAAGGCGGGGGCCGGATATCTTCCCCTGGATCCGAGCTATCCGGCGGACCACCTGCGATATGTATTGGAGGAGTGCCGACCAAAGGTCGTCTTCACAATGGGCAACCCCGCTCTGGTCCCGCTCGAACTTCAGGCGTCAGGCAGTCGACCCGTCGACCTTCCCACCCTCCTCCGAAACCTGTCACCCGGAGATGTATCGCAACTGCCCCGCAGCGAAGGCGCCGACCTCGCCTACGTCATGTACACCTCTGGCTCCACCGGGCGTCCGAAGGGCGTCGCCGTGCCACACCGGGGCATCACACGTCTCGTTCTTGAGCAGAACTTCATCAAGTACCGCCCAGGCGACATGGTGCTTCATGCAACTACCATTTCCTTCGACGCTAGCACGCTGGATATTTGGGGCGCACTACTGAACGGCGCCACTCTCGTGGTCATGTCGAAGCCCAGTTTTTCACTGGCCGACGTGCGGGAAATGATCAAGGCCCGTCATGTAACCAAAGTGACTTTTACCACGGGCCTGTTCAACGTGTTCGCTGATCACGCGGAAGAGCAGATGCCCAGCCTGCGTCAGATCATCTTTGGCGGAGAAGTTGCCTCAGCTCCGCATGTGAAGCGCTTCATTAAGGCTCATCCGGCTTGCATTCTGACAAATGCCTATGGCCCGACCGAAGCAGCCTGCATCGCGACCACCTTCACCGTACCCGCCGACTTTTCCGCCTCCGAACTGCCGATTGGAAAGCCAATTTGCAATACCGAGGTTCTGCTCCTGGACGAAGGACTCCGCGTTGTGCCACCGGGTGTCGAGGGCCAGATCGCTATCGCGGGCGACGGATTGGCCCTTGGATACTTCAATCGTCCTGATCTGACCGCCGAGCGTTTCGTGACGATCGACACCGGGGAGGGCGAGAGGCGTTGCTATCTGACCGGGGACCTCGCTGTCATGGAGGAAGACGGAACCTTCCACTTCCGTGGGCGACGAGACCGGCAGGTCAAGATCAACGGCAAGCGGATCGAGCTGGAAGAGATTGAGGCCGCATTGCGTCGCCATCCGCGGCTTGCTGAAGCTGTGGTCGAGTGCCGGGAGACCGGGGGCGTAAAGCGGATCATCGCCTATCTTCGTCCCAACAAGCCTCAGGATTTATCCAACGCCAATCTCATCCCCTCCGTCATGGAGCGCCTGCGCAGCAGCCTTCCGGCCTACATGATACCGAGCACGGCGCTCGTGATGGCGCAATTCCCCCTGACAAAAGCCGGGAAGATCGACAGGGCGCGCCTGCCACTACCGCCGATCGAGGACACCCATCCTGCAATTGCCCGCAGCCGCAGCGAGGAGATTCTCACGAGGCTCTGGAGCCAGGCGCTCGGCATCGAAACCGTGCCGATCGATCGTAATTTCTTCGATCTCGGCGGCACCTCTCTACAGTTGATGCGCATCCACGCGGGGCTCGAACTTGAACTGGGTCAGCGCTGCGAAGTGCTTGCCCTGTTCAAGCACCCGACCGTGCGAGACATGGCACTCTTCCTGGATGGACGTGAGGCGCCGTCGTCCAGAGCAGCTGAGGTCGACTGGCGCGCCGCCATGCAACGAAGGACGATGTCCCAGTTCCGGCGGAGCACACCATGAGCCGCGACACCCGTCCGAACGGCCTCAATCATGAACAACCTTCCGCAGATGATGCTGATCTTGTGGAAGGCATCGCGATTGTCGGAATGTCGGGTCGCTTCCCCGGCGCGCCCGACGTCGACACACTATGGGAGCTCGTCACACGAGGTGGAAGCGCGTTTCGGAAGTTCGACACGGACGAAATCGAAGATGCCTTCACCGACGAGGAGCGGGCATCGCCGGATTACGTCCCATGTCGCCCGCATCTGGACGGCATCGACCTGTTCGACGCCGAGTTCTTCGGTATGTTTGCGCGCGAAGCGGCACTCACGGATCCCCAACATCGCCTCTTCCTGGAGATCTGCTGGGAAGCTTTGGAGATGGCGGGCTACGACCCCTATCACTGCCCGGGTGCCGTAGGGGTGTTCGCGGGCAGTGCAATGCCGACATACCTGCTCAACAATGTGCTTTCAGACCGGGCTGTCGTCGAGGAGCTGACGTCCAATTACCAGATCGGCTTCTACAACCAGGTCCTCGGCTCGATCAGTGATGCGCTGGCCACGCGGATTGCCTACAAGTTCAATCTCCGGGGGCCGGCCTTCACGCTGCAGTCGGCCTGCTCCACCTCTCTGCTTGCTGTCTCGCAGGCGTGCCAGAACCTTCTGACCTACAGCTGCGACATGGCGCTCGCGGGTGGCGTCTCCATAACCGTTCCCCAGAAGCGCGGTTACATCTATCAGGAAGGCGGGATGGTGTCCCGCGACGGCATTTGCCGGCCCTTCGATGCTGACGCCTCCGGCACCGTCTTCGGCAGCGGGGCGGGTGTGGTGCTGCTCAAGCGTCTGGAGGACGCCATTGCGGACGGTGATTTGGTCTATGCTGTGATCCGCGGCTACGGCGTGAACAACGACGGATCGGACAAGATCGGCTTCGCGGCACCAAGCGCGGAAGGACAGGCAGACGTTATCAGCGCCGCCATTGCCCATGCCGGCATCGACCCATCCTCGATCGGCTACGTCGAATGCCATGGAACAGCCACGCCGCTCGGCGACCCGATCGAGTTCTCGGGCCTCAAGCAAGCCTTCTCCGGCGCACATCACGAGCGGAACGCGTGCGCACTCGGCTCGCTGAAGGGCACCGTCGGTCATCTCGATGCAGCAGCAGGCGTGGCGGGGCTTATCAAGGCCACTCTGGCTTTGCACCATCGCAAGATCCCGGTCATGCCGAACTTCAACACGAGCAATCCACGAATCGAGCTTGGCGACACCAGGTTTTATATCCCGCGGCAGACGAAGGAGTGGGCTGCGAGCTCTACGCCCCGCCGCGCAGGGGTGAGTGCCTTCGGCGTTGGCGGAACTAACATACACGTGGTGCTCGAAGAAGCGCCGAGGAGACAGGAACGGCAGGAAAAGGAGATCGCCCCCCTGATTCTGCCGCTTTCTGCGCGGTCAGAGCCGGCATTGGTGGAGATGCGCCGCAATCTTGCAAGTCATCTGGAGCAAAACCGCGCAGTTTCGTTGTCGGCGGTGGCGAGAACGCTGCAGGAGGGACGGCACGCGTTCATGACGAGGGCGACTATCTCGGCGACAAGCGTCGACGAGGCAATCAATGGGCTGAGGCGCGAAAGCCTGGTGACCGCAGTCGCCGAAGATCAGCCGCCGCCGGTTGTCTTCATGTTCCCGGGCCAAGGGTCCCAATACGTCGGCATGGGTGCGGCGCTCTATGCAAGTGAGCCCGAGTTTGCCCGCTGGATTGATCGAGGCACAGAGCTTCTGAAGATGCACTTCGGCATCGATCTTCGAGAATACATCTGCCATGCGGGCCCGGCGAGTAGCGCGATGACTGCCGAGCAACGGGAAACGCGTATCGCGCAGCCTTGCCTGTACCTCGTGGAATATGCACTGGCCCAACTCTGGCTCAGCCGTGGTTTGCGGCCGACGGCGATGATTGGACACAGCGTCGGCGAATTCGTCGCAGCGACCCTCGCAAACGTGATCTCATTCGAGGATGCGTTGAACCTCGTCGCGACCCGCGGACAACTCATGCAGGAGCAGGCGCCCGGCGCAATGCTGTCTGTCCGTGCGGCGCCCGAGAGTCTCCGCGAGCATCTCAAAGGAGGAGCAGAGATCGCCGCGATAAACGCGCCCAAGCTCTGCGTGGCTTCGGGCCCCCTCCACGAAATTGAGTTACTTTGCCTCACGCTTGAGCAGGCTGGCATCGCGTTCAGCCGGCTGCATACTTCGCATGCCTTCCACTCTGCGATGATGGAGCCCTGTGTCGAGGCGCTACGCGATGTTGCGTCCAAAGTTACCTATGGTCGTGCGACAATCCCGTACATCTCTTGCGTGACGGGCGACTGGCAGACTGATGCTTTGGGTTCGTCCCCGAATTATTGGTCGCGCCATTGCCGCGAACCTGTCCGTTTCTCCGACGGACTTTTGACGCTCTGCCGGGAGCAGCGCCCGATCCTTCTCGAGGTTGGCCCCGGCCGAACGCTTTCCGTGTTTGCGGCGCAGACGGTAGGCCGCGATCAACTGCCGTCAATCGTGCAGTCCCTACCGGAGCATGACAATGCGGCTGCGGCCCGCCATTTCGTGGCGGAGGCTCATGGACGCCTGTGGATGGCGGGCAGCGATCTTCCATGGCCCGACCTGCTTCACGAACCGCGTCGGACTGTGGCTCTGCCGACTTACCCGTTCCAGCGGCAGCGGCATTGGATGGACGCGCCGCCGTCGGCACGACGGGCGCACGCCACGCAACCCGCACAGCTAACAGATCCAGAGACCATCAAGAGCGAGCGTTTCGCAAGAAGTGAGGTGGAAACCATGAACGCCATCAGCACCATCACGGTCGCCGATCGTACACCAGAACTGGAGACCGCGCTGATCACGCTCCTGAGCGAGATGTCAGGTGAGCCGATTGGCGCAGGCAATATCAATGACAGTTTCCTCGACCTGGGTTTCGATTCTCTCTTCATCGGGCAGTTCGCCCAGAAGATTGACAAGCAATATCGCGTGAAAATTTCTTTCCGTGAGTTGCTCGCCAACATTCCGTCGGTCGCCGCCCTCGCCCGATATCTGGACCAGACTCTGCCGCCTGAACCCGCAAAGGCAGCGGTTGCGGTGCCGCCGCGGTCGGAAGAGGTCAGGGAGAACTTTGCCACTCCACCCACCCCGGCTCAAACGATGGCGCCGATCGGTGCGTCCGTGGCGGCACCGGTTCTCAGCGATGCGGGAGATGTTCAGAGCACACCCGTGGGCGCCGGCCTAGAGGCCTTGCTGCAATCGCAGCTTTCCCTTGCCCAGAGCCTATTTACGCAACAATTTCAGCTTCTGCAGGGGGGAAGGCCGGCTCCCGCCGCCTTATCGACAGCAATGACGCACACCGATGCGACACGGCCTGTCGCCTCCGAGCTTGTTCAGAGCGCGCTACAACCCTCAGAGGCTCCGGGCCCGACTGTCGACAGCAGTCTAATTGAGGAGATCGGCGGGGAGCGCTATCGCCATTATCAGCAGGGGGGGGCGAAGGCTAAGACAGACCTTGGCCCTGAGAAGGAAGCATTCATCAACGACCTGGTTCTAACCTACTCCAACCGCAATCGGCGCTCCAAGGAGTATACGCAGGCGCACAGAGCTCATCTCGCAGACCCGAGAACCGCCTCCGGGTTCCGAGCAGAATGGAAGGAAATGATCTTTCCGGTGGTCTGCGACCGCTCCAAGGGGGCCCGTCTTTGGGACATCGACGGCCACGAATACATCGACCTCGTCAACGGCTTCGGTCAGACGGCGTTCGGCCACGCGCCGGACTTCGTGGTGGAGGCCATGAAGGCTCAGGTGGACGATGGTTTCGCGATTGGTCCGCAGACGCCGCTCGCCGGCGAGGTTGCCGAGTTGCTTGCCGCCATGACCGGTCATGAGCGTGTGACCTTCTGCAACACCGGTTCGGAAGCGGTCATGGCCTCCATGCGCTTGGCTCGAGCTATCACCGGACGCGAGCGCATCGTCGTATTTGCCAACGATTATCACGGTCAATTTGACGAGGTGCTGGTCAAGGGACGGGCGCGCGCAAAGGAACCGGTTGCGCTGGCGATCGCGGCCGGCATTCCCTCAGCCTCCGTGAGCAACATGATCGTGCTCCCCTATGGAGCCACCGAAAGTCTGGAATGGATCAGGGCGAACGCCGAGGATCTGGCTGCGGTGATCATCGAGCCGATTCAGAGCCGCCATCCCGAGTTGCGGCCGCGCGACTTCGTTCTCGAACTTCGCAAGTTCGCCGACGCATCGGGCTATGCTCTTGTGTTTGACGAGGTGGTCACCGGATTCCGCGTGGACCCCGGCGGCATGCAAGCGATCTGGGGCATCAAGGGCGACATGGCGACCTATGGCAAGGTTGTCGGCGGCGGAATGCCCATCGGCGTTTTGGCCGGCAGCAGCCGTTTCATGGACGCTCTAGACGGCGGACACTGGTGCTATGGAGATGATTCGGTGCCCAATGTGGTCCCGACCTTCTTCGCCGGCACCTTCGTACGTCACCCGGTCGTGCTCTCTGCCGCGCGCGCGGTGCTTCACCACATCAGAGGTGAAGGCGCTGCCCTCTATGATCGCGTTGCCCGGCGTACCGAGGAACTGGTCGAGGAAATCAACTCCGATCTGGCCAAGCGGGGAATCCCGCCCTGCCTCCGTGGTTACAAGAGCTGGTTCGTCACCGATTTTAGCAGTCAGGATCCGCTCGGCGGCCTCCTCTACCCATATTTGCGCATGAACGGCATCCATATCCAGGACGGCTATCCCTGCTTCCTGACCACTGCCCATACCGAAGAGGATTTCACGACGATCGCAAGAGCGTTCCGCGACGCTGTCGATGCGCTTCAGTGTGTAGGGATATTGGCGCCGAAGGCTGAGAGCGAAATCGGTGGGATTGACCCGGCGCCAAGCCAAGGCCCAAAACCGACACTGCATCGATATGTTCGCGCCGAGAGCGCTCAGCTCACGGAAGCACAGTCGGAAATCTGGCTGGCCGCCCAGGCCGGCGAAGAAGCGTCCTGTTCCTTCAACGAGTCCCTTTCCCTTTTGCTGAATGGGCCTCTTGACCGTGAAGGCTTCCTTTCGGCAATTCACGCAGTCGTGGCGCGGCACGATGCCCTGCATATCCGGTTCGACCGAAACGGCGAGTGCTTCCGCTTTATCTCTGGATTCGAGCTTCCGGTCGAGGTCGTGGATCTAACAGAGGAAGCGGATGCAGACGCCATTCTTCAAGAACTGATCGAAACAGACGCGAAGACGCCATTCGATCTCATTGAGGGCCCGTTGGCACGCGCCTACCTAGTGATCCTCGGACCGAACCGTCATGTTCTTGTGTTTACCGCGCATCACATCGTCTGTGATGGCTGGTCGCTCAACGTGATCATCAACGAATTTGCCGAGACCTATTCTGCTGGATTGAGGGGAGAAGGGCTTTCTCTGGAGCCGGCCATGTCATTCGCTGAATATGCTGAAAAATACGCCCCAAGCGCGGAGGTCAGCACTGCGACGGCGCAATTCTGGCACGAGCAATTCAAGGAATTGCCCGAGCTTCCGGATATGCCGCTGGACCGGCCCTACCCCGACCGCCGCAGCTTTGCTGGCGGAACCTGCACGGTGATGGTCTCGTCCGAAATCGCGGCGGCGGTAAGGAAGCGCGGTGCGAGAGCTGGTGCGACCATGTTCTCAACCATGCTAGCGGCGGTCCAGGTGATGCTGGCACGTCTTTCCGGCCAGACCGACATGGTTATCGCAGTCCCCTCCGCCGGCCAGAGTCAGCTCGACGAACGAGTCCTTGTCGGACATTGTGTGAACCTGCTTCCGATCCGCCAGACCGTCGAACTCGGCGCCTCGTTCGAGGATCACTTGCAGACCACACAGCAGCTGATCCTGAAGGCCTTCGAACACCAGGACTACACCTACGGTACCCTGGTGAAGACGCTCGGGGTGAAGCGCGATCCGCGCCGGCTGCCGCTGACCGGCATTCAGTTCAACCTCGAGCGCGTTGCCGCCAACGCTGAGTTCGAAGGACTGCAAACAGAAATCGTTCCGAATCCCAAATGCTTCGCAAACTTTGACATGTTCCTCAACATGATCGAGAGCAGGGAGGGCATCCGGATTGATGCGGACTACAATGCCGACGTGCTGGATCGCGAGACGGTGGAGCGCTGGATTGGCCACCTCGTTACATTGATAAGCGCTCTGGCCGATGACATCAGCCGTCCCTTGAATGATCTACCTCTCCTGTCAGAAGCGCAGATCAAATGGCTGGCCGACGACCTCAATCAGACTGCGACCGAGTATCCCCAAGAAGCATTTGCCTTCTCCCTGATCACGCATAAATCCCAACGGAGGCCGGATGCCGTTGCGGCACGGTATCGCGGCCAGTCCATCACCTATGCAGAACTCGAAGCGCAGACCAACCGCTTCGCCCGCCATGTTCGAAACGTGGTTCCTGGGGAAGGGGAGCGGCTCGCCCTGCTCGTAGATCGTTCACTCGACATGCTCGTTGCACTGATCGGTATCATGAAGGCAGGACATGCGTACGTCCCACTCGACCCCACCCACCCAGAGACGCGATTGCGCCAGACCTTGTCCGCGGCAAGACCTGCCGCACTTATCTGCAGTAGTGACGTGACAGCGGCCCTGGCCACGGAAGGTATGGGTACGATCCGGTTGGACAAGGAGGCCAGCGCGATCGCGGCCTATTCGGGTTCGAACCTGGAGAGCCTCCCCTGTGACACGGAAACGACCGCCTATGTCATCTTCACCTCAGGATCAACCGGAACGCCCAAAGGGGTCTCGATCTCCCATCGCTCCCTCACAAACTTCCTGCTATCCATGGCTAAGGAGCCGGGCTTTGCCGCCGACGACGTCGTCGTCGCAGTGACGACGATCTCGTTCGATATCGCCGGCCTTGAGCTCTACCTCCCGCTGATTGCAGGTGGCAGCGTGGTGATCGCCGACCGGTCCGAAGTCGAGGACGGGTTTGCTCTGGTTCGATTGCTCGATGAGAGCAAGGCGACGGTCCTGCAGGCGACACCGACACTCTGGCAGATGCTGCTAGAGGCGGGCCTCGACGGCACGCGCTCACTTAAGAAGCTGTGCGGAGGCGAGGCGTTGCCGAAATCTTTGGCAAAAACGCTTGCCGCGATGCCAGGCTCCCTGTGGAACATGTACGGTCCCACCGAAACGACGATCTGGTCCTCTGTGGCACGCATCGAAGATGGTGACGCGCCGATAACGATCGGCCACCCGATCGCAAACACGCAGCTCCACATCCTGGGCACCGACGGTCGTCTAGCCCCCCCCGGAACCACCGGCGAGCTTTGTATCGCTGGCGACGGCCTCGCGCAGGGCTACTTCGCGAGAGCTGATCTTACTGAGGCAGCTTTTGTTTTGCTCGACATCGGCCTCGGCGACAGGCAGCGCCTCTACAAGACAGGCGATCTAGGGCGCCGCATGAAAGATGGTTCGCTGCAACTGCTCGGGCGCCGCGACAATCAGGTCAAGCTTCGCGGTTTCCGCATTGAGTTGGGCGACATCGAAGCAGTGATCTCACAAGTTGAGGGCATGCGCAAATGCGCTGTTGTCGGAGCACGCAACGGTCGCGGAGATCTCGTTCTTGCCTGCTATTTCGTTGCCGATGCGGGCACTTCTGCCGCTGATCCGGTACAACTGGCAGACGCGGTACGCGCCGATCTTCCGGCCTACATGGTTCCTACTGTCTGGTCACGGGAAACGGAACTGCCGCTCACCAAGAACGGCAAGCTAGATCGAAAGGCACTCGAGGATCGCGAACTGCGCCGGGGCGATACTAAGACCATAGCTCCCAAGATCGCACCGCGCACCCCCATGGAAGAGAAGTTGATGACGATCTGGAAGGGCGTGCTCGACATCCATCCAATCGGTGTCGAGGACAATCTTTATTCTCTTGGCGCGGACTCGCTGACGATCTTCCGCATTGCCGCGCGCATGTTGGATGAAGGACTCCCGCTGGAAGCAAAACACCTGTTGCGCTATCCCTCGATTGCAGAACTCGCGGCTTATGCCGAAGACGCGCTTGCGAGCGCATCTGCTGTCGGGGTGGTCTATCAGATACCGTCGCTTTCCAGCTTCCGCAATGGCGCTCGACGCCGGATGGAGAGCCTCTCATGAACCAGCTAGAAACTCAGGCAGACGCACCGACCATCGCAGCTCAAGTTGTCGGGGAATTCCCGTGCACGCAGACCCAGCTCCGTTGCTGGGTCCTCGATCAACTGCAGCCCGGAAACCCAGCGCTTAACGTCGCTGTGCGCTGGGAGATCCGCGGAATGTTCAAGGCCTCGACAATCGAGGCGGCATTCCGAAAGATTATCCAGCGCCACGAGATCCTGCGTACGCGCTTTGTCGAGCGGCAGGGTAGTCCCCACCAGCAGGTTCTTGAGGCCGTGGATTTCAAGCTGTCGGTTATCGATCTCAGGAGTATCCCGGCGGAGCAGCGCGAAGAGCGGATCGTCTCGATCGGTGAGGAGACCGCATCAGCCCCGTTCGATCTCGAGCGCGGCGGGCTCTTCCGCGTCACCTTGCTGATGGTCGAGAACAACCGCGCCTTCCTTCTGATCACCGCGCACCAGACGTGCTTCGATGGCTGGTCGATCCGCGTGCTTGGACGTGAATTAGGAGAGATCGCGTCGGCGATGGAGGCGGGCCGCGCGCCCCTCTTACCGGACCTGCCTCTGCAATACGGCGATTTCGCGCTGTGGCAGCAGGAATATCTCTCGAGTTACGGTTTCGAGGCTGAGCGGGGATTCTGGAAGGAAACATTGGCAGACGCCCCCTACTTCGAGGTGCCGAGCGACCATCCACGGCCTGCGGTCAAAACCACGAGCGGTGACATCATCTCTGCGGTCAAGCCGCTCGAATTCGGCGAGCGCATCGAGGCCGCCGCGCGTGATCACAAGGTGTCGCTGTTCACTTATGGGGTCGCTGTCGTCAGCGCTGCACTGCATCGTGTGACCGGAGCCAGGGACATCCTGTTCGGCACTCAGATTGCCGGGCGCGAACACTCCGATCTTGAGCCGATGATCGGCGTCTTCATCAACAACATGGTGCTGCGTCTGCCGGTCCAACCACAAGCGAGCTTTGAGGACCATCTTTATTCGGCCAAGCAGACGGTTAGTGCTGCCGTTAATCACCAGCGCATGCCGTTCAACAAGCTGGTTGAATGCATCAACCCGGTCCGAGACCCTTCGCGAAACCCGCTGATCTCGGTTAATTTCAACTTGTCTAAGGCATTCCTCGAGGACCGTCGCTACGGGGACTTTGAGCTGATCAGCGCACCGTCACAGTCGCCGGGCGTGGTTTACGACATCAGCTTCGGCATGGTCGGACGCCCCTCCGGCTGGCGTATGTCGATTGAATACAACACCGATCTTTTTGACAGGTCCACGATCGAGCATATCCTGCGACTCTGGCAGGACGTTTACGAGCAGGCACTGAACACTCCTTCGGCACCACTGTTGGCTGAGCGGATCAAGCCGCAGCGGTCTACCCCCTCTTGCTCCGTAGACACCGGCACCCCAACTGATGGAGTGCGCGCGGCAGCGACCATTGAGCATGCATCTTCCGACCCGGAAAACGTCTCAACCCTTTCGCAGGCCGAGTGCCTCCGGCTTCTCGGTGAAATCTGGGCAAAGGTGCTTGACGTCGACAAGGTCACGCCGGAGGGCAACTTCTTCACGCTTGGCGGGCACTCCCTCCTGGCACTTCGCATGCTCTCGGCAGTCAGGGGTAGGTTTGGGATTAAGCCGGAGCTCACCTTGCTGTTCAAGGAACCGACGCTGCGGGGATTTGCTACAGCTTTGTTCGGAGGGAACGACCCCGAGGTGCAGCCGCAGCCTCTAGCACGTGCCCTCTCCTGGAACCGTGACCTCTATAAGGAGGGGATGGGCACCGCTGCGATCTACACGATCAACCACCCCTTCCTGTACTTCCAACTCGCCAATCGCCTGAGCGATGAAATCTCCGTCTACAACGTCAACATGTTTGGTACATCGCCAGACGAGATGTCGGTAGACGCGAAGCTGGAGGATGTTGCGGCTTCGGCGATCCGTGCAATGGCCATACCGGCCGACACGAGGCGGGTGGGTGTAGTGGGGCTATGCGTCAACGGGATCCTTGCTCTTGAAATTGCGAGGCAGTTGCGCCAGTCCGGTGTCGAAGTCGCGTTCACAGCGGCAATCGATGCCTGGGCCCCGGGCTATTTCCGCTCACAGCCCTGGCTTCGGCAACGACTGTGGAATGGAGAGCGGCGCATCAAGCGGGCGATTTATTTCATCCGCAAGCTGATGACTGGCCGAATGAAGACTTCAAACTTCCTCAAGGAGTTTCGCGCCACGCAGTGGCTCGGCAAGGCATTTGCGCCCCGCGAGCAGGGACCAAGCCAAGAGGAGACAGCCAACGTGCTGGTCACCAATTTCCTAGTGCGCACCGCCAAGGGCTTCAAACCTGAGCCGGTTGGTGAACTGTTGCTGTACCGCAGCGAGGCGAGCCCCCCACGCGCACGCAAGCTGCTCTTTGGCTGGAGTGAAGCCGTCGCCGGCAAGGCATCTGTAATCGACCTGGAGGGCTGGCACGAGGATTCGCTGTCCGTCAACGGGATGCATCGCTTGGCGAGCAGCATTGAAGAGCGCCTGATGGTCGGGAAAAGCTGAGATGGATGCATCCGTCCACAAACGCTCTCGGACATCTGGTGAATCGCCGCTATCCCCACTGCGGATCGGGCTGCTGACCGATCGTCGGGACGGATTTGAAAATTGGCAACTTGCCTTGATCGACCGCATTGCTGCGGATGACCGCCTTTTACTCGACGCGGTGGTCCTTTGTCCTTCCAAGCTGGGAGAGATATCCGCATTCTTCCGCTTTGCTGCCGCAATGGAACGAGAGACGCTGGGGCGCCAGCCGAACTACCATCTCAAGAATACAAAAGTGCAGGACCTGCCATTCATTACTTTGGAGGCGCACCTGGCCCAAGACAGCGGAACAGAGTTAGATCTGGTCCTGTCGATATCGCCATTGGCAGACGGCCCCGAAGCGTTTTGCAGTTCGCGCTTCGGCTCGTGGCACCTTTCCTTTCTAGATGCCGCAACCTCGGATGTGGACTGGTTTGGCTACCAGGAAGTGATGGGCGGTATACCTGCGACGGAAGTTCGCCTCGCCGTACGGCGTGATGGCGTCAGCGGGCACGAAACCGTCGCAGTCGCCGGGTTCAACACCAAGTTCAGTGCCGTTAGAAGCGGAGATTTCATCAAGGAACGCGCCGTCACGCTGGTCATGCGGGAACTGCGCAAGATCGCGGAAACGGGAATTCTGCTCACGTCGGAAGCGCCACCTCTGCAAGCCGCACAGCCTCCCCGTGTGGAGGAATGGCTTTCCTACGCCGCTGGCGTTGCACGCAATCTCGTCGGGCGGGGACGCCGGGCGGTGAAGGCTCGCTTCGGGAGGGGGGCGCCACCCTGGGCGCTTTTTGTCGGCGAAGGCTCGCCGAAGAGCTTCGATCCTCGGACGGCGGTGCTGCTGAAGCCGGAAAACGACGAGCTTCGGGCCGATCCCTTCCTGCTCGAACATGAAGGGCATATCTATCTCTTCTACGAAGCCTATACACCGCGGGAGGCCAAGGCACATATCGCGGTTGGTCGCCTGGTCGGGGATCAATTTGAGCAGCTCGGCATGGCGCTGGCAGCAGAGCATCATCTCTCCTACCCCTTCGTTTTCCGTCATGCCGGCGGGATCTTTATGGTTCCGGAGACGCACGAAGCGCGTCGGCTGGAAGTTTGGCGGTGCGTTGAATTCCCTTTGCGTTGGGAACTGCATGCGACGGCTCTCGAAGGCCAGTCCTCAGCAGACTCCACTCTGTTCGCCTTCGACGGAAGGTGGTGGCTCTTCACGAACCTCTCGGAGTTTCATGCTTACGAGGATCATTGCAGCGAATTGCACTTGTTTGAGGTTGACGGGCCGGATTTGAAATGGATGAAGCCGCACCGTCACAATCCGGTCGTCATCGGCAGCACCGAGGCGCGCAACGGTGGTCGTCCCTTCGAACATGATGGCCGGCTCTACCGCCCGTCACAGCGCAACGAACGCGGCATCTACGGCTACGGCCTGAACCTTATGGAGGTCGAGCAGCTCAATCTCGAGACGTACCGCGAGCGGCGCGTGCGCACCATCAAGCCGGATTTCGCTCCGGGGTTGTTGGCGTGCCACCACATGGATGCGACGGGTGGTCGTTATGTTATCGACGCCATGTTTGCAGACCAGTCCAGCCTGCTCCGGTAGCGGATCTCTACGTTCCGCCCCTTGGAATGAATGGCAAGCGCGCCGCAGAATCCGTCGGCTACGTCGAGATTGAGCAGCGTCCAGTCGGTGAGCAGACCAATGTGGGGATCAAGGCGCTTCAGCAAGCGTCGTCCCTTCTCCGCAAGGCAGACGTCGAAGCTGTCCAAGGGAACAGAGAGGCCTGCGCCATGCGCCTTCACAAAAGCTTCCTTGCGGGTCCAGCATCGGTAAAAACCGCCTATTCGTTCACTTTGGGGCAGGGCGGCTAGACTATGACACTCGGCGGAAGAGAAAAAGTGCCTCTCGACGTCGTCCTCGATCGGCCGGATTTCTTCAATATCGACGCCGATAACAGCGTGTGCCGAGACGGCCAGAATCGCCTCCGCCGCGCTATGGCTCAGGTTAAACGAAAGCTTTGCGTCGTTGAGGAGATCAAGTTCGGGCTTGCTCCAGCTGTTGTAGACAAAGCAGATGCTCTTCGCATCAATACCAAGGTAGGCTCCGAGAATTCGGCGCAGGGCCGCCCGCCCAACAATGTATCGCCGACGGTCGACGTCTCTCAGGAAGCGTTCCGCCCGAACCCTCTCGTCATCGCTGAGCACTTGGTATAGGCCAGAACAATCCGCGAGAGGCGCGTCCAGAGACCAGGTCCAGACATCGACCTCAATGGACGCAGCAGGCTGCACGTCGCTTCGCATGCTCGGAAGTTTCTCGATCAATGGCACAAGTGTCGCTCAGCCTCGCCTGAACCCTCACTTTGGCTTCGATTGGCCAAAGCCGCAACCTGCGCGATCGGTCAACATCTCCCTCTTCAGGCTTATCTCCCCTTCGGCATCACATCGATCGAGCTCGACTCCCACTACGGTTGATCGGCACCTGAAGCGAGATGCCATGTCTGACGAGTGCTCCGCTCGAGATGCAGGTATATGTTGTGAGAGCCCGTCAGCATGGAAGACAAGGATGCAGGCCGGCGAGCTTGGCAGCCTCCTAGGCGACGGAGGCATCCCGTTTGACGATCCAGTCATGATCCGGGTGGTTTTGGAAGCGCCATTTGCGAAGTGGGCCAGCCATGACGTTGAGGTAGTACATGTCGTAGCCGTAAGGCGCGGCACAGGGGTGGTGGCCTTTCGGGACCATCACGACATCGTGGTTTGAGACGGTCATCGTCTCGTCCAGTTCCCCGCCTTCGGTGAAGACACGTTGATGGCCATAGCCCTGTTCCGGGTTCAGCCGGTGGTAGTAGGTCTCCTCGAGATAGGTCATCTCCGGAAACCGGTTCTCGTCATGGCGATGCGGTGGATAGGATGACCAGTTGCCGGCGGGCGTGAAGACTTCGGTGACTAGGAGGCTGTCGGCCACGTCCGATTCCTCCATGGCGATCGGGTAGATGTAGCGTGTGTTGGCGCCTTTTCCACGCGTCACGAGATCCGGAACATCGAGCACGCGGGCCTCATGGCCGCCCTTTCCAGGTGCGGTGCAGACGGCAAGCGTGCAGTTCGTCACCGCAACCGCGCTCCACTGGCTATCGTCGGGTACATAAGCGCAGGCGGGCTTCTTGCGCTCGAACACGTTCATCCTGTCGCCGAGCGTACCAAAGCTCCTTCCGCAGGCGGTAATCTCCGCCTTGCCTTCCACGAGCACGAGGATCACCTCGCGATCTCCTGTTTGTTCTTGGACCTGCTCTCCCGCCTTCAGGCGGTAAAGCCCGAAACCGACATAGGACCAGCCCGGAGACTTCGGCGTCCTGGCGCTATCGACAGTGACGTTATGGATCTTGCCGGTTGTGCCCTTCGGCTTGATCAGCAGATCTGGCATCGCTTCATCCTCCCATTGGTGCGGGTGATCCCATCCGGCAGGTCGCCCGGCGCGTCGCTCATGGTCTGTCTGCCACGGTCAGCCCTGCTTCGGCGCATACCGCCAAGATGTGTTCGTAACCCTTCTTCGAGTACTCGTAAGGTGGTGCATTGGCCGGATCCTGTTCGGCTTCCACGATGATCCATCCGTCGTAGGCCATTGCCTTCAGGCGGGCGGCAACATCTTTGAAATCGATGCAGCCGTCGCCGGGCACGGTGAAAGCGCCTGCGACCACCGCGTCCAGGAAGCTCCGGTTGTTTTCGCGGACATCGCGCACGACGTTGGGCCGGATGTCCTTGAAGTGCACATGGTGAATGCGATCGCCCCAGCGGTTCATGGTTGTTCCAATATCGCCGCCCCCGAAGACGAGGTGCCCCGTGTCGAAGCAGAGCGTTACTTCAGGTCCGGAGGACTCCATCAGCCAGTCTATATCCTCCTGGTCCTCGATGAATGCACCCATGTGGTGGTGGTAGGCGAGGGTGACGCCCTGATCCGCCGCCCATTTGGCGATCTCGGTAAGCTTGCGACCATAGGCGTGAACTTCGGGACGCGACAGCTTTGGGCGATTGTTGACCGGGACGCTGATCTGTCCTTGGACGGTATTGAAGCATTCGGCGTAGACAATGCAGGGAGCATGCAGGGCAGCGAATTGCTCGACCTGTTTGGCGATGGAGGCCTGTTCCGCTGCAACATCGGAGATCAGTAGGTTGCCGGAGCACCAGCCCCCGCAAAGCGCAATTTCGAACCGCTCCAAGAAAAGCCTCAACCCCTCCGTGTCCTGCGGCATGCGCCGACCGCGCTCGACGCCAGTATAGCCGATCTCGCGCGCCTCCTTGAGCGCCTGCTCCATTGTGTAGGCGGCGGTGAGATCCGGCAGGTCGTCGTTCTGCCAGGCGATGGGAGAGATGCCGATCTTGACGCTCATGGATGATCCTCTCGCCGCTACGGTGGCGGCAGCTTTTCGTGCAGTGTCGTCCAGCCAAGCCTCAGTTGGCTCGCTGGAGCTTCAGGTTTTTCAGGTAGTTTTCGCGCGCCTTCACCACCGTCTCACGCACGGAGACCTCCGGCACGGCGACGTCCCACCACGTGCCGCCAGCCTCCGTAGAGGGATAGGGGTCGGTGTCGATCACAACGACGAAGGGGCCGCGCGCATCGCGCGCTTCCTTCAGGGCGACCTCCAGCTCTCCGATCTTGCTGACCTTGCGGGTTTCGGCGCCCATGGAGGCAGCATGTGCGGCAAAATCGATACGAGACGGATTGACGTGCTGGGCGTGGTCGAGAAGGTTGTTGAACTCCGCACCACCCGTGCTCATCTGCAGGCGGTTGATGCAACCGAAGCCACGGTTATCGGTGAGCACGAGCGTGATGTTGATGCCCATCATGTCGGCGGTCGCCAGTTCGGAGTTGGCCATCATGTAGGAGCCGTCGCCGATCATGCAGATCACGTCCCGATCCGGCTCCGCCATCTTGATCCCGATTGCACCGGCAACCTCGTAGCCCATGCAGGAGTAGCCGTACTCCATGTGGTAGGACATCGGCCGGCCTGCCTTCCAGAGCTTGTGAAGTTCGCCGGGCATGGTGCCGGCTGCACACATCACCACGGTCTCCGGCCCCGCCGAACGCTGGACCGCTCCGATGACCTGCATGTCGGTCGGCAAGGCGTTTTCCTCGGGATCCGGTGCCTCGGTGACTTTGTCCGCTGCAGCGAACCAGTCCGCCTTGAGCGCAGGATCGGGCGCAGCGAAGCGAGCGTCACCAAGAGCCTCCGTAAGCGCAGAGAGCCCCGCCGTGGCGTCGGCGCAAAGCGGCTCTGCGCCGTGCTTTGCGGCATCGTATGCCTGGACGTTCAGGCTGATCAGCTTGCGCTTCGGATTGCTGAACAAGGCCCAGGAGCCGGTCGTGAAATCCTGGAAGCGCGTACCGACACCGAGGACAACATCGGCCTCGGCGCAGACGGCGTTGGCGCTCGACGCACCTGTGACACCCACGGGGCCGAGGTTGAGCCGATGGTCCCAGGGCAGCGAGGATTTGCCGGCCTGGGTTTCCACCACCGGTATCTGGAACCGCTCGACAAATGCCTTCAGCTCAACATGTGCACCCGCGTAGTGGACGCCCCCGCCGGCGATGACGACCGGCTTCGTTGCAGACCTGAGAATGGCAGCGGCCTGCTCGAGCTCCACCGGGTCCGGCTGTGGACGACGGATGCGCCAAACTTTTTGTTCGAAGAAATCCTGGGGCCAGTCGTAGGCCTCCGCCTGGACATCCTGGCAGAAAGCGAGTGTGACCGGTCCGCAATCTGCGGGATCGGTCATGGTGCGGAAGGCGCGGGGTAGGGCGGTCAGCAACTGTCCCGGCCGGATGATGCGATCGAAGTAACGGCTCACAGGACGGAAGCAGTCATTCGCCGAGACGGTGCCGTCGCCGAAGTCCTCGATCTGCTGCAGCACTGGATCCGGGCCGCGTCCGGCGAAGATGTCTCCCGGCATTAAAAGGATCGGCAGCCGATTGACATGCGCCAGCGCTGCGGCCGTCACCATGTTGGTGGCGCCGGGCCCGATGGAGGAGGTGACCATCATTGCCCGGCGCCGGCCGAGCTGCTTTGCATAGGCGATAGCAGTATGCGCCATGGTCTGTTCGTTGTGTCCGCGCCAGGTCTGGAGGTGCTGGCGCTCGCTGTGAAGCGCCTCTCCAATACCCGCGACGTTTCCGTGACCGAAGATGGCCCAGCAGCCGGCGATGAAAGGTTCTCCATCTTCGTTCAGCTGGTTTGCGATATAGCGGATCGCAGCCTGCGCCGTCGTCAGGCGAATGGTCTTCATGCGACTTCTCCAGCGATCTTACCGGGAGCATCTCGGCTATGGGTTCGCGCCTCGTCCCAGATCATGCACAGGCGTCCGTAACGCTGCTTCATCATCTCGACCGCGTCTCCATCACTGATCTCGCCTTTCATCCAGCCGCGCACAGCATCGCCGAAGATCGTGCGGCCGACGGCGAAGCCCTTCACCAGGTCGAACCGCGCCGCGGCCCGAAAGCTCTCCGCCAGTTCCGTCTCCGGCGCATCGAGGCCGAGGATGACGATGCCGCGCACGTGTGGGTCGTTCGCCTGGATTGCCTGACAGGCGGCCTGCCAGGCGGCGGAAGAGCGCATAGGCTCAAGTTTCCACCAGTCCGGATAGATGCCGATCTCGTAAAAGCGACGGATCAACTCTGCTGACGTTTGATCGTTGACAGGCGCGACCTTGGAAGGAATGACCTCAAGTAAGAACTCCAGGTCGTTTCGCCGAGCGGCGGTGAAAAGACGCAAGAGCGTTTCTTCCTGCGTTGCCCGCAGTTGGTCATTGTCGGCGGGATGGCAGAAGCACAGAACCTTGACCACGTGATCCTTAGGCCAATTGTCCAGCCCGCCGCAGTCCGGCCCCAGGTCCGGCTCCAGCGCAAGCGGTCGCGAGCCCGGCCATTCAGTCGGACGTCCGATCCAAAGGCCCGTGCCTGCCGCAGCATGAAGTGCCTGGCGACCGAGCCGGCCGTCGCAGAGCACGCCGAAGCCGTGGCGACCGCTCGCGACGCTCAGGGCAGCCTGCAGGCAGAGCTGTTTGAACTGGCCAATCCGCTCCAGCGGCGCCCCTGTCTCCTGGGCGATGGCTTCAAGCTGCATCCGGTGATCGAAGGCCAAAATACGCATCTGTGACCATTCGCCCTCACGGTTTGTCGACCAGTGAATTTGCTCGAGTTCTTGATCGTTGCGCAGGTCCGGACGCTTGACGCCACGTGCGAGGAAGAGCTGCAACTCCTCCCAGGACGGATAGGCAGGGGTGCAGCCGTGACGCGAGACGGCAAAGGCGCCGCAGGCATTGGCGTAGGTGAGGGCCGTTTCCCAGGTTTCGCCTTTGAGCCAGCCGCGCAGCAGGCCGGACATGAATCCATCGCCAGCCCCAAGGACGTTGAAGACTTCGATGGGAAAGCCAGGGCCCGAACGCCCCCCATCCAACGTGCCACCAATCTCGGCCACGAAAGCGACGGCACCCATGGGACCGCGCTTGCAGACGAGCGTTGCGGAGGAAACCTTCCTTACGTTGCGCAGCGCCTCGACCGTGTCGGTCGAACCGCCGGCAATGTGGAACTCTTCTTCCGTTCCAACGATGAGGTCGAAGAGATGGAGGGTTGACTGCAGTTTTGCCGTCACCGCCCCGGACTCGATGAAGCGGCTTTCTCCGGCCCCATGTCCTGCCAGTCCCCAGAGGTTCGGGCGATAGTCGATGTCGAGGGCGGTTCTGGCACCATGCTTGCGCGCGAGCTTGAGGGCCTTCAGGACGGCGGCTTCCGTTCGCGGATGAGACAGGTGCGTTCCAGTGGCGCAGATACAGCGGGCGGACGCGATGAAGGCCTCATCGATGTCATCCTCGCACAGGGCCATGTCCGCACAGTTCTCGCGGTAGAAGATCAGGGGAAAGCTGTTTTTGTCGCGGATGCCAAGCAGAACCAGAGCGGTCAGCCGCTCGGGATCCGTCTTGACCCCTGTGACATCTACCCCTTCGACAACCAACTGCTCGCGGATGAAGCGGCCCATGTGCTCGTCGCCCACACGCGTGATTACAGCGGACTTGAGGCCCAGTCGCGCCGAGCCTGCAGCGATGTTGGTAGGGCTGCCGCCGATGTATTTGGAGAAGGACCGCATGTCCTCAAGCCGCCCTCCGACCTGGTCACCATAGAGATCGACCGAAGAACGGCCGATGGTGACCAGGTCGAGAGGTTTGCTGTTGTCCTTCAGCATGACGCAACCTTCTCCGTCAGTTCTCATTGCATGTGCCGCCGCCGCTCGGCGATCGCCACCGGCAGAGCGGAAACGATGGCCATGGACGCAGCGATGGAGCGAAAGCCCGCGTAGTCGTTTTCGGCAATCTCGAGCCAGACCTTCGACAGTGGCGCTATTGGCGACAGCGGCGAGTCGGTCAAGGACACGATGGGCACACCGCGATCATGCAGGCGAACTGCGAGATCCACTGTGTCCGAGGCGTAAGGCGCGAAGGAGCAGATAAAGGCTGCATCGTCAGACTGTGCCATGTCCGCGATTTCTTCGTCGATGCCGTTTGTCGATCCCACCATGATGGCGCGGATGCCAAGCTTGCCGAAGGCATAGGCGAGGTGAGCTGCGAGCGGATAGGAGCGTCGTCGGGCGATCAGGTAAATGGTGCGGGCGCAGGAAAGCACCGTAACCGCCTTGGCGAATTCCGCATCGGTCACCTGGGCCGCAAGCTTGTCCACCGACTTGCGCGCCGCATCGATGAACCCGTGCATAACGGTGCCGTCGAACGTCCCCGGGGGCGCCTTCGCTTCGAGCCGCGTCAGGCGTTCCTCATAGCTCGATGCTCGCGCCATCAACCGCTCTCGGAAGACCTGCTGTAGATCGGAAAAGCCTTCATAGCCGAGATGGTGGGCAAGGCGGACCAGTGTCGATGGTTGCACCTGCGCGGCCTTGGCGATGGAGGCGGTCGTGCCAAGCGCGATGTCGTCCGGGTTCGCTAACACGTAACCCGCGGCCTCTGCCAGACGCTTCGGCAACGTGTCTTGTGCGCCAACGATGCGACTGCGCAGGATCTCGAAACTGTTCTTGCCGTTGCCCATTACATCCTCAAAGCGTGACCACGACGCCCTGCTTCGCCGATCGGAACGCCGCATCGGCAAGCACCAGGGCACGTAAACCGTCCTCTCCGCTGGGGGAGGGGGAGGCCCCGCCCTTGACGACGGAAACCAAGGCGGCAATTTCCGCTGCATAAGCCTCGACGTAACGGGTCATGAAGAAGTCGTGCAACGCGGGGCGGGTGAAGCCCTCGGCGGTAGCGACATCGATCGTCACTGGGCGCTGGTTCTCGACAGCGACGGTGCCTTTCGAGCCATGCACCTCCACCCGCTGATCATAGCCATAGGTGGCACGACGGGAGTTCGAGATAGTGCAGTGCTTGCCGGAGGCCGTGGTCAGAGTGACGGAGGCACTATCGAAGTCGACGCCCTTGATCGCTTTGTCGGTGAGAACGGAAGCTGTCGCATAGACCGTGACCGGTTCCTCGTCCAGAAGGAAGCGCGCCATATCGAAGTCGTGGATCGTCATGTCTCGGAAGATGCCGCCGGAGCTCTTGATGTAGTCCATGGGTGGAGCACCCGGATCGCGCGAAACGATCTGGATCATCTCGACGTCACCGATACGCCCGTCGGTGATCGCTTTCTTGACTGCCGAGAAATGCGGATCGTAGCGACGCTGGAACCCGAGCATCAGCTTCGCGCCGGTTTCCCGCACCACCTTAAGGCAGGCTTCTGCGCGGGTCACGTCGAGGTCGACCGGCTTTTCGCAGAAGATCGCCTTTCCTGCTTGGGCAAATTTCTCGATCAGATCGGCATGGGTGTTGGTGGGCGTGCAGATGATCACAGCATCGACTGTCGGATCGGCCGCTATCTCGTCGATAGTCGATACCCGGCAGCCGTATTGCTCCGAGATTGCCTTGGCGGCATCAGCAACCGCATCGGCGACAAAGGCAAGTTCGGCATCGGGATTGCCGGAGATGGCTCGCGCATGAACCTTGCCGATGCGGCCGGCGCCGAGAAGAGCGAATTTCAACGTCATTTTGTCCTCGTGTTCGGGCGTCCGATCAAACTAAGCCGCCGCATCCTGAAATTCGGCGCCTGTCTTGGCGCCCGTGATGTAGGCCACCACGTCCTGTGGGTCAGTCTCTTCCTTCCTCAGGTCCGCGACGATCCGCCCGCGTCGGAAGACGACGATGCGATCGACGAGATCAAACACCTGACGCATGTTGTGGCTGATGAGGATCAGGGACTCGCCCTGCTGCTTTAGCGTACGGATGATGTTCTCTACTTGCGCCGTTTCCTGAACGCCGAGCGCTGCCGTCGGCTCGTCCATGATCGTCAGCTTGGAATGGAAGGTCGCCGTGCGGGCGATTGCGACGCACTGGCGTTGCCCGCCCGACATGTTGCGGATCGTGTTTTTGAGGTTGGGGATCTTGACCGCCGTCTTCTCCAGCGCCTCCATCGTCCTCTGCCGCATGGCCTTGTAGTCAAGGATGGAGAATGGGCCGAGGCGGAAACGAACGAGTTCCCGGCCGAGAAAGAGGTTGTCCGGCACGTCCAGTTCGTCAGCAAGCGCGAGCGACTGAAAGACCGTTTCTATGCCCACCTCGCGCGCTTCCATGGGATTTTCGAACGTCACGGACGCACCATTAAAGATGATCTGGCCACGCGTCGGCCGCTCGACGCCGGTGATCTGCCTGACGAAGGTCGACTTGCCGGCGCCGTTGTCACCCATGATGGCGACATGTTCGCCCGCGTGGATTTTGAAGTCGGCGCCCTCGAGGGCATGGACGCCGCCGTAGTGCTTTGTCAGGCCAACCGTTTCGAGGATGGTGTTGCTGCTGGTCATGATGTCCTCCTTCATGGACCCCAGGCGGCCCGGCGCTGACGCCACTGGTCCAGTACGACTGCGGCCACGATTATCCCGCCCTTGACCATTTCCTGGTAGTAGGCGTCGAGCCTTAAGAACGTGAAGCCGGAAATGATGACGCCGAAGATGAGCGCTCCAAGCACGGTGCCGATGATCGAGCCGCGACCGCCGGACAGCGACACCCCCCCGATTACGGCCATGGCGATAGCGTCCAGCTCGTACATCACGCCCATCCCCGCCTGAGCCGTTAGGTTTTTCGAGGAAAGGACGATCGCCGCCACGCCGGCGAGCATCCCGGCGATCGTGTAGACGAGGACCTTGTGCCGGCCTACCTTGATACCCGACATGCGGGCGGCATCTTCATTCGACCCAATGGCGTGTGTATGCTTGCCGTATACGGTGTGGCGCAGGACCAGATGGAAGAGGACTGCGAGGGTCACGAAGATGATCACTGGCATGAGCCCGTCGCCGACCGCGCGGTAACCGTCGGTGGGAAAGGAGATCGGCCGTCCGGCGGTCCACCACTTGGCGATGCCGCGGGCGGTTACCATCATTCCCAATGTTGCGATGAAGGGAGGAATGCCAGTGTAGGCAACAAGGGATCCGTTGATTATCCCAGCCAGCAGTCCAAACAGGAGCGCGACAGCGATCGGCACAAGGACCGGGAGATCGGCAGCCCACGGCCCCAGCGCCAGCGTCGGATTTGCATTCCCGTTGACCTCCGCAACCTGGGCGAAGCTCATCGCAATCATCGCGGCCGCGCCCACCACGGAACCGGACGAGAGGTCGATCCCGCCGGAGATGATGACCTGTGTCACGCCTATAGCGATGATACCGACAATCGATACCTGCAGAATGATGATGCGAAGGCGCTGCTCGTTGAAGATCGACGTGCTTCGGTCCGAGGTATCGAACAGAAAGCTCTGGCCCATCATCAGGTGGCCAAGCAGCTCGAATATGCCGATGATGAGGATGAGCGCGAGCAGCACGTTCATCTCGTTTGGCCAGCGGCGATTGGAGCTGTCGAAGGTGAGGTCGCCGACGCCGTGCAGGTTAGAGGTAGCCATTGATCAAACTCCCGAAGTGAGCAGCAACAGCGGTGCCGCCCTTGGTCCCAGGCAAGGGGGTGCCCCCCCTTGCGGTCTTGCTCGGAGTTCAGTTCTTCGCCTTGTAGTCGCCCATGTTGTCGGGAGTGACCAACTGGAACGGGATGTAGACCTTCTGCTCCACGCTTTCGCCCCGGGCAAGCTTCAGAGCTGCATCAACCGCACCCTTGCCCTGACCTGCCGCGTCCTGGAAAACCGTTACGTCGAGATCACCGGCCTCCATTGCGGCAAGTGCGTCCTGAGTTGCGTCCACGCCGCCAACGATGACGTCGTCCATGGAGATGTTGGCGGCCTTCATTGCCTGGATTGCGCCGATCGCCATCTCGTCATTGTTGGAGATCACGGCGTCGAACTTCTCGCCGGTGGACAGCCAGTTGGTCATTAGGTCCTGCGCCTCATCGCGCGACCAGTTTGCGGTCTGCTCGTCGATGATTTGCAGTTCCACCTGGCACTCGCCGGACTTCATTACATCCTTGATATCCTGGGTCCGCATAACGGCTGCCTGATTTGAGAGCTCGCCCATCATGATGTAGATGCGAGCCGGGTTCTTTCCTTTCTCGCTGAGCAAGCGGCACACTTCCTTTGTCTCGAGTGTGCCCGACTCCTGTTCGTTGGACGCAACGAAAGCCTGGTTGTCTGGCAGCATGTCGACGTTGATAGGCTCGCGGTTGACATAGACAAGCGGCACACCTGCGGCTTCGGCCGCCTTAGTCATGGCTTCCGTGGCAGACGTGTCGACGGGGTTGACGATGATCGCGTCCACGCCGGAAGCTACGAAGTTGTTGATCTGGTCGAGCTGCTTCGCCACATCATTTTGCGCATCCTCGATCTGCAGGGTGACCCCATCCTGCGTCTTGGCATAGTCGCTCATGCCATTGCGTAGCACGGTCAGGAAGTTGTCATCGAACAGAGCCATCGAGACGCCGATATTCTCGGCGTGGGCGGCAGTCGACATGAAGGCAGCCGTGATGGCGCCCAGAATGAGCTTTTTCATAATTTCTCCTCCACTTCGGGTGCCGGTTCACCCTCGTTCGCCGGATGCGTCAGTCTCTGACTGGATCAAGCGCCTCACCTCCTCGCGAGAACGTTTAATCCTTTTCTTCTAGAAAATGAAATATCCATTCCGTTATGGGTCGTGTCAACCCGCCACGTTCCGATAAACAAATCCTGGATGGCCGAACGAAGGTAAGCGAAGGACCGGCTGAGCTGTTCTTCCGGATCAGCCGAGGCGTGGACCGTCGGGGAGAAAGCCTCGTAGGAGAAGGCGCCGGTGTAGCCCTGTTCAATCAGCCTCGGATTTGAGCCACATTGCCCAGCCGATCGTCGTCGTCGACAAGAATGCGGTGCTCGTCACACACCTGTTCGACGTCGATCTGCTGCTCCGAAACACCGGACATATGCACGATGCCCGTATACTCTGGAAAGAACTCGCTTTCTCCGGCCAGGTGATGGTGGAACGTGTCGTGCAAGAGCCGGAAATGGCTTTTCGCCGCCGATGGCTTCGATGGCATCCACCGCTTCGCGCTTGTACCTCAACGAGGACGCCGGCCTCAGCCACCATGAGCAGAATGGCGGCGAGTCCTCAGGCTCGCGGCACGCTCGCCCGGTGGACTGGCACCTGATTGCGAGGGATGAGGCTGATGCTTTCCGCTCCGCTCTCTCCGCCTTCGCGACGAGGGTGCGGACCTTGTCTGCCATTTCAGGGGTCCAGTTGTTGAAGCCGTAGACCTCGGAGAGGCCCAGGAGGCGGACGTTCCTTTCGCGGGCATAGCGCCGATTGCAGCGGGATCTTCTCCACGAAGAGGCATTTCGGCTCAGTTTCTTGTCGATGAGATCGTTTCGAAGCTCCACACCAACGCAGTCCAGCTCCGAGGCCAGATCGATGAGTTGGTAACAGGTGAGGCGAGGTGCAGTGATATGGTTCAGCGCGAATGGAATAGACATTCTCATCACTATCCTCCCTGATCGAAATCACGAGTCAGAGAACCTGTCCGAAGTCGAGGTCAACCGACTCGGCAACCTCGATTCATCACCTCCCCGGCGGAAGAGATGCGCGGGTTAGGCAAGCATTGCGGCCTTACGCGACTCAATCGAAGATCAGACGATTGGTTCACGGGAGGAGTTGGTTGATGAAATCCTTGGGCATCGGCTTGATCGGCACCGGTTTCATGGGGAAGGTGCATGCGCTCGCCTACCGTTCGGTCAATGCGGTCTTCGGTGATGTGCCCGATATCAGGCTCGAGGTCTTGTGCGATACTCCTATTGACAAGGCGCAAGCCATGGCGAGGCAGTTCGGCTTCTACCAAGCGACTGCCAATTGGCGTGACCTGCTTAATGATTCTGCCGTCGACATCGTCTGCATCACTACTCCGAACAAGATGCATGCGGAGATGGCCATCGCAGCTCTCGAAAGCGGCAAGCATGTCCATTGCGAGAAGCCCATGGCCCTGACGCTGGAGGAAGCGATGCGCATGGAAGCTGCGGCGAAGGCCTCCGGTCGCAAGACCATCGTCGGCTACAACTATGTCGCCAACCCGATCTACAAGCACGCCCGCAAGCTGGTCCGCGAGGGCGCCATCGGCAGGCCCATCCACTTTCGAGGCTTTGTCGACGAGGACTATCAGGCAGACCCGGAGACAGCTTGGACCTGGCGTGCGATCCGTTCTGAAGCCGGGCTCGGCGCGCTGGGTGATCTCGGATGCCACCTCGTGTCCCTGATGCAGGGGTTGATGGGCCCCGTTGCCACTGTCATTGCGGATGTGGACACGGTGCACAAGACGCGGCCCGTCGAAGGATCGGCCGAACGCAAGTCGGTGGAGAACGAAGATATCGCCAGCGCCCTGATCCGCTTCGAGAGCGGCACCACCGGCGTATTCTCCGCCTCACGCTCAGCCTGGGGCAGGAAGAGTCGCATCGGCTGGGAGGTCCATGGCACAGCCGGTATGATTTGTTTTGAGCAGGAGCGGATGAACGAGCTGCAGGTCTACCAGAACACCGGCGACAAATCTTCGGACGGCTTTTGTACCATCCTAACCGGTCCCTCCCACCCGCCCTACGGCAACTTCTGCCCCGCTCCGGGACATCAACTGGGCTTCAACGACCTTAAGACCATCGAGGCCTGGAACTTCCTCGGGGCCATCGCGGAGGATGGCCATGCCTATCCTGACTTCGAGGCGGCGCTCGAGTTTGAACGGGTCATCCACGCAATCGATCGCTCCGCCGCATCAAAAAGGCTGGCCAATGTCGGCTTTTGCTGCTGAGGCGTTCTGAGGTCGGCACATTGAACCGGCTTCGTGCGACACTTCAGACACTCGAGCTACGATAGATGCACGCCACAGACCCCGTTCTGGCGGTCCGCGGCCTCTGTCGCTTGTTCAGATGACCAGGCTCTCAATCCGGATCGGGAACTTGCGGGCGCGGACGCCGGTGGCATGCCAGACGGCATTGGCAATCGCGCCGACTGTGCCGGTGATGCCGATCTCGCCGACGCCCTTGACGCCGAGCGCGTTGACGAAAGGGTCGTCTTCCGGGATCAGGATCGCCTCAAGTGACGGGATGTCGGCGTTGACCGGCACATGATATTCCGCAAGATCCGCATTCATGACGCGTCCGGTCCGGTGATCGATTACGGCCTCCTCGTGGAGGGCAAAGGACGCGCCCCAGATCATGCCGCCGAAGTACTGGCTTCGGACCAGTCTCGGGTTGATGATGCGTCCTGCGGCAAACGCACCGACAAGCCGGCTTACGCGAACCTGTCCGAGGTCCGGGTCAACCTTCACCTCGGCAAAGACCGCGCCGTGGGAGAACATCGCGTGCGTTTCACTATGGTCGGGCTCACGCGTGGATTGGCCGCTGCCAATGATCTCTTGACCACCGGCACGGGCAAGGATTTCAGCGTAGCTCTCGCTGCGGCTGTCGTCGTCGCGACGATAAAGGCGCCCGCCTCTTGCGTCGACACCGACGTTGCCTGCACCGAACAGGGGCGAGGCCGAGTCTTTGGTCGCGAGTTCGGCAAGTTTCTTGATGATATCCTTGCCGGCGTTGTGAAGGGCAAGCCCTGCGCTCGCCGTGTGACCTGAGCCACCGGCAATGCCGCCGTCCGGCAGTGTCGATACGCCCGAGCGGAACTCAACCTGGTCGGGGTCTAGCCCCAGTGCTTCTGCCGCGATTTGCGCCAAGGCCGTCCACGCGCCCTGGCCCATGTCGACGCCAGCCGTCTCCACAAGTGCTGAACCGTCTGCCCGAAGGGTGGCACGCGCTTCAGCGGCGAACTGCGGACAGGGGAAGAGGGCGGTTCCCATACCCCAGCCGACGAGGAAGCCGTTTTCGTCGCGCATCTGACGCGCAGCGAGCGGCCGGCCGGCCCAGCCTAAGCGCTTGGCGCCTTCCATGTAGCACTCGCGCAGTGCCTTTGAGGAGAACGGCCTGCCGGTGCCGGGCTCGGTTTCGGCATAGTTCTTGAGGCGAAAATCGAGTGGGTCCATCCCGCAGGCTTCTGCGGCCTCGTCGATGGCGACCTCGAGCGCCGCCGAACCCGAGGCTTCGCCCGGTGCCCGCATGGGGCCAGGCGTGCCGACATCGAGGCGGATTCCTTCATGCTCGGACAGCAGCGCAGGACTGGCGTAAAGATGCGTCGAAGCATTGGCGGCCGGCTCCAGAAAATCGTCAAAGGAGGACGTTGCCGAAATTGACTTGTGGTGAAGGGCCGTCAGATGTCCGTCCCTGTCCAGCCCGATCCGCAGCTTCTGCCACGTGTTGCCGCGATGCCCGACCGGGCCGTACATCTGGGACCGGCTGAGGGCGAGCTTGACCGGACGCTTCAGCATTCGCGCGGCCATGATCGCCAGCATCTGCGGTCCGTTGAGGATCGCCTTGGAGCCGAAACCGCCACCGAGGAAGGGCGAGCGGATTACCACGTTTTCCGGCCGGATGCCGAAATAGGTGGCATAGGAGGCACTGCTAATCACCAATGCCTGGTTCGGCATGTCGAGCATCAGGCGGTCGCCGTCCCACTCGGCTACCACGGCGTGAGGTTCCATGGCGTTGTGATATTGGGCGGGCGTTTCGTAATCTGCCTCAACCACTTGGGCTGCTGCTGCAAGCCCTGCTTCGATATCACCATGCTCTGCCCGTGGCGGCGAACCCACGCCGACAGCGGGCGGATCAAACCGCATGCCATCATCCAACCCTGTCCGCGGTTTACGGATCTCGTATTGCGGGTTGAGAAGCGCCGCACCCTCTGTAGCCGCCTCGAGCGTTTCGGCGACAACGAGGGCGATGGGCTGGTTGGCATAGCGTACCGTTTCATCCTGAAGGACCTCGATCCGAAAGCCGAAGGGCGGCAGTTTTTCGTCCGGATCATGGGCAAGTGGCGGCCGGTTCTGCGGCGTCAGAACCTCGACAACGCCGGGATACGCCTTGGCCGCCGCAACGTCGAGCGACGTCACGCGGCCGCGGGCGATCTTGCTGACGGCTGTCACCGCGTAGAGCATGCCTTCGGGATGATTGTCCGCAGCATAGGTGGCGCGGCCGGTGACCTTCAGCAGCCCGTCGCGGCGCGTCAGGGGCTGGCCGGCATTGGAGCCGTAGCGGGTGGCCTGGGCGGAAGAAGGATCAAGCGACATGGGATACTCCCGAAGCAGAGGAGAAGGGTGAACCGGGCAGCGCCGGCATGGCCCGCGGCGTTCCTTCAGCGGCAAGGGCAAGTGCGCGAACGATAATGCGGCGCGCCAGCTCGATCTTGAATGCGTTATCGCCCGAAGGGCTCGCACCGGCGAGGGCAATTTCTGCGGCCTTGGCGAACGCTTCAGTGGTCGGCTCGCCTCCGATCAGGCCTTCTTCGGCCTCGCGGATGCGCCACGGCTTGGCCGCCACTGCACCGACTGCAAGCCGCGCATGGCGAATCGAGCCTTCCTGAAGATCAAGTGCGGCGGCCGCGGAAACCACCGCGAAGGCATAGGATGTGCGTTCGCGAAGCTTGAGGTAGCGGGAATGCGCCTTGAAACGCGCAGCTTCGGCCGGAAACCGAACCCCCAAGATCAGCTCACCCGGCGCAAGGTTCGTCTCGATTTCCGGCGTATCACCCGGCAGACGATGGAAGCTTTCGAACGGGATGTCCCGCCGCCCTTGCGGACCTTCCACCTCGACCACGGCATCCAGAGCCGCCAGCGGAACGCAGAAGTCGGACGGGTGCGTGGCGATGCAGTGTTCGCTCCAGCCGATGACGGCGTGGAGGCGATTGTCGCCTTCAAGAGCATCGCAGCCGGAGCCGGGAGCTCGGCGATTGCAGGCGCTGGCGGTGTCCTGGAAATAGGCGCAGCGGGTTCGCTGCATCAAGTTGCCGCCGACGGTGGCCGCATTGCGCAGTTGAGCCGACGCGCCGGAAAGGAGCGCTTCGGCGACGGCAGGGAAATTTTCCGCGAAGCGCAGGTCGTAAGCGAGGTCGGCGTTGCGCACCATTGCGCCCACTCGGACGCTGCCATCCGGCGACCATTCGATCGCATCGAGCCCAGGGAGTTTGGTGACGTCGATCAGGCGCTGGGGACGTGCAACGCCGATCTTCATCAGATCGACAAGATTGGTGCCGGCCGCCAAGTACGCGGAGCCTGTTTCGGCTGCGCCAGCGACGGCCTCCGCAACCGTGGTGGGACAGATGTAATCGAAGCGGTTCATGCTGCGTCCCTCTCCTTCTGTTCCTTGAGTGTGCGCTGTGCCTCAAGGACGGCTTCCGTGATGCCCTGGTAGGCGCCGCAGCGACAGAGATTGCCGCTCATCAGTTCGCGGACCCGCTCCGGATCGTCTCCGGCATGGCCTTCGGAAATCAGTCCGACGGCGCTCATGATCTGGCCGGGGGTGCAGTAGCCGCATTGAAAACCATCGCATTCGATGAATGCCGCCTGCACCGGATGCAGGTCGTCACCCTCGGCAAGGCCTTCGATTGTTGTCACTTCGGTCCCATTCAAGCTCACCGCAAGCGACAGACATGAGTTCATGCGCCGTCCATCAACAAGCACGGTGCAGGCGCCGCACTGGCCACGATCGCAGCCTTTCTTCGTGCCGGTCAGGTAAAGCCGCTCGCGCAGGAGGTCGAGCAGCGTCACCCGCGGGTCATCGAGCGCGATCGTCTTCGGCTGACCGTTGATGGTGAGGCTGATGGAGAGTGTCATGGGATACTCCATTCAGTGATTGTGATGTAAGGATCGAAGCCGCCAGAGACGGCGGAGACGCAGATTGCGAAAACATGCGGACGAAATGCCGCGACCGGATGGAAACAGATGACGTGCCCGGCTGGGCTCATTTATACGGAGGCGCCCTCCGTTTAGCAAGAGGAAAGATCCTGCCAAAGGACATGGAAGCACAACGCGGAAAAACAAGACGTCCAAGGGCAGACTCGCTTCGTAACCGTGCGCTGCTGCTCGAGGCGGCGACCCAGGTCTTCAGCGCGGGTGACAAGCAGGCAAGCCTGGAGGCTGTCGCGCGGCAGGCGGGACTGGGGATCGGCACGTTATACCGCCATTTCCCCACGCGCGAGGCTCTATTCGAGGCCGTCTATCGGCACGAGGTCGACATCCTGGCCGACCTCGCTGAGGAACTGGCCACGCAAGGCGATCCCGTCGACGGGCTGAAGCGCTGGCTGCAGGCGAATGTCAGGCTGCTGGCAACCAAGAAGGGCATGATCGAGGCGCTGCAATTGGCCGCCGCCGGTTCTTCCGAATTGAAGGCTTATTCGACCGAGCGGATGCTCGATGCGATCCGTCTCCTGCTCGACCGCGCCGTCACCTCAGGGCAGATCCGTGACGATGTTCCGGCGGAGGACCTGCTACGCACTTTGGTCGGGATCTTCTATTCCCAAGGACCGGACGATTGGCAGCCGTCGGCGCTGCGCATGGTCGACATCTTCATCGATGGGCTGCGTCGGCGCTGAGCCGAGATGTTCGCCCGCTCCTGCGGAACCTTCCTCGGTCGCTCCGGTTCGGGCCGTTTTCAAGGAGGTTCAAAATGACCGGAAGACTCGACGGCCAGATTGCCATCATCACTGGGGCAGGCGCCGGTATTGGCTAAGCCATAGCGCACGAGTTCGCTGCCGAGGGAGCGCGATTGGTGCTTGCAGACCTGCCGGACGATCCGGTCGATGACGTCGCCGCCACTCTGACACGGGCAGGTGCGGAAGTGATAACCTGTTCCGGTGATGTTGCGCAGGAGGAACATGCCAAGGCATGTGTCGAAGCAGGCAATCAGCAAGTTCGGCAGCATTGATGTTTCTCGTCAACAATGCCGGCATGTTCCTTGAAGTTGGCAGAGTGCCAGGACTACTCGATCGAGAACTTCGACCGGACCGTCATCAATAATATCCGCTCGTGTTTCTGATGACGAGGTTCGCTTTGCCCCACCTGCAGAAGTCATGCGGCGTCGTTCTCTCGGCAGGATCTATGCTCCGGGAGGCTTGCTCAACCTATAGTGGCAACTGGCGAGCTTTTCGCGCGATAGTGATAATGCGTGTGATGCAACAAGGGCGTGAGCCACAAGAGGCGATATTGACATCAGGTGTATACAGGTCCTAGCTTCTCAAACGAAGAGAGACTTGGCGAGCGGGCATGGAGGCGCTTTGTGGACCAGGTGCGATGCTCGCGTTGAGGCCGCGGTGAAGGCGCAGCTGGCTAGAGCGGCGGCTTCACCGGGAGAAGGTGCTACTTCGGGGAGCGCGACGCATTGTGTATACATTATCAGGCCGAAGCCTGAAGAAGAGCTTGGTGCTGCTCAGACCCACTGGTCCGGTACACATCCATCCGCCGCCGGTGAGGAGACCGGCTGCCGCGTAGTCTGGAGGGACTGCCTGGCCGAATCTAGAGGAGGAGAAGGCATGCTCAACAGAAGAAGCTTCATGTGCGCCGCAGCTGTGGTGCTGGGATGCCTGATGGCGCTTCCGGCGCAGGCGCAGGAGGCGGTGAAAATCGGCCTGATCCTGCCGATGACGGGACCCTTCGCATCGACGGGTCGCCAAGTCGAGGCGGGCGTTCGCGCGTACATGGCGCTCCATGGAGACGAGGTTGCCGGCAAGAAGGTGGAACTCGTCCTGCGCGACGATGCCGGCACCGCCGACCAGACCCGCCGCATTGCGCAGGAGCTGGTGGTGAATGACGGAGTCAGCATGCTGATGGGCTTCGGCCTGACGCCCTTGGCGATGGCGGTGGCGCCGGTTCTCAACCAAGCAAAGATTCCCGCGATCATCACGTCCGCGACGACCTCGGCGATCATGCCGCAGTCGGAATACTATGTTCGCACCAGCATGGGCGGCCCGCAGTCGGCGCTGCCTGTGGCGACATGGGCTGTCGAGAACGACCTCAAGCGCGTCGTGACGCTGGTGACGGATTATGGTCCCGGCCACGACATCGAGAAAGGCTTCGTCGACCAGTTCAAGAAGGAAGGCGGGGAGATCGTCGAGTCTGTCCGCGTGCCGCTGCAGAACCCCGATTTCGCGCCTTTCCTGCAGCGGGTGCGGGATGCGAAGCCGGATGCAGTCTTCGTCTTCGTTCCCTCGGGCGTCGGGTCTCTGTTCATGAAGCAGTTCGTTGAGCGCGGGCTGGCGGATGCCGGCATCAAGCTCATTGCAACCGGCGACGTCACCGACGACGATCTCTTGAACGGGATCGGAGATGCGGCCAAGGGCTTGATCACCGGGCACTTCTATTCGGCAAATCACGACAGCCCGGAAAACAAGGCCTTCGTGGAGCAGGTGCGCAATGCCAACAACAACATGCGGCCGAACTTCATGGCGGTCGGCGGCTATGACGCCATGCATCTTGCGTATGCGGCACTGGAAAAGACCGGCGGTGATGCCGACGGGACGAAGCTGATCGAAGCGATGAAGGGCATGGAGTGGACCAGCCCACGCGGGCCGATCATGATCGATCCGGAGACGCGGGACATCGTGCAGGACATCTATATCCGCGAGGTGAAGGAGGTCGACGGCGAGCTCTACAATGTGGAGTTCACCAAGTACGAGAAGATCGGCGACCCGAACACTGCGAAGTGAACCGAACAAGGCGGCCGGTGCTTTGCCGGCCGCTCCACCGGTGAGGGCCTATGCTGACCATCCTGTTCGACGGCATCGCCTATGGCATGCTTCTGTTCATCCTTGCCTGCGGACTGACGATCACGCTCGGCCTGATGAACTTCATCAATCTCGCCCACGGTGCCTTTGCCATGACCGGCGGATACGTCACCGTTGTACTGATGAACCGCTACGGCGTCTCCTTCTACTGGTGTCTGCCTGCAGCCTTTCTCGTCAGTGCGGCGCTGGGAGGCATTCTTGAGAGGACGCTCTACCGCCGGCTCTATCAGGCGAGCCACCTCGACCAAGTCCTTTTCTCCGTCGGGCTGGTCTTCATGTCGGTGGCAGCTGCGGATTACATCATGGGTGGCCAGCAGCAACTGATCCAGCTGCCGGCAGAACTCTCTGGCCGGATGGAAATCTTCGGTGCCGGGATCGGCCGCTACCGGCTCTTCACGATCATTATATGCGCGGTACTGGCCTTGGCGCTTCAGCTGATCCTATCGAAGACCCGCTTCGGCAGCAGGTTGAGGGCGGCCGTCGATGACCGACGCGTGGCCATGGGGCTCGGCATCAACGTGTCCGCGGTATTTGCGCTCACCTTCGCCTTCGGCTAGGGGCTTGCGGGTCTTGGTGGGGCCATGGGGGCAGAGATCCTTGGTCTTGATCCCAACTTCCCGCTCAAGTTCATGATCTACTTCCTGATCGTGGTAGCCGTGGGCGGTACTTCCACCGTCAGCGGCCCGTTCCTTGCTGCGTTGCTGTTGGGCGTCGCTGACGTGGCAGGAAAATACTACGTTCCGGATATCGGACCCTTCGTAATCTATGGGCTGATGGTCATCATGTTGATCCTGCGGCCTGCCGGTCTCTTTGCGCGAGGCGGTCGATGAGTTTGATGGCGCAAGGGGCTATCCGACCAGCGGCGGAAGATCAGGCGGAGCAGGCAAGGGCAAGGCGCCTGCTGCAAAGGCGAAGCGCCATCCGTTTCTTCGAGGTCATCATCTGGATCGCGGCGGTCGTAGCCATCTTCCTGCTGCCCTCGAAGATGCTCATCCTGACGGAGATCGCAATCCTGGCATTGTTCGCGGTTTCGCTCGACCTCGTGCTGGGCTTTGCCGGCATCGTCTCCCTTGGACATACTGCGTTCTTCGGGGTGGGCGCCTATGCGGCAGGCCTCTTCGCTCGCCATGTGGTCGCAGAGCCGGTCATCGGTCTGATCGTCGCCGGTGCCGTCGCCGGCGTGCTGGGGTTTGCGACGAGCTTCCTGATACTACGCGGGTCAGACCTGACGCGGCTGATGACGACGCTCGGCATCGCGCTCATGCTTGCGGAGATTGCCAACCAGATGGCCTGGTTGACGGGCGGGGCCGACGGGCTGAGCGGCTTCAGCCTTGACCCGATCGTCGGGCTCTTCCCCTTCGACCTCTGGGGGCGCAACGGGTACGTCTACTGCCTTGCCGTGCTTTTTATCTCGACGATGATCGCCCGGCGCATCGCCTTCTCGCCCTTCGGGCTTTCGCTCAAGGCAATCAAGAGCAATCCGACGCGTGCTGCGCTCGTTGGTATCCCGGCACGACGGCGGCTTATCATCACCTACACCATTGCCGCGATCATGGCCGGATTTGCTGGGGCGCTGCTCACTCAGACGACCTCCTTCGTGTCGCCGGACGTCCTGGCCTTCCACCGGTCCGCCGACGTCCTTCTGATCCTGGTGATCGGCGGGACTGGCTATCTGTATGGGGGGATCTTTGGTGCCGTGGGCTTCACGCTGCTGAAGGACTGGTTGTCGGTCGTGACGCCTCAGTACTGGATGTTCTGGATCGGACTGCTGTTGGTCGTCCTCGTGCTCGTCGGCCGGGAGCGGCTTGCGCACTGGATCGAGTACATGCCGCAGCGGCTATCCAGGCTGAGGGAGGGCGGACGATGACGGTTGTGTTGGAGACACGTCGCCTGCAGCGGAATTTCGGTGCCTTCATGGCGACGAACGACGTCTCGCTGCAGATCGAACAGGGTGCGCGGCATGCGCTGATTGGCCCCAACGGTGCCGGCAAGACAACGTTCATCAATCTGTTGGCGGGCGTGCGTCCGGTCAGTTCGGGACAGATCTTTCTGGAAGGCAAGGACATCACGACGCTGCCGTCGCATGTGAGGGTCAAGAAGGGGCTGACGCGGACGTTCCAGATCAATCAGCTTTTTGCAGATTACACCCCCCTGGAGACCGTGACGCTCGCGATGCTCGAGCGCGAGGGCGTGGGCGGCAGCCTGTGGTCCAAGGTCACTGGACATGGCGCGCTGGTTGATGAAGCCGCTGCGCTCCTTTCCCGCTTTAGGCTTGCGGCCGTAATGGATGAGCGGACGGACAGACTGCCCTATGGAAAGCAAAGACTATTGGAGATTGCTCTTGCCTTCGCCGCAAAACCGCGCGTCCTTCTCCTGGACGAGCCCGCAGCAGGCGTCCCGGAGGACGAGCGTCATGAGGTTCTGCAGATCGTCTCGGACCTTCCATCAGGCGTGACGGTGGTGCTTATCGAGCACGACATGGATCTTGTCTTCTCCTTTGCAAGCCGCATCTCCGTGCTGGTCGCAGGAGCGATCTTTGCAGAGGGAACAGTCCAAGAGATTGCTGCCAATCCAGGCGTCAGAGCCGTTTATCTTGGAGAGGCTGCATGACGCCGCTGCTTGGCACACACCAGCTGGTCGCAGGGTATGGCGAGGCTGCCGTGCTGGCGGGTATCGATCTGACACTGGAGAGAGGCCGCACACTCGCTCTGCTGGGGCGCAACGGGACGGGCAAGACGACTCTGATCGACACGCTGGCCGGGCTGACGACCCATCACAGCGGCACCATCCACCTGATGGGACAGGACGTCACGCGCCTCCGCGCAGATCGCCGTGCGGCAGCTGGCATCGGTTGGGTGCCCCAGGAGCGCAACATCTTCAAGTCGCTGACGGTTGAAGAGAACCTTACGGCGATCGCCCGCCCCGGCGTCTGGACCTTGGAGCGGGCCTATTCGATGTTCCCGCGTCTCAAGGAGCGCCGGCGGAACCTCGGCAGCCACCTGTCGGGCGGCGAGCAGCAGATGCTGGCGGCGGCCCGTGCGCTGATGGTCAATCCGAAACTGCTGCTTCTCGACGAGCCGCTGGAAGGACTGGCGCCGATCATCGTCGACGAGCTTCTGGCGGCGCTTGCGGAGATCGTCACCGGCGAGGGTATGTCTGCGATCATCATCGAGCAGAAGGCCCGAAAGGTTCTGCCGCTCGCGGATGAGGCGGTCATCCTGGATCGGGGCGCCATTGTCTACAAAGGCTCCAGCGAGGAGCTTCTGGCGGACGATCGGGCGCTCGGGCAGCATCTTGGCGTCGAGAAGGCTTCGGCGACCGCTTGAGCTTACAGTACATGTGCCGCCCGCTGCACCAGAGCTTGACTTTGATCAAGGCCATCTTTGTTGCGCGCGTTTGAACGTGGTCGAAAGCAAGACGGACCCTTTCAAGATCACCCTCATCACAGGGGCCTTGCTTGGCCATGGTGTGTACCGGGTGCTGACAGAGGCGCATGTCCTGGCGCGGCGGACGCCCTTCAGGCGGACCGAACGCTCCGGGCGGCGATAAATCGCGGCGAGATCTTGTTCATCGACCAACACCTGTCCGAGACCGTCGAGCATCTGCGGTCCGTCCAGTTAGGGCCGATAAATCATGCCATTGTCGAAGCGGCGGCGATCACCGAGGATCGCGGCATCGTGCCGTCGACCTCCGTCGGCAACTCGGCGAGTTTCGCCGTGCTTGCGAACAAGATCATCGTCGAGATCAACCTCAGTCAGCCGGCGGAACTGGAAGGGCTCCACGACATCTACTTCCCTGGAAGGCGCCCGTCGCGCGTGCCGATCCCTGTCGTGACCTGCGAAAGCCGCGTCGGTTTTCCCTATGTGCCGATCGATCCGGACAAGATTGTCGCGATCGTGGTGACGGACGAGAAGGACAGCGCGTCCTCGATCAAGCCGCCTGACGCGGATACGGATGCGATCGCTGGCCATCTGATCCGGTTCCTCGAGGAGGAGGTGGCGAAGGGACGGCTGGACCTGACGCTGCATCCGCTGCAGGCCGGCATCGGGACGATCGCGAACTCCGTCCTCAGCGGCTTGGCCAGCGGTCCGTTCCATCTGAGGATGTACAGCGAAGTCCTGCAGGACAGCACATTCGACCTCTTCGATGCCGGTAAGCTGACCTTTGCATCGGGATCCTCCATCACCCTTTCCACTGCCTGCGCGGAGCGCGTATTCGGCAACTTCGAGAAGTACAAGGAGCACATCGTTCTGCGCCCGCAGGAAATCAGCAATTATCCTGAGGTGATCCGGCGTCTCGGCGTGATGGGCATCAACACCGCCCTGGAGTTCGACATCTACGGCAATGTCAACCTCGACCCATTCTAACGGGACGCACATGATGAACGGCATCGGCGGCTCAGGGGACTTTGCGCGCAACGCCTATTTGTCCATCTTCGTCACAAAATCCTTGGCCAAGGATGGCAGAATTTCCTCGGTGGTGCCGATCATTCCGCATGTGGACCACAATGAGCACGACGTCGACATTCTTATCACGGAAAACGGGCTGCGGACCTGCGCGAACTTGCACCGCGTGAGCGGGCGAGGGAGATCATCCGGCACTGCACGAACACCGACTTCCGCAACGATCTGCAAGACTACTTCAACAGGGCTTGCCTCCGCGACGGACATACGCCGCATCTGCTGGAGGAGGCGCTTTCCTAGCATGAGCGGGCCCGGACGAGGGGAAGCATGCCATCGGAACGTTGATCTGGCTGGCGATCCGGTCAGCCCGCATCTGGCAAAGCTTCAAGGCCGCTCTATCTAATGCAAGTCAAAGCCCCTGTTGCCGTACCTTGCAGTGCGACGGGTGGACGAGCCAATGCCGCCCACCGGAACCCTTTTATGACGGTACCAGCGTCTGAAACTGCCTTCCTTTCTCATGATGGCGAACTCGCCGGGCTCATCGCGCAATTCGATTGGAGTGACACCTCGCTTGGGCCGATCGTTGAATGGGCGCAAGGGACAAAGGCCGTCGTCTCTCTGATCCTGCAGTCACCCGTGCCGATCGTCACGCTTTGGAACGAAGACGGGGTGATGATCTACAACGACGCCTACTCTGTGTTTGCTGGGAGTCGGCATCCGCAGTTGCTCGGCTCGAAGGTGCGAGAAGGCTGGCCGGAGGTGGCTGACTTCAACGACAACGTTATGAAGGTCGGTCTTGCGGGCAAGACCCTGGCGTACCTCGACCAGGAGCTGACGCTTCACCGGCGCGGCGTGCCAGAGCAGGTCTGGATGAACCTCGACTACTCTCCGATCATGGACGAAGGCGGGCGCCCTGTCGGAGTGATGGCCGTGGTCGTCGAAACGACGGGAAAGGTTCGTGCGGAGCGGCAATTGCGTGGCGAGCGCGGGCGCTTGCGCAAGATGTTCGAGCAGGCGCCGGGGTTCATGGCGATGATGCAAGGGCCGGACCATGTTTTTCAGGATGCTAACTCCGCCTATCTCGCTTTGGTCGGGCATCGGGACATACTGGGCAAGCCGATTCGCGAGGCCTTACCGGAGATCACCAATCAAGGCTTTGTAGAGATCCTGGACCGCGTGCGTGGAACCGGCCTGCGGCACGTCGGCAGGGGAGCCAGGGTTGCGCTCGCACGCCGACCTGGTCTGCCCCCGGAAGAGCGATTCGTGGATTTCGTCTTTCAGCCGATCCTGGAGGAGGACGGGCGAACGGCGGGCATCTTCGTACAGGGCAATGACGTTACCGATCAGCGGCGTGCGGAGATCGCCCTGCGGCGGGAAACACGCCATCTGGAAGTGCTGAACAGGCTCGGCGCTGATCTTGCGGCCGAACTCGGTCTCGAAAAGGTTGTGCAGCTGACCGTCGATGCCGGTGTAGAATTGACGGGGGCAGCATTTGGCGCCTTTTTCTACAACGTCTTCGACGAGAGCGGCGAGAGCTACATGCTCTATGCGCTGTCCGGCGTCGAACGATCTGCATTCGATGCCTTTCCGATGCCGCGCAAGACGGCGGTGTTCTCGCAGACCTTCAATGGCGAGGGGGTGATCCGATCCGGCGATATTCTGGAAGATCACAGATACGGCAAGTCGGCACCTTATCTTGGGATGCCGGAAGGCCACCTTCCCGTTCGTAGCTATCTCGCCATCCCGGTTATCTCTCGATCTGGTGCCGTGATCGGCGGGCTCTTCTTCGGCCACCCCGAGCCGAACCGTTTCGAGGAGGAGCATGAGAGGCTTCTCGTTGGCGCTGCCGGACAGGTGGCGATAGCACTGGACAACGCCCGCCTTTTCCAGGCGGCACAGAAGGAGCTAGCGGACCGCAGGCGTGCGGAAGAGGCGCTGCAGGAGCTCAATGCACGCCTTGAGCAGAAGGTCGCCGAAGAGATCGCCGAGCGGCTGAAGGCGGAGGATGCTCTGCGTCAGAGCCAGAAAATGGAGGCCCTGGGTCAGCTGACGGGCGGAGTTGCCCATGACTTCAACAATCTGCTGCAGGTCATCTCGGGCAATCTCCAGCTGCTTTCGCGTGACGTGGGCGGCAATGACAGGGCCACACGGCGGGTGGACAACGCCCTTTCGGGTGTCCAGCGGGGAAGTAAACTGGCAAGCCAGCTCCTCGCCTTCGGCCGTAGGCAGCCGCTGGAGCCGAAGGTCGTCAATGTCGCGCGCCTCGTTCATGGCCTTGAGGAATTGCTGCGGCGGACCCTTGGAGAAGACATCACGATCAAAACCAACACCTCCGCCGACCTTTGGAACGCCTGTCTCGACCCCACGCAAATCGAGAATGCGCTTCTCAACCTCGCGATCAACTCTCGAGACGCGATGGAGAATGGTGGGACGCTCACGATCGACGCCAGCAATGCCAAGCTTGACGAGGCGTATGCGAGGCAAGAGCCGGAAATCACGGCGGGATACTATGTCCTGCTCACCGTTTCCGATACCGGTTCAGGCATGCCGCCGGAGGTGTTGGCGCAGGTATTCGAACCCTTCTTCTCGACCAAGCCCGTTGGTAAGGGGACCGGCCTGGGGCTTTCCATGGTTTACGGGTTCGTCAAGCAGTCCGGCGGGCACATCAAGATCGACAGCGAAGTCGGCCGCGGGACGACGATCAGGCTGTACTTTCCCCGGGTCGAGCAAGATGAAGACATCGTGATCGATCTAGAGCACGGTCCCATCAGCGGAGGTACGGAGACGATCCTGGTTGCGGAGGACGACGAGCAGGTACGGGCGACTGTGGTGGAGATGCTCGGTGAGCTCGGCTATCGCGTCCTCAAGGCCAAGGACGCGGCCGGCGCTCTTAACGTAATCGAGAGTGGAATGCCGATCGATCTCGTTTTCACTGACGTCGTTATGCCAGGCCCGATCAAGAGTACAGAGCTCGCCAAGCAGGCGCGGCAGCGCTTTCCCGATATCGCTATCCTATTTACATCAGGCTATACGCAGGACTCCATTGTTCATGACGGACGACTTGACCCCGACGTGGAGCTGCTTTCGAAGCCGTATTCCCGAGAGTCCCTGGCGCGGAAGGTGCGGCAGGTACTCAGCAGCCAGCAACAACGAAACCGCACTCGTGCAACCCTTGCCGCAGGCGATGTTCCTGCAATCAAGACGGAAAATCCCACCATGCCCAGCTACCGCGTTCTTCTCGTCGAGGACGATTTCCTCATCCGCATGAGCACCGCCGACATGCTGACGGATCTCGGCCATCAGGTCGAAGAAGCGGGTAATGCCGAAGAAGCGCTGAACCTCATGCGTTCGGGAAGCTTCGATGTTCTCATGACGGATCTCGGCCTGCCTGGCGTCAGCGGCGCGGAGTTCGCGCGCAGTGCCCGCGAGATCTCTCCCGAGGTCGGCGTCGTTTTTGCCACCGGGCGTGATCGGATTCCCGATGATGGCGCAGTGGATGGTGCAGTGCTCCTCAAAAAGCCGTTCGCGAACGAGGAGATTGAGCGCGCGCTCAATTCTCTATCGCTCAGCAGGCGCTGATCTTCCGCTGTGTCGCGGCTGCGACAGCTTTCACCACCACTGGTGAAAATGATGAACAGGGCCGTGGCCACTCCCGACGGATAGCTCCCCCGACCGTTCAATGGCGGTGGCGATGAAATTCTTCGCGGACTGTACGGCGGTCAGTGGATCTGCTCCCTTGCCCAGTTCGGCAGCGATAGCGCTTGAGAGCGTGCAGCCGGTTCCATGTGTGTTCCGCGTCGTGCTCCTGCAGCCCTCCAGCCACACGAGTGACTCGTTGTCTGCGAGGACATCGGGGCTTTCGGAGCTATTGAGGTGCCCACCCTTGACCAGCACGACACGCGGACCGAGGGCCATTAGCTGCTTTGCTTGCGCCGCCATGGCCCCTCGGTCACTTGCTTCGTTTTCCCCCAAGAGCGCTGCCGCTTCAGGCAGGTTTGGCGTGATCAGGGTCGCGAGCGGAAGCAGCCTGCGGTTCAGCGCCTCAACGGCTTCCGGCGCCAGGAGCGAAGCGCCGCCCTTTGCCACCATCACGGGGTCCAGCACCACCGGTACATCCGGATGCGCTGCGAGCGCATCGGCGACGGCTTCAGCAATCTCTGCGGTGGCAATCATGCCGATCTTGACTGCATCCACCCGAACATCATCGAAGACAGCGCTGATCTGACTCGCGACGAAATCGGCCGGGATCAGGTGTACTCCCGTCACCCCTTGGGTGTTTTGCGCCGTCAAGGCGGTCAAGACCGCCATCCCGTAGGTGCCACGCGCAGCGAAAGCCTTGAGGTCTGCCTGAATGCCAGCGCCGCCGGAGGGATCGGAACCTGCAATGGTGAGAATATTGGCAATCATCGGCTAGCCTCCCGAATCTCAATCGCAAGCTTTCGTGCTGCGGCTTGCGGATCTGTCGTTCCGCAGATGGCGGAGACGACGGCCAGCCCGTCTGCGCCTGCCGCCAGAACCTGTGCGGCATGCCCTTCTTTGAGACCGCCAATGGCAACAGTCGGTACGGGTACGGCTCGAGCGATACGCGCCAGACCATCGAAACCGATGGGCGTCTTGTGATCGAGCTTCGTTCTGGTGGCGAAGACGGGTCCTACGCCGACGTAGTCCACAAGCTGCGGATCGACAGCCTGCGCAAGTTCGACGGTTCCTACTGAGAGGCCAAGGATCATGCCGGCGGGAATCTGGCGACGAACCTCGGTCACCCCAAGATCGCCCTGGCCGACATGGAGACCTTCTGCGGAAATGGCGATGGCTGCCTCGACATCGTCGTTGACGATCAGCGGAACGCCGGTGCCGGCAAGGGCGCTTTTCAGCGCCAGTCCACATTCGATCATGGCGTTCGTATCCGCCTGCTTGTCGCGTAGCTGCACCACGGTCGCTCCGCCGGCTACCGCCAGCCTCGCAGTTTCGACCATTCCGATTGAGCTGCAGAGGAATGGGTCAAGAACGAGATAAAGGGAAAGATCCAGGCTTCTTCTCACAGCACTTTCACCCGAAGATTGGAAACAAACTGGACGCTATCGATCGCATGCAGTGCATCAAGAAAAAGAGGTTGAAAGGAGCCGGGCCCTTGGGCGCGTCTGCCGACGTCCTCGCCGCAGACCGCGAAGAGCCCGAGTGCGGTGACAGTTGCTTCGAGTGGTTGGCCGGGAGCCACCGCGACACAGGCACCGACGAGACAGGTGAGGGCGCAGCCAATGGCGGTCACTTTCGGCATAACGGGGGAGCCTCCCTCGATATCGATCGAACGAGCGCCGTCAGTGACAAAATCGACGTCTCCGGTGACCGCGACGATGCAATGCTGACGCTGCGCCAATGCGGTCGCTGCGGCCTGTGCCGACCGGGCGCTGTCACCGCTGTCGACGCCCTGTCCCCTCGCGGTCTCCCCGGCCAGCGCCATTATCTCCGAGGCGTTGCCCCGAACGATTGTCGGGTTTAGCGCTATCAGTTCGGCAATTGCTTTGCGGCGGAAGCCCGTCGCGTAGTGAGCGACTGGATCGAGCACCCAAGGAATTCCGGCCGCCGTCGCAGCACGGGCCGCCTCGCGCATGCCGGCGACGCCGCCCGCCCACAGAGTGCCGATGTTTATGGTGACTGCGCCAGCAAGTCCCGCGAACTCGCCGGCCTCTTCTTCGGCACTCACCATGGCCGGGGAGGCGCCGGCGGCCAGCAGCACGTTGGCGGCGATGTTCATCGCGACATCATTGGTGATGCATTGCACCAGAGGGTTTTTCTGGCGCATTGCTGAAAGAATGTCACCGCAGGGAAGAGAAGTATCGGTCAAGGCTCGCCCTTTCGGCGGGGCGGCCGGAGACGCTACTGATCCGCGTCTTCACGACTCCCTCCGCCAGCATGATCTGGTTCAGGTTCAAAGGGTGCTTCTCAGCCCGCAGTCGCGGACGCCCCTGTCACCGCGTACCTTACAGGAAAGACGACGGATGTCATGGCCCAATCGTGGATTTGGTGACCTCTACCTGACGCGCAGATCGGAATGCATGGCAAAGGCTTCATAAGGCTGCAAAGTTACCTCCTCGCCAATGGCTTGCACCATGTCGTAATTGCTTATCAGGCAGCGTCCGGACGACTGAAGCTCGTTTGGCATCGTCACAGTGACCACCTCCGCCCGGAAGTTCGCGACGACCACGATACGTTCCTGCTCCAGCGTACGACTGTAGACGAATACGTCCGGGTGTCGGTCCAGCCACGAGTGATATTGACCATAGACGATCACCTCATGCTGCTTTCGCAGCTCCACGAGGCGCCGATAGTGGTTCCAGATCGACCGATCGTCGCCAATCTGTAGCTCTGCATTCAGCGTCGTGTAGTTGGGATTCACTTCGATCCACGGGGCGCCGGTGGTGAAGCCGCCGTTTGGCGTTGCATCCCATTGCATGGGGGTGCGGGCATTGTCACGCCCGCTCTCGTTGGCGCCCTTGATGAAATCCTCCGGCGACAGCCCCGCCTCTAGGTGCAGTCGGTGCATGTTGAGCGTCTCGATGTCCTTATATTGGTCGATCGAGACAAATGGCACGTTCGTCATGCCGATCTCCTCTCCCTGATAGATAAAGGGCGTGCCCTTCATCAGGTGGAGGACCGTCGCCAGCATCTTTGCGGATTCGACGTGGTAGCCAGTCGTATTCCCATAGCGGGAGACGGCTCTGGGAAGGTCGTGGTTGCCCCAGAACAGCGTGTTCCAGCCGTCGTCCGCAAGCGCCAGCTGCCATTTTGCGAAGACGGCCTTCAAGGCAACGAGGTCGAGCGGCTTCGGCCGCCACTTGCCGTAGGTCTCATCCCAAGCCTGCGTGACATGCTCGAACTGAAAGACCATGGAAAGCTCGTTCCGGTCATGGGCAGAGTAGAGCAGCGCCGAGGCCGGAGTGGCGCTCCACGCTTCCCCGACCGTCAGCACGTCGCGGCTGCCGAAGGTTTCGCGGTTCATCTCCTGCAGGTAATCGTGGAGATGTGGCCCGTCGCTGGTGATGCCGGCATCCACCTGCTTGCCGATCAGGTCGATAACGTCCATGCGGAACCCGGCAATGCCGCGGTCCAGCCACCAGTTCATCATCCGGTAGACCTCTGCTCGCACCAATGGGTTTTCCCAGTTGAGGTCAGGCTGGCGGCGGGAGAAAAGGTGCAGATAGTATTGGCCTGTCTGCGGGTCGAGCGTCCATGCCGGTCCTCCGAAGGATGAGGTAAGGGTATTAGGTACGCCGCCGTCAGGCGATGGGTCGCGCCAGACATAGTAGTCGCGGTAGGGGTTATCTCTCGACTTTCGCGCCTCCCGGAACCACGGATGTTCGTCCGAGGTGTGGTTTACGACCAAATCGAGTAAGATGCCAATGCCGCGCTTCCGCGCCTCCGACACCAGCCGGTCGAAGTCTGCAAGCGTTCCAAACTCCGCGGCGATTCCTTGGTAGTCGGAGATATCGTAGCCGTTGTCATCCATCGGAGAGGTGAAGATCGGCGAAAGCCATATCACCGTTATGCCGAGCGACTGCAGGTAATCGAGTTTTGACACGATGCCGGGGATATCCCCGGCACCGTCGCCATTGCTGTCGCAGAAGCTTCGGGGATAGATCTGATAAACGGTGGCGCTGTGCCACCATTTGCGATCGCTGGAAGGTGTGGTCAGCGGCTGGATCGCGGGGTGACTCATCTCTTGCTCCGGGGGCCATCGTTGCCTGTCGAACGCGCTAGTGAGAAGCGCGGTTCCCGCGTTCCGGAACATCAAACGTCGCCAATGGTTAGCCAAACAGAGTGCTCAACCAAGGAGGTTCAGATGAACAGCAAGCTGCCGCCCGTTCCGGAAGAGAACCGCAGCCACAAGGGGCCCGGCGAGCCTGCCACAGCGAACAGCTCGGAGGGCCGGGGCGTTGATCCGGGCGACAAGAACTTCGATACGCAAGGCCGCCAAGGCAACATCAAGGTCAATACGACCAATCAAGGCTATCAGCAGGACCGCTAACAGGGCCGCGCATCAGCTGAGAGGCTCGTCGTAAAAGCGATGGGTCTCTCGGCTTCAGTCTTCAAGCCTCGCGTTTGAGAGTGTCGTCCATTTCTGCTTCATCGGATCCTGGAAGACCACTCGATCCCGACCCTGCTGTTTGGCTTGGTAGAGCGCTCGATCTGCGTGCCGAAGCAGTGTGTCTACGGTGGTCGTGGGATCAGGGCAAAGGGTCGCTACTCCCACACTGATCGTCTGACGATCAGGTTTGCCAGGGACGTGCGACAGATCCTTCAGCTTCACGGAGAGTCGCGCCTGTTCGGCCACACGCATCACGAGATCGGGAGAAGCTTCCGGCATGACAACAGCGAATTCTTCGCCACCATAGCGAGCCACAAGGCTGCCTTCGCCCCAGTTGCACGCCGCCAGCACCTCGGCGACTGCTTTGAGGCAGATGTCGCCTGCCTGGTGACCGTAGGTGTCGTTGAATCTTTTGAATTGATCAACGTCGATGAGCAGCAGCGACAGCGTCTGACCTCGCTCGAGAGACGAAACCAGCTCAGCCTGCAGCTTGCGATCGAGTTCACGTCTGTTTGCCAAGCCCGTCAGGGAATCGGTCGTCGCCAGCTTCACGAGTTTCGCATTCGCGGTTTCCAACTCCCCGTTCTTTTCGAGGAGCTGTTCCAGAAGGGTATCAGAAAGCCGTTCCGCCCTCAGTTGCCGCAGCCGCAGTTTCGTCATCATGGCGATGAAGGACGTGAGAAATCCTATGTAGACGACCGCGGCGGGTGCGAGCAGGTAAGTCCCGTCCGCGATCGCGGCAGCACTCATTGGACAAAGTACGAGAAGCAGGTTCAGAACGGCGACGCCCGGCATCATGTAGGCACGACCCGCAACGCCCTGTACGATGGCGCAGGCCGATCCGATAGCAAGCAGCTGCGTGCCGTGAGGCATGCCGTTGAGGAGCAGGCTTCCCGCTGCTCCATAGCTCGCGCCTGAGAATAGAGAGCCTAGGACGAACCTGTGGATCCAGCTCCGGGTTACGGGACCCGGCGGTCGCCTGCCATATGCCCAGTGGAGCGACGCACGGACTACCAGCGACACCGTGAGGATACAGGCAGCCAGAACCGCCGTATCATTCGCCCCGGCGATTGCTGCACTTAGAGCGGCAAGGGACATGCCCGCCGTCGCCGAAGCATGCGGCCGGACATTGAGCAGCTCCGCCAGCGTCTCCTGCTTGTGGTCGGAAGAAATAATGTCCGCGCCGGAAAAGTGGAACGGGTTCAACATCGGGAATGCAGACATGGAAGGTACTCCGCTACCCGCATTTTTAGCGAGGCCGTCTTAACGAGACGTAAGGAAGATTGCTCGCCTGCGCGCGTCTTTTTGCGATCTGCAAAACGAGCTCTCGCTGCCCGGGCGGCAAACGGTCGCACGGACACTTCAAGCTGGGAGTTCGCCGCCGAACTGCGGTTTGCTATCGCAGCAGGCTTTGGGCGCCGTCGACGAAGATCGGAACGCCGGTCACGTGGCGCGCTCGATGGGAGGCGAGGAACAGGATCACGTCGGCAACGTCCAAGGAGGAGCCAGCGGCGCCTTCGGTCAAGGGGATATCCCCCTCCGGCCAGTCAACAGGCACGGCCGTCTCGTCCTCGTCGCGCAAGCTGGTATTGTCCTGTATCTCAGTGTCGATCTTGCCGGGGCAGACGGCGTTGATGCGGATCTTGTGGCGGCTCAACTCGACGGCCAGCTGCTGCACGATCGCAACCTGCGCCGCCTTGGTAGCGGAATAGGCCGTTGCTCCGGGCGAGGTGAACGTGCGGTTGCCGTTGATGGAAGAGACGATGATGATCGACCCGCCGCCATGCTCCTTCATGTGGGGGACAGTCGGGTGGAGGGTGAGGTAGGTGCCGCGCAGGTTGATGCGGATCGTCTTGTCCCACTCGTCCGGGGACAGGTCATCGATCGGCGCCCACACGCCGTTCACTCCGGCATTGGCGACCACCACGTCAAGGCGCCCGTAAGTCTCGATCAGTTTTGCAATGGCGGCACGCATGGCATCTTCATCGGCCACATCTGCTTCCAACGCCACCGCGCTGCCGCCTTCCGCCTCAATTTCTGCGACCGTCTTGTCCAACTCGCTTTTCGTGCGCCCGAGGATGGCGACCTTTGCACCCTCGCGGGCAAAGGTTATGGCTGTCGCCTTGCCGATGCCGGAGCCTCCGCCGGTCACCAATGCCACACGTGCCTGAAGTTGCATCTAACCCTCTCCCATTATGGTATGTTCGCCATTCGTGGGCGGCAACGGGTGAGCAGAGGCAAGGTTCCTCTACCGGTCGTTCTCCAGAATGCGCAGCCCGATCCTGTATTTGCTGGCATCGACGCCCGAGACTTCGGCCTGGGCAAGATTGTCGGCCAGATCGGCCCGTTTGACCGAGCGGGCAAGCGAGTTGTCTGAGGCCCGCCGGACGAGCTCCGCATGCTCCTCGCCCGCGCGCTTCGTCAGGGCGTCAACAGCTTGGACGACCTCTTCGGAAAAGCCTTCCTGCCGCAGGCGATCCAGCGTCCATTCCGGGGATTTCTCGACCACATCGTGCAGCCAGGCAACGATCGTCTCGTCCTCCCCTTCCACGCCAGCCGCGACGCGTGCAACATGATCTATTATCGGGCCCCCAGTCTTCTTGGTCTGGCCTTCATGCGCTTCGATCGCGATCCGTCGAGCCTTGTCAATGTCGCCGGTCACGGACGATCCTCCTCAAACTGGGGGAGGTCCTTGATCGGGTGCAGCCAAGTCTCCCGTCGCTTTACCCACAGCTCATACTCAGGAGCCAGATCTGTGGGTGCCATATCGAAAGATCCGACGCGTATCTCCACTTCACCGTCGCCCGGGTTGAACAGGCGTGAGCCACAGCTGGGGCAGAACCCGCGCCCATTGAAGGTGGTGATTTCTCCGGAACTTTCGAATGCATGTGCGGGCCAGATGGCGAAGGTGACGAACGCCGAGCCACTTTCCTTGCGGCAATCGGCACAATGGCAAAGGCCGACCCTCAAGGGGGAGCCTTTGACCGAGTATCTGACATGGCCGCAGAGGCAGCTTCCCGACCGCGTGATCATCCAATTGAACCCCGACGGCTGCAGCGACGCAACGCGCCGCTGATCAAGGTTGACATCAGGAAAGCACGATCTCGCCTTCGTCCATGCCATCCCAGTAGTGGAGTCGCGTGGCATCGACCCTAATCATGACGACGCCGGGCGTATCGATGCCGTTTTCGAACCACTTATCCAGATCCGCATTCCAGTGCTCCTTGAAGGCATGCTTGTCGCGGATCACCTGTGCCTTGCCTTCCGCTGCGATCAGGAAGTGCTTGTGGCCCTGGTACGAGAGCGACACGTTCTGGTTGTTCTCGATCTCACCGACCATGTGGGCGTTTTCCCACGTGAAGAAATAGGAATCGCCCTCGTAATCGACATCTCTGTTGTTGCTCATCGGGCGCGAGGCGATTGCGCCGTTGGCCGCATACGTCGAGAGCATGGTGATGTCGATATCGCGCATCGCCTTCGAGATTTCTTCCAGCGTCTTCTCGCCCATGGGACAGGTCTCCGTTTCTTCTTCCACCACAACGGCGACATGATCATTGCGTTCCGGCGCTCAGCATGCGGTGCAATTGAAACCGGCCGCCTTCTCGGACGTTGTCCGGACATTGAAACGGAGGACGTAACCTTGGACATCATCCGCATACTCCTGGCCTTCTTACTTCCGCCGCTTGGCGTCTTTCTTCAGGTCGGCCTTGGACTTCATTTCTGGCTCAACATCCTGCTGACGCTCTTGGGATGGCTGCCGGGGATCATTCACGCGCTCTGGGTCATATTGAGAAAGTGATCGACGCTGCGCAGCTTCACCGAGATGTGAAGCTTCCTGCGCGGCCGCTGGATGCCAGGCGCTCATCATGTGGTAGCATGACCTCCGTTGCTAGGAGGTGGTCATGCTTGCTGCCCTTGCCATGCTTCTCAGTGTTTCGTCGGCACCTTCTCTGTTTGCCCAGGCATCTTCCACCGAAGTGGATGTGGAGCTGGTGCTGGCCGTCGATGTATCGCGATCGATGGATTACGAAGAGGTTCGCATCCAGCGGGAGGGGTATGTTTCGGCCCTTCGCCATCCGGACTTCATCAATGCAGTCCGCAACGGGCTGATCGGCAAGATCGCTCTCAGCTATTACGAATGGGCGGGGAGGATCGACGAGTCGTCCATCATCGACTGGCAAGTGATCGAGACCGAGGCAGACGCGCAGGCGTTTGCGGCCAAGCTGGAGGCTCGTCCGATTTCGACCCAGCGCCGCACCTCCATATCCGCGGCGATCGCCGAGGGCGCCACGCGGCTTGCATCAAACCAGTTTCGCGGGATGCGACATGTTATCGATGTGTCGGGGGACGGTCCCAACAACATTGGCGATCCTGTGGCGCCGGTGCGGGACAAGGCGGTCGATGCGGGCATCATCATCAATGGTCTGGCGATCATGCTGCGTCCTTCCGGAGGGCCGATCCCGCTCGACGATTACTATGGCGACTGCGTGATTGGCGGACCGGGCTCCTTTGTGCTCCCTGTCCACGATATCGAGGACTTTGCGGTCGCTGTGCGCCGAAAGCTCGTTCTGGAAGTCAGCGGCAGGACGCCAGAGCCACGTGTTCGTCCGGTTGCGGAAGAGGCGGCTGACTGCATGGCAGGCGAGAGGCAGTGGCAGAACTTCCTGGATCGCTGAGGAAGCTATAGGGCCCGCATCATTGAGCAGCGGGCGCTGTCACCTGCGGAGAGAAGGATGCGTCTTCGTGATCGCGATCTGACGCTGCCGCCATCTTGTCCGCGGGTGCCTTGATCCGGCAGTGAAGCCCTTCGGGCCTATAGTCGAGATGCACGTCCGCCTGAAGTTGCTGGGACAGCACACGTTCGATCATCAGCGTCCCGAAGCCTTCGCGCTTCGGCGGCGCTACTGTTGGTCCGCCACTTTCAACCCATGTGAAGACAAAGTCGCCACCCGGCGCGGCGGAGTAGGTCCAAGAAATTTCTACGCGGCCGGCGTCTGCGGAAAGGGCGCCATACTTTGCAGCATTGGTGCAAAGCTCATGCAGTGCCATGGAGAGGGATAGCGCGATCGAAGAAGGCGCCTCGAAGTCTTCTCCGTTGATGTGGAAGCGACGTCGCTTCGGGTCTTCGAAGGGGGCAACTGCCGTCTCCACGGTTGCTCTCACGGACGCGCTCTGCCAGTTCTTCGTGAGAAGCTGATGTGCCCCGGCCATCGCGTTTAGCCGGCGAAAGAATGCATCCGAAAGTTCTGTGACCGAGTCGGAGGAGCGGAACGTCTGTCGCGCCACCGCCTGAACCATGCTGAGGATATTCTTGATCCGGTGGTCGAGCTCCCGGATCAGCATCTGGCGCATCCGGTCGTCCTGTTGTTGCTGTTCGCGGCGCAGCGCCAGTTCGTCCATGAACGCATCGACTGCCGACCCGATGATGCCGAACGCGCCGTCTCCCGTCATGCCGGTACGCGCATTTTCCTGCCCGCTCCGCCAAGCATCGATCGAGCGGACGATCTCATGCGCTGGGCGGCGGATTAGCGCATACCCTGCCCACCAGACGGCGAAAAAGGGACCAACGATTGCCAGCGCAATGACGGCAAGGCCGAAATAGGTGACCTGGCTTACCTGCTCCAGGCCGCCCTCGACGGAATAGCCGGCGCTCACGTAGACGCCGTTCTGGTCGGGATAGTAGCCGATGATGCGGCGCGTTCCGTCCTGGCTGACGAGCTCCATGGTGCCCGGAGCATCCGCATGAAGGAGATCCTGGAAGGCGTCAGGTATCCTTGTTCCCACAAAGCGCTCCGGAAACGGCTGCCGGGCGAGGATGACGCCGTTGCGGTCGGCGACCGTAAGCGAACTTCCACCGTCGGAGTATCCTCTCTCACGCACCCGCATGCCAAGCCACGTTAAGTCGAGGTAGGCCACGATAATCTGGCGAACCTCGCCCTGATCCAATACCGGGAGCGCAAGCGGGAGTGCGGCCTGGCCCGTGATCCGGTCTTCAATGTAGGTTCCGACGACGAACTCCTTCGAAGCGAGGGCTCGCTGGTAGTAATCTCGATCCGAGAAATCCGCGATCCTTGCAGGCTTGGACGTACATAAAAGTTGTCCGGCCGGAGACATAACCGTCACGTTCTCCAGCGTCTCAAGCTTGTCGTCCACAGCACGGATATAGTCGCTGCACGGCCGGCCGGGGCCAGTTCTCAAGATCGGAACGGTGCTCAATACCTCCAGCGTGCTGCGAACGGAGGAGATGATCCGCTGCATCTCAAGTGAGGCGAGGCGGCCGGTATCAAGCGCGCTGCTGTGCATCTCGCGGTAGGCCGCCTGCCGAGCGCTGAACAGATTGTATGTCAGGACGAGCAGCGCCGGCATCAGCGCCAGAAGCGTCAGAAGCAACAGCCGGGACGTGACCGACATTCTGCGCATGTTTTTCCCCGCGATACACCTGATTTGAATGTTTAGAGCAAATCCCACAGGGGTCAAATCAGGTAAGGCGTCGCTTGCGACAGGGCGCTAAGGCCCTGGCAGGACAACCTTGACGCGGCACCTCCCGCAGCTACTTAGATGCCTTTCACCGAAGGGCCCCCGCGGGAGGAGACCTGTTCAGAGAGCCAAAGCTGCATGCAAACGCGGGACGATCAGGACAAGACTAAATTCTACAAGCCTGACTCACGTAGATTTCTGGTGGGCCTTGCTCGGGGCGCTGCTGGATCGCTGATCTTCGGGCTGCCGATGCTGATGACCATGGAGCTCTGGTTCCTCGGCTTCTATATCGAGCGCTATCGCCTCCTTCTGCTTCTGCTCGTCAACATCCCGCTCCTTGTCGTTCTTGCGCATCGCATTGGTTTCGAAGAGACCTTTACCTGGCGTCAGGCGTTTCGCGATGCGGTGATAGCCTATGGCATCGCCATAGCGATGAGCGCGGCCGTGCTCACCCTGCTCGGTGTCGTCAAAGCTGGAATGCCCCCCACAGACATCCTCGGCAAGATCGCAGTCCAAGCCGTGCCTGCAAGTATCGGCGCGCTACTCGGTCGGTCGCAATTGGGTGGTCAAAACGATGAAGAGGCGGCCGAAGAGGATAAGAAGAAGAACAGAGACATGACGACGAGCTATGGTCGGGAGCTTTTCATGATGGGCATTGGAGCGCTGTTCCTTAGCCTGAACGTTGCTCCAACCGAGGAAATCATCCTGATTTCGTTCAAGATGACGCCTTGGCACGCCCTCGTGACCGTGTCGCTCTCGATCCTGATCATGCACGCTTTCGTCTATGCGGTGTCCTTCAGGGGAGCGCACCAGCTGAGCCAAGGTACGCCGCAGTGGCACGCCATCGTTCGCTTCACTCTGCCGGGCTATGTCGTCGCTATCCTGATCAGCCTTTATGTGTTGTGGACGTTTGGACGCCTGGACGACACTGCGTTCACGCACATCCTGATGTCAGCAATCGTCCTGGGGTTCCCAGGCGCCATTGGCGCTGCTGCGGCGCGCCTTATTCTTTAGGATCGGAAGCATGACCGTAACCTCAAAGAGCGGCAATGTAGAAGCCTCCGCACCCCATTGGCTGGAATGGGCGACTGGCATCATCTCCATGCTTCTCATCATTGGCATGATCGGCTGGATCGCCGGCGAAGCAATCTTTCAGCAGCAGACGTCACCCGCGTTCCGCTCTGAAGTTGTGGCGACGCACGAGGTGGATGGTGGCTTCCGTGTCGAGTTCGAGATCTTCAACGATGGCACCTCCACGGCTGCGGCCGTCGAGGTGCGCGGAGAGCTAGCGGGTCCCGGACAGCCCACCGAGACTGCGGAGACGACGTTCGACTATGTACCCGCGCGCTCCAGCTCCAAAGGGGGGCTGATCTTTACGCAGAACCCCAGCGGCGGTGTTATCCGCATCCGTGCCGTGGGCTATACCGAGCCGTAAGAACGCTTCAATATGGCAGCCCGACGTAGTTCTCCGCGAGCGCTGTGGAAGCCGCCTTGGAGTGAACCAGGTAATCAAGCTCGGCCTCCTGGATCTTCTGTCCGAAGGCGCCGGTGTCGGGAAAGCGGTGCAACATCATCGTCATTGACCAAGAAAAGCGCACGGCCTTCCACACTCGCTTCAGTGCTCGCTCCGAATAGGCATCTACGCCTGCCTGCGAGCTCTCCGCGTAAAACTCCTGTAACCCTTCGAACAGGTAGTGGACGTCACTCGCGGCGAGGTTCAGCCCCTTTGCGCCTGTGGGAGGCACAATGTGGGCCGCATCGCCCACGAGAAACAACCTGCCGAACCGCATGGGTTCAGCCACGAATGAACGCAAGGGTGCTATGGACTTCTCAAATGATGGGCCTGTTACCAGGGCCTCGGCCTGTTCCTCAGGCAACCGGCGGCGCAATTCTTCGTAGAAGCGATCATCGCTCCAATCTTCGATCCGTTCCTCAAGGGCACACTGGATATAGTACCGGCTGCGGGTCGGCGAGCGCATCGAGCAGAGCGCGAAGCCGCGCGGGTGGTTGGCGTAAATCAGCTCATGGCTCACCGGCGGCACGTCGGCGAGGATACCAAGCCAGCCGAACGGATAAACCCTCTCGAAGGTGGTTAGTGCGCTGGTGGGGGGCGACTTTCGGCTCACGCCGTGATAGCCGTCGCAGCCTGCGATGAAGTCGCAGTCGATCCTGTGCGTCTGCCCGTCCTTCTGGTAGGTCAGAAAGGGGCCATTGCCGTCGAAATCGTGGGGCACAACGTCTTCGGCCTCATAGATTGTGCGCCGTCCCTCTGCTTCTCGCCGATCCATCAAATCATGGGTCACCTCGGTCTGGCCGTAGACCATGACTCGCTTGTTTGTCAGGGCGAAGAGGTCGATGCGGTGGTCACGACCATCAAAGGCGAGCGATATGCCCTCATGGGGAAGGCCTTCCGCGTGCATTCGGGTGCCGGCGCCGGCACGTTCCAGAAGCGACACCATTCCTTCTTCGAGCACCCCGGCTCGTACGCGGCGAAGAATGTAGTCCTTGCTTACGCGGTCGATGATAACGTTGTCGATGCCGGCCTGCGTCAACAACTGACCAAGAAGCAGGCCAGAGGGGCCCGACCCGATGATGGCGACCTGCGTTCGCATGATTATCCTCCCACAAACTTGCGAAATGCTAATCGGGAGGTGCCACTCTCGAAATGGACTTTCGGCTCCTCTTATGGGACAAAAACAACATTACGAGGAGCTTTCCGGAATGACGACTTCCGTTCCGACGTTTGGGCTGTATGGAGAGCAAACGCGGGAGAAGCTCGATTTCTGGGTTCATTGCGAGACGATCGCGTCGCGAAGCAGAACCTATCAGTGGGAGATAGGGCTGCATAAGCACGACAACTTCTTCCAGATCTTGTACATTCACAACGGCACGGGGGACGCTCTGCTTGGTCAAAGCACCTCTCCTCTTTCGCCCCCATGCGTCGTGCTGATGCCGCCCGGGATCAGTCACGGCTACCGCTTTTCGAAGGATGTTGAGGGCTTCGTCATCACCGTGGTCGCCGATCAGCTTCGGTTGACGGCCGAACTCTTGAAGCGACCCGACGCTTGGCTCCGCCGGCCACATATGCTGCCTCTCAGCGGCGTCAGCGACCAAGGCTATGTCGACACCACGATCCGTCGCCTCGCGGAGGAGATCGAGAGCGGCCGGAGCGACCGAAACGATCTCATCGACTCCTACCTCACAACCCTCCTGACACTGGCGGGTCGCCTGGCGGGGCCACAAAACATAGGAGTTTCCGGCGATACAAGTTCTGCTCGGGTGTCGACGCTCAAGGCAATGATCGGGAGGAGCTATCGGAGCCAAATGCCCGCTGCGGAGTACGCTCGGCGTCTCAATCTGTCTCCGACGCATCTGAACCGGATCGTGCGCCAAGTGACCGGAATGACCGTCCATGACCTCATCATGTCGCGCGTGATAGATGAGGCACGGCGTGCGCTGGTATTCACTCCGGCCACAGTCCAGCAGGTCGCAGATGATCTGGGCTTTGCCGATGCTGGCTATTTCTCGCGCTGTTTCCGCAAAAGAACCGGTCAGACGCCCGGTGCCTTCCGTCGAAGCGAAAGGCGAAAGCTGAGCGGAGACGTTTCAGCGGATGAGAATGGCACGGAAATCGTTGACGTTCGTGCCCGTCGGTCCCGTGACGAAGAGGTCGCCGAGAGCATGGAAGCCTGAATAGCTGTCATGGCTTGCAAGCAGGGTGCGGCCGTCGAGGCCGACGGATTTCAGACGTTTGGCCGTCGTGCCGTCACAGTAGGCACCGGCATTATCTTCCGACCCGTCGGTGCCATCGGTGTCTGCTGCAAGTGCAGTGACCGCGTGACCATCGATTGAAAGAGCCAGGGAAAGAGCAAATTCACCATTGCGGCCCCCTCTGCCTCCCCGAGAGTCGTCCAAGGTCACTGTAGTCTCGCCTCCGGACAGGAGCAGGGCAGGCCGCGAGAAGGGACGGTCGCGCAGGCAGATTTCCCGAGCAATCGCTCCGTGAACCAGCGCCACGTCCTGTGCTTCGCCCTCCATGGAATCAGACAGGATGTGAACCTGGATGCCGTGACTCTCTGCAAGCTTGGCTGCGGCCTCCAAAGAGAGGCCCGCAGATGCAACGACGTGCTGCCTGTTGCTGGCGAAGACAGGGTTATCTGGACGCGGCGCGTCTGCTGCCGGAGAAAGCAGATGAGCGAGAATGGACTGTGGGAAGTCGATTCGGTACTGAGTGACGAGATCCAGGGCTTGCTGTCGCGTCGTATCGTCCGGAACGGTCGGGCCGGAAGCAACGAAGGCGGGATTGTCCCCTGGGATATCCGATACGATCAGGGAAACCACACGAGCGGCCGTCGCTGCCGCAAGCCTTCCGCCCTTGATGGTGGAGAAGTGTTTCCGGATCGCATTCATCGCGGAGATGGGGGCCCCGGAAGCGAGGAGTCTCTGGTTGAGGATGATCTCGTCGGCAAGCGAGTAACCCGCCGGAGGTGACGGGAGAAGAGCGGAGCCCCCGCCGCAGATCAGCGCGATGACGAGATCGTTCTTCGTGAGGTCGCGTACAGTCCGCATTAGCTCTGCCGATGCGACAAGCCCCGCCTCGTCGGGCACCGGATGGGCGGCTTCCAAAATGCGGATCGAGCGGGTTCGGCACCCGTAGCCATACCGGGTAACCACCACTCCCGAAAGCGGTCCTGGCCACAGGCTTTCAAGCGCGGCAGCCATCTGCGCAGCTCCCTTGCCGGCGCCGACCACGACTGTCTTGCCTATGTTCGGAGGCGTCGGCAGGTGAGCGCGGATACCGTTCAGTGGATCGGCCGCCGAGATTGCGGCTCGGAAAAGCGTCGCCAGCAGATCCCGGTCATTCATCGGAGCTCCTCTTCCTGCTGCAAGTGCCGGACAACTGCATTGTCTCTGCCGCTACCGTGGCCGGAACCAACCTGCGCACGAGACGGTTGTCCCCGGACCTTTTCGTTTCGAGGAGCACGAGAGCATGAGCGAGTATCTTACGCAAGCTAGCTACCCCGGAGAAATCGCCGTCGGCAACGACCGCGCGCCCGTCTCCTATAAGTTGAAGGCGAGCAAGGAAGACGACGGCTCTATCCACGTGGCGCTAAGCCTAACGGCGCCGCGGGATTGGCTGCTGAAGCATGGCTTCCGCAGCGAGGCCACGCTGATGCGAAAAAAAGGTGAGCCTGTTCCCGTTCGCTTCGAGGAGACGCTGAACGTCGCGGACAATATTGCGGTGACGCTGCATGCCGACGAGTCGGTGTGCCGAAGCAAGGACGAGCTTCATCAGCGCTTTCCCGAGCTGGACGCCTGATCATAATCCCCTTTATTCGAGGCGCGCCTTGGCACTTCGCGGCGTCGCAAGCAGAAGGCTGGTCTCGCTTGCGGTGATGCCCGGGATCAGGCGCACCCGTCGCAGCACATTATCGAAGTCGGCAAGCGTTGTCGTTCGCAGCTCCAGGATCAGGTCCCAGCGCCCGTTGGTGGTGTGGATGGCTGATATCTCTGGCAAGCCGCCCAGTGCCGCGATTACCCTATCCGTTACACGTCCTTCGATTTCGACCATCATTATCCCCCGCACGGCCGACTCCAGAGCATCCGCCCGAAGAACGGCGGTGTAGCCGATGATGCTGCCAGTGCGCTCCAGCTTACCGATGCGGCTGCGGATGGTAGCTCGCGACGCTCCCAACTCCAGTGCCAGATCCGAAATGCTGCGCCGCGCGTCGTGGCGCAGCAGTGTGATCAGTTTTTCGTCCATTTCGTCCATGCCAGATCGATACGCCATTCTCCCAGTTTGGCAAGATAGGCAGTCTAGTATGGCACATCGCATTGTTCAAATCGCCAGATATTTGTGATTCTTTTGTCGCCAAAGGAGATCACGATGCACTGCAAGCTGATTGGAGTACCCATCCAGGAAGGTGCCTCCCGCCTCGGTTGCGAGATGGGCCCAAGCGCTCTGCGCGTGGCCGGGCTTGAAGCGGCCCTCTCTGAACTTGGCCACCAAGTCAACGAGCTTGGCAACCTTCCACCGCCCGCCTTGCAGCCTTGCAGCCATCCGAACGCCGCAATCCATCATCTTCCGGAGATTGCTGCCTGGACGAGGCTGCTGGATGAGGTTGCCTATCGGGAAAGCGGTGACGGCATGCCGATCTTTCTCGGGGGAGATCACGCGCTTTCCGCCGGCACGGTTGCCGGTGTCGCCCGCCGGGCGGCAGAGACAGGCCGCCCTCTCTTCGTGTTGTGGCTGGACGCGCATACCGATCTCCATTCGCTGGAAACGACCGAGAGTGGCAACCTGCATGGCGTGCCGGTGGCCTACTTCACCGGCCAGGCGGGCTTCGCAGGTTCGTTTCCGCCGCTCGCGGCACCCGTCGACCCCGGCAATGTCTGCATGATCGGTATCCGCAGCGTCGATCCCGCCGAGCGCGAGGCGGTCGCCCGCACCGGGATCACCGTGCATGACATGCGCTCGATCGACGAACACGGCGTTGCGGCGCTCCTTCGCGGATTTCTTGAAAAGGTCGCCGAAGCCGATGGGCTGCTGCATGTCAGCCTCGACGTCGATTTTCTCGATCCTGCCGTCGCGCCAGCGGTTGGGACAACCGTTCCTGGCGGTGCGAGCTTCCGTGAGGCGCATCTGGTGATGGAGATGCTGCATGATAGCGGCCTCGTCTCCAGCCTTGATCTTGTCGAACTCAACCCATTCCTCGACGAACGGGGACGGACCGCGACGCTGCTCGTCGACCTGACCGCCAGCCTGATGGGTCGAAAGGTCCTCGATCGTCCGACGAGGAGCTTCTGATGGCGACCGAAAACCTGAACCTGGTGCCCTTCGTCAGCGTCGAGAACATGATGGATCTGGTGCTGGAAACCGGCATCGATCATTCTCTCGCGGAGCTTGCCCAGTACATCGAGGAAGACTTTCTGCGCTGGGAGAACTTCGACAAGACGCCACGCGTTGCCTCTCACTCGGCGGAAGGTGTAATCGAACTCATGCCGACGAGCGACGGCCGCCTCTACGGCTTCAAGTATGTGAATGGGCATCCGAAGAACACTCGAAGCGGACGCCAAACGGTAACCGCCTTTGGCGTTCTTGCCGAGGTGGAGAGCGGCTATCCGCTGCTTCTTTCGGAGATGACGATCCTCACGGCACTTAGGACCGCCGCGACCTCCGCGGTGGCTGCTCGTTATCTCGCGCGTCCCGATTCCACGACCATGGCGCTGATCGGCAATGGTGCCCAGAGCGAATTCCAGGCGCGCGCCTTCAAGGCCCTGCTCGGCATCGACACGCTCCGTCTTTACGATTTGGACCCTTCCGCGACAGAGCGCTGCAGGCGCAACCTCTCAGGCTTAGGCCTCGACATCATGGCGTGTGGGTCGCCGGAGGAAGCTGTGGAGGGCGCAGACATCATCACCACCGCGACAGCGGACAAGCAGTGCGCCACCATCCTGACCGACAACATGGTCGGGCCGGGTGTTCACATCAATGCCGTCGGCGGCGACTGCCCTGGGAAGACCGAGCTGCACCGGGATATCCTGCTGCGATCCGATATCTTCGTCGAATACCCGCCGCAAACGAGAATCGAGGGTGAGATACAGCAACTGGCTGTGGATCATCCCGTTACGGAGCTGTGGCGGGTGATGAGCGGCGAGCTGGAAGGTCGCCGGTCCGAGGCGCAGATCACACTCTTCGACAGCGTGGGCTTTGCAACGGAAGACTTCTCCGCCTTGCGCTACGTGCGCGACAAGCTGGCGGGAAGCCGGCACTTCATCGAGCTTGACCTGCTTGCTGACCCCGATGAGCCCCGGGACCTCTACGGCATGCTGCTTCGCCGCCAGGTGGTGCTGGATCATCAGCACACGGCCTAGCTCTCATTAATCAGCCTCGCGGGACGATCTCCTCAGCCGCTTGGCGTATTGTCTGCATCAGCATGGCTTGAGGGGCCGACGGTGGTATGTCTGCCTTAAGGGTCAGGCCGACAGGGCCTTTCGTTTCGCTGGTGTCGACAGGTAGGGCGCTGAGCAGCCCTTCCGCCAGATCGTCCGAGATGACGCCTTGCGAGATGATCCAGACGGCATCGCTTGAGCGGGTAAAGGCGCGTCCGAAGGCATGGGACACCGTTTCCACCTGCAGCGGCAGCCGGCCGACGCCGTTAGCGATCAGCAACTGCTCGACGTAGGGCCTGATCACCGAGCCCCGGGTCGGCATCAGCACCGGGTATTGCTCCAGCGTCTCGAAGACTGATCCGCCCGTTGCCAACAAGGGATGGCCGGGTCGCACGGTGAAAACAACTTGCTCGGAATAAAGGTGCTCGAACGAGAAGCCCGTCATCTTCTCCGGTGCCGCAAGCCGTCCAACGACCAGATCCAGGTCCCCGACCCGCAACTGCTCCAGCAGGACTGCATTCTCGCCGGTGACGATCTTGATGCGGCTGCCCGTCTCTTCCTGGAGGAAGAGTGTCATCGCGCGCGGCATGATCCGTGTCGAGACCGTCGGCAGAGCGCCAACGCGGACCGGCGGAGCGGCATCGGACAGTTCCTGTGAAACCGAGTCCAGCCCTTGCCTCAAGGCGGTTATGGCTGCGCCTGCGTGCCGAAGAAAGACCTCCCCGTAGCGCGTGATGCGGATACCGCGGCCTTCCCGCTCAAAGACTGCTACGCCTAGCGCCTCCTCCAGCTCGCGGATTGTCTTCGTCACCGCCGGCTGGCTGACATGCAGCAGCTCTGCCGCCTTGACGACGCTCTTCTGGCGCGCAACTTCTAGGAATGTATGCAAGTGACGAAATTTGACGCGGGAGTCCATCACCAGTCATAACCCATGAGTTAAGGGAAGTGGCTTCGAAGTCATTTTACCTAACCAGTTCTGTGCGGCAATGTCTTTAGGGGAGGATGGACACATGCAGTTTGTACGCATTGATGGCGTCACGATTGCCTATCAGGTGACGGCGACCGCGCCGGACAGTCCGGTGCTCGTGCTGATCAATTCGCTCGGGACAGACAGCCGGATTTGGCATCTGGTGGTGCCGAAGCTGGCCGAAGATTTCACCGTGGTGACCTACGACAAGCGGGGTCATGGGCTTTCCGACCTTGCCAGTCCGCCCTACGGCATCGGAGATCATGTTGCCGACCTCGTCGGGCTGCTCGACCATCTGGAGTTTTCCGACGCTGTACTGTGTGGCCTTTCGGTCGGCGGCCTGGTTGCGCAAGGTCTATATGCGCAGCGCCCGGACCTGGTGAAGGCGATGGTGCTTGCCGATACGGCCCACAAGATTGGCACACCAGAGATGTGGAGCAGGCGGATCGCCGCGATCGAAGAGGGCGGTGTCGCTGCGATTCTCGACGACATCATGGGCCGATGGTTCACGGAACCCTTCCGCCGGCCGGACAATGCTGCCTACAGCGCCTACTGCAACATGCTGCTTCGCCAACCGGTCAAGGGTTACACCGGCACTTGCGCAGCCATCCGGGATGCAGATTTCACCGAGGAGGCTCGGACGATCCGGGTGCCGGTTCTTTGTGTCGTCGGTGATCAAGACGGCTCGACGCCGCCGGACCTCGTTCGATCTCTGGCCAACCTCATCCCCGGCGCGCAATACGAAGTGATCGAGGGCGCGGCGCACATTCCTTGCGCGGAAACGCCGGCGGCGTTCGCTGCCGCGGTGAGAAGTTTCATAATCAACGACGTCAAGGACCGAGATCATGACGGACAAGCCAGTTGAAACCGACCGTTATCGTCAGGGCCTGACAACGCGACGTGAGGTCCTTGGCGAGGCGCACGTGGATCGCGCTCTGGCAAACGAGACGGAGTTCGACAAGCCGTTCCAGACGTTCATCACCGAAGGCGCCTGGGGCTCGCTGTGGTCGCGCCCGGGTCTTTCGAAGCGGGAGCGATCAATCGTAACGATCGCATTGCTGGCAGCTGGAGGGCACTATGACGAGGTCGCAATGCATGTTCGCGCAACGGCCCGGACCGGCGCGACAAAGAACGATATCTGTGAGGCGCTGATGCATGTGGCGGTCTATGCCGGCGTGCCGGCCGCCAATCATGCCTTCAAGATCGCCAAGTCGATCTATTCGGAAATGGAGGCCGGGACAGACACCGGGGGAGACGCTGATGAGAAACGCACCGCCTGAGACCACACCCTTTTTCGCACGCGACCGGGACATGCACCCGCCCGCCTATACGCCCTGGTACAAGACGACGGTCCTGCGCTCGCCGCAGCGCGCCCTGATTTCGCTCGAAGGGACGAAGAGCGAAACCACGGGTCCTGTCTTCGGCCACAGCATTCTCAACGAGTTCGACAACGATCTGATCGTCAACTATGCGAAGCCGGGCGAGGGGCCGATCGGCCAGCGCATTCTCGTCCATGGCCGCGTCCTCGACGAGCGCGGTATCGGCGTCGCCGGTGCCTTGGTGGAGTTCTGGCAGGCGAATGCCGGCGGGCGCTATCGCCACAAGAAGGAAACGTATCTTGCGCCGCTCGATCCGAACTTCGGCGGGTTCGGCCGGACGATCACCGACGAGAACGGCTCCTACTGGTTCAAGACGATCAAGCCCGGCCCCTATCCGTGGCCCAATGGCGTCAACGACTGGCGGCCGGCGCATATTCACTTCTCCGTCTTCGGTCACGGCTTTGCTCAACGTCTCGTCACGCAGATGTACTTCGAAGGCGATCCGCTGATCTGGATCTGCCCGATCGTGAAGACCATTCCAGACGAGGAGGCGATCAAGCGCCTCATCGCGCCGCTCGACATGAACAACACCATCCCGCACGATATGCGGGCCTACAAGTTCGACATCGTGCTGCGCGGGCGTCGCTCGACCCTGTTTGAGAACCGCAAGGAGGGGAACTGACATGGCTCAGGCACTTGGTTATCTGAAGGAAACCGCCTCCCAGACCGCGGGTCCCTATGTGCACATCGGCTGTACACCGAACTTCACCGGCATCCACGGCGTCTACGACAAGGATCTCGGCTCGGGTTCCTTGGTCAACGACCAGACGCGAGGCGAGCGGATCACCATCCGCGGTCAAGTGATCGATGGCGCCGGCACGCCGCTCAAAGATGCACTGGTGGAGATCTGGCAGGCGGATGCGGATGGACTCTACAACAGCCCCTCGGAGACGCGCGGCAAGGCGGACCCGAACTTCTTCGGCTGGGCTCGCTGCCCGGGAGATATGGAGACCGGCGAATTTGTCTTCGAGACCATCAAGCCTGGCAGGGTGCCGTTCCGTGACGGGCGGCTGATGGCGCCGCATGTCACGTTCTGGATTGTGGCGCGCGGCATCAACCTCGGGCTGAACACGCGCATGTACTTCTCCGACGAGGAGCAGGCGAATGCGGAGGATCCGATCCTGGCGCGCATCGAGCACCGGGTCCGGGTTCCGACGCTGATCGGCAAGCGCGAGGGGAACGAAGTTAGGTTCGAAATCCATCTGCAGGGTGATAAGGAAACGATCTTCTTCGACATCTGATCGGACCGTCATGAGTTCTTCTGCCTTCACTCATCCGTTTCTTTCGGCGCTCCTGGGGGACGACGAGACGGCCGGCTTCTTCTCGGTGGAAGCGGACATTGCCGCCATGCTCGGCTTCGAACGAGCACTCGCCAATGCAGAGGCGGCCGCTGGTCTTGTTCCGGTCGCCGCCGCCGAGCGGATCGGGGAGGTGTGCACCACCTTCGTCCCGGACATGTCCGCACTGCGGGCAGGGACGGCCAAGGATGGCGTGGTCGTGCCGGAGTTCGTGAGGCAGCTGCGGTCGGCGGTCGGCAAGGAGCTCGAGAGCTATGTCCATTTCGGTGCCACCAGCCAGGATGTCATCGACACGGGCCTGATGCTGCGGCTGCAGCAGGTCTGTCGCATGTTTCTGGGACGCCTTTCGGGCCTCGACGAAGGCTTCGAGAGGCTTCAGGATCAAATCGGATCGCACCGGATGATGGGCCGCACGCGGATGCAGGCTGCAATGCCGATCAGCGTCGAGGACCGGCTTCGCGCATGGCGGGAGCCGCTTCAGCGGCACCGCCAGCGACTGGAGCAATTTGCCGCCGAAGGTTTTCCGGTTCAGTTGGGCGGCGCTGTAGGGAACCTGGACAAGCTCCGTGACAAGGGGCCGGTCATTCGCCTTGCAGTAGCCAGCGAACTAGGCCTTGCGGACGAGCCGCAGTGGCAAAGCCAGCGGGATCGCGTTGCAGAGTTCGCGGGCCTGCTGTCGCTGATCACGGGGAGCCTGGGAAAACTCGGGCAGGACGTTGCCCTGCTGGCGCAGTCTGGCGGGGAAATTGAACTTTCCGGCGGAGGCGGATCGTCCGCGATGGCGCATAAGCAGAACCCGGTCGGGGCGGAGGTGCTGGTTTCGCTGGCCCGCTTTAATGCCACGCAAGTATCCGGTCTGCATCATTCGCTGGTTCACGAACAGGAGCGCTCCGGTGCCGCGTGGACGCTGGAGTGGCTCATTCTGCCGCAGATGGTGATGGCAGCGGGCGCGGCGTTGCGGATCGCAACGGAGCTTCTGACAAATATCCGTTCGCTTGGCTCTCAAATTCATAACTCGTAGGATATGAATGTTGGCCAGTATTTCATTTTACATTACCACTTCGTGTGGCAAGGTTGAAGCACCAGAAAGCTGATAAGAGGACGTCCAGACACGGACGGTCGGCACAGGGAGGAAACATGAAGAAGCTCATCACTACAACCATTGCGGCTTTCGTTTTGTCGAGCGCCGCTTATGCCGACACAATCAAGGTCGGCGTCATCGGACCGTTTTCCGGGCCGTTCGCCCTGCAGGGCAAGAACTTCAAGGCGGGCATCGACGCCTATTTTGCGCTCCACGGCAACACCGCCGGCGACGATACTATCGAGGTCATCTACCGCGACGTACCGCAGCCGGATCCGGCGCAGTCGAAGGCGCTCGCGCAAGAACTGGTCGTCAAGGAAGGGGTCCAGTATCTTGCCGGCTTCTACTTCACACCAGACGCCACGGCAGCGACCCCCATTCTCGAGCAGGGCAATGTGCCGATGGTGGTGATGAATGCCGCGACCTCGGCCATCGTCACGAAGAGCCCTTATGTGGTGCGCACCTCGTTCACGACCTGGCAGACGTCGACGCCGATCGCCAAGGTTGCCAAGGATGCAGGCGTCAACAAGGTCATCTCCATCGTCAGCGACTATGGTCCGGGCGTTGACGCCGAAAACGCCTTCAAGGCGGCCTTCGAGAAAGAAGGCGGTGAGGTCGTTGAGGCGATTCGCATGCCGCTGTCGACCAACGACTTCTCGCCGATCATGCAGCGCGTGAAAGATTCCGGTGCGGAAGCCGTTTTTGCATTCTTGCCGTCGGGTCCGACCACGCTCGGCTTCGTCAAGGCGTTCAACCAGAACGGCCTCAAGGATGCGGGCATCAAGCTGTTCGCTCCCGGTGACCTTACGCAGGAATCCGATCTGCCGGCTCTTGGTGATCAGGCGCTCGGCATGCAGACGACCTTCCACTACGCCGTCTCGCACGACTCTCCGGAGAACAAGGAGTTCGTGGCTGCGGCACAGAAGGCCATTGGCAATCCGGCGGAACTCTCGTTCCCGGCCGTCGGCGCATTCGATGGCATGCATGTGATCGCAAAGATGATCGAAGCCACGGGTGGCGAACAGGATGCTCAAAAGGCGGTGGAGGCCGTAAAGGGCTTGTCCTGGACGAGCCCGCGCGGGCCGGTCACTGTCGATCCGGAAAGCCGTCACATCATGCAGAACATCTATCTGCGCGAAGTGACAAAGGCTGATGACGGCTCCTATTTCAACAAGGAGATCCAGACCTTCGAGAAGCAGGGCGATCCGGGTCTCGAAGCTGCGAAGTAACATTAGCTAGACAGTGGATCAGGCGCGGAACCTTGAGCGGTTGCGCGCCTGATCGCAAGAATGGGAGAGAGTGGCGCCGATGCAGACCGTGTTCAGCATAGCCGTCGACGCGCTGGCTTACGGAATGGTGCTGTTCGTGATTTCGATCGGCCTTTCCGTCACGATGGGATTGATGCGCGTCGTCAACCTGGCTCATGGCGCATTTGCCATGATCGGCGGCTATGTCGCCTCCTATGCCGCGCGCGACCTTGGTCTCGGATATGCGGCTGCGGTGTTGCTTGCGGTGGCCGGCACGGTGCTGATTGCGATCCCAATAGAGCGGCTGCTTTACAGGCGTGTATACGGTGCGCCAGAGCTCACGCAGGTGTTGATGACGATCGGCATCACCTTCTGCATCATCGGCATCGCCAACTTCGTCTTCGGGCCGACGCTGAAGACGATCCCGCTGCCGGACACTCTGCGCGGGTCGGTGGATCTCGGCTTCCGGTCGATTGCGACACATCGGATCTTTGCCATCATCTGCGGCCTAGTGGTTGCGGCGGCATTGTGGTTCCTGATTGAGAAGACGGCTTTCGGGATCAAGCTACGCGCCGCAGTGGACAATGCGGCCATGGCCGCAGCACTCGGCGTTAGGACGGAGATCGTCTACGCCGTCAGCTTTGCCGTCGCGATTGGCCTTGCCGCACTCGGCGGCGTTGTCGGGGCCGAGCTTCTTCCGGTCGAGCCCTATTACGCCCTTCGCTACATGGTCACCTTCCTCGTCGTCGTTTCCGTGGGTGGCGCGGGCTCAATTCCGGGTGCGCTGCTGGCCTGTCTTCTGCTCGGCGCAATCGACACGACCGGCCGTTACCTCGCTCCTGAGTATGGTGAGTTCTTCTTCTACCTTGCGGTGATCGTCATCGTCATCCTCTTCCCGCGCGGCCTTGCAGGGCGGTTTAAATAATGGCGGCCAGCACGACTCAAACACTTGCGGCCGGTGCACCGGCGCGCCGAAACATCACCGGCAGCCTGATCGGCATCGCCGCCATCATCGTGATCGGGATCATCGGCTACTACCTGTTCCCGAACAACCTGGCGCTCCTGACGCGCATCATCGCTACTGCCCTGCTGGTGCTGTCGATCGACCTCGTGACGGGCTATTGCGGCGTCGCCACGCTCGGTCATGCAGCCTTGTTCGGCGCCGGCGCCTATGCGGCGGGGATTGCTTCGGCACATTACGGAATCTCCGACCCGCTGCTGATGACTCTCGTTGGCGCATTGGCGGGCGCAGTCGCCGGATTGGTCTCGGGCCTGATCATCCTGCGTGCGCATGGCCTGCCGCAACTGGTGCTTTCTATCGCGGTGATCCACCTCTTCCACGAAGCCGCCAACAAGGCATCCTCCTGGACCGGCGGCAGCGATGGCCTCTCCGGTATCGCGCCGACGGCCTTGCTCGGCTTGTTCGAGTTCGACCTCTGGGGGCGCACGGCCTATATTTACGGGCTGGCTCTCCTGCTGATCGTCTTCGTTCTCCTGCAGCTCCTCGTGCGCTCGCCCTTCGGCATGCTGGCCCGTGGCGTGCGGGAGGATCCGCTGCGCATTTCGGCCATGGGTGCTTCGGTTCAATCGGTGCTGCTGCGGATGTATGTGATCTCCGGCGTCGTGGCGGGGATTGGCGGTGCGCTCAGCGCCATGTCAACTCAGGTGGTCGGGCTCGACAGCCTGTCGTTCACGCTTTCCGCGGAGTCGCTCGTGATGCTGGTGCTCGGCGGAACGGGCAGCCTTTACGGCGCGCTGGTCGGGACCGTTTCCTTCATGTGGTTCGAAGATGTCGTGTCCGCAGCCAATCCCTTCCACTGGCTCACCATGGTGGGCGCTCTGCTGATTGCGGTCGTGCTCTTTGCGCCGAGAGGTCTCTATGGGACGGCCGCCGCCCTGGTCCAAAGATTGAAGGGAGGGCGCGCATGATTCCCCTGTTTGGAGTCCAAAACCTCAACAAGAGCTTCGGAGGCCTCGCAGTCACCAACAACGTTTCGCTCTCTCTTGCGGCGGGGGACCGCCTAGCGCTCATTGGCCCGAACGGCGCCGGGAAAACGACTTTCGTCAATCTCGTTACGGGGAACCTTCTTCCCAATTCCGGAACCGTGCGCCTGGCAGGCCAGGATGTGACGCGGCGCAACGCCATGGAGCGTGTGCGCCTCGGGTTGGTTCGTTCGTTCCAGGTGACGCGCCTGTTCTACGGAATGACGCCGGAGGAGCATCTGGCGCTCGCGGTCCTTCAGCGGGAAGGCAAATCCGGGCGGATGGTCGGGCGCTACCAGGCCATGCCGGAGGTGATGGACGAGGTGCGCGATATCCTCGACCTGCTCGGTCTGCTCGAGCTGTCGCATCTGAAGGTGCGCGAGATCGCCTACGGGCAACAGCGCCTGCTGGAAATTGCGCTCGCGCTGGCGTTGCGGCCAAAGGTGCTGCTGCTCGACGAGCCAGCTGCCGGCGTGCCGCAAAGCGAAACGGCACGTATTGAACAGGCGCTAGATAAGCTGCCGCCGGACTTGGCGGTTCTGATGATCGAGCACGACATGGACCTGGTGTTTCGCTTTGCCAAGCGCGTCATCGTGCTGGCAGCCGGAACCGTGATCTTCGACGGATCGCCTCAGGACGTCACAAAAGATGCCCGCGTGCGGGAAGCTTATCTCGGGAGCTATGCGAATGTCGGCAGCGCCGCTTGATATCGAAGACCTGTCGGCCGGCTATGGCCCGACGCGCGTCGTAGAAGGCGTCTCCTTCTCCGTTGCTGCCGGGTCGCGTCTTGCAGTTCTTGGCCGCAACGGCATGGGCAAGACAAGCCTTTTTGCAACGCTCGCGGGACAGACCAAACGCTATGGCGGCGCGATCCGGCTTGGCGGACGCGACATTGCGCGTGAGCCGAGTGCGGCACGCGCTCGCCTCGGCCTCGGCTATGTTCCGCAGACCCGGGACGTGTTTCCGACGCTGACGGTGGAGGAAAATCTCTTCGTCGGATTGAAGGGTCGGCCGAAGACTGATGTCGAAGAAGCCTATGAAATGTTTCCGCGGCTGAAGGAGCGTCGCCGCAACCTCGGCAGCCAACTGTCGGGTGGCGAGCAGCAGATGCTTTCGACCGCACGCAGCATTCTGGGGCAGCCGAGCGTGCTTCTTCTCGACGAACCGCTGGAGGGGCTGGCGCCGGTTATCTGCGAGGAACTGATGGCCGCTTTCGCGCGGCTCGCACAATCCGGCAACATGACGATCCTGCTCGTAGAACAACGGATCCAGAGCGCGCTCGACTTTGCCGACCACGTGATCGTCATGGAGCGGGGCAGGATCGCCTGGTCGGGTACCCCAACGGCATTGGCCAGGGATCACGATACCGTCGATAGGCTGCTTGGCGTCGGCGGTCTCCACTAGGGTACAGTCTCGGCAAAGCGCATTGGGAGAGTACAGATGGACAAGACAGTGCGGAGCGCGGCAGAAGTCGTCTCCCAGATCACAGACGGAGCAACCGTCATGATCGGCGGCTTCGGCGGCTCCGGCGCGCCGATCGAGCTCATCCACGCCATGATCGACCAGGGTCCAAAGAACCTGACGGTGATCAACAACAATGCGGGCAATGGGCGGATCGGCATTGCAGCGATGATCGACGCTGGGATGGTCAGGAAGATGATCTGCTCCTTCCCGCGTTCTTCCGATCCGCGTGCCTTCACTGACAGATATCTGGCCGGAGAGATTGAGCTGGAACTTGTGCCGCAGGGCACGCTCGCAGAGCGAATCCGCGCCGGTGGCGCCGGCATTCCGGCCTTTTATACCCCGACCGCTTATGGGACCGAATTGGCCGAAGGCAAGGTGATCGCGGAATTCGATGGCCGCCCCTATGTTCAGGAGCGATGGCTCAAGGCCGACTTCGCTATCGTCAAGGCGCAGCTGGGCGATACCTACGGCAACCTTACCTACAACAAGGCCGGTCGCAACTTTAATCCGCTGATGTGCATGGCTGCCGCCAAGACGATCGCTCAGGTTTCAAAAGTCGTCGCTGCCGGTGAGATCGATCCGGAGCATGTGGTGACGCCCGGGATCTTTGTGGATGCAGTCGTCGAGGTTGCCAACCCGCAACAGGAAGAAGAGCTCATCCGAGCCGGAGTGGCCTACGCATGACCGATGCTCCCACGATCAATATCCGTGACGATATCAAGCTGTCCAACGCCCAGATCGCCTGGCGCGCGGCGCAGGACATCATGGATGGCGCCTACGTGAATCTCGGGATCGGTTTTCCCGAGATGGTCGCCCGCTTCCAGCCGCTGGGCCGGAAGGCGATCTTCCATACCGAAAACGGCATTCTCAACTTCGGCAAAGCGCCGCCTGAGGGCGAAGAGGACTGGGATCTGATCAATGCCGGCAAGAAGGCAGTGACGCTGAAGCCCGGTGCTGCCTTCTTCCATCATGCCGACAGCTTCGCCATGGTGCGGGGCGGTCATCTGGATGTTGCGATCCTGGGCGCGTACCAGGTTGCTCAGAACGGCGATCTCGCCAACTGGCGCGTCGGCTCAAAGGGTGTTCCAGCCGTCGGCGGCGCCATGGATCTCGTGCATGGTGCGAAGCAAGTCTTCGTCATCACCGAGCACGTCACCAAGGATGGAAAGCCGAAGCTGGTCGAGAAGTGCACATTCCCGCTGACCGGGGTTGCGTGCATCACTCGCGTCTACACGAGCCATGCCGTGATCGACATCAAGGATGGCATATTCGTCGTCCGTGAAAAGCTCGCGGCGATGACCATGGACGAACTGCAGGCGATGACGGGCGCACCGCTGCACACGGATGGCGCCGTCGCCGATCTCGTCGTGCCGGAACTCTGAGGATTGAAAATGACCGAAGCCTATATCTGCGACTATATCCGCACGCCGATCGGCCGCTTTGCCGGGGCTCTCTCTTCCGTCCGGGCCGACGACCTCGGTGCCGTGCCGCTGAAGGCGCTGATGGAGCGCAATCCTTCCGTCGACTGGGAAGCCGTCGAGGATGTGATCTATGGCTGCGCCAACCAGGCCGGCGAGGACAACCGCAATGTTGCGCGCATGGCGTCTCTGCTGGCAGGTCTCCCCGTTTCCGTCACCGGCACGACGATCAACCGTCTTTGTGGCTCCGGCATGGATGCCCTGTTGACGGCCGCCCGGGCAATCAAGGCCGGCGAGGCGGAGCTTATGATTGCCGGCGGGGTAGAGAGCATGAGCCGCGCGCCTTTTGTCATGCCGAAGGCCGAAACCGCCTTTTCCCGCAATGCAGAGATCTACGACACAACGATCGGCTGGCGTTTCGTCAATCCGCTGATGAAGAAGCAATACGGCGTCGATTCCATGCCGGAGACCGGCGACAACGTCGCGATCGACTTCAAGGTTTCCCGTGAAGATCAGGACGCCTTTGCTGTGCGTAGCCAAGAGAAGGCGGCACAGGCGCAGGCGAACGGCCGGCTGGCAAAGGAGATCACCTCCGTCAGTGTTCCTCAGCGCAAGGGCGACCCGGTCATCGTGGACCGCGACGAGCATCCGCGCGCCACCTCCATGGAGGCGCTTGCGAAGCTCAAGCCCGTAAACAAGATCGAAGGCGGCACAGTGACGGCGGGCAACACGTCTGGTGTGAACGATGGTGCAGCAGCACTGATCATCGCATCGGAAGCGGCTGCCAAGAAATATGGCCTTAAGCCGATCGCACGTGTACTCGGCGGGGCTACCGCCGGTATTCCGCCGCGTATCATGGGCTTCGGCCCTGCACCCGCGTCGAAGAAGCTGCTCGGCCGCCTCGGTCTCACGCAGGAGCAGATGGACGTGATCGAACTCAATGAAGCTTTCGCCAGCCAGGGGATCGCTACCTTGCGGGACCTCGGCATCGCCGACGACGATCCCCGCGTGAACCGCAATGGGGGCGCCATCGCGCTCGGGCATCCGCTCGGCATGTCCGGCGCCCGCATCGCCGGCACCGCAGCGGTTGAGCTGAAGGAGACTGGCGCCCGCTATGCGCTTGCCACCATGTGCATCGGCGTCGGGCAGGGGATTGCGGTCGTGATGGAGCGGGTGTGAGCAAGCCTCGGTTCCGTTCGGCTTCGCAGCCCGCTCAGTCCTGCATGTCAGCTTGGTAGAAGCTCCGGGCGTCCTCGAAGATCGCCCGGCGCTCCTCGTCACGCGTGTAAAACATGTGTCCGCCGCGATAGAGTTCCAGGCTTGTCCGATCCCGGGCGAGTTCCGGCGGAAGATGGCTTAGAACATAGCCGCTCATCCCATAGGGCGTGAGAATGTCGCTATAGCCGTGCGCCACCATCAGCCGGAAGGACGGGATGACGGAGAGAAGGTCGCGGATGTCGGTGGAGACGCTTGCTGTGGCACGGCTTTCGCCGTGGCTGCCGTTCCATTCCCAGCGACGGTTTACGTCCTCGTTCAGCAGGGTGTAGGTCATCGGCGTGTCGAAGCCCAGCGTGTCACGGGCGTAGTTGGCGAAGGCGGAGCCGTAGGCGCGGGTATAGCCGTCCAGAACCGGGTCGTCGTTGCGTGCCGTGCTGGATTCTGGATAAGGATCGGGCAGCGAGGCACCTGCGTCGTAAGGGCTGACGATGCGTCCGGCACCGCCCGCCTCCTTGGCATAGATATCGCCGACAAACCCGTGCGTCCGCTCAACGGCTGCAAGGGGGAGACCCGTCAGTTCGGCCACACGCTGGTAAAATGCCTGCGCCTCCGCGCCGGTCTGAATTGGGCCGGCAAGCGTCATCAGATAGTCCGTCATGGCGAACCGCTCGATTGCCGGCACCGCATCGAGGGAGAAGGCACCCTTGCGCTCGAGCTCTGCTGCGGCGAGCGAGGGGAACTGTAGCGACGAAGCAAGCGGGTCCTGGTCAAGACCGAACAGAAAACGGCCCTCGATGAGCGGCGAAATCATGATGATGCCGGCTGGGATCATGTTCTGGCTGTTCTTCATGGCGAGCGCCACCTTGGCGGCCCGGAAGCCGCCATAGCTTTCACCGAGCAGGTACTTCGACGCCGTCAGAAGGTTGTTCTTCTGGACGTAAAGAGTGATTGCCTTGGCGATGCTCTCGGCATCCTGGCGGACGTTGAAATAGCGCTCCGCCGCGTCGTCGCTGACGGCCCTGCTCCAGCCGGTACCAGTGGGGTCGATCAGAACGAGATCGGTGAAGGCTAACCAGCTTTCCGGATTGTCCTTCAGCTGTGGCTGTGTGCCATCAGCGTTATCCCCGTCGAAGGGAAGGATCTTCGGGCCGACGAGACCGAGATGCAGGTAGGCCGAAGCAGCGCCAGGGCCGCCGTTGAAGGCAAAGGTGACCGGCCGATCGGGGGGGCGATCTTCTTGCAGATAGGCTGTATAGAAGATCTTGGCATTCCGCTTGCCGTCCTGCCCGATCAGGTCAAGCGTGCCGGCGGTTGCGGTGTAGCGCAATTCGCCTTTCCGTGTCTGAAGCACGTGATGCGTCACGGAGTCCGCCGGCAGGAGATCCAGGAGACCTTGCCCCTCCGACTGTGCGGCCGAGCGCTCTTGTGCAGCTGGTTCCTGCGCCAGCGCCGTCAGCGGCGAAAGCAGAAGCAGGGCGAGCAAGCACGACAGGACAGGTTTGAAGAACAAGACAATCTCCCGAGACGAGGTGGTTACACTCCATCTAGGGCAGGGGCGCAGGCTGGGCATCTCAATTACCGTTGATCCTTTCGTGACTGGCTACCGGCGGTGGACGATGCACCTGCCTTGTCCTTGCGGCGTCGCCTCTACTGAAGCGCAGCGATCTCTGCCGCCGTTATCCGACCGTCGCCATTCTTGTCGACGCGGGCAAAGGCGAAACCTTATCAGGCCGCCGCCCTTATCTTCTGCGCCTGGGGTCGTCCTGCCTTGGCAAGGATATCGATGAAGATCTGGAGCTCATTTGCGTTAACTGCGCCGTCTCCGTTTGTCGACATACCACCGCAGCGCCGCATTGACCTGGTTGAATGCACCAACCGCCATCATTAGGCCGCCGAATGTGAGGTTTCCGGCAAAGTAGACCGGCGCGGCGATCAGGATCGGCGGGACGGTCGAGAGCCAACCGAAACAGCGGAGACCCAGGTGAGGTTGGTATAGCCGAGAGCCCGACGAGGTTTTCGTTGGCATGCATCAGGGCGAACCGAAGCTCTGCTTCCTTGGAATGCGATCAGCATTCAGAGAGGGCATTCTGCGACCGACGATGTTGCTGAGGAGCGAAGCCAGTCCTGCATACAGAAGGGCTGCCCATACTATGTAACAGGGTATTGCGATTTCGCCACCTCCGAGGTCAAAGCGGAAGGTGGAGGAGATCATCGATAATCGCCGATGTAGGCTCGCAAGCAGGACCTTGGAGTTGACCAGACCGATCGCAAGGGAGGTCGTGAGTTCCGACAAGTTGCGCGCATCTTCATGCAGTCGCTGGTCCGGATTGACGCCGACCGCGCCGAGATGGGCAAGCCGCAATGCACGCCTTGGCTTCAGCAAGAGATCGACAAGGTCGCGCGTCAGACCCTCGCGCATGTAAAGCGCCGTGATCTGGTTCAGCCAGGCCTGGATAACGTTCAAGACGAGGAGCGGGCCCGCCAACACGGCAAACACCTGCAGCTGATACAAGAAGGCGAGCATGTCGCGGCGCTCGAGCGCATTATAGAAGGGCACGTTCCACTGGTTCAGGCGATACTGCGCGTAAACCGTGGTCAGGATGATAGTCAGAAGAGCGACCGTGTAGCCGAGGACCCAGTTGCGCACGGACGAATGCCAGAAGGCGCCGAGCATCTTCCCAAGTTGACTGGAGAAGGGCAGAGCGAATTCTCGGACCTCTTCTTTAGAGGTCTATTGACGATCCTGCTGCATCACCCGAAGTTCCGAAAGTGGTGGACAAGTTCTACTGTCATAGCCTCATCCCATTCAAAAACGATGAACCAGATCAATCTGCTGCTGTTGACGTGCGTCAAGCTCGTCGCTAGCAAGCGGTTCAGCCGTTTCATCCTCCAGCGAAAGTAAAGAAGAGGCGGATGCCGAAGAAGCAGAAGCATCGCGATGAAGATGCTCGCGAGCAGGATGCGGAAAGGCCGCGGCTGGAAAAGCTGCGCAAAACTTGGTCGAAGGCGAGCGAGGAAGAGCGGGCTGAATTTCTCCGAACTCTTCCACGTGACCAGGTTATGTTTTTCCCGCAAGGGGAAGCGCCGCTGGTGGCAAACGGCCGGTATCTGCTTCAATCGACCAAAGCTCGCGTCCAGCGGATCATGGTGAAGCGCAATGTCCGACCCGACGAGATTGCTTCAGAGATGGGATTTTCTGGAGAAGGAACCGCTTTGGCTCGCGCTCTGATCAGGGATGCCAGTCTTCGACTCTCCATGGTTCGAGCGCTTGCGTTGTGGCTGGAGGAACAAGAGCGCCCGTCGAGCATTAACCGGGTTACGCGGTGCCGCTAGCGTATGCGGTATACCGGCTGTAAGTTCTCTTTCTTCGCCTCCAATAGCTTGAAGTCATTGGCGCGAGGGGCAAGTAGTGGTTCACTGTCTGCTTGTCGGGCAAGGGGTGATTTGGGGTTTCTCCCCGTAATTGAAATGGTGGCGACAACATCACAAAGCCGGGATTGACGACCGTCAGCTTCACGCCTTCCCGCTCAAGTTCGGGGTAGAGCCCCTCACACAGGATGTGGAGAGCCGCTTCGGCGCGCCGTAGAACGCGCCGCCTGGCAAGCCGACATAGCCGGCCACGGACGCGATGACGGCAGTATGGCCGGCCCGGCGCGCGACCATCCGCGGGATAGCTGCGTCCATGCAATACCCGGTGCCCACCACGTTCAGCTCCATGACATCGGCAAGCGCTGATCCTTTGAAGCGTGTGGCGCTGTCGCGCTTGTAGCTGCCGGCAGAAAGGAGGGCGAGAGCAATTTGGCCAAGCGCCTGTTCGATCCTGTCCACCGTCGTCGGGACCGCCTCCTGTTCCGTCACGTCGAGGGGGAAGGAAAAGATCCGGCCCGGCCGAAGCGCTTCGAGTTCCGCAAGCTTGCCGGCGCTGCGGGCGCTGACGGCGTCTGTCCAGCCTTCGTTGCCCAACCTCAAGGCCACAGCACGCCCTAGGCCGGAGCTGGCTCCTCTAACCCAAGCCAGCTTCGACTGAACGTTGCTGCCCCTTGGCGAATTCATCACGCACCCCCAGTCACTAACGTCATGCTACGCGCTGACAGGAGGTATGGTTCATTCCAGTAGCAGCCTGTGGTCGGAAAAAGGCCGGTTTTTTCCAACAAAGCGGCAATTCGCTTGAAGCTTCAATCGTGGCGAGGTGGCGTCCGCTCCTGCCGTACCGCTTCATCATGGTACCAGCAGCTATCGAGCGCTGCGGCGCAGTAGTCGGCAGGAGGCTGGGTCTCCGCTGATCGCAGGCTCATCCGCTTGATGGGGAACTGGTAGATCTTCGCTGATACACGCTCAACATCTGGAGTCATCATGCTGTTCCTTGTGGCGGTATTGACGGTGTTAATGTAGCACAGTTTTTGCGCATCTGCATCGAAAATAGTCAGCCCTAGGCGACAGACGGCGGAGGTCGCGACTTCGAGCCGCTCTCTGGTCTAACGCCCTTCGCTCTACTCCGTTCCTCCGCGATGAGCGTCCACGAACGGGCTTGAAGGCTCAGATGGGCAGCTAAATCATTGAATTGTCGGCGGCAAGCGCTGCGGCAGCACCCTCTAACATGCCGAAAGTTTAGCCTTGGCACGCTGGAGGCGCGAAACTGGCACGGGTTATGCATTGTCTCTGTCATCCACCGACCGCCGAGGCCATGACGGACCCTCTAGGCCGGGCGGCGCTCACTGACGCAGCACATTGAAGAGAGAGTGCGATGACAAAATACAAGCTCGAGTACATTTGGCTTGACGGCTACACCCCCGTTCCAAACTTGCGCGGCAAGACGCAGGTCAAGGAATTCGATTCCTTCCCGACTTTGGAGCAGCTGCCGCTCTGGGGCTTCGACGGCTCGTCGACCATGCAGGCCGAAGGCCACTCTTCGGACTGCGTGCTGAAGCCGGTTGCGATCTATCCTGATCCCGCTCGGACCAACGGCGCTCTCGTAATGTGCGAAGTCATGATGCCGGACGGCGTGACGCCGCACGCTTCCAACAGCCGCGCCACGATTGTCGACGACGAAGATGCCTGGTTCGGTTTCGAACAGGAATACTTCTTCTATGAAAACGGCCGTCCGCTCGGCTTCCCCGAGCAGGGCTACCCGGCCCCGCAGGGTCCGTATTACACGGGCGTCGGCTACAAGAACGTCGGCTCGATCGCCCGCGAGATCGTTGAAGAGCACCTCGATCTCTGCCTCGAAGCCGGCATCAACCACGAAGGCATCAACGCCGAGGTGGCCAAGGGCCAGTGGGAATTCCAGATCTTCGGCAAGGGCTCCAAGAAGGCCGCTGACCAAATCTGGATTGCTCGCTACCTGCTGCTGCGTCTTTGCGAAAAATACGGCATCGACGTCGAATTCCACTGTAAGCCGCTCGGCGACACCGACTGGAACGGTTCGGGCATGCACTGCAACTTCTCCACCAAGTTCATGCGCGAAGTCGGTGGCAAGGAGTATTTCGAAGCGCTCATGGCCGCTTTCGCAAAGAACTGGAAGGAGCACATCGACGTCTACGGCCCCGACAACCACATGCGCCTGACCGGCAAACACGAGACGGCGCCGTGGAACAAGTTCTCCTATGGTGTTGCCGACCGCGGCGCCTCGATCCGCGTTCCGCACTCCTTCGTCAACAACGGCTACCGTGGCTACCTGGAAGACCGCCGCCCGAACTCGCAGGGTTGCCCTTACCAGATCGCTTCTGTCGTCCTGAAGACGATTTCGGAAGTTCCGACCGAACAGTACAGCCGCAGCGCTGCTTAAGGTCTTTGAACGGCGCTGGGATCACCAGCGCCGTTCTCCCCCGCGCGAGCATTCATAGGCCTGCGCCGCAAGCTCGTACCGATCGTTCTAGCGTTCCCGTGGCTGGACACGGATGGATCCCGACACGTAAGGGAAACCATCGCATCACTTGCATCGGGAGATCAGCTTCATGAACACCCCCCTCTTCAGCCTCGAAGGCCGAACCGCGCTGGTAACCGGCTCCTCCCGAGGTCTCGGTCTTGCCATCGCGCGAGGACTTGCTGAGGCTGGTGCCTCCGTCGTGCTCAATGGCGTGAATGAGGCGCGGTTGGAGGAAACTGCAGCGGCACTCCGCGGACAAGGTGTCGATGTTGGCACTGCTGCGTTCGACGTAACCGATGAAGCGGCGGTGGTTTCTGCGTTCGAACGGCTCGATGCGGCAGGCAAAGAAATCGGCATCCTCGTCAACAATGCCGGCATTCAGTATCGCAAGCCGATCGTCGAACTCGATAGCGCCAACTGGCAGCGCGTCATCGATACAAACTTGACCAGCGCCTTCCTCGTTTCGCGCGAAGCTGCCAAACGGATGCTGCCGCGCAAGCGCGGCAAGGTCATCAACATTGGCTCGCTGATGAGCGGCCTTGGCCGGGCGACCGTCGCCCCCTATACGGCGGCCAAGGGCGGCATCAAGACGCTGACGCAGGCGATGGCCGCCGAGTGGGCAGAGCACGGCGTTCAAGCAAATGCAATCGGTCCTGGCTACATGCTGACGGACATGAATCAGGCGCTGATCGACAATCCGGAATTCGATAGCTGGGTAAAGGGGCGCACGCCTTCGCGTCGCTGGGGCAAGCCGGAGGAACTGATCGGCGCGGCCGTCTTCCTCGCCGCCGATGCTTCGAACTACGTCAACGGCCAGATCATCTACGTCGACGGCGGCATGAGCGCCGTTATCTAGCGAGGCAGTGCTGGCAATCCTCCTCGCAAGCCTACTTGCGAGGAGATAAATCCTCTTGGTTGTCTTCCGGATCAGATGTCCAGAAACGTCTTGCCGCGCCAACTGGTCCATCGGTCTTGGCGAAAGCCGATGTCGCGCATCAGGTGCTGGTCCAGCAGTTGCCGGGCTGTCAGCTGTGACGGGCAAACGCTGGGTTCGGTCCTCCTGCCGCCTGTGCCACCGGACCAGCGCTCGCGCAGACGTGCGAGGGCGGCAACGAATGAGTTGAAAGCCACGCCATGCTCCTCACTCTGCTGCTGCCCGCGGGAGGCAGGCGTCGCAAATCGCCTGGATATGGCGATGATCTGTACCACAGCATCCGCCGATGACGCGCATAGAAGGATATCTTCCACGCAGGCTTCGGTAGCGCTTTGCCAGATCCACGGGATCGCCGATGTCGAGCTCCGTCGCCTCGTCCAGTTCGGCATGACTTTTGGCTACGCATTGGCGCGAAGGCCGCCGATGCGCATTGCCCAGTGTTCACCACGGGCCAACGCATCCTCGAAATGCGAAGGATGGGCGCAGTTGATCATGTAGTAGATCGGGCTTCCATCGGTCGCAGCGTCGGTCTCCTCGATCGCTTCGCGCAGCGATGTTCCCGTTGCCAGGCGTCCATCGGTCGCAGCGGTGAAGGAGACGACGCAAGGCATGCCGTTGCTCTTGGCCGCGCGCGCGATGCCGATCGCTTCTTCCACTGTGTTCATAGTGACAGCGCTCACCATGTCCGCTTCGGTTTCTGCGAGGACACTGATCTGCAGCGCGTGATAATCCTCTGCTTCCTCGGCAGTCATGCGTCCGGCCTTGTAGCCGTCGCCCCTGGGGCCGATGACGCCGTTCAGTAGGATTTCCTGTCCCGGCCGCTCCCAGCTATCGCGCAGGGTGGAGATATAGGCGACGGAGCGTCTATTCACGTCGGACAACGCGGCAGCATCGTAGCCGAGCTCACGCCCCCAGTCCGGGTTCGCGCGCCAGGTGGGCGTATCGAGGATGAAGCTCAGCCCGCTGTCGCGTGCGATGCGAAGGTATGCCTCGTAGTATTTGCTCAGTTTTGCCCGCCCATCGTCGTCATCGAGCAACGGAAACGACGCGAAGCAGGGAAGATCCAACCCCTCGTGAAAGACAAGCGTCGTCTCCAGTCCGCCGTCGGCGAGAAAAAGGCTATCGATGATCTGTGGTAGCTGGCTCCTGTATTTGGCCATGGTGTCCTCCTGTGGTATCGTTGCAATGGTTCCTCGGCACCCGAGTTGTTACCGCAGAGGTTTTTGCTGAAAGCACGTGGTCCGATCTAGAAGACTCGCGGTCAAGCTGCGTCGGAACCGCTAAGCCGATGATTGTATAGGAGGCTCGAATGCCAGGACCGGCAGAAGGCCTGGCGGGGCAGTTCGCCGAACAACGGGAAACCGTACCGCCGGTCCAGTTGCTGTCGAACGAAAAGCCATCGAAGGGCGAGCGGACGCGGCAGCGGATACTTGAGATCACGCAAGCGTCGGTGCTTGCGAAGGGCTTTGCCGCCACCTCGATCGAGGAGGTCATCGCCGAGGCGGGGATCACCAAGAGTGGCTTCTTCTACCACTTTCGCGACAAGAACGAATTAGCGCGCGAGATGCTGCGCCGCTATGTGGCGGAGAACGACGGCGTCTTCGATGAGATCTTCGGTCGCGCTGCCGAACTGACGGATGATCCCCTGCAGCGATTCCTGCTCGGGTTGAAGCTTCTGGCGGAGCTCAGCCGCGACCTGCCGGGCGGCCATCCCGGCTGCCTCGTCGCGTCCATCTGCTACCGGGAGCGCTTGTTCGATCCGCAGGTCCTTGAGCTCAACACCAGTTCCGTCCTCAGGTGGAATGCTCGGTTTCTTGGCTACATCGAGGACATTGCTGCCGTCTATCCCCCGCGGGAGCCGATCGCACTAGAGGACCTCGCCAGAGCGCTCACCTGCATCTTCGACGGTGCCATCATCATGGCGAAGGCACTGAAGGATCCGGGACAATTGGAGCGGCAGGTCCTGGCTTACAGGACCCTCGTGAAGACCCTGTTCAGCCGCTGATAATGCCGCTCCGTTGTCGCTAGTGGTTGTGCCTTGGCGGCGACTTCGCGGCTATCTGACGGAAGTCCGCTGCCCCTTCCAGCACTGCACCATCCGACAGCTGCGTCACAGACTTGCGGTAGATCCGCTGCCAAGGCGTCGCATCCGGCGGGACGGCTGGGATGCCGTCCGCGCGGCGTCGTTCGACTTCCTCAGGCTCGACCAGCATGTCGCAGCGGCCTTCGTTAAGGTCGATGCGGATGGTGTCGCCACTGCGAAGCCATGCGAGACCGCCACCGGCTGCACTTTCGGGCGAGGCGTTGAGGATGGAAGGGCTGTCGGCCGTTCCGGACTGGCGACCGTCACCGATGGTGGGCAGGCTCGTAATGCCGCGCTTCAAGAGGTGATCCGGCGGCTGCATGTTCACGACTTCGGCGGAGCCTGGCCAGCCGAGCGGTCCAGCGCCGCGGATGACGAGGATCGTGTTCTCGTCGATCCCCAACTCGGGATCGTTGATCCGGTGGTGGTAATCTTCCGATCCGTCAAAGACGACAGCTTTTCCTTCGAAAATCCGTTCGCGGCCTGGCTCCTGGAGGTAGCGCTCCCGGAAGCCTTCGGAGATGACACTCGTTTTCATGATGGCGAAGTCGAAGAGGTTGCCCTTCAGCACGAGGAAGCCGGCTTTTTCCTTCAGCGGCTGGTCGAACGGGAAGATCACGTCCCGGTCCTTGGCCTCTCGCCCCTCAAGGTTCTCGGCCATCGACTTGCCGGTGACGGTGCGACAGTCGCCATCAAGCTTGCCCGCCTGTAGCAGTTCCCACATGATCGCTGGCGTGCCGCCGGCGCGGTGGTAGCGCTCGCCGAGATATTGCCCGGCAGGCTGCACATTGGCGAGCAGCGGAATGTCGAAACCATGAACCCGCCAGTCATCCGGAGAAAGCTCCACGCCTGCATGCTTGGCCATGGCCGCAAGGTGAGGCTGGGCATTGGTCGAGCCGCCGATCGCGGAGTTGACGCGGATGGCGTTGAGGAAGGACGCGCGCGTCAGGATGTCGGATGGTTTCAGATCCTCCCAGACGAGTTCTACCGCACGCTTGCCCGTGCGGTAGGCCATCTGGCCACGCTCGCGATAGGCCGCGGGGATTGCGCCGCAGCCGGTCAGCGACATCCCGAGAGCTTCAGCCAGCGCGTTCATGGTGGAGGCTGTGCCCATGGTGTTGCAGTGGCCGACCGACGGGGCGGAATCCAGCGCGGCCTGCATGAACTCTTCGCGGTCGATCTCACCGGCAGCAAACTTGCGGCGCATGCGCCAGATGACTGTGCCGGAGCCGACGAGGTCACCGTCATGCCAGCCGTCGAGCATGGGGCCGCCGGAAAGGACGATCGCCGGAATGTCGACCGTCGATGCCGCCATCAAGGCAGAAGGGGTGGTCTTGTCGCAGCCGGTCGTCAGCACCACGCCATCGAGAGGATAGCCGTAAAGGACTTCAACAAGGCTGAGATAGGCGAGATTGCGGTCGAGCGCTGCGGTCGGACGCTTGCAGTTCTCGAAGATCGGGTGGGTGGGGAATTCGATCGGAATGCCGCCGGCGTCCCGGATGCCATCGCGCACGCGCTTGACGAGCTCGACGTGGACCCGATTGCAAGGGGTCAGGTCGCTGCCGCTCTGGGCGATCCCGATGATCGGCTTTCCCGAACGCAGTTCCTCGGGCGTGACGCCGTAGTTCATGAAGCGCTCGAGGTAGAGCGCGGTCATGTCGATGTGGTCCGGGTTGTCGAACCAATCCTGCGACCGCAACCGGCGCTGCTTGCCCAAGTCCTTGCTCATGCTCATCCCTGATCCTTGTTGTTGAGCGCCTCCAGGTGCAGAAGGAGGCCGCTGTGGTCCTTCTCGGCCCCACCGCCTTGCACGAAGTCGCTAAATTCCTGGCGAACCTCTGCGGTGAGCGGCAGCGTCAGCGAAAGGTCTGCCGCCATGGCCATCACCGCATCGAGATCCTTCAGCTGGTTGGCGGAAGCACCGCCGGGCACGAAGTTGCGCTCGATCATCCTGGCGCCGTGAAGCTCAAGGATGCGGCTTTCGGCAAAGCCGCCACGGACGGCATCGCGGAAAGCGGCCCGCGATGCGCCACCCGCCTCGACCAGGATCATGGCTTCGGCGACGGCACCTATGGTCACGGCGACGATCTGCTGGTTGGCGAGCTTGCAGATCTGGCCGGCGCCGCTCGGGCCGACATGAGTTACGCGTCCTAGGGCAGCAAACACATCCTCAAGTGCTTCGACATCGGAAGCATCGCCGCCGGCCATGATCGCAAGCGTTCCAGCGGCAGCGCCTGCCGTTCCGCCGGAGACCGGCGCGTCCAGATTGCGGATGCCGTGATCGGCAAGCCTCTGTGCATTCTCACGAGCAATGGGTGGCGCGATCGAGCTGCAGTCGACCAGGATCGCTCCTTGTACCATGGCATCGGCGACGCCCTGCGCAAAGAGCATATCGGCGACTGCGGCGCCATTGGTGAGCATGGTGAAGACAACGTCGGCGCCGGATACGGCTTCTGCCGCAGTCGATGCCTGCCTCGCACCATCAGCGACAAGCGGCGCCGCCTTGGTCGAATTGCGGTTCCAGACCGTGACCGGGAAGCCGGCCTTCAGCAGGCAGCGCACCATCGGTGCGCCCATCAGGCCAGTTCCGAGAAAGGCGATCTGCTTCTTGCCGTCGGTGCTCATGCGATTTTTCCTCCAAGCTCGTCCTCGATATGGACGCGGATGATTTCATCGAACGATTTTTCGGCGGTAAATCCAAGCTCGGTGGCGCGCTTCGCCTCGAAGCCCGGAGCCCAGCCGGCAACCATCTTCATGATCATCTCGTCCGGCTCCCTGCGGATCAGCGCGACGGCCTTGTCGCCGGCCACGCGGCGCAGCGCTTCGATCTGCTCGCCGACGGTGGCGCTTAGACCGGGCATCGAGAGGTTGCGGCGCGGCCCGACCTTTTCCAGGTCCATCGTGGCACCGTGGATGAGGAAGCCAACTGCCGAACGTGGCGAGGCATGCCAGTGGCGGACATCTTCCGATACGGGCAGAACCGCTTCTTGCCCGACCAGCGGCTCGCGTAGGATGTTGGAGAAGAAGCCCGAAGCGGCCTTGTTGGGCTTGCCGGGTCGAATGCAGATCGTCGGCAGCCGAATACCAATGCCGTCGAAGAAGCCACGGCGGGTGTAGTCGGAGAGCAGAAGTTCGCAGATGGCTTTCTGCGTCCCGTAGCTCGTCAGCGGCGTCAGGTGGAAATCGTCGGGGATCGGGAAGGGTAGGGGTGCGCCCACCACGGCGATAGAGGATGTGAACACGACGCGTGGCTTGTAGCCGTCCTCGTTGTGGGCAAGGCGGATTGCGTCAAAGAGATAGCGCGTGCCGTCGAGATTGATCCGGTAGCCCTTGTCGAAGTCCAGTTCGGCCTCGCCGGAAACGATGGCGGCAAGATGGAAGATGACGTCCGGGCGCGACGCCACCAGCTTCTCGGCTTCGCCGGGCGCAGAAAGATCGCCTTCCCGCGCGTCAACAACTCCCGTAAACCCTGCGGGAGCATCCGGCTTGACGACATCGACGAGCGTCATCTTGTTGATGGCTTTTCCGCCGAGGCCTCCGTCTGCCACCAGCTTCTGAGTGAGCTTGCGGCCGACCATGCCGGCCGCGCCGATGACGAGAATATGCATGAGAAATCTTCCTCCACTCTCTGCGCAGCCTCGCGTGAAGAGGCGAAACCGCGACGAAAATCCATCTTGTAAGGTTGTCTGATAACTTTATATGGTCGGATTGGAAACAGTTATTTCAGTGCCACGAGAGAAAGCCTGCAGGGCTTTGCTCCTCAGGACTGGCACAGGGGGAAAGGCCTTCGTATGACAGCCGAAACTACCGCATCCGTTGCAGAATGGCGTGAGGCGCTCCGGGAGCATCTCGGCTCAGATCTGGTGCTTACAGAGCGCGACCAGATGGTTGCCTACTGCCGTGACTGGCACGGCGATGTGACAACGGATGCGGTTGCGGTCCTGCGGCCGCGTTCGACGGAGCAAGTTGCCGCAGCAGTGAAACTTTGTCGCAATCTGGGGCTTGCGATCGTGCCGCAGGGAGGGAACACCGGTCTTGTTCTAGGGGCCATTCCGGATGCTGGTCAGGGACAGGTGGTCCTCAGCCTGGAGCGAATGAACAGGATCAGGCAGATCGATGCGGATGATTTCTCCGCAGTGGTGGAAGCCGGCTGCATCCTCTCGGAATTGAAGGATGCGATCGCGGACAAAGGCATGTTCTTCCCTCTGGCGCTTGGAGCGCAGGGTACCTGCCGGATCGGCGGAAACGTCTCCACCAACGCCGGCGGCATCAACGTCCTGCGCTATGGTATGACCCGCGAGTTGATCTTTGGCCTGGAGGTCGTGCTGCCGGACGGGAGTATTTTCGACGGGCTGTCAACGCTGCGTAAGGACAATCGCGGCATCGACTTGAAGCAGCTCTTCATCGGCGCAGAGGGTACGCTCGGCATCATCACCGCGATCTCGGTCAAGCTGACGCCTTATCCCGATCAGGTGGCGACGGCGCTTCTTGGTCTTGCTTCCCTCGATGATGCAATCAAGCTTTTCCGTCGCGCGCGGCGTGACTGCTGCGACCTGATGTCGGCGTTCGAGTTCATGCCGCCGCTTGCCTTCACTCTGGCAAAAGAAGCGATGCCGGACCTGCCGATCCCGATTGCTGCAGACTATCCGGCTTATGTTCTGATGGAAATCTCCGGTTCGGGTCTCGTCGACATCGATGATCTGATGGGACGGTTCCTCGAAGCGGTCATGGAAGAGGGGATCGTGCTGGACGGCACGATTGCTGCGTCCCAAACCCAAGCCCGCAACCTGTGGCTCATTCGCGAAGGGATGAATGAAGGCCAGGCCAAGCGCGGGATGCACCTGCGGACGGATGTCTCCGTCAAGCTTTCGCAACTCGCGGCCTTTGTCGCTGATGCTGAAAAGGCGGTCGAGGATGCCGTCCCCGGCGTCGTCTGCGTCTCCTACGGACATGTCGGCGATGGAAACGTGCATCTCAACGTCTTGCCCGCCGCACATGCGACGCCTGACGAGCGGGTCGAGCAGATCTACAAGGCCAAAGGCGCCATTAATGCGGTGCTGGACGAGTATCAGGGTAGCATCAGCGCGGAACATGGCATTGGCCGGCTGAAGCGCGGCGACTTCGAGGTGCGGTTGTCGCCGGTGCGTCGCCAGCTGCTGACAGCGATCAAGCACGCGATCGATCCCGACCTGGTGATGAACCCCGGCTGCCAATTGAATTTTTCCGTGAACTCATAGACATGGTAGTTCAAGCCGAGGGAGGGCGGACGGATTGGTAGTTGCTGATTTCAATCAGATCAGGCGAAGCGAACACTTGCCGACGCGGATCGCTGGCCAGATCGGTCGTGAAATCCTCGAGGGGCGAATCGCGCCGGGGGAGAAGCTTCCAACGGAGCACTTGCTGGCAAAAACCTTCGGCGTCAGCCGGTCGGTGGTGCGGGAGGCCATCGCCCAGCTGCGCAACGAAGGCTTGGTAGAGACGCGGCAAGGCGTCGGTGCTTTTGCGACCGAGTTCGAGCGCCGACAGTCCCTGCGGATTGAGCAAGGTGATCCAGGCGATCGAATGGTCTTTCAAAACCTCTACCAACTTCGCATCCCGCTGGAGATCGAGGCTGCGGGGTTGGCGGCCGTTCACCATACCGACGAGGATCTTGCCCGGTTGGACGAGGCTCTCGAGCAGATGACGGGTGCGGAAAGATGGACCGAGCACGGTATCGTCGCCGATCTGGCCTTCCATCGCGCGGTCGCAACGGCCACTCAAAATGAGTACTTTCCCTTGTTCATTGGCTTCATCTCCGAACGCATCAGCCTGGCCATCCAGGCAGCGCGCGCGAAGGCCGTGCTCGAGGAAATCGTCGAGGTCACGATCGCAGAGCATGTCGGTATCAGGGATGCGATCCTCAGCCGCGAGTCGGGTGCGGCGCGGCAGGCAATGCGATACCATCTGACGCAAGCTGCCGCACGACTGGATCTGACGCTCGAAGCCGACTAGGCAAATTGCTGCCAGAAAGATTCACGGAGTTTTTCCCACAACGGGACGCGGTGGCTAGACACAAGGCGACCGTCATACTAGAAAAGCGCACTTTTGTTGTCAGACATCCTGACAATCAGGGCGATTTTCGCCCGCCAAGGAGGAAATTGGTGAATTTTGAGAAGGTGTTGAGCGCGCAGGCCATCCTGCCGCAAGACGGAGGTGACGCACTTCTCGTCGGTCGCGTCTGGTCAAAGGCTGCTGGAGGTCCCTGCCCGGTTCTTCTGAGTCAAGGCCAGTTGCTGGATTTGTCTTCGCTATCTCCGACACTTTCCGGACTTCTGGAGAAAGAGGATCTCGTCGCGGCGCTGCGTGCAGTGGACGGCTTCGCAGATCTCGGCTCTTTGGATGAATTCTTGAGCGGCGCAGCGGGTGAACTGCTGGCGCCTGCCGATCTCCAGGCGATCAAGGCCGCAGGCGTGACTTTCGCAGACAGCATGCTCGAACGGGTAATCGAGGAACAGGCCAAGGGCGATCCGCTGCGGGCGCAGGAAATTCGTGGCCGCCTCGCGCCGGTTCTCGGCGGCAACCTCAAGGGCCTGGTCGCGGGTTCGGAGAAGGCTGCGGAAGTCAAGAAGCTGCTGCAGGAGTTGGGGCTGTGGTCCCAGTATCTCGAAGTTGGCATCGGCCCCGATGCGGAGATCTTTACGAAGGCGCAGCCGATGTCGTCCGTCGGTTGTGGCGCGTCGATCGGTATCCATCCGAAGTCCGACTGGAATAATCCTGAGCCGGAAGTCGTTCTTGCTGTCACCTCGAAAGGCACGATCGTCGGCGCGACGCTCGGCAACGATGTTAACCTGCGTGATTTCGAGGGACGTTCGGCACTCTTGCTAAGCAAGGCGAAGGACAATAACGCATCCTGCTCTATCGGGCCGTTTATCCGCCTCTTCGATGGGGCCTTTACGCTGGACGACGTCAAGAAGGCCGAGATCGCTCTGGAGGTGGAAGGCGCCGACGGGTTCACCATGACGGGCGTCAGCCCGATGGCTGCCATCAGTCGCACGCCGGAAGATCTTGTTTCGCAGTTGCTGAACGACAACCACCAGTATCCGGACGGAGTGCTTTTCTTCCTCGGCACGATGTTTGCGCCGGTGAAGGATCGCCGCGGCACCGGACTGGGCTTCACTCATGAGATCGGAGATTGCGTCGAGATATCGACGCCCCGGCTCGGGCGGCTTATAAACCGGGTCGAGCACAGCGACCGTTGCCCGAAATGGACGTTCGGCATCGGCGCGCTGATGAATAACCTCGCGCAGCGCGGGCTGCTGTAGGCGAGCCGGGAGGAGCCAATGCAAAGAGCAATCGATCTCTTTTATAAATTCTTGGAGTTCCTGCTGATCCTGCTGCTTGCCGGCATGGCGATCATGGTCTTCCTCAATGTCGTCCTTCGATACGGCTTCAACTCGGGGATCAATGTATCGGACGAGCTGTCGCGATACTTCTTCGTGTGGTTGACCTTCATTGGTGCGGTCGTCACCTTCCGCGAGCATTCTCACGTGGGTGTGGAGACGCTGGTCATGCTGTTCGGCCGTAAGGGCCGGATCATTTGCATGATCATCTCGAACATCATCATCATCGGCGTCTCGGCGATCTTCTTCTGGGGGACCTGGAAGCAGGCGCCGATCAACGCGACGATGAATGCGCCCGTCACCCAGATGTCGATGATCTGGGTCTATGGCATCGGCTTCTTTACCGGTGCCGGCGTTGTGATCATCGCGCTCGAAAGGTTGTTCCGGCTTCTGACCGGCCGCATAACGGAAGAAGAGATCGCTGCATTCGCCGGCGAAAACATGTCGATTGATCACCTGGCGGAACGCACCTAATGACCCTTCTCGTCTTCATCGCTTCGCTCCTCGGCGCCATGGCGATCGGTGTCCCGGTTGCCTTCTCGCTGATGTTCTGTGGCGTCGTGCTCATGTGGTACATGGGCATGTTCAATACCCAGATCATCGCGCAGAACATGATCGCGGGTGCGGATACCTTTACCCTGCTGGCCATCCCGTTCTTCATCCTCGCGGGTGAGTTGATGAATGCTGGTGGTCTTTCCAAGCGCATCATCGACTTCGCGATCGCCTGCGTCGGACATATCCGCGGCGGTCTTGGCATCGTAGCCATCCTGGCGGCTGTCATCATGGCCAGCATCTCCGGTTCCGCAGCGGCCGATACGGCTGCTCTCGCTGCGATCCTCATCCCGATGATGGCGAAGGCAGGCTATAACGTCCCGCGTTCGGCGGGTCTGATCGCTGCCGGCGGTGTCATCGCACCCGTGATCCCGCCGTCGATGGCCTTCATCGTCTTCGGCGTTTCCGCAAACGTATCGATCACGCAATTGTTCATGGCCGGCATCGTCCCGGGACTGCTCATGGGCCTTGCCCTCGTCGGCACCTGGCTGATCGTCGTCCGCAAGGACGATGTCCAGGCGCTGCCGCGCGCGCCGATGAAAGAGCGCGTCCGGATGACCACTCGTGCGTTGTGGGCGCTCGGAATGCCAGTGATCATCCTGGGAGGCATCAAGGCGGGTGTCGTCACCCCGACTGAGGCTGCCGTGGTCGCTGCCGCATATGCGCTGTTCGTCGGCATGGTCATCTATCGCGAACTCAAGCCGCGCGACCTGCCGGGCGTCATCCTGCAGGCGGCGAAGACGACGGCTGTGATCATGTTCCTGGTCTGCGCGGCGCTGGTTTCTGCGTGGCTCATCACTGCGGCCAATATTCCGGCGGAAATCACAGGTTACATTTCTCCGCTGATCGATCGTCCGATGTTGCTGATGTTCGTCATCATGCTGGTGGTTCTCGTGGTCGGCACGGCGCTCGATCTGACGCCTACCATCCTGATCCTGACACCGGTTCTGATGCCGATCATCAAGCAAGCGGGGATCGACCCGGTCTATTTCGGTGTTCTGTTCATCATGAACACCTGCATTGGTCTCCTGACCCCACCGGTTGGCGTCGTGCTGAACGTCGTCAGCGGCGTCGGTCGGGTGCCTCTTGGGAAAGTCACCATTGGTGTGGCGCCGTTCCTGCTTACGCAGGTTCTCGTGCTCTTCCTTCTGGTGCTCTTCCCGGACATCGTCATCGTGCCTGCACGTTGGCTCTACTAATCCGCAACCCTCAGCCAACATCCAAGGGAGGATATTATGAGGAAATTGCTTCTTGCCACGACCGCCATCGCTTTCGGCCTCTCGGCCGCAGCTCCGGCATTCGCGCAATTCAACGAACGCAACATCCGCGTTTCGAACGGCATCAACGAAGACCACCCGGTCGGCAACGGCATTAAGGCCATGCAGGCCTGCCTCGACGAGAAGTCGGGCGGCAAGCTGAAGCTGACGGCATTCTGGGGTGGCGCACTCGGCGGTGACCTTCAGGCAACCCAGGCGCTCCGTTCGGGCGTCCAGGAAGCCGTCGTCACTTCGTCTTCGCCGCTCGTCGGCATCATCCCGGCACTCGGCGTGTTCGACCTGCCGTTCCTGTTCGCCAATGCTGAAGAGGCCTACAAGGTCCTCGACGGCGAGTTCGGCGACATGATGAACAAGAAGCTGGAAGAAGCCGGTCTGGTCAACCTGGCCTACTGGGAAAACGGCTTCCGTAACCTGTCGAACTCCGTTCGCCCGGTCACGAAGTGGGAAGACTTCGAAGGGATGAAGGTTCGCGTCATGCAGAACAACATCTTCCTCGACACCTTCCAGAACCTCGGCGCCAACGCTACTCCGATGGCTTTCGGCGAAGTGTTCTCGGCTCTTGAAACCAAGGCGATCGACGCGCAGGAAAACCCCTACGTCACGATCGACACGTCGAAGTTCTACGAAGTCCAGAACTACGTGACAGAGACGAACCACGCTTACACGCCGTTCCTCTTCCTCTTCTCCAAGCCGATCTTCGACAGCTACACGCCCGAAGAGCAGGCTGCACTGCGCGAATGTGCAGTCGTCGGTCGTGACGAAGAGCGCCGTGTGATCCAGGACCTCAACAAGAAGTCGCTGGAAAAGATCAAGGAAGCCGGCATCGAAGTGAACGTGCTTTCTCCGGAAGAGCAGAAGCGCATCCGCGAGAAGTCGATGGTGGTTTACGAAAAGCACAAGAATGAGATCGGCGCCGACGTTGTCGACGGCATTCTCGCTGAGCTCGAAGAGATCCGTAATTAATCGTCCGAACAGCGGCTGCAGTCTTGTTTCTGCAGCCTCTTCTCGAGAAGGCCCGTGGGTTCGCTCCACGGGCCTTCTCTTTTGGCCACGGCAGTGACGTCGTGTCAGGCGCCGTTCAGGGGGACGACGCTGCATGACGGGCGGAAGCTTCCCATGAGAAAAGCCGCCCCGGTCGGAGCGGCCTTCGCTAGAAAATGCACTTTGCGCTTGGAGTCTTGTCAGGGAACTTCGATGGGACGATCCTGCTGACGCTTCTTCAGCGTCTGCTCGCGAACAAAGATGAAGAGACCGGAAGCGACGATCAAGCCTGCGCCGATCATCATGCTCATCCGCGGCAGGTCGCCGAAGAACAGCCAGCCGAAGATAACTGCATACAGCAGCAATGTGTACTGAAGCGGGGCGACGGTCGCGGCATCCGACATCTTCAGCGCCCTGTTGACCAGCATGTGAGCGGCCATGGCAACCACGCCGAGTAAGGCGAGGAGAAACAAGTCGCGGCCTGATGCGATGGGCGACCAGTCGAAAGGTGCAAATACAAGGCCTGCCAGCGCGGCAGCCGTTGTCTGGAAAAACACCAGCGTGCTGTCCGGCGTTCCTCGCAGGAAACGCCCGGAGATCATCATGAAGGCGAAGGCGGCGCTGCCGATGATGGAGATGATCGCGGGTGCCGTGAACATGGCGCTTGACGGCTCCAGGGTGATGACGACGCCGACGAAGCCGATGGCGATCGCCGTCCACCGGCGCCAGCCGACGCTTTCGCCCAGCAGGAAAGGAGAAGCGGCCGCGACGTAAATAGGTGCGGCGAGCCAGAAGGTCATGACGTCTGCTAGCGGCAGGTACATGACCGCATAGTAGAAGCAGAACACCTCCGCGGTGGAGAAGATCACGCGGGCAAGCTGCATGCCCTTCCGCTCCGCTCCGAAGATCGGGGTTCTGCCCGCCTTGCAGAGGAGCGGTGACAGGATGATCAGTGCGGCGATGCTGCGCAGCAGGATCACCTGTCCCAGCCCGTAGGAGGACACCAGCCATTTTCCCATGGCATCGTTGAGCGCAAACATGAGCATGCCGAGCAGCATGACCAGCGGTCCAGCGGCAGACGAAGCACCGAAGCCGCCGGCGGCCATAGCAAACTTAGACATCATTCCTCCCAGGAAATAGACCTCCGTCAGATGCTCCTGGCGTCCGAGAATCGCCGGCTGACGGTGAAATTCTTCTCTAGCTCCGGATGCAGCTCCATGCCAAGGCCAGCGCCCGGCGGCACGGTGATCATCCCGTTCTTTACTTCCGGCAACGCCGTCACAAGATCACGGTACCAGGTGTTGTAGAAGGCCCGCACGCTTTCCTGTACCAAGGCGTTTGGTGCGTTGAGCGAGAGATGCGTCGAGGCGCAGAGGACGACTGGACCAGTGCAATCATGCGGCGCGACAGGCAGGTGCCACGTCTCCGCCATGGACGCGATCTTTCGTGCTTCAGAAAGCCCGCCGCACCAGGAGATGTCGAGCATGACGATGCCGGCCGCTCCCGTTTCCAGGTAGTCACGGAAGCCCCAACGGGTTGCAAGGGTCTCCGATGCGGAGATCGGGGCAGGGGAGACTTCGGCATAGCGCTTCAAGCTGGAAAGGCTGTCCATCTTGATCGGATCTTCGTGCCAGAAGGTGTTGTAGGGCTCGAGCGCCTTGGCGATCTGCATGGCGGGCAGCAACTGCCACATCGAGTGGAACTCGACCATGATGTCCATCTTGTCGCCGACCGCCTTGCGGATCTTCTCAAAGGGATCGAGGGCAAGCTTCAGGTCCGGCATGGAGATGTACTGACCGCGGGTCTTTTCCGCCGCAGAATCAAACGGCCAGATCTTCATGGCGGTAATGCCATCTGCCAGCAGAGATTCCGCAAGCTCGTCCGCCCGATGGAGGAAGCCGTTTAGGTCGTCATAGGCGCTGCCTCCGGTCAGCCCATAGTTTGCGGTGGTCTGGCCGGTGTTCTTCTTGATGTATTCCGTGCCCGCGCAGGTGTTGTAGGTGCGGATTTCCTTGCGGCTGAAACCGCCAAGAAGCTGGGCGATCGGTTGGTTCGTCACCTTGCCGAAGATGTCCCACAACGCGATGTCGAAGGCGGAATTGCCTCTGACTTCGGCGCCTGACGAGCGAAAGCCGATATATCCGACGAGTTCGTTGGCCAGAAGATCGATCTGCAAAGGGTCGCGCCCAATTATGCGAGGAGCGACATACTCGTGAATATAGCTCTCGACCGTTTCGGCACCGAAGAAGGTCTCGCCGAGTCCGGTGATGCCCTCGTCGGTATGGACGAGAACCCACAGCAGATTACTACGCTCGGCAACCCGAACGGTTTCCAGTTTTGCGATCTTCATTGAATTCCTCATGGGTCAGATTATGCCTGCCGCGACGAGCGCTTTCAGGCTGCTGTCGAAGTGGCGCTCCATCATCGCCGCAGCAGATTGGGGGTTTCCGGCAGCAATCGCCTCCGCAAGTTCGAGATGCAGGGCGTTCATCGCCTGCCGCTCGGCGTCGCTCGACCGGCTTCTCCAGCCGATCGGCCAGGTCTCGCGGGTCACGTTCTGAAAGGCGCCGAGGATCAGGGCAAAGAGCGGATTGCGGGATGCCCGTGCGACGGCGAGATGAAAGGCGATGTCATGCTCCATCACCTTGTCGGGGACCAGGAGATCTTGGGCCATGGCGGTTGCGTGGGCAATAATCTGTATTGCTTCCGCATCCGTCCGCCGAAGCGCCGCCAGCGCCGCTGTGCGCACCTCAATGGTTCGGCGTGCATCGTAGATTTGCTGGATGTCGATCTGATCGATCATAACGCCGTGGTCGATCATCAGGCAAAGGGCCTCGTCGTCCAGCTTGGCTACCGTCGGACGCTTGCCTGCACCGAGCTCTAACAGACTGAGTGCCGCAAGTGAGCGCAGGGCTTCCCGCACCACCGTCCGCGACACCTGCAATTGGCTCGATAGAACCGTCTCCGCTGGCAGGCGGTCACCCGGCTTCAGATCCTGCTCTCGTATGAGGCGCGCGATGGCTGCGACAGCATGGCCGACGTAATCCGATGACTTAGCAAATGCTGCATTCATATCCTATCGCCTTCCGCAAACCTGTCCTACAGGTCTAGGAAAGGCGGCGCGCTGATACAAGTGGTTTTGCGGATTGGCTAACGGCCGACGGCCACGTCGTAGGCCGCCAATGTTGTCTTTGCCCGTTCAGCCACTTCGGCTGAATTCATGCCAGGCTTGTAGAGGCTGGATCCGAGGCCGAAGGCCGTGATGCCAGCGTTGACGTAGTCCGCGAAATTGGTTTCCGAAACGCCGCCGACCGCAGCGATTACCAGTTCCTTCGGCAGAACAGCGCGGATGGCATTGATGCCGGACGGGCCGAGCACGCTTGCCGGGAAGAACTTGAGCCCGGTCGCGCCAGCACGGGCGGCGGCCAGCGCTTCCGTTGGGGTAAAGACCCCCGGGAGCGTTACCATGCCCCGCGATACCGCTGCGGCAATCACGGCCGGTTCCACGTTGGGGCTCACCATGAGCCGGCCTCCGGCCGACGCCAAGCGATCCACGTCTTCAACTGTGAGCACCGTACCTGCGCCAAGCAGGCAGCCGTTGGGCGCCATCTTGGCGGCGATCTCGATCGAGCGGAAAGGGTCGGGCGAGTTCAGCGGGATTTCGATTGCGGTGAACCCGGCTTCAATAAGGCCGCCAACCACGCTCTCCGTTTCTTCCGGTCGAACGCCGCGCAAAATTGCCACAAGGGGGTAATGCATGTCGGGAAAGAGAATGCGGTTCATAAGTTACCTTTACGGCTGGATGGACAGAATGCGATGGGCGGCAGCGGCGAGCCCCTCACGCACAGCCTCATCGGCGTCGATTGTTTCATAGGGAAGCTGCAGGATCGAGAAGGCCGCTTCGTAAAGGCTGAGCAGCCGCCCAGCCGCAACGAGAGTTGTCTTCGGCCGGTCTGCCGATGAAGTCAGCGCCCCTGCCAGTTCGAGGCCGATCAGAGTGCCCGACAGGCGGGCGGCCGCTTCAGCGGGCGCCAGGTTCTGCAGAAGAGCAGCAGATCTCACCGTAAAAAGGAGAGTGGAGACCCGCTGCGGCGCGCCGAAAGCGGCCTTCAAGGCCTTGGCATATTCTGGCTGATCCGCATCAAATGATGGGGATCCGGCAAGGGAATGCGAAAGGACCGACTGTTTCGAAAGAAGGTCGAAAAGCTCACCCGTCATGAAGGTGCTGAATTCTGTGACGGTTCCGTCAGTGGCCGCCACCCATTTCGAGTGGGTTCCTGGCATGCAAACGACGTGCTTGCCGCTGGCATCGTACCGTAGAGCGCCGAGAAGCTGAGTTTCCTCGCCGCGCATCACGTCTGGTGCCTCTTGCCGGCGTTGCGCGAAGCCTGGGAGAATCCAGATCTCGCGCTCAACGGACGGAATGCGCGTGGCAGCGGAAAGGACGGCAGGTAAGGGGGCCGGGGCGTCAACATAGCCCGCTTCCACCCATCCTTGCCGAGCGCCTGCCATTCCGCAGATGATAACCGGGAGGCCAACCGGCGCTTCGAGTGCCTCCAGGTGCGATTCAAGAATCTGCGAAAAACCGACTTTTGCCGCCGTTGTCATGCCTTCGCCACTGCGCCGCTCGGCGATCACCCGATCGTCGGCGGTCATGAGCCAGATCCGGAAGCTGCTCGTCCCCCAGTCAACCGCGGCGTAGGCAGGTTTGTTCAAAGCAATCCTCCATCGATGATCATGGTTTGGGCGGTCATGCCGGCGGATGCCGCCGAGGCGAGGAACAGGCATGGCCCAACGAGGTCAGCAGGCACCAATGGTCGCTTCAGGCACTGACGAGCAACCGTGGATGCGATAGCCTCCTCCGTCAGCCAAAGGCGCTTTTGACGCTCCGTCACTATCATGCCAGGCAGAATGGCGTTGACGCGGATGCCTTCGCCTCCGAGGCGTCCAGCAAGGCTCTTGGTCAGCCCGACGATACCAGCCTTGGCTGCGGCATAGGAGGGGAGATCGCCCATGTTGAGCAGGTAGGCAATCGACGAGAAGTTGACGATGGCGCCACTGCCGGCTTGTTGCAAATGCGGCAATGCCGCCTGGCAGCAGAAGAAGACCTGCTTGAGGTTCACCGATTGAGCCTCGTCCCAGTAGGCTTCGCTGACGGTTGCGAGATCGTGGCGGTCGTCCCAGGCGGCGTTGTTCACCAGGACGGATAGCTCTCCAACCGCACGCCCTGCCTCATCGACCGCAGCCCTTGTTTCAGCGACCTGTCGCAAGTCGGCGCCTACATAGGTGACCGGATGGCGGGAGGTATTCGTGAGCTTGTCTGCCAGCAGTGGGCCGTTGTAGCGATCGATGTCGATGAAGGCCACGCGAGCACCCTGGGCTGCGAAGGCTGCCGTCAGTGCAGCGCCAATCCCGGTTGCGCCGCCGGTGATCAAGACGCCCTTGTCGGCCAGGTCTGGGTGATGGACGACGCGATGATCCAGGAGCTTCCCTTTCGGCGATCGGCTATGAACTTGCCCGACGTTCTAAGCAGGCGAGAGCACAAAGACAAGCGACCCGGCATGCGACGCAAGCCGGGTCTGAGGGGGCTGAAAGACTATACGCTAGGCAGCGTTTCGCCGGCGCATTGTCGGAGCCTGTTGCTCCGTGCCGCCGGTGCGGAAGCGGGCAATAAGAGACGCCAAGCGCCCGCTGATCTGCGAAAGGCTCTGGGCCGAGGCGTTGGTTTCCTCCATCAGTGCTGTATTCTGCTGCATGATCTGGTCCATGCTGCGGACCGCGGAGTTGATCTCGTCGATACCGGAAGCCTGCTCCTGCGCTGATTGCGTGATTGAAGTTGATGTTTTCGCTTATCGAACTAACGCGACGGCCGATTGTCGCCAGCGATTCACCGGTCCGGTTTACGAGATCGACGCCGCGGCGAACGTCGGCAGACGAGCGGTCGATGAGCCCCTTGATCTCCTTCGCAGCGGCGGCCGAGCGCTGCGCCAGTTCGCGCACCTCCTGGGCAACGACGGCGAAACCCTTGCCCTGTTCTCCAGCGCGGGCAGCCTCTACGCCCGCATTCAGTGCGAGGAGGTTTGTCTGGAACGCGATCTCATCAATGACCCCGATGATCTGCGTCATCTTCTGCGAGGAATTCTCAATGGCTCCCATGGCTGCGATCGCTTGCTCTACGACCTGGCCCGACTTCTCCGTTTCCTTGGCTGACTCCTGAACAACGTTCTGAACTTCCCGGGCGCGGTGCGCGGATTGGCTGGAGATCGTGGTGATCTGCTCGAGAGCGGCGGCGCTTTCCTCCAAGGCAGAAGCTTGATGCTCCGTCCGCTTTGCCATGTTGTCGGCTGCCGAGGCGATACCGTCTACCTCTGCACGAACCTGAGAGACCGACTGATGAATTTCGGCCATCGCAGCTTCAAGTGCCTGAACCGACGAGTTGAAGTTCTGCTTCAGCCCATCGAAGCTGGGCGCCAGCTTCTGGTGGAGTTCCGAGGTCAGGTCGCCACCGGCGAGATCGCTGAGGGCGTTTTCGAGAGCTGCAAGGGCAGCATTCTGCCCGGCCTGCTCGCTCTGCCGCTGTGCCTCGACGCGAGTGCGCTCTTCAGCCAGTGATTCAAGATAGACCGAAATGGCGTAATCCATGTCCACCAACGCGGCCTTGACTACAGCGGTCACATCCTGTGTCAGTTTCTCGGCTTTGCGACCGTGCAGGATGCCTTTCAGTTCTTCCTTGATGATGGCTCGGACAATGCCGTCTAGGATCATGGCATAGCCGCCAATATACCAGCGGGGCTCCAGACCAATTCGTGCGTGAACGCGGCCGACAGTCGTCACGCCATCGACGTAGTCGTCCTGATACTTGCCAGAGGCGATGATTTCCCAATGGGAGACCTGCCGGCCTTTTGCATGGGCTATGTGTGCCTGGTTGGAGAAGAACTTCGAGGTATGTGGTGACGGGAGGCCTTGTTGTAAAAAACATCCAGCGCGGCGTCGATCGATTCAGCAATAACGGGTTGAAGAGCGGCAAGGCGTCTCCTTTGTTCCGCATCCAGACCTACGAAATCCAGTCGGTCGCGCAGGTCGGATCTTTTCATCTGGTCGTTCATGGGAGCTCCTGGAGGCGCCGGTCGAGGCGGCGAATGCATGTTTTGCCCAAGAACTAGCGGTCGGTGATTAGTCACGCATTAGCACTGACTTTAGTTTAAGCCGTGCATAAACTAGCCGCCGCCGTTAGCCTCTGCGCAAGCATTTTCCAGCACGCGAGCAGTTCAGATGGTTTCCAGCGATGCCAGCCAAGCCGATCTCTCCGGCTTAGCACTTTGTGAAGGTCATGGCGGGAGACTGAGCACACCAGTTTGATTCGTCCGACCAGTGAGTTCTTATGACGCTCGTTCAGTTTCCCCATCACCGCCGCATCGCCGACATCAGACGCTGTGCACTCGCATTGCGTGACCTAAACGGCAAAGAAGCCAATCAATTCTGGCGCCATGAAATGGCAAGCTTCGCTGCCGCTCTTCAGCGGATCGGAGCAGATGAACAGGAGATCGGGCGACAGGCTCGGCTGTTCATGGACTCGGTTCAGATCGAGTTGCAGTCCTTTTACGCCAGCGAGTCGACAGGCTAACGGGTTGCAGTTCGCGCGTACAATTGGCTGACGCTGCAAGTTCAACCGGGTAGTTGTCGCTGGTATCTCTGGTGTGCAACCTCCAGCCTAACAGGCTGATCGTTCTTTTCGATATATGTCGTGCAACCACGTTCAAAGCCTTGGGAGCTCAATAGAGGCATCCAGAAGGCTGCCGCTTCGGCAGTTGGCGATCGCATGCTCAGCAATGTTACCTGTCAATCGGGACTGCCCATAGGCGGGGTTCCTAGCGTTACGGTCTCGTCGAGCGGGCGCTTCTCCTCATCACTGTTGAAGCGTTCCGAGGCCTGCTCGTTCACCTCCTCGACCGATCCACCGTCGAGTTCCTGGCGCGCCCGGTGCCAATGCGCCATGTGGTCGCCTTCCCGCCTGCCTTCGCTCTCCCAGATCTCATAGGCACGCTTGCGGATACGCTCATCTCGTTCATCCATCTTCTGCATCTCCGTTTAGGGCAAGCGCCTTAGGGGCGCCGCGGAAGGGTCTCAGTCACGGTCAAGGGTAACGTTGGGCGGTATCCGGCCTGAATGATGCGTTGGATTACTGTCATCCCCTGCCGCAGCCGGTTCTTCCGGAGCCTGTGCCGCGGGCCCCGTCCTCGCAGGTGGCTTTGTGTTGATGTTCGACGCCGTCTCGGGTGCCCGATCAGGCATGAGCTGCCGCTCGACGTCGACTGCCGGCGGTTCCGTCGGGTTGGAATTGCCAAACCCGGCACGGCTGCTGAGTTCGGAGTTTTTTGCGTCTGCCATGTCCGTTCCTCGTCTGGTCTGTTTTTTTGACCGAACCGAGAGCGGCGAAGAACGTTCCGGCAGGCAATGGACCGCAAGGAGATCCTGGCTTTGACCGTTGGCGGCTACGCGATGCCGCGGCGGCCCCCAGTCCCATGGCCGCAACCGCAGCAAGGGCAAGAAGCACGGGTTTGCCGTAGTGGCCCCCGTGGCCAAAGCCTCCATCGATGCCGCCCGGTGGATCTGCGGGATGAAAGACGTTTCCATCGCTTCTCGGCACCCGCGAGGCACGCCTGAAGTACGAGTTCATCAGAAGAGCCAGCATCCTCGCTGACAGATTGGGAGCTAGTAGGTGTGCCAACCTGGTGGCTGGGGTGACGACGCCAACCATGGTTGACGGCTTGGGTTCCTTGGCCACTCGCACGATCGCATCAGCGACCGTCCGTGGATCAAGGAGGGGTGGCGGCGCTGAAATCTCACGGCCGACATAGTTTGCACCATGGCGAAGTCCGGGCGTATCCACGAAGGCTGGATAGATATCGCAGACATGAATCCCAGGCGCATCGGCAAGCTCGGCACGAAGCGCTTCCGAGAAACCCCGCAGGCCGAACTTGCTCGCGCTGTAGGCGGCGGCAAAAGGCGCGGCGGCAAAACCGCCGAGCGATATCATGTTGATAAAGACGCCGTCCCCCTGCTGGAGGAAGACAGGTACAACCGCATGAGCTTCATTCACGTGGCCAATCAGATTGGCGCGAATGATCTTTTCATGAAGGTCCATCGGTGTTTCGTGGAACCTACCAACGGCACCTACGCCGACATTGCTCACCCACACGTCGATATGACCGAGGTTTTTCGCTTCACCAACAAGCCTCGTCACGGCCTCGTAATCGGTCACGTCGGTCGGGACGATAAAGACCTTCGTGCGCAAGGCCCTGCAGGCTTTCGCAACCGACTGCAGAGCCTCGGCATCCCGCGCGGCCAGCACAAGCCGCGCCCCTTGGCGGGCGAAGGCGTGGGCGGCAGCCTCGCCGATGCCGCTCGACGCTCCAGCAATAACAACGAGTGCATTCTTGAGATTGCTGGGCATGTCTGGCTCCAACTAGATGGGGCTGATGCTGGGAAGAAAGAGGATCACCTGAGCGCGCTCCTCGTCGCCGAGCCGTTCGATATGATCCTGCCAGAAACGTTCGGCCTCATCAGGCTCATCGTCCCACTGGCGGACGTTGACAATGTTGTCGTCGACCTTGGACTTTCGGGTTCCGCCCAGCCGGAGATATTCCTCCGCGAGTCTTCGAGGTTCGGTCATCTCGTCCTCCTGGCGGAGCCGATAGTGCTTCGACCACGCCGCTTGCATCAGCTCTTGTTGCCTGGTTCGTGATATCGGGTATCGAACGTGTCGTTGCCGCAGTTGGGGCAGAGGGGAATCTTGTCGCCCTTGGTCACGTGCGTCTGCTGGTGACAGTTCTCGTAGCGGAAGTCGCCGGTCTCACGCGCGGTCTCGCCTGCTTTGGCAGCCATGAGAAAGCCTCCTGTTCATGCTTTTCCAGCTGCCGAACCACGACCGTTCACCAAGGTTGCAGGCGCCGGTAACTTTATCAGCAGCCGGCACCTCGCGGCAAAGTCACGCCACCTCGTAGGTTCCGGTCAGCGAGGCTTCTGCAAGGCAATGCTTGCGAGCCTCGTTCCACATCGGCTCGATGCCGGCGACGTCAGGAATGGCCAGGCTCGGGACGTCCAGTGCCGCAAGGCGGAAGTGGTAGTGGTGGACCCCATGACCCTGCGGTGGCTGGGGACCATCATACCTGCCGTTGCCGAAGTCGTTTCTGGAAAAACGAGGAGCGCCCCCTGGAGCGGTGTCGGCGCTTTCCGGCAGTCCCTCCCAACTGGCGGCGATATTGAATGCTCCGCAGTGCCGGAATGTGCCGCTTGGCGCGTCCGGGTCTTCGACGATCAGAACGAAGCTTCTCGTGCCCGCCGGTGCGCCGGCCCATTTCAGGGGAGGCATCAGGTTTTCTCCCAGCCGCGTGTGCTTGTCGGGCAACCGTTCGCCTTCTGCGAAAGCCGGGCTTATCAGCGTCATCGCCATTTCAACCTCCTCTTCGGTGATCCGTGCTTGCCCGCACCGAACACTATCTGGATGGCTCGGTTCCCAAGAACTATGGTTGCTTGGAGGCGCGGGCGGGGGCGCCCTGCCTCTCTTCGGTGAAGATGCCCCAGGCGGAGATGAACAGGGCGGCGACCAGGGGCCCCAGAACGAACCCGTTGATGCCGATAAGCGATATGCCGCCGATCGTCGAAATCAGGACGATGTAATCGGGGAGTTTCACTTCCTTGCCAACCAAAGGCGGGCGCAGGAGGTTGTCGACCAGGCCGATTCCGAACGCCCCGATCATCACGAGGATCACCGCCTTGATCCAGTAACCGGCCAGGGCGAGATAGATGGCGGTCGGCACCCATACCAGGGCGGCTCCAACGGCGGGCAGAAGCGAAAGGAAGCTCATCACCACACCCCATAGAAGGGCGGGCTGGACACCGAGCGCCCAGAAGGTGACGCCGCCGATCGCACCCTGGATGATGGCGATGATGACGTTGCCGCGGACGGTCGCACGGACAACGGAGGTGAACTTGGCGGTGAACTTGCTCGTATGTCCGTCGCTCAACGGCATCGAGCGCCTGATGGTGCGCGCGAGCGCGCGACCGTCACGAAACAGGAAGAACAGCAGGTAGAGCATGATCCCGAAGGCAATGATGAACTGGACCGTGTTCTGACCGACGGTGAGGGCGCGACCAGCGAAGAAGCTGCCACCGCGCATCAGCACGCTTGAGATGCGTTCCTGCATCTCCGCAAAACCATCGAGCTCCAGTGTCTCCAGACGCTCTTGAACAAAAAGCGGAAGCGACTGCTGGGCTTGGGTGAGCAATTGGCGCAGGTCGATCTCGCCGCTGTTGATCCGCTGGTAGAGCTCGTTTCCTTGTTGAACGAGTGAGGCCAGAATGATCAAGCCCGGCACGATGACCAGGCAGAGGCAGATCAGGACGGATAAGGCGGCGGCCGCATTGTACCGCCCACTCAGCGCGCGTTCAATCCGCATATGCAGCGGGTAGAAGATGATCGCGAAGACAAGTGCCCAGAAGATCGCGGAATAAAACGGCAAGATGACCGCTATGAAGGCGAGCGTGACAAGCACCAGGAGAACATAGAAGCCGACCCGCTCGGTACCCATTCCAACTCCATCCGCTCCAAAGCCGCCGGAACAAGCCCCGAAGATATCTGTTCGATCCCTGTCAGAAATCAAGCTTTCAAAGCGAAATTCAACCTCGGCCGGAAGGGGCACGGGCCGCGCTGGCCATAGGCTGTGCGCTCTGTCTTTACCGCAGGGCTGCTATCCATGTGGAGGATATCAACGGTGTCCATCGTCACCGGCGAGCGCCGCCATCAAACGAAAGAAGGGAAATGTGGGTGGAAGCTCTTTGCGAGCCTCCGGCGCAACAACTGGCAAAAAAATGTCAGGGTCGCCTTGCAATCCGCCGGTTCGCCGTTGTCGCCTATGTTTCGGCTCGGGCAGTGGGACTGCCGGAGGCATCCTGGGCGGTCTTTTCTGCCTTGTTCGTGGTCCACTCGAACATTGGCGGTACGGTGCATAACGCGACCAGCGCCTGCTGGGCGGGGCCATAGGCCTTGCTCTTGGTCTTGCGGCAGTCAGTCTGTTCGGTCGGGACCCATGGGCCACGGTTGTGGCGCTCGTTGCGGGAACAAGCTGTATGACGCTGATATCGAGCATGAGCGCCTGCCTGAGCTATGGTCTGCTGGCCGTGACAATGCTGATCCTGGCGCCGGGAAGTGAACCTTATGAAGGGGCGTTGCTGAAGGCCGTGGAGATCGGCGTTGGCTGCTTGAGTGGCGTCGCCGTCACAGCGCTCCTGTTCCCCAGGCGGGCGCATCGGGAGGCGGATCATCATCTGGCGAAAGTTGCCAGATCCTGTGCCCCAATCCTCGAGGAATCGCTGAAGTCGATCGAAACGCAGGAGCTGAAGGACTTGCAGAGTGCCCATGACCATGTGGAGCAGCAGTTGCAGCTTGCGCGCGCCTCCTCGCTTCAGTCTCGGCCTCACTTGCGCTCGCCGTCCAATGTCCATCGACTGCGCGACGAGCTTCGCAGGAAGCTCGAACGGCTTTGGTATACCTTGGCCCTCGTCGATCGGCTGAGGGATGCTTTTGCCTCGTCGCCCCCTCCACCGGAGGTGAAGCAGGCAAGCGAGGCAGCACGGCGAGCGATGACCGAAAGGCTGAATCGCATCGCAGATTTGCTTGAAGGCCAGCAGGTGAAGAAGAAGAATTTGGCGGAGCGAGATCGGGTAGAGCCGGGTGTGAGCGGCAGACGGAACGACTCGGGATCGTTCCTTTTCAGCTTCGCCTGCGGCGAGATCGAAGCAGCCATCGACGATGTGGTCGAGACGGGCCCAGGATCTTCCACGACCGATGATCGGTCAGTGAGTTTAGCCAAGATGACGAAGTCACCTCCGGCGAGGCAGTCGCTCAAGTGGAAGAGCCGCCTTGGCAAGGCGGCTCTTTAAATTGAGAGGAGGGTGGCGCTCAAGCTGCCTTCATCGCGCTTGGCAGGGGGATCTCGACTTCGATCTCGAGCACCGAAACATGCTCATCGCGATCCATGGTCACCTGAACGCGATCGGCATCGACCTGAACATGCTTGGCGATCACTGCGAGGATCTCCTCACGCAAGACGGCGACCAGGTCCGAGCCCGCGGATGCGCGTTCGTGAGCGAGAAGGACCTGCAGCCGCTCACGCGCCAGAGGTGCGGATGTTTTTTTACGAAAAAGGCTGAAGATGCTCATGCGGCCTTCCTTCCGAAGATTTTGCCCAGGAAGCCTCGCTTGTCACCAGGGATGGTGATCGGCAGCGTCTCCCCGGCCAAGCGGCGGGCTGCGTCAAAATAGGCCATGGCCGGAGCGCTGCGCGCATCCGCCAGGGTAACGGGGGCGCCCACGTTAGATGCCTTGAGAACATCCATGCTCTCGGGGATGATGCCGATAAGCGGAATGGACAGGATCTCGAGGACGTCGTCGACCTTCAGCATGTCGCCGCGTTCGGCGCGGTTCGCATCGTAACGGGTGAGGAGGAGGTGCTTTTCCATCCGCTCGCCACGCTCGGCCTTCAGCGTCTTTGCGTCGAGCAGGCCAATGATGCGATCGGAGTCGCGAACGGAAGAGACTTCCGGATTGGTGACGACAACCGCCATGTCGGCATGACGCATGGCAAGCGTGGCGCCCCGTTCGATGCCGGCCGGGCTGTCGCAGATGATCCAGTCGAAGTATTTCTTCAACTCGTTGATGATGCGCTCGACGCCCTCAGCCGTCAGGTGATCCTTGTCGCGGGTCTGCGACGCAGGCAGGAGGAAGAGCGTCTCCAGGCGCTTGTCGCGGATCAGGGCCTGGGGCAACTTGGCGTCGCCCTGGATGACGTTGACCATGTCGTAGACGACGCGTCGTTCTGCGCCCATCACGAGGTCGAGGTTGCGCAGCCCGACGTCGAAGTCGACGACGACGACCTTTTCATTCCTCTGCGCAAGCGCTGCACCCAATGCAGCCGTCGACGTGGTCTTGCCGACGCCGCCCTTGCCGGAGGTGACTACAATGACCTTCCCCATACTGCTCTCCTGTTTACGCTGGCCGCCCCGGCTCAGCTGAGTGTTTCTGCCATGATAACGTCGCCTTCGAGCCAAAGCTGGACAGGTTGTCCGCGAAGGCTGGGCGCCATGTCCTCGGCCATCTGGTAGATGCCGTCGATTGCCAGCAGCTCCGCCTCAAGTTTGCGGCAGAAGATGCGGGCCGATGAATTGCCAACGGAACCCGCCATCACTCGTCCGCGGAGCGCGCCGTAGATGTGCACGGAACCGCCTGCAATGATCTCCGCGCCGGATGCGACCGAACCCACCACCGTCACGTCACCTTCCGGGAAGATGACGGACTGCCCCGATCTCACCGGCTCATGGATAACGATCGACTGCGTTTGTCCCCGTGGTTCCTTGGTCGCTGGCTTCGCGGGTTGGACCGGCTCCGCCGCCGCCGATTCAGCCGAAGGTTGCTCGAAGTCGGCAACTGGGCGCCCGCCTTTCAGGAGCGGCGGCATACCGGGGCCGAGCATCGATGGGCGCGCGCCCTCAATACCCATGATGCTGACATTGCGCTGCCCAAGCCCAGAGATCAGCTCCGTCAGCTGTGTGCGGTCGATTGCCAGATCGGTGACATCGAGCACGACAGGACGACCCAGGAAGAACCCTGCCGAGCGAGCGGCAAGATCGTCCAGTCGAAGCAGCCACTCGTCGAGGGGCAGATCAGGGGAAAGGACGACTGCCAGGAAGGAGCGGCCTTTGATGCGGATCGAGCGGGAATCGGTTAGCACTTTGGTCATCTTGGTGAATAATGTGTGACCAATGTGTACCGGCGATATGGTTAACAAATAGTTAACGCGACTGCCGGAGATTAAGAATCACCAGCCTCACCCCGCCGTTTCAGCCTGTGCCCCAGGTGAGCGCGACCCGCTGCGGTTACGTTCGCTTATCCTGGACGACAGGCGATCTCCAGAGCCGGATCAGCTGGATGCAGATCCGCCCACTGTGCACCCGTGATCGCGCCGTCTTCCGCCACCGAAATGTCGTTGCCGAGGAGGTCGGCGCGTCGGGCGTTGTTGCAGTCGAAGACGACCTTCACCCGAGCCGAAGGCTGCCACCGGGCCGCAAGAAGCAGGTCGACCATCACCTGCCCGGGCTGACCTGGATGGCGCTGCGCCGTCCTCAGATCGACTGCGGTGAAGCGGTTGACCACAGGGGCGTAATAGGTCCACGGACGCCACGCTGCGCGGTCTTCATTCGTCCAGGCGACCTCGACACCATCAGGCATTGCGAACTCGGCCCGCGAAAACCAGCTGTATTCGCTCCAGAGCGCATATGAGAGCATGCCGAGGCCCGCCGCAGCAGGAATGATCCACTTCGGCAAGCTGCCGCGGCTTAACCAGCGAACCGCCATCGCCACCCCGGCGATCGCAAGACCGGCTACGACAGCAGCGATCAGTTCGAACAGCATCTAGGGGGTCCTCTCAAGATCTGGCCGCGCGACCGTTGGCCAACGCAGATTGCATGGTTCGCACGACGACGAAAGCGTCACGAAGGTGAGACCGCTCGAAATCACCAAGGTCATACGGGCCGAGATAATTATCTGGACGATTAGCCGCCTTCACCTGCGCCGCTTGGTTTCGCAGCCGCAGCTCGGCGATCAGGTCATAGGCTGCGATCAAGTCCCGAGCGCCGCTTTCGGAGATGACCGCCGCTTCCTCCGCCGTCAGAAGCCGAGCACGGGTGTTAACCGCCGTCAGGCGCCCCATCAAGGCGTAGACGCGGCCGACGTCCACCACGGGAACGACCCCGTTGTGCTTCATATCGATCTGGTTGCGACGATCGCCCGCGCGCATCGTGGCGAAGCCGCGGAGCAACCCAAGTGGCGGGGCATGCTTCAGGGAGTTGCCGATCATATGCGCGACGAAGATGGAGTTCTGGCTTGCGTGCTCCAGTGTCTCCGCCTGAAGTTCTTCGAACAGCCTGGCCTCGCCGGCGATGGGGCGCAAGTCGAACATCACGCTCGCCAGCATCTGCGCCATCGGCTCGGGGGTTTCGATCCATTGCCGGAAATACTCGCGCCAAACCCTCACCGGCTGGCACCAGCGCCGGTTGGTGGCCATCATGTCGCCCGGGCAGTAAACGTAGCCGCAGGTGTCGAGGCCATCACTGACGAAGCGGGCGAGATGTTCAAACCAGCCGCGGTGACTTTCGTTGAAGCTGTCGTCGATGAAGATGCAGTTGTCCTGATCGCTCACGCTCGTCTGTTCCTGTCGTCCCTGGCTGCCGCAGGCGAGCCAGAGGTAGGGGAGAGGCGGAGGGCCGAATTCCTCCTCAGCGAGAGAAATTAGACGCCGGGTCGCCGCATCCGCTATGTCGGTTATGAGACGCGTCACCACCTCATGTGCATGGTTGCCCCCCACCAGTTGTACCAGCAGTTGCGGGATGCGAGCGGTTATCTTCGAGAGCTCCGTGGCGCTTGTGGCGCGGGCCACTTCGCCCACCATGGAGGCCGATGAGATGGCCTGGTAGCGGGTGAGGTCGGTTTGCGTGACCATGCCGATGACGCGCTCACCGTCCATGATCGGCATATGCGCGATCCGGCGCTCAAGCATGATGTTGAGAACATCGGACACCAACGCCCCTTCTTCGAGGCCCACGGGCGCAGATGTCATGACTGCTAAGACGGGCGTCGCTGCAGGCTCAAGGCCCTCCGCCAGAACGCGCGCGGTAAGATCCCCGGTCGTGATGATGCCGACAAGACGTTTGTCATCGACGACACAGAGGCTGGAGACGCGCCGATCGCGCATCAGCGCCGCTGCAGCCTGTACCGTATCGGTCGGCATACAGGCGATTGGTGGCGAGGACATGAGGTCTGCGACCTTGCGGAAGGCTAGGTCGCTGCGCCGGTTGTCGCTCGCTTTGCCGCGGGTGAAGAAGCGGCTGTAGACGGGATGCTCGTTCGTCAGCCGCCGGAACTCGGCAGCAGGCAACACGAGCAGTAACGCGTCGGTCAGGGCGCTGGCATTGGTCGCCGCTCGGCCATCGGCGAGAAGTCCTCGCTCCCCGAGCGTGTTGCGTGGGAATAGTTGTGAAATGAGGCTGCCGGACGAGTCCCTGACCTCAACGCTTCCGTCCATGATGAGGAAGAGCCCAGGGAGCTGCTCGTTGAGGGCATAGATCTTGCTGCCGGCTTTGAGGTGGAGAGGCTGAAAGCGGCGGATTACGCGCTGCAGTTCATCCCGCGGCAGACTGTCATACGGATGGACCGTCTCAACGAAGGTGGCGATGTCCGAGGCGGCATCTGCCATTACAAGCCTCTCTCATTTGGCCAACATCGGGCGAGCGGCCTGCAGGAAAAGAACGGGCGGCTTTCGCCGCCCGTTCTTCGCTCTCGTGGTGATCAGTGTCCGGTCGCCGCACCTGCGCCACGTGGGACGCGGATCGACTCTACCAAATCCTGAACATGACGTGGCGGCTCCTGGGTCATTGCCGACAGGCCGAAGGCAACGGCGAAGTTGAGCAGCGCGCCGATCGGGCCGAATGCTGTCGGCGGGATGCCGAACAGGTAGTTCGCAGGAACGTTCTCCAGCATGTTCGTTCCAGGGATGAAGAACCAGCCCAGGTAGGTGAAAAGGTAGAGGCAGGTGACGATCAAGCCCACCAGCATGCCTGCCGTCGCGCCGATCGAATTCACGCGCTTGGAGAAGATGCCCATCATCAGGACAGGGAAGATACTTGCTGCGGCCAGGCCGAATGCAAGTGCGACCGTCTGTGCCGCAAAGCCCGGAGGGTTGAGACCCAAGAGCGTTGCAACGAAGATTGCGCCCGCCATCGCGATACGAGCGACCATCAGTTCGCCCTTTTCGGAGATGTTGGGAACAAGCCAGTCCTTCACCAGGTCATGGCTGATTGCCGACGAAATAGCGAGCAGAAGGCCGGCAGCTGTGGACAACGCGGCGGCAAGACCGCCGGCGGCGATGAGGCCGATGACCCAGCCCGGAAGCTGCGCGATTTCTGGGTTTGCAAGAACCAGGATATCGTTGTTGATCGTCAGCTCATTGCCGGACCAGCCACGCTGCGTTGCCGTTTCGTTGAAGCCGGCTGCTGCGTCGTTGTAGTACTGGATGCGGCCGTCGTTGTTCTTGTCCTCGAACTTCAACAGGCCGGTAACTTCCCAGTTGCGCATCCAGTCGGGGCGCTGTTCATATTCGACAGCCGGCTGTTCGACGCCATTCGGGAAGATCGTGTCGATGATGTTGAGGCGAGCCATCGCACCAACAGCCGGAGCCGTAAGATAGAGAAGCGCGATGAAGACGAGTGCCCAACCAGCCGACCAGCGTGCATCAGCCACCCGCGGAACCGTGAAGAAGCGGATGATGACGTGCGGCAGACCGGCCGTACCGATCATCAGCGACAACGTGAACAGCGTCATGTTCAAGAGCGAGCCCTGGCCGGTATAGGCGTTGAAGCCCAGATCCGTCACCACCTGGTCCAGCTTCTGCAGCAACGGAACGCCTGCTTCCGTATGGGTGGAGAAGAGGCCGAGCGGCGGAATCGGATTACCGGTGAGCTGGATCGAGATGAAGATCGCCGGAATCGTGTAGGCGATAATCAGAACGACATACTGGGCCACCTGCGTATAGGTGATGCCCTTCATGCCGCCTAGAACCGCATAGACGAACACGACGGCCGAAGCGATCCACAGACCGGTCGAGACTTCCACTTCGAGGAAGCGGGAGAAGGCAACGCCAGCGCCGGTCATCTGGCCGATGACGTAGGTCACCGAGATGATGATCAGGCAGATCACGGCAACAAGGCGTGCACCCTGGCTGTAGAAGCGGTCCCCGATGAACTGCGGAACGGTGTACTTGCCGAACTTGCGCAGGTAGGGAGCCAGAAGCAGGGCGAGCAGCACGTAGCCGCCGGTCCAGCCCATGAGATAGGTGGAGTTGATATAGCCAACGCCGGCGATGAGGCCGGCCATGGAGATGAAGGAGGCGGCCGACATCCAGTCTGCAGCCGTCGCCATGCCGTTCATGACGGGGTGAACGCCGCGGTTAGCGGCGTAGAATTCTGCCGTGGAGCCGGCACGGCTCCAGATGGCGATGCCGATGTAGAGAGCGAAGGACGCCCCTACGATCAGCAGATTGAGCGTATATTGATCCATAATGAGCTCCGCCTTACTGTTCGTCGACGCCGTATTCGCGATCGATCCGGTTCATGTACCAAGCGTAATAGAAAATCAGCGCGATGAAGACGAGGATCGACCCTTGCTGGGCGAACCAGAAGCCGAGGTCAGTCCCGCCAACGGGGATGACCGACAGCAACGGCCGCAGCAGAATGCCGAACCCGTAAGAAACGACCGCCCAGATGACCAGGCAGATGGTGATGATGCGAATGTTTGCGGCCCAATAGGCATTGGACGAAGAATTGTCCGCCACGTTTGCTCCTCCCTTTCCTCAGATAGCGCCTTAGCGCTGACCCCTCCTTGCCCACGCCGCTCCCGAATCCCAAAGCGGATAGACAAGTATCAAGGACTAACCAAACCCGGTCTTTCCGTACATCCTCCGTTAGTCGTACTTCCACAGAAGTTCCTTCCGCAGGTGCTATCTAAGTTCTGATTTTTTGCTGCAATGCGGTATGAAATACTTGCCTAGCTCGCGAATCTGCTCCCGCAAAACAACTGACCTGTGCAGGTGGCATAGGAGTAAGAGATGGTTTGGATGCCTCATGAGACATCTCGACGACCGTCCGCCCGCAGCGCCGTCCGCTGCTGAGCCTTTTCGAGCTAGGTCTCGGGCAACTTTTCCAAATGGCTGGAACTCGTGGGAGCGAGGTCGGTTAGCCCTGTGTGTCTTTGAGCGCGGCGCAAGTGCGGCGTTTTGAGCCGCAAATGCGGCAGGCACGATGGCAGACACAGACAGGAGAGGCGGATGAGACGACTAGTCGAAGCCGCAGTCTTATCGGCTGCGATGATTTCCCCGGCCTTGGCGCAAGACGCCACGACGAGCCCGGAGGTTGGGAGGGCAACCTTCATTGACCCCGAGGGCAATTCGATCGGGACTGCCACCGTGAAGGCAACGCCCAACGGCCTGTTGATCAAGGCGAAGGTTGCCAACCTGCCGGCCGGGCCGCATGGATTCCACATCCACGAGACCGGTGAATGCAATGCCGAGGGCGGTTTCCAGTCTGCGGGCGGCCATTTTGCCCCAGCCGGCAACGAGCACGGCTTCATGGTCGACGGTGGACCGCACGCCGGTGACTTCCCGAACCAGACTGTAATGGAAGACGGGACGATGGTGGTCGAAGTCTTCAACAAAGACCTTACCTTGTCCGAAGGCGAGAATGCCGTGCTGGACGACGACGGCGCAGCGATAGTCATCCACTCGACGGCCGATGACTATCGAACGCAGCCGTCCGGGGCATCGGGCGACAGGATCGCCTGCGCGGTCATCGAGCAGCGATAGGTTCTGCGGCTGTCGCGCCGCACTGGATTCGACCAAGATCTGAAGCGGACTTTGGCGAGCGAGAGTTCGCTGCGCGATGGCGCATGCCCGCTTCCCAACAAGAAGGAGAACGACCATGAGGGAAGTGGATACAGCACTTGCCGTCATTCTGGCCGCATCGGCCTAGCCGGCGGTGGCCGCCGCACAAGCTGCCGACAACGCCGGCGTCACTGGTGGCGCCGATCAGGTGCAGCAAGCGAGCGACAATGCATTCTCCCACTGGGACATCAACAGCAACAACGCCTTTAAGGCGACGAATTCACGAACGGGCTGCACAGCCCCTGGAGCGGCTCCGATGGCCAGCTCGACGACCAGGCCTTCAACGTCGAATTTGCCCAGCCTCGGTGAAGCTTCCTCTGGCTTAGAGCGTGGCCGTTGGAGTCAACTCATGACGATCGTCGGCGCATGCGGTGGTTGCGGGAAAGAGCCCACACGGGGCGATATCCGGGCCTTCATTGCAGATTGGGAGAAGCAGAATACATATCGGAGACAACTGCTGGACGCTGCCGTCTCGCATATTGGATTCGTCATTCGAGCCGATGGAGATGGAAAGAAGGTCGCCGCGGCCATATTGGGACAGGCACGCTGACCAACCGTGGTGGTGGGCATGGCCGGAACAGTGGCGGCGTTCAGCGGTTAACTCCGAAAATGGAGATCATCATGAGAGAGTTGTTTGCCCTTCCCCTGGTGGCTTCGGTCGCCCTTCTTCCGGGATTTGCCACCGCAGAACGCACCTGTGGAGCAGTGGCGTCCGATGCCGGTTCACCTGGTTCCTCTTCCACAACCTGCAAGATGCCGCTCGGAGTACTTCTCGCGCAAACCGACACTCTCGCTACCGAAAGCGAAACAGTTGATCCGGTGGAGCCCTCCGACGTCGACGCGGGCGGATGGCTCGACCGAGCGAAGCAGGCCGTGCAGGACGCGGGGCGCGAGATCGGAGAGGCTGCGACGGCAACCGGCCGATCGGCTGCCGAATATCTTTCCGACAATCCCGACCTCAACCGGCAGGTGCTGGAGTTCGGGCAGGATCTTGGGGTTCCAGGTTTTGGAGCTGCGCCCGCCAGCGGCGCGCGACTTGATGCAACCTTGGGCTCTGATGGTCAGCTGCATATCGAGGCCGCGGGTCTTCCGGGAAACCAGGAGGTACACCTGGGCTGGCTGGACCAGGAGCGGTTCGTGGCACTTGAAACATTACGCACCGGCGACAACGGGCGGATCGACACAATGGTCGCAATGCCCGCAGACCTTACGGTCAATCAGCAGGTGACGCTCGCGGTGGAAACCGCGGATCGACGCCTCCGCCTCGCCTCAGATCCCATCACAGTAGAACGTTGATGGACGCGTTCGCTCGCCTTCCATTCGTTGCAGTGTGACTGAACAAAGATGCCTTCAACGCGTTGCGTCAGCGACGATTCATCATTGGAGGATGCTGTGGTCGCGGAAGTTCGCAAACCGACGGTTGTCATTACGGGTGCATCGGCGGGCGTAGGCCGAGCTGTCGCGTGCGCCTTCGCCAAAGAAGGTTGGCGCGTTGCTCTCGTGGCCCGAGGGGTTGCCCGTCTGGAAGCCACCGCCGAAGAGGTGCGCCGATTGGGCGGGGAACCGCTGGTCCTGCCAGCCGACGTCGCTGATGCGCAAGCTGTTGACACCGTTGCCGCAAGGGTTACGGCAGAATGGGGGGATATCGACGTCTGGATCAACAACGCGATGGTTACCGTGTTCGGACCCGTCTCCAAGATCACGGCGGATGAGTTCAGACGCGTGACGGAGGTGACATATCTCGGACAGGTTCATGGTACTCAAGCAGCGCTGCGCGAGATGAGCAAGGTCGGGCGCGGGACAATTGTGTGCATCGGTTCTGCACTCGCTTATCGTTCGATACCTCTTCAGTCAGCCTATTGTGGCGCCAAGGCAGCCATAAGAGGTTTCATCGATTCCCTGCGTAGCGAGCTGATACACGACGGCTCTCCGATCCGGTTGACCATGATCCATCTCCCTGCCGTGAACACGCCGCAGTTCGACTGGGCTCGTTGCAAGATGGACAGGCAGCCTCGTCCGGTGGCGCCGGTATTTCAGCCAGAAGCAGTCGCTGAACAGATCTATGACGGTGCCATGTCGGCGCCCCGTGAGCTCTGGATCGGAGGTACGACGGTCAAGACGATCATTGGAGGCTTGGCAGTCCCTGCGCTTGCTGACAGGCTTGCCGCCTCGCAGGCCTATGAGGGACAGATGGACGAGCTTCCGGTTGATCCTTCCCGCAGGGACAACCTCTTTGATCCAGTCGACATAGATGCGGCGGACAGAGGGAGGTTCGGCAAGGAATCTGCCACATCCGTGGGATCCATCTCCGGTTCGGCGGCGCGCGTTCTTTTGGCAGGTGCTGGGGTTGCAGCCTTCTCTTCCTTGGCTTTCGCGCTTCGGCGGGTCTCCAGGCATTAGTTGGGAAGCCGTTGACGCCTTGCGCCGCCCATCGCCGGCAGATAGTTGCGTTGCAGTCACCTGTTTGGTCTCAATTTGAGCAAGCGATTTTCTTCTTGTTCTTCGCGGAGAACGAATTTTCTATGGACATCGTAGTTCTCCTGCTTTAGGTAATGATCACTCACCTGAGCGACCACCGCGCCGAAGATTTTCGGCTGCGGTCAATATTCGTGTCGTTCAACAATTTGGTCTCCTGCGGGAATATCCCATGCGGGGTGATCCTGTTATCAGTCTCAGTGCGCCTAAGCGCGCGTCGTCGCCCGTTGTTCGATCTAATACTGAACCGGGCTTGATGTTAAACGGAGGTTTGCCTTGCCGCGGCGCGAGGCTTGGATTTTTATGGACGCTATTACTTCTGCTCCGGAGCCGGCTGTCGAGGCGCGGGTCAAGATCGGCTTGAAGAACGTCTTCAAGATATTCGGCGAACGCCCGGACAAGGCGCTCGCCATGGTGAAATCGGGCAAGAGCAAGTCAGAGATTCACGCTGCTACAGGCTGTGCCATCGGCGTCAACGACGCCAGCTTCGAGATCAAGGATGGCGAGATATTCGTCATCATGGGGCTGTCCGGCTCGGGCAAGTCGACACTCCTTCGCCTTCTCAATCGACTAATCGAGCCGACTTCCGGTTCCATCGAGGTGGATGGCCAGGACATCACCAAGATGTCGCGCAAGGAATTGATCGAGATTCGTCGCCGGGACATTAGCATGGTGTTCCAGTCCTTCGCGCTTCTTCCGAACCGGACGGTCCTGAACAATGCAGCCTTCGGGCTGGAGGTCGCGGGGGTCGGCGAGGCGGAGCGGAAAGCGAAGGCGATGCATGCGCTGAAAGCCGTCGGGCTGGAGGGCTATGCAGGCAGCCGACCGAACCAGCTCTCGGGCGGCATGAAACAGCGGGTTGGTCTTGCGCGTGCGCTTGCCAGCGAGCCGACCATCCTCCTGATGGACGAAGCCTTTTCTGCGCTCGACCCACTGATCCGCACGGAGATGCAGGATGAACTGGTCCGCCTGCAGGCGGAACACAGCCGCACGATCGTGTTTGTCAGCCACGACCTGGACGAGGCAATGCGTATCGGCGACAGGATCTGCATCATGCAGAACGGCAGCGTTATCCAGGTGGGGACACCGGACGAGATCGTCACTCAGCCCGCCAACGACTACGTCCGTTCCTTCTTCCGCAACGTCGATGTGACGCAGGTATTCAAGGCCGGCGATATCGCGCGCAAGACGCAAGTGACGATCATTGACCGGCAGGGCGTATCGGCGGCGGCTGCACTGGAGCGGATGCAGAACTTCGACCGCGAATACGCAATCATCGTCGGACGCGACAAGAGATACCAGGGCATCGTCAGCCAGACGTCGCTGGTGGAAAAGGTCAAGTCCAAGGCGGCGGATCCTTATCGAAGCGCGTTTCTGGCCGACATTGAACCGATCGCTGCAGCGGAGCCTTTGTCGAGCCTCCTTGGAAGAGTGGCAGGCAGCCCCTGGCCGCTCCCGGTGGTCGATGAGTACGGCCGCTACCTTGGCTCCATCAGCAAGTCCATGCTTCTCGAAACGCTTGATCGCGCCAGCTGAGCAACTCAGGGATAGGATGCAATCATGAACTTCGACATTGGTGACGGCGTCGATACGATCGTCAACTATATCCTCGACAACTTCTCTCCTGCCCTCGATGCGATCGCAGCCGCAATCGGGCTGGTAACTGGCGGCATTCAGGATACGCTGACGGCTCTTCCCATGGTCGTCGGTCTTGCAATTTTCGTCGCCCTTTCCTTGTGGCGGGTCGGTCTAGGCTTTGCCATCTTCACAGCCATTGCTCTCTGGCTTGTGGACCAGATGGGCCTTTGGCCGGCCATGATGGAGACGCTGTCGCTTGTCATCGCCTCGACCATCATCGCCATGCTCTTCGGATTGCCGCTCGGGATTGCCATGGCCGCCAAGGATTCGGTGGCATCCGCGGTGCGACCCGTGCTGGACCTGATGCAGACCATGCCGGCCTTCGTCTACCTGATACCTGCCGCCATGTTCTTCGGGCTCGGTGCGGTACCAGGAACGATTGCCACCGTCATCTTTTCGATGCCGCCGGTCGTGCGCCTAGCGAACCTCGGCATCCGGCAGGTGGACGTGGAGTTCGTCGAAGCCGGCCAGGCCTTCGGGTGCACCGGCTCACAGCTGCTCTTCAAGGTGCAGCTGCCGAATGCTCTTCCGTCCATTATGGCCGGCATCAACCAGACGATCATGCTGTCGCTATCGATGGTGGTGATCGCCTCCATGATTGGCGCCGGCGGCATTGGCAATACCGTGTTGACAGGGATCCAGCGTCTCGACGTCGGCACGGGCTTCGAAGGCGGCCTCGCCGTCGTCATCCTCGCCGTGGTGCTCGACCGCATCACGCAGAGCTTCGGGAAGGAGCGGCCAGCCTTCTGGCACACCCTCTTCCCCGTCGGGGCGCGACAAGAGACCAAGCAGGCGAACGCCTGAACGTCGCGCAGACCAAAATCGGGCAAACGCCCTTATGCGAACCTTCAAAAAAGGAGCAGACATGATCAAGAAAATCGTTTCGCTAAGCCTTGCAGCCGCAATGGCCAGCAGCGTCGCCACCACCGCTCTTGCGCAGGATGCCGAGCCGGTGAAGATCGGTTGGGCCGCCTGGTCCGACGCGGAATTCGTCACCAAGCTTGCCGCCAAGCTGATCGAAGACGAACTGGGTCAGGAAGTAGAGCTCGTACAGACCGACGTTGCCCCACTCTACCAGGGTGTGAGCCGCGGCGATCTGGACGCGATGATGATGGCATGGCTGCCGCAGACGCATGCGGACTACTACGCCAAGATCAAGGACGATGTTGAGACGCTCGGCACAGTCTACGAGGGTGCGAAGCTCGGTTGGGTCGTCCCGAACTACATCCCGGAAGATGCGATCAGCTCGATCGAAGACCTTTCCAAAGACGAGGTCAAGGAAAAGCTTGACAACACAGTTCAGGGCATTGATCCGGGCGCCGGCCTGACACGGCTGTCGAAGCAGGCTCTGGAGGACTATGGCCTGGAAGACTACAAGCTGCAGATCTCCAGCGAAGCGGGCATGCTGACGACCGTCGACCGCGCCATCCGCTCTGAAGACTGGTTCGTCGCCACGTCCTGGAGCCCGCACTGGATGTTCGGCAAGTACGACATCCGCTACATCGACGATCCGAAGAACTCGCTGGGCGAGGCGGAGCACGTCGACGTTCTTGCGCGCAAGGGCTTCAAGGACGACAAGCCGGAAGTCGCAGCCTTCCTGTCGCGCATGCAGCTGCCGATCTCCGACCTTGAGGCCGGGATGTTCGATGCACAGGAAACCTCCTATGACGAGGCCATCGCAAAGTACATCAAGGATCATCCGGACCAGGTGAAGGCCTGGATCGGCGAAGAGTAATCCAAAGGTGCCGGCCGGCTTTCGGCCGGCACTTTTCTCATCAGGAGGGAGGCAGTCATGTCAGGTAACGTTGAGATGACCTCGGTCGAGGACGATACGCTCGGCGGCCGTATCTCGCTGGCACGCGATGCGGCGGCTCTGTCGGTCGAAGAGATGGCATCGATCCTCGGCGTGGAAGAAAGAACCTGGAGCAGCTGGGAGAACGACCGTGCGGCACCGCGCGCCAATCGCCTTGGTATGCTTGCAGGTGTGCTTCAGGTGAGCATCGGCTGGCTTCTCAGCGGACGAGGAACGGGGCCCGGCTACAGCGTATAGGCTTTGACGTGAATGATGCCTTGCCATCCAAGATGACAGGGCTACCTTATTTTCGAAACGTGCCAAATCGAAAGGATCTTCCCCATGAAGAGGCTGTTTCAAGGCGCGGCCGTTGCTGCCGCCATCGCACTCGCCAGCTTTTCGGCGCAGGCGCAGACGCCGCCCAATGTGCTGATCGTCGGGCAGATTGCGGAGCCCAAATCTCTTGATCCACATGCGGTCACCGCAACCAATGATTTCCGCATCCTAGTCAACCTGTACGACGGTCTCGTCCGGTACAAGGATGGAACGCTCGAGGTCGAACCGTCGCTTGCAGAGACTTGGACGATCTCCGACGATGGCAAGACTTACACCTTCAAGCTCCGCGAGGGCGTGAAGTTCCACGACGGGTCCGACTTCAATGCCGAGGCGGTGAAATTCAACTTCGACCGCATGCTGAAGGAAGATCATCCCTTCCACGACACCGGGCCGTTCCCGCTCGCCTTCAATTTTTCGGCGGTGGAGGCAGTTAACGTCATCGATGAGAACACGGTCGAGTTTAAGCTCAAGGAGCCGTTTGCTCCCTTTCTTTCCAATCTGGCCTATCCGACAGGATTGATCATTTCTCCCGCCGCAGTGGAGGAGTACGGCAAGGACTTCGGACGCCATCCATCTGGAACTGGTGCCTTCAAGTTTACCGAGTGGCAGTCCAACCAGTTGGTCGCAGCCGAGCGGAACGAGAACTATTGGGACGGGGCGCCGAGCCTGGAGGCAGTTGTCTTTCGGCCGATCACCGATTCCAACACCCGCGTTGCGGAGATGCTTGCCGGCGGCATCGACATCATGGTGGAGGTCCCGCCCGACAATCTGGCTTCGTTCAAATCCGACTCCAACTTCAAGGTAGCGGAACAGGCCGGTCCGCATGTCTGGTTCGGTATTCTCAACACCAAGGAAGGCCCGTTCGCCGACAAGCGGGTGCGCCAGGCTGCGAATTTTGCGGTCAACAAGGAAACGCTGGTCAACGATGTGCTGCAAGGGACGGCGACCGTTGCCGCTGGGCCCATTCCACCAGCCTTCAACTGGGTGAACAGCTCAGTGGAGCCCTATCCCTATGATCCGGAGCGAGCAAAGCAGCTTCTGGCGGAGGCCGGAGTGGAGGATCCTAAGCTCACGTTCTACGTGACCGAAGGTGGCTCCGGCATGCTGAACCCGGTCACAATGGGCGCTGCCATCCAGGCGGATCTGGAGGCTGCCGGGTTCGCCGTCACGATCGAAAGCTATGAGTGGAACACGTTTCTCGGACGCGTCAACGAAGGGCTCGAAAGCAAGGCAGACATGGCCGAAATGGCTTGGATGACGAACGATCCCGACACCCTGCCGTATCTGACGCTCAGGACCGAAGCTCTTCCGGCGAACGGCGGCTTCAACTCCGGCTACTACTCGAACCCAGAACTGGACCAGCTCCTGGAGCGCGCGCGCAGGTCGACGGATCAGTCTGAAAGGGCGGAGCTCTACGCACAGGTTCAAGAGATCGTGCATGACGACGCGCCTTGGCTGTTCGTTGCGAACTGGAAGCAGAATGCAGTGACCACCGCCGCCGTCGAGGGCTTCGAACTGGAGCCGTCCTTCTTGCTGAATCTGAAAGACGTGAGCAAGTAATCAGTCTCGGCCTGCCCGGCTTTGTCGGGCGGGTCCTTTACGGAGGCTGGCCATGTCCGCCTACATCCTAAAGCGGCTGCTTTCTATCATTCCCGTCCTGTTCGGCCTGTCGATCATCGTCTTCCTGGTGATGTCGATGATCCCGGGCGATCCGGCGATCGCAATCCTTGGCTCCTATGCAACGCCCGAGAATGTCGAGCGCATCAACAGGGATCTCGGCTTGGACAAGCCGCTCGTGCAGCAATATTTCATCTGGATTGGCAATGTCGTCCAAGGAGACTTCGGCCGATCCTTCGCCCTCAACCGTCCGGTGCTCGACGAGGTGCTGGAGCGCTTCCGGGCGACGCTGATCCTGGCCGGCGTTGCTCTCGTTCTGTGCTCGGTGATGGGCCTTATTGCAGGCGTCATCTCAGCGGTGCGCCAGTTCGGATGGGCGGACAAGGCCATAACCTTCGTCGTACTCGCCGGCATCTCCATGCCATCCTTCTGGCTGGGCCTGATCCTGATCCTGCTCTTTGCGGTGCGGTGGCGGCTGCTGCCGGCCAGCGGCATGTATGCGATCTATGGTGGCGGCGACCTGAAGGACCTGCTGCTCCATCTGATCCTTCCGGCATCGACGCTCGCGGTTGTTGCCGCAGGCGTGATCGCAAGGCTGACCCGGGCGGCGATGCTCGAGGTCTTGCGGCAGGATTTCGTGCGCACGGCGCGAGCGAAGGGGCTTCCAGAACGGCAGGTTATCTACCGGCACGCCTTTCGCGCGGCTCTTGTTGGGGTCATCCCCGTGATCGGCATCCAGGCTGGCTTCGTCCTAGGAGGGGCCGTGTATATCGAGACGGTATTCCAGTGGCCGGGAATCGGCGCGATGCTGGTAAAGGCCATTTCGACGCGCGACATCCTGCTTGTCCAGGGGGGCGTCCTAATCGTCGCGTCAAGTCACGTGCTATTCAATCTCGCTGCAGACGTCGTTCAGACCATGCTTGATCCGAGAATTCGCGCATGACGGTTGCAACGAGTTCAGGGCCGACGCCAGCGGGATCGCGGAATCAGGTATCCGCATGGCGACTCCTTCTCAACAATCGATTGGCGGCGGTGGGGCTTGTCCTGCTGTCACTGCTCGTGTTGGTGGCGCTTTTGGCACCCCTCTTGCCGCTTCCGGATCCGGATGCGACTGCGCCGGCAGAACGACTGCAACCGGTGCTTTCGCAGGGGCACCTGCTTGGCACAGATCAGCTCGGGCGGGATATCCTCAGTCGCCTCACTTGGGGTAGCCGCGTTTCCATGGCCGTCGGTTTTGCGGCCACGCTGGTCGCTGCGGCGATCGGCTCAACAATCGGTCTAGTGTCCGGTTACGCCGGAGGGCGAACAGACAACCTGATGATGAGAGGCGTCGACATGCTGATGGCCTTTCCCTACATCCTGCTGGCGCTTGCCATCGTCGCAGCGCTCGGCCCAGGGCTGATGAATGCCCTCTACGCGATCGCCATAGTTAACATCCCGTTCTTCGCTCGTAACGTGCGCGGCGTGACCCTGGGGTTGTCGCATGCCGAGTTCGTGGATGCGGCACGTCTCTCCGGCAAAGGGCACCTCTCGATCATCACCACGGAGGTCTTGCCGAACGTCCTGCCGGTGATCGTAATCACAATGTCGACAACGGCCGGCTGGATGATCTTGGAAACGGCGGGCTTAAGCTTTCTCGGCCTGGGTGCGCAGCCACCTCAGGCGGATCTTGGGTCTATGCTGGGCGAGGGGCGTGCACAGCTCTTTACCGCGCCGCAGGTCTCCATTGTGCCTGGCGTCATGATCTTTCTCATCGTGATCAGTCTGAATGTCCTAGGCGACGGCATCCGCGACGTGCTCGACCCGCGTTTACGCTCCGGGGCGCTTCTTCGGCCCGGCCCACGGACTGAAGTTCACTCTGATCGAGCGCAGCCGGCGAATGGTTTCCCCAGTGCGGTGCTCAATGTCGAGGGGCTCGAAACGGGCTTTGTGCGCAACGGGCATTATTCCTCTGCCGTCAAAGCGGTGTCTCTTCACCTGCATCCCGGCGAGTGCCTTGGTTTGATCGGCGAAAGCGGCTCCGGCAAGAGTGTCACGGCTCTTTCGATCATGGGATTGGTTAACTCGCCGCCGGGGGTGATCCGCAACGGAGGCATTTATCTCCACGGCGATGATGTGCATTCAATGCCCGACACGCGGCTGATCTCCTGCCGCGGGAGCCGCGTCGCCTATATCTTTCAGGACCCGCTGACGACACTCCACCCGATGCACACGATCGGCCGTCAGGTGGAGGAGGCGATCTCCGCGCATCAGAGGCTGGATCGGCGTGCGCTTCAGGAGCGTTCGGTCGCACTGCTGGAGCGGGTCGGCATTCGCGACGCAAGGGAGCGGGCGAAGCACTACCCGCATCAGCTGTCAGGCGGTCAGCGCCAGCGTGTCGGCATTGCGATGGCACTTGCAAACGATCCGGACGTCATCGTCGCCGATGAGCCGACCACTGCATTGGATGTCACGGTGCAGGCTCAGATCCTTGGTCTGCTCAAGGAGTTACGAAGGGAGCGCGGGATGGCGCTTCTCTTCATTACGCACGACTTCGGCGTCGTCGCCGAGATCTGTGACCGCGTCGCCGTCATGAAGGATGGTGTGGTCGTGGAAACGGGGCCGACACAAGAACTGCTGGCTGATCCCCAGCACGACTACACGAAGCGCCTAATTGCGTGTGTTCCGGAAATCGGGCGTGGGAGCGACTTCCTGGCGCGGGTGCGGTCAGTCTTCGACGCGGGAAACAAGCCATGACCGACAATGCGATCCAGGTCAGGGAGCTGACCAAGACCTTTGGCGAGGGCCGTAGCTTTCTTGGCCGGGAACGGCATGTGGTGAGGGCGGTCGACGGCATTTCTCTTGCTCTTCGAAGTGGTGAGACATTGGCGGTGGTCGGGGAGAGCGGATCGGGAAAGAGCACGCTCGCGCGAATGCTAGTGGGGCTCGAGGAGCCGACATCGGGCGAGATGTTTATTGCTGGACGGGATGCGGCAGGACTGCGGCGGAGAGGACCACGCGCCTTCGGCAAGATCGTCCAGTACGTCTTCCAGGATCCCGTCGCTTCCCTCAACCCGAGGAGGACGATCCAAGATATCCTTGAGGTGCCGCTGAAGCTGTTGAATGGATACGACGCAGGTCGAAGACGAGCGCGAATGACCGAGCTGCTCGATGCAGTGCATATGCCGGCTGACACGCTGAACCGTTATCCCCACGAGTTTTCCGGCGGGCAGGCTCAGCGCATCGCGATCGCCCGTGCACTCGCGGCGGAAGCACAGATCCTGATCCTCGACGAGCCGGTGAGCGCTCTCGATGTCTCCGTACAGGCACAAGTTCTGTTGCTGCTCCAGGATCTCAAGCGGAGGTTTGGGTTGTCCTACCTCCTTATCAGCCACGATCTGGCTGTTGTGGAGGCCATCTCGGATCGCGTTGCGGTAATGCTCCTGGGGAAGGTCGTCGAGGAAGCGCCGGTGCAGGAGGTATTCGCTCGGCCACAGAACGCCTACACGCGCCAGTTGATCGCCAGCGCGCCAAAGCTTAGGGCGAGCGAATAGTCACTGCCCTCCAAACTTGGCTGTTGGATGCGACAGGGTGACAAGCGGCAGTGTATGCTCGCAAACAAAATGCTTGCCACAGGCAGCCGAAGGCCCAATTCATTCGCGACAGCAGGAAGCAGAATGCCTTGGTGATTGCTTGCGCAGATGAGACGAGGAGAGTGAACGTCGTGAAAGACTTCTATTCGATGTACAGCCACGAGTTCCTTCGGGTCGCGACCTGCGTGCCGAGCACGGAGGTGGCTGATCCCGATTTTGCGGTGGAAGAGACGCTCCGCCTGGCAAAGCTCGGAAGCGACGACGGATGCGCCGTGATGCTGTTTCCCGAACTGGGTCTCTCGTCCTATGCCATCGACGATCTTTTGCTGCAGGATGCGCTTCTCGATGCAGTCGAGGCAGCGATCGGTAAGATGATTGAGGCGAGCAAGGATCTCTATCCCGTGTTGGCGATCGGGGCGCCGCTTCGGTGCGAAGGACGGCTCTATAACTCCGCCGTCATCATTCACGGCGGCTCTATCCTTGGCGTTGTCCCGAAGTCCTACCTGCCGAATTACCGAGAATTCTATGAACGCCGCTATTTCTCCCCAGGCGCGGGAGTGTCCGGCGCTTCCATTTCCGTAGCAGGGCAGCGGGCTCCGTACGGGACTGATCTGCTTTTCAGATCGGAAGGCGGCGTCCCCTTCACCTTCCATGTGGAAATCTGCGAAGATTTTTGGGTCCCGTTGCCGCCCTCGACACGTGCAGCCATGGCGGGGGCTGAAGTGCTCCTCAATCTTTCGGCGAGCAATATTACGATCGGCAAGGCAGAGACGCGCCGCATGTTGTGCGCAAGTCAGTCCGCGCGGACCGTCTCGGCCTATGCCTATTCAGCGGCGGGTCCAGGCGAGTCCACCACCGATCTGGCTTGGGACGGCCATGCCGCCGTCTTTGAATATGGCGATCTGCTGGCAGAGACGGAGCGGTTCCCGACGAGCGGTACCTTTGCCGCGGCCGATGTCGATCTTGGTCGTCTGCGGCAGGAGCGTATGCGTCTCAACAGTTTCGGCGACAACAGCCGCGCGGAGCTTGACCATGCTGATCCGTTCCGGATCTTGACCTTCAAGCTGGATCAGCCTTCCAGTTCTGTTCCTCTACGCCGCAGGATCGAGCGCTTCCCCTATGTCCCGTCTAATCCGGGCCGGCTCCGCGAAGATTGTTACGAGGCCTATAACATCCAGGTCCAGGGTCTTGCGAAACGTCTCCTTGCAACGGGAGTCAGGCATCCGGTCATTGGCGTCTCGGGCGGCCTGGACTCGACGCAGGCGCTCATCGTTGCCGCCCGAGCGATGGACATGATCGGCCGCGACCGGAAGGACATTCGCGCCTACACCCTGCCTGGCTTTGCCACCTCCGACACGACCAAGGGGAATGCCTGGACCCTGATCAGGAGCCTCGGCGTAACAGGCGAGGAAATCGACATTCGGCCCGCCGCGCGCCAGATGCTGGCGGATCTCGGCCATCCCTTCGGTGCCGGAGAGCCCGTTTACGATGTGACCTTCGAAAACGTGCAGGCGGGACTGCGGACAGACTACCTCTTCCGCATCGCAAACCAAGTGGGAGGGCTGGTGGTCGGAACCGGCGATCTGTCGGAACTCGGGCTTGGCTGGTGCACCTATGGCGTTGGCGATCACATGTCGCACTACAACGTCAACGCCTCGGTGCCGAAGACCCTGATCCAGCATCTGATCCGCTTCGTGGCGCATTCCGGTGACGTTACCCGCGAGACCGCGGAGGTTCTGGAGGCAATCCTCGCGACGGAAATCTCGCCCGAACTCGTGCCGCCGGACGAGGAGGGCACCCTGCAGTCAACGCAGGATATCGTAGGCCCCTACGCGTTGCAGGACTTCAATCTCTTTTACCTCACCCGCTACGGCTATCGCCCGTCGAAGATTGCGTTCCTGTCCTACAGCGCCTGGAGAGACGCAGCAACGGGCGCGTGGCCCGCAGACATTCCCGAAGATGAGAAACGCGCGTACTCGCTGGCGGAAATCCGGCACTGGCTGGAGATCTTCCTTCGGCGTTTCTTTGCCAGCCAGTTCAAGCGATCGACGTTGCCGAACGGACCGAAGATTTCTTCCGGCGGTTCGCTGTCGCCGCGGGGGGACTGGCGAGCGCCGTCAGACAGCAGCGCCAAGGTCTGGCTGGCGGAACTGCAGGAGAATGTGCCGCTCGAATAGGAGCGGCAGGTCACCCAAGGAAGCTCAAGCGCCAGGCGAGGCGCCGGTCGACCGCCTCGGTGCTACCGATTGTCGCTCAACGATGTAACAGGCAAGCTCGATTCGTCGCGGCAAGGCCGGCAGTCCGGAACATATGTCACGCAGCAGGTCCACGCTCGTGGTGCCGATTTCGCGTGCAGGAATGTGGACCGTCGTCAGCGGCGGATTGAGAAACGCTGCCTGTGGAAGGTCATCCATCCCCATGACGGAGACATCGCCCGGAACCGAGTAACCGGCTTGTTGCAGAGCCGCCATGGTGCCGACTGCGAGGCTCTCGCCTGCCGCGAGAACGGCCGTGAAGTCGAGGCCGCGTTGGCGTATTCGGTGGCCGATCGCCTGCTCGGCAAGCTCTGGAAGCCAGTCATCCACGGCCATGACGAGATCGTCGGAAGACGCGAGACCCCTTTGTGCAAGTGCATCCTGCCACCCCTCGCGCCGCCTCACGATGGTCCTGCGTCCAGGCCGCATCAGGAAGAGGATGCGCTCATGGCCCTGGTCTATCAGATAATCGGTTGCGACCTGCGCCGCTGACCTGTTGCAGGGGGTCACGCTCGAAAGGCGCATGAATGGGTCGTCGCCGTTGACGAGAACCACCGGCTTGCCGATCCCGCGGGTTGCGGCCAGGGTCCGTTCGTCATCCACGGTCAGGAAGAGCAGACCTGCGACCTCCGGGTCTTCCCGAGCCTCGTCGAGGACTTCGCGCTCCTCGAGTTCATCGCCGATAGGCCGAGCAATCAGTTCGATGCCGAGCGCCTGTGCCCGCTCCCGGATACCCTCCAGTACGTATAGTGTGAACTGGTTTCGCACGTAGTCGATCATGGCGGCACCGGAAGCCGCGAGGATGACCTTGGTGCCTGGCGCGGGATTGGGGAGTGCGTAATTGGAAGCCTTGGCTGCGTCCAGGATACGCAGACGGATATCGTCTCTGACGCCCTTCTCTCCCGACAGTGCTCTGGAGACGGTGCTGAGGGAAACGCCCACGCGCGCTGCGATGTCCTCAAGCCTCACGCGTCGAGGCTTCTTTCCCCGCTTACCGTGTCCAGTGTCCATGACGCCCCTCCAGACTTGATGATTGCAAAAAATTTTCAGATTGCGCAAGAAATTTCAAGATGATTACATCCTGCTGCTGCCAGGAGGAGGGGCGCCGATATTCAGCGCCCTAGTCAGCTAGGAGGAAGTTGCGAATGCAGGATGCGGCGGCCGATCTGCGCCGAAAGCTCGATCTGCTCGTGTCCGGGATGACCGGGCTGCGACACGATGGCCGCTTCGATGAGCCGAATCTCGACGGTACGGCTGGCGACTATATCTCCTTCGAAAGCTGGGAGTGGCCGCAGGGTGTCGGGCTTTACGGGCTTATCCGGCTTTGGCAGTTCACCGGCCGGGAGGACCTGAGGCACTTGATTGAAGACTGGTACTCTGCCCATCTTGTTGCCGGCCTTCCTTCTTTGAACGTCAACACGACCGCGCCCATGTTGGGACTGTCTGTCTTGTGGCAGGAAACGAAGGATCCGCGATGGCAGGGGCCGCTTGACGATTGGGCCAACCGGGTCATGCGGGAGTTGGGACGGACGGAAGAGGGGGCCTTTGAGCACCATGTCTCGGACAAGATCAACCACCACGAACTGTGGGACGACACGCTTTACATGGTGGCGCTGTTCCTCGCCTCATACGGACAGGCAAGCGGGAGGCAGGAACTGGTCGACGAAGCGGCTCGGCAGTTTCTGGTTCACACCCGCTACCTAGCGGACAGAAAGACCGGATTGTGGTTTCATGGATGGACCTTCGACGGAAGGCACAATTTTGCCGAGGCCAGGTGGGCACGCGGAAATGCCTGGATCACAGCAGGCATGCTTGACCTTTTCGATCTGGCCGAGATGCCCGAACCGGTAAAGGCGTTTCTACTCGGCGTGCTTGCTGCACAGGTAGATGCTCTCCTTCCGCTTCAGGCGCCGTCCGGCGCATGGCGAACTCTGCTCGACGACCCAAGCTCCTATGAGGAGATCTCGGCCACTGCCGGGATAGGGTACGGGCTTCTCAAAGGTTACAGGCTCGGCCTTGGAACGCCAGCGTGGCGGACAGCGGGCATGAAGGCAGTCGAGGCCGTGTTGAAGAACATCGACGACACCGGAACCGTGCTCAACGTCTCCTACGGGACGCGCATGGGCCATGACCTGCAATTCTACAAGGACATCCCGATCCAGCCGACGGGCTACGGGCAGGCACTTTCGATCCTGTGCCTGTCCGAGGCGCTTCGGCATGTCGATGCGGAAGAACAGGCGGCATGACCATGAAGATCTTGTACGGGGCGGGCCCTCAGGACATCAAGGAATACGACACCGAGCGGCTGCGCGCGGAATTCCTGATCGAAGATCTCTTTCGGCAGAATGAAGTCCGGTTCACCTATACGCATGTCGATCGGCTGATGCTTGGCGGTGCAGTTCCCTCTTCAGAGGGGCTGACCTTCGGAAGCGGCGAAGAGATTGGCACGCCGTATCTGCTGTCAGCACGTGAGATGGGAGTCGCCAACCTGGGCGGTGCCGGCACGATCATCGTCGACGGGCAAAGCTTCGTGCTCGAGAACCGCGACGTGCTCTATATCGGCCGCGGCGCCCGGAAGATCACGATCTCGAGCGAGACGGCGGAGATGCCGGCACGCTTCTACATGAACTCTGTGCCAGCCGGTTCCGATTTCCCGCATCGATTGATCAAACAGGCCGAGTCGAAGCCGCTCGATCTTGGTGAGGAAAAACGCTCAAACAAGCGCAGGCTGCGGATGTACATCCACCCGGAGGTCTCGCCGTCCTGCTTGCTGCTGATGGGCATTACCGATCTTGCCGAAGGCAGCATCTGGAACACCATGCCGCCGCATCTGCATGAGCGACGGATGGAGGCTTATTGCTACTTCGACCTCGCGCCGGAAGAGCGGGTCATCCACCTGATGGGCCGTCCGGAGGAAACCCGGCACCTCATCGTGGCGGATGGCAATTCGGTTCTGTCGCCGGCATGGTCCATCCACATGGGCGCGGGCACCGGCCCTTACGCCTTCGTCTGGGGCATGACCGGCGAGAACCAGGAATATAACGATGTCGCCCCCGTGGCCCTTTCCGATTTGAAATGAGCGCACTTTGATGAACGCTGAAACACACTGGCTGCAGAAGGCGCTGAACCCTGGAGAAGCCGTCCGGTATTGGCAGGTTGGTGCTATTGCCGAGGAACGCTTCGATGTGCCCGATGCACCGATGAAGGGTGAAATGGATCCCTTCTTCTTCCTGACCAAGGTGAAGAACTTCATCCCCCACGAATACCCCTGCCGCACGATCTTCGCGGAGACTTATCGCGGCAAGCGTCCCGATGTGCGTGGGGTGTTCGAGCCCAAGCGATGGTGGCTGCCCTTCGGTTCGCCGCGGCTCGACCTTTCCGGCTTCTGGTTCCGTCCGACGCGGCTGGCGACCTGGGCTCGTACCTTTATCGACGCCGAGACGGCAGGCAGTGCCATTATCCGCTTGGGCACCTGCGGCGGCGCAGTCGTCTGGCTGAACGGCCAGGAAGTCGGCTGGATGGCACCCTATAGCCGAAATCTGGAGGCCAAGCAGGAATTCGAGCTGCCGCTGACGCAGGGGATCAACGAACTCACGATCTTCTTCGAAGATCTTGCCGAACGCGACGCGCGGTATTTCTTCCAGCTTGACTATCTTTCGGGACCGAAGGCCCACCTTTCGCTGCCCGTTCCCGTGCCGGGCTCTGTTGCGGAAAGCCTAGAGGCGGCACTCGATTGCATGCATTTCGACCGGCCGCATTATTTCGCCGGCGATATCACGTTGCGCCTGGCACAGCCGCTGCCGCTCGACGTGCAGGTGAACGTCGCGATCGAAGGCGACTTCATGTCGAGGGAGCGCTTCGACTACGACTTTGAGCTTCCTGCAGGGGCGCAGAGTCTTGTTGTCGGCCCTGCCGAGCAGGCGCCGGCGGACTTCCGGCATTTTCGGATCACGCTGAAGGCGGGGGGCTTCGTGGCGGCACGGTCGCTCGGTGTCGAGATCTGCCATGCGGAACGACAAGGCCCGGCGCCGACGTCCCTGCAGCAGCGGATAACGGAGACGCTGGACGAGGTTTCGGAGAACTCGGAGCGGGACACCGTCCGGGCCTTTGCTCGTCTTGCGAGCGGACGTGCCGGAGCGGAAACCGACGCGATGATCGAGGAGATCCTGCCATCGATCGAGGACTGCCATGACTGCGCCGATTTCTCGCTGGTGCCGCTGATCTGGTCGCGTACGATGTGGGGCGACGACATCAACGTAAAGACCCGGACTCGTATCGACGCCGCCATTCTCCAATACCGTTATTGGATGGACGAACCCGGCAATGACGTGCAGTGGTACTTCTCTGAGAACCACGCGCTGCTGTTCCACACCTCCGCCTATCTCGCCGGTCACCTGCTGCCGCAAGAAACTTTCGTGCGCTCTGGCCGCAAGGGCAGCGAGCAAAGCAAGGTGGGCGCCGAGCGCGTCCGCACCTGGCTCGACCACTTCGAGAAATGGGAAATGGCGGAGTTCAATTCGGCACCGTACTTTCCGATCGATCTGAAGGGGCTGACGGCGCTTGCGGCGCTTGCGCCGGACACAGATATTGCCGAACGAGCTAAGGCCGGCATCGTCCGCCTCTGCGAGATCATCGCCCGTTCCGCCCATCACGGCATGGTAACGGCGGCCCAGGGGCGTTCCTACGAGCACACCCTGTGTGCGGGCCGGTCGCTGGAGCTTTCCGGCGTCGCACGCCTCCTCTGGGGCAAGGGCTGGTATGGCCGGCGTGTCCACGCACTGCCGCAGTTGGCAGTCTGCCTGCGCGATCACGGGCTGGAGATCCCTGCTGCGCTGGCACCGATCGCCGATCATCGCGACAGGCGGCACCAGGAGTGGCGCTTCGCCCAGGGTGAGAACCGTATTGCAGCGCTCTACCACTACAAGGGCGAGCAGTTTGCCATAGGCTCCACCGTTCATTACCGCTGGGACGAATGGGGCTATCAGGAGACCGTTCTGCATCTGCGGATTGGCGAGAAGCCGGAGGCGGCCATCTGGATCAATCATCCCGGCGAGACCATCCAGTTCGGCTATGGCCGCCCGTCCTACTGGGGAGGATGCGGAACCGTTCCGCGGGTCCAGCAGTATCGGGGCCTGGCGATCCTCGAGTTCGTGCTGAAGCCGGAGCAGCCCGATTTCTCTCATGTGTGGTTTCCGCAGGAAGAGTTCGATGAGGTTCGCCTGTCCGGTAACATGGCCTACGCCAGAAGCGGAGGTGGGGCAGTCTTTCTAAAGGGAAGCAATGCGCTGACCGCGGTAACCGAGGGACCCTCTGCCGGAAACGAACTGCGCCAATACGGAATGACCAGCCGCTGGATCGTGCGTGTCTGTGAGGCAGGCGACCTGACTTTGGTCGAGACGCGATTCTCTGAACTGGCCGTGGTCGAGGACGCTGACGGCACTCTGGTGGTCAGCGATCCTGAATATGGAGACGTTCGCTTTCATGCCGATGGATCGGTGGATGGCGAGGGTCGCCGGCTTCAGCGAAGTGATTATACGGTCGCGGGCGATGCAATTATGCTCTAGCTCGTAGCAATCGGACGGGAGGAGGCCCCGTTCATCAAAGGGAGGAAGTAGCATGAACAAGAAATCGATCCTGGCGGGTCTCGCGCTCGCACTGCTCACCGGCACCGCTGCCAATGCCGGCGATGTTCGCGTGATGTGGTATTCCGACGGCGTGGAGGGCGAGGTGATGAAGGACCTCGTCAACCGCTTCATGGAGGAAAACCCGGGCATCAACGTTATCCTCGACAACGTCGCCTATAGCGTCATCAAGGAGCAACTGCCGGTCCAGCTGGAAGCAGGCAACGGTCCCGATGTCGCCCGCGTCACTGCCATCAAGGACCTGGCGAAGCACTGGCTCGACCTTCGTCCGCTCGTCAAGGATCCGGCCTACTGGGACGAGAACTTCGGCGACAAGGCGGACTGGATGCGGCCGGATGGCTCCGACCAGATTTCCGGCTTCATGACGCAGCTGACGCTGACTGGCGGTTTCGCCAATAAGACGCTGTTCGATCAGGCTGGCGTCGAGATGCCGGGGCCGAAGGCGACCTGGGAAGAGTGGGCTGCTGCCGCCAAGAAAGTCGCAGACAGTCAGCAGGTGCCGTATCCGATGGCGATCGACCGCTCGGGGCATCGCATCACCGCACCGATGCTGTCCTATGGCGCCAATTATATCGGTGAAGACGGCAAGCCGGCACCACTGGATCAGGGCGCGAAGGACTTCCTGACGAAGTTCGTCAACTGGACGGAAGAGGGCGTGTTCGCCAAGGACGTCTGGGTGTCTGCCGCAGGCAACACCTATCGGGCTGCTGCGGATGATTTCATCAATGGGCAGCTCGCCTTCTATTATTCCGGCTCCTGGCAGGTCGCAAACCTTGCGACCAAGATCGGCAACAACTTCGACTGGGTGGCGACCGGCAGCCCCTGCGGCCCGGCTGCCTGCACCGGCATGCCTGGCGGCGCAGCCCTCGTCGCTGTCAAGTACACGAAGAACCCGAAGGACGTTGCGACCTTCATGGACTGGATGGCGCAGGAGGATATCGTTCGCGAATTCTCAGAACGCACTCTCTTCCTGCCGGCGCACAAGGGTGTTGTCGAGAAGGGCGGGCTGAACTTCGAGACCGAGAACGAACAGGCCAAGGCGGCGCTCGGCACCTTCGTCGAGGCGTCGAAGTCCACCTCCGAGACGGCGCTGAAGCTTCCGGCGTGGCGCTGGGCGGATACGGTCTATGCGGCGATCGTGACGCGCATCGGCCAGACTCTTGCGGGCGAGCTCCCGCTGGAGGACGCATTCGCACGCATCGACGCGGATATCGCACAGAAGGTCAAGGATACCGGCCTTTGATCAAGCCGCATCCTGAACTTGCACAGGAGGCTTCCCCATCCGGGGGAGCCTCTCGATATGCCCTTTGCTGTTTCGCCTGGAGGAGTTGATGACACCGATTGCGTCGTCAAGCCCCGCGTCCAACCGACGCCTCGGCTCCATTCTGTTTGTGCCCGTTCAGTTCGTGATGACGCTGATCGACGCGCCCTTGCGGGCTTTGCAGAAGCTCACCGGCATCTCGGGCATGGCGATGTTCTTCCTGGCACCGAACATGCTGATCTTCGGCATTTTCGTGCTGCTGCCGCTCGCCATCAACTTCGTTTATTCGATGACAGGCGGAACCGCATTTTTTCTCGCGGATCGCACCTTCATCGGCTTTGACCAGTATTCGCGCCTCTTCGAGTGCGGCAATTACCTGGACCCGCTGTCGTGCCAGGAGGATGCTTTCTGGACCGCGGTTGGCAACACCGCCTGGTTCGTCGTGCTGCAGGTCACGCTGATGATCCTGATGGCGCTTGGCACGGCCCTCATTCTCAATCGCGATCTCCGCGCCCGCTCCTTCTGGCGCGCCGTCTTCTTCTTTCCGGTCCTCCTGTCACCAGTCGTCGTCGGCCTGATCTGGAAATGGATCCTGCAGCGCCAGGGCCTGTTGAACTTCGCGTTGTTCGAGATGGGGCTGGAGCCGCACAACTGGCTGACCGATCGGACCTGGGCGTTCGCTGCGGCAGTCGCAGTCTCGATCTGGGCGCATATGGGCTTCTATGCCCTGATCCTGCTTGCGGGGCTGCAGGCGATTCCGAAGGATCTTTACGAAGCGGCGGAGATGGACGGCACCAAGGCGGCACGGGTCTTCTGGCGGATCACCCTGCCTCTGCTCGCGCCGAACCTGTTGGTAGTTGTCGTTCTTGCCTTGATTAAAGCGGTGCAAGTGTTCGATGAAGTCTACGTCCTCACCGGCGGTGGTCCCGGCACGAGCACGATGTTCCTCACCCAATATATCTACGAGACCGGCTTTGCCTCCCAGCTGCGCAATCCTGGCCTTGCGGCCGCAGCCTCCATTCTCATGGGGCTCGTTCTTGTCGTCCTCACACTGTTCCAGCTTGGCATTGGGCGGCGAACCGAAGGCAAGAGGAAGCGCTGATGGGAGCGGCTGCACGTTTCATCTTCCGCCGTCGTGGCAGCAATGGCCGAGGAAAGGGCTGGCACTGGACCGATATCGTTACCTGGGTGTGGCTGGTTTGCGGATTGCTGATCATGTTCGGCCCTGCCGTCTGGCTTGGGTTCTCCTCGTTCAAGACCCCGGCCGCGCTTGCCGAGTTTCCACCAACGATCCTTCCCTACGTGACGCAGGAGGTAAGGGTCGAAGGCTATGACAAGCCGCTCGCCCTTTATGAAGCAACGCTAGAGGGCGGAGGCACGCGGGTGCTGGCGGAGGTACGCCGTATTGGCATCGTCAGCCAGATGGTCGATCCCAATGCGCCTGGCGAAATCATCAAGGTCAACATTGCCGATCGTGCGCCCGTTCGCACGATGTCGTTTGCGACCGAGAATTACACGCAGCCATTCGTCCAGTTCGACTTCGTCCAGTACCTGTGGAATTCCGTCTTCGTGACCGTCATGGCGACGCTCATTACGCTGGTGGTGAATTCGATGGCAGCGTTCGCACTGTCGAAATACGAGTTTCGCGGTCGGTCAGTGGCAATGCTCATCATCCTGGCGACGCTGATGGTGCCGCTATCGGTGATCATGGTGCCGCTCTATTCGATCATCTCGACGATCGGCCTGTTCAACAACCTCTGGGGCGTCATCCTGCCGACAGTTGCGACGCCGACGGGGGTCTTCATCCTGCGCCAGTATATGCTGACCATCCCGGATGAACTGATCGATGCGGCACGCATGGACAAGGCGTCGGAATGGCAGATCTACTGGCGCATCGTGCTGCCACTTGCTGCCCCAGCGCTTGCGGTACTGGCAATCTTTTCCGTCGTCTGGCGCTGGAACGACTTCCTCTGGCCGCTCATCGTGCTGTCGCGCAGAGAGCTCTACACGCTGCAGGTGGGCCTCAGCATCTATGCCGGGGAGCTGAACGTGCAGTGGCACTTCATCCTCGCGATGACGGTGGTTACGATGATCCCGGTCGTGCTGGTGTTCATCTTCCTGCAGCGCTTCATCACCACCGGCATTGCCGGTGCAGGACTCAAGTAAGGATCCGCAAATGGGCCAGATCAAGCTCACCAACGTCAAGAAGTCCTTTGGCGCCGTCGACGTTCTGCACGACATCAATCTGCACATCGATGATGGAGAACTGGTGGTGTTCGTCGGGCCTTCCGGATGCGGAAAGTCGACTCTGTTGCGCGTCATCGCCGGTCTTGAGAAGGTGACCGGAGGTAGCCTTGAGATCGATGGCCGTCGCGTCAACGATGTGACGGCGGCGGAGAGAGGCCTTGCCATGGTGTTCCAGTCCTACGCGCTCTATCCCCACATGACGGTGCGGCAGAACCTGGCTTTTGGCCTCGAGAATTCGAAGATGCCGAAGGCGGAAATCGCCGAGCGCGTTGGCGAGGCAGCTCGGATGCTGGAGATCGAGCCTTACATGGACCGGCGGCCCGGCCAGTTGTCCGGCGGCCAGCGCCAGCGTGTCGCAATTGGCCGTGCTATCGTCCGCCGCCCGGTCGCCTTCCTGCTCGACGAGCCCCTGTCCAACCTCGATGCGGAGTTGCGCGTCTCCACGCGCGCAGAATTGGCGGCTCTCCACGCCCGTCTTTCCTCAACGATGATCTATGTGACCCACGACCAGGTGGAGGCGATGACGCTTGCCGACCGCATTGTCGTAATGCGTGCAGGACGCATAGAGCAGGTCGGGACACCGCTCGAACTCTACAACATGCCCGCCAACCGCTTTGTCGCTGGCTTCATCGGGGCGCCGCACATGAATTTCCTGCGCGGCGATATCGTTGAGCATACCCCTGGCACAGCCATTCTGTCGCTTGCAGGCGGCTACCGTATTGCGGTGGACCCCGGCACGGCACCGGTCACGGACGGTCAGAAGGTCACTGTCGGGGTGCGGCCGCAGCATCTCACTGTCAGTCGGGATACGGCAAGCCCGAAAGTCAGGCTCGGGCTGGTCGAGGCATTAGGCGCCGAGACGGTGGTTCACGGGGAGATCTACGGCGAGCGGCTGATGGCGGTACTGCCAGGCCAGCAGGGATATCGGCCCGGCGATGAGATACATCTCGATCTCCAGGCTGCCCCGCTGCATGTTTTCGACGAGCAGGATCTGCGGCTGTTCTCAACAGCGGGTGCGAAGGCGAAGGCGCCCGTCTGAGGGAGAGACGGACAGGATATGCGCCCTGCTTGTGACGCGGGTGTCGCAGCAGGCTGCTGCGAAAATATTCAGGGTGCTCGGGAGACCAGGTTTCGCGCGCTCAGTTATTGCCTGCGAAACGCCCAAGCGCTCCGCGCGAGAAGCAGAGGGGGTCGCCATCCCGCAGGGCGACCCTCAAGACCCTGCCAAGCAGGATCGTATGGTCTCCGGCATCATGTGCCGAGGCGCGCTGGCATTCGAACCGTGTCAGAGTATCCGGCAGTGTCGGAACCCCTTCTTCGTTCAGCGACCACGGCAGCCCTGCGAAGGCAGAGCCACCTTTTGAGAAGGCTCGGCACAAGTGGTCTTGCTCGGCGCCAAGAACGTGGATGGCGAAATGTTCTGCTTGCGTGAAGAGACCGTGCTTCGAGGACGTCTTGGAGGGAGACCACAGGACAAGCGGCGGCTCGAGTGAAACCGACGCGAAGCTGTTGACGGTCATCCCGATCGGGCCATGTTCTGCCATGGCCGTCACCACGGTCACGCCGGTCGTGAAACTTCCCAGCGCGTTTCGATAATCCCGCTGGTTCTGCCGCTCGGGGACGAAGATGAGTTCGCGTGAGGTGGGTGCGGTGGTGACATCCATCAGGGAACCTCTCTTGCCATGGCCAAGGTGTAAAGCTCGAACCATGTTTGGCGGTCAAGCGTCACCTTGGTGGCTTCAGCAAGCTGCGAGATCCGCTGCAGGTTGTTGGTCCCAAGCACCGGCAGAATATTGGCCGGGTGGCGGAGAAGCCAAGCGACCGCGACAGCGCTTGGCTCCACCTCTTGCTGAGAGGCTATCCGTTCGAGTGCCGCGAGCAAGCCGGCTGGGCCTCCAGTGAAGAGTGCCCCGCCGCCGAGGGGCGACCATGCCATCGGCGCGATCATCCGCTCTTGCAGGTAGGCGAGGTCACCATTGGTGAAGGCCTCCGTTGCCATCAGGCTCATCTCGACCTGGTTCGTGACCAACGTCGTTTCCATCGATGACTGAAGCAGCGAGAAGTCCCACGGGCGGAAGTTGGAAACGCCGACTGCGCGCACCTTACCGGACTCAACGAGAGCATCCAGCGCCGCACCTGTTTCGTCAGGGTCGATCAGCGGATCGGGACGGTGGATCAGCAAGAGATCAAGGTAATCCGTGGCCATGTCGCGGAGAGATGCTTCGACAGAGGTGGTAAGGTGTTCCGCGCTAGTGTCGTAGTGCTTCAACCGGGCCGAGGAATGACGACCGGCGGGGGCAACGATCCCGCACTTCGTGATGATCTCTAGTTTCTCCCGCAGATGGGGGGCGGCTTTCAAAGCGGCACCGAAGACGGCCTCGGCGGTGTAGCCGCCGTAGATGTCCGCCTGATCGATGGTCGTGATTCCTTGAGAAAGGCAGGCTTCCACCTTGGCCTGGACATGGGCAGGGGAGGTGTCCGGATCATCGGCGACCCGCCACATTCCGTAGACGATGCGGCTGAGGGTGAGCTCCGGTGAAAGGGAGATGCGATCCATTAGCGACGTACTCCATTGCCCAGCGGTGTCGCCGGGGTTTCGCTAGGGACGCGACCGTAGGCATGCGGCAGCGAACAGGTTTTCAGGTGCGGCAGTAGCTTGCTGCCGAAGTGATCCGCCTCGTCGAGATGCGGATAGCCGGAGAAGATGAAGGCGCGGATGCCCATCTTTTGGTAGGCGTCGATCTCTGAGAGCACTTGGTCGGTGGAGCCGACGAGAGCGGCACCGCAGCCTGAACGGGCGCGCCCGATGCCAGTCCACAGATGGGGTTCCACATAGCCGAACTGATCTGCGAGTTCGCGGGCACGCGCCTGATGCTCCACCCCGAGCGAGATGCTGTCATGGGCACGGGAGCGGATCAGCTTGCCGTATTCGTCGTCCAGCTTCGAAACGAGATGCTCGGCGTAGTCTCGCGCTTCCTGTTCCGTGTCGCGGACGATGACATGCACGCGCAGGCCGTAATCGAGCACGCGTCCGTGCGCCTGGGCTCGTTCATGGACGGCACGCATACGCTCGGCCAGTTGTTCCTTCGGTTCGGGCCACATGAGATAGACGTCGCATTGCGCGCCGCAAAGTTCTAGGGCGTCGGGAGAGTAGCCGCCGAAATAGAGAAGGGGACCGCCGTTTTGCTGGTAGGGCTTGGCCGGATCTGTAGGCACTCCTTTGAAGTGATAAACCTCGCCGTCGTGGTCGATGGTGTCTCGCGTCCAGGCTTGGCGGAGGATCTGCACCACCTCGTGACTGCGCTTGTAGCGATACGCGCTGTCGGCGACTTCGCCCGGGAAATCCGAACTGATGACGTTGAGTGTCAGGCGTCCTTTCAGCATGTGGTCAAGCGTCGCCACCGTTCGGGCCAGCATGATGGGTTGCATTTCGCCACAGCGGATTGCCGCAAGCATGTTGATCTGGCTTGTGATCGGCGCACATCCTGCGACAAAGCTCAGTGTGTCCTGGCCGACCTGATAGGAGGAGGGGCAGAGGATGTTCCTGAAGCCGAGCCTCTCTGCGCTCTGGACTATATCCGAACAGTGCTCCCAGCTGGAGCGAAGCCCTCCATCCGGCACACCAAGATATCGGTAGTCATCGGAGCAGAGCGCGGCGAACCAGGAGACTTCGGCGGCATCCAAGTCAGCGGAACGTACCGGAACGGCAGTCATGGAAATCTCTCCCGAACTCGATTTTCCACTTGCGTAACATCCGCCTTGATGTAAATCAATAGTGTATCAATTTGATATGCCCTGTTCCGCAATCTCCGCCACCGAAAGCCGATGAACCAACCCGCTGGCAGCCTTCCCATCTATCTGCAGATCACGGAGCTGTTGATCCGCGACATTGCGGCGGGGCGTCTGATCGACGGCGAGAAGCTGCCGCCGGAACGGGAGATGGCGGAGCGGCTGGGGATTGCCATCGGCACCCTGAGGAAGTCGCTTGCCGAGTTGCAGGTGCGCGGCATGCTGGAGCGGGTCCAGGGCTCGGGCAATTATATCCGTGCCGTCAGCGATCCCAAGAGCGTCTATGCCATGTTCCGACTGGAGCTGCTGCACGGGGGTGGGCTTCCTACGGCTGAAGTGCTTTCGGTCGAACGGCTTGCAAAGCCTGAGGACCTTCCGGACTTCGGGACGAGCCGAGATGGCCACCGCATTCGCCGTGTCCGGCGCCTGTCCGGCCAGGTCGCGGCTATTGAAGAGATCTGGCTCGACGGGGCCTATGCGGAGCGAATTCAGCCTCAGGATCTCTCGGAATCGCTCTACCTCTACTACCGGACGCAGATAGGACTCTGGATTGTCCGCGCGGAGGACCGGATTGGCCTGGACGTGGTGCCGGACTGGGCGCCTTCCCTGTTTCAGCCGGCGGTTGGCACCCCGGTCGTCCATATCCTCAGAACAAGCGATGCTCAGGACGGGAAGCGCGCCGAAGTGTCCCGCACCTGGCTTGATCACGCGGTTGCCCGATACGTCTCGCGGCTCAAATAGGAATGCACAGATGATGTTGAACTACGGTGTGATCGGATGCGGAATGATGGGGCAGGAGCACCTCCGCAATATCGCGCTTCTCTCGAACGCGCAGGTCGGGGCGATTTTCGAGCCTGACCCTGTTATGCGGCAGCGAGCGGCCGAGCTCGCGCCAGAGGCTGAATTTGTCAATTCAATCGATGACCTGCTTTCCTTCGAGGCGATCAACTGCCTGCTGATCGCCAGCCCTAACCATTTGCATCTGAAGCAGTTGGAGCAGGTCGCGGCTGTCAGGCCTCTCCCCGTGCTTGTGGAGAAGCCGCTTTTCACAGTCCTGGACGAAATGCGCCGCATCGAGGCGCTACGCCAATCTTATCCCGCACCGATCTGGGTGGCGATGGAATACCGCTACATGCCGCCGGTGGCGCGCCTGATCAACGAGGTGGATGAGGCGACCGGTGGTGTCAGGATGCTGACCATCCGAGAGCACCGCTTCCCATTTCTGCAGAAGGTCGGCCACTGGAATCGCTTCAACCATCAGACCGGCGGCACCCTCGTGGAGAAGTGCTGTCACTTCTTCGACCTAATGCGCCATATCCTGAAATCGGATCCGGTTCGAGTGATGGCGTCAGGCGGGCAGGCAGTCAATCATCTCGACGAGGTTTATGAGGGTCGAAGGCCTGACATTTGGGACAATGCCTATGTTCTTGTCGATTTTGCTTCTGGGGCGAGGGCCATGCTCGAGCTCTGCATGTTTGCGGAGGGTGCGCGCTACCAGGAAGAAATTTCGGCGATCGGAGCGAAGGGCAAGATTGAATGCAAGGTTCCGGGACCCGGCCGTTTCTGGCCTGAACATCTTGGCGAGCCCCCGGTTGCGCAAGTCATCGTATCACCGCGCGATCCTAAGGGGCCAAGAAGGATCGATATCCCTGTCGATCCTCAGCTTCTTGAGGCGGGGGACCACAACGGCTCTACCTTCTACCAACACCAGCGATTCATGAAGGCGGTGTTGGGCCAGGGGCAGACAGAAGTGACCGTCAGCGACGGCAGCTGGGCAGTCCTGATGGGATTGGCCGCACAGCATTCAGCGATAACCGGCCAGGCGGTCGACATCTCGCCTGCCGGTTTTGCTGCCTTCGAGAATACGTCATGCGTAGCAGTCGGGTAGCCGGAACCCCTACGGAAGGGACGTTAAAGGCTGCTCGCCAGCGAAATGTGCGAATTCCGAGATCACCTGGTCGTAGACGGCGCGCTTGAAGCGTACGATCAGGCCTGGAAGCTCGGTCATGGGCTTCCAATCCCATGCGTCGAATTCGGCGTAGTGACCTCCCGGCGGCGGATTGATCTCTATTTCCTTTTCATCACCGTCGAAGCGGAAGGCAAACCATTTTTGGGTCTGGCCTCTATATTTGCCCTTCAGGCCGATGCCGATCAGATGTGACGGAAGATCGTAGTTGATCCAACCCTTGGACTGGCCGAGCAGCGTGACCGAGCGGATGCCGGTTTCTTCGTAGAGCTCGCGGTAGGCGGCGGCGAGCGGATCTTCTCCCTTGTCGATCCCGCCTTGCGGCATCTGCCAGAGTTGGGGAGAGCCGTCGGATTCGCTGTTTCCTTCAGGGATCCGGCGGCCGGCCCAGACCAGGCCCTGATGATTGAGAACCATAACGCCGACACATGGGCGATAGGGAAGGTCTTCCGGCTTCAGGGCTGTCTTCTTGCTCATCCGTCACTCGGTCAGTTCTTTTGGGGATCGTCAACCACGGCAGAAACGCCGACGATCTCGATGCCGCGGCTGCTTGCTTCTTCCACCCATTGTTCGATTGCGTCAACGGACTCGTCGAAGGCGGATGCAAAGCCGACTGCGCTGCCCTTGCGCAAGGCCAGGCGCTCCAGGTCGTCGAGCTTCTGCACAATCGCATTCTTGTCCAGTTGAACGTCGAGTGTCATGTCGGCGAAGCCGTGCGGCAGGTCTATCGCTTTCGATATCGTGCCGCTCACCGACTGGGCGGAGCTACCATCGTCGAGGAAGAGCAGGCCGCGCGACGAGATGTCTCGCAGCAAGGGCTCAAGCGCGTCAGGATCCGACAGCAGCCGCGCACCTTGATAATTGATAATGCCTGTAAAGCCGGTGATCTTTCCCATAGCCTCGTGCAGTCTTGCGATATTCTCTTCTGGGGGAAGGCGGGTCAGAAGCGTGGTTGCGCCAGAGTCGGAAGCTGAGAAGCCGAAGGGCTCCATCGGCACCTGGATGAGGATCTCGTGGCCTTGACGGCGGGATGTCTGCATCCAGCGCTGGAGGCTGTTGCCGCTCGACGCGAACGCAAGAGTGATCTCCGGGGGCAGCTTCTCGATTGCCCGCTGCGTGCCGGTCTGACTAAGCCCCAGGCCACCGACGACGATTGCGATCCTAGTGCCGCGGGTGCCGGACCAGGGACGGGCGTACTGATCCATGGGCCGCAGTCCATCCTGTCCCCGAACGGGAAGAGGGCCATAGGGTGAATCTTCAAGAAGGTCTTCGTTCGGGGTGCCTGCGAGCCGAGGATCCTGACCAATGCGAGGCGTCTCCACAAGCACAGGGCCTGAGCCATCGCGCTGCCGGGGAGAGTATTTAGTGACGACACTGCCGTCGTCGGTCAAAACGCGCTCGACGTTGGCGCCCGACCCGGGATCAGTGCGAGCGACACTTGCCGGTGCGATATCCTTGTCGGCGAGCAATTTTTCCTTCGTGGCAGCTTCTGCCGGGAGGGCGGCGACCTCGTTCTGTTGTAGCGCACTCTCACCTCGCATTGCGTAAAGCGAGAGGCCTACGACAACAGCCGCCGCGGCAAACCCGAAGAGAGAAATGAGAGAGGGGCGCACACGCCGACGCCTTCCGGTCGGTTTGTCCTGTCCGAGCGGTTTATGAAGGTCGCTGCTCAAGAAGTTCGCCCGCGGTCGGATGCAAAAGAGGAGAGGGAGCAACCCGGTGCTCCCTCTCCTATACTCGTTACTGCTTTGCAGCAGCAGCCTTGTCCGGGCTCGGCGGGAAGCTCGGATCCGTCTTGTTGCCGCGCAGGAGATCCAGAGCGTAGTTCAGCTGGATGTCGTCCTTTGCTTCCGGCGGCACATAGGCGACGGAGCCGGAGCCCTCTTCGGTCTCGTTCTGGCCGGTGATGTGACCGCGCAGGCTGGACTCACCCTCTGCACGCACCTTGCCCTGCAGCTCCTCAGGCAGAGGCTGCTCGACGATGATGTCCGGCTTGATGCCCGTGCCCTGAATGGAGGTGCCAGACGGCGTGTAGTAGAGAGCCGTGGTCAGCCGCAGTGCACCACTTTCGCCAAGCGGGATGATCGTCTGAACCGAGCCCTTGCCGAAGGAACGCGTGCCGAGGACCGTCGCACGCTTCAGGTCCTGAAGGGCGCCAGCGACAATTTCCGAAGCAGAAGCCGAGCCGCCATTGATCATTACCACAACCGGCTTGCCATCGGTCAGGTCGCCCGGACCAGCGTTGAACCGACGGGTCTCGTCAGCGTTACGGCCACGGGTGGACACGACTTCGCCGCGCTCCAGGAAGGCATCGGAGACGTTAATGGCCTGGTCGAGCAGGCCGCCCGGGTTCAAGCGCAAGTCGAGGACGTAACCCTTCAGCTTGTCGGCCGGAACTTCAGCCTTGATCTTCTGGATCGCCTTTTCGAGGTCGTCGTAGGTCTTTTCGGTAAAAGAGATCACGCGCAGATAACCAACGTCGCCTTCGACGCGCGACTTCACTGCCCGTACGGCGATGATGTCGCGCACCACCGTGATCTCCAGGGGCTTGTCGGCGCCCTCGCGGATGACTGTCAGCTTGATCGGTGTGTTGACCGCGCCCCGCATCTTTTCGACGGCATCTTCAAGCTTCAGCCCACGCACTGCGGTGCCATCGATTTCCGTGATCAGGTCACCTGCGAGGATACCTGCGCGAGAAGCAGGCGTATCGTCGATCGGCGCGATGACTTTCACCAGCTCGTCTTCCATGGTGACTTCGATACCAAGGCCGCCGAACTCGCCCCGCGTCTGGGTGCGCATATCCTCGGCGTCCTTGGCATTGAGGAAGCTCGAATGCGGATCGAGCGAGGTGAGCATGCCGTTAATGGCGTTCTCGACCAGCTTTTCCTCGTCCGGCGGCGTGACGTACTGCGCACGAACCCGTTCAAAGACGTCGCCGAAGATCGACAACTCCTTGTAGGTTGAAGGGCCCGCAGCCTGTGCCGGAACTCCTGCCGAATAGAGAACGCTCATGGCCGTCGCACCCATGAGCGCACCGACGATCACAAGAGAAGCCTTACGAATCATTTCGTGCCCTTCCGCTTTCCTTAGCGGCCCACCATGGTTCCGAATCCACCGGGGAGCCGTCCTTCCTGAACTCAATGTAAAGGGTTGGGCGATCCGTTTCCAGCGTCAATGCTGTAGCGCTCGCCACCTTTTTATCACCCATCACCGCAATAGGTTCGCCGGACAGGACGAACTTGCCTTGCCGTGTTCTCACCTCGTCCATGCCGGCAAGCACAAGGTGGTATCCGTCTCCCGCGTTCAGAATGATCATCTGCCCGTAACTTCGGAATGCACCTGCAAACACGACGACCCCGTCAGCCGGCGCCGTCACGATCGCACCGGGGCTCGAAGCCACCGTCATGCCCAAGGCAGTGTGTCCCGTCCCGTCTGACTCGCCGTAGTTGCGCAAGATGTCGCCAGCCACGGGGAGCTCAAGTGCCTGCTTAAGACTTGCGAACGCATATGCGGGTGCAATGCGGTTTTTGTCAGGCAGCGAATTCTCGGCTCGCTCTTTTGCTTTTTCCCGCTCAGCCTGCGACAGTTCACGTTGACGTTCCTCCTCTAGGCGCGCCTGCTCCATGGCTTCCCGTACCGAGGCAATCTCCTCCTCCAGCGATCCAATCAAGCCTTCAAGGCTGGTCGCCTGAGCTGCAAGCTGCTCAGCATGCCGGCGTTCAGCCTCCAGCTGAGCCATGTTCTGCTGGCTCAGCTTCTCCTTTTCGGCCAGCAGCGTGTCCATGCGCTTTTCTTCGGCGAGGCGATCGGCAATGGTGGCCGAGACCTGATCCTTCTCCGCGATGGCCTCTCCCTTGAGCTGGGCAAGCGCTTCAAGGTCGGCGATCAGTCGGTCGGCTTGGTCGCGCATGCCTGGTACGACTGCGCCAAGTAAGATGGCGCTTCGAACGGAAGCCAGGGCGTCTTCCGGTGTCACAAGAAGCGCAGGGGGAGGGTTTCGGCCCATCCGCTGCAGTGCGGCGAGAACTTCTGCGAGGACCTCGCGCCTGCCCTGGAGCGAGGTGCGGATCTCCGCTTCTCTCAGACGAAGCCGTGCGAGCCTTTCCTCGGCATTGCCGATCTTCTGCTCGAGCTCCTTGCGACGAGCGGCAGAAGCGATTAGCGCCTGACGAAGATTTTCCGTCGTCTTCTCAAGCTCCGCTATGTCTTGCTCGATAGCCTCAGCCTTCTCGACGGAGAGCGTTATCGTGCTGCTCAGCTGTTCGAGTTCCTCGCGTGCCTCGTCGCGCTTTTGTTCTAGATCAAGTGCCGGGTTGGCGGGGCCGGCCAGCTGTTCGACCACCTGTGCCTGACCTCGCTCTACAGGTGTCACTGCCGCCAGCGTGGCAAGCGCCAAGGCGACCGCGATCACACGCGGCCTTTGAAGGCGAGGGCGCTTTGAACTCTGGGTCATGGATCTTCCGATTGCCACGCTGCAGCGTAGAGTGATTTGCCTAGTTAGCCAACAGAGAGTTGACGTTCGCCGAGGAGCTCAGGCCCGGTGGTAGGGATGACCCGACAGGATCGTCACTGCTCGGTATAGCTGTTCCGCAATCAGGATCCTGACCAGCTGGTGCGGCCAGGTCATGTTGCCGAGATTCAGAACGGCGGACGCTTTCGACTGCAGAGCAGGATCAAGGCCGTCAGCTCCGCCGATGGCGATCATCAGGTCGCGCTTCCCAGAATCACGGAACCTGCTGATGGTTTCGGCAAAGGCCTCGCTGTCGAGCGATTTTCCCCGTTCGTCGAGTAGCACGAGCAAAGCGCCTTCAGGCAGTGCCTTCTCCAAGGCTGCAGCCTCTTCGCGTTTACGCGTATCGGCATTGGAGGCTTTGCTTTCCGTGACTTCCGTCAGACGGACGAATTCAAGCCCTACTGCCGGGCCGGTCTTCTCAAACCGCTCCAGATAACGTGAGGCAAGTTCCTTCTCCGGTCCGGCCTTAAGCCGTCCCACAGCAAAGAGGCTAATCCGCATGTGGCGCGCCGCTCTCCGACCAATAACAAAGGTGCCGCTCGTTTTTCCACCGAGCTGCTCTACCCGTCTCAATCGCAGCCGGACCCGGCCCGCCGCAGATTAATGAAGTGTCTCGTCTTCGAGCTCCGGAGCCGCCCACATCTTCTCGATGTTGTAGAACTCCCGCACCTCAGGCCGGAACACATGGATGATGATGTCACCAGTGTCAATCAACACCCAGTCCCCTGTCTCAAGGCCCTCGACCCGAGCGGTGCCCAAGCCTTCGTCCTTCAGGTCCGAGATCAGATGATCGGAAATTGCGGTGACATGCCTGTTCGATCGCCCGGACACTACGACCATGTAGTCTCCCAGGGCAGACTTCCCGGCAATATCGATGGTGACGATGTCTTCTGCTTTGGAGTCCTCAAGGCTTGCGAGGACCAGTTCGAGAGCTCGGGCAGCGGCATCGGCGCCACGTTCCATGCTCTTCGGGAGGATGACTGGCATCTTTCCCTTGGTGTGTACTGTCGTCAGGGTTCGTCCTTTCTTCAAGTAACAGCTACAGCACTGCCAGCGAATCCGAATTCCTTCGGTCGCTAATGAAAGGTGGCATCGAAGCGTTGATCTTTCAAGACGCAGGAAAAAACGTGATCAGCAATCGGGAAGTGATCCAGGGCGAGCCTGTCGCAGGCTCGTGGAGCTGAGCGCTGAGCGGGGGCCGTGGACAAAGGTCCAAGCGGGCGCGGGTTTCCGCCATAGGATCCCTGCGTCGTCTTCATCCACCCGGGCCCATTCGAAGCTCCGGGTCATCTTTGAGGACAGGAAGGAAAGGGTGGAGCCGGGGCGGTCGATCACCGCAATGGGAAACGTGCTGACGATGGAGCGCCACCGCTGCCACCGATGGAAGGTCCTGAGGCCATCGGCCCCCATGATCCAGATGAAATGAACCCCCGGGTTGCGGCTCTTCACATGCGCCAGGGTCAAGGCAGTGTAAGGGCTCCCCAATGTCTTCTCGAATGCTGTGACTTTGATGCGTGGATTGCGTGCGAGTTGTTCGCTCATCGCAATGCGACTGGATAAGGGTGCCAGGTCCATCGGGTTCTTCAGCGGGTTACCTGGCGTCACCATCCACCAGAGCTGGTCAAGCCCAAGGCGGCGCAAGGCAATTTCCGCCACCAGCAGATGCCCCTCATGCGGTGGGTTGAATGACCCTCCGAAGAGACCGACGATCATGCGCCGCTCCACCCGAGGCATGGCGAGATATCTTCGGTTTTCCGGATCCTGCGTCACCGTTTCCTACGGCCTGACTTGGCCGGTGCCATGCACGCGGTACTTGAAGGACGTCAGTTGCTCAGCGCTAACCGGGCCACGGGCATGCATCTTGCCGGTCGCAATGCCGATCTCGCCGCCCATCCCGAACTCCCCTCCGTCTGCGAACTGGGTCGAAGCGTTGTGCAGCAAGATGGCAGAGTCGATCTCGTTGAAGAAACGCTGAACCACCAGCGGATCTTCGGCCACGATGGCTTCCGTGTGATTGGAGGAGTAGGTGTTGATGTGAGCGATCGCGCCGGAAATGCCATCGACGATGCCGACGGAAATGGTCGCATCGAGATATTCCGTCCGCCAGTCTTCCTCTGTGGCGGGCTTAAAGCCCGGAAAGACTTTCAGAACCGCCGCAGAGGCGCGGATCTCGCATCCGACTTCGGTCAATGCTTCTAAAATCGGCATAAGGTGAGTTCCGATCGCTGCACTGTCGACCAGCAGCGTTTCTGCTGCCCCGCAGATCCCGGTCCGCCGCATCTTTGCGTTGACGACGATGCGCTTCGCCATCTCGATATCTGCCGATGCATCGACGTAGATGTGGCAAAGCCCCTCGAGGTGCGCGAAGACCGGCACCCGTGCCTCGCTTTGCACCCGCGCGACCAGGCTCTTTCCGCCGCGGGGCACGATCACGTCGATGGCGCCGTTCAAGCCGGTCAGCATGGCACCTACCGCCGCACGGTCCGTGGTCGGAACAATCTGGATCGCATGCTGGGGAAGGCCCGCCGCCTTCAATCCTGCGAAGAGGCACTGATGGATGGCGTGCGAAGAATGTCGCGAGTCTGATCCGCCGCGCAGGATTACGGCGTTCCCGGCCTTCAGGCACAGTGCACCAGCATCGGCGGTCACGTTCGGGCGGCTCTCGTAGATGACACCGATGACGCCAAGTGGTGTCCGCACCCGCTCGATTTTCAACCCATTGGGCCGATCCCATGCGGCGATAACGCCGCCGACCGGATCAGGAAGCCCGGCAATTTCCCGCAGCGCCTGCGCCATTCCGTCAATCGATTTCTCGGTCAGCGTAAGCCGGTCGATGAAGGAGGGCTGGAGTCCTTTCCCTTCAACCTGCTTCAGGTCCTCGGCGTTGGCGGCGAGAATGTCACCTTTGGAGGCGACAAGAGCATCGGCCATGGCGTGCAGCGCTGCGTTCTTCGTTTCGGTCGACGCGGTCGCGAGAACACGCGCAGCCAGCTTCGCCTGACGGCCGAGGCCGTCCATCAAACCTTCGACATCCTCTGTGCTGGTGGTCACCAGATCAAGCATGTGCGGCTTCCTCTTCCGAATTATGATTGGCAATGCCTTGACCAAAAGGGCGGGTGACGACGAGATCGTCGCGGTGAACCATAGCGGCCCGGCCGGCATAGCCGAGGATTGCTTCGATCTCGGTCGATCGGCGCCCAGTTATCTGACGGGCTTCGTCCGCATCGTAGCCGGCAAGGCCGCGTGCGATCTCGAGGCCATCGGACCCTATGATGGCAACGGTATCTCCACGATGGAATGTGCCCTTGGCGGCAACCACGCCTGCGGGCAGAAGGCTCTTACCACTGGCCAGCGCGCGTTCGGCGCCCAAGTCCACCACCAATTCGCCCGCCGGCTGCAGTTGACCTGCGATCCAGGTCTTGCGCGCCGTCACAGGCGTCGCAGAGGGGGCAAACCATGAGGAGCGAGCGCTCTCGCCGATTGCCCGCAGGGAGTGCTCGCTCTTGCCAGAGGCGATGATCATCGCACATCCTGCGCTCGTGGCTATCTTGCCCGCATCGATCTTCGTCCGCATTCCGCCGCGCGAGAGTTCGGATGCCGCGCCGCCGGCCATGGCTTCGATGGCCGGGGTAATCGCAGGGATCGTCTCCAGAAAGGTCGCCTGTGGATCGAGGTGCGGCGGTGCGGTGTAGAGGCCGTCGATGTCGGATAAGAGAACCAGGAGATCTGCGCCCGTCATTGTCGCGACACGAGCGGCCAGTCGGTCATTGTCGCCATACCGGATTTCCGAGGTGGCTACGGTATCGTTTTCGTTGATGATGGGGATTGCGCCGATTTTCAGCAGCTGATTGATCGTCGCTCGGGCGTTGAGATACCGGCGGCGCTCCTCAGTATCGCCCAGCGTCAGCAGCACTTGGCCAGCAACGATGTCGTATCGAGACAGACTTTCGGACCAAGCGCGGGCGAGGGCAATCTGGCCGACCGCCGCGGCGCCTTGGCTCTCTTCCAGCTTCAGTGCGCCTGAGGGCAGCCTGAGGACCGTGCGGCCCAAGGCGATCGCGCCCGACGAAACTACCAGCACATCAACGCCCTGCGCCTTCAACGCGGCGATGTCGGCACAGATGGAGGCGAGCCAGCCGGACTTGAGACCGCTGTTGCGGTCGACAAGCAAGGCCGAACCGATCTTCACGACGATCCGTCGATAACTCGAGAGCGGCTTGCGCCCTGCACTCATTCGGCATCCTCCTCCAACTCGTCGCCGTCAGGAGAATAGCGGGAACTGCGATCGGGAAGGGCGGTCTCGTCGCCGCCTGCCTCGACGATTACATCTCGGAGCGCACGGAGCACCTCGGTCATGCCTTTGCCCGTTGCGGCAGAAATGAGGAAAGGTCTTTGGCCGGAAGCGGCCTCCAGCGCGTCGGCCTTCTCCTTGATGTCTTCATCATTGAGAACGTCGATCTGCGAAAGAGCGACAATCTCCGGCTTGTCATCAAGCCCCCCGCCGTAAGCCTCCAGCTCGTGCTTCACCGTCGTATAAGCCTTGCCAGCGTCCTCTTCCACGGCAGACACAAGATGCAGGAGGACCCGCGTTCTCTCCACATGACCCAAGAACCGGTCGCCGATGCCCACACCTTCATGTGCGCCTTCGATTAGGCCCGGGATGTCAGCCAGAACGAATTCGCGCGCATCGATCGTCGCCACGCCCAAATTCGGGTGCAGCGTCGTGAAGGGATAGTTGGCAATCTTCGGTCGTGCCCGCGTGACCGTCGCAAGAAAGGTGGACTTGCCGGCGTTCGGAAGCCCCACCAGACCCGCGTCAGCAATCAGCTTCAGCCGCAGCCATATCGTCTTTTCCTCGCCTTCGAGGCCGGGGTTCGCCCAGTTGGGCGCTTGATTGGTCGACGTCTTGAAATGGGCGTTGCCGAAGCCGCCATTGCCGCCCTTGGCGAGACGGAAGCGCTGCCCTTCCTTGGTCAGGTCGATGATCAGCGTCTCGTTGTCTTCCTCGAAGATCTGCGTGCCTACGGGCACCTTCAGCGTGACTCCTTCACCGTTAGCACCTGTCCGGTTGCGGCCCATGCCATGAGTGCCGGTCTTTGCTTTGAAGTGCTGTTGGTAACGGAAGTCGATCAGCGTGTTCAGCCCGTTGACGGCTTCCACCCACACGTCGCCGCCGCGTCCACCGTCGCCGCCATCCGGACCGCCGAATTCGATGAACTTCTCGCGCCGGAACGAGACAGCACCTGCGCCCCCGTCGCCGGAGCGGATGTAAACTTTTGCCTCGTCGAGAAACTTCATCTTACTGCCATTGGTCTTGTGTTAGCGGACGCGCATTGCTGAAAACACGTCGTCCTCGTTCGATATAGGCGGTGCAGTCGCAGGTCAAAGATAATCATATGGTGCACTGGCCGGTGGTCGAGAGTCGTCCCACAACTTCATATGGAGTGCCGGCGGATCTCCGCCGGCACTCGCCAAACTAAGGTCGACGAAAATCTGCTGACGTTAGTCTGGTCTCGATATGCGTCACCATCGCGTTGCGAGACAGGTTGAACAGCTCGCCGCATCCGATGATCCGGAAGCCGAGCTTCTGCTGGATCGTCAGCGATGCCGGATTATCCGCAAAAACGCCTGAGTGGATCTCGACGTCCGGCATACGGCGCAATGCGCGGTCCAGGATCGCTGCTACGGCTTCCGTCATTAAGCCCTTTCCCCAATAGAACCGGTTCAACCAGTAGCCAAGGTGCCAGTGCGGCCCGCGCAGCTCCAGACCGACGACTCCGATGTGAACGTCATCGCCGGTCGTGATTGCGAGGTTCCAGCCCGGCAACGTCCCGGAAAGCTGCATCTGCAGCCAGTCCAGGCCGTCCTGTCGATCATAGGGTTGTGGTATCCGCGCAAGCATCCTCGCCACCGCAAAGTCCGAAAGGGACTGGGCAATTGCGTCCGCATCCGTCAGCCGGTGTGGGCGCAGTACCACTCGAGCGGTCGAAATAACCGGGCAGGAGCGCAAAGACCGCATAGTAGTACGTTCGTCCTGGAGGATTGCCTCAGTCATCGCAGTTCTCCCCAACTGCGCAGCGACATCCAGGTCTTCCGGTCCAGCCGGAACCATTCCACTGGAACCATGCCGCCCATGGCGAGCGATCCGAACATGCCGGAGCCCTGGAATTGGAAGCCGCACTTTTGGATCACGCGCCGCGATGCGACGTTCGTCACCCGGCAACGGGCGTCGATGTGGTCGATGTCGCGCGTCCGGAACGCCATGTCGATCAGGACATGCGCGGCTTCGGTTGCAAATCCCTGGTTCCAGTAGGGTTCGCCCAGCCAGTAGCCGATCTCGACCACCCGGCTGTCCTCCTGAGGCTCTAGGCCGCAGCAGCCAAGGAATGCACCGTTGTCGCCTCGGGTAATGGCGTAGACGCACTTGCCAATATCGCCCGTATTCGCGCGTCGTACGAAATCGGCGGCGTCTTTCGCAGTATAAGGATGCGGCATACGCGACACCATAGTGGCGATGTTCGCGTTATTGGCGAGATGGGCAAGAGCGTCGGTGTCTTCTTCGTGCGGAGCGCGCAGAACCAGTCTCTGCGACAGTAAGACAGGGCAATCGCTTCTTGACCGCTCGGGCCTCAGCCGTTCCTCGGGCGGCCGCGATTGGCTCGCCCTTATCAATTCGCCTTGCATGGTTCAGTCCTCCTTGTGGAACAAAAGAAAAAGGGAAGGTGGGTGGCGCCCCATCTTCCCTTTTCTTTGGACTGAACCTGGTGGTGCCAGCCGGGTCGATGAGACGCCGGCTGTTTTTGAGCGCTACCGGCTTATTCCGCTGCTTCCGCTTTCGGCATGACGGACACGAATACGCGACCGTTGGCCTTTGTACGGTAGTTCACATTGCCGGCGGTAAGCGCAAAAATGGTGTGGTCCTTGCCGAGGCCGACATTGGCGCCCGGATGCCACTGCGTACCGCGCTGGCGCACGATAATGTTGCCCGGAATGACGGCTTCGCCGCCGAACTTCTTCACGCCAAGGCGCTTGGATTCAGAATCGCGACCGTTACGCGACGAACCGCCAGCTTTTTTGTGTGCCATTGGTGTTCTCCTTAAACCTTAGAAACCCTGATCGACTTAAGCGGTGATGTCCGTGATGCGGACAACCGTGTGGTGCTGGCGATGTCCGCGAATCCGCTTGGAATTCTGACGGCGACGCTTCTTGAAGGAGATGACCTTCTTGCCACGGTTGTGTTCGACCACTTCAGCCTTGACCGTCGCGCCCGAAACAAACGGGGCGCCGAACTTGGCATCTGCACCTTCACCGATAACCAGGATCTCGTTGAATTCGATCGTAGAACCGGCCTCTGCGTCGAGCTTCTCGATGGTAACCACATCGTTGGCCGCAACGCGGTACTGCTTACCGCCGGTCTTGATGACTGCGAACATTTTTTATCCTTTCATGTTCGTTCCGGCTCTACCCGAGAGTGGCCGTCTTTTTGTCAGTCGTTGAGCGGATCGGTCGTTGGACCAACACCCGCCGGTGGGCTTGCCGGATACAGTTACCCATGCAAGAAGAACAGGCATGGATCTTCTCCACGCCTAATCTCAGGCGCAGATACGCGAGCAGTCAAAGACTGTCAAGGCAATAGTACTTCAAGAACGAGGAAACCCACCGGCAGCTTTAGGTGGATGTGGCTTCCGTCTCACTGAACGTAGTCTGCAATGCCAAAGCTTAAGATTAGGGCGCCAGCTGAACTCGCTAGTTTCTTGCGATTGCGTGGAAGAAGCTGCCGCTGACATGACCGCGGCGGCCACCTGAGGGGCCGATTGGCTTACCAGCGCCATCCGTAATGATTGCCAAAGGCTCGTCGCACCCTGCGGCGACCACGCGGGCATAGTGGAATTCATGGCCACGAATGATGTCACCCGCCGTACCGATCGCGCTGTCGGCTTGCAAGGTGGCTTGTCTATAGCCGAGGTTCATCTTGCGTTCGGCAAAGCTCGTCCGATGGGAAAGGAGCGAGGTCATCCGATGCGTCATGCCTTCGGCATCCTCCAGCGTTTCCCCCAGCACCATGTAGCCACCGCATTCGCCATGGATCGGGCGGCGTTCGGCAAATCGGGCAAGGCTGTTTCTGAAATTATCTGCTGCGGCAAGGCGACCGGCATGCAGTTCAGGATACCCGCCGGGAAGCCAGCAGACGTCGCAATGTTCTGGGGGCGTTTGATCGGCGAGAGGCGAGAAGGGCACCAGCTCCGCACCTTGCGCCCGCCAATGCGCGGCAACGTGCGGATAGAGAAAGGTGAAAGCCTCATCTTGGGCAAGAGCGATTCTCTGACCCGGCGGCGCAAGAGCTCGCTCTGAAGAACCGGCCGGCGGCTGGAAGCGGACGGCCGCCGCGAACACGGCGTCCAGATCAATGGAGGCTTCCATGACGTCGGCCAGGCGATTGATGTGTGCGTCCATGGCAGGGTGTTCGCTCGCCTGCACAAGCCCCAGATGCCGCTCCGGCAGCGCGAGAGTTGGATCGCGAAGAACGGAGCCCAATACGTTCAAGCCAATGCTGCCGATCGCGTCGGAGCAGAGCGTGCGATGCCGTTCGCTACCGACGCGATTGAGTATACATCCGGCCATCCGGACCTGCGGATCATAGCCGGCAAAGCCATGAGCAATCGCGGCGGCTGTCTGCGATTGCCCGGACACGTCGAGCACCAGCAAGACCGGAATGCCGAACATGCGGGCAAGGTCGGACGCTGCTCCTGATCGATTTGGATCGCTCCGTATGCCGTCGAAAAGGCCCATGGCGCTTTCGATGATCAGGAGCTCCGTCTCCGAGGCCTGCCCGTGTGCGAGGTGGCACAGAAGCGAGGGATGCATTGCCCAGCTATCGAGATTGATACCCGGCAAACCAGTGGCGGCCTCGTGGAACCCTGGGTCGATATAGTCCGGGCCGGTCTTTGCCCCGCGCACCTTGACCCGGCGGCGGGCGAACGCCCGCAGGAGGCCGATGGTGACGCTGGTCTTGCCAGAACCTGACCGAGGCGCTCCGATGATGATCGCGCGCGGCGTCATGGTCTTCCTTCGCCGGTGAGATGGGCGCGCATCGATACGATCTCGCCAATGATGATCAGGGAGGGGGCCACGAATCCCTGCCTCTGCACCTCGGCCTCTACGGTCGCGAGAGTCGCCGTCAGGAGCCGTTCGTCGGGTGTGGTCGCCGCCATCACGACCGCAGTCGGGGTGTCTGGTGACATGCCGCCATCGATCAGGAGCCGACTGATTTCGCCGATCATCTTGAGGCCCATATAAACGACGATGGGTTCGCCCACTTTGGCAAGCGCCCGCCAGTCCAAGTCACCTTCCTCGCCTGCCGCATGACCTGTGGCCAGCGTGATCGAGCGACTGATGCCCCTCATGGTCGCCGGAATGCGTGCAGAGGCAAGCCCAGCGATGGCGGAGGTCATCCCGGGAAGGATGCGGAACGGGATGCCGGCGTTCAGGAGTGCCTCCGCCTCCTCGCCACCACGGCCGAAGATGAAGGGGTCGCCGCCCTTCAGGCGCAGCACCTTGCGGCCTAAACGGGCGAGATCGATCAGCGTGGCCGTGATGTTCTCCTGCGTCTCAGATGGTTTACCACCCCTCTTGCCGGCAAAGTGCAGCTGTGCGGCATCGGACGCGAACGAAAGAACCTCGGCCGACACGAGAGCATCGTAAACAATGCTGTCTGCCTTGGTCAGCGCATCCGCCACTTCTAGGGTGAGGTAGCGGGGGTGACCGGGCCCCGCGCCGGCGAGCCATACATGACCCGGCTCAAAGCTGGGGCAGCTGGCGCAGGCCTTAGTAAGTGTTTCGTGCAAGCTCATGGATCGACCTTTTGCCGATGACTGCGGTCGACGGCGGGGATATAGACGGTTTCATGGAAAGCGAAGGCAAGAACCTCCGGCGTGGCTGGACCACGGGAACCTGTGCGGCAGCGGCCAGCAAGGCGGCGTGTCAAGCCTTGCTCAGCGGCGCCTTCCCGGCCACGGTCGAGGTTAGCCTGCCTGGCGGCCAACGGCCAAGCTTCGTGCTGGCTCAGGAGGCGAAAGGCGATAACTTCGCGACCGCGGGTATCATCAAGGACGCGGGGGACGATCCGGATGTGACGCACGGGGCGCTGATCGTCAGCACGGTGCGGCGCGGGAGATCGCGTACCGGCATCACCTTCCGCGCCGGCACTGGAGTGGGCATGATCACACGGCCGGGCTTGCCGTTGCCGCCGGGGGAGCCCGCCATCAATCCGGTGCCGAGAAAGATGATTTCGGCCGCCATTGCTGAGGTTGCTGGGCCAGACGCCGACCTTGAGGTCGAGATCTCGGTTCCGAACGGGGAGCGACTGGCCGAGAAGACGCTCAATCCGCGGCTCGGCATCGTCGGCGGGATCTCGATCCTCGGCACGACGGGCATCGTTATCCCGTTTTCCTGCTCGGCCTGGATCCATTCGATCTGGCGCGGCATCGATGTTGCGCGCGCCGCCGGCCTCACGCATATCGCCGGGTCGACAGGCAGTGCCTCCGAGCAGGCCGTTGCCGAGCATCACTCTCTGCCTGAGATCGCGTTGATCGACATGGGAGATTTCGTGGGAGGAATGCTGAAGTATCTCCGCGACAATCCCGTGCCGCAGATCACGATCGCCGGTGGAGTCGCTAAGATGACCAAGCTCGCGCAGGGTATGCTGGACGTTCACTCCAAGCGAGGGTTGGCGGACATGGAGGCGCTTGCGCAGATCGCTGCGGAATGCGGAGCCTCCGACGAGCTTGCGGAGCGTATCAGCGGTTCCAACACCGTCGCCGGTGCCTTCAACCTCGCCTCGGAAGCCGGGATAGAACTGGGCGATCGCGTCGCGTCTCGTGCGTGGAGTACTGCCGCGAAAGTGTTGAACAGCCCGGAGATGGCGCTCGAGATCCTGGTGTTCGACCGTGACGGCGGTCTCCGTGGATGCGCTCCCTTCACGCCGACCAGTCATTCGTCCGACCCAGCATCTTGAGGCCAACCGGGGCGGAAGCGCCGAACATAGTCGGCATTGTATAGCTGGCTTTCCACGAACTGGGAGGCGCCGAGGCTGCGGCCCACGAAGATCAGCGCCGTGCGCTCGACGGGCTCGGCTGCGAGTTTCTCTTCTATGTCCGCCAAAGTGCCGACGATTGTGCGCTCCTCCGGCCAGCTTGCCTTCACCACGATCGCTACGGGGCAGTCCGCGCCGTAAAACGGCGTGAGCTCCGAGACGACGCGATCCAGCGCATGGATCGCAAGGTGGATCGCGAGCGTTGAACCCGTCGCCGCAAAGCCAGCAAGGGTTTCCCCTTCAGGCATTTTCGATGCGCGTCCGGAGATGCGCGTCAGGACCAGGCTCTGCGCCACTTCAGGAATGGTCAGTTCGCGTTTGAGAGCTGCGGCGGCCGCTGCGAACGATGGGACGCCCGGCGTCAGCGTATAGTCGATGCCATGCTTTTCCAACCGGCGGATCTGCTCGGCGACGGCGCTCCAGACGGAGAGGTCGCCGGAATGCAGACGGGCCACATCCTTGCCGTCGCGGTAAGCAGCCAGGTACTCGGCTTCAATATCGTCGAGCGACAATGACCCAGTGTCGACTATGCGAGCGTTTTTCGGGCAGTAGTCGAGCAGCTCGCGTGGCATGATGGAGCCGGCGTAGAGGCAGACGGGGGAGCGAGCGATGATATCTCTCCCGCGAACCGTGATGAGATCGGCTGCTCCGGGCCCCGCTCCAATGAAGTGGACGGTCATCGAACCTCCTCCGATTGCGCCAGCGCACAGGTGGCGCCCTCTGCGACAACCCTCGCGACGATCAGCTGGGCATCGGCGCCTGCCGCTGCGAGTGCTGCGGCTTCCGAAAGGCTTGGTGACGAGGTCTGGGCGAGGCTGTGGCGCGAGACCGTTTGCGTCAACCCTTCGACAGCCTTCAGTGCTTCATCGTCTATTATGCGGAGCGGGACCGCTAGACGGTCGCGCAAGTCAATCATGCCCGGCTCGAATTCCTTGATGATGCCCGTTGCAAGAGCATCGATGGCGGATAGATCTAACCCTGCCTGTTCGCACGCCTGCCTCAGTGCCGCCGCCAATCCGTCCGCCGACGTGCCCTTTCGGCATCCCAAACCTGCGACGATCATCGAACCATTCTGTCCTTGTGCCATGTCCACTGCGTCACCGGCATTGCCGGTCTCCAGCCCTGCATCGACCCTACAGGCTCTGCACGGCTCAGCTGCAGGCGGACGAGACGCCCGCCAAACTGTGCACGAGCCTCCAGCAGAACCTTTTCCGTCTCGAGTGTCACCGCATTGGCAACCAACCGGCCTCTAGGCTTCAGCCTGTCCATAGCAGTCTCCAGGACGCCATCGTCGCTGCCGCCGCCGCCGATGAAGATGGCATCGGGTGCTTCCAGATCAGCAAGCGCTGTTGGCGCCGTCCCCTCCACAAGCTGCAGCCCCGGAACGCCGAGAGAGTTCGCGTTTTTCCGCGCGCGGTCCGCACGCACCGGATCGGCCTCGATAGCGATCGTGCGCATCGAGGGGTGCCGTAGCATCCACTCGATGCCGATCGAGCCGGAGCCAGCGCCAATATCCCACAGCAGTCCGCCGCGGCGGGGCGCGAGGGCCGAGAGGGTGAGTGCGCGAATCTCGCGCTTGGTCATCTGGCCGTCATGCTCGAAGAAGTCATCCTCCAGGCCGCTCGCAAGAGGCAGGGGCTGAGCTTCGGCATCGGCTTTGACTTCGATAGCGACGACGTTCAGATCGGACACATCGCTCAGAGCGAACTGAAAGGCTTGCGCTGAACGGATGCGCTCGTTTTCACCGCCCAGGGCTTCCAGCACTGTCAGATGCGACGTACTGAAGCCGGTCCCTGCAAGAAGTCTGGCAAGTTCGGCAGGTCCGCGGCCGTCGGAAGTCAGAGCCAGTATCCGCCGAGCGGGATGAAGCAGTGGTCGTATGAGTGAAGTTGGGCGCCCATGGAGCGAGACAGCCTCGATGTCCTGCAGTGCCCAGCCCAACCGGGATGCTGCGAGGGAGAAGGACGAAGGGGCAGGGTAGGTAACATACTCATCACGCGAGACCACCCGTGACAGGTTTACCCCAACGCCGAAGAAGAAGGGATCGCCCGAAGCCAGGGCGCAAACAGGCTTTCCGCGAAGGGCAACCACGTCCGCCATCGTCGGATCAAAGGGGACGCTCCATGGTCTTGCCTCACCCGAGATAAGAGCTTCGGCCAGTGCCAGATGCCGCTTGCCGCCGAAGACGAACGCCGCGGAGGCGATTGCCTGCTTGGCATTGTCCCCAAGACCGGCAACGCCATCTTCGCCAATCCCGACGATGGACAGCCATCGGTTTCCCGTTGCATGTTCAGGGCTCATCTCAGGAGGCATCGTGAAGCAGTCCATCCTCATACTTGGCGGCACCGCCGAGGCCCGTCGGCTTGCGGAGGTTCTGAGCCGTGATGCCCGTTACGCCGTGGAGCTTTCCCTGGCGGGTCGTACACGCACTCCCGTTCCTCATGCCGTGCCGGTGCGAACCGGTGGCTTCGGCGGCGCGGAAGGGCTTGCGGGGCATCTCGTCGAGCGGGGCTTTGGCATGCTGATCGATGCTACCCATCCCTATGCCGCACGTATATCCGCCAATGCCGCAATGGCTTCGAAGATATCGGGCGTACCATTGGTGGCGCTGCGTCGCGCGCCGTGGCTGCCCCAGGCGGGCGACAGATGGCAAATTGTGGCGGCGATCTCGGATGCCGTTTCCGCGCTGGGATCGGCTCCTCGGCAGGTCTTCCTGACGCTCGGTCGACAGGAACTGCTGCCGTTCAAAGCGGCCCCTCAGCATCGGTACCTGATCCGTAGCGTTGACCCGGTGGAGCCTCCACTTCAAGTTCCCGCTGCCGCCTATCTGACCGACCGCGGTCCGTTCCGGGAGGAGGATGAGATCCGTCTGCTGCGCCAGTACGCGATTGACGTCATCGTCGCCAAGAACAGCGGTGGGCCCGCGAGCTACGGCAAGATCGCCGCGGCTCGCGAACTCGGCATCGATGTCATTCTGATCGATCGACCTGAGCTTCCGGATGTTCCGGCGGTCGAGAATGTCGAGGCTATGGTGGATTATCTTGCTCACGCGCTGCCGCCTTTGTAGCTGCGGGGTGAGTATACCAGCGGCTCGTCGCCTTCCCGAGGAATGACACGCGTCTCCACCGAACCAACTATGATGCACGTCGCCATGTCCGCCATGCCGCTTGCGGCTTCTGCAAGGGAAATGACGCGGATCACTTCGTCTGGCCGGCCGGCTGCACGGCCGAAGATGACGGGAACGTCAGCTGGCAGATGTCGGCGCAACAGCTCAAGCGCTTCCCCAAGCTGATGCGGTCGGGCCTTACTGACGGGGTTGTAGAACGCCATTACAAAGCCTGCCTGGGCCGCGGCCGTGATACGCTTTTCGATGACCTCCCAAGGCTTGAGGTTGTTTGACAGCGAGATGGCACAGAAATCGTGGCCTAGAGGTGCCCCCGCCTTCGCGGCAACAGCCAGCATTGCCGTCACCCCAGGAATGACTTCAAGGTTGATAGACCGCCATTCCGGCGGGCCTTCCTCGATGGCCTCACAGACCGCTGCGGCCATGGCGAAGACGCCCGGATCGCCTCCTGACACGACGCAGACCTTGCCGCCTTGCGCCGCCATGGCGAGCGCGGCTTTGGCGCGAGCCAGTTCCTCACGATTGTCGGAAGCATGACGGCGCTGCTCGGGGCGGAGAGACAGCCTGTCGAGATAAGGGAAATACCCGAAGAAATGCTCCGCTGCAGCGATGGCCGCGGCAGCCTCGGGCGTCATCTGGTCCGGGTTGCCGGGGCCGAGCCCGACGATGGTGAGCGCTCCGGTCGGCATGTCTTTCATGGGCGCGTCTTCCAGCCCGGTACCAGCACGAGAGAGAAATAGGGGGCGGGGCTCTCGTCTCGCTCTTCGAGCCTTTGTGCGTGGCCGTTCAGCATCGTCCCGCGTTCCACATAGAGTGCTTCGGAGAGTTTCCCCGCCGCTTGCAGCGCCCGCCGGATCTTCGGCAGGTTGCGCCCCACCTTCATGATGACGGCGCCTTCCGTGTCCTCGAGACGTCTCGTCAGCGTGTCTTCCGGCAGCGTTCCGGGCAGGATGCTCAAGATGTCGTCGCCCTGTACGAGCGGAAAACCGGTCATCGACCAGCAACCGGACATGGCCGTGATACCCGCCACCACCTCAGTGGGGTAAAGGTGAGCGAGACGGACGTGCATATGCATGTAGGAGCCGTAGAAGAGGGGGTCCCCCTCGCTCAGTACGGCGACATTGCGCCCCTCGTCGAGATAGCTCGCTATGGCCTCAGCCGAGCGGTCGAAGAAGTCGGCAATCGGACCCTGATAGGCGGCTTCGTCCTTGTGCGTCTCGACCGTCACGGGATAGACGAGCGGCATTTCGATTGTGCCGGGGCGCAGGTGCGCGTCGACGATCGCTCTGGCATTGCCATTGCCGCCCTTCTTGCAGAAGAAGGCGACGACATCAGCTTCCTGAAGCGCTCGCACAGCTTTCAGCGTCAGCAATTCGGGATCGCCCGGCCCGGTGCCGACGCCGCTAAAACGACCCTTGACGATGGCGTTCACAAGCCCGCCCTCGCGAGCGCGTTCACCGCGGCAGCCGTCATCGCCGACCCGCCCATGCGCCCCCGGACGATGGCGTAAGGGATGCCGAGGCCGCGTGCCATCAGTGCATCCTTGGATTCTGCCGCACCCACAAAGCCGACCGGCATGCCGATGATGGCAGCAGGCCGCGGGGCGCCGGCTTCCAGCAGTTCGAGAAGCCGGAAGAGTGCCGTCGGAGCGTTTCCGATGGCCACCACTGCACCCTCCATTCCGTCCCAAAGATCGAGTGCGGCCGCAGAACGGGTGTTTCCGATCGTCTTGGCGATCTCGATGGTCCGGCTGTCGCGTAGGGTGCAAATGACCTTATTATCTGCCGGCAGGCGCGCGCGTGTGATCCCATGAGCGACCATTTCCGCATCACAGAAGATCGGCTTTCCAGCATGAAGCGCGCCGCGGGCTTTGGCGACGAAATCCGGGGAGAAGCGGAAATGGCTTGCAGCCTCGACGAGCCCGCAGGCGTGGATCATGCGAATAGCAACCTCCGCCTGATCCTCCGTAAAGGCCGTCAGATCCGCTTCCTCGCGGATAATGGCGAAGGACTGGCGGTAGATCGCGTCTCCTTCGCGGATGTAGTCGTATGCGGTCATCAGGATCCTGTCGTAATATGATCGGCAAGCTGCTCCGGTTTAAGCCGGGCAAGGCATGCCGCAGAGCTTTCGCCTTCACGTCGCTCGCTTCGGAGGAGAGCTGCGGTTCGACGAAGAGAGGTGAGAACATCTACCTGCTTCACTGCGACGAACGGCGCGTCGCTTGCCCGTCCGGCGATGAAGGAAATGCTGGCTGCCGTGCCGCAAAGGGTGAGCGGCGAGGTTTGTGGGAAGGCGCAGCCTTTCGGGCAACCTGTTATGTGCAGCTTGAACGAGCCGTCTAGCAGCGCGCCAAACTCGTCCACGGCATGGGCTGCAAGGTCATGCGTGGCGAGCGTAGCGGAAGCGCAGGCGGGACTGCCGGGGCAGGCGGCAATCGCTCCGCGCGGATCGTTCGCGACAGTAATGAAGCCTTCGCTGGCGGCGTAATGCTGCAGTGACTGACACGCCTGCAAGCCGCCGAAGAAGATAAGCGAATGATCCAAAGCCGGCTTGACAGTCGGGATACCGGCGTTTGCGGCTGCGACACACAGCGCAGCCAGTTCCCTGGCGGTCAGCTGGCCGAAAGCGGGACTTAGGCCAAGAGCGTACTGCTCCGTTGAAAGAGGATGGAGACCGAGAGGAGAGGCGGAGGCGGGAGAATGTCTTCGCTCCATGCCGGCTTCAACTAGGTCACGTCCTCTGACAGAGGGACCAAGCGCAGCCAGCCGGCGCAGCAGATCCAGGACCTGCGCAGTTGCATCCGCGGTGGTGCCTACTTTCCCATAAAGGCCTGCCGTTGCTTCGGTGCCGCCAAGGAGGATCATCCAGCCATCGCCTTCTGCAGGCGGCATGGCGACAAGTCGGATGTCGGCCAGAAGGTTTGAGAGCTTAAAGCGTCCCGAACCGTCCACGATCACGCTCATCTTCGGGGCTAGACCTTGAATGTCCTTCGCTCCTTCGGCGATGGCAGTAGCCAGTTCACGGGGATCGGCAGCTTCCGTCGGATCAAGGCCGGCGAAAGGAGGCACTTCGACCGCCAGACCAGAACGAAGCGGCAGGTTCATTGCCCGCACATCCTGATCCAGAAGCGGGGCAGATGTCTCCGTCAGCCCGCGTACCTGAATGTTCCCGCGTGCCGAGATGTCGATAATGCCGTTGCCATGCTGCGAGGCCAGGCGACACATCCCGGACAACTGTCGTGGCGAGATCGCGTCCGTGAGTGCCACCCGCGCCAGGAGCCCATCGCCGGTTTGCATGGGAGAGGACAGACCAGGGCAGGCGCCGCGGCGAAACTGACTTTGGTTATGACGTGAGAAGGAGCTCGCCATCGTCACGCCGCCTTCTCCGCGACAAGCATTTCTAGTTCCTCGTCGACCGCATTCCTGCGCGGGTGCCATAGGCCCCGACGTAGCGCGGAACGGAAGCGCTCGCCCATGTAGCGTGCGCCTTCGGGGTTCTGCGACAGGAGGAAGTCGCGCACGGTGCTGTCAGCGACGTAGGCATCGTAGGTTGCTTCGATCAGCGACTGAGGGATCGCTTGCGTCGTCTCTGCGAAGCCTATGAGGCGGTCCACCGCTTCCACCAGTTCGGCAGCCCCCCGCGGGCCATGGCGCATCTGGCCAGCGATGAAGCGCGGATTGGTGGCGCGCGCCCGCACAACCCGTGTCACCGCTTCGGATATGGAACGCGCCTTGGGCCTTGCCGGATCGGTGGTGTCGAGCACAATAAGATCCGCCTTACCCCCGATTGCTGCGATGGCAGCAGAGAAGCCGCCGATGAAGGCCACATCAGCAGAACCGTCAAGGAGATCACGACCAGGGTCATCACCGGTGTGAACCAGCAGGTCCGCATCGCCGATGCGTTCTGCAAATTGTCCATGAGCTTCGCTCGCACTGCCCTCAGGGCCCGAGAAGGCGTGGCTTGTTGCGCTCAGATAAGCTTGCCCCAGCTCTTCGCGCTCCTGCCAGCTGCCCTCCGCCAGGCGATCCTCGATGCCGGCGCCGTAGCTTCCGGGGGCAGAACCAAAAATTCTCGCCGGCGGACGGCCATGCTGCCGTGTCTCCTCGGCAAGCGGATTGTCGCCTGGGGCTTCCTCGCGGCTGGCAATCGCCCGCACGGCAGTGTCGAGAAGGGCGATGAGAGACGGGAACATGTCGCGGAAAAGGCCAGAGATTCGCAGCGTCACATCCACCCGCGGGCGCCCCAGCTGAGCGGGAGCCATAACCTCGACACCGGTTACGCGGCCGGTTGTCGTGTCGTAGGCCGGTTTGGCTCCCATCAGAGCCATGACCTGTGCGACTTCCTCACCACCACTTCGAAGCGATGCGCTTCCCCAAAGGTCGAACACGAGGCTCCGCGGCCAATCGCCGTGATCCTGTAGGTAACGGCGCAGCACTTCGTCGGCGGCCTTCCTGCCGAGATCGAATGCTGTCGGTGTGGGGAGGGTGCGGGGATCGCTCCCGTATATGTTCCGGCCGGTCGGCATCACATCCAGCCTTCCGCGGGCTGGCGCTCCGGAGGGGCCAGGACGGATGTGACGACCATCTAACGCAGCGATCAGGGCATTCCGTTCGGCAGTCACGCTCGCCAAACGCAACGGGTCAGTATCATCTGGCGCAGCCACACCATACACGTGTTGACCATCCTTGATCGCGAAGTCCTTCAGATCGCACAGGAAGGCGTCGATGCGTGACAGGGCGATGTCCGGGTCGTCTTCGCGAGACACGCCTGCTTCACCGGCCAGCCCCACTTCCTGCGCGGTCTCCACGATCAGCTTCGCCAGCCGATCCCGGCGCCGCCGGTCCAAGCCATCGGCCTGCGCATATTCGTCGACCAGAAGTTCGAGTCGTTTTTGGTCCTCCGATAGACCTGCATCAACCAGCGACGGCGGCAGGTGGCCGATCGTGGCGGCGCCAATGCGCCTTTTTGCGACCGCCGCTTCGCCGGGGTTGGAGACGATGAATGGATAGATGACCGGAAGTCCGCCCAGAACGATCTCGGGGAAGCATTCACGAGAGAGAGAGACTGTCTTCCCGGGAAGCCATTCCAGTGTCCCGTGAGCTCCGACATGCACGACCGCGTGAGCGCCTAGCCGCTCTTTGAGCCATAGCCCAAAGGCGAGCAGCGCGTGACGTGGCGGGAGGGCAGGGTCATGGTAATCGGCCCGCCGATCCGCGTCGCGCCCGCGGTCAGGGGCCAGGGCGACGGTGATGTTGCCGAAGGTGGCCGCCCGAAACCGAAACGCATGCTGGTCGACGTCCGGATCTTGCTCAGCGTGGCCCCAGGTGGCGTCGACGGCTGCCGAGGCGGCGTCGGGATTGCCGTGCAACCATTCCAGATACCGCGCCGTCTCCAGCGACCCTTCATGCTGACTGAGACGATCAAGCAGCTCACGGGGCGTGGCGGGAGCGTCTCCGACGGCGTAGCCCGCCTCATCCAGCTCCTTCAACATGGCCAGCACGCTCTGCGGCACGTCCAATCCCACGGCATAGCCGGTGCGGCCCGGCGCGTTCGGATAGTCCGGGATCAGGATCGCGACCTTCCTGTGGGCCCGCGGTGTCTGTTGCATCCGCAGGAACAGCGATACCCGCTCCGCAACCTGCTCTATCCGGTCGAACTGGGGCTGGTTAATGACGCGGGACGACGCATCGGTCTGTTTGAACGAGATAGCTCCCAGAAGAATTCGCCCGTCCAGCTCGGGAAGTACGACATGCATCGCCAAGTCAGAAGGTCCCAGCCCGCGTTGATTTTTCGCCCAGGCCTCGTGCTGTGTGGTCGCAATAATCACCTGGAAGACCGGGATCCCCCAGCGATCGAACACGGTATCCTGGTTCTCGTCGGCGCCGGCGGCGAAGGCCGTGGTTGACAGGATGGCTGCGGGGCCGACTGCAGCGAAGACTTCCTCCACGAATTGCAACGATTCCTTATCCTTGAGGCTGCCGATGAAGATCGGGACAGGCGCCAGGCCGCGCGCGCCAAGGGCTTCGAAGAGCGCGCCGATCGGCGCCACGTCGTCGGCAAGAAGCATCGAGCGATAGAAAAGGATCGGCAGCCGAGGAGCGGTTGGTGCAGCCTCCTCGAGCAAGCCTTCCAGGCTCGTGACGCCTTTGAAAGGGTGGTAATACCCTACCTTCGGCATCGCCTGAATAGGAAGATGTTCAACGGACAGCCCCCGCGCCAGAGCGTCCAGCCGGCGTGCGAGCAGTGCCATGTTCTCCCGCCCGCCTTCCCTGAAACAGGTGAGGATGGCGTTGAGGTTGTCTTCGTCGACTGTGGAGGCTGCCGAAAGGCGGTCGTCGCGGATGCTGCATTCGCCGGGCAGAAGAGCAAGCGTGATCTTCCTCGACCTAGCCAGCTGCGCCAGTTGCTCGACCCCATACTGCCAGCGGTCATAGCCGCCGAGAATGCGGACCAGAATGAGTTTGGCTTTGGCGGCCGTCTTCTCCAGCCAGAGATCCACCGACATCGGGTGCCGCAGCTCTGAAAGGTTGGCGGTGCTGAGGGAGGCGCTGCCTGATGCCGGCCAGTGCGCAGACATGCTGTTCAGGTCACTGTTGGAAAAGGAGAGCACCACCACATCAGCCGGGACCTGATTGAGATCGACCGGCTCGATGAGGTCGTCCAAAGACGACGATGTTGTGGCGAGTATGTGCATCCCGTTCTCAAGTGCCGTCAGACGGCCAACATCCTTTCGATCGCGCTGCGGTCAATTCCCTTTTCGCCGATGACCACCAGGCGTGTCTGGCGCGTTTCCCCCGGAGCCCAGGCGCGGTCGAAGTAATGGTTGACGCGTGAGCCTACCGCCTGGACCTGCAGGCGCATCGGCTTGTTCGCGACGTCGACGAAGCCTTTTATGCGCAGCACGTTCTCCGCTTCGGCGGTCGCCGAGATCCGTCGTGCCAGTTCGTCGGCATTGTCCACAGCCGGAAGGTCTACGACAAAGCTGTCGAAGTCATCGTGGTCGTGATCGAGCTCGTCATCGTGATGTGTTTTGCGGTTTTCGATGTCTTCCTCGACCGCCAGACCGAGGCCGATCAGGATTGCCGGATCCACCGAGCCTTTGGCCGCCGGGACGATCTTGACGCTGCGTGGCAGGTGCGCGGCAACCCGCTCCCTTGCCTGGCCCAGTGCGCCGGCGTCTAAGAGGTCCGTCTTCGTCAGGACGATCAGGTCAGCGCAGGCCACCTGGTCCTCGAAGACCTCTTCAACCGGATCGTCGTGGTCGATGGAGCCATCGGCCTCACGCTGGGCTTCCAGGGCATCGTGATCATCGGCCACCCGGCCTTCGGCAAGCGCTACCCCGTCCACCACGGCCACTACACCATCCACCGTCACACGAGCCCTGATGGCCGGCCATTGAAAAGCCTGCACAAGCGGCTTTGGCAGCGCAAGACCGGATGTTTCGATAAGGATGTGATCGACCCGCGGCTCGCGCGCCAGGATCTGGTCGATTGCGGGGACAAAGTCATCCGCGACGGTGCAGCAGATGCAGCCGTTGGCGAGCTCGATAATGTTGTCGTCGGGGCAGCTCTCGATGCCGCAGCCCTTCAGGAGCTCACCGTCGATGCCGACGTCGCCGAACTCGTTGACGACTATGGCAAGCCGCTTCCCGTCAAGCCTTTCGATCAAGCTGCGGATCAGGGTCGTCTTGCCTGCTCCGAGAAAGCCGGTCACCACTGTGCAGGGGACGCGATCGACGGTTACACTCATTTGGGCATGTCCTCATGGTGATGGAAGGGCGGAATACGCGCGGTCATTCCCTTGCCGCGCAAGCAGGTCGGTCGGCTGCGGAGAGGCAGGAAACCGCGATCGTTCTGGGCAAGCATCATGGCGCCGGAAACTATGTCGTCGACATTCTCAAGGTTGAGATGGCCAAAGACATACGACCAGCCGGAGCGATGATTGAACGCCGCACTCGGGCTTTTTTCGCAGTTAGCAAGGCAGGTGACCGGCTTCACGGCGAGCGGCAGATCTGTCGTTGCGTCGCGCAATGCTTCGATGAGCTCGACCCCCGGACGCGCTTCGCTATCCGATGCGCGTCGGCAGTTGGTGCAGACGAAGATCGTCACGTCGATGTCACTGGTAGGCTGCTCGTCACTCAAGGCCGCGTTCCAACTCAATTCCAACATGGGGCGCGGCGGCGGAAAGGCTCATGCTGCTCCGCCATAGTGTCAGTGGCTTTGACCGGAGCACCCCGCCCGGAAAAGCAGTTCATAGTGACGGCAGGTCTCCTGGCTCGCGGGTCTTTGCTCCTTGCCGACCTTCCCGGGCATCGCCCAGTGGCTTTCTGGCTGGAGCTCTTCGCTTACAGTTGCGGGGGCAGCCGCGGCTTTGACCTCTAAAGAGGCCGCACCGCATTCCCTTTTCGTCCCTTCCGTTGCCGGAAAGAAACCGTCTTAGTTTCAGTAAGCCCGGTCGCTGGTTCGTGTCAATCCGTCGCTGAAGCGATTGCCGCTCGGATCTTTTCAGTTATAGTGGCGAGGTCGTCGGTGCCCGAGAGGGCGGAGAGGGAATGCGGTGAGACGGGTATCGTCGAAGCCGCGGCTGCCCCCGCAACTGTAAGCGGAGAGCTTTTACCATTCATGCCACTGGTCAAGTCCGGGAAGGCTGGTGAGAGCGTCGGATCCGCGAGCCAGGAGACCTGCCGCCGACCTGATGAAGATCGAAGACCCTCGGGTGGAGGGTGAAAGGATACGCAATGACGACCAAGACGGCAGCCAGCACGCTCGGCGCTTCCGCCTCCAGGATTATTCCCCTCAGCATGACGGCAGTACTCGGCCTGTTCGTCGTCGGCTTTGTCGGCTTCTCTCACATGGAAGTCGTCCACAACGCCGCCCACGACTCCCGCCACTCGCTCGCCTTTCCCTGCCACTGAGGAACACCGATATGTTCTTGTTTCGTAACATCGTCTTCACGGCGGTGATTGCTGGGTTTGTGTCTGGGCTATGCCTCACTTTGCTTCAGAGCTTCGCCACAGTGCCGCTGATCATCCAGGCAGAAACTTTCGAGAGTGGCGAGACCACCTCAAGTCATTCTCACGACCATGCGCATGACGCGGCGACGCCTGCCCATGAGCACGGCGAGGACAGCTGGATGCCTGCCGATGGCGCGGAGCGCCTACTCTACACCGCCGCTGCCAACATGCTCGCCGGGATCGGGTTTGCCTTGATCCTCTTGACGGCGTCCGAAGCGCTGGGTGGTTTCAGTGGTTGGCGCAGCGGGCTGATGTTCGGTCTGGCTGGTTTTCTCGCGTTCAGTCTGGCTCCGGGGCTCGGTCTCCCGCCGGAGCTTCCAGGCATGCCTGCGGCTGAACTCGGCGCGCGGCAGCTCTGGTGGATGGTGACGGCGGTATGCACTGCGGCCGCACTGGGGCTTTTTGCTTTCTCGCAGACGCCGGCTCTGGCTGGGCTGGGCGTGCTTCTGCTCGTTCTGCCGCATCTATCGGGTGCTCCCCTACCTGCCAACCATGAGACCGCCGTGCCGGCGGAACTGCATGCGCGTTTCGTGGCAGCGGTCTTCGCGACCAGCCTGATCTTCTGGGCCTTGCTTGGTACGCTCTGCGGCGCAATTCGGGTTCGACTGCGCGGCGGGGAGGAAGCCTATCCGAGCAACGCAGCCGAGTCGGTTCGGTGAGGCCGGTCGATGAACAGGCACAGGAGCGCCACCGGTCGAAGATGGCCAATCGAAAGGCTGTCCAGGACGCGGAGGTGGCGGAGAAGACCCTGGAGAAGGGTCTTCTCATGGTCCATACCGGCACCGGCAAGGGCAAGTCCACCGCCGCTTTCGGTCTCGCGTTGCGCATGCTTGGCAACAATCGCCGCGTCGGGATCGTGCAGTTCATCAAGGGTGCCTGGTCGACGGGTGAGCAGCCGGCCTTGGCTGTCTTCGGCGATCGGGTAGTCTGGCGCACCATGGGTGAGGGTTTCACCTGGGAAACTCAGGATCTCAAGCGAGACATCGCTGCCGCAGAAGCAGCCTGGCAAAAGGCGCTCGATCTGATGGCTGACGAGACGATTGGCCTCGTGGTGCTCGACGAGCTGAACATCGCGCTGCGTTATGACTATCTGGATCTCGAGGCCGTGCTGGGCGCGTTCAAGGCACGGCGCCCGGATCTTCATGTTGTCGTGACGGGGCGCAATGCGAAGCCAGGCTTGATCGAAGCGGCTGACCTTGTCACGGAGATGACGTTGGTCAAGCACCACTTCAAGGCGGGCGTGAAGGCTCAAAGCGGCATCGAATTCTAGGATGACGGGTGCGCGTGCTCTCATGTTTCAAGGGACAGGCTCCGATGTGGGCAAGTCTCTCGTCGTCGCCGCGCTTGCGCGCGCTTTCAGGCTGCGCGGCCTCAGCGTTCTTCCTTTCAAGCCGCAGAACATGTCGAACAATGCTGCCGTCACGGCAGATGGTGGCGAGATCGGTCGTGCCCAAGCGCTGCAGGCGAGGGCGGCGAAGGCCCTTCTGAGCGTGCACATGAACCCGGTGCTCCTGAAGCCGCAGAGCGAAGTCGGTGCCCAGGTCGTGGTGCAGGGCAGAGTGTGGCGGAATGCGAAGGCGTTGGACTATCAGTCGCTGAAGCCGCAGCTAATGCCCCGCGTGCTGGAGAGTTTCGACCAACTTAGGGCGACGGCAGACCTCGTTCTTGTGGAAGGCGCAGGCAGTGCCTCGGAGATCAATCTGCGCCAGAACGATATCGCGAATATGGGTTTTGCACGTGCTGCCGACGTGCCCGTAGTGATGATCGGTGACATCGATCGGGGCGGTGTCATTGCAAGCCTCGCGGGTACGAAGCTGGTGCTCAATTCCGATGATGCTGCCATGATCGAAGGGTTCATCGTCAACCGCTTCCGCGGCGATGCAACGCTGTTCAACGAAGGTATGCGCCAGATCGAGACATTCACGGGCTGGAAGCCCATCGGGCTCCTCCCCTTCTTCAAGGAGGCGGTTCGACTGCCGGCGGAAGATGCGCTGGCGCTCGGCCAGAAGCGAGAGCGCAAAGCAAACGCAAAGGTCCGCATCGCCGTGCCGGTCCTGCCTCACATCTCCAACTTCGATGATCTCGATCCGCTGGAGGCTGAGCCGGATGTTGACCTGTTAAAGGTTCGTCCGGATGAATCCATACCAGGTAATTGCGATCTCGTTCTGCTGGTCGGCTCGAAGGCAACGGTCGCCGACCTTCGGGTGCTGAAGGAAAGCGGACTTGCGGTGGATATCGTGGCGCACGTGAGGCGAGGCGGGCACGTGCTTGGGCTCTGCGGCGGATATCAGATGCTCGGGCGGAGGGTGGCAGACCCCCATGGTACTGAAGGCGAGCCCGGGGCGATAGAAGGACTCGGCCTGCTCGACGTCGAGACAGAGCTTGACGGAGACAAGCGACTGCAGGCCGTTAGGGGACACAGCTTCGATGGTGTCTCCCTCGACGGGTATGAAATGCACATCGGCCGGACAAGCGGAGCCGATTGCACCCGCCCCTTCGCCAATTTTGGCGGTGAGCTGGATGGTGCCGTTTCAGCAAACGGCCGGGTAATGGGGACGTATCTGCACGCGCTCTTCGCCAATGATCGCCAGCGCTCTGCCTGGCTGGAGAGGCTTGGCGGAGCGGCGTCGGCTCTGGATTATGAGGCAGATGTCGACGCCGTGCTGGATCGCCTGGCGGCCCACGCCGAGCAACATCTTGATCTCGACGCCCTGCTCAAAATTGCCAGATGATCAGCGCTAGCAGCCCGAGTGATCCGATCAGCAGACCATCTGCGACGCGCGCGAGGCTGAGCGCATTGCGAATATCGGCTGCTGTCAGGTCACTGCGACCTCCGTCTCCCATGAACCGTGCGTCGATCATCCTGCCGCCATAGCTTCGCGGCCCGGCGATCGCGATGCCGAGCGCTCCGGCCACGGCGGCTTCCGGCCATCCGGCATTGGGAGAGCGGTGAAAGCGCGCGTCGCGACGGATCGCGGCGATCGCATCGCGAGGCGAGGCCGCTGGTACCAAGCACGCGGCGGCGACGAAGAGGGCTCCAGTCAAACGAGAGGCTGGCAGATTGACGAGGTCATCAAAACGCGCTGCAGCCCATCCGAAAGCCTCGTGACGGGGCGTGCGATGTCCAATCATGCTGTCGGCTGTGTTTGCTGCCTTGTAGGCCGCGCCACCCGGAAGGCCTGCAATCGCCGTCCAGAAGGCCGGAGCGACGATGCCATCTGAGAAGTTCTCCGCGAGGCTCTCAATGGTCGCCCGACACACTGCGGCTTCGTCCAGTCGCTCCGGGTCGCGGCCGACGATCATGGAGACGGCGCTGCGGCCCGCTTGGAGCCCTTCCCTGTCCAGTGCATCAGCCACTGCTTTGACATGCGACTCCAGGCTCTTCTGTGCTGGAAGAGTGGAAGTGATCAGCACGAGCACAAGGAGACCGAAAGGCACGGCGAGAAAAGACTTCTGGATAAGGCCGGAGACCAAGACCGTCACGCCCAGAAGGACAAGCAGTGCCACAACGCCTGCCGCCTTGCGTGCAGTGAATTCCTGCCCGCCGCGGTTCAAGCTGGTATCGAGGGTGGTGATCAACCGTCCTATCCAGGTGACGGGGTGGCCGATGGCACGATATACCCAGTCCGGATAACCAATCAGGCGTTCGGTCAGCAGCGCAAGAAAGGCGAGAAGAACATACATGAGGAAGGGCGGTTCTGAGCTGGACGGGGCGATTCAACACGGTGGTAATCTGGGGCGCGCGCGGCAGGAGTTTCCTTCAGCTCCCGAACCCTGGATTGATCTCTCCACCGGCATCAATCCGTATTCCTATCCACATTCTCCCATCCCCGCCAAGGCTTTCTTGCGCCTGCCGGAGCTTGATGCTGTCGAGCGGTTGAAGGGGCTGGCGGCAGCGGCCTATGGCGCCCCTTCACCGGCACACATTGCGGTTGCTCCAGGAACACAAATCCTTTTGCCGATGCTCGCACGCCTTCGCGCCACCAGGGGATCTGCAGCCATCCTTTCACCGACCTATGCGGAGCATGCGAAGGCTGCATCGCAGGCCGGCTACCAGATCAAGGACACGGAGGACCTGTCGGATCTGGAGGCGGCGGACCTTGCCATTGTCGTCAATCCCAACAATCCGACGGGCAGGCTTCTCAGCCGGAGCGCGCTCGTAGCGTTGGCTATAACTTTAGCCAAGAGAGGCGGGCTTCTCATCGTAGACGAGGCCTTCGGTGAAGTGTCCACGGGGGATAGCGTGGCCGACGTCGTCGGTGATGGCGGTCTGGTGGTCCTGCGCTCGTTTGGCAAGTTCTTCGGAATGGCCGGTTTGCGGTTGGGCTTTGCGCTTGCCTCGCCCCACCAGGTGCGACAGCTGGAAGACCAGCTTGGCCCATGGGCGGTATCAGGCCCGGCACTTCATATCGCCACGGAAGCGCTGTCGGACGATAGGTGGAAGACAGAGATGAAGCAGAAACTGCGGGAGGAAGCGCAGCGGCTGGATTGTCTCCTGCAGCAGTTCGGCATTCTCGTCGCAGGCGGTACTTCGCTCTTTCGCTATGCACGACATGAGAGCGCCGGCTTCATCTACGAGCATTTGGGGCGTCACGGCATCCTGATCCGGAAGTTCGACGGGCGACCAGTGGACCTTCGCATTGGTCTACCACACGAGCACGAATGGGACCGGTTGAAGCATGCGCTCGCACAGTTCAGGCTGTGATGCCGCCGCCAAAACGATCCTTCCAGGAGGCTTGTGCGTTCGGAAAGGGGAGGGACGATGCTTCGTAGACGCCCCGAGCAACCGCCCGAGCCGTCACCATAGTAGCATGGTGAAAGATCTGCATGAGGGCTTCCGGTGTCTCCACCGGCTTGGCTCCGGTGGCAGCGGAAAACATGGTGTCGCCATCTGCGGACAGATGGGCAGGGAGAATGGCGCGTGCCAGGCCATCGTGCGCCATCAGAGACAGCCGGTTTGCCTCGGCTTTCGACAGAACGGCATCGGTCACCACCACGCCAATGGTCGTGGCGATTAGGTTGTACCCCTTCAACCGTATGCGCGTGTCGAACTGAGGTGGCAGACCCAGTGCTCCGAACTCTGCGTCCTGCTCGAACGGCGCAGCCCAGAAGTGAGGACCGGCGCCGACGGTGGCCGAGCCCATCGCATTTACGGCGACAAGAGCAGCCACCCTGTGGCCGTCGGCTGTCACGGCGCTTGCCGAGCCGATGCCGCCCTTAAACGTAGCAGTTGTCGCGCCTGTTCCGGCACCCACAGAACCCAGTCCGAACCTGCCGGCGCTTGCCGCTTCGAAGGCGACATTGCCGAGTTCGCGGTAGGGAGAGTAGAGGCCCCAATCCTTGTCGCCGCCGTTGAGGAGGTCGAAAAGGATTGCTTGAGGAACGATGGGCACGCGCGCCGCGCCCACCTGAAGCCCTCGCCCCACCTCGCGAAGTCCGGCCTGCACGCCGCCTGCGGCATCCAGGCCGAAGGCTGATCCGCCTGACAGGACAAAGGCGTCGACAGTCTGCACTGTCATTGCAGGATCAAGAAGGGCGGTCTCGCGCCCGCCCGGTGCGCCGCCGAGGACCGAACCCGAAGCCACTGCCGGTTTCTCGAAGACGATCGCTGTCACACCTGAGCCGCATTCGAGATCGGTGGCGTGGCCAACAGCCACGCCCTCCACGTCCGTCAGCAGGTTGAGCGGCGGCCGCATGCGTCAGATCACGTCGAACTTGACGCCCTGAGCGAGGGGCAGCGTTCGGCCGTAGTTCATGGTGTTGGTCGCCCGGCGCATGTATGCCCTCCAGGCGTCCGAACCAGACTCGCGTCCGCCACCGGTTTCCTTTTCGCCCCCGAATGCGCCGCCGATTTCCGCACCCGAAGGGCCAATGTTGACGTTGGCAATGCCGCAGTCCGAGCCGCGATCGGAGACGAAAATCTCCGCTTCGCGCATGTCGTTGGTGAAGATGGACGACGACAGGCCCTGAGGGACGTCGTTGTGGAGCCGCAGTGCCTCGTGGAAATCGCTGTACTTCATGACGTAGAGGATCGGTGCGAAGGTCTCTTCGCGGACCGGTCCAGTCTGCGCGGGCATCTCCACAATGGCGGGACGGACGTAGAAAGCGTCCGGCGCTCCGTCGAACTCGACGCGCTCGCCGCCGATGACCTTGCCGCCAGCCGACTTCGCGGCATCGAGGGAGGACTGCATGCGTTCGAACGCGCCCTTGTCGATCAGTGGCCCTACAAGGTTCCCCGCCTCAAGCGGATTGCCAACCGTGACAGATTGGTAAGCCTTGGCGAGGCGAGGCACGAGGGTGTCATACACGCTGTCGTGGACGAAGAGACGTCGCAGCGTGGTGCAACGCTGGCCAGCCGTGCCCATGGCGGCGAACGCTACGCCTCGAAGCGTGAGGTCGAGATCTGCAGAAGGGCCTACGATGGCTGCATTGTTGCCGCCTAATTCGAGCAGGGAGCGGGCAAAGCGTTGTGCCAGGCGCGGGCCGACTGCGCGACCCATGGCGGTGGAGCCCGTTGCGGAAACCAGCGGCACCTTCTCGTGCTCCACCAGAACCTCGCCCACCTCACGTCCGCCGATCAGGAGCGTCGAAAGGTTCTGCGGCGCCGTGTTCCCTTCCGCGATATAGCGGGAGAGCGCCTTCTCGAAGATGGACTGGACTGCCAACGCCGTGAGCGGCGTCTTCTCGGACGGCTTCCAGATCGTGGTGTTACCGCAGACCAAGGCGAGCGCTGCATTCCACGACCAAACGGCAACCGGGAAGTTGAAGGCCGAGATGATGCCAATGGCGCCCAGCGGGTGCCACGTCTCCATCATTCGGTGATCGGCGCGTTCCGTGGCGATGGTCAGGCCGTAGAGCTGACGGGAGAGGCCGACCCCAAAGTCGCAGATGTCGATCATCTCTTGGACCTCGCCGAGACCTTCCGAGGTAATCTTACCGACTTCGATTGAGACGAGACGACCGAGCGCAGTCTTGGCTGCGCGGAGCTCCTCGCCCAGCAGTCGAACTAGCTCGCCGCGCTTCGGCGCAGGAACGAGACGCCATTCCAGGAACGCCGCATGTGCCTTCTCGATGGCATCTGTGGCAGCCGCGGCCGAATGCTCCGGCAGCTTCCCGATTTCTGCTCCCGTCACTGGCGAGCGAACGGCCAGCGTGCCGCCGGTGTAGCTCTCGCTCTTCACGCCGAGGTCGCTGAGTATTTTTTGCGTCTCTGCCGCGAGATTAAGGTTGGCAAGCGTCATGTCGGTCCTTCCGGTATCAGCAGTTTAAGTTAATGTAAGGAATGGCAGCCGCTTCGCAATCAGAAGCGTTCGCCAGCGAGGTGTGCAATCTGAGCTCCTGCCTCGTAGTAGGCTTCCTTCAAGGTGCGTAACGGCGGCAGTTTCGGGTCGGTGAATGGCAACGGCAGATCGCCTTCGCTGATCTCGCCGAGGATGTGGCCGGCCAACACCCTACCGAAGGAGGTGCCGGGGGAAATGCCCCGGCCGTTATAACCGCAAAAGCCGATGACGTTCGGTGCGAACTTGTGCAGGCGAGGCAGGGCATTATCCGTCATGCCGATCTGGCCGTACCACTCGCTTTCAAAGTCGAAGTCATCCAGCTGTGGGAACAGGCGGCCAAGCGAACGCTTGGCCCATGCCTTGTGCACGGTAACGCCGGTGCCACGCAATGCGCCGACGCTGCCGAAGATCAGGCGTCCCGCCTTGTCCATGCGAAAGGACGACAGCACCTCTTTCGTGTCCCAGCACCCTTCGCGGCCCGGCAGGATGGACCGTTGCAGATTGCTGCTGAGGGGCGCGGTCGCCAGATTGAAATAAGGAAGATGGACCTGTTCCTTGCGGACCACTTCCCATGGGCCGTTGCTGTAGGCGTCGGTGGCGACGATGACCCAGTCAGCCGTAACCTCACCGTGCGAGGTCCTGACGATGTGGCGGCTGCCAACTTGTTCGTGGGAAACTACGGGGCTCTGGGTAAAGAGCGTGGCGCCTGCTCCGCCGGCAGCGCGAGCAAGACCGCGAGTGTAGGCGAGGGGCTGCAGCGTTCCCGCGCGCATATCGAGCAGGGCGCCTGCGTAGGCGCTGGAGCCCGTACGCCGCTCGGTCTCGGCAGCATCCAGCAGCGTGACCGGCGCATCTCGCTTCTGCCACTGCCGAGCCCGTTCTTCCAGTTCGCGCATGCCCGTGTCGCCGACCGCGCAATGTAGCGTTCCGTTTCTCTCAAGCTCGCACTCGATCCTATGTGCGTCGATGATCTGGCGAACGAGGGACGGTCCATTTCCCAGGAGATCCAGCAGCTTTTCGCCATGCTCGGGACCGAGCTCTTCGGAGAAATTGTCAGGCATCACCCACATGCCGGCATTGATCAGTCCGACATTTCGGCCCGCGCCGCCGAAGCCGAACTCCTGTGCCTCGAGCAGAACGGGATTGGTGCCGGCTGCCGCCAGATGAAGGGCCGCTGAGAGTCCGGTATATCCGCCGCCGACGATGACGACATCCGCAGAGATGGCGCCTGAAAGGGTTTGCGTTTCAGGAGCTGGCGGAGCTGTCTTTTCCCAGAGGCCGTGGGAGCGCGCATCGTTGAGCATGTTTTGTTTTCCGGCGAGTGTTGGCCAGTTCTATCGTCCACAGCTTGTGGTGAAAACAGACAGATTCTCAACAGCTCATTCAATCGCGGAATGCGAGCCAGCAAGGGGAAGCCGCAGGGTGTTCTCTGTTGCTTGAAGCAGGCGATTCTTTCAGCGGGAGTGATGATCACGTCCGTCAGCCGCTTGCGATCCGGCAGCGCATCGGTCAAAAAGACGCTCGACCACGCCTCCTACCAGGCCCGACGACAGGACGAAGTCAATGAAGCCCATATTCGTGCAGCTCCGTTGCACTCCCGGAAGAACCTACGAAGTCGCCGATGCCATTTACCAGACGGAACTGGTCTCCGAACTCTACTCAACGAGTGGCGAGTGGGATCTCCTGCTCAAGATTTATATCAAGGAAGGCGAGGAGATCGGCCGCTTCGTCAATGAGAAGATCGCCAGCATTCCTGGTATCGAGCGTTCGTTGACAACGATGACCTTCACCGCCTTCTGAGGCTCGCCAACGCTCAGGGGGTAGCAGCGCTCTCCGGCCGCCGGTTGACGAGGTCGCGGATCGCGGATCGGACTTCGTCGGCCGAACTGAACAATTGCTCATCCAGGTCGATGACGTGGAACTTCACGGCGATGAACTTTAGCCGATCCGCATCCGGCACGACGATGCCGACGGGTTCGCCGCGATATTCAATGACTTGTCTCTGCATTAAACTGCTCCCTCTGGCTTCCTGAGCCAGCACTGCGAATGAAAACTCAGGTGGATTAACCTGAGCTGTTACATTCGACAGCGCAGAGAGAGTCGGCGCCCCACGCCGTTCGTATCTAGCACGACCCGACCAAAGGCGACGCTCGTCACAACAAACATGTCCTTCTCCTTAGCAGGTTGCGCTTCCGCCAAATGAGTCAAGGTTCGGTGGCAGTCCAATAATACGCGATGCCGATGTGAGCAGCAACGGACTTCAGATTATGTGGGATATTTTTCCAGCGAATGACAGGAGGAAGGCGGAATTGTGAAATCCTCTTCTCCTGAAGTCATCCTTCCGCCTGATCCTCGTGTTTGGAATTGGCTCGACCTACTCGATCTCAGCGGTGGCTGATCCAAACGTCAGCCCATCCGCTCTGACGCATAGCTGCCAGGGCTCGGCGGAAATACGATGGTGCGGTTGCCGTTGAGAAACACGCGGCGATGGATGTGGGCATGAATTGCCCGTGCAAGCACCTGGCTCTCGACGTCCCTGCCAAGCGACACGTAGTCGTCGGGGCTTTGGGCATGCGTGATGCGCACGGTGTCCTGCTCGATGATCGGGCCTTCGTCGAGATCAGCCGTCACGTAGTGCGCCGTCGCCCCGATGAGCTTCACGCCACGCTGGTACGCCTGCTTGTAGGGGTTCGCGCCTTTGAAGCTTGGCAGGAAGGAGTGATGGATGTTGATGATCTTGCCAGACATGTTGCGGCACAGCTGGTCGGAGAGCACCTGCATATAGCGCGCCAGAACGATCAACTCGGTCCCCGTCTGTTCAACAAGATCCATCAGCTGTGCCTCAGCCTGCGGCTTGTTGTCCTTCGTGACCTTGATGTGGTGGAAGGGAATGTCGTGGTTGACCACGACCTTCTGGTAATCGAAGTGGTTGGACACGACGCCCACAATGTCGATTGGCAAAGCTCCGATTTTCCAACGATAAAGGAGATCGTTGAGGCAGTGGCCGAAGCGGGACACCATCAAGAGAACCTTCATCCGCTCTTCGGCGTCATAGATCTCCCACTCCATCCCGAAGCGTTCGGCGATGGGCAGGAAATCTTCCAGCAACTGGCCCCGCGTAACGCCCTCCTCCGAGATAAAGGAAATGCGCATGAAGAACTTGCCGGTGTCCAGGTCATCGAACTGGGAAGAGTCGATGATGTTGCAGCCCTTGCCTGCAAGGTAGCCTGAGATGGCCGCGACTATGCCGCGGGTGGAGTTGCAGGTTACCGTCAGGACATAGCTCATCATCGTCACAGTTCCTCCGCCGTTCGATCGGCAATGTATACATTAAGCGACAGCAGCAGCAGCCAATTTCGTTCTCACAGTCACAACGTTATGCTGCCATTGTCTCTGGCCACCGCATGCATCGTGCTGAGGTTCGGCAGGCGGCCTCTGAAGGCGTTAAGGAATCTACCGCCTCCCTCTGGCGATACCGTCCTTATTGCGCCGTTGGGAAGCGTCTTCACGCCGAAGGATCGGCTGCGGCCTGTAAGAAAATCCTGCGGCGCCCAAGTATGCGCATAGGTATCAGTCCCAAATCGCAAGGTAGCTTGCATGCATGCGCCAACCTGTGTTCAACAGTCATCGACGTACCGGTGCACGCCGCCGCGGAAGTCGCTGACGATATAGGATCCATCTTCCTGTTGCTGTGCCCCTTCCGCAATCACCGTTTTCCCGTGGCCGCCCGGGATGTCCAGTACATAGGTCGGCTGGCATAATCCGGAGATGCTTCCCCGCATGGAGGCAACGATCCGTTGTCCCTCGGCAAGCGTGATCCGGAAGTGGCTGGTTCCGGGGGCAAGATCGGGGTGGTGTAGGTAATAGGGCTTAATGCGATTCTCGACAAAAGCCTTCATCAGATCCGCAAGGATCAGTGGGTCGTCATTCACCCCTCGCAGGAGTACCGTTTGGCTTACCATGCCGACGCCCGCGTCCACCAGTCGGGTGCAGGCCGCACGTGCGGCCGGTGTCATCTCGCGCGGATGGTTGGCGTGCAGGGCGAGATAGATGGTCTTGCCGCTTGCTTTGAGAGCAGCCAGGAGCTCGTCGTCAACGGCAGCCGGATCGACAACAGGAACCCGACTGTGCAGCCGGATGATCTTGACGTGAGGGACGTCGGCCAGCTTCCGCATGATTTCCGAGAGGCGGCGGGCGGAAAGAACCAGCGGGTCGCCGCCCGTCAGGATCACCTCCCACACCTCCTTATGCTGCCGGACGTAATTCAGGGCGGCATCGATTTCTTCTGTCGAGAGAGTTCCGTCGCCTTGTGGCCCGACCATTTCGCGCCGAAAGCAGAACCGGCAATAGACGGGGCACACATGCACTGCCTTCAGGAGGACGCGGTCCGGGTAGCGATGGACAATACCCTTGATGGGGCTATGGGCGGCATCTCCTATAGGGTCTGCTCGTTCCGCCTGCGTGGTGATCAATTCCCTTTTGTTGGGCAAGAACTGGCGCGCGATCGGGTCCTCAGGATCGCGCTGGTCGATGAGGTCTGCCATCGCAGAGGTGATGGCGATCGCGTAATGATCGCCGACAGCGCGGGCCTCGGTCACCTCGCGCTGATCGAGCAGGCCCGCCGCTGTCAATTCCTCTGGGGTCCTGAGCGTACGTTGTGCCGGCATCAACTCGTCTCCGCCACAGGAGCCCAGAGAACCTGCTCGATCCGCTGCGCACCGGTTGCGAGCATTGCCAGTCGATCGAAGCCAAGGGCTGCACCGCAAGCGTCCGGCATGACCTCGATCGCGTCGAGGAAGTCTTCGTCTATCGGATAGCGCTCGCCATAGATGCGCTGCTTTTCTGACATCGCTTCGTTGAACCGGCGGCGCTGTTCCGCAGCGTCGGTGAGTTCGCCGAATGCGTTGGCAAGTTCTACGCCGCAGGCATACAGCTCGAACCGCTCGGAGACACGTGGGTCAGAAGGCGAGGGGCGTGCAAGAGCGGCCTCACAGACCGGATACTCATACAAGATGGTTGGCTTCACGATCCCAAGATGCGGCTCAATCTTCTCCACCAGCACACGGCTGAACAAGTCCGTCCAGCTGTCGTCTTCGGCAAAACGGATGCCAGAGCCTCTCAACCCGTCGGCCAGCAGGTCGCGGTCGGTGTCGCCTGCAACGGATACGGTCGCCAGCAGATCGATGGCCGCAAATCTTTCGAAAGCCTCCGCCACAGTCAGCCGTTCAGGCTCAGCGAAGGGATCTGTCGTCGATCCCCGATAGCTGAAGCGCGTCGTCCCGGACGTCTCGGCGGCGACTGACAGCAGACTTTGACAGTCGTCCATCAGCGACCGGTAGTCCTCGTCGACTCGATACCATTCCAACATAGTGAACTCGGGGTGGTGGAGCGGACCGCGTTCGCGATTGCGGAAGACATGAGCGAAGGAGAAGATTTTACGCTCTCCCGCCGCCAATAGCTTCTTACAGGCGAACTCAGGAGAGGTGTGCAGGAAGAGGTCGTGTGGCTTTCCTTCAGTCGTTAGTGCCTCGGTGGCGAAGGCATGAAGGTGCGTCTCGTTGCCGGGGGAGACTTGCAGGGCCGCCGGATCAACTTCGATGAAGTCACCTTCATCAAGGTGCTGACGGATGGCATTCTGAATCCGATTGCGTCCGAGAAGGAACGGTCGCCTGTCAGAGTGGACCTGCGCGTTCCACCATGGAGAGCGCTTCGATATGGAACCAGTCGAAGGCATAGAGGGTCCTGCTGTCAGCTTTCTATGGTGCTTGATCCTGCAAGGCTTCCTATTCGCCCTTTTTTAGGGTAGGTGCGCCGGGAAAGCGTTCATCCGTCACGCGGATCGGTTTCCCGCTCCTCTACGACGCATCCCCGGTGGAGACAAGCCGGTAGGTACAAGGGAATTTTCATGGTCAAGGTCATCGCTTCTTCCGTCCGCAAGGGCAACGTACTTGAAGTCGAAGGGAAGCTCTATGTCGTCCTGACGGCGCAGAACTTCCATCCGGGCAAGGGCACGCCCGTCACGCAGGTCGACATGCGCCGCATTGTCGACGGCGTCAAGGTTTCGGAACGCTGGCGGACGACGGAGCAGGTCGAGCGTGCTTTCGTTGAAGACGTCAACTTCCAGTACCTCTATGAGGACGGCGAAGGCTTCCACTTCATGAATCCGGAAAGCTACGACCAGGTTGTCGTGGATGCGGACACGATGGGAGATCAGAAGGCCTATCTTCAGGAAGGCATGACCTGCATCTTGTCGATCCATGAGGGCGTGCCCCTCGCGGTCGAGTTGCCACGACATGTGACGCTCGAAATCACTGAGACCGAGCCGGTCGTTAAAGGGCAGACCGCTTCTTCCTCGTACAAGCCGGCGATGCTTTCGAACGGTCTGCGCACCATGGTGCCGCCGCACATCAATGCCGGAACACGCGTCGTGATCGCGACCGAAGACAACTCTTATGTCGAACGCGCCAAGGACTGATAAGTATCCTGAATAAGAAAAAACCTCCGAAAGCGCCGCTTCGGAGGTTTTTTCTTTGTCTTCCGCCTGGCTGGACTACTTGGTCGGCAGCGCCGCGACCGATGCTACCCGCGTCAGCCCTTGCCCGTAGTCATAGCCGCCACCGATCGCAACGTTGAGCGATACGAAGTCCTGCGCCGCCTGCTGAACCGCCTGTGCCAGGTTGGACTGAGCCGTGGACACCTGCCGCTGTGCGTCGAGGACGTCAAGCAGCGAAGAAGCGCCGTCCCGATAGCTTGCGGTCGCAAGGTCGAGGGCCTCCTCATAGGATCGCACCGTGTCGCGAAGTGCATTGACGGTGCGGGCGTCGCGGGCAACGGCGGCGAGAGCGTTCTCGGTCTCCTCTACCGCATTCAAGACGACTTGCTTCCAATCGAGGTAAGCTTCCCGTGCGGCGGACTCTGCGGCCGACACATTGGCTTTGAGGGCTCCGCCGTCGAAGATCGGCAGCGAAATCGTGGGGCCGAACGACCATGACAGAAGACCGCTCTCGCCACCGCCACCGACGCGCGTGTAGGACGGCGTGATCGAGCCGCCCAGAGTGATGGCAGGATACAGCTGAGCCTCGGCAACGCCGATCTGTGCCACCGCTGCCGCCAGTTGGCGCTCCGCAGCCCGGATGTCGGGGCGGTTGCGGATCAGGTCGGCAGGAACGCCCGCCTTGACGTTGAAGCGTGCAACGGGCTGAGCTGCACCCTTCTGAAGCTCGGGAATGAGTGACGACGCCGGAAGGCCGAGAAGCGTTGCAACCCGGTGAGCGGCACCGCGGAAGGCGGTTTCAAGTGCCGGGATCTCTGCGATCGTGGAATTCACCAGACCTTCTGCCTGCACCACATCGAGCCGGGACGCCGCACCCGCTTCAAGCTGAAGGCGCGTGAGTTCCAGGGTTTCGCGACGGGAGGCGAGATTCTGCCGGGCTAGCGCAATGCGCTCCTGGTAGTAGCGAACGTCGATATAAGCGGAGACAACCGCCTGCAGCAGCGACAGGCGTGCCACATCGGCTGCGGCATAGGCAGCGTCGAGGCTTGCAAGTGCTGCTTCTTTCGAGCGACGATAAAGCCCGAAGAGATCGAGGAACCAGGATGCCGTGGGGCCGCCGGACACGGAGGTCTGGGTGGCGGTCGCCGTCGCGCTCGGCGTGCCGCCCAGTTCACTAGCGCCGCTTCGTCTTGCCTGTGCACCAAGATCAAGCGAGGGAAGGGCGCCGGCGCCAGCCTGCACTACATTTGCCTCTGCCTGGTTGATTCGCTCAAGCGCCTGAAGAACATCAAGGTTCTGCGCAAGTCCTTGCACAACATACCCATTGAGACGGCTATCGTGGAACGCGGTCCACCAAGGTACGGTTGTTACGTCGCCATTGCTGGTCGTTGGGCCTTCGGCATATTTTGCCGGAAGGGCGATAGCGGGCGCCGTATGATCAGTGCCGACGACACAGCCGGACAAGAGAAGCATAGCGAGAGGAGCCGCTGTGTGTATCGATTTCATATCTTGTGTCCCCATGCCCAATATAAGAGCCCGCAACAATTGGTGGCCGATTCACCGCCGCGACTCAAGGCTTCGGGCGATGATTAACGGAAATGCATAACAACTCATTTCACTCTGTCTTCGCTCGTTTTTCGCGGTTTGATAACCGCCTGACGACAACAAAGAAGGTGGGAATGAAGAAAATTCCGAGCAGTGTTGCAGAAAGCATACCCCCCAGCACGCCTACTCCGATGGCATTCTGCGCAGCGGAGCCTGCTCCGGCCGCAATTGCGAGCGGCACCACGCCCAGGATGAAGGCAAGCGAGGTCATAACGATCGGGCGCAGACGCAGGCGTGCCGCTTCCAGTGTTGCCTCGATGAGCCCCATACCCTGCTCTACGCGGTCCTTGGCGAATTCAACGATTAGGATCGCGTTCTTTGCGGCAAGTCCGATCGTCGTCAGCAGCCCGACCTTGAAGTAGACATCGTTCGACTGTCCGAAGAAGTGAGCGGCAGCCAGGGCTCCAAGTACTCCGACGGGAACCGCGAGGATGACGGAGAAGGGAATGGACCAGCTCTCGTAAAGGGCGGCAAGGCAGAGGAAGACGATGAGGACCGACAGTGCGTACAGCATCGGAGCCTGGGAACCGGATAGCCGCTCCTGATACGAGATACCCTGCCAGGCAACCGAGTACCCGCCGGGCAGTTGGGCCGTGAGCCTTTCCATCTCGTCCATCGCTTGACCGGTGCTGACGCCTGGGCCGGCGGCACCGTCCAGGGGGATGGCGCTGGTGCCGTTGAAGCGCGCCAGTTGCGGGGTTCCGCTTTGCCAGTTCACGCGGCTGAAGGCGGAGAATGGCACCATCTCTCCTTGGCTGTTGCGGGCGTACCAGAAGTTGAGGTCGTCCGGCTGCATGCGGTAACCCGCATCGCCCTGAACGTAGACCGGCTTCAGCTCGTTGTTCAGCGTAAAGTCATTGACGTCGCGGCCTGCGAAAATCGTTGACAGCATCGAATTGACCGACGCCAGATCAACGCCCATAGCTCCCAGCTTCTCCTGATCAAGAAGGATCTGAAGTTGCGTCTCGGAGCGCTGGCTGTTACTGCGCAACGAACTGATGTTCGGGTTGCTGGTGGCCGTCTGGATGAGTTGCTGTGAGGCATTCGTCAGAGCGTCGTTGCCGTTGCCGCCACTATCGACGAGGTACATTGAGAAGCCGCTGGAGGTGCCGAGGCCCTGAATCGCCGGAGGCAAGAGCGGGAAAACCTGGGCATCGCGAAGGGTAAAGAAGTAGCCGCCCGCACGTTGCACGATTTCCGCGGCAGACTGGCCTGGACCTGTTCGCTCTTCGAAATCCTTGAGCTTGGTGAAGACGATGGCGTTGTTCTGCCCGGAGCCGCCGAAGCTGAAGCCAAGCACGCCGAACACGTCCGAGACGTTCTCTTTTTCCTGCTCCAGAAAGTAGTTCTCGACCTGCTTGACCACTGCATCCGTGCGGGCGGTGGTGGAGCCCGCGGGCGTCTGGATGATGGTCAGCAACACGCCCTGGTCTTCCTGCGGCAGGAAGGAGCTCGGAAGGCGCGTGAAGAACCAGGCGCAACCGGCGATAACAACTGCGAAGACGAGCATGACCCGGAGCGGGCGTTTCAGCAGGTAGCCTACCGAGCCAACGTAGCCCCGTGTCGAGCGATCAAAGCCGCGGTTGAACCAGGCGCCGATGCCGCGCCCCTTCTTGTGGTGGTCGATCGGCTTCAACATCGTGGCGCAAAGCGCGGGCGTCAGCACGATGGCGACCACGGCGGAAAGTAGCATGGCGGAGACGATCGTAATGGAAAACTGCCGGTAGATGATACCAGTTGAGCCGCCGAAGAAGGCCATGGGAATGAAGACGGCGGTCAGAACCAGCGCGATGCCGATGATTGCTCCCGTGATCTCGCCCATGGACTTCTCGGTTGCCTCAAGCGGCGACAAGCCTTCCTGGTCCATGATGCGTTCGACGTTTTCGACCACGACGATCGCGTCATCGACCAAAAGACCAATGGCAAGAACCATGGCAAACATGGTCAGCGTATTGATCGAATAGCCGGAGATCGCCAGGATCCCAAACGTTCCCAGCAGAACGACAGGCACGGCGATCATCGGGATGATGGTCGCTCTTAGGTTCTGCAGGAAGACGAGAAGCACGACGAAGACGAGAATGATCGCTTCAATCAGCGTATGCACCACTTTCTCAATCGAAAGCTCTACGAAGGGCGTCGTATCGTAGGGATAGGTGATTTCCACGCCCTCAGGAAGAGTGGGACCAATCTCGCTCAAGGCTGCCTTGACCCTTGCCGCTGTATCGAGTGCGTTTGCACCAGTGGCCAGATTGACGGCAAAGCCCGTCGAAGGCAGCCCGTTCTGGCGCGAGCTGAAGCCGTAGTTTTCCTGCCCGATCTCGATCCGCGCAACATCGCTCAAGCGTACGGTCGCGCCATCCGGCTCCACCTTCAGGATGATGGCCTCGAAGTCGTCGACGTTCCGGAGTTGGCTCTGCGCGGTCATCGTGACCGTCAGCTGCTGCCCATCCACCACCGGCTGGCCACCCAAGGATCCCACGGATACCTGCGTGTTCTGCGTCTGGATCGCGCTCGTCACATCGCCAGGGGTCAGCTGGTACTTTTGCAGCTTCAGCGGATCCATCCAGATCCGCATAGCATAGCCGGACCCGAAGATGTCGATGCTTCCCACACCTTCCAGCCGCTTTATCTGATCTTCAATGCTCGTCGAGAAGACGTCGCCAAGGTCAACGGAAGAGCGCTTGCTGTCGGTCGAAACGAGAGCGCCGACCATGAGGATGCTCGAGGTCGAGCGAGTGACGGAGATGCCGGCCTGCTGCACGACATCCGGCAGTTGCGACTGCACAAGCTGCAGCTTGTTCTGAACCTGGACCTGGGCGATCTCCGGGTCGACGCTGTTGCCGAAGGTGAGCGTTACCGATGCACTGCCGGTGCTCGACGAGGATGACATGTAGGTCAGGTCATCCAGGCCGGTCATGCCGTCTTCGATGATGCTGGTGACCGACTTCTCAACTGTTTCGGCACTCGCGCCGTTATAGGATGCTGCGATACGGACGGTTGTTGGAGCGATGTCCGGATATTGCGAGATCGACAGCGTCGAGATCGCCAGCGTACCGCCCAGCATGATCACGATCGCGATGACCCAGGCAAATACCGGGCGCCGGATGAAGAACTTCGCCATTGCAGTTTCCCTGCCTTAAAATCTGTAGGTGCTGACAGTGACGAATGTCTACTGCTGCTGGGGTGCCTGTTCGCTTGCCGAGCCACCCTGCTGGGTCTGGACAACCAGCCCATCGTCGTCAACGGTGGAGTCGACCGGGGCAACGGTGGCGCCATCGCCGATCCACTGGAAACCGTCAACCACGAGGCGATCGCCGTCGGCAACGCCCTCTGCCACCAGCCAGTTGTTGCCGGAGACCTGGCTGGTTGGAAAGATGCGCGTTTCAACCTTGTTGTCGGCGGTGACGAATTTAGCGGAGAGCTCGCCGCGTGCATTGCGTGTGGCCGCGCGCTGCGGGATCAGATATCCGTTCTCCTCACCCAGGGTTACGGTTGCCCGGACGTACATGCCCGGCAGGATGACGTCATTGGGGTTATCGAAGAGGGCGCGTATCTGGTAGGTGCCGGTGCTTTCGCTGACAGCCATCTCGGCCATGTCGAGCTTGCCCTTCTGCGGATAAACAGTCCCGTCCTCCAGCGTAAGGCTGATCTCTGCGTTGCGCGGATCCCCACTCAGGCGCCCGGACTCAAACGCCGTCCGGAGCTCGAGAAGATTGGTGCTGGATTCGGTGAGATCGATGTAGATCGGATCCAGTTGCCGCAGGGTCGTCAGCGCCTCGGCCTGATTGGCCGTCACGATGTTGCCGATCGCGACGTTGGAGATGCTGGTGATGCCATCGAACGGCGCGCGGATTTTTGTCAGATCCAGATTGATCTCTGCGGTCTTCAACGCCGCCTTTGCCTGTGCAACATCGGCCTGCGCTTGGAGAAACGTGACGCGCGCATTCTCATAGTCGATCTGCGTGGCGCCGCTGTTTACCAGCCGCTCATAACGAGCCAGGTTGGCTTCCGCACTGGGAACACTTGCTTCCGCCTTGGCAACACTTGCCCGTGCTTCCGCGAGGGCTGCCTGATAGGTGTCATCCTCGATCTGGAACAGCAGGTCGCCTTCCTTGACCTCGCTGCCTTCCTTGAAGGCGATCTCCCGGATCGAGCCGGTTACCCGTGGTCTGATTTCGGCGGTACGGAAGGCGGTCGCTCTCCCCGGCAGGACCCGAGTGATCGGAAATTGCCCTTTCTCCATTGAAACGACGCTTACGGGCGTTGGTGGTCGTTCCTGAGCCTGGCTCGCCTGACCGGTTCCGGCGCCTCCTCCACTATCGCTGCACGAGGCCAGCGCCACCGAAAGAAGGGTCGGCACGAGGATTTTCAGTCGGATCATAGCATCGTCCTGGCAAGGCATTAACAGAAACTGGTGCCTTCTTGAGGGAGGCCTGCAGGATAGACAACCCACCGACCGAAGGTCTCACAAAAAAGGCAAAGGCATTGAAGTGGCGCGTAAACGCCAGAAGTGACGTAAGTTAAATATCGTCACTTGGCAAGCGCGTTTTGCAGTGCCGCATTGACCAGATTTACCAGGCCCTCGCACCTCCGGTGAAGCTCATCCGCGCTCGCTCTGGCCAGTAGCACCGGATGCAATACTGCCGAGAAAGCAGCGGCCACGTCAGAACTCACGTCTTCCGGGCTCTGACAATGATAGACGCCAGCCTCGACGCCTTCCTGGATCACTTCCACAAAGAGAGAGTCGATCAGCGTCTTATAGTGGCGGGCGCTCGGCAGGTCGGAGTCGGACATCATCAGAATCATCTCAAACAGATATGGGTTCTGCTGGATGTCGCTGAGGTGCGCGTCCATCAATCTCCGGACGACGATACCAAGTTTTTCCGGAGCGGGGGCGGGGTCCTTGAGCAGTTCGAACCGGTCGATCATCCTGTGGATGTGGCGGTCGCAGATCGCGTCGGCCAACTGGGCCTTGGAGCCGAAATGCTTGAAGACATTCGCAGGCGACATCTGGAGTTCGTTGGCAATGTCAGCGACAGAACAGCGTCCGATACCTCTTTCGCGAAAGAGATCCTCCGCGGTCGCTAGGATATCCTGCCGCGTTTCTTCCGCCTTTTGTCTCGGTCTGCGCACCGCGTCCTGCCTCCCCAGGCTTGTCACGGCAAAATGAAATAGGGTGAAAGATTGGCTCTGACACGGTCGAGAACGGAATCGCCCCGCTCGTCCGGCACGAACGCCTGGCCGGTTATCTTCTCAAACGCACCTCGATAGACGTCGGCGGTCGCTTCGATCAGTGACGCGGGGATCTCCGGGATCTCATCCTTGTAGGGGTCGCATCGCTCAGAAACCCAGGAGCGAATAAAGTCCTTGTCGAAGCTGACGGGCCGCTCCCCTCGCTCGAACTTCTGAGCATAGGTGTCCGCCATCCAGTAGCGGCTGCTGTCTGGTGTGTGGATCTCGTCCGCCAGGATGATGGTGCCGTTCTGGTCCAATCCGAACTCGTATTTGGTGTCAACGAGAATGAGGCCACGTTCCCCCGCAAGCTTCTGTCCACGTGTGAAGAGGGCGAGCGCATAGGCCTGTACCGTTTCCCATTGCGGCTCGGTCAGCAGCCCGTTTGTGATGATCTCTTCGGCGCTGAGGGGCTCGTCATGGCCGCCATCGAAAGCCTTGCTGGTGGGGGTGATAACCGCCTCGGACAGAACCTGATTGTCACGCAGGCCGTCGGGCAGCCGCAGACCGTACATGTTCCGCTGTCCCTGCTTGTAGAGCGTGAGCAGCGAGGTGCCGGTTGTGCCGGCGAGATATCCCCGAACGACAATCTCGACCGGCAGGATATCGAGCCGCTGGCCGATGACGACGTTGGGATCTGGATAAGCTAGGACGTGGTTGGGGCAGATGTCCCTGGTGTTCTCGAACCAGTACCGCGCCGTCTGGGTCAGGACGTGGCCCTTGTCCGGGATGCAGGTGAGGATCCGGTCGAAGGCGCTCAAGCGATCGGTGGCAATGATGATGCGCCGGCCGTCCGGCAGATCGTAGTTCTCCCGCACCTTACCCTTATAGTGATTGGGTAGTTCAGGGATGTCAGCTTCTGCCAGGATGCGCACGGTCGACCTTTCGTATGTTGAGGGTGCGCCATCTATGCCACGTACGCCGCTTCCCCGACAAGGACAGCTCTTCGTCCAGGACGGTACCGCGATTGGACCTTCTGCTGGAGCGCTTCACTGGCATTCCCGTGTACGCATCCAGGACAGTCGAGTGCGGCGTGCGAGGGTGAGAGGCTTTGATGGGGTGGGGCGGCGGGGGTGGTTTTGGCAATCAGGGCGGGGCATTTCTGGAAATTACGCTTTCCGATCAGTATGTTGGTGAAAAACTAGGGTGCTTTTGCAAAAACCGTGTTGACTTGTTTTGTGTGTTGGATCTATAAACCGCTCACCAACGAGGGCGGCGGCGCTGCTGGCGACG
>NZ_JALJRA010000006.1:0-123731 GCF_022968135.1 Pseudorhizobium tarimense
CTCGACCTCCTGATGGCCAAGGTGAATGGCTGCATCATGCGTCTCGAAAACAACCGGCGCGTCGGAAACGCGTTCTAGGCCAGCTCCGCCCACCGTAGAACATTGATTACCTTTTCTGCAGGATCGTTTTACGCTCCGAAGTCAATGCCATCACGGCACTGTCGGCTGACGGGTAGCCCTGGCACAGAAGAGAGTCTTCAGGTGCGGCTAGGAAGTAGCGGGGGCTCGGTGCGGCTTGTCTGCCGCCCGAGCGCCCGATCCTGATCTATGCCGCCATTGGTAAAGTCTCGATGCCATGGCGGCTCATGGCTGCGCCAATGCGCGCGAAGTCGGGAACACCCTCTGTGCGCTGTTCGGAGCCGATATCGCGGAAAAAGGCAATCATGGAAGGCGCCAGCATCACTAGCATCCGAACGGTTTTGTCGCTCTCATTGACATAGTTGTGAGGCACCCGCGACGGCACCCTCACGGATGTACCGGCACCGGCTTTAGTTTCTCGCGGGAACTGGTCGGTATTGAACTGACGGAGCGTCAGCTCCCCTTCCAGTATGTAGATCAGTTCCGGCGATTCGTGGACATGTGGAGGTGTTCCCGAGCCGGGTGGAACTTCAATATCGAGCAGTTCCAGGTCTGACCCAGGCACACCTCCGAGGAAGCGAATGCGGTCAGCCACTACCCAAAGGTAATCAGCATTGTCAGCCGTCGTCACTTCAATAGTCATCGCGATACTCCTTTGGCTGCGATGGTGGTGTCCGCCGCAGTGTCGCTCGATCTGATCGCGGACAAGATCAGTTCGAGCGCCCAGGAAGCGGCCTCGCCGGCCTGGGTGCCGTCGAGACCGCCGTAATCCTTCAAGATCTCCCATGCGGAGGCCGAATAAAGCAGGTGCGCCAGCGCCTCGACCTTTTGAGCGTCTGACGCGGGAAGACCGGAGAGGGCAGGTGTAAGCGCCGCCTTGAAGTTCTTTTGGCGCTCAGACACCGTTGCTCGGCGCATTTCTCGACCAGCACGAGAGTGCAGCGCCGCGCGAATGGCTGTCTCGTGAATGTCAAACTGCGGAAAGGCTTTTTGCGGCCCCTCTATCACATCCTGCGGGTGCTTAGGTGCCACGGCAACTGCAATCCGATCATTCAGCCAGTGCCAGAACGCTGAAAGCAGATCTTCCTTCGTCGCGAAATGACGGAAGACCGTCCGCCGCTGGATACCTGCCTCTGCTGCGATCGCCTCCATGCTGATATCGTCAGGTATCTGAGAGGAACCCATCAGCGAGTAAAGCGCCATGAGTATGGCTTGCCTGGTCTCGCGTGATTTCTGCACTCGTAGCGGACTTGTGTATGTTCGGGTCATCGACGGCTGCTGCTCCCATTCGCGGCACTATATGTGGCATGAAAGCTTACGTCTGTCAATTGATGGCACTGCGCGTGTCGTGAAGTTGCCCGTGCGACCATCGGCAAGGTTCACGCGAGGATCGGCTTAGTGAGGGACTATCGAGACAGTCTCACGTTTGGGTGCTCCGCGATGTGGGAGCTAGGCGTAGCCAATCGTGCGCGGGGTGCTCCCGGGAGACAGCGAATTTGTTGGAAAGAACGGCGGATCGAAATCCTCGTGAACGCGCGCGCCGATGGCTCAGACACCTCAGCGCATCTGTCAAATTGCGCTGAGGCCAAATGAAAGGTGGAAACGCAGAGGGCCTCGGAGACTGTACCGAACGCTCCCGTCGCCTCTATTCTTCCACTATCAGTTCGCCGGAGCCGGTGCTGCAGGCGGAGTTGTTTCTGGGGATGCAGGAGGCGTTGTGTCAGTAGCGGCAGGGGGCGTTGCTGGAGCGCTGGCATCACCCGCAGGTTCATTCGATGCAGGCATCATGAACATTACGATAATGACTATTACAACGACGACGCCGATGCCAATAAGGACGTTCCGGTTCATGTTCGCCTCTCCCGCTTTGGTAGGATGCACTACTAACTTGCAACAACGGATCAAGGTTCCGCTGGGGCGTCGATAAAAGCGGATGCGCAACTAACGTCGTCTTTACTCGTTCGACATGCTTAGCGGAGATCCCTCACGGGGAAGGGCGATCGGGATGTATTCTAGCCACTTTATACAATCGGATGAAGCACAGAAAGCACTGCGGTTGGCAGTAGCCGTGGGACTCGCCGTCCTTGGCATTTGGGCGATCGACTTCGAGTATCCTCGCGTTGTGTCGGAGCATGGTCTCTGGGATTTCGGCGCATTCATCGCATCAGGGCGTGCCGCGGCGAGCGGTCTCGATCCCTACGGGATCTATCCGCCGCTGACGCCCCATGTCGTCTTCCCCGGTTTCGAAGCCTGGAATCCGAACCTCAACCCGCCAATCTCGGCAATCTTATTCCAGCTCTTTGACATCGCGGATCACGCAACATCTCTGCGGGTATGGTGGGCCATCTCCCTCGTTTGCTATCTTGGCGCCGTTCTTCTGCTGCTGCGTCGCTATAGCGACGGGCTGGAGGCAGTGCTGCTGGGAGTTTGGGCCTTTGCACTGGCGGGCTTCTGGGACACGCTCTATCTCGGCCAGATCTACACGCCGCTCGTTCTGGCGACGGTTGCAGCGTGGCTCTTGCTGGACCGCGGAAGGTATGTTCAGGCCGGCATCCTGATCGGCTTGCTCGTGTCTATGAAGCCGAACTTCCTGGTCTGGCCGGTGCTGCTTTTCCTGGCGGGCCACTGGAGGCCGGTCGTGGCTGCGGCTGTTACTGCCGCCGTGGTGGCGGCCGTTCCGCTCGCCGTATTCGGGCCTCAGATCTACCTGGACTGGCTGGCGCTGGTTGCGTCGGATGGCGAACGCGCCATTTTTCTCACCAACGCGTCCTTTGCCGGCCTCGCCTCGCGTGCTGGCCTGCCCCTGCTCGGAACGGTGCTTGGCGCGGTTCTGCTTCTTGCCCTTGCGGCGTGGTCCTTCTGGCGGCGGCCGCAGCCGATGGATGTCAGCAGCTTTGCTCTCCTTGCCGCACTCCTTGCGTCACCGCTCGGATGGATCCACTACACGCTGTTTCTGCTGCCGGTGCTCTTCCACCACTGGCGAAGGCCGTGGACGTGGCCGGTTGCCGTTGCGCTCACCATACCCGTGCCCTTGGTGCTGGCAGATTTCGGAAAGCCCGCCCTGACGCAGCTCACCTCCGGGTCGATTTACGGATGGTCGCTCGTCCTGCTCTTGGTTGGCTTGACTGCCCAGCAGCTGTTGCAATCAGGCGCTCAACGCCGCCGGTAGATCGTCCAATAGTCCGTTTGCATGATCTGAAGAAAATGGCGACGGATGTAGTCGCCATAGACCTCCCGCATGCCGCGGGCGGTATAGATCTCAATCGGCGATTTCGGCTCCAGGATGATCTCGGCGTCGGCGAAGATCTCGTTCGGATCGGGGAAGTGATCGCGGTCGAGGGTTCGGCCCCAATGGTACCAAGGGCTGTCATTGGTGGGCGGATCAAGACTGAGACCCGCGGAGAAGGGGTTGACGAAGTCGAGAACCACCACACGCGCCATCGGCGTATCGAGGGTCTGCAAGGCAGCCGCACCATCGGCAATCGAGGCATTGTAGCGGCGGAAGAAGTCGTACTGCCCCTGGCTCCACATGGAGACAAGTCGGATCCCATGAAATGCCGGAAGTGCCATCCGTTCGCCTCTGTCGGTGACGGCGTTCACCGAGTGCAGCGCAAGGCTGATCGCATTGCTGGCGGTGGCTGGCAGGAGCAGCGCGCCCAGAAGCAGCGGCAGACCACGGGGCCATGGTCGCTGATGGGGAAGAGCCTGCGAACGCAGCAGCAGCTCGGCAATCACTGCAGCGCCCGCACCGAGCGTGAGGATACCGGCGATCTGGAAGTTTTGTTCAATGATCAGCAGCCCGCTGGCCACGCAGAAGCCAACAAACAATATATTCCGCAGACGCCCTTCAAGAAGAAGCAGGATCCCCGCGAAAATTGCGAACACCGCGATATCAGCGAGGTTCTTTAGGATCACGTCCGCCATGACGCGCAATGTCGGTGGTTCGCCACTGACACTGCTGGCAAGACGCAGATCCTCCAGATGGCTGAGGCTACCTTTCCATAAAAGTTCTACGAACATGACAGCGAAGATCACCAGCGCTAGCGCCATGGCGCTCCATAAGAGTTGCCGACGGTCGAGCAGCAGGAAGCTCAGGAAGGCCATCGCCATAAGTCCGTAGGTGATCTTGGTATAAAGCATCAGCAACGAGAGAACTGCCGCGCAAACAGCATCGATGATCTGCCGCCGCGGTTGGTCTGGCCGTCGTGGCAGATACATCACCAGAAGCAGGCCTAGTCCGGCCCAGCCGATACGATTGTAGAACATGGCGAAGGAGAGCTCGCCGATCCACTCGCCCGGATTGACTGGAACTGCAGCGATCAGAAGCAGGAAAACAGCCAGCGGTAGCCCGATCAACATACGCATTCGGCTTCCGATCACCTCGGAGGCGATGATTGCAAGCAAAAGAACGACCAGTGCCATTCCGGCGGGCATGGCACCACCCAATGTGCCGGAGATGCCGTAGCCGGCAGCAGGGATATAAAAGGCGAGGGGACCAAGGGAGCTATGAAAATCTACGTTCGGTATCTGCCCTGACCATATCCGGTGCGCCCCATCGAGGAAGATGAAGAGATCATTGACGTACTTGGTCGTCACCGTCTCGCCTGGCAGGCTTAGGACCGTTGCGAGCACGAGTCCGGTGACGAGAATGGAAGACCGAAGCTTAAGGATCGGCCACCACCTCGAGAGCTGCTCTGCCTTTGATGGACCCGGTCTGACTGTCTCGATCGGAGTCACTGTTTCGGGTCTCCCGTCTCCCGCTTTCGATAGACGATCCATGTATCGCTCTCCTGCAGGAGATCAAATTCGCGCGAGATGAAGGGGCCGTAGATCTGCTGCAGCGGGGTACTGTTGATGCCGACCTTCGGGATCATCACGATCTCTGCATCCGCAAGGAGGGCTTCAGGAGGAAGATGCGTCTTCTCGTCGACATTCCTGCCCCAGTGCAGCCAGGCACTGTCACCGATCGGTGGACGGAGACCCAGCCCCGCCGAGAACGGATTGACGAAATCGAGGACGACCACCCGTTCCGGCGGTGGCGAGAGCGACTGCATCAGCCTGCTCCCCTTGGTTATGCTCTCGTGATAGCGGCTCATGAACGTGTCGGGCGACGCGCCGGGCGCGACCAGCCTCAGGTCTTCAAGCTTCGGGAGGTGAAGCGAGGTGCCGGCGTTGATCATTGCGAGACGTGCATGAAGGGCGAGCACCGATGCATGGTGGACGCTCGGGGGAAGCAGGAAAAAAGCCAGAAGCAGCGGCAAACCGTTGCCTGCCGAGGCACTGTCTGAAGTCCCATCGGGGGGCTTTCGGGAGAGGAGCCGACAGGCGCTTTCGGTTGCCACTGCCGCACCGGAATAGAGGGTAATGATACCCCAGCCATGGGCGTTTTGATTGAGGATCAAGATGCCGGAAACGGCACAAAAGCAGTAGAACAGGAGATCGCGGACACTCCGGGTCCGCCACACAATGACGGCTGCCGCAATCGCGTAGACAGTGATGTCAGCGAGATTGTTCAGCGCGGAACGAACAAAGGCGAAGAGATCTCGGCCACCGCTGACCCGCGCCGCAGCCGCCAGATCCTCGACATGCTGCCATGTGCCGCGCCATGCGAGTTCGACGAAGGCAGCACCAGCGATCGTCAGCAGAAGGGCTCCAAGGACCCAGCTGCGTTGCTGCCGATCAAGCAGCATGAAGGCAAGGAAGCCAATTGAGACAAGCCCATAGGTGGCCTTCGTGTAGAACTGCAGCAGGAGGAGAACAGCCGCTGCCGCGGCGTCGGCGAGATCGCCAGCGTGTGTTGCCTGTCGCGGTCTGATGTACATGACGAGGAGAAGCCCCAGGGCTGCCCATCCGATGCGGTTGTAGAACATCGCGAAGGATAAAAGCGACAGGGGACTTCCGAGGTTGATCGGGGCGGCGAGGATGAGGACCAGAAACCCGCCGAACGCCAACGCGATCGACGTGCGCAACCGGGCCTGCAGAATGCGGATGGCAGGGGCGAGGAAAGCCACAAGCAGCACAGCCATGCCGACGGGCATGGCTGCCCCAAGGCTCCCGCTCAGCCAGTATCCAACAGCTGGGATGTAAAAGACCAGCGGCCCCAGGGCCGAGTGGAAGTCTCGGTTGGGCAGTTGACCCCATGCGATGCGATGGGCCCCGTCGAGGAAGATCAAGACATCATTCGTGAAGGCTGCCGTGATCGCCCGACCCGGCAAGGCCAGCATCGCGGCGCAGACAAGCGTGATCGTCACGAGGCCGATTGCGGTGGCGCTTGACCGCAGGTGTCTGCCGACGGAGCCCGTCACTTCAAGCCCGCATCGGGCAGATCGCGACGGAATAGGATCCAGTGCTCGCTCTCCTCTATCTGGGAGAAATTTGCGGCCACGTAAGCGAGGTAGTCGGCAGCGGGACCAACCGATGCGTCGCCTGGATTGCGAAAAATGACCGTATCGGCATCAGCGAGCGTCCGACGCGGGCGTGCGACATTGGCGTCCCCGACATTCTGCCAACGAAGGTCGTTCAGACCAGAATTGGAGCGCGGCAGATCCAGCGCCGCACTGAAGACATCCACCGAGCCCGCAACGGCGAGCCGTCCAACCGGTTCATCCTGTCTGTCAAGAAGAGACAGTCCGTCCTCCACCGTCGACAGATACCATCGGCTACTGCCGAAATCGCCACCGGTCCAAAGGTCGGCGAGACGAATACTGGTCATGCGAGGCAGTTCCACCGCCTGACCGGCTCTCACGGTGGCGGCACTGGCATGCAGGACTAAGGCCATGCCACAATGGAGGATGGTCGGCAGCATGAAGGCCAGGAAATAGAGCTTTACGCCGCTCACGTTGGCGAACATCCCTTCACCTCCTTCCGCCGTGTCGTCCATCTCGCGCAAAAGCCGCTCGGCGGCAACGGCGGCCGCTGCATGGATGGATATGATCCCCCATCGCTGGACATTGTGGCTCAGCAGCCACAGGCCGGCGATGCTGCAGAAGAGGAAGAAGACAAAGTCTCGCAGCCTCCACCGGCGCCAAAGTGCCAGTCCCGCGATAAGCGATAGCAGGAGCAGGTCGGCCAGATGCGCCACGCCAGCCTCCAGCAGTCTCTGCAACTCGGTCCCAAAGTTATCCCTTCCCAGCATCTCCTGCCAAGCGTCGCGGACATAGGTGGAGGAGCCTCCCCACAGGAGCTCGACGATCAGGACCAGGGCAGCGATGACAGCCAACGAGAGAGCCGCCCAGCCTTGCTGCCGGCTATCCGTGATCATGAAGAGGAGGAAGCCAAGCGCCACAAGACCGTAGGTCAGGCGCAGATAGATCATGCTCACCGTCAGCACCGTTGCGCAAACAGTATCCAGCAGCATCTGGTGGCGGACGGCGCTACGGGGGCGGAGATACAGGAGGAGCAGGAGCGCAACCGCTATCCAGCCGATCCGGTTGTAGAACATGGAGAACGACAGGGCCGTCACGGCTTCACCGAGATTCATCGGCGCCGCGAGGATGAGAAGCAGGAACGCCGAAAAGACGATGGCCAGGAAGGGGTGCAGACGCGAACCAAGGACGTGGCTTGCGATCACGGTCATGCAGGCGGTGAAGAGCGCCATCGCCACAGGCATAGCCGCTCCATAGCTGCCGGTGAGGGCATAACCGGTAGCCGGAACATAATAGGCGAGTGGACCAAGTGTCGTGTGGAAGTCGCGGCTCGGAACCTGACCCGTCAGGACGCGATGGATGCCGTCGATCACCAGGAACAGTTCGTCGAGAGACTTGGTCGCTACAGTAACGCCTGGCAAGGCAAGAAGCACAACACAGACCAGGCCAATCGTGATGATCACGCCACCGCAAGAGAGGCAGCGCCTCCTTGGCGCCTCCCCCGCATTGCTGCGGGCGACCATCCCTGTCACAGCTTCAGCCTCTTGAAGAGCGGCTCTGGAATCGAGCGGATCACTGTCATGAGCGGCCACCAGATGCTGCGCACGTAGATAACGTCACGACTCCTTTTTTCTTCTGCCGCCGCGAAGATCGCACCGGCGACCTCCTTCGGCTCTGCCGTCAGCAGTCCCGGCAGCTTCATTCCAGCTGTCATGCGCGTGCGCACGAAGCCAGGTTTCACCGTCACCACACGCGCGCCCGCTTTGGTGAGCCTGTTCCGCAGGCCGGAAAGGAATGCAGTGAAGCCAGCCTTTGCTGCCCCGTAGACGTAGTTCGAGGCCCTGCCTCGGTCTCCCGCCACCGAACTGACGCCGACGATGGTCCCGTGTCCCCGTGCAGCAAACAGATCGGCTATCAAGCCGAGAAAAAGCGCTGGCCCCTCGAAATTGGTTCGCATCACCAGGCTGGCGTGATGAAGTTCTTTCTCCGCGCGGTCCTGCTCTCCAAGCTCTCCTATCACGCACACCACGGTGTCAGGCAAGACAGGAAGCCCCATGACAAAGTCGCTGAAACGGTCGCTGTCAAGGATGTCCAGGCGATGAACCGAGACGTTCGCGCCGCTCCGCGTCCCGATGTCATCGGCCTCCCGCTGCACGGACTCAAGGTGGCGGCCAGCAAGCTGCACGTCCCAGCCCGCCGTGGCGTAGGTGAGTGCCGTTGCCCGTCCGATGTCGGATGTGGCTCCCAACAGGAGCACGCTCTTGCCTGTTCTGTTCATATACCAAGCCTTGTTGCGAGACGGGAGGCGAAGCGGGCGTCTCCACCGGTTGCGCGTCGAATGTCCCGGAACGCGGCCAATTGTGGATAGCTGGCTTCGAATGTCTGACGTGACTGGCGCGCGTCCTTAGCCAGATAGAGCCGCCCGCCCGCATCGACAATGACCTTGTCGATCTCCTCCAACAAGGGGAACACGTCCTCGGTCACGGGAAGGTCTAGCGCAAGCGTGTAGCCTGGCATCGGGAAGGAGAGGAGGCCAGTTCCGGGGCCGAGTTTCTTGAGCACGGCCAGAAACGACCCTTTGCCGGACCCGGCAAACCGCTCGAGAATTTCGCTGAGCACCGGTAGCGCATTTGTGTCCGGCACGACGCACTGGTGCTGCAAAAACCCGCTCCTGCCATAAAGGCGGTTCCATTGATGGATGCCGTCCAGGGGAAAGAAGTAGGGGTTCCAGTGGACGAGTGAAGGTGCTCCTGCCTTTCGCACTCCAGCGCGGAAATAGGCTGCGTTGAAGGCGGATACGCTGGTGCGGTTCAGCGCCCACGCCGGCAAGTCCATCGGCAGTGAGAGCCTCGGCTTTTTCGGCGAAGGAAACGTTTCCCTTTCGGCTTTGTGTGCGACGACCTGCTCGCGCTTAGCATGCTCGCCGACGAAGATCAGGGAGCGTCCAAGCGATGCGCCGCGCGCGAGGCAGTCGATCCACGCTACGCTGTAGGAACTTTCGTCTGCAGCCTGCAGCGCAGCCAAAGCTTCTCTCAGATCCTCAGCGACGACGGTTTCCTGGTGGATCCAACCCGTTTCTATCGGCTTCATGTGGAAGGAAGCTTCAGTGATCACGCCCGTCAGCCCCATTCCGCCTATCGTGGCGAAGAAGAGATCCGCGTTTTCGTTGCGGCTACAGTTCAGCACCTCACCGTCCTGCAGGATAAGCTTGAACGACGCGACATGAGCGCCGAATCCGCCGTCGCGGTGATGGTTCTTTCCGTGAACGTCTGAAGCAATCATGCCGCCCACCGTCACGAACTTCGTTCCCGGCACGACAGGAGGGAAGTAGCCGCGCGGGATGAAGGCGTCGAGGATGTCGGAGAGCATCACTCCCGCCTCAACTGTCAGCAGTCGGGTTTCCGGATCGAAACGCTTCATTCGCCCGATCCCGCGGCATATCAGCGTGGCGACGTCCCCCAGTGCCGCATCGCCATAGGACCGCCCGTTGCCGCGGGCGATCACGCCATGTCGCCTAGCTACGGCCTCGGCCGCATCGGCAGGCGTCCGGCAGTCGAACACCTCACTCACAAGGCGGGGATACCGTCCCCAACCTTCAAGAATCATCTTAAGCCCCTTCCGCGCGGAACACGAACCTGCGGTCGAGGGCGTACTTGGACACATATCCGATGGCTAGGCCAAGTGCGCCGCCCACATATTTTGCAAGGTTCGTGCCCCAAAGTGCCCAGAAGGTTATTTCGAAGCCCCAAAAGATGGCCGTGGTAAGGACGCTGAACAGGCCATAGAGAACGATCTTTTTCGCCTCGCTGCTGTGAGAGGTGTAGTCGTCGAAGAAGATCCATTTCTTGTCCAGGACATATTTGACGGCGAAGCCCGCAAGCGTCCCGACCAGGATCGACAGCATCAGTGGATAGCCAGGAAAGACCCGGATGGTCATCTCCTGAGCTAAGAAATTTACCGCGGTGGCTATGAAGGCAAAGCCGACATAGCGTACCGCAACAGAAATCCGCCGCCACTCCGTCGGCGAGGCGGCCTGCAACAACTTTTCCATCAGCAGCTCACATTGCCCCTACCATGAACACGCTGACGGCACCGAGGCTGATCAGGCTGACCTTGTCCTTCAGCGCGAAGACCACGGGGTCATCATGCATTTCCCCTCGATGCGCCAGCATCAATACTCTCGCAATCCAGTAGGTCAGTATCGGCGCCGCAAACCATAGGATTTCCGGGCGAGTGTAGAGTGACTGGACGTCCTCGCTGGAGATGTAAAGAGAGAAAAGAGTAAGAGCGTTGACTCCGGCGGCAGCCGCCAAGGCACCTACCATCGCCGCGTCGCCATTGCGGTAGTCTCGACTCTTGGAATCCGGTAGATTTGCCTCCTGGCGTGCGAGGAGTTCCACATACCGCTTGACGAGAGCAAGTGACAGGAACCAGCTCATCATGAAGGCAAGCAGCCAGGGAGAGACGGCGACCGACAGCGCAACAGCGCCGCCGATCACGCGAGTGGTGTAAAGCCCTGCAAGCGCCACCACGTCGAGGATCATCTTTCGTTTGAGAAGGAAGGAGTAGGCAGTGGTGAGAGCAAAATAGCCTGCCAGCACCGCAACGAACGGGATCGATATGAATGTTGCCGAGACAAAGGCCAGGCATAGAAGAAGCGGGATCGTCATCAGTGCGTAGGAAAGCGGAACATCCCCGCAGGCGAGCGGTCTGCGACACTTGGTGCGATGCGCGCGGTCATCCTGCAGATCGACAAGATCGTTCAGGAGATAGACGCTCGATGCACAAAGGGAAAAAGCGATAGCGGCAAGGAGGGCCTGCGTCACGCTTGCCCAATCAAACAGGTGGTTCGCGAGCAGCGGCACAAAAACCAGCGCATTCTTGGCATACTGGTGGACTCTCAGCATGCGGGCCCATGTCCGCCACGTCGGCCGCTCATGGGCAAGATGCTCCACGTCATGACATTCGCCGGAAAGCTGCCGCGCAACCTTCGCTGGCGTGCGTATGGCATAGGCTCTTGCCGCTCGCCGCCAGACCGGCAGGTCTGCTTTGTCGTTTCCGATATAGTCGAAGCCGGCCTCGCCGAATGCGGCGACCAGCATGCCGGCCTTGACCTCGCCGGCACAGTTCGTGACCGCGTCGGTCGCGAACCAGCCGGTGAAGAGACCGAGATGCTCTGCAACGGCCGAAACCAATCGCTCATGGCTCGCCGACGCCAGATAAACGGCTCGACCATCTTGAGAGGCTTGCCGGATGAGCTTCAAAACTTCTGGATCATAAGGAAGCGCCGCCGGATCGAAATCGCGCGGCTCTGAGAGCCGGTGCTTCAGGCTCGCCTTTCCCTCTTGCAGTCTCCGCAGCATATCGATGATCGAGTGCGGGCGGTGGCTCAGTTCGGAGAAGGCGCATTCGATCAGCAGGTCCGACCGAATGAGTGTACCGTCGAGGTCGACCACGAGCGGACGGCCTTCGTGCTGGTCCGCGCGTCGCGACAACGCCAGTCTTACATCGGCTGTTGCCTTTCGTTTGGCTGCCCAACGATGCCGAGGCTTCCAAAACTGGTATTGAGTGGGGGGCTGGAGAAAGTCGTCCCGAAGTTCGCTCACGTAACGCCTTTCAGTGTTCTAAAGAAGTGCTTTTGGCGGGTCCCAAACTGGAGAAGGGAGTGATTGTTCCCGCCAAATCTGACGTGCAGTAGCGCGGGGATGCCGCCCCCCCCGCCACCTGCTGCTCCGGTCTGGAAGGTGGCGTGACTGCTGCTCCATCAACGCAGGTGAGAACGGGCTTAGCGGGAATATGGCGACTGACACTGGGCCCTTACGCCGACGCGCGGAACATAGGAGTTGTCGGAAGCTCTGTACGTGCGGTAGCGGTTCTCGCACCACTGAACATGGCTGCTGCTGTAGCCTCTAACTCTTTGGCCTTGGTTCTGACCCTGGATGGCTCCTCCGATCACCGCCCCTGCACCAAATGCAGCGAGGGGATACCACCATCCATCGCTGTGGCGGCGATAGCCGCGACGGTACTCGCGAGCGCCGCGATGACCTCGGTAATATCCGCGGCGGTCATTGTCGCGATCCCGGTAATTGCGATCGCGGTCACGGCGATACTGAACCTCCTGCACCGCACTGATGCTCGATCCCTTCATCGCAGGAAGCACGAGAGCTTGCGCGGGGGCAATCGAGGTAAAAGACATGGCGGCACCAAGAAGTGTCGCAGCGAGAGCTTTCATTTTGAATTGCATTCTTTCTGCCTTCCAATTTCTTTCGCGCAGACGCGGGAATGATCTGCTCCGGTCCTGCAACGAGCTGAGAGTTCCGATTGTGACGCCTCCTGAAGAGCGTCTCCGCAGTCAAACTGCGGAGACGCTCTTCAGCGAGTGCGACAGAATCACCGCTGCTCCGCCCGAACACCTTCGAACTCCGGAGCGTCCTCCAGCTGATCACGCGTCACGTTCAGGATGATCCTGTCGGGTAGACCGTCTTCACCGATACGCACTGCGTTCGGGTCATTGGCCGCCATCTGGCTGCTGTCAGCAGGCATGCCCGTACCCGTGGTAGTGGTTCCCTGCGCACCGCCCATGGCAGTGGTGCCTTCACCGCCCGTCGTGCCGTAGGGTCCGGGCTCCTGTGTTACAGTCGGATCGGGCTGCGTGGAAGCAGTGGTTTCGCCCGAGATGCCGGGATTGGTCTGTGAGGCCGCGTCTGCCTGTTCTTGCGTCGCGCCTGGCCCCAGTTCGAGCGCGCTCATGTCGACGGCTACATCTTTCTGGCCAAGGCCGAGGAAACCGCCGACACCGATGATGACGGCGTTCACGCTTCCATCCTGGCTGACGAGGACGTCACCGATTGACCCGATGTTCTGACCATCCGCACCGTAGACTGCCTTGCCTTCCAGATCGCTCACGCGCCATGCCCCGGACTGCGGCACGGTCACAAATGCGCCTTGAGAAGACGGGCTCGCGTCAGCACTCTGCCGCAGGGGGCGAGCATCGTTCATCCCGCCGTGGGCGTTGTTCTGGTTTGTCTCCAACTGCTGCGTCTGGTTGGTGCTCGGATCGCTGCCGCCAGGTGCGGGAGCGGTCGTTTGGGCGGAAGCCGCCAGCGGAAATGCCGCAGTGAGAAGCAGGACGGATAGGGCTCTCTTGTTCATGATGAACTCCTTTATTCGGCGTCGAACACGTTTAGAGAACCCGATCGGGCAATGTCCGTTCCAAAAATGATAGGTTTTATAAGCGGTTGCTGCTGTTAAAGAAGCTGCCCGGAGGGGGTGGCAGAAAGTTTGCATGCTTCTGGCGTGCTGGAGAGCGATTGCTCGGCGGCTGATTGAGCACCATGAGATATGGATGAGTAAGCTGAAGCACACCGCGCCACCCCAAAGCGAAGCTTCAACTGTCCGTTGCCTTGCAGACGCTTCTGGAACCGATCAAAGCCCTGCAGGTTTAACATCCGTAGCAGCAACATGCATGTTACTCCTCATGTGTCCTTTAGCCCGCCTGCGAGGCGGGCATTTTTTGGGAGGGCTACCCGAGGAGGCACTCTTGCTGTCCCTTCGTTCCAAGCATCCCGGTGTTGGCCAGGGATACTTCGGAACTCCTCGCTTACACGGCAGTTTCTTTGACCAAGCTGCAGGCAGGGTTACCGAGCGAGACGGTGCTTCTGGCTTCATGAGGAAGCGTTCCCCTGGCCCACTTCAGGGGCCGATAGTTCGTTCAGGGAGAGAAAAGTTACGTCAGACCCGGAGCAGAGCATGAGAAGCGATAGCGGCGGAAGGACGTTCTTAAACTAGCCTCGTGCGATGCGGCTTCCCTTCCAGATTGTCCTGGCTGCGGCTAAAGCGGCTTCGCGAATCGGTCGCCTCTGTTGATGGTGTCCTAATGGATCGACCTGTCACCGTGCGCTTGAAGAACTGGGTGCCGGTTCCATCACCCTCAACATCGGCTTCTGGACTGGCTCCATCAGGTCAGACTATAAACAGACCTCTTCCGATGTTCGCCACCACATCGCATCGGCGATGGAAGAGCTTAGCCTTCCGCTCCCCGAACCTGACTGTGGCGGATCGAACCTGCGGATGCAAGAGCTGGAAGAACATTGTGGCGCAGGGCGGTCTCTGAGACGGCCACCTCAGAGCCCCCACATCCTCCAGCTGTGGTTCCGGCCTGAACGGATCAGACGGTTAGAAAGGCAAGAACATGAACCACTTTCTCAAGCTCATAGTAGTTGCGGCTCTTGCTGGAGCCGTCCCGGTAACCGCAGCGGTCGGACAGGCCGCCTTTGATGCGAACGAGGACCCTGCCGAAATCTACGGTTACGGCGTAGATGTCACTGAAGCAGATGACAGCGAGAAGACCGAAAGGGCGCTGAAGGCCTGAGCGAGGCGGGATCAGTGGCGCAAGAAATCCAGATGACCTTTGGCGTCGACCGGTTCCGTTTCGTGCCGCTGGGTTTGAAGTCCCTGGAACGGCTAAGACCTGAAATGGAGAGAAGGCGGGATGACTTAACTGAGCTCAGGACAGCCGTCGAGGCAAGTGCTCTCTTCTACACTGCCATGAAGCAGGAGGCGCTGAATCCGGGTGATGTCGTCGCGGTGGAACTTGCAGAACCCGACAGCGGACTGGCCTCGGAAAAGAGGGTTACGGTCTATCTGGCAGATTGAGAGGGGGTGGGATTGAGCTGACTCGGGATCGGGTAGCTCAGCTCCAACCACCGTCACCGATACTCGGCGGGGGAGGGTTGGGACCTCCCATGCCGCGTCCGGTCCTACAGACTTCAGTGGCGTTCTAGGCGGCGTCCTTTGACCCGGGGATCAGGAGAGGCCCGAACTGCTTCTTAAAGTCCAGCCAGGGGCGGGCTGACGGCAATAGCGTTGCCTTCTCCGGCCGCTTTCTCAGCGGACCTGAGTCAGATCCGCCAGCTACGACTCTTGAGACGATCGACCCAAGGACGGCACTCTTCGAGGATGTGATCTGCCCGGCGGTGATCTCTCGCGTCAGCCAGAGCCATCGGCAAAGACGCCTCTGCATTGCCGATTGGCGATGCATCGACCAAGATCGATGCATCGCCTTTACCTATGTGAAGCCGAGGAAGGATTGCTGGTTGAAGGGGGCAGTTGGCGAGCCGACCTTCGGCAAGGACTTGGTGTCAGGTTTAAAGACGTTCGAGACCTTCGCTCCGGTCAAGATCATAAGCTTGGACCAATGAGGTCAGATTAAACCACCAGGCGGGTCATGATTGGACGAGGCTCGTCCGCATTGCCGTGACATTGTTCGGCTGAAGGATCGGCGCTTGTGAAGGGACGCAGACCTCGCCTTCCTTGAGAGGCGAGGTCACTTCCTGTTTAGCTTCACTCGGCGGCAATCGTAGAATTGCTGCCGTTTACCGCTATCAGCCTACGCGCGTACTGAAGGCTCTCCGGCTGCTCTGCACGATAGCGGCGACCGATCTCCATCATCGCGACTGTCCCGGGAAGGAATTCCAGCTCCCTAAAAATGTCCTCCCAGTCGATGTCGCCCCAGCCGAGCGGCATGTGCAGGTCGCCAATGCCCATGGCCGTGTTCTCCTGCAGGTGAAAGCCCTTATAGAACCCCTGCGGGCGTCCGAAGCTGTCATGCAGGTGCAAATGGCCGGCGACAGGGGCCATGGCAGCGATCTGCTCGCGCAAGTTTAGGCCGCGATAGGTTGCTTCGATATAGGCATGGCTGAAATCGATGAGGGCCACGACGTTGGGGTGATTTACCGCCTTCACTGTTTCAGCGACTTCGGCCGGTGTCTGGCGATACTGACCTGGCTCGGTCGTGAAGATATTCTCTAGCGCGATGCGGACGCCGTAGGGCTTTGCGAATTCTGCTAGCTCCAACAGGGCTTCGCGCTCTCTGAGATCGGCTGCGGGTCGGTCAAAGATCTGGTCGGCGCGCAGGCAGCCGCCGTGCTGTACGAGGATGCGGGCCTCTACACGATCGCAGAGTTCAACAAGCGCCTTGGCTGCGTCGATCTGATAGCGGCAGGTCACCGGATCCATAAAGTTCGACGAGACGAGGCCGTGGACCGTGTATCGGAAATTGAACTTACGCGTCATCGCTACCAGCCGCTCCGCACGGTCCTTGATGATGCGCCCGCCAGCGATCACATCAAGAGTGGTCAGTCCGAGTTCGACAGTATCAACGCCCATCTCGGCTAGTGCGCGAAGTTCGGCTTCTAAGCTTTCAATTTCTCCGTCGGTGGAGCCGGCGTTGAAGCCGGTAGCAATGATGTTGGCCATGGTAATCTCCGAGTGTTCGGTTGAGGTGAGGCGGTTCATGCTGCGGATGCGAGTCTGGCTCGAAGGTTGAGCGCGAGGTCCGGACTGTCGGAGGTGAGATGCCCGACTCCACGCTGGAGCCATTTGACGATCGACTCCTCGTCATTGACCGTCCAGACGCACAGGCGCTCGAGCGGCAGGCGATCTGTCACCAGCACCCATTCTGCCTCCATCAGTTCGTGATGGATGGCGATGACGTCGACAAGATCGTCGACCTGCGAGATGAAAGAGGCAACTCCGCCCCATCTTTGCGCCCAAGCGGAATTGACCGAGACCAGACGGGGAAGACCGGGCGCGATGCGGCGACAGTCCTTCAGCACGGACATGTCGAAGGAAGTGAGATAGCTACGAGCGGAAAGGCCACGCGCAGCAAGCTCACCGGCAACCTTCTCCACGATGCCCGGATAAGGCTTTCCAGCCTCATCGCTCTTCAGCTCGACGTGGAGGGGAGGGCCGTCTGCCGCACCCACTATCTCAAGCACCTCGGCGAGCGTGGGTATAGCCTCATCGCTCTGCTTGAGCTTGATCCTGTGGCGCGCCTCGGGCGAAAGCCGCTTCACTGGGCCTTCACCGTCAGTCGTTCGGTCGAGCGTCGCATCGTGAATGACCAACAGTTCGCCAGCATCCGTCAGGTGCACGTCGAATTCGACGGCATCAATCCCGAGACCGAGCACGCTGCGAAAGCCTTGCATCGAGTTTTCTGGCCAGAGATTGCGGGCGCCGCGATGGCCGGTAATCAGCGTCATGTTCAGTCCTGCTGGTAGTGAGAAGTCTAGCGTATGGTTGGATCCAGCTTGTCGCGCAGCCAGTCGCCGACAAGTGAGATGGAAAGCGTCGTCAGCATGATAACAAGGGCAGGGGTGAGCATGATCCATGGCGCGCGTGTCAGGTATTCGCGGCCAAAGCCAACCATGTTGCCAAGGCTGGTTTCCGGTGGCTGCACCCCAAGCCCCAGGAAGGACAACCCGCTTTCCATGAGGATGATCTCAGGAAATGTCAGAGTCATCGATACGATCAGCGTTGATGCAACATTGGGCAGGATATGCCGGAAGTAGACCCGCAAGGGCGATGCGCCGAGCTGTACGACAGCGGACGCATAACCTTGCGCGCTGGCCGAGATCGCCAGGCCGCGCGCGATCCGGGCATAGCGCTCCCATCCATAAAAGCCCATCAGGCAAACGATCAGCACCATTGACGAGCCGAAGAAGGCGAGCACCGCGAGCGACATGATCAGGAAGGGGAGCGCCGCCTGAAAGTCCGCCAAGACGAGGACGATGTGCTCGACGATGCCGCGGAATTTCGCCGCCGCGAAGCCGAGTGCCGTCCCGAAGATCGCTGAGATAATCGTCGCGCTGAACGCAATAACGAGGGATACCCGGATGGACTGGATCAGGCGGGCGAAGACATCACGGCCAAGTTCGTCAGTGCCGAGCCAGTGCTTCGGATCTCCGGGCGCCGAAAGTCGGTTGGTGAGGTCCATGGCGGTGATGCCGTAGGGGCGCAGGGCATCGGCAAAGATGGCGACGAGGAGCATTACCGACAGCCACAGGATTCCAAGCCCGATTGACAGAGGAAGGTTGCGACGCAGCCTTGGGATAAGACCGGTTCTGCGACGTCCGGCGGCATGAGCGTGGGCAATGTCTGCCGTAGTCATATTCGTTTTATCCTAGTGGACAGTTTGGCGACGGAGGCGGGGATCAAGCCAACCATAAAGGAGGTCGACCATCAGGTTGGAGAGCACCATCGTGGCAGCGATCATCAACAGGATGCACTGGACGACCGCTAGATCTCGATTGCTCACAGAAACGACCAGCAAGCGACCGATACCTGGCCAGGAGAAGATCGACTCAACGATTACTGCGCCAGCAATGAGCGAGCCCACCATGAAGCCGACGATCGTAATGATCGGGACGGCAGCATTGGGAAGCGCGTGGTTCCAGACCACGTTCGACCAGGTAACGCCTTTCGCGGAAGCAGTTCGGATGTAGGGCTGGCCCATGACCTCGATCATCGCGCTGCGCGAGAACCGGGCAAGGATGCCGATGCCGCCGATGCTCATGGTGATCGTCGGGAGCAGTCCGTGGACCCAGGTATCTTGGCCGCCCGAAGGCAGTACGCCGAGAGTGACGGAAAATATGAGGACCAGCAGTAGGCCCATGACGAAAGAGGGGATGGTGAACCCTAGGATCGCCAGTAGGATGACGCTGCGATCGACCGCACTTTGACGATGAAGTGCCGCATAGACGCCTGCGGGTATGCCGATAAACAGCTTCAGGAGCAACGCCGGGATCGTCAATTGCAGCGTCGCCGGGACGCGTTCCAGCACCAGTTGCAGCGCCGATTCCTTGTCGCGCATGGACACGCCGAAATCGCCAGTGAATATGGACTTGATATAGGCCAGGTACTGGATCCAGAGCGGCTGGTCGAGGCCCCAGGACGTGCGGAACGCATCCACGGCCTCCTGCGGTACGTCCGGCCCCAGCATCACCTGAGCAGGATCGCCGGACATGCGCAGAACGACGAAGGCGAAGGTGACAACCGCGACAATGGTGACAAGGGCGCGCAGCAGGCGGGAGATAACGAAGCGGACCACGTCTGTCTCCTCAGGCAGCGATCGGCGCTGTTGCGCCTTCGACGAGGTGGCAGGCGGCGGATCGGCCCACGCCGATCGTCCGAAGCGCTGGCACTGACGTGCGGCAGATGTCGGTTGCAAGCGGACAACGGGGGTGGAAGGCGCAGCCGGAAGGTCTGTCGGCCGGGTTCGGGGGCTCTCCCTGCAGAATCATGCGGCCCTTGAGCGGTTGGCCAGGAACAGGCACGCTAGAGACTAGCGCCTGGGTGTATGGGTGACGCGGTGAGGCGAAGATGACGTCGGAAAGGGCCTCCTCGACGATCCGCCCCAGATACATGACGGCGACCCGATCGGCGACGTTGCGCACGACCTTGAGGTCGTGGCTGATGAAGACCATGCCGATCTGAAACTCATCCTGTAGGTCGCGTAGCATGTTGACCACCTGTGCCTGGATCGAAACGTCGAGTGCGGAGACCGGCTCGTCGCAGACAATCAGAGAGGGATGCGAGGCAAGCGCCCTGGCGATCACCGCCCTCTGGCGTTGCCCGCCGGACAATTCGTGCGGATATCGATCGGCCTGGTCCGGCCTCAACCCCACAGCCGCCATCAGCGCCTGAACGCGCCCATCCCGTTGGCTTTTGGTAAGCAGGTTGTGGATGTCCAACGGTTCGCGGATCTGGGTTGCAATGGTAAGTCTGCGATCCAATGCTGCCAGAGGGTCCTGATAGACAAGCTGCATCCTGGCCCGCAGAGCACGCCACTCGGCAGTTCCAAATGCCGGCATTGGGTGACCCTCGAACGTCACGGCGCCGGCTTGGGCCGGGTCGATCCCAAGCAGCATCCGGCCGAGGGTTGACTTGCCAGAGCCGGATTCGCCGACAACGCCGAGCGTCTCGCCGGGCAAGACCTTTATCGAGAGGTCATCCACCGCACGTACAGGGATCGCCTTGCCGAAAAGCCCACGCCGCATCTCGTAGACACGCGTCAGTCCTTTGGCCTCGATGAGCGGAGTGACCATCTAAGCGTCCTCCATCACCGTCTGGAGGGCAGGCGTCGGCTCGTCAGCGAGCACCGGATTGAAGCAAGCCAGCCGTCGCCCGTCTTCCATCACATCAAGTTCCGGTCGCTGAAAATCGCAACTGGCCACCGAATGGGCGCAGCGGGGCGAAAACGCGCAACCTGCCGTCAGCTGTTTCGGATTGGGCACAGTCCCTGGTATCGGCACCAAGCGGGTACGTGGGCCATCGAGCCGGGGAATCGCATCAAACAGGCCGCGGGTGTATGGGTGGCGGGGCCGCGAGAACAGCTGCGTGATCGATCCTTGCTCGACAATGCGGCCGGCATACATGACACACACACGCTCGCAGACCTGGGAAACGGCGCCGAGGTCATGGCTAATGAACACGGTGGCCATGCCGGTCTCTGCGCGCAGCTGGTTGAGGAGGTCGAGTATTTGCGCCTGGATCGTGGCGTCAAGCGCGGTCGTGGGTTCGTCGGCAATCAGCAGGTCAGGCTGGCCGGCGAGCGCCATGGCGATCATCAAGCGTTGGCACTGACCGCCGGAAAACTCGTGGGGAAAAAGATCGAAGCGGCGGCGAGCATCCGGAATTCCAACCATGTCCAGGAGCCGCAGTGCTTCGGCTCTTGCCGTCTCCCCCCCAATGCCTCGGTGAAGCGTGAGCGCTTCGGTGATCTGCCGGCCGATACGGATCACTGGGTTGAGTGAGCTTGACGGATCCTGGAAGATCATCGCGATACGGCCACCGCGCACGCGTTCGAGCGCTTGGCGCGGTGCGCTGCACAGCTCATTTCCCTCGATGCGCACGGAGCCCGATATCGCGGCTTTGCCTGGCAGGAGCCCAAGGGCTGCCAACCACGTGACGGATTTGCCGCAGCCGGACTCGCCGACCAGGCCGAGCGCTTCCCCGCGGTCAACCGACAGATTGATACCGTGCAGCACCTGCGTGCCGTCAAACGCAACCTTCAGGTCACGAATCTCCACGAGATCGAACGACATCTTGTTCTCCTTCTTCAAGGCTGCCGGCGCTGCTTCGATTTTTGGAAAGGGAGGTCCGGCGGGTTCAGCCCCGCCGGAAGAGATGGACCGTTACATGGTCCAGTTGTTGGATCGGAAATCCATGGCGAAGGCGGGCGCCGCCTTCCACTTGAGCGAGGACTTCAAACCGGTGAAGACTGCGTTCTGGTGCAGCACTTGGTAGGCGGGGTCTTCGCGCTCGCAGATTTCCAGCATTCGGACATATGCCTTCTTCCGGGCAGCCCGGTCGGTGGACGTTTCCAGCACGACCGAGAGCTCGTTCATTTCTGCGTTCGTCCAGTCCTTCTTCTGCTGCATCTCGCCGTTCGGGCCAAACTGCGTGACCATCGGCGTGACCGGATCGTTGATGTTTGCCGAAGCCGACCAGTCGCGCACGCCCTTGATGCCCTCTGGGTCATGGATCTGGGCCCAGTTCTCTTTCATTTGGATCTCGACGTTAAGGCCGACTTGTTTCCACATCTCGACCATGATCTGACCGTTTGAAGTCTGGTTCGTGTAATAGTTGTTGAGCAGCCGATAGGGGATTGCATCGCCTTTGTAGTTCGCCTGCTTGAGGAGATCACGCGCCAGTTCGGGATTGAACTCCGGAGCGTGCCAGCCATCGATGAACATGTCTGTCGTCTTGAAGATATCGAACTGCAAGCCTGGAGGCACGACCGTCTGGCCACCCCACAAGGCCTCAACGATGGCCTTGCGATCGATCGCATGAGTCATGGCGCGGCGCACCAGCGGATCGGCGAGAACGGGGTTCTGTGTATTGAAGACGGAAATGCGGTGGTTGAGGATCGTTGATCCTTGCACTTCAAAACCTGATGCGGCCTGCACGGTGCCGATTTGGTCCGGCGGCAGGTCGCAGGCAAAATCATATTCACCAGACAGGAGCCCGTTAACACGCGAGGCGACTTCCGGAACTTCGACGAAGCGAATTTCCTCAAGCGGCGGACGGCCGCCCCAGTATTCGTCGAAGGCAACAAGCGTCAGTGAAACGTCGGGCTTGTATTCGCTCACCATATAGGGGCCTGTCGTAACGGGCTTGCGCGCCCATTCGGTGAAGGAGGCGGCTTCATCCCAGGCACGGCGGTTCGCGATCTGGCTGCCATAGGCGTAGAGACGCCCTTCAAGAGTGACGTCCGGGGTCGTATTGTGGAAGCGGACGGTGTATTTGTCGACCGCCTCCACGCCGGCAAGCGCCGGCCATAGACGCCGGCCGATGCCGGGAACAGAAGCAGGCAGTTCCTTAGCAGTGGTGGGCTTGTGGTCGTCTTCGAAGATGGTCTTGCCACCCTTGGGCTCGGTGTCACCAAAGACCCGCTCCTTGGAGAAGGAGAAGACTACGTCATCAGCCGTTAGCTCGTCGCCATTGTGGAACTTCACGCCCTGGCGCAGCTTTAGCTCAAGCGTCTTGTCATCGATGCGCTTCCATTCTGTAGCCAGGCCAGCGACGGGGCCCTGGTTTCCCATCCAGTCACGCAGGATGAGGCCTTCCCACAGGTTGGGGAAGAACACCCGCTCACCGACGTTGGACTGCTCATTCCAAACGCAGAGCGTGTTGTTGTTGGTGATCTTCTGGACCGCGATCGTCACCGAAGGGCGCTTGCCCTGGGCGAAGGTCATGCGCGGCAGGATAAGGGTTCCGGTGGCGGCACCGATCAGGCCAAGCGCGCCGCGTCGATTGATGGAAAGCATCGATAACCTCCTGAGGTTCGGACTTCGAAAAGCAAGCTTCTCCTGCGCCTCTCGAATGTCGGTTTGTTAATGAGCTAGTGAACTTTCGATGACGCGCCGCAGAGGACCGCGACGCGGAATGATCAGGCCGGCACGGCACGCTTCTGGGCAGTATGCCCATCCGCATGGCTGCCCGACAAAAAAGCTTCCAACGCAGATCTAAGCCCCGCGGCCCCCGTGACCACCGCCACTGCTCCCGCGCCCTTTAAGACGCGGTACCGATCAGGACGGGGGTCGGCCGGATCAACGAACCCGATTGTGCGCATGCCGGCTGCCACGCCACCGAGGATGCCGTGAGGGCTGTCGTCGATGACGAGGCAGCGGGCCGGATCGAGGCCGAACGCATCGGCGCAATGGAGGAAGAGATCGGGCGCTGGCTTTGGGCGGGCAACCGACTCGCCGCTGAACACATAGGGGAAGAACTCGTGCCACAGATCAAAGAGGCCGAGGCTGTTCTTTAGGCGCTCCAAACTGCTGTTTGAGGCGACACACTTGCGGATGGAGAGAGAACGAACCAAGTCGGACATGCCCGGCATGGGCGACAGCGCCCTGGCAAACTCCTCCCGAAGCGCCGTTCGCAATCCCTCAAAGATCTGGTCGGTTTCACGAAGGTCGAAGACGTCGCGGCAAATCTTTTGGGCGTCTGCTTCGGCAAATCCGGTGAATCGCTGCCATACTTCCTGATGCGAGATATCGGCGCCCGCGTCACGCAAGGCCTGCCAAAGAACACGACTCGCCAAGGGCTCGCTGTCAATCAGAACACCGTCGCAGTCGAAGATAAGCAAGTCAGTGGCGGTCATCTCTCAATCCGTTCTTGGCGCGAGACGAACTTTCGGGGAATGTCGGCTCGCGCTGTCTACGTGCCTTGGGGAGAAGATCGGGACGCCCCCTGGTGTATCTACGGCGGTGCAGTACGTTACATATGTTACGCGACTGTGACATTTGAGCGGAGAGATGAATGGAGCAACAGGAACTGATGGTGAGAGCAGCGTGGTTCTACCACGTCGAGGGGCTGACACAGGCGCAGATCGGAGAGCGGATGAACCTCACGCGTCGACGCATCAACGAGCTTCTCGCGCTGGCTCTGGAGCAGGGTGTTGTGCGGGTTAGCTTTAGCTCTCCCTTTGCCGAAAACGTTGAGCTCGAGGCGAGGCTTTGCGAGCGCTTCGGGCTGCAGCATGCAATCGTCTCGCCAACACCGGGCGATCCTGTGCATATGCATGCGGTGATTGGCAGGGCATCTGCAGCTTTCCTGGATCGGCTCATCCAAGTCCGCAAGCCGCGATCGATCGGCGTTGGTTGGGGGGCGACGCTGTATGAAACGGCCCGCCAGATGAACCAGGCGCAAGAGCCGGACATGCGAATAAGATCGCTGATGGGAGGACTAACCCGCGGCTCAGAGATCAATACGTTCGAGATCGTGAGGAGCTTCGCCAAGGTCCTCAACGCAAAGTGCCACTACTTCGCCGCGCCCATCTATGCTGGAAGCGAGGAGGCGCACGCGGTGGTCATGGCCCAGCCGGTTTTCCAGGAGTTTGTCCGAGACGCAGCGAATGTCGATGTGTCGTTTCTTAGCGTGGGCGACGTGACAGGGCAGTCCCTGCAGGTTCGCTATGGACTGCCGGCGCAGACGAAGGTGAGCGAGTTGGTGGCAGCCGGCGCCGTTGGCGACATACTCGGACGCTATCTGGACACAGAGGGGCGGTCTGTGCACCATTGCGTCAATCGACAGGTGATATCGCCGGATCTTGAGGCCTATTGCAGCATTCCGACCAGGATCGTCGCATCTGGGGGGCCGCACAAGCATGCGATCCTTCTCGCGGTCCTGAGAGCTCAGCTTGCAACTGCTGTGGTGACCGACGCGGACAGTGCTCGGGTCCTATTGATGTGACCACCCACTGTGTTGATCAGTTCAGGCGTTGACCAGACGAGCCATCGAACACATGAAGAGCGCTCAAGTTGGGGCGCAAGTGCACTGTGTCACCGGCGCTGATGGTTGCGTCTCTAGCAAACTCCGCGGTCAGCATGCGCGTGTCGCCCGTTTCCAGATATCCGTACGTCTGGCTCCCTAGGCGTTCAGCGACCGCAAGCTTCCCGCTAAACCAAGCGTCCTCTGGAGCGCAGGCGGATAAATCCTCAGGCCGAATGCCAACGGTCACAGTTCCAGCTCTGAGCCCGCCTGCAACTACGTCGGCAAGTGCAAACGTGTGGCCCATGATCTGAACTGTCGCCCGATCGTTGTGGGAGACGATATCGGCTGACATTGTGTTCATGGTCGGGCTACCGATAAAACGTGCAACGAAGAGGCTCGCCGGACGGCGGTACAGCTCCAGTGGCGGACCTATCTGCTCAACGCGCCCGGCATTCAGCACCACAATGCGATCCGCAAGCGTCATTGCTTCGACCTGGTCGTGAGTGACGTAGACTGTGGTCGCCTTCATGCGATTATGAAGCTTTGCGATCTCCAGGCGCATTTCGACCCGCAGCGCCGCATCGAGATTTGAAAGTGGCTCGTCGAAGAGGAATGCGGAAGGCTCCCGCACAATGGCCCGACCCATGGCAACGCGCTGGCGCTGACCGCCCGAGAGCTGAGCCGGGCGACGATCCAGGAATTGCTGAATTTGAAGGATTTCTGCCGCCTGGGCCACGCGTGCCTGGATCGTCACCTCGTCAGTGCCGCGCATCTTGAGCCCAAATGCCATGTTCTCGAGCACGCTCATATGCGGATAAAGCGCATAATCCTGAAACACCATCGCTATGTCTCTCTGAGACGGCGGCAGGGCGTTGACCAGCTGTCCGCCAATCTCCAGCCGACCTCCGGAGATCTCCTCGAGACCCGCGATCATTCGCAGCAGAGTGGATTTTCCGCAGCCGGAGGGGCCGACTAGAACGAGGAACTCACCGCTTTCGATATTGATATCAATGCCGTGGATGACCTGCAGCGATCCATAGGATTTCCGGATTTCCCTCAAGCTGATTGCAGTCACGGTCTACTCCTCCGCAAGTTATCTGCTCTTGACCTTTATTATCGATATCAATATCAATAATTGCACGAAAGATGATTGGCAACTCCGCGGAAGCAAACGATGTATTTTTCTACCCAGCCGAATGCGCGAGACGCTAAGCCGGCAAAGTCAGCCGCCACCTTCAACGCGCTCAAGCGCGATATCATGCTCGGGGTGCTTCCGGCTGGAGCCGCTCTGACTGAACTGGATCTCGCCGCCTATTTTTCCTGCAGCCAAGGAACAGTGCGTGAAGCCCTGCTGCAATTGCAGGAGGAAGGGCTTGTTCGCCGCCAGGGCCATCGCGGTACGCAGGTCTCAGAATGCACGGAAGCTGAAGCCGTGGAAATGTTCCGGGTGCGCCAGCAGATCGAGTGCAGTGGCATTGTGCGAGCATTGCAAATGCCCACACGCACGCTCATTGCCGACTTGAAAGCTCTGTTTGACAAGATGCTGGAGGCGGCAGCGTCGGGCGACGAACTGGAACTGGCCTCGCTTGATCGAGATTTTCACCGCCGCCTCTTTCAGGACGCGCAGCTTCCGGCGCTCGACCCGATCCTGCACCGCTGCCTGGTGCACAATCACCGCTTCAAAATTTCACGCAGCATTAGCCCTCGCGATCTTGTCGCAACCGCAAAGCGACATGCCTCGATTATCGACGCCGTGGAGGCGGGGGATGTGGGAAAGGCGTCCGAGGCACTGCGTCATCACATCGCGACGATCGTCGATCTTGGCCCCAGTGTCTTCCCGGACGAACGCCAATGAACGCGATGCCCGACACTTCCCCGCTTTCTGCCGATATGGCGAGGCTACTTGAGCGTACCGCACGGGAATTGGGTCCCCAGCCTGATCCGACGCTGATGAGCCCGGCAGAAGGACGGGCATTCACCCTTGAGAGCAATCGCCGGTGGAATTTCGATCTGCCCGAGATGGCCACTGCTGGCGACGCCTGGATCGACGCGGATGAATGCCTCGGATCGGCGCGCGTTCGCCTGAAGGTCTTGGTGCCGCCGGGCCATCGGTCGGGCGGGCTGATCTTCGCGCATGGCGGCGGTTTTGCATTCTGTAGCCCTGAGACGCACGAGCGATGCGCGCGCGTCTTGGCGGTTGAGACTGGTCTGCCGGTGTTGCTGCCGGACTATAGGCTCTCACCGGAGCATCCTTATCCTGCGGGGTTGGTGGACGTTGTCGCCACCTTGCGATCGGCTTTTGTCGCAGCAAGCGTCTTCAGCGTCGAGGAAGGCCCACTGATTGTGGCAGGCGACTCCGCCGGGGCAAATCTTGCGCTCGCGGCGTTATTGCACGAGCAACCTCGGTCGAACGCCACTGTGGCAGGCGCCTTGCTCTTCTACGGAACCTATTCCGCGTCCTTCAACACGCAGTCGTACCGTGATTTCGAACGAGGACCGGGACTGACGACTGCAAAGATGCAGCGCTACTGGAACTGGTATGCCGGTGGCCGTGATGTTTCGGCCGATCCGCTGGCGTGTCCGCTGGTCGCTTCTGAAGGGGCATTGAAGGCGCTGCCGCCACTCCATCTGATGGCCGCGGGGGTGGATCCGCTGCTTTCGGACAGCATCCTGTTGCACGAACGGCTCAAGGGCCTCGGGCGCAGTGATGCGCTGACAGTGGTGCCGGGTGTTACGCACGGCTTTTTGCAGAACACCATTGATCTTGCTGCGGCGCGGGAGGCGTTGGCGGCGGCAGGGAAGGCGGCAAAGGACATGATCGCCGGAAAGCAAGCTTGATTTTCTGAGGAGGAGAGAATGAAAATGTTGAAGAAACTGGCCATCGGTGCGGCTCTTGCGACCGCTCTGCTTGCAAGCACCGCATCCGCGGAAACCGTCCGGTTCTGGTATCATTTTGATAATCCGGAAAACCCGATGAACGACCTGGTAGCCAAGTTTGAGGCTGCCAACCCAGGCATCGAGATCGAGGCCGAGAACGTGCCCTGGAATAGCTATTACGATAATCTTTACACCGCCCTGGTCGGCGGAAACGCACCTGACGCGGCCATGGTGAAGCTGTTCGCCCAGCCGCGCCTCATCGAAATGGGTGCGCTGGAGCCAATTGGCGAGCAAGTCGAGGCATGGTCCGGCAAGGCAGACCTTCTCGACAACCTGTTGGAGATCAACAAGGGACCGGACGGCCAGCAGTACTATCTGCCGATCCAGTACGTCGTGCTCTATCTCTATTACCGGGCCGACCTGTTCGAACGGGCAGGCCTGAAGCCGCCGACGACATGCGATGAGTTCCGGGACGCCGCTATCAAGCTGACCAATGCGCCGGAGAACTACGGCTTCGGCCTGCGTGGCGGGAAGGGTGGTTGGGACCAGTGGGGGGCCTTCGTGCTGTCACAGGGCGCAAAGCTGGAGCCGGGCGGCTTGACGACGCCTGAAGCGATCGCTGCCAATCAATGGCTGATCGATCTCTTCCAGAAAGACAAGGTTATTCCTCCGTCCGCGCCAAACGACGGCTTCCAGGAAATCACTGGCGCCTTCAAGAACGGTACGACTGCCATGACCATCCATCACATTGGTTCGTCCAATGACATGGTTAAGGCGCTCGGCGACAAGGTCTCGGCTGTCCCGGTTCCCGAGTGCGGTGGCGGACGCTGGACCTCCTATGGCGACGAGTCCCTGGCGATCTTCTCCTCTTCGCAGGTCAAGGATGCAGCATGGAAGTGGATCTCCTTCCTTGCGGAGGGCGAAAACAACGTCGCATTCAACAAGGCAACGGGCCAGATGACTGTCACCAAGAGTGGATCGGAGAACTGGACGCTGCATGAGCGCCGGTTCGTGGACGCGACCGTGCAATCGCTCCCCTTCGCTGAGGTACTTCCGCAGAACACCGCGACGTCGGAGTTCGTGAACACGGCTTGGCAGACTGCAATGCAGCAGGCGCTCACGGGCCAGATCACCTCAGAGCAGATGATGCAGCAGCTCGAGGCGCTGTTCGCGCAGCAGTAACCTCCCGGAAGTGGGTGCGCAGTGCCCGCTTCGCATCCCATCCGTCCGACCCAAACATCAGGGCGGATGGGATCCTTCGGATGACAACGGCCGGGAACGACCGAATGACCGCGACGACTGCCTCACCATCGACCGCTGTTACCATCGCCACGCCCTGGCGCGTCCGGCTGATGCCCTACATGCTGCTGGCGCCTGCCGTTCTCGTCACAGTGTTCATCGTCTTCTTTCCGATGGTGCAGGCGCTTGCCACCAGCTTCTACGACCTCATCCTCTGGAAACCCAATGCCAGCCGCTTCGTCGGGTTTGGTAACTATGTGAAGCTCTTTGCCGACCCAGTGTTTTGGACCGCGCTTGGCAATACCGCCATCTGGATTGGCCTGACGGTGCCGCTGCAGATGGGCCTCGGCCTCCTGACCGCGTTGTTGCTGAACCGGGAGTTCCCGTGGCGCGGTCTGGCGCGCGGGCTCATCATCATACCCTGGGCGCTGCCGAGCGTGGTGATCGCTCTCATGTGGCGCTGGATCTACGACCCGAATACGGGCGTGTTAAACGACATCCTGATTTATCTGTCGGTCGTGCAGTCCGCCGTGCCATGGCTGGCCGATCCCGATCTCGCTCTTTATGCGATCATCGCGACGCTGACCTGGCAGGGCTTCCCCTTCTTCGCGGTCATGATCCTTGCTGGGCTGCAGGGGATTCCAAAGAGCCACTACGAGGCAGCTTCCATCGACGGTGCCTCGGCATGGCGGCAGTTCGTGCATATCACTCTGCCGGGTATTGCTCCGGTTCTGGCGACCGCCGGCCTGCTTCGGGTCATCTGGGTCGCCAACTCCATGGACGTCATCTTCGTAATGACAGGCGGGGGGCCGGGCTATGCTACCCATACGCTGCCGCTCTACGCATTTGTGCGCGCACGTCAGAACCTCGACTTCGGCTATGGCACGACGATCGCGGTCACCTTTACCGTGCTCCTTGGTGCAGTCGTTGCCCTTTATCTTGCCCGTACGATGCGGGAGGTGGAACGATGAAAAAGCCCTCCACCGTCCGCCGTATCATCACAACTGATCTGCCGGTGTTGATGATCGTCCTTTTTGCGATGGCGCCCTTTGCCTGGATGGTGCTGACGTCGCTGACACCGACAAAGGCTCTGAATGCGACAGGCGTTTCAATCTCGCCCGCAGGCTGGAGTCTCGACAATTACGTGCGTCTGCTGCAGCAGACTTCCTTCCTGGACAACATGCTCGACAGCCTGATCATTGCTTGCGGTACTATGGCACTTGGGCTCGCTGTGGCTGTGACAGCTGCCTATGCCTTCTCGCGCTTCCGCTTTACCGGTCGAAAGCTCCTCATGTTGCAGTTTCTGCTGATCAATATGTTCCCGATCGTGCTGCTGATCCTGCCACTCTTCGTGCTGATGCGGAAGGTAGGTCTACTCGACACCCATTTTGGTCTGATCCTTGCCAATGCGACGGTTGCCATTCCCTTTGCGGTCTGGATGCTCACGAGCTATGTCGGTGCTATTCCGAAGAGCCTCGACGAGGCCGCGATGATCGACGGCTGCTCGCGGCTGACGGCGCTCAGGCGCGTTGTTCTGCCACTCATGCTGCCGGGCATCATCTCGACGGGCATTTACATCTTCATCACCGCCTGGAATGAATATCTCTATGCCCTGACGCTTGGCGGACGGAACGTCCGACCGGTCACGGTCGCAATCCAGACCCTCATCGGCGAATACCAGATCGAATGGGGCCTGCTTGCTGCGGGCGCCATCGTCGGCGCCATGCCGGCTACTATCCTTTTCCTTCTCGTCCAGCGTCGCCTTATCGGCGGAATGACACAAGGTGCGGTGAAGGGCTGATTCGAATGAAAGAGGAAAGACAATGAACCCTGTCGGGTTGATCTCCATGCAATATGCGCGGCCATTCACGGCAGAGCATTTCCCGCTCTTTTCCGAGATGCGCAGCCTCGGCTACAATTTCGTTGAGCTACTCGTACCGGAGCCGGGCGAGCTTGATCTGAAGGAGGCCCGCCACGCGCTTGAGGCCGCCGAGCTCGGCGTTGTACTCGCCGCTCGCGTCAACCTGCAGCGTAACCTCTCGGCGGATGATCCGGCCGCCCATCGTGCCGGGATTGATTACCTCAAATATGCGGCTGACTGTGCTGCGGCTCTCGGCGCTACGGTCGTCGGTGGTCCGCTCACCGGCAACCCCCTTGTCTTTGCCGGACGGCCGCCCCAGCCCGTCAGTGAGCAGGAACGGCATGCACGAAAGACCCGCTGTGTCGCCGGTCTAAAGGAAGCAGGCGATTATGCGGCCAGTCTCGGCGTGGTACTGGCGGTCGAGCCGCTCAACCGCTTCGAGAGCGACGTGCTCTGCACGACACAGCAGGCGATCGAGCTGCTCGATGCGGTGGATCACCCAGCCGTTCAACTCATGCTCGACACGTTCCACATGCACATGGAAGAAGCCTCCATTGCCGAGGCGATCCGTCTGGGTGGAAAGCGCGTCGTGCACTTCCAGGCTAATGAGAACCATCGCGGTTTTCCCGGTACCGGCGCAACGGACTGGGTCGATGTCTTCCGGGCGCTCCATGAGATCGGGTATGGCGGCCCAATATCGCTCGAACCCTTCCGGCGCGACGACGATCGCTTCGGCGTTCCCTTCGCTCAGTGGCGGGCGCCACATGAGGACGAGAACGAGCGTCTCGCTGCCAGTGCCCAATTCATCAAGTCCCACATCCTGCTCACGGAATATCGTCGATGACACTCAAGATCGGTTGGATCGGCTGCGGCGTCCACGCTACCCAAATGCTGCTTCCGCAACTCGTTCGCCACGATGTCCAGATTGCTGCGCTTTGCGACATTGACGGCCAACGTCTGGCATCTGCGGGACGGCAGTTCGGCGTGTCGAGCCTGACGAGCGACGCGGAGGAGCTCATACGCCGTTGCGATATTGACGCTGTCGGCATGGCAGTTGGCCCGGACCAGCATCTCCAGTTCGGCAAGATGGCTCTGGAGCGGGGGCTTCCCGTGTTCATGGAGAAGCCGCCATCCGGAAGCGCCGCAGGTGCGCGCGAACTGCTTGCCGCCTCGGAAAAAACCGGCAAGCCGCTGCTTCTCGGCTTCATGAAGCGCTACTCAGCCGGAAACAAGATCGCGGCCAATATCCTGCGCTCGGGCCGTTTCGGAGAAATTTACGGTCTTACTGGCTACTACATGACTGCACCCGGATATTTCGCGGGCAATGTCGACTATACCGGCTTCTTCCTGCATCACTGCGTGCACTACATGGACCTTGTCTCGTTCCTCGTGTCGCCGGTTACCAAGCTGACGGCCCGCAAGGTCGAGAAGGGCAGGGGCAAGGTGCTCTTCCATGTGAACTTCGACTTTGAATGTGGTGCCATCGGTACCATCGCCATGGGCACTGCCCAATCGCGCGGCGCGCCGGTGGAGCGCATCGAAATCATGGGCGACCACCAGCGTATCGAGGTCGACAACGTTGTCGAGGTCCGCTGGAACCGCGATTCGCGGTTCAAAGTGGATGATCCCGCTGCCACGCTCGACGACGCTGCAGACACGCTGATGTGGAAACCGAATTTCACAGCGGCGGCCAACGAGGACCCCAAGGGTTATCACTCGCTGCTGTCGGACGTCATCCCGGCGCTGATGGGCGATGAAACGCAGGCACCGACGATAAAGGACGGTGTCGTTGCAATGGAGGGTCTTGAGTCCCTACGAGTCGAACTGGCGTTGTAGAGCTCTGGGTGCATTCGAGGCACTACAGACGCTCCGCCCATCGGGGTATAGTGGCTAGGCGTGCCCCGATATGGGAGGTGACGCAGAAAGTGCCAACAGTTGCACTACGTCCGCTTTGTTCACCATTCTTGCCAATTGCTGTCCTCGTTACCGTTGGCAGAAGCTGCCGAAGTCGAGAGCCTGGAACGTAAAGAATTGCCAGCCGTCTCTTAACGGCTTGCACCGACTATTCGAATTGCCGGCTCTCGGTGAACCTCAGCAAGCAATGCGTGCTGGCGATTTTTTAGAACGTACGAAACTAAGTGCAGCGATAGCTGCAACTCGGATCGTCTTAAGAGCGTTGCCGGCGCCAACTCTCGACCGCCTTGTCCAGCGTTGCAGCAGCCGCGGCATCGGCCCAACGGTCCCAGAAAACGCTAACGGTGTTTCTTGTGCTTCGCTCCGATGCCGCGTCCCTTATGCGGGGTAGCCCGCTTGTCCTTGAGGGGCGCTACATGGCGTAAGTCTCAACGTGGGGCAGGGCCAGTGCTTGCCCTATTCGTCGCGGTCCTCATCTCTCGTTATCCGATATCCCAAGGCACGGCTGATATCGTGGGCGAAGCTGCGGACCATCAGGATCAGCAGTTCTCGCTTATCCAGGAACCGCGACGTCAATGTTCCGAGGTTGAGGGCAGCGATGACGGTTCCCTCGCGGTCCCGAATTGGCGCAGCAACGCCGGTGGATCCAGTGACGAATTCTTGGTCGTTTACTGCATACCCGTCTGCTCGAATTTTTTCCAGCAGCCTGCGCAACTGCTGTAGATCCGTGACGGTATAGCGCGTGTAGGTAAGCAGTTGCACACGGGAGAGGTAATCTTCGCGCACGTCCGGATGGGCGTGGGCAAGCAGCAGGCGGCCGGTTGCTGTGCAGTACGGCGCGATAGCGGCGTCCATGTTCACATCATAGCGGATCGGCTCGTTGCTCACGCATTTCGCCAGCCGCCGAACCTCGCAATGGGCGTTCATCGTGGACAGGAGCACGGTCTCGCCAGACCGGTCGCGCAAGCGCTCCATGAATGGGCGGGCGGTCACCACCAATGGCTCTTCATGCTGCCGAAAGGGGAAGCCATGGCTTGTTTCTACCAGGACATAGCGGCCGTTGGCGTCCTGCATCAGGTGGCCACGCGCGGCCAGTGTCTGCAAAAGTCCGTGGGCACTCGACTTCGGCAAGCTCAGTTCGCGGATGATCTGCGACAACCCTACCGGCTCGCGCCGTCGCGAAAGATAGTCGAGAAGGTCGAGAATGCGCCCCGCGCTTTTCACTTCATAGTTCATGTACGTGAACAAACACTCGGTTGATGACCAATTCTTGGGCTTGTAACACTTCCAAGGCAGGGGTGAAACGCAGCTCGCGGTGGGCCCAAAATCGAAGGTTACGGATGAGCGCGACGCAAGAGCACGATCAACACCAACCCTGGATGTGGGCGGAAGACATTTGGCGTCAGAAGATCCAGAAGGCAAGAGCCGGGCGGTCATTGAAGCCGACCTCATGGCAGAATGGCGCGCGGATGGCAGTCGCCATCTCCTTTGACAGCGACCACGAAACATTCGAGTTGAGGAATGGCGGCGTTTCCATCAGCAGGCTGAGCCAGGGCCAGTATGGCGCGCGATGCGGCACGCCCAGGATATTGTCGCTTCTGGAAAAGTACGGCGTGCCTGCGTCCTTCTTCATGCCTGCTGTCTCCGCGATGATAAATCCCGACGAGGTCAAGGCCGTCATTGCCGGTGGCCATGAGCTTGGCATGCACAGCTGGATTCACGAGTTCAATTCGCGCCTGGACCACGAGACCGAGCGTGATCTGGCGTTCAGGGCGGCAGACATGCTCGAAAAGCTTTCCGGCACCCGACCGGTCGGCATGCGAACGGCTTCCTGGGATTTCAGCCCCTACACGCTGGCGATTGCCCGCGAGATGGGTCTGCTCTACGATTCGTCGCTGATGGCCGACGACGAGCCTTATGAGCTTCTCGAAGATGGCGAGCCGACGGGAATGGTGGAAATTCCCGTCGAGTGGATCCGCGATGACGCGCCTTACGTGGCCATGGACCGCATGACCGGCGCGCGCCCCTATGGCGGCCCTGTCATGGTCTGTGACATCCTGCAGCGCGAGCTGGAGGTTGCATGGAAGGAGGGCGGGCTTTTTCAGGTGACCCTGCACCCCCACCATGTCGGGCATCGCTCCCGCATCTTTATTCTGGAGGAAATCATTCGGCTCGCCCAGTCGAAGGGTAACGTCTGGTTCTGCACCCACGCGGAACTAGCGAGCTATTGTGCTGATGAATGCGGCCTCGTCGCATCCGCAGCCGCTAGGTGACTGGTGTAACAAACGATGGATAAAGAGAGGGTGAAGACATGAAACTAGGACTAGCATCCATAGCAGCGGTCGCTTTGGCCCTGATGACCTCAACGGCCATGGCGCAAACCAAGGAGGTGCTGACGATCGACCTGCCGAACGACGTGGCAACGCTCGATCCGCATCTGCAGTGGAACACTGACAGCTATACCGTCTACCGCAACATCTTCGACAACCTCCTGACGCGCGACGCTTCAGGGAAGATTGTCCCCCAGATCGCGACCGAGTGGACCTATGACAACGACACGACCATCACCTTCAAGATTCGCGATGACGTGACTTTCCAGGACGGCTCGAAGCTGACGGCGGAAGATGTCGCCTTCTCGATCAACCGCATCATCGACCCGGCGCTGAAGAGCCCGCAACTATCCCAGTTCGACCAGATCCAGGCTGCTGAGGTCGTCGATCCGACGACAGTGAAGGTAACAACGAAATCCCCGTACCCTGCGCTGCTTGCCCAGCTTGTAAAGCTCTCGATCGTGCCCAAGGCCTATGTGGAAAAGGTCGGCGACCAGGAATTCAACCTGAACCCGCTCGGAAGCGGGCCCTACAAGATGGTCGAATGGAAGAAGGGTATCCAGACGGAACTGGAAGCCTATGACAGTTACTGGCGCGGCCAGCCGCCTTTCGAGAAAGTGGTCTTTCGAGCGGTGCCGGATGTTTCAACCCGCATCGCCGATCTGAAGACCGGCAAGGCGGATCTGATCCGCGACGTGCCTCCGGACCAGGCTTCCACCATTGAGAGCGACAGCAACACCAAGCTCCTGACGGGTGAAACGGAGCGCGTGGGCTATCTCTACTTGAATGCGGAAGCCGGCCCGACGAAGGATGTGCGGGTACGCCAGGCAATTGCCTACGCAATCGACAAACAGGGCCTCGTGGATGCGCTGCTGGAAGGTTACGGAAAGCCCGTCAATATCGTTGGAGCAGAACCCATCTTCGGCTACACGGATGCTGTTGAAGGTTATCCCTATGATCCGGAAAAAGCCGCTGATCTGATCAAGGAGGCAGGAGCGGAAGGAGCAACCGTCGAGTTTCTGACCTCGCCATCCTATCCCCGTGCACTGGTCGAAGCCATTCAGCAGATGGTCAACGAGGTCGGCCTGAACGTAACCATCTCCTCCAGCGATCAGGCCACCTTCCTGAAGCGTCGGCAGGGCGGTGCGGAAAACGCGGGCGGGATGGCGTTCGGCGCCTGGTCTTGCGCCTGCCAGGATGCTGACGGCATCATCTTTCCGCTGTTCCGCAGCGGCAGCATCTGGGCGAAATACAAGAACGAGAAGTACGACGCTCTGGTGGATGAAGCGCGCACCATTCTCGACGAGGAAAAGCGCAAGAGCCTTTACGCACAGGCGTATGAGATCCTCCGCGAGGACGTCCCAGGTCTTGGCCTTTACCAGGTCTTTGCGCTCTATGGCGCGGCAAAGAACCTGCAGTGGGAACCGTCTGCCAATGAAGCCATGTTTGTCATGGACATGAGCTGGCAGCAGTAAGGGCGAGGGCGCGATCGTGTTGAACTACACCGTCCAGAGGTTGGTCCAGGCAATAGTCGCAATCTTCGGTGTGCTCACGATCGTCTTCGTCGTCATGCACCTCTCGGGGGACCCGACGCTTCTGCTGGTCCCCCAGGATGCCTCGGCCGAAATGATCGCCGAGCTGCGCCATCAGCTCGGCTTCGACAGACCGATCTGGGTCCAGTATCTCGATTATCTCTACGGCTTGACGCAACTGGACTTTGGGGACTCTGTCGTCCAGCGCGTGCCGGCCTTGGATATCGTTGCGTCCCGACTGCCCTACACGATCCAGCTTGCAGCCGGTGCTCTCGTCGTTGCCATCGGTGTCGGAATCCCCGCCGGCATCATCATGGCTACCATGCGCGGCAGCGCCATCGAACGCATTCTCGCAGCCGTCGTGGTGACGGGGCAGAGCGTGCCGACATTCCTGTCGGCCATCCTTCTGATCTTCATCTTCGGCGTCACCCTGCGCTGGCTGCCAACTTCAGGGGCGGGAGAGCTCCGCGCGATGATCATGCCGTCGATTGCGCTGGGCGCGCTTTCGATGTCCACCTTTGCCCGCATGACGCGGATCGCCATCATCGATGAGCTTGGGAAGGATTACGTTCGGGCTGGTATTGCTCGGGGGCTGTCGCTCAGGCAGACGGTCTTTCGTCACGTGCTGAGGAACGCCTCCATTCCGGTGATCACCATTGCGGCGCTTGAGATTGGAAACCTCCTTGCCGGTGCCGTCATTATTGAGACCGTTTTCGCTTGGCCGGGCATTGGACAGCTCGCCATTCAGTCGATCCAGTCGCGGGACTTCCTGGTGGTCCAGGTGATCGTGCTGCTGATTTCATTCGTCTATGTGATGACCAGCGTGCTGGCGGACCTCGTCTACGTGGCCGTCGATCCGCGCATCCGCTTGGTCCGGTGAGGAAATGTCCGTGATTGTAAGCGTCCATGCCGTTCGCCAACACCTTCGTCGCGTTCCCCTGTCGGTGGTCGTCGTATCCATTCTTCTGGCAGCGATCGTCCTCCTGGCAGTGTTTGCGCCGCTTGTCGCTCCTGCCGATCCAAACAATCAGACACTGTTGGCGCGTCTGAAGGCGCCAGGCTTTTCTTATCGGGGCATCACCTACTGGCTCGGAACCGATGACCTCGGCCGCGACGTTCTTTCCCGAACGCTGTACGGCGCCAGGGTTTCTCTGGGAGTCGCAGTCCTGTCGGTCATCGTGTCGACCTTGGTAGGTGTGTCGCTCGGGATGCTTGCCGGCTGGTTCCGCGGCTGGACGGAAACGATCATCATGCGCCTAGTCGACATCATGATGTCCATCCCGGCCATCCTGCTGGCGGTGCTCACGGTTGCCGTGCTCGGTCCAGGCTTCCTGAAGCTCGTGCTTGTTCTCGGGCTGACCAGATGGCCTCGCTATACCCGCGTCGCCTATGCGCAGACGCTGCAGGTCGCCAATCTGCCGTTCATCAAAGCATCGGAGCTTGCCGGCGCAGGCGCGGTCAGGATCCTCTTTCACCATGTCCTACCCAATATCGCCGGTCCGATTCTTATCGTGGCCACGGCGGAATTCGGCCTGATGATCCTGATGGAATCCGGTCTTTCCTTCCTTGGACTCGGGATCCAGCCACCGTCTGCCAGCTGGGGCTCGATCATGAGCGTCGGTCGCCAGTATCTGGAACGTGCGTGGTGGATCGTCGCCGTTCCCGGCGTTTGCCTCTTCCTCCTCGTCTTTTCCGTTAATGTGCTCGGTGACTGGCTGCGCGACCAGCTCGACCCGCGCTCCCGTTCCCGCTGAGGTACCACATGGAATTCCAAGACAAGACAATGGTCATCACGGGTGCTGCCGGTATCTTCGGCGCCTGGACCGCCGCCTATTTCGCCAAGCGTGGCGCCCGACTGTGCCTCAGCGACATTCGGATGGATGCACTGGAAAATGTTGCGGCTGATATCGGCCTCGATCCGGCCACGACACTGCTGCACGCCACCGAACTGACAAGCGACGCGTCCATGCTCGATCTTGTCGAACTGGTGCGTCGCACGTGGAAGGCACCGGACATTCTCGTCAATAACGCGGGCATCTACACCCGCTTTAGTCTGCTGGAGATGGAGTTCAGCGATTGGGATCGCGTCTTCGGAGTGAACCTTCGGGCTCCTTTCGTGCTGACGCGCGAGATGGCGAAGCTGATGATCGCCGAACGAAAAAAGGGGTCGGTGGTGAATATCTCGTCCGGCGCCGCGCGCAAGATGAACCAGAACTCGGTGCCATACTGCACCTCCAAGACAGCAATCGAACGCCTCTCTAAAGGCTTCGCCATGGAACTTGCGCACTACGGTATCCGGGTCAACGTGGTCGAGCCTGGCTTTGCGCCGGGCAGTGAAGTTTCCTCGCTCAGCGACGATTATGTCGAGAACATGTTGAAGAACATCCCGCTCGGCCGGGCCAGCGGTCCGGAGGATGCGCCGGGTGCTATCGCCTATCTGTGCTCCGACCAGGCCGCCTTCATCACTGGCGCCGTCCTGAGCGTTGACGGAGGCAACTCGATTGGCAATTACAAGCGGCCCCAACCGACCTCGCCGGCTCGGGCAGGCTAAGCGTGGGGCTTCGGATGGAGATGGACCTGAGCCCACTGCTTTCCGTGGAGGACCTGACGATCGAGATCGCCGGAGCCGATGTCGTCGACAGAATTTCATTCACGGTTGCACCAGGCAGGGTCATGGGGCTGGTGGGCGAATCCGGCTGCGGCAAGTCACTGACGTCTTACGCGATGCTCGGCCTGTTGCCGCCGGCAGCGCGGCGCTCCGGTGGAAGCGTTCGACTTGGCGGTCGCGACCTTACTGCATTGTCGGAACGTGAGCTTCGCAGGGCCCGGGGCAAGGACATATCGATCATCTTCCAAGAACCGAGCGCTTCCCTGGATCCGCTGACAACGGTCGGTGCCCAGATTGCCGCCGCCTATCGGACGCACCACAACGTCCCGCGCACCGAGGCCTACGCCAAAGCCCGCCAGATGCTTGCAGATGTCGGGATCCCCGATCCAGACCGAAGGCTCCACCAGTATCCGTTCGAGCTGTCGGGCGGCATGTGCCAGCGTATCATGATCTCTATCGCGCTGATCTGCAGTCCGCGCGTGCTGGTTGCCGATGAACCGACCACGGCGCTGGACGTGACCATCCAGGCACAGATCCTCGACCTGATGAAGAAGCTCGTTGCCGAACGTGGCACCTCGATCGTCATCATCACGCACGATATGGGCGTGGTTGCCGACATCGCGGACGATGTCGCGGTCATGTATGCCGGTCGCATTACCGAGATCGCGCCCGTCCAAGCACTCTTCGAGAAGCCTCGGCACCCGTACACGGCCCTCCTGCTCGCGAGCGTTCCCAAGCTGAGTGATGCGCCCAAGGCCGACCTTGCAACGATCGAGGGGAGGGTACCGACTCCCAACGAGTTTGGCGCTGGCTGCCGCTTTGCAGATCGCTGTCCGCTGGCAACCGAGAGATGCCGGGTAGAACAGCCTCCATTGTTCGATTGCGGCGGCGGCCACCGCTCCGCCTGCTGGCATATCGACCGCATGGATGAAATCGGCGAGGTGGCCGCATGACCGAAGACCTGCAGAATGTTCTCGAGCTGAAGGATGTCGCGGTCCATTTCGGTGGTCGTGCCGGGCTTCTCCGGTCCTCCGGCGTGGTCGTCAAGGCGGTCAACGGCGTCGACCTTGAGATCCGCAAGGCTGAAACCGTCGCGCTGGTCGGCGAGTCCGGCTGCGGCAAGTCAACACTTTCGAACACCATCGTGGGTTTGCAGGCGCCTGTGTCGGGCAGCGTGAAGATCAGCGGCGAGGAGGTCGTGGGAGCCAACCGCCGAAAGCTTAACGACATTCGCCGCAAGGTCCAGATGATCTTCCAAGATCCGGCCCTTTCGCTCGATCCCCGCTCGACCATTGGCGCTACCATTGGCGAACCGCTGATCGTGCGCGCCATCGCGCGTGGAGAGGCGCTGAAGGAGCGCGTGGCGGAGCTCTTGACGCAGGTCGGTCTTAGGCCCGAGCATGCAGATCGCTATCCTCATCAGTTTTCAGGCGGCCAGCGTCAGCGCGTGGTGATTGCGAGGGCCCTGGCGCTCGAACCGGATCTCCTGATCTGCGATGAGCCTGTGTCGGCTCTCGACGTGTCAGTGCGGGCGCAGATCCTCAATCTGCTGGTCGCGCTTCAGCAACGGATGGGGGTCTCCTACCTCTTCGTCTCCCATGACCTGAGTGTTGTGAGACACATTTGCGATCGGGTGGTGGTGATGTATCTCGGACGCTTCGTTGAGATCGCCGATCGGGATACCTTCTTCGCAAATCCGAAGCATCCCTACACCCGTGCGCTGATGTCGGCTGTGCCTGAGGCAGACCCTGTCGCTCAGCGGAGCAAGCAACGCTTCATCCTGCAGGGCGAGCTGCCGAGCCCTGCCAACATCCCCTCCGGCTGCGCCTTCCATACACGTTGCCCGCTGGCGACCGAGATCTGCTCGAAAGTCCGCCCCGAACTGACTCCCCGTCCGGACGGCGCGCGGGTCGCCTGCCACCACGCCTGAAGGAATGCCATGAGCGCTCGCGCCACCGAAGAAACCATTGCGCTGTCTGGGCTACAGCGGGAAGCCGAAATCCGCGTCGACCGGTGGGGAATCCCACACATACGCGCTGCGAGCGATGGCGATCTTTTTCTCCTGCAAGGTTTCAACGCAGCACGTGACCGACTCTGGCAGCTCGATCTCTGGCGCAAGCGCGGTCTCGGCTTATTGGCGGCCGACTTCGGCCCTGGCTATCTCGCCCAGGATCATGCTGCTCAACACTTTCTCTATCGCGGCGATATGAACGTAGAATGGCTCGCTTATGCAAACGACACGCAGGCGATCTGCACCGCCTTTGCCGCCGGCGTGAATGCTTACATCGCTCTTTGCGAGCGGGAGCCGGAGCGGATGCCACCCGAGTTCGGAGTGTTCGGTACCAGACCTGCCCATTGGCAACCGGAAGACGTTGTACGCATTCGCTCTCACGCGCTGACCCGCAATGGGGTCTCCGAGATCCTGCGCGCAAACGTGATGTCGCTTTCGGACGCCGCAACCGATCTTCTTCGCTTTGAGCTCGACCCTCCAGTGGAGCCACGGCTCGCCGACGGTCTTTCCTTTGCCGATATACCGCTGGAGGCTGCACGGCTCTTCAAGCTTGCAACGGCGCCGGTGACCTTCGAGAAGGACCGGTTGTCCGCGAGCCTGTCCGATGCCTGGACGTGGTCGGAGGTAACAGATCTCGGCGAGGTCGTGCAGCGTAGCGCCGAGGAAGGCTCCAACAACTGGGCGGTCCACGGGTCCCGCACCGAGAGTGGCCGCCCAATCCTGGCCAGCGACCCTCATCGTGCTCATGCCGTTCCCTCGCTCCGGTACCTCGTCCACCTTGACGCCCCGGGGCTTAACGTCATCGGGGCAGGTGAACCGAGTGCGCCCGGCGTCTCAATCGGCCACAACGGCCGGACCGCCTTCGGTCTGACTATTTTCGGCGCGGATCAGGAAGACATCTACGTCTATGAGACGAAGGAAGGCGAGCCGGATTTCTACCGCTATGGGGACGGCTGGGAAAAGATCGAGCGGGTCACGCAAACCTTCGCCGTGCGTGGCTATGAAGAGCAGGTGCTGACGCTTTCCTTTACCCGCCACGGGCCGGTCCTGTACGAGGATACGGAACGCCATCGTGCGGTGGCCATTCGCACGGTCTGGCATTTTCCCGGTTCAGCTGCCTATCTTGGCAGCCTCTCCTACATGCGCAGTCCCTCGACCGAAGCATTTGCAGCCAGCCTCGATCATTGGGGTACGCCTTCCGTCAATCATGTCAGCGCCGACATCGGCGGCAATATTGGCTGGTTCACCGCCGGCTTCACGCCGGTACGCCGCAACTGGCAGGGTCTTCTGCCGGTGCCGGGTGACGGTAGCCACGAGTGGGATGGCTTTTTGGCACCCGCGGAGCTTCCGCGTTCCTTCAATCCGGTTGAGGGCTACGTGGCATCCGCGAACGAGATGAATCTGCCCGCCGATCGCGATTCGGCAGCGCCGTCTATCGGTCACGAATGGGCGGAAGGCAGTCGGGCGAAACGGATCAAGTCAGTCCTCGCCGCCGACCGAAGCCATACGCTGACGGCTTCAATGGCTCTTCAGACAGACGTCTACTCCCGTCCCGCAGAGGTCATTGTCTCGGTCCTGCGTGAGGCGGCTTCGTCCTTGCCGGCAGATGCAGATCGGCTTGCCGGACTTGCTCTGTTCGATTGCTGGGACTTCCAGCTCGACGCCGGCAGCGCCCCAGCCGCACTGTTCGAGGTGTGGTGGATGAAACACCTGCGGCCCGCTCTCCTGGCGCGCTTCGCGCCAGACGAGACGGTGCGGCAGTTGCTGCTTCCCGGCGATTTTGACCGACTGATTTCCTTGATCCAGACGCCCGAACACTTCTGGAGCATTGAAGAGCGGGACGCGCTGGTCCTTTCCACTCTGGCCAAGGGCTGGCAGGACTGCGCGGCCCGACTCGGCCCAAATCCATCAGCGTGGCGGTGGGGAGATCTTCATCGGGCGCTCTTCGAGCACGCAGCAAGTCGGGTGAAGCCGGCTGCAGAGAGCGTATGGGACGTCGGTCCTCTGCCCGTCGGCGGGAGCCGCTCCACGCCCATGCATGCCGCCTATCGCCCCGGCGATTTCGGGGTCAACGCCGGGGCCTCCGTAAGGTTGGTTATGGACGTCGGCAACTGGGACAACAGCGTCTGCGTCAATACGCCTGGTCAGTCGGGCGATCCTCGTTCGCCCTTCTATTCCGACCTCGCCGAACCATGGTCGCGTGGCGAATACGTGCCGCTGCTCTACAGCCGGACAAGGCTGGAGGCGGAAACCGCACACCTGATCCGGGTCCTGCCGGCCGAAACAAGGGAGTGAGCACCATGACGCTTCCGATCACGGCTGCGAACATCGACGTCGATCGTCTTCTCGATGAACTTCGGGTTTGGGTGGAGATGGAGACTCCAAGTGGAGATGCCGCAGCGGTCAATCAGCTGGCGGACCGTCTGGAAGCAATAGGACGTGAAGCAGGCTTCGTGATCGAGCGCAGGGCTGGCACCCTCGGGTTCGGCGATATCGTCGCAGTGCGGACGCCACGACTCGAAGGATACAACGCCAAGAGTGTCCTCATCCTCGCGCACATTGATACAGTGCATGCCATCGGGACAATCAACGGCAAGCTGCCGCTCCGCCAGGAAGGCGACCGGCTCTATGGTCCCGGCATCTACGACATGAAGGCCGGCGTACTGATGGCGCTCGAGGCCATGAAGCTCGTGGCGAAGATGGGACACAACCTCCCGATCGACCTGCTCGTAGTTCCGGACGAGGAGGTCGGCTCGAAGAGCTCGCGCCCGATGATCGAGGATTTTGCAAAGAACGCCGCCTTTGCGCTTGTGGTCGAGCCGGCAAGGGACGGCGGCAAGATTGTTACCGCCCGCAAGGGCGTCGGGATGTTCGACGTCGTCGTTCGCGGCCGGGCATCGCATGCGGGTGTTCGCCCGCTTGACGGGCGCTCGGCTATCCGCGCGGCTGCGCGCCTCGTGCTGGAGCTTGAGGCGTTAAATGATCCGGCGCGCGGTGTCACCGTTACCACCGGCACCATTCACGGCGGTACCGGGCGCAATACCATCCCGGCGGAATGCCGCATTCAGCTCGACTTGCGCCTGCCCGACAAAGGCACGGCCGACGAGGTAATGGAGAAGGTCAGAGCGATGGCGCCAGTCGATCCGGACATAATCTTCGAGATTACAGGAGACCTCAACCGTCCTCCCTTCGCCCAGAGCGACGAGGGTCGCCGGCTCTTCGACCACGCGGCCAAGATTGCGGGCGACCTCGGCATCCTCCTGGAAGGAATGACGACCGGCGGCGGGTCGGATGGCAATTTCACGGCGGCGCTTGGCGTGCCAACCCTCGATGGCTTGGGTGCCGACGGTGCCGGAGCACATACCTTGGAGGAACATATCCTGATCAGCAGTATGGCGCCGCGGACCGCTCTCCTGGCCAACCTTATTGCGTCGCTGGACAGCAGGGCATGAGCCGACGTCAAGAGACCCCTCGATCAGTGTTTACTCGGGGGCATGGAGCGTGAGCATCTATCAGGCTCTGGCCTTCATGGCGCTGGCGGGCCTTGCTGCCTACGTCCAGACGTTGACCGGCTTTGCCTTCGGCCTGATTCTGATGGGGGCAGTAGGGCTGACGTCCATCATGCCGCTGCAAGACGCCGCCGTGGTGACCAGCGTGCTCACTCTGGTGAACGCCTCGATCATGATCTCCAAGGGCTGGAGCGAGGTGCTGAAAAAGCCACTCATGCTCGTTCTCCTGAGCAGCCTTCCGTCGCTGGTGATCGGCTATCTGCTGATCGAGCATCTGGCTGCAAACGGCGTCGTGTTCCTGCGTATCCTCCTCGGCGGGATCATCATCGTCTCTTCTCTGCAACTCGTCATGCCGCCAAGGCGCGAGGAGCGGCAGGCCAGCGATCGCTCCTTTGTTGGCTTCGGCGTTATCTCCGGACTGATGAGCGGGTTGTTCTCCACCAGTGGCCCGCCGCTCGTTTATCATTTCTACCGCCAGCCATTGTCGCTCGTGGCGATCCGCGAAACCTTGGTGGCGATCTTCGGCGTCAACGCGCTCGTCAGGCTGGGTGTCGTCATGGCGGACGGCACGTTCCCTGATCCCCATTACTGGCCTGCCTTGTTCGCTGCCGTTCCGGTGATGGCAGGCACTCAGCTGGCGCGTCGCCTGCCGCCGCCGATCTCGGCAAAATATCTGCGATTCATCGTCTTCATCCTCCTGTGCGCCTCGGGAGCCTCGCTGGCCCTTCCCGCGCTTCCGGCTGCGTTGGAGCTGATACGATCCTGAGAAATAGGTGCCACATGCGTCTTAGTATCTCCGAAGCGGAGGAAATGGTCGTTGCGATCCTCACCCGAAGCAGGGTGGCAGAAGCGAATGCCAGGTCCACGGCCAGGGCTCTGGTCGCCGCGGAGGCCGCCGCCCAGAGCGGTCACGGGTTGCGTCGTGTTCCTGCCTACGCCGCACAAGCGCTTGCCGGAAAAATCGATGGCTTCGCCGTCCCGTCCATCACGAAGACGGCCGCGGCCGTGCTGCGCATCGATGCCGGCTTCGGCTTTGCCTACCCGGCACTTGATATCGCCGTGGCAGAACTGGCGCCCTTGGCCACTCAAAACGGCATTGCACTTGCGGCGATCCATCGCTCCCATCACGCCGGCGTTATGGGGCTGACGGTTGAGCGCTTTGCGGAAGAGGGACTTGTGGCACTCATGTTCGCCAACACGCCCGCCGCCATGGCTCCCTGGGGTGGCCGGACAGCGCTGTTCGGCACCAATCCGATCGCCTTTGCGGCACCCTTGTCCGGCACCGATCCTGTTGTTGTCGACCTCGCGCTCTCTAGGGTCGCCCGCGGCAAGATCGTCGCCGCGAAGCAGAAGGGCACGTCCATTCCGCCCGATTGGGCGCTCGACATTGACGGTCAACCGACGACCGATGCGGCGAGGGCCGTCGAGGGCACGATGCTGCCGTTCGGAGACGCAAAGGGAGCGGCTCTGGCGCTGATGGTCGAGATCCTTGCAGCTGGCATAACAGGTGCCCAATACGCTTATGAAGCCTCATCCCTGCTCGACGACAAGGGTTCGCCGCCAGCGCTCGGACAGACACTCATCGTCATCGAACCGAAGGCGTCCGGCGGCGGTGACATGCTGCCTCGTCTCTCGATGCTGGCCGAGATGATCGGCCGGGAGCCAGATGCTCGGCTGCCCGGAAAGCGGGGCGCAACGCAAAGACGCCTGGCGTTGACAGACGGCTTGGAACTCGATGAGGACATCATTCAACTTCTGGGCGCCTGATCTCGCTGCCCGCCCAACATCAAAGGAGAGGCTACGATGACGAGCTTGTTTTCGCCGGTGAAACTGAAAGGTTCGACGCTCAAGAACCGCATCGTGGTGTCGCCGATGTGCCAGTATCGCGCGCAGGACGGCATAGCCAACCATTGGCACACGGTGCACCTGGGCAATCTCGCGCTCTCGGGCGCCGGGACGGTCATCATCGAAGCGACCGCGGTTGAAGCTGCTGGCCGCATCACCCCTTGCGATCTCGGCCTCTATAACGATGCCACCGAGGCAGCGCTTAAGACCGCGCTCGAGGCGATGCGGGTGGTCGACCGATGCGCGATCTTCATCCAGCTTGGTCATGCCGGTCGCAAGGCATCCAGTCATGTGCCTTGGGCAGGTGGTCAGTTGATAGCCTTGGACAAGGGAGGTTGGGAGACCTTTGCACCCTCCGCCGTTCCGTTCAAGGAAGGTGATCGCGCGCCGACAGCGCTGGACGCTTCCGGTCTGGTGAGGATCCGCGACGCCTTCGTCGAAGCAGCCCGGCGAGCGGATCGCCTGGGGTTTGACGGGATCGAACTCCACGCGGCGCACGGCTATCTTCTTCATGAGTTCCTGTCACCGCTCTCTAACCGCCGCGAGGATGCCTACGGAGGGTCGCTACAGAGCCGGATGCGCTTCCCACTGGAGGTGTTCGAGGCGGTGAGGGCGGTCTTCCCCGCGGATCGACCGGTGGGTGTCCGGGTCTCTGCCACGGACTGGATGGACGGCGGTTGGGATCTTTCGCAGACCATCTGCTTTGCGAAGGAACTCGCTTCCAGAGGTGTCGATTTCATCGACGTCTCTTCCGGTGGTCTCGTGCCGCAACAAAAGATCGCGATCGGCCCCGGCTATCAGGTGCCCTTCGCCGAGGCGGTAAAGAAGGAAGCAGGCATTCCCACCTTCGCCGTCGGGATGATCACGAATGCGGAGCAGGCGGACGCCATCATCGGTGAAGGCAAGGCGGACTTCGTCGCGCTGGGACGCAGCATTCTTTTCGATCCCCGCTGGCCTTGGCGCGCCGCTGCCGCGCTGGGAGCGACCATCGACGCGCCTCCCTCCTACTGGCGCGGCCTGCCGGCACAACACTCCGGATTGTTCAGGACTGAGATTTCGACCGGTCAGTAACTCGCTCAACCAATTTGCTGCGTCACGCGCGCCTACATCAAATAGGTGCGAGGCCGCGCGTAACGTGACAGGATCAGGATGAATGTCGTCTTTCAAACAACCTCAATCGGCGCCTCAAAGCTTGCGCGCGATCCAGGCGATCGCGCCGGCCATCTCCGCGATGGCCTGGAGCAGGTCCTCCGTGGTAGGGGCATGGTTTCTGGTGCAGCCATGCCTGCGCAGCCTTCGCCGCCAGCTATCAGCCATAGATCAGGGATGACAAGCCGCGCAGCGGCCGGGTGGCCTTGTTGCCCATCTCGAGCATGGTGCGAATGCCGGACCACGCCCCGAGCGGAGGGAACGTCGTCTAGGCAGCAACCGCGGGCTGAGAGGCATCGCTGGTGATAGCCCTGTAGCGGATCAGGTCCTCGATCGAAATCGGCGGCCAAGCGTGGCTTCTTCCCCTAGGAGGAAATCTCGACCTTCCTGAAGCCGCATTCGCGTCTCAACGGAGACTTCTACATCTTGAACGGTTCAGGACAGCCACCAATATCGAAAGCCGCTTCTTTTCGTCGACATCATGAGAGGAGGTTCGCCTATGATAGACATGGAGTTACCCTGGAGAGCGCCCGTCAACGTCCGCTTGCAGTGCGGACTGGAGAGAACGTTTCTCTCTGTTCACGACGCCTTGGATTTTCTTGAGAATGAATGGCCGCTTCGACGCGGTGAGCGCTACCAACGTGCGGTGCGGAAATGTCGTGCGGCACTAAGACGGCTTGTTCCCGATGAAGTCGCTCGGGAGGCATTTATCGCGGCATGCTTCGAAGCGGGGATGCCAATGGTTGCGGCTGGCCCGTTGCGATACGACTCTACATCAGCTGCTCTAGCTGATCTGGCTATAGCATAGGTCAGGATGCCGGCAGCTTTTGCTAATCTCGAACACGTGCAAAATCTCGCACTAATGCCGCCGAACATGCACCTTATCCTCGTTTTCGCGTCCGATTCGGACGTGGCGGGGAGTCGTGCATTTTTATCCGGCGAGTGCGCCCCCCTCCGTTAATTAACCGCAACTTTCATCATCGGTTGCTCATACTACTGCAGCGGGTATCGTTGCTGTGGGAGGGCTGGGAGGACCCTTCCGGTGGTACATCCCGCGGGATAGAGGCGGCGCGAAGGTGCCGCCTCCCATCAAAAATGAAGAAGCCCGGTGCGGAAGGATGCACCGGGCTTGATAGTGATCGGCGACTGGGAGGAGGGGATGCCGCCAATCTTTGTCGCAAGCACTGGGAGGAGGAGTGCGCTCACGACATGTCGTAGGTGGGGATCCTGCTCGCAACTTGACAATTGACAAATTGATGCAGTGGACCTCGCCGTTGCTAGGTCAATCCAGAACCTGCACTACAGTGTAGTCCTGCGGGTTTACGATCACGCGGCGTTCATTGACGTATGTGTAGGCGTATTGCGGAGCCTCAGGAACAGGCGTCAGTACGACTGTCTGCGGCAGGGGCTGGCCCACAACCACCTCCTGCTGGACCATGACGGGCTGCGCCGGCACGGGCTGCTCGCGAACATAAGTCACGACCTGTTCCGGCGGCGGATCGATAGCAGAGCCAATCACTGCTCCGGCAACGCCGCCGACGGCTGCGCCGACCGGCCCACCCACAATTGCGCCAGTGGCAGCGCCGCCGGCCATGCCGCTCGCCGTCCCTTCTTGGGCCATAGCACCGGTAGCGAACATCGCGACTGATGCCGCTGCAATAATAATCGTCTTCATGGCCATCTCCTTTTGGTTTGGCTGACCATTGAACGTCAGGGGCTCAAGCCCGTTCCGCCACTGGACCAAGGTCGATAGCCGGTCAGACCAAAGTCTGAAGGTTGAGAAAGACGGGGAATACCGGTGGGCCGCGGCCTACCGCACCATTGCCGATACTGCACCCTCAGCTGCGCGAAATAGCCAATTGGGTGACAAAACCTGTCATGTAGTGCCGCCTGGTTCGCCAGCAGGGCTGTCACCGCCGCCAGTGTCAGCCCAAGCCCGGTCACGAACATAAGCAGGGCTTTGATCGCGTAGATCGCCGCCTGTGCCCACAGTGGCCGTTGTTCTTTGGCTGGCCGAAGCATTAAAGTCGCCGGTCCGTTATGCAAGCAGCGACGTGACAAAACGCTTGCTCGCCATGTTCGACGGCATCCACCACCACGTGTTCAAGCTAAGCTCTGAGTTCTGCGACGAACAGCCTTGGCGCAGCCTGAAATGCTGGCCTACAGGCGGGATGAACCGGCAATTATTTCGCTCCTCCACACTTCAGGCGCTTCTTGCACAGCGGTCGTTGCTACGTTCAAGCAGCGGCAGCTACCCGGCGGCCTAGGATGTGGAGAAGCTCGGTATGATGGCGGGTGGTGGTGTTCCTCATGCCACACCGCCAAGGCAGACGTACTTCAGCTCGAGGAATTCGTCGATCCCGTAGCGTGAGCCTTCGCGGCCGAGGCCGGAGAGTTTGACGCCTCCGAAAGGAGCTTCGGCAGTTGAGATCAGGCCGGTGTTGACGCCTACCATGCCATATTCGAGAGCTTCCGCGACCCGGAAGACGCGCGCCATATCCTTCGCATAGAAGTAGGAGGCCAGGCCAAACTCTGTATCATTGGCTTGTCGAATGACGTCTGCTTCGTCCTTGAAGCGGAACAGCGGCGCGACCGGCCCGAAGGTTTCCTCCCGAGCGACCGTCATTTCGGCTGTGACATCGGCGAGCACGGTAGGTTCATAGAATGTGTTGCCCATCGAAAGGCGCTTGCCTCCGGTGATGGTCTTGGCTCCCTTGCCCAAGGCGTCAGCTACGTGCTCTTCTACCTTTTCCAGCGCTGCCCGGTCGATCAATGGCCCGAGAATCACGCCCTCGTCAAAGCCGTTGCCTGTTACAAGCTTGTCGACAGCACCGGCCAATTTCTCGGCAAAGGCATCGTAGACGCGCTCCTGCACGTAGATGCGGTTTGCGCAGACGCATGTCTGTCCGTTGTTGCGGAACTTGGCGATGATCGCCCCCTCAACTGCCGCATCCAGGTCCGCATCGTCGAAGACGATAAAGGGGGCATTGCCGCCAAGCTCAAGACCGAGCTTCTTGATAGTCGGCGCCGATTGCCTGTAGAGTCCCGCACCGACTTCCGTAGAACCCGTGAAGGTAAGCTTCCGGACAGTCGGGTTCGCTGTCATCTCGCCACCGATTTCTCGTGCCGAGCCGGTGACAACGCTGAATAGTCCGCCAGGAAGCCCAGCCCGCTCGGCCAGAATTGCAATGGCGATGGCCGAAAACGGTGTCTGCGACGCTGGTTTCAAAACCATGGCACAACCAGCCGCAAACGCCGGCCCAGCTTTGCGAGTGATCATGGCATTCGGGAAGTTCCATGGGGTGATCGCGGCAACCACCCCAATGGGCTGCTTCATGACCATGATCCGCTTGTCCGGCTGGTGGCCGGGAATGACATCCCCATTAATACGGCGACCTTCTTCTGCGAACCACTCGATGAAGCTTGCGCCATAGGCTATCTCTCCCATGGCCTCGGCAAGTGGTTTGCCCTGTTCGAGCGTCAGGATCTTTCCAAGGTCCTCCTTGTTCTCCATCATCAATTCGAACCACTTGCGCAGGACGATAGCGCGATCCTTCGCAGTGCGTGCGGCCCAACCTTTTTGTGCAATACGCGCGGACTCAATTGCTGCGCGCGTTTCGGCTGCGCCAAGATTCGGCACGTGCCCGATGATCTCACCGGTCGCCGGATTGTCGACCGCGATGTGGTTGTCCGCGCTTGCCTGTACCCAGTCACCACCAACCAGAGCCGCTTCACGGAAGAGAGATCGATCCTTGAGCTTCATCGCTTCCAATCCTGTTGTCTTGTACATCGTAATGTTAGCGAGCCTCTTCGAGGATCAGGTCCGCTGCCTTTTCCGCAATCATGAAGACAGCGGCCTGCGTGTTCCCCGACACCATGGTGGGCATGATCGAGGCGTCGGCAATGCGAAGTCCTTCGATGCCACGAACCTTGAGCGCAGGATCGGTAACGGCACCTTCGTCCACCCCCATCCGGCAGGTTCCGCAGATATGATAGATCGTCTGGCCGTCGCGTCGGGCGAAATCGAGCCAGTCCTCATCGGTCTTGCAAGCAGGGCCGGGGCTCATCTCCCTGTCTCGGAAAGCGTCCAAGGGAGCCTCCTCGACGATACTTCGAGCGATCTTCATTCCGGCGACGATAGCTCGACGGTCCTCCTCAGTTGCTAGAAAATTAGGTCGTATGGCTGGTGGCGCAAAGGGGTCGGGAGATTTGGAATGTATGGTTCCCCGCGACTCCGGCCGAAGCTGAGTGACGCCGATGGTCATTCCAGGCAGCCGATCAAGCTTACGCTCTGCTGCATTGGCGTAACTCGCGTGCATGAAGAAGTACTGGACGTCGGGCCCATCCAGGCCCGGTCGGGTCCGGACGAAGCCATGGACGAGCCCGGTACCGAGCGTCAGGATGCCACTCCGCGTCGCGAAGTAGCGTGTAACTGCGAGGCCGAGCTTTAGGCCGCGCGTTTGCTCGTTGAGGGTGACCGGCAGCTTCACGCGCCAATTCATTCGCGTGCAGAAGTGGTCGATATAGTTTGCACCTACGCCTGGCAGGGAGTGTCGCACTTCGACCCCCAGCGGCTGCAATACCCGTGGGTCGCCTATGCCGGATAGCTCCAACAACTGCGGCGTCTGGGCAGCACCTGCGGTCAGGATGACTTCGCGTCGAGCGCGGACCTCGCCGGAACTGCTGGCCAGGCGCAGTTCGACGCCTGTCGCACGGCCGTTCTCCAGAAGAATACGCGTTACGTGCGCATTGGTTCTGACCTCAAGGTTGGGTCTGCTCAAGGCTGGCTGAAGATAGGCAGCAGCCGCGCTCACCCGACGGCCACGTCGTTGGTTCACCTGATAGTAGCCGAAGCCATCCTGACGATCTCCATTATAGTCGGCACTGCGTTCATAGCCCACGCTTTCCGCCGCAGAGATGAACGCTTCGGCAATCAGCGGGCGTTCCTTGACCTCGGTGACTGGAAGCGGACCGCCTCGCGCACGCATTGAAGAGGCGGGGCCATCATAGTCTTCGAGTTTACGGAAATAGGGGAGCACGTGCTCGAAGCTCCACCCCCGGCAGCCCTGTTGGGCCCAACCGTCATAGTCCTGCGGCTGCCCCCGTACATAGATCATGCCATTAATCAATGTGGAGCCACCAAGCCCCTTGCCGCGGGGAACAGAAATGACCCTGTTGCCGGTGGCCTCCTCCGGCTCGGTTTGAAAGCGCCAGTTGAAGTCCGGATTAGTGAGCAGCTTACTGAAGCCGGCGGGAATCTCGACCCAGAGGCTTCGCGCGGCCTTGCCCGCTTCCAGCAGCAGGACTGTGTACTTCCCAGATGCCGTCAGACGGTTTGCAAGAACGCACCCGGCCGTGCCACCGCCGACGATGATGTAGTCGAATGACTCGCGGTCCTGCTGCATTAGTTCACCCCCCTGATCGCTTTGGTGTGTAGGAGCGAAAAAGGAAGGATCTTGCCCGGATTGAGCAGGCCACTTGGGTCGAGCGCAGTCTTTAATGTGGAAGCGAGACGCAGGTCGCTTTCGGGGGCAAGCCGCAGCCATTCATCCACCCGATATTGCCCCAATCCATGTTCCGCAGAGATGGAGCCCCCGTGCTTGATGACGGCATCGTGTACTATGCGGTTGATTGCCTTTTGATCGTGATCCGGTCGGAACAGGACATTGTAGTGGAGATTGCCGTCGCCCAAGTGGCCGAAGATATTGAGCCCCGCTCCGGGAGCTGCATCTACCAGAGCGGCCTCGGCATCATCCAGGAATTCGCGCAAGTGCGTGAGTGATACGGATATGTCGTGCTTCAGGCTAGGACCGTCCCGCGCTTCTGCTTCGGTGACGTGCTCGCGCAGAGCCCAGAGCTGCCGAGCCTGCGCCTCCGATTCCGCAACAACGCCATCGATAATCCAGCCATTCTCAAACCCGCTCTCCAGTAGACCTTCCGCCGCGTCGCGCAGTCCGGAAAGACTGGAGGCTCCTTCAAGAAGAATGAACCAGTCACCAGCGGTGATAGGGGGCTTCAGATGCGCATGCCGGCTGACGAGATCCAGAGAGTTGGCAGAGATAAGTTCGAAAGCTGAAAGCGCTTCTCCGATCTCCTGCTGGGCGTGGCCGAACAGCGAAATGGCGGCTTCAAGACTGCTAACGCTGAGGAGGGCTGTGACGGAGTGACGAGGAACGCTCACGAGCCGCAGAACTGCAGCGGTGACGATGCCCAAAGTGCCCTCGGAACCGATGAACCACTGCTTCCAGTCGTAGCCGGCATTGTCCTTGCGCAGATGGCGCAAGCCGTTTGATACACTACCATCAGCAAGAACGACCTCAAGCCCGAGTGTAAGATCGCGCGTCATCCCATAGCGAAGAACATTCAATCCGCCAGCGTTCGTGGCTATCACGCCCCCGACAGTAGCGGAGCCTTCCGCTGCGATGGCGATGGGAAGCATCCGGTCCACGGAAGCCGCCTTCTCGCGAACGGTCTGGAGGATCGCACCCGCTTCTACTTCCACGGTCATGCCGATAGGATCGAGCGAGCGGACCGTCTGCATGCGGTTCAGGGAAAGGACGACCTGGCCCCCAGTGGTGTCCGGGATGGCCCCGGCGGCAAGGCCGGTGTTGCCGCCCTGCGGCACGATGCTGATGCCAGAGTCGCCGCAAAGTCGGACGATGGCGGCCACCTCGGCTGTTGAGGCAGGGCGTACCACGCATGCTGGCACCCCCGTCGTGCTTCGCTTCCAGTCCGTCGCATAAGGTGCGGTGTCTTCTGCTGTGGTCAGGACGTATCGCTCGCCCACGATGCCAGAGAGCGCCGAGAGAAGATCGGTTCGGCTCGTCATGCCAGTGCACCCATGTGCTGCGCCATCAGCACGATCTGGGACTCCAGCATTGGTTTGCCGGGAAAGATCCTGCACCCTTTCGCCTTCGCCGCCTCAAGCAGTGGTGTCATGGCGGGTTCCATGATGGCATCCGCGACGAGCTGACCCCGATGAAGCTGCGAGAGATCTAAGGGTGGCTCATCGCCGGAACGCATTCCCAGCGATGTCCCGTTGACGACTAGGTCATGGTCCGCAACCCGCTGAGCATTGGTTGCGACCGTGAGGCACGGATATGCAGCTTTAAGACGTTCGGTAAGGCTCACCGCACGTTCGATTGTCCGATTGGCGATCGTGATTTGGGTCACTCCCGCCTCGGCAAGCGCGAATGCGATAGCGCTGGAAGCTCCCCCCGCGCCCGCAACATAGGCCCTCATCCCCGCCGGATCCGCGCCTCCAACACGCAAGGCTTCAACAAAGCCGATACCGTCAAGCATGGCCCCGACCATGCGACCGTCAGGCTCGCGGCGAACGCAATTGACGGCGCCGATGTTGTGCGCAGCTTCCGTGACCTCGTCACACAGCGCGAGCATGTCGGTCTTGTGCGGCACCGTCGCAATGAAGCCTCCGAAGTTCTCCATGCGCCGCAGACCATCAACAAGCCCCTTCAAGCCATCCGGTTTGACATGGAATGGTACGAGCACCGCATCCACGTCCTTCGACTTCAGCAGGGCGTTCATCACTTCCGGCGTCTTCACGTGATAGATGGGATCGGCGAGAATCCCGTAGATGCGGGTGCGTCCGGTGACTGGCGGCAAGAAGCTCCGGTAGAGCTCATTGTCTTCCGCGGCGATCGGAGAGGTCATGAGAGGTTCCTATGCATTGCCTTGCGCGACACGTCTTGGCGTGCCTCAGGTCATGTACAGACCACCGGCGACGTCGATGGTCTGGCCAGTGACGAAGCTTGCTTCCGGTGAGGTAAGGTAGAGGGCAAGATCGGCGACTTCCTCGGGGGCGCCCAGTCGCCCCATTGGTGTCAGTCGTACCTGTTCCTCGTTGACCTCGCCGGCGACGGCGCGAACCATAGGTGTTTCAATGCGGCCCGGCGCTATGGCATTTACCCGAACTCCAAAGGGTCCGAGTTCTGCAGCAAGATGCTTCGTGAAGCCGATCAGCGCAGATTTCGTTGCGGCATAGTGGCAGGCAACGATAGGCGAGTATGTCTTGCCTGCAACCGAAGACATGTTGACGATCCAACCGGACTTCGCCTCCCGCATGCTTGGAGACAGGGCGCGGATAGTATTGAAGCAGCCAGTAAGATTGACGGCGACGACACGGTTCCACTCGGCTGGGTCCATCTCCCAGATCTTGTGTGCAATGCCATCATGCTTCGGGGAGATTCCGGCATTGTTCACAACAGTGTCGAAGGGGCCGCCGATCTGGCCTGCCGCATCTCCGAGCGATTTCTCGACCGACGGGTAATCCACGACATCCAGCACCAAGGGGATCGCGCCGCCCTTGCCGTCAGCATCGATCAGCCGAACCGTTTCATTGATGTCGGCTTCGTTCATGTCCGCAACGCCGACCATAGCGCCACGTGCTGCGAAGCGCTGCGCAATGGCCCGACCGATGCCGCGCCCGGCGCCGGTCACCAGAACGCGGCGTCCTGCGTGGCTTGGTCTGTAGGTGATTTCTTCCGGATTGATTTCTCGATGAGACATCTCAAATTCCTAGGTATGCTTGACGGACGTGATCGTTGTGGAGCAGTGCGTCGGACGTGTCGGCGAGGACGATCTCGCCGTTCTCGAGCACGTAGCCCCGGTCAGCCGCCTTCAGAGTGTGAAAGACGTTCTGCTCGACGATCAGGACGGTTGCCCCCGTTTTCACGATCGTCTCGATGACATCGAAGACCTGCGTGACGATGATTGGCGCAAGGCCGAGCGAAGGCTCGTCGAACATCAGGAGTTTGGGCCGAGCCATCATGCCACGGGCGATTGCCACCATCTGCTGTTCGCCGCCGGACAGTGAGCCGGCTTTCTGGGTAAGACGCTCGCGCACTCGCGGAAACAGCGACAGAACCTCCTGCAGAGCCGCATCCTTGTGCTGCCGCGCCGCCTTCCGGTAAGCGCCCATCAAGAGGTTCTCCTGGACCGTCATGTCCGGGAAAAGCTGACGCCCTTCGGGGATCAAAGTGATGCCTCGATCAACCATCTCGTGTGAGGAAAGCCGGGTGACATCCTCACCTTCGAAGGTGATCGTACCTGCGGTAGGGCGGATCAGGCCGGCAATGGTACGAAGAGTGGTTGTCTTGCCGGCGCCATTGGCTCCGACAATAGTGACGACTTCCCCTGCCTCCACAGTCAGCGAGATGTCGTGAAGAATGGTTGTGGGACCGTAGCCGGCGTGAATGTTCTCAAGCCTGAGCATCGATAAATTCCTTTCCGAGATACGCTTCAACGACCACGGGATCCTTGACTACCTCGCGGGGTTCGCCCTGGGCGATGATCTTACCGGAGTTGAGAACGATGACCCGGTCTGAGAGAGACATCACTGCCTGCATGACGTGTTCGATGGCGACGATGCTGACGCCGCTGTCGCGGATCGATTTCATCAGGTCGATCGCCCGGCGAACATCCGTCTGATTGATCCCTGCCATCACTTCGTCGAGCAAGAGAATGCGTGGCTTCATCGCCATAACCCGAGCGACTTCCAGCCGCTTCAGGCCGCCTATGGTCAACCCGCGTGCCTCGGCATCGAGCCAGGGGCCAAGCCCCATCCGCTCGGCCGTCTCACGCGCAACCTCTCGGGCTTCTTCGACATCTGAATAGCGATGGAACGCGCCGACCATGATGTTCTCTTCAACGGTCATTGCGGCGAACGGCTGGACGATCTGGAAAGTGCGACCCACGCCAATTGTGGCGAAGTCGCCAGGAGTAGTGGGGCTTTGCCAGCTACCGTCGGCGGCGCGAACAGTCACTGACCCGCTGTCTGGTTTCAGGAAGCCGGAAATCATGTTGAAGACCGTTGTCTTGCCTGCACCATTCGGACCGATTAACCCGAGGATTTCTCCTTCCCTGAGGGTGAAGCCGACGTCGTTGGTGACGTGAAGGCCGCCGAAATGCTTTTGCAGGTGCTCCACACGCATGACGTCGGCACCGATCGGTGCCCTCTGCCTTGCGTCTGGCGTAGCCGCGCTTGCGGCAATCGTGCCTGCTAACACGCCCCGCTCACGCCTCTGCTTCGTGAAGCGAGAGATCAGCCCCATCAGTCCATTCGGCATGAACAGAACGACCAGCATCAATACGACGCCATAGACGAAGCCGTGGAGGCCAAGCGCATGCGCGCCAAGCCAAGCGCGCGCCAGTTCGCTGATGGGTACGAGAAGAACAGCGCCGAGGAGGGGACCGAACACGGTCCCCAAGCCGCCGATTAGGGCAAACATCGCGATCTGGATCGACATTTGCAGTGAGAACATCGCAGCGGGCTCAATGAATGTCAGATACATGGCATGAAATGTGCCGACAAAGGCCGTGAGTGCGGCAGATACCGCAACGGCTGCGAGCCGCACCCGTACCGTTCCAACGCCAGCGGCCAGTGCGGCCGATTCCCGCTCGCGGGTCGCGACGAGGTAGAAGCCTATCCTGTGCGAGCGGATCCACCAGGCGACTGCCAACGTCAGCAGAAGCAAACCGAAAGCGATGAGCAATTGCGGGAGCCGGTCACGGAAGACCATCCATTCCCAGCCGATCTGCAAAGGGATCATCAACCCGGTTGCGCCACCAGTGAGTTCACGCCAATGAAGGGCGAGAACCCTGAACACTTCCAGAAAAGCAATGGTAGCAAGGGCGAAGAAAGGACCGTGCAGGCGGAAACAGGGATAGCTGATGATCACTGCGGCAAGGACGGCTATCGCAGCGCCCGCGAACATCCCGATCCAAGGACTGATCCCCATGTTCATCAGGATGACACCGGTGTAGGCGCCAATCCCGTAGAAGATGGCATGGCCTAACGAAAGCTGGCCGGCAAAGCCACCCACGATATTCCAGGCTGTTGAAAGGGCAGCGAAGATGCAGATCGTGATGAAGATATGGTAGACGAACTGGTTGCCGACAATGACGGGGATGAGGACTAGCGATGCCAGGATTGCAGCAAGCGGGATAGCCTTCAACATCCAGCCGTTCGAGGCTGCTTGCGATCGAGGGGAGGTGGTGGAGATATCTGTCATGGCGACACGTGCGAGAGGTTGAGGCGCGAGCTGAACAGGCCCGACGGCTTCAGGATGAGGATCAGGAGGAACACGCCGAAGACGGCGACCTCACGAAGGTCGGAGCCGATGTAGAATCCGGCAAAGCTGTCGATCAGGCCGATGATCATGGCGCCTGCGAAAGCCCCTCCGATCGATCCAAGACCACCAAGCACGACGACGACGAACGCGGTCAGTACAAAGTATGTCCCGATTCCTGAGGAGGTTGGATAAAGCGGGGCGATCAGGACGGAGGCGACCCCGACACAAGCGGCGCCGATGCCAAAGGTCAGGATGTAGATCCAGTTGACGTTAATGCCCATCAATTGAGCGGCCGCGCGGTTCTGGGCCACGGCGCGGATCGCGCGCCCGGTTTGGGTTCGCGAAAGAAAAAGCTGGAGAACCACGACAACAGCAATTGACGCAACCAGGATGGCGACCTGTCCCGAGAGCAGACGTACAGGGCCAAGCTGCAGGGGAGTCCGAAGTCCACTTGCCGGCGTGCTGGCGATGTCGGCACCGAAGACCAACAGCGCCAGGTTGATAAGCGCGGTCGAAAGTCCAACGGTAGCGAAGATCTGTATGTGATCGTCGTCGGCAGACATCAGGGGCTGTATCAGGAACCGCTGTGTCACGGCGCCCAGCAGAAAGAGGGCCGGTGCAACGAGAATAACCGTCGCAAATGGGTGGATCCCCATCCAAGTCGTCAGCACGTAAGTCAGATACATGCCCACCATGAGGAATTCCCCGTGGGCGAAATTGACGACTTTGACGATGCCGAAGATCAAGGTCAGGCCCACGGCGACGATGGCGAATAGACTGCCGAGCATGATCCCGTTGGTGAGAACTTGTAAGAAAGTGTTCATTGGCCTCTCCAGGACAGAAAGGTACCGGGCGGTTGATCCGCCCGGTACGTCAGAAGGGCTTATTCGCCCAGCTTGATCGGCGTCATGGCGGCTGAATCCGGGAACACAGTCACAAGCTTGCCGTCCTGCCACTGCATGCCCATCATTTCGGCGCGTTCATTCTGGTTATCGTCGCCGAACTTGAAGCCGTAGCCCGCAGCGGTGACACCAGCCTCAATGTCGATGCCCTTCACCGTTTCGATGATGGTGTCTGGCTCGAGGTCTGAGGCTTTCCCGAGAGCTTCAAGAATGACCTTGGCACCCACATAATTATTGAGAGAATGTCCCGAGCGAGGAGCCGAGCCATACTTCTTCTGATAGGCCTCAACGAACTCTTCCAGGCCAGGTGTGTAGCTGGTGTTGACACTGTACTGGGTGAAGTCGACATCCAGCACACCCTCGATCACGGAATGACCGACCGCGTCTGCAGTAGGCTGCATCGAGTAGCCCCCGCCGCCGCCGATGATAGCAGCAGGCTTGAAGCCCGCCTCGTTCGCTTGCTGTAGAAAGAGCACAGAGTCGTTCTGGTACGAGGTCTGAAGGACAATGTCCGCCTCACGATTTTTAAGGTCGAGAACCAACGAAGACATGTCGACCGTGGCGGCAGGATACGCTTGGGTGGTTACGATGTTGAGGCCAGCTTCTTCGGCATAGGCGTTTTGCCGCTCGGCGACGGATGTGCCGTAGCTGGAGTCTTCGTGGATAATTGCGATCTTAAGATCGGCAGGCTCTTTGCCGATACCTGGTCCAACCTTCTCCACGATCATCTGGATGATCATTTTGGCCATGTCGTCAGCGGTGGGGTTGGTGCGGAATAGGTACTTCAGCCCACGCCCAGTAACTTCCTCAGCTACCGCACCGAGCTCGAAATAGGGAATGCCAGCCAGTTCCGTGACCTGACTTGCTGCAATCGAGCGGGCAGATGAATAGGTGCCGAAGATGGCTTTTACGCCTTCCAGCGATGTCAGGCGCCGAGCTTCACCGATCGCCTGATTGTTGTCGACTGCATCACCCCGGACCAAGGTGATCTGCTCACCTTGAATGCCACCCGCGGCATTGATTTCCTCCACGGCCAGCTCAAGGCCGCGGGCACTTTCCTCACCCAGCAGTGCGAGCTGCCCGCTGAACGGATAGAGCGCGCCGAACTTGACTTCGGCTTGTGCCGCAGATGCGGTCAAGGCCAGAGCGATAGCTGTAGTCTTCAATAGGTACGACAGTTTCATTGTTTCCTCCCGTGAAAGCGTCGTTGCTGATGGGTCTGTAGGTTAGTAGTTCAAGGCCTCCTTGCCTTCGAAGCTGGTGATGGGCGGATAGGCCCGCTGGTCGGTGATGACGTCCAGTACCGTCGTCCGTCCGCTTGCTAGCGCATCTTTCAGCGCAGGCAGGAAGTCCAATGGCTTCTCAACACGGATGCCTTCGCAGCCAACAGCGCGTGCGATCGCCGCGTGATCGACGGCTTCGAAGTCACATACGTCTGTGAAGTCGCCGAAGAGGCTGAGCTCTGCGTGTTTCTGATAACCCAGAATCTGGTTGTTGAGCACGACCACCACGACGGGCAGCTTCATCCGTCGAGCGGTTTCCAGCTCCGACCAGACATGTCCGAAGCCGCCGTCGCCCGTGAGGCAGATGACAGGTGCATTCGGCCGCGCCGTCTTTGCACCGATTGCATAGGGCAGGCCCCAGCCAAGCCCGGCTATGCCCCGCGGTGTGAGAAAGCGCTGACCGGCCTTCCGGGCCGTAAGAAAGTTTGAAACCCAGATAGACGAGTAGCTGGCGTCCGCCACCGTAATTGTCTCAGGCGTCAAAACGGCGTCGATGTCGGCAAGAATGCGCTCTGGACGAAGAGGAGCAGCATCCATGTCGACGAGACGCGTCATATCTTCGCCGTGGGCCGTGCGGCCGCTGGCGATGGTGGTTTCGAGCGTTGGGCGTCTCGATGCGATGGCCGAGAGGTCCCGCTTCTTCAGCTCTGCTTCCAGCGCCGCAAGCGTGAGCTTGGCGTCGCCGACAAGGCGGAGGGCTTCATAGTTTCGACCGACCTCGCTGCTCTCGATGTCGATATGGATATAGGTGGCGTTCTTCGGGTACAGCGACCAGCTATCGGTGCCGTTCTGGTTTGTTCGGTTGCCAACGAGGACGACGACGTCGGCTTCGGTGACCAGCGAGCGTAGGTGGGATGAGCGGCCCCGCGGCGCCATGAAGTAGCCTACGACGCCGACGGAAAGCGGATTACGCTCGTCTACCGCGCCTTTACCCATGACCGTAGTTGCAACTGGAAGACCAAGCGCTTGCACGGCTTCCAGTTGCGTCCACGCTTGGGAGGAATGCACTCCGCCACCGGCGATGACGATCGGCGCCTTGGCGGCAGCGATCAAATCGGCTGCCACCGAGACACGTTCCGGGTCGGCGACAGTTCGGTCGAGCGGGAACGCGCCGAGCGAGGCCGAACGCTGCGGCGCAGCAGGATCGAGATCAGGTCGCTCGTCCAGCACGTCGAGCGGCACCAGAAGCACTGCAGGACCAGCGCGACCGCTGGCGGCTGCCGTGAACGCCATGTCGACGTAGTCGTCAATGCGCTGAGGATCAGCGACCCGGCGCACCCATTTTGCGACCCCATTGAACAGAGCGAAATGATCGAGTTCTTGGAAAGCATTCTTGTCGGTGAAGCGGCGCGATACGTCTTGGACGATTGCCACCATCGGGATCGACGCCTTGAACGCCTCAGCAAGGCCTGGAACAAGAAGCGTAGCTGCAGGACCGTTCTGGGCAGTGACAACGGCGACCTTGCCGGATGTGCGGGCATAGGCGTCCGCCATGGCAGCACCGGCGTTCTCGGTACGGTAGCCGATCTGACGGATCCCGTAGTCCGGTGCTGCCAGAAACAGCGCGGAGGGAATGCTCTGGCCGAAGATCTCCTTCACACCATGTCTTTGGAGGGCAGCCGCCAGTAGGTGGGCCCCGGTCATATTGCTGCCTGCGGACTTGCCCGGATGGTTCGCGACCATGTTCATGCCCTTGCTCCCTGTTTTGGCTGGTCTTCGTCGTTCTGCATAGAAAGAACGATCTTCCCGATATGTGCTCCCGTATCCATACGGGCATGCGCGTCCTGGACGTCCTCGAAGGCGAAGACGGAATCGATTAGCGGCTTCACCTTGCCTGCTTCGATGAGCGGTAGGACAGTTTGGCGCAATGCGTTTGCGAGCTTGGCCTTCATCTCGATTGGACGAGCTCGAAGAGTGGATCCAGTGAGGGTGACGCGCTTCATTAGCAGTGGCGTGAAGTCCACCTCTGCTTTTGCCCCCCCGAGGAACGCGATCTGTGCGATCCGACCATCAACCGCGATGGCTCCAAGGTTTCGGGCGATATACTCGCCGCCAACCATGTCTAGAATAACGTCCGGGCCGCGGTTATCGGTGAGTGTACGGCTCTCCCTGACAAAGTCCTGTGTTCGGTAATTGATCGCCGCGTCCACTCCCAGGTCGAGGCAGGCCTGGCATTTTTCGTCCGAGCCCGCCGTTGCGATCACTCGCGATCCTAATGCCTTGGCGAGCGATATGGCCGTCGTACCAATCCCTGACGTACCGCCGTGGACCAGGATCGTCTCGCCCGGAGCCAGCCGCGCCCGCTCGAAGACGTTGCTCCAGACGGTGAAGAACGTTTCCGGAAATGCGGCAGCCTCAGTGAAGTCAAGGCTGTCTGGAATTGGTAGCGTGGCACCCTCTTGAACGATCGCCCAATCTGCATAAGCACCGCTATGAACGAGCGCCATCACTCGATCACCCTGCTTGAATTCACGGACGTTGGGGCCAACTACTTCCACCGTACCGGCAAGCTCCAGGCCCAGAACGTCGGAAGCTCCGGGAGGTGGTGGGTAGTGGCCCTGCCGCTGCATGACATCGGGCCGATTGATGCCCGCAGCACGGACACGCACCAGCATCTCTCCAATACCAGGAGTCGGGCATGGGCGGTTGACCATTTCTAGGACTTCCGGCCCACCCGGCTGTCTCGCAATCACGGCTCGCAAAGTTGAGGTCATACGTGTTGTCCTTCAGGAATTAGGAGGACCTTGACTGCCTCCCGACTGCGGGCGAGTTCGAACCCGTCGACGGCTCGTGAGAGAGGGAGGCGGTGTGTCGCCAGGGTTGATAGAAGTTGCGTGTGTTCAGCCAAGAGGGAGATCGCTTCCGAGAGCGCCTCATTGGTCGTGTCATGGGCTGCTCGGAGTTGCTTCTTCTCACGCACAAACCGGGTGAGGTCGAGCTCAAGAGGACGAGAGTGGATGCCGGCCACAACGAAGATGCCGCTGGAGCGAAGAACGGCGAGACCTTCCGCCACAGACGTGCTGATGCCGGTGGCCTCCAAGACCCGGTCAACCGGCCGACCGAAATGTCGTTGAACCGCTTCAGCCAGTGTTTCAGTTGAGAGATCTACGGTCCCAGCAATGCCAAGATCCCGCGCATGCTGCAGGCGCACATCATCCTTGAAGCCTGCGATCAACACGTCGGCACCGCGCCGCGATGCAACGAAAGCCATGCCAAGCCCGATTGGACCAGGGCCTAGAACGACAACGCGATCGCCGTCCGAAATCTCGGCGACATTTGCGGCGTGAACTGAAACCGCAAGTGGTTCGGTCAAAGCGGCGATGTCTAGTGGAAGATCGTTAGGTACCTTTCGACAATTGATCGCCGGCACCGTGACACGCCCGGCGAAGCCACCATCAACGTGAAGACCGATGATGCGCCGATCAGGGCAATCCTGAGGGCGTCCGGACGAGCATGCAAGGCACTTGCCGCAGGCAATCGTAGGCCAGCACACGACTCTGTCGCCTACTTCGATATCGAGGACGCCTGCACCAACGCCCTTCACGACGCCGGAGAACTCGTGACCGAGCGTCAGGGGAAGGCGACTCTCCATGAACTCGTAGCCCGGCGTCCACTCGTACGCATGAATGTCGCTGCCACAGATCCCCGCTGCCGCCACCTCGACAATCGCCATGCCTTCTGCTGGCAAAGTGGGCTCGGGAATTGTAACGATATCGGCGCCGATAGCCGGCGTCGTCTTACGAAAGGCAAGCAAATGTCACTCCTCCGATCGCACCTAAATTGGACCTCCTCGTCCAAGTTCATTCGCGAAACAGGCTTCGCTTGAACATCTTTGGGTGCTATATGTAATTTGTTATAACACTTTTTCTTAAAGGATCTTGGGTGTCAAGACGGCTGGTGCAGAATTATGAGCAGACCGGGCAGGGGGAGGATTGGGCCCGCCCACTCGTCAAGGAAAACCTGAGCGAAAGGGCGTATTCCGACCTCAAGAGCGCGCTCATGCACGGCAAGTTGAAGCCGGGCGAGCGATTAAGATTGCGCCCGATGTCAGCGCGTTTCGGTATCAGCGCCACTCCGATGCGCGAAGCCTTGCTGCGCCTCGTCAGCGAGAAGACGCTTACCCTGGACGCACGGGGAACTGTCGTCGTTCCTAGGTTGAGCCTAGATGAGCTTGTCGAGATCCGCAGTATCCGCGTCGACCTGGAGGGACGGGCAGCCGCGGCGGCAGCCGGATGCGCCACGGAAACCGAGATCAACACCTTAGAAGCAATCCATTCGGAAATATCGGAATGTCATCGCCTTCAACAATTCGAACGGGCAATCGTTCTGAACACGGAGTTCCACCTCGGGCTCTGCCGTTCGGGGAGAGTGCCCATCACCTACGATATCGTCGAAGGCCTGTGGATGCGCTGTGGCCCGATCTTGTCACACCTCTACGACAGTGGCTTGCCTGACTGGGAGCCGCATCCGCACAAGAGGATAATAGCCGCACTTAGGGCCGGTGACCCAGCGGCAGCCGAGGACGCCATCAAAGAAGATATTGTCCGAGGCGGACAAGGGCTTCTTGCGCATGTGAAGGCGGCGGACACGACGGATTGACGAGAAGGATCACGTCATCGCTAAGGAGCACCCGCTGGCATCACCAACGTGCTAGGGTCCCCAGCCAATTTTGTTAAGGATGTTCGAACGCCGAGGATCAGCCAAGGAACTGCGGCCGAGGTCGCCCAACTTTTTGAGAAGACGCCACTTTTCCGTGCGGGAGACAGCTGCCAATTCATATCGAAAAATCGGTCAGAAGTGACTTGCGTGAGAGACCTTTCTCACATGATTCCAATGACTTGATAGAAAAGCCTCTGAATTCCCTCTGTTTTCCCATCGCGAGCGACCGTGGGTGCCAACTTTGTGCCCTGGCTTCGGACATCAGTCAACTGGACGGCCGAAGCGGCAATGATTTCCGCTTTCGGACGTCAAGTTTGCAGTGAGCCGGCCATGCGCCGCTCCCGGCTCGCCGCGAGCGGCTTCTCTGTTACTTGTGCTAAGCCCGCGGTCAGCAACCCTCCCTGTTTTATAAGCAGCGATGGCGCGCAGCGTGGTCTCCGCTAGGCAGCTTCATTCTTCTGCTGAAAGGCACCTCTTGCGACCCCGTAACGCCAACGGTGGTTAGTGCTCTCGATGCGGCTTTGGTAGATCAACACAATCTCCCCATCATGCACAAGCACTGTCGAATGGCCGTTTTCACCCGCCTGATTTTGGTCAAGAACGGGACCCACGGAAACGTAGGGACCTTCAACCTTATCGGCCAGAGCGAAGAATACGCGCTGGCGGTTCCCCCGTAGCCCCGAGGGCAGAAAGCAGGTCGCGTTTAGCAGGATCTTGCCGGTGGGCAGTTCGACGAGCTGCGCGCCCTCGATCCCCCATTCGTAGTCCGGGTCATCGCGGCGGTTATGATGCGGGACGTCGTTGTGATCCAGGATCTTGCCAACGCGCTCCCAAGGGCCAAACCAGCTGTTGGATAGGCTTTTGGCGAGGAAGATGTCAGGTTGCGGTACACGATCGAACTGCGGCATCGCTGAATAGACAATGTACTTCTGACCCGCAATCTCTGCCGGATGCGGGTCATAGATCCCGTGCTCATCCGTACCGGATAGCGCAGTGAGGACGGGATTTAGTACAACCCAACTGAAGCCGTCATTGGAGACTGCGTGCTCGATCCGCCCGTGCGGCTTCATGAACTCCGTCTGGATGAACATGTGAAAAACGCCATCCACGTGGATCACGCCAGGGGCGGCTACGCCAGAGCCAGAGATAGGAAGTTCGATTGAGGCTTGCTCGGCCCAGGGTCCTTCCAACGTCTCTGCGACGGCGTGGAAGATCTTCCAGGTTTCCGTGGTGACTGTACCACCGGAGCCGAACATGTGCCAACGAACACCGTCAAAGACGGGGCAGGGATCTTTTACGTCGTCCATCCCCTGCGGATGAAAGAGCGGAAAAATGTTCTTTTGAAAGACGACCTTCATGACTGCCTCGGCGCGACGCACTCTTCGATTCGCGATCATCATGATCGGATGCGTCTGCTTAGCACTTTCAGCGCAGTCATCAATGCGATTTCATGCCTCATCCTCCTCCTGTTGACCGCCTAAAACACGCCCTAATTGCCCTCCTTCTACGCCGTCCAGCAATGTGAGGGAGGCCGCTGACAGATTAACTCTGCGCCGTTTTAGATGCGGTTGGAACTGCGTCCGCTTCCTACAGTTAGACCGGGGCCCACTTGGACTATACCGCTAGGCGGCCATCGCCGATGATGCCGTAGCAGGGCGGCAATCGCGGAGGCCGCATGAGCACTTCCTTTAAGACGCTGTCATTGGAACAGTCGCCTCTCCTGTGCTTCTCACACCTGCGATGGAACTTCGTCTATCAGCGACCACAGCATCTCTTGAGCCGTGCTGCGCAAAACCGCCAGGTCTTCTTCTTTGAAGAGCCCGCTTTCCTGGCAGGCATTGCGCCACGAATCGATCGCAGCGTAACGGATGAGGGCGTCACCGTTCTTACCCCAGCACTTCCAATCGGCCTCAACAGTGGTCAAGTGACGCGTGCCTTGCGCGTGTTGGTGGAGCGAACCGCCGATGAGATTGGCCGGACCGATCTGGTCTTGTGGTATTATACCCCGATGGCGCTGCCATTCAGCCGCCAGCTGCCTGCGTCGGTGCTTGTCTATGACAACATGGATGAACTTTCAGCCTTCAAGGGCGCGCCACTGCGGATGGTCGCGATGGAGCGCGAGCTGTTTCGGAGGGCCGATATCGTCTTCACCGGCGGCCAGAGCCTCTACGAGTCCAAGAAGAACCGTCACTTCAACCTCCATGCCTTCCCCAGCAGCATAGACGTTCCCCACTTTGCGATGGCCCGGCGCGCCTCGGCCGCCATTCCAGACGATCAGGCTTCCATTCCGTCGCCGCGCATCGGCTTTTTTGGCGTCATCGACGAAAGGATGGACCTTGCGCTGGTGGAGCGAGTTGCGGTGCTGAAGCCGGACTGGCAGTTCGTCATGATCGGGCCCGTCGCCAAGATTGACGCCGCCGCGCTGCCGAGGCAGGCTAACCTGCACTGGCTAGGCTCGAAAACCTATGCGGAACTGCCTGCCTACCTGCGCGGCTGGGACGCCGGCTTCATGCCCTTCGCCTTGAATGAGGCGACCCGCTTCATTAGCCCGACAAAAACGCCGGAGTTCCTTGCTGCCGCTGTTCCCGTCGTCTCCACGCCAATTGCCGACGTAATCCGTCCTTACGGAGAGAGAGGCCTCGTTGCCATTGCTTCCACGGCTGAAGAGCTGGTCACCGAGCTGGAAAGGCTCCTCAGCCAACCGAAGCCAGAGTGGCTAAAGAAAGTCGACCAGCATCTCGCCGGCATGTCCTGGGACCAGACCTGGGCCAACATGGAGCGCCTGATCCACAAGGCATTGCCTAAGGAGGCTCAGGCTGCAATACCGCTCAAGGAGCAGGCGCTTCATGTTTGATTGGCTGATCGTCGGTGCAGGGTTCGCTGGAAGCGTTCTTGCCGAGCGTCTCGCCCGGGAGAGGGATGAACATGTACTCATCATTGACCGGCGGCCGCATATCGGGGGGAACGCATACGACCGCCATGACGCGGCCGGCTTGCTAATCCACCAGTACGGGCCCCACATCTTTCACACGAACTCCGAGCAGATCTTTGACTATCTCTCAGCCTTCACAGGATGGAGGCACTACGAACACCGCGTACTGGCACAGGTGGATGGCCAGCTTGTCCCCATACCCATCAACCTCGACACAATTAACCGGCTCTATGGGCTCGAGCTGACGCCCGACGAACTTGCGCAATGGTTCCAGGCGCGCGCGGAGAAGGTGCAAGACATTCAAACGTCGGAGGATGTCGTTGTCAGCCAGGTCGGCCGAGAACTCTACGAGAAGTTCTTCCGCGGCTACACGCGCAAGCAATGGGGCGTTGACCCGTCCGAACTGGACAAGTCTGTCACAGCGCGAGTGCCAACCCGAACGAATAGCGACGATCGGTACTTCAACGACCAGTACCAGTACATGCCAAAGCACGGTTACACTCGGATGTTCGAGAACATGCTCGACCACCCGAACATCAAGATAATGCTCCAAACGGACTTTGAGGAGATCCGCAACGAAGTGGCCTTCCGCCGCCTCGTCTTTACCGGGCCCGTCGACGAATTCTTCGGCTATCGTTTCGGCAAACTCCCCTACCGCTCATTGCGCTTTCACCATGTGACCCATGAGAAGGAATGGCACCAGCCGGTTGCCGTGGTGAACTATCCGATGGAGCAGGATTACACGCGTGTTACGGAGTACAAGCACCTGACGGGGCAAAAGCATCCGCTCACGAGCCTCACCTACGAATATCCTTCTGACCTGGGGGATCCTTATTATCCGGTTCCGCGCCCGGAAAATGCACAGCGCTACAGGCTTTACGAAGCGCTTGCCAAATCCACCACCGACGTCTGGTTTGTCGGACGCCTCGCTACCTATCGGTACTACAACATGGACCAAGTCGTGGGGCAGGCACTGGCGACCTTCCGTCGGATCGACTCCTCTGTGCTGCGTCAAAGAAGAGGGACGTCCAATGGACACCGCCGAAGCGCGGATGGGATCGCCGCAGAAGCCTCGACCACCTTTCCAGCCCCTTGAGCTTTGGGGCGGGCTTGAATGCACAATTGCCCGGTTGTGCGATGGCTATCGGGATCAGTTTCGCGAAACCGGTCACCAGGAGCGGCCGGGAGATCTCGATGAGATTGCCAAACTCGGCATCCGAACGCTTCGTTACCCGGTCCTGTGGGAATCGGTATCTCCTGATGATCCCGGCCAAGTAGATTTCAGCTGGCATGATTCGCGATTGGCGAGACTGAGGGAGCTTGGAATCGAGCCCATCATTGGCCTCCTTCACCATGGCAGCGGACCGCGTTACACGAACCTCCTTGATCCTGCATTCCCGGCTCTTTTCGCGCAGCACGCCGCCCGCGTTGCTGAACGATATCCCTACCTTCGCGCCTTCACCCCGGTGAACGAGCCGCTCACGACGGCGCGCTTCTCCGGCCTCTATGGTGTCTGGTATCCGCACAAGACCGACATTCGCTCTTTTGCTCGAGCCTTCATCAACCAGTGCCTGGCGACTGTATCTGCGATGGAGGCCATTAGGTCCGTTATTCCCGATGCAAAGCTTGTGCAGACGGAGGACCTGGGCAAGACGTTTAGCTCAAAGCTGCTGCAATATCAGGCGGATTACGAGAATGAACGGCGCTGGCTGACCTTCGACCTGCTCTTTGGCCGCCTTACACCGCGCCACTCGTGGTACCCGATACTCCAGGACTACGGGATCCGCGAGTATGAGCTACAGGATATAGCCGACAGAGCCTGCCCCCCTGACGTCATTGGTATAAATCACTATCTTACCAGCGAGCGTTTCCTTGAAGATCGTGAAGATCGATGGCCTGCTGGTCACCCTGTGGGCGGTAATGGCAGGCACCGGTACGCCGACCTGGAAGCAATCCGCATGGACCTGCCGGAAGAAGCGCTAGGGCTTGAGGCAAGACTGATGGAGGTCTGGGAGCGATATCAGACGGCCATCGCAGTCACTGAAGTTCACCATGGGTGCAGCCGTGACGAACAACTGCGCTGGCTTATGGAGGCTTGGCAGGCCGCTTCCCAGCTGAGAGAAAAGGGAGTGGCCATTAAAGCCGTCACCATCTGGTCGATGTTCGGGGCCATCGACTGGAACAGCCTGTTGCAGATTGACCAGGGTTGCTACGAACCTGGATCTTTCGACATCCGAGCCGAAAAGCCTCGCTCAACGGCGCTGGCTACAGCAGCAAGGGCGTTGGCTACGGAGGGGAGGTTCGATCACCCCGTTCTCGACACCGCGGGTTGGTGGCGTCGCGCCGATCGGTTCTATTGGCCTCCACCCCGCGCTTTAAACAAGACAGCGCCTGCCCGCAGGCTAATCTTGATGGCCGGAGAAGGTCCTTACCGACTAGCACTGGAGGGTGTCTTGCGTCATCGCGGGCTGGATTTCGAGCCCGTCTGTTGCGCGGAGCTCGATATGACGGACATGCTCTCCGCGGGGCGGATGCTTGACGAACGCCGTGCTTGGGCGATCATTCGTTCGCCGTCAGTTCAGAGTAAGGTGCCACAGGCTGCCATTCTGGCTGCCGCAGCATCACGCGGACTACCAGTGTTGACATTCACAGTCGCTTCTCTGTCGAGCCAAACCCGCACGGATTTGCATGTCACGGCGCGCGAACAAGTCTGGGACCACGGCTCTTTGGATGCGACAGGACCAAACCTGGTGATCTCGGTCAACCGGCCCTTTAGCGTGTGGGAGCGTGAGAACTTGCTGTTTCAGATCCTCGAGCATGTCCGACGCGGGGAAACTATCGAGTTTTGCGCGATGACCTCGGCGAGCGCCGCATACATGCCAGATGTCTTCCATGCAGGGCTCGATCTTTTGATCGATGGAGTGCGAGGTTCCTGCTGCTTGGAGAACGTCAGCGACAAGTCCTGGTTTGATTTCGCGCGATGGTTCGCGGCGAGCGCGGGGCTTGAGGAAGATTTGATTGCGCGAACCGACCTTAGTGCCGCGCTTAAGAGCCCAAGCCTATCTCCTGCCATCCATCGCCTGATGCCAAGCCTAGACGACGCCGCGGGTCGATACCTCAGTAGCCTTAATGCATGTGCCTGCACCAGGTAATGCAGGCGCTTGTTGAGCAAGTGATATGAAATCGGGCTTGTTGTAGGGGGCGTAATTGGCAAACCAGCGTTCCTCACGCTGTTAGGTTGGACGCAGATCAAGACCAAGACCACTGAATCTTTTCGTATTCTGGAGAAAGGCGATTTCTCTCGTCGTACCGGGATTGTCGTGCACTGTCCGCCGGCTGATGCTTTCAGGGAGAGCGAAGAACCCCACGCGATTGCAACTCGGAAGACAAGCCCGCTCGGGCTGCTGAACTGAAGTTTACCAATCCTCCGTTAACTTAAACTCTCAGATCTTGGGCCATCGGTTCGATTCCGCTCAAGACGTAATGCAGGCGGCATCGCTACCCGATCTATCGCTCCAGATCGCAGACCACGTTCTGAGCGGCGCTTCGCCAATCTGCTTTCCATTTTGGGTGATGGACGTGCCCAGCCGACTTCGTCCGATGCTATGATCAGAGTTTCGATTGCCTGCGCTTCGTTGAAGGCGTTGATCAGGCCCGTGTTTGGCGCCTGATCCTGTTGAGAGGGCGACCGCCAGCATGAAGGGGTCAAGGTAACGGGAACGTCCTCGTCCAGAAACGGACATCCTGGCGCTGATGTTGTCACCCCCGCTAGGCGGAAGTCGTTCGAGGTCTGATTAGCCCTGACGGCGGGTTGCTCCAGGATCTTGTTCACCCATCGTTACATGGCGCTGATGCTGGCTATGCGCCGAGCGTGGCGACGGCAATGGAGGGACCAGGTCATTGCGGGAGAACAGAGCAAACATGATTGTCAACTCGACGCTACTCGCAAATCCAAGGCGCTAGTTCCGAAAGAACTTCTTTGAAGGAAACTGACGCTAGTTCTACACCTGTTTCATCCGCAATAACCATGACAGCAGGGCCGAAGACGCGGCCGGAGCGGATGCGCTCACTGATGAGGCTGCGAACATCCTCTTTGGCTGAGGCAAGGGCGGCTGCTGGGTCCGGCAGCTCAGTCCCATCTGGATCTTTAAGGAAGATCTCGTCGCGGAGGTGGAAAAAGAACTTCGGCATACGCGATGAACTATCGCGGCTTTAGGAAGTTCCTAGCTGTTGCCGTACCGAGGCGCAGCTTTAAAATCAGCCTTCGGGAACTGAACCCTCTTCTCCATCTTTCAGTGAGAATTGCAAGGAGCCTGCGAGACCGCATGATCGAAACCAACAACCACCTCCTCAAGCAACTATCGTCACAAGATGCAGCGCTGCTGACGCCGATGCTGGAGCATGTTGATCTTAAGCAGAATGACATCCTATTCGAACCCTTGCAGGAAATCCCATACGTTTACTTCTTCAACGGTGGCCTTTCCTCAGAAGTGGCCACTAATGCAGATGGCCAGCGAATCGAGGTCGGATGCATCGGCTATGAAGGGTTCTCCAGCGTTCCTGTGATCCTGGGTGCCGGTAGTTCGCCTCACCGTAGCTTCATGCAGGCTGGTGCATCGGCGCTCAGGATAGGATCTGCTGATTTAAGGGGGGCGATGGCGGCAAGTTTAACTCTATCATCGCTGCTTATGCGGTTTGCCCACGTCTTCATGTGCCAGATCGCCGCGACAGCTCTCGCCGACGGCCGCTACAAAGTCGAACAACGCCTGGCTCGCTGGCTGCTCATGTCGCAGGACAGGCTTGGCCAGGAATTGCCCCTTACGCACGACTTTCTCGGTCTTATGCTCGGTGTCAGGCGTCCGAGCGTTACGGATGCTCTGCATGTTCTGGAAGGAGAGCGGGCGATCACTGCGGAGCGCATGCTGATCAAAGTCAGAGATCGGTCCAAACTTGAGACCTTTGCGGGCGATGCCTATGGCGCTCCTGAGGCCGAATACCGGCGCGTGATCTCCCACAAGTGGCCAGCATAACAGTGTCAGGCTGACGCCGTAGCCGAGATGCCGGCAGTAACGGCGCAAGCTCGGCTACCTTGTCGTCACTGACGCGGAGCACCGAACTCTCCAGGGCGTTGGAGGTGGAACCTCGGCATACGTGAGGATCAGGCAGCCATCATCTCGTGGGTTGCGGACGCAACTGAACCAGGATCATAAGGCTTAGGGAGTGAAGCGTCCGACGAGGGGAGATCGCCTCGGTTGAACAAGTGTTTGCCGGAGGTAATGATGATCTTGATCGGCGGCCAGCGCCCCCGAACAAGCTCGGCGAGAGCCAGCCCGTCCAGGTCACCAGGCACATGTCTATGTCCGTAAAGAGGACCTCGATTCCAGGATGTAGAACAATTTGCTCTATGGCCAGCCGCGCACTACAAGCCTCGAACACCCCCAGACCGAGATCGGAACGGCGGTCGGGCGCCCGGTGATCCTTTGCCGTCAGGTGGTTCTAGCTGCTGATCTTGAGGCAGAACTCCTGTCTTTGCTCGGCCCGGTTGGCTGGACGAGTGGCGTATGCCAGACCCTGCCGTCCGAGATGTTTTTCCGGCGCAGCCATATATGCTCGTTGCAGTAGCGGCTGGATGGTTGGAACTGGAGCTCGGTGGGGCGGGCGGGCGAGAGGTCAGGTTGAGTCCTGGAGACGCCGCCGCCATTGCGGCAGGCTGTATTATCGTAGTCACCTTGCGAGTGCCGACTTGGCGGCGTTGGAAGCTCTGCCGCTTCACGCCGACCAAACCCTCCAGCGAAGGCGGCCGAACGCACCCCAGCTTAGGGACTTTTTTCCCTTCACGTTCCGGAAGTAGGCCCTCTCTCAGAACGCGGCGTGTGGCTGAGGGAGTTCTGGCTGTGAAGCCAGTGGCCCGGCGTCTGCTGGAGTGGCATGAGCCAATGGACCGCCTGCGCCCTGGTTGTTGAGTTGGGTCAATTCGATTTTTTCTGGTTGCACATTATGTGATCTCGGACGGCTGGCTATTTCACCAACACCGCCACTTGACGATCACGAGTCGCGATGCGAAGAGGCTCACCCATTGTCACGGAACTCCGGGTAAAGCGACATGCCGCCGTCGACGAACAACGTTGTTCCGGTCACATAATCGGCCTCATCTGACGCCAACCAGACGACGGCCCTTGCAACGTCTTCAGGCTCGCCGATCCTGCCATACGGTATGAGCCGAAGAAGATTTGTCAGGGCCTCCTCTGTTTCCCATGCCTCCTGATTGATGGGCGTCCTGATAGCCCCAGGAGCGATCGCATTGACACGTATTCCTTCGGCCGCAACCTCTTGGGCGAGCGACTGCGTCAACATACGTACTCCACCTTTGGAGGAGGCATAGTTGACGTGCCCCGCCCAAGGGATGATCTCGTGGACTGAGCTCATCGCGATGATATTGCCGGCGCTCCGGCTTGGAGCATCTTTCCGCGGTTGGGCGCGAAAGCTGCGAACTGCCTCACGGGCGCAGAGGAACTGACCCGTAAGGTTCACATCGATCACTGTCTTCCAGTCCTCCAGGGTCATGTCGCCGATCGCGGCATCTTTCTGCACCCCTGCATTGGAGATCAGAACATCAACGCGCCCAAAGGCAGACACTGTCTCAGCGAACATACGGATGACGTCTTCTTCGCGCGAAACATCCGCCTGCACCGCTATGGCCCTGCCACCCGCCTTGATGATACCCTCAACCAGTTCTTCCGCAGGCTCATCATGAGATCGATGATTGACAACGACGCTGGCACCCTCCCGTGCCATGGCTTGCGCGACGGCTAGCCCAATACCGGAGCTCGCGCCTGTGACGATAGCTACATGATTGGTAAGTCGGCCCGCGGAATTGGACATGACATCTCCTGGTCGGAGCCCTGACCTATTTACCGGACCGGCTCTTGTATTCGTAGTTGCAGCGGGCGCCCTCGGTGGGTGACTTCGGGAGCCACTGCACCACCCAGCAGGTGGATCACCCGGTCGCTTGCTCAGCGGCTGCGTTGAGCGTCTGCTCTGCCAAATCGGTCAGCAACTCGTCCGTCTTCTTTTCTTCATTAAGCGTCGTTTCCAGAAGCTTTGCGGCATCGTCCATGCCAAGCTGGCTTGCCCAGCTCTTGAGCGTGCCGTAGCGGCTGATCTCGTAATGTTCGACAGCCTGAGCTGCCGCGAGAAGGCCAGCATCGAGAGCAGGCGAACCTTTGAACTCTTCCATGATCTCTTCAGCTTCGTCCAGAATGCCCTCAATTGCGGGACAGGTCTTGCCACGTGGACGCTTGCCGATCAGCTCGAAGACTTGCTGCAGACGTTCTACCTGCTCTTCCGTCTCCTCCCGGTGTTTTTCAAATGCAGCCTTGAGCTGCTCGTCCTGCGCACCGCGGGCCATCTTCCGCAGTCCGCTGATGATCTTCCGTTCTGCGTAATAGACGTCTCTGAGTGTGTCGTAGAAAAGGTCGTCGATTGTCTTGTTGGCCAAGGTAGGGTCCTCCTGCGTTCGCAGCGAAGCAAACCTGCACGAGGCGCCAGAGTTCCCGCAGCCGGGAGCGGGTGGCTCCGATTATGCACTGATGACGCTGTTGGGCGAACCCGCGCCGATCCCGGAGCTTGAAGCTGGAGATTTACGCGTGATCCGGGTCTTCGCTTTGGCGATCGCCTCGCGTGCGGCCTCTGCTCGAGATCGGATGGCCTCTTGATCGAGCGTGCCAACATCACCGACAGCCTCCACGACGGCTGACAGGTGTTCATCCAGAAGGTCGCATTGTTGTGAAAGCTGAGCATGGTCTGCAATGCGTTGTATCGCTTCGATCAGATGCATGATGACGAAAGGCTTCCCGGCCGCGTTTTGGCGGATCTGGTTAAAGGCGGCACCGACCAAAGAGGCGTACGTGGCGCGGGGAAGAACGATACGCGGTTCCCCCGCCGAGCCCGCTATGACGGAAGAGGGGAGCGCGCGCCGCATGAGGTGAGCAAGCCCAGCCGATAGTTGCGCAAGAACGGCAACCGCCGTGTAGGGGTCGTTTATGCCCGGTGACAGTGCCCTTATCGCCATTTCCACGAGATGCCGGATGGCAAACTCCGGATCCTGGGTTGAAGTGCGCCTTGACCCAATCACCACGGCTCCACAGACCTGATCTTGAAGGTCTTGAGTCCACCGAGAAGCGGGGAAAATCCCGATCCCTCCACCGTCGGTGATGACATAGTCTCCGGGCTTGAACGAGAAGCCAATGAAGACATCGCTCTTCTGAGCGAGTTCGCAAAGCCTTTCAACGTCGATGCTTTGCACGAAGCCGTCGACACTTGGCCCAAAGAAGCGAGCATTCTGATCGAAGCCTTCTGGTAGAGCCTTTTCCGGATCGTTATTGCGATCCTCGGCGAGATCATCGAGTTCAGAAAGCATATCGGTGATCTCGCTGCCCAGGCGCTTGATCACCGTCTCCGACACGATGGAGCGGGCAAGGAAGTGAAGATAGGCAACGAGAACCAGGACGCTCATCAGGGTGAGCGCGATGCCAAAGGAGACACTAGGATAGGCCTCAGCGTCGTTCTTGATGCTGGAGCCGACGGAGGCGAGTTGAAGAAGACAGTACACCGAGGTCATGATGAACGTGCCCAGCGCAAGCTGCGTGTGCCGAGCGGACATAAAACTGCGGATCAGGCGCGGTCCGAACTGATTTGCTGCAAGTGACAGCACGACCATGGTGATGGAGAAAACCAGGCTGGTCATGGTGATCATTGAGGTCAGCAATGAGGATAGGACGTCGCGGGCGTCACTCGGTGTACTGACGAAGACAAATATTGGCACTTTAGCAGGATCGAGGTCGGCCAGGACAGCATCGACTGATGTCGCAGCCGCCGAGATTGCTATGGCCGTGATTGCCATCAGCGTCGGGACCAGCCAGAGGCTAGTCCGCAGCTTCTCCCGCACCACCTTCAAGCCCGGACTAGATCCGCCGGCCGTAGAAACGCTGTTGAACATCACCACCTCCATCGCGCGAACCTGAGCCGGATCAAAAGGTTTCAGATGTCAGGCTGCGGGAGACGTGGCTACTTTGTGGAACTTGATCACATTTCTCCAGTTCGCGGTCTGCAATTCACCAGAACCATGAGGAGATTTCCATGTTCTTTCGAACGAACAAGTTTCAGTATCATGCCAAGCCCGCAGCCCCCGACCCCGTCTACGCAAAGAAGCTGCAGGAGGTACTCGGCGGCCAATGGGGTGAGATCAGCGTGATGATGACCTACCTGTTCCAGGGCTGGAATTGCCGCGCCCCGGCCAAGTATCGCGACATGATCCTCGACATCGGCACGGAAGAGATCGCGCATGTGGAAATGTTGGCGACTATGATCGCCCGCCTGCTGGAAACGTCTCCGGTGGAAGCCCGCGAGGACGCCGCGAAGGATTCGGTGGTCGGTGCCGTCATGGGCGGTGCTCGGGTCGAGGATGTCATCGTCGGCGGGATGAACCCGCAGCATGCGATTGTTGCCGGCATGGGCGCCACCCCGACCGATAGCGTCGGCTATCCCTGGACTTCGCGCTACACGGTCTCGTCAGGCAACCTGCTTGCCGACTTCCGCTTCAACGTGACAGCCGAATCGCAAGGTCGCCTGCAGGTGTGCCGCCTGTACGAGATGACCGATGATCCCGGCGTGCGCGACATGCTGTCATTCCTGATCGCGCGCGATACCATGCACCAGAACCAGTGGCTGGCAGCTATCAAGGAACTTGAGGAAGACGGCCTCGATCAGACGCCAGCGCCAATGAGCTTCCCCCAGGAGAAGGAGCTGTCCCAGGTGGCGTATCAGTTCTGGAACTGCTCGGAAGGCACGGAGAGCCGACAGGGACAGTGGGCCGAAGGCCCGACGCCGGACGGCAAGGGGCAGTTCGAATATCTCGCCGATCCGCAGCCGCTTGGCGAAGAGGTGACCGAGCTTTCTCAGCTCGATCCGCGCCTACACAGCACCCCGAAGAAGCCCATGCCGCCAATGTCGTCCTGAGCCCAGACGGTGGCAGCGCAAATGCTGCCGCCGCGCTGTTGCCGAGTTTTCGGCACGTCGAGCTCCAAAGGTGGCTTTAAAAAGGCGCGAACGGCGCACGTTCAGCTACGCCATTTGAGGAACTGACGCCCTTCGCTCCGGTTAGCGTTCCAGCGAACCGGCGTCGGCTGCCTCAGCCTGTCTCCGGAGCTCGCGTGCCATTTGCCGAAGACGAGCTTGGTACTGCCGGTATGATTATCTACGACGACTGGGGATCACTCAATGGGCTCAGATCCGCACGATGTTGCCCCTCAACTGCCAGACCGGCTGAACATTTTGAAGTCACCGCTCTCTGGCGATAAGGAGGGGTATGAGCGACTGCTCAGTCTGCTTCTGGAGTTGAAGGCTATGATGCGCCAGAAGATCAGTCCCGCCACGCTGCGAGAGTGGGAGGGGCGCGCGCGCCTCTTCCTTGATTCTCATGAAGTGGACTTGCTCTTCGCTCGGCCGGACCACGACGATTTCGATATGTCTGCGCTGCCCGGAGAGCGCTACGAGAACCTACGCCGTATTTTGCTCCGCCGGAAAGGCCTATCGGCTTGAGCGGGAAGGAAGTCTGTACCATCCCAGACAATGCAGTCCCGGAATGGAGCATCCGTGGAACTCGCTCCCCTGCGTCTTGTTCGATCTCCCGCGGGGGCAAGGAGAGAAAGCCAATGAACAGACGTAACCTTCTCATCGGCACCGCAGCCACGGCGGCGGTGCTTCCTTTGACAAGCTCTGCTTTCGCCCAGGGTGCAGCGGTAGATGAGGCGAAACTGCCCGCTCTTATGGGCGGCGACTTTGCAACAGCGACCAGTCAGCTTGCACTGCAGAAGGCAAACCATCGGGCCGTGAAGACGTTCGCGGAACTTGAGATCGCGGAGCAGGCCGCAGTCGCCGAAGCCTTTGGCTCTAAACCAGGCGCCGCAGGCGTAAGTCAGAAGCACGCGGCGATGATTGAGAAACTTCAGGCAGCAGAAGGTGCCGACTTCGATGCCATGTACATCAACGGCCAGATCGACGGTCACGAGGAGCTCCTGGCGATCCACAAGAAGTATGCCCGCAGCGGCGATGACCCGATGGCCCGCGGAGCGTCGATTGTCGGCGTCACAGGCATCCAGAGCCACCTTGCCATGCTCAAGGGCATCAAGAGCATGATCGGGTAAGACTTGGCCGCAGCTCTTGATGAGCCGGAAAAGACAGCGGGCGCAGATCGAAGATGTGCCCGCTGCTCATGGTGGGCGAGCTGCTCACGAAGGCTCGGCGGCTCCCGGAGGTCCAGGCGCCTCAGTTCTGCACCATGCAGACGGTAGACCGAACGACCTTCGATGGATTTAAATCCCGCCATCTAGCTAGGACATTCTCCGTCTCCGCTTTCCCTGCCGCTACCGTCGCCGGAGGGACTGCGCGAAGATTCAAGCGACTGGCCGCTGATTCCTGGTCATTTCCGTCATAGGAAAGATGCACGATGGCAGCCCCGGTGAACCCGAGGTCATCGAACGTGTCACCGCTTCCAAGGCATGTCGGCTTTGTAATGTGAATCAGATCATGCACCCGTTCAAGGCATCATCAAGAGAGTTTGGTGGCTTGCCGGGAGCCGGTACCAGATCCCCGAATTGGCGCAGCCGGTTCACGCGATGTTGCGGCGCGTTGCCGGCGATGAGTGCGACAATGATCGGGCATTTGAGGCCTCCTGCGATGCGCGTAGGTATCGCTCCCGCGGCGGACAATGCCCCATAGGCGCCGGCACGGTAAGCACAGAGTGCGTTGCCTGCGGACAGCCAGAGCCAGACTCCCTTTAGTCAGTTAAACGGTTTCTTTCTCGCTGCATCCAGCAGGGCAACTTCTGAGGCGAGGCCGCTCAGGAAATTGATCAATGCACGACCAGGCTCCTCTGTTTCGTCGCGCAACACCGATATTCCCCAATGCCTCAACACCGCCTCTTGCACCTCGTTCCCACGCGGCATGAAGATGAAGGATGGAGGCCGATCCTCGGCAAAGCCTGACCGGTGCCATGTCTGCCAGAGGCGATACAGCAGAAGCCGGATATTCATGTCGGACATGCTGTAGCCGATGAACAGAACGGTCTTTCCCAGCGCATCGGCGCGGAACCTGACGTCGAGTGGCGTCTCGAAGGATAGGCGCTCGAAATGATCGGATTCGGCGAGAACGAGAGAGGCCGGATCGTCAAGGTCCCCGTGAAACTTGATGATCTGCGTCACCCCCTCCGACACCTCCGTCAGATCCCGCGCATTGGTAATCTTCGCGTATGGCTTGCCGTGATGCTCGAAAGCTGCTTCCAGGTTCCGATCGTAGTTGGTCGTATAGATGATGGGAAAATCGAGGCTCACCAACAGTTCGTGGGCAGCCGATCTGGCAACCTGCTCCTGGCAAGTGCTCCAATTGTCTCGCAACCAGTGGCCGAGCAGGTCCATGTTTCCGCCCCTGAGGCGGTAGTATTCCGCCACTGTTTGATAGTGGACGTCTGGTTTCGAAAGAAGATCGCGATCCAGCTCCAGTTCGTCGGCCATGTACTCCGTCAATGCCTGCCAGGAAGGCAGGCCAACCTGCATGGAGACACCTGCGCCCACGAACAGGATTGCCCGGCGGTCGATGATGGCTTGCGCCAGCGCCGAGAGGCTTTCATGCCGCTCCCAACTGTCTCCCATACTAACTCAACATCTCGTGGCGATACATATCGGGCAGCCTTCTCCTGCTAAGCTTGTTGCTTCCCGCCCAACGGTGGCGGCTGCGCGCCAAGTTCCTCCATTGAGATCTGGTCTACGTTGGCGGGCGCCGCGAGGGGAGGCGACGCATCATCCTGTGGGCACAGCGGTGCGGGTTCAGCCGCTTCGCGGGATGCGAGTACAGTTGCTTCACGCCTTTCCGACGCTGAGAGATAACCGGCCTCGAACGCTTCACGGATCCGGGCCGTGTCTCGTTTGCACCGGGCAACGTGCCCCAGGCTTTCCCACCACTCCTTCCACGCCTTCTCCATATCCGTCACCGCCTCCTGCTAAGCCCAATCATCCGGCTTACATCCTTCTGATCACCTATCAACGAAGCATCCTCGTCGATTATCCGCGCGCCGCGTTGGCGGGTAAGATAGCGCCAGATCCATTGGATGGTGACCAAGACGCGCTTTTCAAGATTCACGAGGAGATACACGTGAACCAATGCCCACAGAAGCCAGGCAAGCCGCCCCTTCAGCGTCCAGCTGCCGAAGTCGAACACGGCTGCGTGTCTTCCGATGACTGCGGTATTTCCGCGGTTCCTGAACCGGAAGGACGCTTGAGGCCCACCTTTGCGCAGTTTCCGGCCTAAAAACTCTCCTTGTTGTTTTGCGACTTGCGCAAGTGCGGGAAGAGGTTTGCCTTCTGCGTCAAGCGCCATAGCAGTGTCGCCGATCGCATAGATGTCGCTGAGGCCAACCACCTGCAGATCCGCATCGACAGGGATGCGGCCTCCGGGCGGCTCCTTCATGCCCAACCAAGCAAAGGCGGGCGAAGCCTTGACGCCCGCGCCCCATACAATGCAGCCGGCATCGATACGCTCGTCGCCAACTATAACGTGGCCTCCGCCGACGGCAGAGACCCGTTGACCCAGCCTGATCTCGACGCCGATCCTTTGGAGATAATTTGCGGCATAGCTGCTGAGGTGTTGGGGGAATGAGGCAAGGATCCCTGGACCCGCTTCAAGCAGGATCACACGCATCTGGTTAGGTGCTAACGCGCGATAGTCCCGGCTGATCATGTAGCGGCCAAGCTCAGAAATAGCCCCCGCCATCTCCACACCAGTCGGGCCACCGCCAATGACAATGCTGGTCAGCAGCGACTGCTTTTCCCGCTCCGTATGTGCAAGCTCCGCCTTCTCGAACGCCAGCAGCAGGCGCTGCCTGATCTGTCGCGCCTCGTGGATCGATTTCAGTCCGGGTGCATGGAACTGCCAGTCGTCATGGCCGAAGTAGTTATACTGCGAGCCTGTGGCAATGACGAGTTGGTCGTATGCGACTTCGCCAGCGTCTGCGAGGCGGACGCGCTTTGCTCCACTATCGACACCAACAACTTCGGCCATCAAGACGCGGATGTTGCGGTAGCGTCCCAGGCTGCGTCGAATCGGCTCAGATATATCAGCGGGCGACAGCGCCGCAGTAGCAACCTGGTATAGGAGCGGCTGGAAGAGATTGTGGTTGCGGCGGTCGATCAAGGTGACATCGACATCCGAATCGCCTAGTGCGCGGGCGCAAGCCAGTCCACCGAACCCACCTCCGATTATGACGATATGGCGCCTCGAATTATGTGAGGCTGACAGCCGCAACCTGATCCCGCCGCTCATGATGTTCGTTTTCTGCAATCAGCGGGTCCCGCGCCGACTGGGGCGGAGGCCCAGCTAGCTTTCAGGCGAGTGGTGTCAATCACGTGACTTAGGGAACAGAGCATCATCGTAGCAATGCCCCGAGCAGAACTGCAGCGCCGATCACGATGACGGCGATAACCGGCAGGAGGGCGGGAAGGCTCGGTCTGCGTTCGAGCGTCCCTTTGTAGGAAGAGGTCATCGCGACATCGAAGTTCCGGGATCGCAGGTGGGAACCCTGGCTTCGTTGTGTCGTGGTGGCGGTCCCGATCTGCTCGGGCGACAGCGGCGCACCGCCAGCCTCTGAATCAGTCTCGAGCGGTGCCATGGCCGGATCGAAGCCAGGTCTTTTGTCTCCAGTCAAACCCCGCTGGATGTCGCCTCTGATCTGTGCAGGGTTGGGCGTCGGGTCGTGTGATCTGCTGGGCATGAGTTTGGTCTCCAAGGCCATGCCAACTGCTGGAAGCACCGCGGGTTCCTGCCGCCAGGCGACGGCAAACCGGAATGTACGGCAGCGGACCATCCGTCCTGAAAAATGCTCAGCGCGCGAAACATTGGGCAGCGATGGTCAGTTCAGCTACGGCGACAACAAATCATTGCAAGCGCGAGGCTGACTGGCCGGCGGAGACAGGAGACACCATGAAGATCACGGGAATTCAGACCATAGCCGAAGGAAGCGGCACGGCAGGCCACACTGTCGAATACGTTTTCGACAGCGGCGCCGTAGTCGCCGTCCGCTTCAGCGGCGAACAAGCAGAGGTCAATCGCACCAATGCGGTCAGCCAGGCGAAGTTGTTCCTGGAGCGAGTCGTGCGCGAGGGAGTGCTGCCGGAGCAGATGGAGGATGGCGAGAACGTCGACGGACGAGCGGCGACGATGGCGTCCTCTCCAGCCTCTCCGGCACAGCGGCTCGACAACCGGTGATGCAGGTGCATCATCCACCTTTCTCCATCAGAGACGGTCAGGATACCTTGTCTCGAACGAGGCGTTCCTTCGTGGGCCGGAGATTGAGAGAGAGAGAGTGTGTGTGTGTGAACCGCTGAGATCGGATGATTGTGTGGCCGCACAACCCTCGATCAGTGCTCCACAAGAGTGGTCGCTGCGCGCCAAGGAGCTCGCCCGCGAGATCGAACGCCTGCCGCTGCACTACCGCTCTGCTGTTGAACTCATCCTTATTGAGGAGATCGGCCACGAGGCTGCCGCCGATCGAGCTGGATGCCCTGTCGGCACCATCAAAAGTCGCGTGAACCGGGCACGGAACCATGCTTGAAACAAGACTGGGCGAAGCAGGTTAAAGAGCAGGAAGTTTTCAGCCGAACAGACTGCTCCACCAGGGGAGGTCAGGTCGCGTGATCATTAGCCAGAAAATGCTCAGCACCGCCGCGAATGCTGGGAAACCAAAGATGAACCAGAGGCGAAAGAGGGAGTGGTAACGAGGGGGCAGGTCCTTGCCAGTGGAGACGGCAGAGACGGCGAGATTTCGCATCTCGAGCTGCATCCACACAACGGGGAGCCAGAATGCCCCCGTAAGTAAATAGAGGAGGATGGACAGCACGATCCAGCCCTCCGTGAGCGGATAGCCCACGTGCCATGCGAGGGCGACGCCGGTTATCGGCTGCAGGATAACCGCAGTCGTCGTGAACAGGAAATCCGCAATAACAACTATTCTAGCCACCGCCGCAACCGCCGCCGTGTTCCTGGTGCGGTGCGCGAGCAGCATAAAGAAGGCAATGCCGGCGCCGGTGCCGAGAAGGACTGTGGCGCCGATGACGTGCACAAACTTGAGCAGGAAGTAAACCATCACCGCTCCTCCAGAACCGCGAGCGCCACGAGATGCAGCACGAAAATTGGCCAGATCTTAAGGAGTGGCCCCAGAGGATCCCCCCAGAGTGCAGGAAGCAGCAGGCTTCCCGCAACGACATAAAACAGCGACAACCCGATGCCGGCGTAGAGGCCCCATCGGGCACTCCTCCTGAAGGCGATAGCAGTTCCGATCGCCATGTCGGCCAAAGCTCCGGCAATCACCGCTGGCACACCGACCTCCGCCGCAGGGGTGCGAAGCATGAGGTCCACGCCTTCCCTGAATCCGCTCGTTAAGGAAATTATTCCCGTGGCAATCCAAAACAAGGGAAGGACGATGAATGCCAGTGGCTTCAGGAAGTACAGCTTCGCGAACCAGCGTTCCTGAACGCCAGCGGGGCGAGATGCAAGGGCTTCCGCAAGTGAAGTGGGCTGAATGCTAGTAGCCTCCATCCAGGATCCTGCGTCGCCCACTGCGCCTCGTGTAATCTCCTTCTCGGCATTGGACCGCATCGGCGGCCGCCAACCCAGGTGCCCCGCCACGTCCCCGAGCTTGTATAGCAGGCGCGAAAATGGTCCTGGCAAGGTTACCTTACGCGCCGGACCCCAGCCTAACCAACGACGGTAGCTGGCAACGACATCGGCGAAGGTTAGCTGCTCTGGACCGACAAGCTCGAGTGTCAGCCTTGACGGCGCATTGGGCTGAAGTAGCGCCACGACCGTTTCCACGACGTCGCTCAGTTGGACGACCTGCAGTTGACCTGTGTGAGGCATCAGCGGCAAAACCGGCATCGCCGCCAAGCCTCGGAACAACGCGCTGGCGCCATAGGCGGCGGGGCCGAGAACAACCGATGGCCTCAGGATCACCCAATCCAGTTCGCGCGCCATCAGCAGATTGTCTCCAAGGGCCTTGGATTGAGAAAATTCCGAAGGCTGTTCCCGGTCAACGCCTAGTGCTGAGAAATGGACGACTCGCCGTATACCAGCTTCCTCGCATGCGAGAAAGAGAGCTGCTGGAGCCTCCACATGCACCGTTCGGACCCGGTCCTGCCCTGTGTCCTGGAGTGCGCCTGCGCAATTGACCACCGCGCCTATCCCCTCAAGGTGCGGCAGCCAGTCAGAGGCGCTGGTAGCATTCGCCAAATCCAGGACTACTTGCCTTGATACGCCCATGGGAAGAAAAGCGGAGCCGCTCCGAACGGCTGCAACAACATGATGGGCATCTGTGGAAAGCCTGGCGCAGATAGCGGAACCAATCAGTCCTGTCGCGCCGATGACGAGAATGTTCATGTCGCTCCTAACCATCCTTAGTTGAACCGCCGCGGAACCACCAAGGTTGGCTAGCGCACACCACCCCAGTAGATCATAAAACATCATCCCGGTGCGATCGTTACCCCGCTGCTGCCGAAAGATGCTATCGCGGGCTACCGGCCCAGTTTTGCATGTCGCCTGACAGATACTGCACCCCATTGAAATGAGCGGATTCACCAGATCTCTCGCAACAATGCGCACAGGAACCTCCAGGTGACAGCGACGACGCCTGAGCGGTTGGCGGCCGCCTCGCCGGCGTTGCTGCCTAAACGATGACGATGAGCGAAAACAACCACGGCGGCCCGATGTTGCGGTACGGTCGTGGACAGAGAGGAAGCTGCTCACGCCCGATCACCCAGCCTCCGCAGCGTCTCACAGGTCCGCAAGCGTACAGACGGGGAACAGCCATGAAAGGTCGAAGTTTTCTAACCATCGCGAATGCAAGAGCATTCCTGCATGGTCGGGGGAGATGTAATGCCATTCCAAAGCAGATACCGGCCCCTTGTCGACTCTAGTTGGGGGAACTGGGACAAGCCGATCAACCTCAGGCTTGGGAGGAGCAGCACCCACGTCGTGCACAGTCCTCAAGAGGCGTTGAAGTTAATGTCAAGCGAGTGGCCAGGTGAGCGCGGAGACAGCTATCACCAAGCTCGTCGCGCCTGCCTAGCCTTCCTGAAGCGGCAGGCGTCACCCGCTCAAGTGCGTCGTGCCTTTCTCGTTGCCGCCGCTGAAACAGGGCTGCTTCACTAGCTCTGCCGGCCCCCGACAGTCGTCGGCACCGATTTTACGGCTTCGCCGTTGGAGTTCTAGGGCATCTTGGAAAAGAGAAGCCATTTTAGCGCCCATGGAAGCGCCTTGCAAAAAGACCTACTCGCTTTTTTCTGAGATCAAAGAACCAAGTCGTAGCGGAATGCTCTCAGCACTACGCGAACGCTATCGAGCCATATGAACAAGGAAGCGAACTGATCGCGGCGGCCGTTGTAGAGGCGATGCACAAAGCTCCTTCAGATAGATCAACGATCCATACAGGGCTGTGAAGCAAGGCCACAGGGCGATCCCGGGTTTAGAGGAACGAGCAAGGAAGTTTGCCACCAAGGCCCACGGATCTATCAACCAGCGGCGGAAATATATAGGCGAGCCTTACATTGTGCACCCTATTGCGGTGGCTGATCTTGTACGGTCCGTACCTCATTCGAGGAGATGATCGCCGCGGCGCTTCTCAATGATGTGGTTGAAGTCACTCCAGTGACGATTGATGAAATCAGAGCTGAATTTGGCGAGGATGTCACTGAACTGGTCGAGTGGCTGACGGACGTCTCCAGGCCATCCGATGGCAATAGAAGGGTGCGCAAGCATGAGGATTTGATGCACCTTGCAGGAGCGCCGCCCGCGGCCAAGATCATCAAGCTAGCTGACCTGATCGGCAACACGTTGACGATCTCCAAATACGACCCAAGCTTCTGGAAGGTCTTTCGCCGCGAGAAAGAAGCTCTCCTCAAAGTCCTGAAGGAGGGTAATGTTACCCTGTGGAGAACTGCAGCGAGTCAGACGAGACGACGTTAAGCGTCACCGACGATCACTGTTATTGTTCCCGTGCCGCCGCAGTCGGTACAGGTCTGGCGGCCAAGTCTGCCGGTGCCAGCGCAAGCTGGGCAGTCAGAGCCCGGCAACTCACGTCACGCATGCGGAACGCCTCTCAACGGCGTCAGGAGGTATCAATTGATTTACGGCTTCATAGGGACCGGGACGATCAGCGCTGCGATGATCGAAGGAATGATGGCGTCTGAGCTCGATGTAACGAAGGTGCTTGTGTCGCCCCGTAACGCTGAAATCGCGGCGGGACTGGCTGGTCGGTTCTCGAAGGTCGAGGTGGCAACGAGCAATCAGGCGGTCGTCGACGAAGCGGAGATTCTCGTTCTGGCAGTGAGACCACAAGTCGCCGAGGAGGTTCTCTCTTCCCTCCAGGTTCCCTCCCACCGGAAAATCATCAGCGTCATCGCCGCAACAGAGCACTCGAAGCTCGGATCGTGGATGGGATGCTGTGAATCCGAAATCATACGCGCCATTCCGCTACCGTTCGTCGCTGATCGAAGCGGTGTAACGGCAATCTATCCCGGCGACAGTGTCGCATCCGAGCTCTTCGCGGCCCTGGGCGAAGCTGTCGAATGCAGAGACCAGAACGAATTCGATTTGCTGGCGGTCGGCAGTTCCATGATGGGCGCTTACTACGGCCTGATGGAGAGGGTGGGCGGCTGGTTGGTGGAGCACGGCATGGATGATCGGACCGCCAGCCGCTACCTTACGCCACTCTTTGCGAGCCTCTCACAGGTTGCGGTGACAAGTCCGGGAGCGAGCTACTCCGGTCTCAGGCGAGAGTTTTCGACGGAGGGCGGACTTAATGAACAGGTTTTCCGGGAGTTCGAGGAAAACGGCGGCTCGTCCGCGCTTTTGAAGGCGCTCGACGGAGTTCTCGAGCGCGTCAGAAAAGGCTAGCCGGGCTTGATCAGTTCGTCGGGGCGCTCGCCCTGGTCGGGCGAACTTTCCGGGATTTCCGGGCACGATCACAGGAGAAAGGTTTAAGCCGCCGCTGTCACCCAAATGGCCGCTCGATCGACTGCGACGGCTCGGTGAAGAAGACCGGACCGTCCTCCGTCATGTAGATGATGTCTTCCAGACGCACGCCGCATTCCCCGTAGATCGCGAGCATCGGCTCGTCTGAGAAGACCATGCCGGGCTCGAGCGGCGTCTTGTTGCCGAGAACGATATAGGGCTCTTCGTGCACATCCATGCCAAGCCCGTGGCCAGTGCGATGAGGCAAGCCCGGCACCTTATAGTCGGGACCGTAGCCTGCGTCGATCAGCACCTTCCGAGCCGCAAAGTCGACCTCTTCGCATGCCGTGCCAATCCTGGCGGCATCGAAGGCGGCGCGTTGGGCCCTCTGCTCCAGAGCCCAGATTTCGCGCTGGCGCTCCGTAGGCTGTCCAAAGACATACGTGCGGGTGATGTCGGAGCAATAGCGGTGAATGTGAGCGCCGAGATCGATCAGGACCATGTCACCCTGTCTCAGCGTCTGCGCGTAGGGCACGCCATGGGGATAGGCGGTCGCTTCGCCGAACTGGGCTGCGGCAAAAGTGTGGCGCATGCCGAGCTTGGTATGGGCGGCGGCGATGAAATCGGTCACCTCCGTCGTCGAGACACCTTCGTAGAGACCCTCCCAGACGGCCTTTTGGACCCTAAGACTGGCGGTCATCGCCGCTTGAATGATGGCAATCTCGGTCGCCGATTTGATCTGTCGGCACTCGGCGATGAGGTCTTTGGCCCCGACCACTTTCAGGCGATCGCCGACATAGGCGGTGATGGGATTGGAAAAGACAAACGGCGTCGCCGGATCGAAGGCCAGGCTATCGCCTTCGACGCTCAGGCCGCAGACCAGGTCTGCCACCAGAAGCGCCGGATCCTCGTGCTCTTCCCATACCGCGATCTCACCGGAATTTATGATCAGCGTCTCAGTTTTCGGCTCCTCGAAAGCCGGGCTGATATAGATCGGAGCGCCGCTGGAGGGGATGATCGCCCCATGCATTCGCTCGCTTGCCGCGAGCGTGATAGCCGTGAAATAGGTAAGGCTCGTCGAGGTGTCGAGATAGACGGCCTTGACGCCCGTTGTTCGCATCAGTCCCTGTAGCTTGGCGACGCGTGCATTAAGTTCCTCGGCCGAGATCGGCGGGATAGTGACTGCGATGTTGTCGAATTCCAAAAGCGATTGTTCGAAGGACCTGTAGGCAGGGGCACTCATGCTGGGTCTCCTAATGGGGCCAGGCGGCGGGGGTTTGCCGGCTCGCATCGATGACATTGGTGGAACTTTAAGAGGCGTAGCTATAGCGCCTGGCGATGAACATGCTGCTGGCGACAGTGAGGATCAGCGTGACGGCCATCAAGATAAAGGACAGCGTCGCACCAAATGGCCAGTTTGCCTTGCCAAGCACCTCGTCAACAACCATGGGCGCCATCATCCGGAAATTGGGGCCGCCGAGCAGCACGGGTGTCGCATAGGCGTTCATCGTCAGAATGAAAGAGAGCACAAAAGCAGCAAGAATGCCCGGCATGACGAGCGGAATCGTGACCAGACGAAAAGTCTCGAATGGGCCGGCGCCCAGGCTGAGCGAGGCGTCCCTGGTGTTGGGATCCAGCCCTTCGAGGACACTTTGTAGTGTCAGGACAACATAGGGCAGGTTGACGGAGACGATGCCAACGAACACCGCAGTCGGAGTATACATCAACGTCAGCGGTTCGCCGATCAGGCCAATCGCTCCGAGCAGATAATTGACCACGCCGTTCTGACCGAAGGCAACCATCCAGCCGGCGGCGCGCACGGCATTGCTAACGAAGAGCGGCAGGATGATCATCAGCAACAGGAGTGTCTTGAGATTTCCCTGCTGACGGGCGATGAAACTTGCCAGCGGCAGGCCTAGAAGAATACAGGCGACAGTGACGCCGAAGGCCATCAGAACCGTTGTCTTCAGCCCGTCAAGGTAGTAGCCGTCGGAGAGGAGCGAGACGTAGTTCGCGACGGTCATGCCTTCGACCATGAATTCGCCGGGCACGTAACGATTGAAGCTGTAGCGCAGGAGCAGCAGCATCGGCAAAGCAAGAAACACCACCACCATCAATGTGGCAGGAGTCAGCATGGCGGCCGCCGTCCTTCCCTTCTTGATCATTTCGTCTTCCTGAGGCCTCGTGAAGTTTATTGCATCGGCCGGGACTGGCCGATGCCTGAAACAATGACCGGATGGCCAGGATCAACCCTTGAAGGACTTGTTCCACCAGTCCTGGAGCGCGGCGTCGTTCTTTGCCAGATACTCCATGTTCTGAACCATCAGGGCCTTGCGCTGCTCCTCTGTGTAGTCGACCAGCTTTGCAAGTTCCGGATCAAGCTCGACGGTCGAATTGGTCGGCGCGTAGCCCATGCTTTCGGCAAAGGCGGTCTGCGGCCCCGGCTCCATCATGGCGTTTAGATAGGCGTAGGCGGCTTCCTTATTCTGCGCGTTCTTCGGTACGCACATCTCGGAAATATAAAGGACCAGGCCTTCCTTCGGCACGGCGATCTCGACCGGGATGCCGGCCTGTTTCCACATGTAGCCGCGGGCATTCCACATGATGCACATCACGCATTCCTCGGTCTTCAGGGCCTGCGCCATGGCCTCGTTGGTGGGGTAGATCTTTACCCCCTGCTTCTTGAGCTCCAGCAGCTTTTCCTTGCCGGGCTCGTAGTTGTCGAGGCCGCCGCCTGCGATCATCGCGGCAGATTCGATCGTCGTCTGGTACTGGATGTCGATGACGCCGACCTTACCGGCATATTGTGGATCCCACAGATCGGCATAGGAAGTCGGCGGCGTCTTGACGTACTTCGGATTGTAGAGAATGACGCGGCCGGTATAGATGTGCGGAACGCTGTAATTGTTCCGGAATGCCGCCGGCACATGCTTCATGTTCGGGACCTTGCTTTCATCGAGTTCCTCGAGCAGGCCGTTCTCGTTCATCTCGTATGCGCCCTGGCCGGTCAGGCAGGCGATGTCCATCGAGCCGCGCGGCAGGCGGCGCTCCGCCAGCAACTTAGTCTTGCGAACCGTATCGTTGGCGGTATCGAACACCACGTTGACGCCTGAGTCCTTCATCTCCGCATCGACGATGAACTGCTGTTGAAGGTTCTGGTAGTCGCCACCCCAGGTTCCGACCACCAAGCGGCCGCTCGGAGCGGCGCGCGCGCCGGTTCCCGCCAGTGCGGTGCTGGCTGCGAGGGCTCCGGCCATCAGGCCGAATTGTCTTCTGTTGATGCCATTTTTCATGCTGTTCCCTTTCTCTGCTTCTAGTTCGTTCACATCAGAACCGCGGATTGACGGTTGAAGGAGACATACAGGCGGCTGCCGACTTCGGCCGGCAGGCCAGCACCGGTGAGGCTTTTAATGGTGGTGACGACGGTGAAGGCATCTCCGGTGGCAAGGGTGGCCAGGATTTCCAGGTTGCCGCCGAGGAAGACGCTGCGGGTGATTTCTGCCTCGAAGCAGTTGGCGTCGGCCGTCTTGGTCGCAGAGAGCTCGATCATTTCCGGGCGCACCATCAGTTCCGAATGATTGCATTCGGCCTGTTCGGTCTCAATCGTGAGGCCGCTGTTCGTGACGAAGGCTTTGTCACCGGCAGAAATTGCGCCGGCGAGGAAGTTCGTCCTGCCGATAAAGGAGGCCACGAAGCGATTGGCGGGATGGTTGTAGAGTTCCATCGGGGTGCCGATCTGCTGGATCTTCCCCGCCTGCATCACGACAAGCCGATCCCCGACATACATGGCTTCGTCCTGATCGTGGGTGACCATGATCGTTGTGATCTTCAGCGCCTGCTGCAAGGCCCGCAGCTCGTCGCGCACCTGCAGGCGCAGCTTCGCGTCCAGGTTGGACAAGGGCTCGTCGAGCAACAGGATGTCGGGACGGATGGCGAGCGCACGGGCGATTGCCACGCGCTGTTGCTGGCCGCCGGAGAGCTGCTTGGGATAGCGATCCTCCAGGTGACCGAGCCGGACCAGTTCCAGTGCTTCGCTTACCCTGGTCTTGATGTCGTCCTCCGGCAACTTGCGGCGGCGAAGGCCGAATGCGACGTTCTCGAAGATGTCGAGATGTGGGAACAGGGCGTAGTTCTGGAACACCAGGCCGATATTGCGGCGATAGGGCGGGTCCGCCGTGATGTCGCGGCCGCCGATCTCTAGCTTGCCGGTGTTCTGCTCGATGAAGCCCGCCAGCATGCGCAGGGTCGTCGTCTTGCCGCAGCCGGAGGGACCGAGAAGGATCAGGAATTCGCCATCCCGAACTTCAAGGTTCATGTCTTCGACAGCAACGAAATCGCCGTAGACCTTCTGCAGGTTCTGGATCGTGACTGCTGCCATGTTCATACCATCCTGGAAAGATTGACGAAGCGATTGGTGATGATCAGGGCAAGCCCGATGATCGTGACCTGCATCACGGAAGCGGCGGCGATCGTCGGATCGATCTTCCATTGCAGGTACTGGAGGATGGCCACCGGCAGCGTGAGCTGGCCGGGGGTCGACAGGAACATCGAGACCTCGAGATTTCCGAAGGACACGACGAAGCTGAAGATTGCCGCCGCCATGATGCCGGGCCGGATCAACGGCAGCGTCACCTTCCAGATCACGGCGAAGGGCGAGGCGCCAAGGCTGGCGGCCGCTTCCTCGACGACTTCGTTGAGGCCGGCAAGGTTGGCCGTCAGGAGCCGCACGCACCACGGGATCGTCAGGAGCACGTGGCCGGCGATGAAGCCGGTCAGCGAGCCTGTGGCCGGAAGCCCGGTCCGGACTTCGAGCTCGACCAGCGTCATGTAGAGCGAGGCGCCGATCACGATGGCGGGCACGATCAGCGGCGACATCAGCAACTGCATGATTGCACCGCGACCGATGAAGCGCTTGCGCACCAGCACGATCGCAGCAGGTATCGTGACGATCATGCCGATGATGGTTGCGCCGACCGCCACCATCGCACTGAGGTAGAAGCCGTCTATGAACTGCGGCTGGCGCCAGACCTCGCTGAACCAGTCCAACGTGTAGCCTTCAGCCGGCAGCGAAAGCACGCTGTTGGATATGACGGAAAGCCAGAAGATCAGGATGAGCGGGAGAACGCATATGCCCAATCCCACCCCGTTGATCAGGTTGACCGCCAAGCGGCCGAGATGTTCTGCGAGCGTCTTGCCCTGTACCATGGCGCGTCTCCCGCGGTCAGGCCGACAGTTCGTTCTTGTAGAAGCGTCCGTCCTTCATGATCGCCTTCAGCCTGTCGTGCTGCTCGAGCACACTGATATCTTCCAGCGGATTTCCATCGACCACCAGCAGGTCGGCAAAGGCGCCGGGCGACAGCTCGCCAACCTTGCCCTCCAGGCGGCAAAGCTTGGCAGAAATCAGGGTGGCAGACTGAATGATGTCGGCAGCCGGCAGGACCTTGTTGCGCGTCGAGAACTCGATCGACTGGTACTTGTGAAGCTGACCTAGAAGGTCAGAGCCATAGGCCATCGGCACGCCCGCATCCCGAAGGATTTCAAGCGAGCGAAGCCCGCCGACACGCACCGTCTCGATCTTGGCGACGGAATCGGGCTTCAGGCCGAACGCTTCGCCTTCCATCGCCAGTCCCTCGTATGCGGCAAGTGTCGGGCAGGCGATGGCGCCGTACTTGGCAGCAAGCTCAGCCGTCTCCCTTTCGATCAGGTTGCAATGCTCGAGCGAGTGGACGCCGCATTCGACTGCGCGCCGGATGGCAGCGTCCGTATAGACGTGCGCCGAGACGTAGGTGCCGACATTGTTGGCTTCCTCCACGACTGCAGTGATCTCTTCGCGAGAGTACTGCAGGACGTGGATCGGGTCGGTGGGGGAGGCGACGCCGCCGTTTGCCATGATCTTGATGAAGTCGGCGCCATTGCGGATTTCCTCGCGAGCGCCCCGACGGACTTCGTCAGTGCCGTTGCAGATGCGGCCGAGTGCGCCAAGGCTTGCCTCGTGCAGCGGGCGGTTGTCGAACCGGGTGCGGTAATCGGTATGGCCGCCGGTCTGACCGAGTGCCTTGCCGCAGATGACGAGGCGTGGACCGTCGATCAGGCCTTCCTCGACGGCGAGTTTGAGGCCGAGGTCTGCCCCCGCGAGGTCGCGCACGGTGGTGAAGCCGCGCATCAGCATGCCGTTCATGATCTTGGAGGTGCGCAGTGCAACCAGTGAACTTGGCAGTTCGGCGTTGGCGGCAAGATCGACGAGAGTTGCAACAACGTGCACGTGAGCATCCACGAGACCGGGCATGATTGTCCTGCCGCCCAGTTCGATCCTTTGGGCGGAAGAAGCCGTGATCGGCTGGTCGGAAATGTTGCGAACGATACCGTCCTCGACAAGAACCTCCACGCCTTCGACCATCTTCTTGGTCTTGACGTCGAGGAATTGGCCGCCGGTGAAAAGATATGCTGTCATTGGAAAGCTCCCGGTTCGAAGGCACGCGCCCGCATGTGCCTAAAAGTGGGCGAGTTGAAGCAATGCGGTGACGTCACATCGTCAACCACCTGATCCACCGGCGGGCTTAATTTTTCTTTCGCATCACGAGCCGGCCTCTCGACCACTTGATCTCGTGTAGTTCCCGTTGTTCTCGTTGATGCGATAATACAAGTTGTAGACAGAGGCGCAACAGGCTTTTTCCAGATGGCAGACCTGTCGTCATGATCTTTAAGCTCTGGGAGCAGAGCTCCAGTGGAACCCGGACGCTCGCGCTTCACGCCAGCAGTGGCAACTCAGAGACGACATTATGCTACCTGATCGGGACGAGCAGATTTCCGGCTTCCTGAGAGTTGTGCGCGGAGCGGCCATGTCCCCGATTTTGTCCGGACGCAGCTTGGCTGATCCCGGCCTCGTCCGCGGTCATTCCCGCGGGTTGTCCAACTCGTGACGATGCTCCAGTATCCGCCGGAACCCTAGGATTTGCGCGCTCAGTCATGCAATTAACTGCAAAGACATCGCCTTTTTCTGCTAGGAAATTGCGGCCACTGGACGGAGGGAAGGGGCCCAAAAATGGCTTGCCTGGGGGATTTGAATTCTCACACCATTTCAACGGCTTAGTGGAAGAGCCTCGAAATTCCCTCTGTTTCCCATCGCAAGCGACCATGGATGCCACTCTTGTGCCCTGGCTTTGGGCACCAGTCAACTGGACGGGTTTCGACCAAAACTTGCTGGGAGCGATCATAGCGGCCGCCGAACAGCTGGATCTTGAATGGAAGGCCTTACTTTCCGGAGCCTTCCACGAGCCACAACGAGGCGGAGTATGTTGAGCCCATACCTTCCTTGGTTGGTTGCCGGCTTCTTGCGAAGACGGCCACAATACTGGCGACGGGTGTGCTCTAAGTACCCGGCGGCGCGACCGTCGCGGCTTGTGGTCGTCCATGTAGATGATGAGTCCTGCTCACGAACGACGACCACCATGCCTGTGGATGACCCAACAGCTCGGTTTTCAGATCGTCAGCGCTGTCGAGCAGGGTGGCGGGCTACGAGCTACTCCCCGAGCGCCACACCCTCGCGCCTCGGATCGGCACTGCCGAGGAGGCCGCTTGGCGTGAGCTCGATTGCATGCAGGCCTGAGTTCATCTCTCCCACCTTCACCTCGTATCCCAACGACTGCAAAGGTTCGGCCATCTCTTCTGCCCATGTGCCGGCCTCAAGATCGTAGGTACCGAAGCGGTTAATCAGATGCGGCATGGCAACGATCTCCTCCACTGGCATCTGCCAGTCGATGTAGGCGACCAGCGCCTGGGCGACATAGCCGATGATCTGGCTGCCGCCCGGCGAGCCGACGGCGAGAAGCGGCTTGCCGTCCTTCATTACGATCGTTGGCGACATCGAGGAGCGGGGACGCTTGCCCGGCTCCACCCGGTTTGCCACCGGAATTCCGTCGGCATGGGTCTTGAAGGAGAAGTCGGTCAGCTCGTTGTTGAGAAGGAAGCCGTTGGTCATCAGCCGCGAACCGAAGCCGTTCTCGATTGTGGTGGTCATCGACACGACATTGCCTTGCGCGTCGACAATGACGAAATGGCTGGTCGACGGAAGCTCGATCGCATCCCCCTCGCCGAAGAGGAGGGCGTGATCCCAGGTTGGCTCGCCGGCGGTCACGGCGTCCTTAGATAGTGCCTTCTTGGTATCGAGCAGGGACGCGCGGCCCGAGAGGTATTCCTTCGCCAGCAGACCTTTGATGGGAGCCGGCACGAAGTCGGTGTCGGCAAGATAGCGCTCGCGATCGGCGAAGGCGAGCCGCTGCGCGTCGCCGATCAGCCGCCAGCTTTCCGGGTTGCGCGGCCCAAGGTTGCGGAGGTCGAAGTTCTCCAAGATGCCAAGGATCTGCCCAACGGCGGCTGCTCCGGAGGAGGGCGGTCCCATGCCGCAGACGTCCAGCGCCCTGTAGGTGAGGCAAACGGCCTCCCGCTCCTTGATGCGGTAGTTTGCAAGGTCCGCCAGCGAGAGGACGCCGGGATTGCCCTCCGCCTCGCGTACGGTCTTGACGATGGCTTCGGCGATAGCGCCCTCGTAGAAAGCATTCGCGCCGCCAGCCGCGATGGTCCGCAGCGTTTGGGCATAGTCTTCGTTCTTCAGGACGTTGCCAGCCTGCAGCGGCGCGCCGGCATCATCGAAGAAGTAGCCGGTTGTGCCCTCATAGGTTTTCAGCCTGTCGCCTTCCGCTGCCACGAGGGTGGCGAGACGGGGTGAGACTTCAAATCCTTCGGAGGCCAGCTTTATTGCGGGATCGAAGAGGCCTGCCCATTCTGCCTTGCCGAGCTTGGAGTGAACCTCGTGCAGCAGCTTGACCGTGCCTGGCGTTCCGACCGACCGTCCACCGACCACGGCATCCATGAACTTCAACGGCTGACCCTGGTCATCGAGGAAGAGCTTCGGCGTTGCCTCCATCGGCGCCGTCTCGCGACCGTCAAACGTGGTCACCTTGCCGGAGGACGCGTCATAATAGACAAGAAAGGCGCCGCCACCGAGGCCGGAGCTTTGCGGCTCCACGAGACCCAGCACCGATTGAACGGCCACCATTGCGTCAATGGCGTTGCCGCCGCGCGCGAGAACATCGCGTCCCGCCGCTGCTGCCAGTGGATTGGCGGCCGCCACCATGAACGTCTTCGCCTCGGCGCGCTCCGCCGTTGCCACGCCGGTTGCCCGTTCCGGCGCCATCGCGTCGGAGGCCTGTTGCGCAGCCAGGGGCGACGCGATCAGTGACGAGGCCATCGAAAGGGTTGAAAGCAAACCGAGACTTATCGCGCGCATGTCCATCTCCTGCCGTTGGAGCCCACCATCATCAGCATGTGGAGCAGAGTCAGCGGCCGGCAAGAGATACCGCGACGCTCAGCCCTGCGCGATCTGGCTCACACGCCGCAGCGCGGTGACCTGCTCGCTCGCCTGGATCTCGAGCGCCATCTCCTGCCGCGACAGCATGGTGGCGGAAGGAATGATGGTTGGTCCTCCCGGCTGATCGATCGCGGTACAGTTGCGGCCAGCCTTTTTTGCGGCATAGAGCGCGCGATCCGCAGCCGGCAGGAGACGGTCGAGCTCTGCCGTTGCGGCGCTTTCCAATGCTATCCCGCCGCTCACCGTGACGGTGAGGGAGTGTCCTGCCGCTCTGATTGGCTGCAGGGCGAGCGTCATCCGCAGCCCCTCTGCGATACTGGCGGCCTCGACAAAATCCGCCACGCGCAGCATGGCTGCAAATTCCTCACCTCCCATGCGGCCGAAGGATCCGCGTCTGGACAAGGAGATGGACGCCAGTTGGCAAAACGCCTTTAGCACGTCATCACCACCCTGGTGGCCACAGCGATCATTGATCTGCTTGAAGTTATCGAGATCGAAGTGAAGAACGGCGATCAGCGGCTTGTCCGGGCTACCCTCGGCGCAAAGGCGGTCGAACTCGTCCATCAGACCGCGTCGGTTGAGGACGCCGGTCAGGGGGTCGGACGTGGCAAGTGCCTTCAGCTTCTCTTCGGATCGCTCCGTCAGCATCTGTGCGCCGGCAAGCACAGCTGCAACAAAGCAGAAGGCGCCTGGCAGGAGGACCAGCCCGGGAGAGGGCATGGAGGTGAACGACCCTGCGGCAGAAATTACGGCCCAGGAGGCGTTGGTGAGGCTACTGGCGATATGGACGCCAAGTACGATGGCGAGTGCACGACGGCCCCATGTGACACGACTGCCTGAGCGTAGCAGGATGGCGATGAAGATCGCAAAGCCGACGCTGGCCGACCCGTTGTAGAGCGCGACGCGCAGGTTGAAGCTCTCGTGGACGACGGGAAGCAGCATCCCCCCGACCCAAAGCAGCGCAGGGATCAGCACATATCCTTCGATCCGCCGCCCGTCGAACTGCTGCATGCCGCCGATCAGCAGGCCGATGGCGGCAAGGATCATGGTGTTGGCGATCTCGATCGACAAGAAGCTAGGAATGTTCGGGCGAAAGCCGACCAGAAGCATGCCAAGACCGAGCAGCCCGAAGCCACCGCTCCAGGTCAACGCGAAGCGCTCGCGGCGACCCCGCATCCACCACATGAACAGCAGCAGGCTTAAGGTGAGCGCCTGCGCTGCCCAGATGACCAGGCCGGTCAAGATGTCCATCCACGTTCCCCGTCTGCCGCCGATGACGGAAGCTATATCGGAGGTTACTTAAAGTAGGGTTGCCAGCCTGAGAAGAACGTTCTCCGGCTGGTCGGGAAGGAAGGTATTGCGTGCCTTGTGCCATAGCAGGTGATGGCTAATCTCCGCCGAGATGTCTACGCGGATAGTTTGAGCAGAAACGTTTTGCTACCGGCCATGCTCAAGCCGGGGACGATTAAGGATATCAGCCACGCCGTCTTGAAGTGCCCGCCATTGACACTCTATGTAGGGGTTGACCTATTCCATATTGATTCCGGGGCTTTTGACCCTCGGCCAAGCGTTGACAAAGGACTGACATGAAAAACCCCGTCGATACCGCCATGGCTCTGGTTCCGATGGTCGTGGAGCAGACCAATCGCGGCGAGCGGTCATACGACATCTATTCGCGTCTGCTGAAGGAACGCATCATCTTCCTGACCGGCCCCGTCGAAGATCACATGGCGTCCCTGGTCTGCGCACAGCTCCTCTTTCTCGAGGCGGAAAACCCGAAGAAGGAGATCGCTCTCTACATCAACTCGCCGGGCGGCGTGGTGACAGCCGGCATGGCGATCTACGACACCATGCAGTTCATCAGGCCAGCCGTTTCGACGCTCTGCATCGGTCAGGCGGCGTCGATGGGCTCTCTGCTGCTCGCTGCTGGTGCAAAGGGCATGCGATTTGCAACACCGAACTCCCGCATCATGGTTCACCAGCCATCTGGTGGTTTCCAGGGGCAGGCGTCGGACATCGAGCGCCATGCTCGTGACATATTGAAGATGAAGAGACGCCTCAACGAGGTGTACGAGAAGCACACCGGACGGACCTATGAGGAAGTTGAAAAAACCCTCGATCGCGACCACTTCATGGCTGCGGACGAGGCCAAGGACTGGGGTGTCATCGACAAGATCCTTACCTCGCGAGAGGAACTTGAGGGCGCTTCAGCGAATTGACCGTCAAGTATCGCCTTCCATTGTCACCTGCATGTGACGAAGCAGGGGTTTCAACCGCAATGGAAAGCGCTATTAGTAGCCGTTAATGCTGTGTAGAGCATTTTTTGCATAGCATTTGGAATTCTAAGGGGGTCCGTTGCCGCCGATCTGGATCACGGTCAAGATTGGTAGAGTACCCCGGGCAAGGCCGGCACGTCGGTCACGAGCGTGGACGTGGCGGCAAGCGATGAGTGTACCGCGCCCGGCAACGGGCAAGCGGAGTGCTGGAAGGAAAGTGATATGAGCAAAGTCAGCGGCAGCAACGGCGGCGACTCCAAGAATACCCTTTATTGTTCGTTCTGCGGCAAGAGCCAGCACGAGGTCCGGAAGCTGATCGCAGGCCCGACAGTGTTCATCTGCGATGAATGCGTCGAGCTCTGCATGGATATCATCCGGGAAGAGAACAAGACTTCGATGGTGAAGTCGCGCGACGGCGTGCCGACACCTCAAGACATCATCAAGGTTCTCGACGAATACGTGATCGGTCAGCAGCAGGCCAAGCGGATCCTCTCCGTGGCGGTGCACAACCACTACAAGCGGTTGGCACACGCCTCCAAGGGCGGCGACGTAGAGCTGGCGAAGTCGAACATCATGCTGGTGGGCCCGACCGGTTGCGGCAAGACCTATCTTGCGCAGACGCTCGCCCGCATCATCGACGTGCCCTTCACCATGGCGGATGCAACGACGCTGACCGAAGCCGGTTATGTCGGCGAGGATGTGGAAAACATCATCCTGAAGCTGCTGCAGGCGGCAGACTACAATGTCGAGCGCGCGCAGCGCGGCATCGTCTATATCGACGAAGTCGACAAGATCTCGCGCAAGTCGGACAACCCGTCGATCACGCGGGACGTTTCGGGCGAAGGGGTGCAGCAGGCGCTTTTGAAGATCATGGAAGGCACGGTCGCTTCCGTTCCGCCGCAGGGTGGCCGCAAGCATCCGCAGCAGGAATTCCTGCAGGTGGACACGACGAACATCCTGTTCATCTGCGGCGGTGCCTTTGCAGGGCTAGACAAGATCATTTCCGCCCGTGGTGAGAAGACCTCAATTGGCTTCGGCGCCACTGTGAAGGCGGAAGACGACCGTCGCGTCGGCGAAGTGCTTCGTGAGCTTGAGCCGGAAGATCTCGTCAAGTTCGGCCTCATTCCGGAATTCATCGGTCGTCTGCCGGTTCTGGCAACGCTTGAGGATCTCGACGAGGACGCCCTGATTCAGATCCTCTCGGAGCCGAAGAACGCGCTGGTGAAGCAGTATCAGCGCCTGTTCGAGATGGAAGACGTCGAATTGACCTTCCACGAGGACGCTCTGCGCGAGATCGCCCGCAAGGCGATCGTCCGCAAGACCGGCGCGCGCGGCCTGCGCTCCATCATGGAGAAGATCCTTCTCGATACCATGTTCGAGCTTCCCGCCCTGGAAGGGGTACGCGAGGTCGTCATTTCCGACGACGTCGTGAAGGGCAATGCCCGGCCGCTCTACATATATGCGGATCGCCAGGAAGAGAAGACCAACGTCTCTGCCTGACGCAATCCAGCAACAAGCTTGAAAAAGAGGTCCGGTCCGGGCCTCTTTTTTGTTTGCAGAAGGTGCCGCGTCTTGAGCGGCGCGGTGAGGCGGCGCAAGGTGCTTCGCTCTGCTTCGATTTCAGGCTAAGAATGACGGTTAAGATTCGGCTGGGCCGATGCGAGCCGGGGCAGGGTGCAAGTAGTATTCCGTGCGTCCGAAGTACCTGCGTCTCATCGGACTTGAGCGCCATTCCCAGGTGGGGCGAATGGTGAACAAGGCTTGAAATCAATGGTCGCACACTCCACTTGGGGATCAAGTGGATTCCCCGCCAAACTGGCGAGGGGACGGGTCCCGGAAACGGGATATGAAAGGAAGAAGAATGACGAATTCAACGTCTGAGGCAGTCGGCGGCGAAACCTTCCCGGTGCTGCCCCTGCGCGACATCGTGGTCTTTCCGCATATGATCGTGCCCCTGTTCGTTGGACGCGAAAAGTCCATTCGGGCACTGGAAGAAGTGATGGGCTCCGACAAGCAGATCATGCTCGTCACCCAGATCAATGCCGGTGACGACGATCCGGAGCCTTCGGCGATCTACAAGGTCGGCACGGTGGCAAACGTATTGCAATTGCTCAAGCTGCCCGATGGCACCGTGAAGGTTCTCGTGGAGGGCCGTTCGCGCGCCACCATCTCGAGCTATACGGATCGGGTAGAGTTCTATGAAGCCAAGGCTTCGGTTCTTGCCGAGCCGGATGAGGATCCGGTCGAGGTCGAGGCGCTATCGCGCTCCGTGGTCTCCGAATTCGAAAACTACGTCAAGCTCAACAAGAAGATCTCGCCTGAGGTCGTCGGCGCCGCCAGCCAGATCGAGGACTATTCCAAGCTCGCCGATACGGTTGCCTCGCACCTGTCGATCAAGATCACCGAAAAGCAGGAAATGCTGGAGACGGTGAGCGTCAAGGGTCGCCTGGAAAAGGCGCTCGGCTTCATGGAGGGCGAAATCTCCGTTCTGCAGGTGGAGAAGCGTATCCGTTCGCGCGTCAAGCGCCAGATGGAGAAGACGCAGCGCGAATATTACCTCAACGAGCAGATGAAGGCGATCCAGAAGGAACTCGGCGACGGCGAGGACGGCCGCGACGAGATGGCCGAACTGGAAGAGCGCATCGCCAAGACGAAGCTTTCCAAGGAGGCCCGCGAGAAGGCGGATGCCGAGATGAAGAAGCTTCGCCAGATGAGCCCGATGTCGGCGGAAGCAACCGTGGTTCGCAACTATCTCGACTGGCTGCTCTCGATCCCGTGGAACAAGAAGTCGAAGGTCAAAGCCGATCTCAACAACGCCGAGAAGATCCTCGAGCAGGATCACTTCGGTCTGGAGAAGGTCAAGGAACGCATCGTCGAGTATTTGGCCGTGCAGGCGCGTGCGACGAAGATCAAGGGTCCGATCCTTTGCCTCGTCGGCCCTCCGGGCGTCGGCAAGACTTCGCTCGCCCAGTCGATCGCCAAGGCGACCGGCCGCGAATACGTGCGCATGGCCTTGGGTGGCGTGCGTGACGAGGCCGAAATCCGCGGTCACCGCCGCACCTATATCGGCTCCATGCCCGGCAAAGTGATTCAGTCGATGAAGAAGGCGAAGAAGTCGAACCCGCTCTTCCTTCTCGACGAGATCGACAAGCTCGGCCAGGACTATCGCGGCGATCCCTCCTCGGCCCTCTTGGAAGTGCTGGATCCGGCCCAGAACTCAACGTTCATGGACCACTATCTGGAAGTCGAATACGACCTTTCGGACGTGATGTTCATCACGACGGCGAACACGCTGAACATCCCCGCACCCCTCATGGACCGCATGGAGATCATCCGCATCGCCGGCTACACCGAAGAGGAAAAGCGCGAAATCGCCAAGCGTCACCTCCTGCCGAAGGCGATCAAGGAGCATGCGCTGCAGCCGAACGAGTTCTCGGTTTCCGACGATGCCCTGATGGCGGTGATCCAGCAGTACACCCGTGAAGCGGGCGTGCGTAACTTCGAACGCGAACTGATGAAACTCGCCCGCAAGGCGGTGACCGAGATCATCAAGGGCAAGACGAAGTCGGTGGACGTGACTGCGGCCAACATCCACGATTACCTCGGCGTTCCGCGCTTCCGCCACGGCGAAGCCGAGCGTGATGACCAGGTCGGCGTGGTGACGGGCCTCGCATGGACCGAGGTCGGCGGTGAACTGCTGACGATCGAAGGCGTCATGATGCCCGGCAAGGGCCGCATGACCGTGACCGGCAACCTGCGCGACGTCATGAAGGAGTCGATCTCGGCTGCGGCATCCTATGTCCGCTCCCGCGCTGTCGACTTCGGCATCGAGCCGCCGCGTTTCGACAAGTCGGACATCCACGTACACGTGCCAGAAGGTGCGACGCCGAAGGATGGTCCTTCGGCCGGTATCGCCATGGCGACCGCTATCGTCTCCGTCATGACCGGCATCCCGGTATCAAAGGATGTGGCGATGACGGGCGAGGTCACGTTGCGTGGTCGCGTCCTGCCGATCGGCGGCCTCAAGGAGAAGCTGCTCGCAGCCCTCCGCGGCGGCATCAAGAAGGTTCTGATCCCGGAAGAGAACGCCAAGGACCTGGCCGACATTCCGGACAACGTGAAGAACAACATGGAGATCATCCCGGTTTCCCGGATGGGCGAAGTGATCGAGCACGCGCTCCTTCGCAAGCCCGAGCCGATCGAATGGGATGGCTCCATCGAGACGCCGGTGATCGCCACCGTCGAAGGTGCGGACGAAGCGGGCAATACGGTCGCGCACTGATTGGCTCCGCTTTGTGTATGCCAATTTGGCACGATGACGAAAAAAAGCCGGCCTAGCGCCGGCTTTTTTTGTGAAAATGTATCAATACCTCTTGTTTTTCAGGCGTTGGCGGCGCTTGTGAGTTGTGAAGGCCCACAGGTGAATTAGTGTGGGGCCCGATTAACTTGAGTCGTTTCAATACCGTTTGAAAGGGGTGGAAACATGAACAAGAATGAACTGGTTGCCGCGGTTGCGGAAAAGGCAGGCCTGTCCAAGGGTGATGCTGCTTCGGCTGTTGACGCCGTGTTTGATACTGTTCAGTCCGAATTGAAGAATGGCGGCGACATTCGTTTGGCCGGTTTCGGCAGCTTCTCGGTTTCCCGTCGCGAAGCATCCAAGGGCCGCAATCCGTCCACCGGCGCCGAAGTTGACATCCCTGCACGCAACGTGCCGAAGTTCTCGGCCGGCAAGGGCCTGAAGGACGCTGTGAACAACAAATAAGTTGTTAAGACGCATCTTTGGAAAGGGCTCGGTTTCGACCGGGCCTTTTTTGTTTTCAGAATATGATATTCAGCTTTAGCTAACCTTCGCAGCCTGTCATCTGCGTGTCATGCAGCTGCCGCAAAAGCGCCCTGTTCCACTTCATGGACAGGAGGGCTTCCCATGAGAATTTCTGCTCGCGCCGCGCTCACTGCGGCTTTGCTCGCGTCTGCGGCACTTCCCGCAGCTGCAACCCAAGTCTTCAACCGCATTGCCTCTTTCCCCGTCGCAGCCAACCTGCCTCCCGACAAGGACAAGACGAGCACCACCTCGGCCGAGATCATCACGGCGTCCGAAGACGGCAACATGCTGATCTATTCCGACAGCCCGCTTGGCGGTATCGGACTCGTCGATATCACCGATCCCAAGGCGCCGAAGGCGGCCGGTGCGCTGATGATGGATGGCGAGCCGACTTCGGTTGCAGTTGCCGGCGGCAAGGCGCTCGTCGCAGTCAATACCTCCGAAAGCTACGTGAAGCCATCAGGCAAGCTGGCGATCGTCGACCTCGCCTCTAAGACGATTGAAACGACCTGCGACCTCGGCGGCCAGCCGGATTCCATCGCCGTTTCCCCCGACAAAGTTTTTGCGACCATCGCAATCGAAAATGAACGCGATGAAGACCTCAACGACGGCGAAATCCCGCAGATGCCGGCCGGCGACCTGGTGATCGTCTCGCTGAAAGACGGCGTCGCTGACTGCGCGTCGGTCAAGCATGTCACTCTGACCGGCCTTGCCGACGTGGCAGGTGACGATCCAGAGCCGGAATTCGTCGCGATTAACAGCCTCGGCGAAATTGCGCTGACGCTGCAGGAGAATAACCACATCGTCATCGTCGACGGCCAGACGGGTGAGGTGAAGAGTCATTTTTCCGCCGGCACCGTTGATCTCGACAACGTCGATACCAAGTCCGACGGCGCTCTGAAGTTTACGGGCAAGCTGGAAGGCGTTGCGCGGGAGCCCGACGCTGTAAAGTGGCTCGACGAAAACCGTCTGGTCGTCGCCAACGAGGGCGACTACAAGGGCGGTTCACGCGGCTTCACCATCTTCGACAAGACCGGCAAGGTTCTTTACGAATCCGGCCCGTCCTTCGAGATGGCCGTTGCTCAGATCGGTCACTTCCCGGACAAGCGTGCCAAGTCCAAGGGCGTTGAGCCCGAGGGCCTGGAGGCTGCGACCTTCGGCGACCAGAAGTACTTCTTCGTCATGTCCGAACGCGCTTCGATCATTGGGGTCTACAAGGACACCGGCGGCGAACCCGAGCTTGTGCAGCTGCTTCCTTCGGGCATCTCCCCGGAAAGCGCCATCGCCATTCCGGGCCGCAACCTGCTCGCCACCGCCAACGAGGTCGATCTCGTCGAAGACGGCGGTGCCCGCTCGCATGTGATGCTCTACGAACTCGCAGAAGGTGAGGCAGCCTATCCGATGCTTCGCTCCGAGATGGTCGACGGCAAGCCGATCGGTTGGGGCGCGATGTCCGGTCTCGTCGGCGATGCAGTGAACGCCGGCACCCTTTATGCTGTGAACGACAGCTTCTATGGCGCGCAGCCGACGATCTTCACGATCGATGCGACGCAGAAGCCCGCCGTCATCAAGTCGGCCCTTCCGGTCACCCGTGGCGGTGCGGCGGCTCAGAAACTCGACATGGAAGGGATTACGCTGGACGGCAAGGGCGGCTTCTGGATTGCCTCCGAGGGCGACCCTGCCAAGCTCATCGGCCATGGCATCTACAACGTCAATGACAAGGGCGAGATCAAGTCGGAAGTCGGTTTCCCGGTCGAGCTGCTGGCAGGTCAGACCCGCTTCGGCCTCGAAGGCATCACCGCAGTCGGTGAAGGCGACGACGTGACGCTCTGGATGGCTGTTCAGCGCGAGTGGAAGGACGATGCGAAAGGGACGGTCAAGCTCGTTTCCTACAATCCGAAATCCAAGGAATGGGGCGCCGTGCGTTACCCTCTCGAGAAGGCCGGTGACGGCTGGGTCGGACTTTCCGAAATCACCGCCCACGGCGATCACGTCTATATCGTCGAACGTGACAATCAGATCGGTGACAACGCCAAGCTGAAGAAGCTTTACCGCGTTGCCATATCCGACCTGAAGCCGGGCAAGCTTGGCGAAGACCTTCCGACGGTCACCAAGGAGGAAGTCCACGACTTCATTGCGGACCTAAAGTCCGCCACCAACGGCTATGTCGTCGACAAGCTGGAAGGTTTCGCCTTCGACGCATCCGGCAAGGCCTATGCCGTAACCGACAACGACGGCGTCGACGACTCCTCCGGCGAGACGCTGTTCTGGCAGGTTGATCTGAACGTCACTAACTGAGCGGATCGGTACTTAGAAAAGGAAAGGCCGGGCGAGTTGCCCGGCCTTTTGCATGAAGCGGTTCCGCTACCAGCGCTGATGGACGTGCGGAGCGATCAGCCGGGCGTAGATTTCCTTCGCTGCTGTCATCACATCGTCGGACAAGGCTTGAAGATCGGCTGCGGCGGCATTGGAGCGGGCCTGCTCTACATTGCGCGCGCCCGGAATGACCACGGTGACCGCCTCGTTCATCAGGATCCATTTCAGTGCAAAAGCCGCCATGGAGGCGCCCTGCGGGACCAGCTTGCGCACTTCCTCGACGGCCTGAAGTCCGACCTCAAACGGCACGCCAGCAAAGGTCTCGCCAACATCGAAGGCCTCGCCGTGGCGGTTGAACTGGCGATGATCGTCGGCGGCAAAGGTGGTGTCGCGTCCGATCTTGCCAGACAGGAGACCGCTTGCGAGCGGCACGCGGACAATGACGGCGACGTTCTTGCGCTTGGCCTCCTTGAAAAACAGGTCCGCCGGGCGCTGGCGGAAGATGTTGTAGATAATCTGGATGCTGACCACATCTGGGTATTCGATGGCCTTCAGCGCCTCCTCGACCTTCTCGACGCTGACCCCATAGTTCTTGATCTTGCCGGCCTTGCGCAGATCATCCAGGGCTCCAAAGACCTCCGGACGATACAGCACCTCCGTCGGCGGGCAGTGAAGCTGGACCAGATCAAGGCTGTCGACGCCGAGATTGGAGAGGCTTCGATCGATGAATCCTTCAAGATTTGCTTTCGTGTAGCCATCGGCATTGTGCGGGTTGAGCCGCCGTCCCGCCTTGGTGGCGACCATGGGTCGGTTGCCGCCGCGCTCCGCCAGCACGCTGCGGATGATTTTTTCCGACCGGCCGTCGCCGTAGACGTCTGCCGTGTCGACGAAGGTGACGCCTGCATCCAGGGCTGCTTCGAGGGCCGCGCGCCCATCCTGTTCGCTCACATCTCCCCAGGAGCCGCCGATCTGCCAAGCGCCGAAGCCGATTTCGCTGACGGTGAATGATGTGCGCCCGAACGCATGCTGTCTCATGATGTCCTCCATTTGTGGGCCGTCGTCCACAGGCGCGTCGCCCGTGCTTCCGTCGTGCCCGGCAATTGCCTAAAACACCTGGTCAGCAGAGACAACAAAGGCAAGCGATTCGATGTCTTTCTTCCGTTTCATACATGCCGCCGACCTTCATCTCGGCAGTCCGTTCCACGGGCTGACGATGAAGGATGCTGCCCTTGCCGTGATCTTTCTGGAGGCAAGCCGCAAAGCATTTTCAGCCCTGGTGGATCAGGCGATCGAGCGGAAGGTTGATTTCTTCCTTGTGGCCGGCGACGTCTATGACGGCGACTGGAAGGACAACAAGATTGGCCTCTTCTTCAACCGTGAGATTGCCCGGCTCGATCGGGAAGACATCCCGGTCTTCCTGCTGAAGGGCAACCATGACGCCGAAAGCGTCATCACGAAGACGATCACGTTGCCGAAGAACGTACGGGAATTTCCTGTCAACAGACCGGGCTCCTTCGAGATCGACCACCTGAAGGTCGTCTTGCATGGACAAGGTTTTGCCGAACGCTCCGCGACTGAGAACCTCGCGCTTGGCTATCCGGCGCCGAAGCCCGGCTGGTTCAACATCGGTGTGCTGCACACCTCGCTGACCGGCCGAGAGCCGCATGCGCCCTACGCGCCGTGCTCGGTGGAGGACCTACGGTCACGCGGCTACGACTATTGGGCGTTGGGTCATGTGCATGACTTCGAAGTGGTGGCAGAAGACCCGCTTGTGATCTTCCCGGGCAACCTGCAGGGCAGGAGCGTGCGCGAGACCGGCGCAAAGGGAGCCGTCCTGGTGACGGTCGAAGATGGCCGGATCAGCCACGAAAGGATCATCACCGACAGCGCTCGTTTCGCCGAGAGCGTCGTTCATGTCGAAGCCGAGGACGACCTTCCGTCAATCCTTCGGCGCATCGAAGCAAAGCTCGAAGCATTTGCCGATATGATGGAAGGGCGGCCGCTCGCCTTGCGTATCCGCCTGACCGGCGAGAGCCGCTACCGTCAGGAACTGATTGCCCGCGCGCAGGATTTTCGCGACGAAGCACAGGCTGCCTGCCACCGCTGCCACGATGATATCTGGCTGGAGAAGCTCGAGGTCCGGCTCCACGACGCCCGCCATGATGGCGGAACCGCCGACGCGGGAGGGCTCGGTCTGGAATCGCTGATCGCAGGAGATCTGCCTCCGGCACTTCTGGACGAGGCTCAAGCAAGGCTGGCCGAAATCGCAGGGCGCTTGCCGGGAGGTCTAGGCGCACGAGAACTTGCGCTCGGCGATGATGCATCCACACTTCTGGCTGAGGCGCGCGAGCTCCTGCTCGGCCGCGCCGGCGGGGTGCGCTGAATGCGGTTCAAGCGTCTCGACATCCTGCGCTATGGCGCACTCACAGACCGTAGCCTTGCCTTCCAGAAGGATGCACGGCTGCATGTGATCTACGGGCCGAACGAGGCGGGAAAGTCCTCGGCGCTCTCTGCCATTTCCGACCTCCTGTTCGGCTTTCCCGAGCGAAGCGCCTACGGTTTCCAGGCCGACTCCTCTGCTCTGCGCGTCGCAGCGCTGGTTGCTGCAAGGGATGGGAGCGAGCTGTCCTTCCGCCGGCGCAAGGGGCGCAAAAGCACGCTGCTTGCGCCCACTGAGACCGAGGAGGCGCTGCCGGACGATGTACTTGCTCCCTTCCTTGGCACCCTAAGCCGTGACGTATTTGAGCGCGCCTTCGGGCTAAACTCCGCATCGCTGCGCGCCGGCGGCGAGAGCATGCTGAAGAGCGGGGGGGAAATAGGCAGCCTCTTGTTTTCCGCGGCGTCCGGCCTCAACGGGCTTTCCGATATGCGCAAGGATCTGGAGGCGGAGGCAGACACCATCTACGCGCCAAGACGCTCGAAGGACCGGCTCTTCTACCAGGTGCTGGACGCACATGAGGAGGCGCGCAAGGCAGAGCGCGAGAACGAGCTGAAGGCGGGTGATTGGAAGAAGCTGGTCGCCGAGCAGGCCGACCTGGAGGCGGAGCTCCAGACGGTGCTTGCGCAGCGGCAGGAGACGAAGCGGGCGCTGGAACATCTGCGCCAGCTGCTGCGGCTCGACCCCATCATCCGTGAGATCGATCGGGAGAACGAACAGCTGGCGCAATACGCGCCGCTCGCCGATCTACCTGCGGAGTTCGAGACCGAGCTTGCATCGCTGCTGGAACGGCTGCGGGACACCCACACCGAAAGGAGCCGCAGCGAGGCGGAGAAGGCGCGGTTGACGGACGAGCTTGCGGCGATCGAGGTCGAGGATCGGCTTCTCGATGCCGCACCCGCCATCATGGCCGCCCATTCGGGCATCGCCGCCTATGTTAATGCACGCAACGATATCGCCCGCGTCCGCGCCGAGGCGGAAGAGTTCGGCCTCCGGCTCGCACAATCCGCCCGCCGCCTCGGGCTTTCGGACGCCGCAGATCTGCAGAAACAACAGCCGACCGATGCCGATCTTGCACGGGTGCGGGCGCTGGTGGAGGAAGGAACGGCTCTTGATCGTCAGCTGCATCAGGTCCGTGAACGTATTGAGGAGCAGCGCGATGCGCTGCGGCGCATGGAGGAAGGGGGACGCTCTTCTCGTGCGGTTGATCCGAAGATCTGGTCGGAACAGCTGGCTTCACTACAGCCGGACCTCGTCGATCTTCAGCGCATGGAGGCGCTGCAGGTTCGTGTCAAACGCGCCGAAGGCAATCTTGCCGATGCGGCAACCCGTCTGGATCCTCCCGTGGATGACGTCGGCAAGCTGTCTGCTCTGCCGCTTCCGGATGCCGCGGAGCTTGCGCAGCACCGCTGGCTGATCGAGGAGGCGCGGCGAGAGGCGGCGGCTGTCGCAACCAAGCGCGATGGGCTTGCGGAGGAGGCGGCGCAGGTGCGGATGGCGCTGGCAGCCTTGGAAGGAACCGGTCAAGTCGTCTCACGCGATGCGATCTTGGGTGCACGCACCAATCGGGATGGCCTGCTGCAGGAGGCCAGAAAGCAGCCGGAGCCCGCCGCCTTCGACCGGCTCGCGAGTGCTATTTCCTATGCGGACCAGCTCTCCGACAGTGCGCTTGCCGGTGCCGATCGGGTCACGCGCCATGCGCAGCTGACGCTGCGGCTTGCCGAACTGGATCAGAGCCTGAGGGTGGCCGATGCGCGGGCGAAGCAGGCGGATATCGAACTCTCCGATGCAGTAACCGCGTTCGAGGATGCGTTCCGGCCGGCGGGCGTCAACCCTTCATCGCCCGAGCGGATGATCGAATGGCGGCAAGCGGTGGAAGACCTCTTCCGGCAGCTGCGCGAGCTTCACCAGCTTCGCGACGAGGTGGAGGCGCTGCGGCTGAAGGAGGAGAAGCTGCGCCCGGCACTGATGACGATCGCCGACGCGACGAGGCTTGCAGCCGCAGCGCTTCCCACCACCGCGATCGCGCGCGCTCTGGAACGCAGGCTCTCGGAGATCGCCCAGCTTTGGACCGAAAGCCGCGCGAGCGAAACGAAGCGGGCGGTGGCCGAGGAGGCAATCGTACGGCTGGAGGAACGCCAGAGGGCGCTGCTTCAGGATGTGCAGCACTGGCAGTCAAAGTTCACCGCCGCGCTGCCAAAGGTGGGGTTGCCGGAAGATGCCGATCCCGCCATGGCACTTGCCGCGCTGGAAGCCTGGCGTACGGTTCCGGACCAGGTGGCGGAGCGCCAGAATCGCGAGCGCCGTGTGCGCGGCATGATCCGCGACATGGAAGAGTTTGAGCAGACGACGCGCCAGGTCGTAGGCGAGGTGGCTGCAGATCTCTCTGCCGTTTCCTCCGATGTCGCCGCAAGCCTGCTGCACGAGCGGCTTGTGGCGGCGACGGCGGAAAACAAGCACCGCGTCGCGGTTGCCGCCGATCTTGAGCGCCTCGACGCGACGCTCGCACGACTTGCGGCGGACCGGCAGGCGCTGGAACAAAAGGCGGACGAACTTGCAGCACGGTTGAAAACGCAGGTCGACGCGCTGCCACAGGTCCTTGATGACCTTCGCCAGCGGCAGCACCTGGTGCGAGCCCTGCAGCAGTGCCATGTGCGATTCGCCGAACATGCCGATGGCCGGTCGGAGGAAGAGATCCGGGCAAGCCTCGCCGGGTTCGACAGGATCGCTGCCTCGCTGGAAATCGAACGCCTGACGGCAGAGGAAGAGCGGCTCGTGGAGCGGATGAGAGCGCTCGGCGTTGCTCAGGCGGAAATCGAGCGGCGCCGTCGCGAGTTGGAGACGGGCATCGGTGCCGAGCGTGCGGTGTTCCAGAAGCTGGCGGCCGAGGAGGAGGCGAGGGAGCTTGCCCGCCGATGGGTGGTGCTGAAACTTGCCGCAAGTATCCTCGCGACCTCGATGGAAAGCTACCGTGAGCAGCAGGCAGATCCGGTGATGAAGCGGGCAGGGGAACTCTTCTGCGGCCTCACCGGCGGCCGGTTTACCCGCCTTCTGCAGCTCTACGACGAAAAGGACGAGCTGCAGCTTGCGGTGGAACGGCAGAACGGTGAACAGGTACCATTGTCGGGCTTGAGCGAAGGCACCGGGGACCAGCTCTATCTGGCACTTCGCCTTGCCTTCCTCGAAGACTACTGCCGCCGCAACGAGCCGGCGCCGCTCGTCCTGGACGACATCTTCCAGACCTTCGACGACGAGCGTACGGCCGCCGGCCTTCGCACGCTCGCCGCTGCCAGCGAAACGCACCAGACGCTTCTCTTCACCCACCAGAGAAGCGTGGTCGAGGCTGCACGGCAGGAGCTCGGGGAAAGCGCCGACATCGTCCAGCTGTAGCGCTTGCGCTCGCGCTGCGGCAGGCCGGTCAGCCTCCGCTTGCGGCCAATCCGATAGCATCAGCCACTTCATCGCAACGCGTCGAGAGAGTACTGGTGGCAACGCGCAGATGCCTGCTGGGCAGGATCGAGAACTTCGAACCCGGCTGAACCGCAATCCCTCGGGCTGCAAGGGTGACCATGGCGAATGTCTCATTCTCCACAGAAACCCAAGCGCACAGACCATGTCCTTCGGTGACACCAACGCCGCGCGCGGCAAGCCCCCTTGTCAGCGCAGTGCGGCGCTCATCATAGGCGTGGCGCGCGTTCATCAAAGCGACAGCTGTGGACGGATCACGCAGCAACCATGCAGCTGCGGCCTGTAGGATGCGGCTGGTCCATGCCGCACTGAAACTCCGGTAGGATTGGATCTGCGACACGATGGTCTGAGTGCTGGAAAGCACCGCTAGACGCAGGTCAGGACCAAGCGTCTTGGAAAACGACAAGATGTGAATCACTCGATCCGGGAAATAGGTCCCCAAAGATAGCCGTAGTTTGCTAGAAATGTCGCCGACACCATCATCTTCTATGATGAGCGTGTCGCGATCGCGCAAAACAACGGCAAGTTCGCTCATTCTCTTTGCGGTCACGGTGCGCCCGGTTACAGAGTGCAGCCGCGGCTGAAACAGAAACGCGACTGGCTTATAATGCATCGCTTCCTGGAGGGACGATGGCAATGGACCGTCATCGTCGCATCTTACTGGCACGATGCGCACACCGTGATCCTCAAGGATGTCGAGGAGGCGCATCGCCGTTGGATCCTCGATAGCGATCGCAGCTCCTGGGCTTAAGAGCGCGTGCACCAATGTGTACACGGCATTGTAGCCACCATTCGTGGCGAGAAATGCTTCAGCTTCATAGGGCCAACTCCCACGCACTTCAGCTTCGAGTTCTGGGAGGATCCGACTTCGCTCGTAGCTGTTGAGGTTTTCGGCAGAGGCGCCGTAAGCAAGCGCAGACTGGAGAGGTGGCAGTAATGTCCGATCCGGAACCGCCATCGTCAGATCCAGAACATCAGGGCCGTAGTTGCCGCTGCTGGCGAGCCGTTCTGGTTGCGCAATGAAGCGATCTCCGCTGACCCAGGTTCCGTTTCGCCCTCTGCCGGAGATGATCTTCTGTTTGCGCAACTCGCTCCAAGCTTCGGAGATCGTTGCAGGACTAACGCCGAGTGAAAACGCTAGGTCGCGGACTGGAGGAAGCTTGGCCCCGACAGGAAGCGCACCGGTGCGGATCAACGCGCTGGTTTCCAATGCTATCCCGCGAATGGTTCGATCGCGCAATTTTTCGGCAAACCACGATGCATCATATATACCGCTCATTTTCTCACCAATTTAAATGTTCAATAACGTAATAACATTTGATTGTCGGTTGGTGAACATTTTAATCTCCGGACATGAAACATTGTGCGAGTAGCTGATGAGCCTGCGTCTTCGTATCGCCCTGCGCGATTGGGATTACATGACCCCCTTGGTGTTGGGGGATGTTGGGTCGGACAAACTTGACCTTGTCGTCGATCGTGTGGGGACGCTGGTATCCCATCTCGGTAAAGACCCCGACCATGAGGTCGCTGAGATTTCTTTCAGCCGGTATTGTCAGCTTCGCCACGATGGTGATGAAACGGTTGTCGCAATTCCCAACTTCATCATGCGCGGATTTCGCCATCGGTGTATCGTAACGACCGCAGATAGCGACATCACGACGCTCAGCCAGCTTGCCGGAAAGCGCATTGGCGTGACGGGTTGGCGCGACAGTGGCAACACCTGGACTCGAGCCGCCCTTCGCCGCGAGGGGGTCGAAGTCGCTGACGCGAAATGGTTTGCGGGTCGCTTGACAGACGCGCATCCGATCACCGATCGACTGGATGGCTTCGGTAAGCCGGGCTTGATCGAAGCCTGCCCCGGTGAGCGGCCAATGGTTGACCTTCTGCGTGAAGGCGAGCTTGACGCGATCTTTACGCCGTTCATGCCGAGCGGCTACTTCGAACCAGGTGCACCATTCAGGCAGTTGCTCCCAGACTTTCGCGGTGAAGAGCGACGCTACTTCGCCGATGTAGGCTACGTGCCAGGGATGCACCTGATTGGCATCAAGGCGAGCATCCTCGCCGACAATCCGTGGGTGATCTTTGAAATTAGCAGGCTGATCGACGAATCCCGGTCAATGTGGACCGAGAAGCGCCGCAAATATGCCGAAACGACTCCCTGGATGTTCGACGAGATGCTCAAAACCTCACGCGAGCTTCCCAAGGGCTGGGACGCGAGCGGATTTGAGGTCAACCGCAACATGATCGAGGATTTTGCCAAGGAACTTCATGTGCAGGGCATCATGAACCGTCACATGGCGCCGGAAGAGCTCTTTGCATACGACACCGACGGCAGCCGTATTGGCTAGTCGCGATGTCATCATCAGGTCGCATCTGACATCATCCGAAAGACAAAAAGGGGAATGACCATGTCGCATAGGAAGCTGATTTCACTCGCTCTGGCCGGCTTGACGGTCGCCGGGGTCGCGTACGCTCAGGATCCTGCAATCAAGCTGGATGTAAACAAGGAACTGCACGAGCGCCTCCCGGAAGAGGTCAAAGCTGCCGGTAAGATGATCTCCGTCAACAACGGGTCCTTCCCGCCCTACGAGATTGTCACGGGCACCGAGATGACAGGTGCCAGCGCGGACCTAACCGACGCGCTCGGCCAGTTGCTCGGGATAGAGATCGAGCACGCAACTGTCGGTGGTCTGCCGGCGCTGCTCGCCGGCGTCAACTCCGGTCGTTATCAATTCGCGTTCGGGCCGGTTGGCGACTACAAGGACCGTGAAGCCGCCAACGACTTCGTTGATTGGGTGCAGGAATACGTGGTCTTCGCCACCCTTAAGGGCAATCCGAAGGGCATCACCTCACTCGACACCGCTTGTGGGCAGCGGATCTCCGTTATGGCAGGTGGCTCGGCTGAACGCGTCATCAAGGTTCAATCGGAAAAGTGTGTTGCTGACGGCAAGGATCCGGTCGAAGTTCAGTCCTACACGGACCAACCGGCTTCGATTTTGGCCGTGCGGTCCAAACGTGCGGATGCCTTCTTTTCATCCCAGGCGCCGCTAACCTACTTCGTGTCCCAGTCAAACGGACAACTGGAACTCGCTGGCGTCGGTGAAAAGAACGGCTTTGAAGACATCTATCAGGGCGCGGTCGTACCGAAGGGTTCGCCACTCGGACCGCTACTCATGGATGCCATCAAGGTCCTCATGGACAACGGCACCTATGCGACGATCATGAAGAAGTGGGGCCTTGAAAACAATATGATCAAGCAACCAGGCATCAATCTCGGCGGCCAGCTTCCAAAATGAGCCGCGACCGCACAACACTGGCAGCGCCTTCGGGCGCTGCGCAATTTCGCGATGTAGCGACCGCCCATCAGCCCTTTCGCACCGGCCGCCTGATCTTATGGGTCGTCATCGCCATAGTCGCCATCGATTTTGGTTGGATTGTCGCAAACAACGAGAACTTTGGCTGGCCAGTGGTTGCCCAATACTTCTTCGATCCAACGGTAATCCAAGGGCTTTACGTTAGCCTAGGGCTGACCGTCGTCGGCATGATCCTCGGTGTCATAATCGGCCTGATAATCGCCATCATGCGAATGTCGGGCGACCGGCTCGCCAGCGGGTTTGCATCGCTGTTCATCTGGTTCTTCCGCGGAACTCCGCTGCTTGTCCAGTTGATCTTTTGGTACAACATGTCGACGCTGTTTCCGCAGCTATCGATTTCGATCCCGTTCGGCCCGACGCTTGCCAGTTGGGACACAAATTCAGTGATTACTCCGATGACGGCGGCAATCGTTGGGCTAGCGCTCAACGAAGCGGCCTATATGGCAGAGATCATTCGCGGAGGTCTGCTCTCGGTCGATCGCGGTCAGGCCGAAACGGCAGAGGCATTCGGCATGACCAAGGCACGGGCGCTTTGGCGGATCATCATTCCACAGGCAATGCGGTCGATTGTACCGCCGACCGGCAACCAGTTGATCAGCATGATCAAGGCAACCTCGCTTGTCAGCGTCATTGCCATGGCAGACCTCCTTTATTCGGTGCAGTCGATCTATAACCGCACGTTCGAGATCATTCCCATGCTGCTGGTGGCAGTGCTGTGGTATCTCCTGATCACTTCAATCCTCAATCTCGGCCAAAGCTATATCGAGGCCTATTACGGTCGAAGCGATCGCCGCAGTGGTGGAAACACCAAGGTCGAGGCTGCTACCGCGGAGGCAAACCATTGAATCCCGCCATTGATGCGACTCCTCTAGTTCAAGCCCGTAACGTCCATAAATCCTTCGAACATCTGGAAGTTCTCAAAGGTATAGATCTCGACGTCATGCCAGGCGAAGTCGTGGTCATTCTTGGGCCATCCGGCTCCGGCAAATCGACCTTCCTGCGCTGCATCAACCATCTTGAGGCAATCCAGAAGGGCTACATCGAGGTGGATGGGGAGCAGATTGGCTATCGACTGAAGAAAGATCGGCTCGAGAAGCTTTCTGATAACCGTATCGCCAAGCAGCGCCGTAAGATTGGAATGGTGTTCCAGCAGTTCAACCTTTATCCGCACATGACTGTCCTGCAGAACATCATCGAAGCACCGGTGGGCGTCCATGGCCACAGTCGCCGTCAAGCAGTCGAGTCTGCCATGCAGTTGCTCGAGCGGGTCAGCTTATCAGAAAAAGCCGGCAGCTATCCGCGCCAACTTTCCGGCGGTCAGCAGCAGCGCGTGGCAATCGCCCGTGCTTTGGCGATTCAGCCAAAATTGATGCTGTTCGACGAGCCAACCTCTGCGCTGGATCCCGAGCTCGTTGGCGAGGTTCTGGCGACGATGAAGGATTTGGCCAAACAGGGCCTGACGATGATCGTTGTCACTCATGAAATCAGCTTTGCCCGCGAAGCGGCAGACCGAGTGATCTTCATGGACGGCGGCGTGATCGTCGAGCAGGGCAAGCCTGAAGATGTGATTGGAAACCCGCAGCACCCGCGTACGCAGGCGTTTCTTTCGCGATTCCTTTAGTGCGCTCCCCTTCTATCTGGGAGAGTGCATCCGCCTTCACCATCAACCAATTTTAGAGACTCAGATGCGCTTGCAAGACAACGACTACGCAGGCCTCAGCGATTTTGAGGCAATGGAAGCTGAACTACGAGAGATTCGTCGACACCTGCACGCGCACCCGGAGCTGTCATTCGAAGAGGTCGAAACCGCCCGCTACGTCGCCGATAAGCTTGAGAGTTGGGGTTACGAAGTAACGCGCAACGTCGGCGGGCATGGTGTGGTCGCGGTCATGGTGAATGGCACAGGCATCAAGAGTATCGGCATTCGCGCTGACATGGACGCCCTGCCCATATCGGAGGAAACAGGTGCAAGCTATGCCAGTACATCTTCCGGCAAGATGCATGCATGCGGACATGATGGCCACACGGCAATATTGCTAGGCGCGGCTCAATACCTGGCGCGCACCAAGCGCTTCAACGGGACAGTTACGCTCATATTCCAGCCGGCGGAGGAAGCCGGTAAGGGGAGCGGTGCGCAACAGATGATCGCTGACGGGCTTTTCGACCGCTTTCCAATCGATGCTATCTTCGGTCTTCACAACCATCCAGGAATGCCCGCAGGCGCACTCCTAAGCCGACCGGGCCCGATGATGGCGGCAGGTGACACTGTTCGGATCATCATCAAGGGGAAAGGCGGCCACGCGTCGCGGCCTCATCTGACGGTGGATCCGATTTTAGTTGCATGCAACCTAGTCATGACTCTCCAATCAGTAGTGTCTCGTAACGTCGATCCGACACAAACGGCGGTTGTAACCGTCAGCACAATTCATGCCGGTGAGGCGTCGAACGTGATCGCAAATACAGCAGAGATTCAGATGAGCGTGCGGTCATTCGACCCAAGCGTTCGCGAGCTGCTTGAGCAGCGCATCCGAAGACTCACGGCGAGTGTCGCCGAAGGTCATGGTGCAACAGCCGAGGTCAACTACGAGCATGGGTACCCGGTTGTGGTGAACTCGGAGCGCGAAACTGCGTTCGCGCGCGAAGTGGCGGAAGAGCTGACAGGTGCGGAGAATGTCTCAACTTGTCCGCTCCTCCCAGGCAGCGAAGATTTCGCTTACTTCCTACAGCACCGTCCAGGCAGTTTTCTGCGATTGGGCAATGGAGAAAACTCGCAGATTCTGCACTCATCGAAGTACGACTTCAATGATGAAAGCTTAATAACCGGTGCTGCTATGTGGGCACGATTGGCTGAACGCTACCTTGACAGGGAGGTGTAGCGAGAACCGATGGAGCGGCACGCCTCGATGGCTTTTTGTCTAGCTCCCGCTTTGTTGAAAACGTTCACGGCAGGGCGTGAAAGAAGATCCGGAACGGTCCCGCCGACAGGCACGGAATCGGCGAGACGCTGAGGATCGATTGGCCAGCGGCAGATGAAGAACCCCTCGGCTAGCTGATTGCGGCCACTCGGATCGACGGCATCGGCGCCGAGTACTGAAACTACCCAGCTAGCTGCAGTCTCGCTGTTTGCCAGTTCCATGCACGGTGCCGTACTGTCTGTCATCCATCTGACATAGGACGGTGATGAGCTCATGCTCTCATCACGGTGATTCCGCTCAAGGGCTTCCCAGGGCCTCCCCATCCGCGGACGCACCTGCCTGGAGTTGCCGCATGGGTATTCTATCTGCCGCATTGATAACGCTGATCGGCGTCAATTGGTTAAGCGTCGGCATCGCCGCATTCCGGCTTTCGCCGAAAGGATCGGCTCCGCTTCTGGACGGCCAACAGCCCTTCGTTTCGATCGTAATTCCGCTCCGCGGTATTGAGAACTTCACGCCGGAGACCCTGGCGAGCTCCTTTGCGCTGGACTGGCCGAGCTACGAACTGATCTTCTGCGTTGCTGACGAGCATGATCCCATCATCCCGGTCATCCGAAATGCCATGGCGGCGCATCCTGCCGTCAGGGCGCGTGTGCTGGTGGGCGATGACCGCGTCAGCGCGAATCCTAAGCTCAACAACTGCGTCAAGGGCTGGCATGCAGCCGAAGCCGAATGGGTGATACTCGCCGATTCTAACGTCCTGATGCCGCGGCACTATATCCAGCACTTGCACGCCGCCTGGCGCTCGAATACCGGCCTCGTCTGCTCTACCCCGCTCGGCTCCCGGCCGGACGGTTTCTGGGCGGAGGTCGAATGCGCCTTCCTCAACACGCATCAGGCCCGCTGGCAATATACCGGTGAGGCTCTCGGCTTCGGCTTTGCCCAGGGCAAGAGCATGTTGTGGCGCAAGCCGATGCTCGATGCCGCTGGTGGTATCCAGATGCTAGGCGAGGAGATCGCGGAGGACGCGGCGGCAACGAAGCTGGTAAACCGCCTGGGCCGCAAGGTTCATCTCGTCGCCTGGCCATTCGAACAGCCACTCGGCCGGCGCAGCCTTGAAGAGATCTGGTCACGGCAAAGCCGCTGGGCACGTCTGCGCCGCGTCACTTTCCCCTTCTATTTTGCGCTCGAGATACTGGTCGGCGCGCTGCCGCCGCTGCTCGTGGGGTTCGCTGCCGCCGCGGCCGCAGAGATGAACCTTGCCGCTGTCGCCGCCGCCATCTTGGCGGCCATCTACCTTCCTGAAATCGGCCTCGCTGCGATGAAGCGCTGGCGTCTTTCGTGGCTCACGCTCCCCTCCTTGCTCGCCCGCGACCTCATCATGCCGATGATCTGGACCCGCAGTTGGCTCAGCGGCTCATTCGAATGGCGCGGCAACACGATGATGATTGGCACCGAGACATCGGAGCTGGAGCAGGTGCCGGCACTCTGAATGTCACCGAGGCTTGCTCGAAAAGCTTCCCCTCCTGCTCCGCAAGAACAATATCGACGAGATCAGAGTCGGCGACAATACTGCTCTGGAGGTCGATGCCTGCCGCGACTGCGTCTCGACGGGGCGCACGCTCGGTTTGGGAGCGCGAACTTCTGAGGCGTTTCAGCGTTTCCTTATTTAGGAGGAAACGGCAATGAAACGGGTGCATCAACCTCGAGAAAAGATGGTCGGACCAGCGCTGCACTGCGTAAAAGCCACATGTGGCAAAGCAGGTGCGAGTCCTAAGGAAATCCGCAAGATGCTTCAGCTTCTTGGAAAGAAAGCTACGATGCATGAACTGGCGCACAACCTGAAGGACCGCCCTCCAAAGTTTCGCTGAAATGTTCCAGCCCTCTATAACTCGGCTGGAGACTATTGTGGCCTCACTATAAACGTTGTTCGCCTTGAACAGACGTTCTTCTGGAAGTCTGTGATATGGCTAGACGGACAATGTTCGATGAGGCCCCGATTTGAGGCTCTTTAGTAGAGGCGAGAGGCGGGACTCGCAGCTCTCGCCTTGACGGACTAGAGCGCCGCCCTGCCGCTGCCGCCAATTGGTTTGATCATCCAAGGCTTCACAGCAGGGCCCTTAGCAAGAATACCCTTCTTCTTGGCGAAAGCACGTATAGCATCGCGTGCTGCTCGAAGAGGCTTGAGACCGTCATGTGCCATGTAACAGGTTTTCAGTGCCGCCTCATGAATGAGGTCCCGCTCCCGTTCTGGCCAATCCTCCAGGCAATCAATCGCATCCCCCACCGTAGCGATCTCACGAACCAGATTTTCTCGTTCTTCTAGATACACCGGGCGATGAAAAAGCTTCGAGAACATTTTCCACCTCACTGAGCTGTCTCTGATCAACAAGGAAGCGCTCTGGCGAACGCCTGCTGGACCATTTGGTTGGCCGCATCTTTCGGTTCAAGTAGTGCTGGCTAGGAGCCTCATCGAAGGTTCCCTGTGCCGACCTCGAAAGGGAGCTTAAGGATTGGATGTCGCTCTCGACCGCTTCGGCAAGCGGTGAAAAATTCTCGCCAAAGGTTCTTGAACGGGCAATTTCGCGCGACCAAATTCAAAGAATCGGCAGCCTTTCCGGGGCCGATAGGCCGGAGACGCAGGTTTTCGGTGGCGTCTCCAATCCATGTTGCTTTACGGAGGATATGGTAATGAGAACAGAACTGGATTTCGCCCCCCTATTTCGGTCCAGCATTGGCTTCGACCGCCTCTTCAATCTGCTGGACAATGCACAACGGCTACAGCCGGTTGATCTGTGGCCGCCTTACGACATCGTCAAGCTTGGCGATAATCAGTACGAGATCACAATGGCAGTCGCAGGATTTGGCCAGAGCGATCTCGACGTGACCCAGGAGCGTAATGTCCTGATCATCAAGGGCGGCAAAGCAGAGAAGAAGGACGGAGAGTATCTGCACCGGGGAATCGGCGTTCAGTCATTCGAGCGTCGCTTTGAACTGGCTGACCATGTTCACGTCGAGACGGCGTCGCTGTCCGAAGGCCTCCTGCGAATAGCCTTGAAGCAGGAAATCCCCGAGTCGATGAAACCCAGACGCATTGAAATCGGAAATGTGTCGGAGACGAACGCGCCGCAGCTACAGATTGAAGGTGCCAAGCAGGTCGCCTGACATGCCAGGCTAGTAAGGTGGAGGGAATCTTGGAGGTGGGCCCGTGGAGTACGGGCCTGCCGCAAATTCCCGCGACTCTTCAGGTTGTCAGGTTGCGCAGCCCTCCATCCGTCCTATTGGATCAACGGCAGTTTGGCTGGCTTGTGCAGCAGCAAGCCAGCCATCTCCTGTCTCTCGGGAGAATAGAAGCCGGTTCGCCAGGAGCACCTCGGGAGGGATGAAGACAATTCAACTGACCTCGTTCGCCTTGGTCGGCTTGAACTTGTCCGCCATTGGAAGCATGGCGATCCTACCGGAGGCTGAAAAACGAAGATTGGGAGGAATGCCCAGTTTCGGCTAGAAGGTGTTGCCGGTCAGGAGAGGGAACGCACTTGCAAGACCCCTCGCGACCAACTCTGTATCAGGTTGGTGGCGCTCAAGTCAGCAATTCAGCGACTTCAACTCTATCAATAGGATGAGATGGTGGGCGATGAGAGACTCGAACTCCCGACATCCTCGGTGTAAACGAGGCGCTCTACCAACTGAGCTAATCGCCCTTTCGCGTTGCGAAGCATGTCCGCCGCGTCGGTGGGCGTGATCTATGCGGATCGCGGGAAAACCGCAAGAGGCTTTCTCGCAAAATCTGATTTTTTTGCCGCCGTCGTCCACGGGCCAGGGCGGTTGTGGGCAAAGCCGCCGAGCTTCATCCTTTTGTCTTGAAACGCGCTTGACACCCGTTCGCGAACCTCTTAGTTAGCCGCTCATCCGAAGCGGTCGAGGCCGCTCCGGGAAGGGCCTTGCCCTTACGAAATGCG
>NZ_JALJRA010000006.1:123828-262903 GCF_022968135.1 Pseudorhizobium tarimense
GCGCGGGTGTAGCTCAGTCGGTTAGAGTGCCGGCCTGTCACGCCGGAGGTCGCGGGTTCGAGCCCCGTCACTCGCGCCATTCGATCCTCGAAATGCCGATGTTCATGCCTTGAATGCCGGTCCAGCCGCAAGGCTTATGCGCGGGTGTAGCTCAGTCGGTTAGAGTGCCGGCCTGTCACGCCGGAGGTCGCGGGTTCGAGCCCCGTCACTCGCGCCACTTCTACGGATTTTCAGTCCCAGTCCTCCGTTATTTAGAAATTGCTTTAATTTCTTTTTCTGCCTCTTGTTTGGGAAGGGGAGGGTGTTTACATCGGGTCCGGGTCGAACGCGGCTGCTCGACCCGGTACGGCGGCAGATGTCGTTGTTTTTCCGAAACTACCTCGGCTTCGTTCTTCTAAAGGCTCGGCTGCAGCTTGCCCAAGTGACGTGGGGCTGCTGTCCAAAAGACTGTCCTGTTGAACTGTGCCACTTCGGCGCGGATCGAGGAGTCTAAATGTCTTGCGTGCGGGCGTGCGCTGCGGTAGTCACGGGCCAAATGCAGTGCACGTTCGCTTTGCCCGTGCATTGCTGATTGAGCGCCTCCCGGCGCTATCGGCAAGCAGGGATCGAATACCATGAGTGAACTCCTCACTTCCTACATCCCGATCGCGATATTTCTCGGCATTTCCCTCGTGATTGGACTGGCTCTGCTGATTGCGCCGTTCGCCGTGGCCTACAAGGCGCCCGATTCGGAAAAGCTTTCAGCCTACGAATGCGGCTTCAACGCATTCGATGACGCCCGCATGAAATTCGACATCCGATTCTATCTGGTGTCGATCCTGTTCATCATCTTTGATCTCGAGGTTGCATTCCTCTTCCCGTGGGCTGTGTCCTTCGGGGAAATCGGCTGGTTCGGCTTCTGGTCAATGATGGTCTTTCTCGCCGTCCTGACGGTCGGCTTCATCTATGAGTGGAAGAAAGGAGCGCTGGAATGGGAGTAGTCGATCACGGCAACACCCTCGTCGCGCCGCAACCCAAGGGCATCATCGATCCGAACACCGGCAAGCCGGTGGGCGCCGATGACCGGTTCTTTGGCGAGATCAACAACGAACTCGCCGACAAGGGATTTCTCGTCACCTCGACGGACGAGCTGATCACCTGGGCCCGTACGGGCTCGCTGATGTGGATGACCTTCGGTCTCGCCTGCTGTGCCGTGGAAATGATGCAGATGTCGATGCCGCGCTACGACGCCGAGCGTTTCGGCTTTGCCCCGCGCGCTTCGCCGCGCCAGTCGGACGTGATGATCGTCGCCGGCACGCTGACCAACAAGATGGCGCCCGCGCTCCGCAAGGTCTACGACCAGATGCCGGAGCCGCGTTACGTCATATCCATGGGCTCCTGCGCTAATGGCGGCGGCTATTACCACTACTCCTATTCGGTGGTTCGGGGCTGTGACCGCGTGGTGCCTGTCGACATTTATGTCCCGGGCTGTCCCCCCACGGCCGAGGCGCTGCTTTACGGCGTGCTTCTGCTGCAGAAGAAGATCCGCCGCACCGGCACGATCGAGCGCTAAGGGCGAGGACCTGACATGAATGAAGCCCTGAGAGATCTCTCGGCCTATATCGCCGAAGTGCATCCGGAACTGGTGCAGTCGTCCGACTTCGCCTTCGGCGAACTGACGCTGACGGTTGCGCCGGAGAACCTCGTTGCGATGCTGACCTTCCTGCGCGACGACGTGCAGTGCGCCTTCGTCAACTTCATCGATATCTGTGGCGTCGACTGGCCGCAGCGCGAGAAGCGCTTCGATGTCGTCTACCACCTGTTGTCGCCGCGCCAGAACACGCGCATCCGCATCAAAGTGCTGGTCGGCGAAGACGAGGCGGTGCCCTCTGCTTGCGGCGTCTACCCCGGCGCCGACTGGTTCGAACGCGAAGCTTGGGACATGTACGGCATCCTGTTTACAGGCCACCCGGACCTGCGTCGCATCCTCACCGACTACGGCTTCGAAGGTCACCCGTTGCGCAAGGACTTCCCGACGACCGGCTTCGTCGAGGTTCGCTATGACGACTCCGCCAAGCGGGTTGTCTACGAGCCTGTGGAGCTGCGCCAGGAATTCCGCAGCTTTGACTTCTTGTCACCTTGGGAAGGCACCGACTACGTCCTTCCGGGGGACGAAAAAGCGAAGGCCTAAGGAACTGGCGTCTCGGCGCCGGTCGCTGCTTTTCATTCCGCCCGTTGCGGCTTGGCCGCTCGGCATGGAGCTGACAGAATGAACGAACATAACGTCCGCAACTTCAACATCAATTTCGGGCCGCAGCATCCGGCAGCACACGGCGTGCTTCGGCTGGTGTTGGAGCTGGACGGCGAGATTGTCGAGCGCGTCGATCCGCATATCGGGCTGCTGCATCGCGGCACCGAAAAGCTGATCGAGACGAAGACCTACCTGCAGGCGCTGCCTTATTTCGACCGTCTCGACTACGTTGCGCCGATGAGCCAGGAGCATGGCTATTGTCTGGCGGTCGAAAAGCTGCTCGGCATCGAGGTCCCGATCCGCGGCCAGCTGATCCGCGTTCTCTATTCGGAAATCAGCCGTATCCTGTCGCACCTCCTGAACGTCACCACTCAGGCGATGGACGTTGGCGCGCTGACCCCGCCGCTCTGGGGGTTCGAGGAGCGCGAGAAGCTGATGGTGTTCTACGAGCGCGCGTCCGGCTCGCGCATGCACGCCGCCTATTTCCGTCCGGGTGGTGTGCATCAGGATCTGCCGCCGGAACTGGTCGAGGATATCGGCGCCTGGTGCGATCCGTTCCTCGGCACGCTCGACGACATCGACGAGCTTCTGACCGGCAACCGTATCTTCAAGCAGCGTAACGTCGATATCGGCGTGGTGAAGCTTGAAGACTGCTGGGCCTGGGGCTTCTCTGGCGTCATGGTGCGCGGCTCGGGTGCCGGCTGGGATCTGCGCAAGTCGCAGCCTTACGAATGCTATGCCGACATGGATTTCGATATTCCGGTCGGCAAGAACGGCGACTGTTTCGACCGCTACTTGATCCGCATGATCGAGATGCGGGAATCGGTGAAGATCATGAAGCAGTGCGTCAACCGGCTGCTGGGCGACGCCCGGGTCGGTCCGGTGTCGTCGCTGGACGGCAAGGTCGTTCCGCCGAAGCGCGGCGAGATGAAGCGTTCGATGGAAGCGCTCATCCACCACTTCAAGCTCTACACGGAAGGCTATCACGTTCCGGCCGGCGAGGTGTATGCAGCGGTCGAAGCGCCCAAGGGTGAGTTCGGCGTCTATCTCGTCGCCGATGGCACCAATAAGCCGTATCGCCTGAAGATCCGCGCCCCGGGCTATGCGCACCTGCAGGCGATGGATTTCATGTGCCGCGGCCACCAATTGGCGGACGTTTCCGCAATCCTCGGCTCCCTCGATATCGTGTTTGGCGAGGTCGATCGCTGATGGCTCATAAGCTTGCTTCAACGGGTGCTGCGGCAGGGCAGTGCGGTTCCAAGACTGATAAGGCGTAAGAAAGAATGTCCGTTCGTCGACTAGCCGAAGACAATGTGCAACCGGCAGCATTCGCCTTCACCGAGGAGAATGCCGGCTGGGCCGAGGCGACCATCCGCAAGTACCCGTCGGGGCGTCAGCAGTCCGCTGTGATTCCACTTTTGATGCGGGCGCAGGAACAGGATGGCTGGGTGACACGCGCTGCGATCGAGTTCGTCGCCCAGAAGCTCGAGATGCCGTATATCCGCGTGCTCGAAGTGGCGACCTTCTACACGCAGTTCCAGCTGAAGCCGATCGGCACGCGCGCCCACGTCCAGGTTTGCGGAACGACGCCCTGCATGCTGCGTGGCTCCGAAGACCTAATCAGGGTCTGCAAATCGAAGATCCACGCCGAGCCTCTCGAAGTCAACGAACGCGGCACGCTGTCATGGGAAGAGGTCGAATGTCAGGGCGCCTGCGTCAACGCGCCAATGGTCATGATCTTCAAGGACGCCTACGAGGACCTGACGCCTGAGCGGCTGGAAGAAATCATCGACGCGTTCGACGCCGGCCGCGGGAAAGAGGTGAAGCCCGGTCCGCAGGTGGATCGTCATTTCTCTGCACCCGAAGGCGCGCCTGTCACTCTGCTCGCTGCAGAAAAGCCTGCACGCAAGAAGCCGGAGCCGAAGCCGAGTGAGGCGGAAGCCTCTGCGGCCGGACCAGTACCCCCGACCGATGCCGCCCGCCCGAAGGATACGGCAGAAGAAAGCGATCCTTCCATCAAGACACCGCTGACCGACAAGGCCGCTTCAAAGCGCCGGGTGAAGGCCGCCGAAGAGCAGCCGCTTTCAGGCACGGCCGCAACGACGAAACCGGATCGCAAGCGCGCCGGCAGTGCCGCTGAAGGTGCGCCGCCGGAGCCGGGTGCCGTTTCCGGCGACGCCAAGCCAAAGCGCACACGCAAGAAGCCGTCGCCGGAAGGTGAGGCTTCGTGACCAGTGCTAGTTCTTGTGCGGCCTCACTGTTGAGCCGCATGATGCATATCAATGGCCGACGCGGGTCGGCGGACCGGTGGAACAGATCATGCTAAAAGACCAGGATCGCATCTTTACCAACATCTACGGTCTGAAGGACAAGTCCCTGAAGGGCGCGATGGGCCGCGGCCACTGGGATGGCACCAAGCAGATCATCGAGAAGGGCCGCGACTGGATCATCGATGAGATGAAGGCGTCGGGCCTGCGCGGTCGCGGTGGCGCTGGCTTCCCGACCGGCCTGAAGTGGTCCTTCATGCCAAAGGAATCCGACGGTCGCCCACATTATCTCGTCGTCAATGCCGACGAGTCAGAGCCCGGCACCTGCAAGGACCGTGACATCATGCGCCACGATCCGCATACGCTGATCGAGGGCTGTGTGATTGCCGGCTTCGCCATGGGCGCCCACACCGCCTACATCTATGTTCGCGGCGAGTATATTCGTGAGCGCGAGGCGCTGCAGGCGGCCATCGACGAATGCTATGACGCCGGGCTGCTGGGCGCCAACAACAAGAACGGCTGGGACTTCGACATCTTCGTCCATCACGGCGCCGGCGCCTATATCTGCGGCGAAGAAACCGCACTCCTGGAGAGCCTTGAAGGCAAGAAGGGACAGCCGCGCCTTAAGCCGCCGTTCCCGGCCAATATGGGCCTCTACGGCTGCCCGACCACGGTTAACAACGTCGAATCGATTGCGGTTGCCCCAACCATCCTACGTCGCGGTGCATCCTGGTTCTCCTCCATCGGCCGTCCGAACAATGTCGGCACGAAGCTGTTCATGGTCTCCGGCCATGTAAACAAGCCCTGCACCTTCGAAGAGGCCATGGGCCTGTCTTTCCGCGAGATCATCGATCAACACTGCGGCGGCATTCGCGGCGGCTGGGACAACCTGCTGGCGGTCATCCCCGGCGGTGCGTCGTGCCCGGTCGTGCGCGGTGAGGACATGGCCGACGCAATCATGGACTTCGACGGTATGCGCGAGGTGAAATCCTCCTTCGGCACCGGCGGCATGATCGTCATGGACAAGTCGACCGACATCATCAAGGCGGTCTGGCGTATCGCTGCCTTCTTCAAGCATGAGAGCTGCGGCCAGTGCACTCCGTGCCGCGAAGGCACCGGCTGGATGATGCGGGTGCTCGAGCGCATGGTGCGCGGCAACGCGCAAAAGCGCGAGATCGACATGCTCTTCCAGGTTTCCAAGCAGATTGAAGGCCACACAATCTGCGCGCTGGGTGATGCAGCCGCATGGCCGATCCAGGGCCTGATCCGGAACTTCCGTCCGGAGATCGAGGCACGGATCGACCGTTACACCCACAACGCGATGGCCGACGGTGCGGTCATGGAAGCTGCGGAGTAACAAGGTGAAGAAGCCGGTGACAGGGCAGCACGAGAGCCAGGAAGGAACGGCAGCCGAACGGCCGGCGACTGATCCTGCTCGCGCGCCCTTCGCCGACGCATTCGCGTTGAACCCGCTGATGGCCCAGTCCGCAGCCGCGATGGCGGCCGCGACCGCTCTCGGGATGACGATAGCGGGCCAGTTCGCTGGTGCTTTCTTCGGCGCCCTTCAGGGTGCGATGGAGGCGCAGAATCGCCTCGATACCGGTGCCAACCGGCAGGCGGCAGAACCGAAGGAAGCCCCAGTGCGCGCCGAGGCTCAGGCGCCATCCGCTGAGGCAACTGAGCCGAAGGTGAAACGGAAGCCCGAGCCGCCGAAGCCGGCAGTTGAGGCGAGCAGAACTGCGAGAAAACCGAGGGCTACGAAGCCGGTCGGGCAGCGATCAACCACGACGAAAGCTGCGGGCAACCTGAAGCAGATCTCAGGGATCGGCCCGAAGCTCGAGAAGGTGTTGAACGATATGGGCGTCACGCGCGTCGACCAAATCGCCGCATGGACGGCCGACGAGGTTACCAGATTCGACGAAGCGCTCGGGCTCGATGGACGGATCGACCGGGATGACTGGGTCGGCCAGGCCAAGAAGCTGGCAAAGTAAGGATTTTTCTCCGGCTGACGGCTGCGGGATTGAACACAGGACGTAAGTGATACGATGGCAAAGCTGAAGGTTGACGGCAAGGAAATCGAGGTTCCGGATCATTTCACGCTGCTTCAGGCGTGCGAGGAAGCCGGCGCTGAAGTTCCGCGTTTCTGTTTCCACGAGCGCCTGTCTGTGGCCGGCAACTGCCGCATGTGTCTGGTTGAGGTAAAGGGCGGACCGCCGAAGCCGGCGGCCTCCTGTGCCATGGGCGTGCGAGATATCCGCGGTGGCCCGAACGGCGAACTCCCAGAAGTCTACACCAACACGCCGATGGTCAAGAAGGCCCGCGAAGGCGTGATGGAGTTCCTGCTCATCAACCATCCGCTCGATTGCCCGATCTGCGACCAGGGTGGCGAGTGCGACCTGCAGGACCAGGCCATGGCCTTTGGCATGGACGCTTCCCGCTACACGGAAAACAAGCGCGCGGTCGAAGACAAGTACATCGGCCCGCTCGTCAAGACCGTGATGAACCGCTGCATCCACTGCACGCGCTGCGTCCGCTTTACGACCGAAGTCGGCGGCATTTCCGAGCTCGGCCTGATCGGTCGCGGTGAGGATGCCGAGATCACCACCTATCTCGAACATGCCATGACGTCGGAACTGCAGGGCAATGTGATCGATCTTTGCCCGGTCGGCGCGCTGACCTCGCGCCCGTTCGCTTTCACCGCTCGTCCGTGGGAACTCGGCAAGACGGAATCGATTGACGTCATGGACGCCGTCGGCTCCGCCATCCGCGTCGACACCCGCGGCCGCGAGGTGATGCGCATCCTGCCGCGCGTCAACGATGAGGTGAATGAGGAGTGGATCTCCGACAAGACCCGCTTCATCTGGGACGGACTGAAGACCCAGCGCCTCGACCGGCCTTATGTGCGCCGCGACGGCCGCCTGCAGGCCGCCAGCTGGGGTGAAGCCTTCGCCGCCATTAAGGCTGCGGTGTCCGCAACTTCCCCCGACAAGATCGGTGCAATTGCCGGCGATCTTGCCGCCGTGGAAGAAATGTACGCGCTGAAGGAACTCATCCGTTCGCTCGGCTCCGAGAACCTCGACTGCCGTCAGGATGGAACTGCTCTCGATCCATCGCTCGGCCGCGCGAGCTACCTGTTCAACCCAACCATCCAGGGTATTGACCAGGCAGGCGCGCTGCTCCTCATCGGCGCCAATCCGCGCTACGAAGCTGCCGTGCTCAACGCCCGCATCCGCAAGCGCTGGCGCCGCGGCGACTTCCCCATCGGCGTGATCGGCGAGGGCGGTGACCTGCGCTATGGATATGAATATCTCGGCACCGGTCCGGACAGCCTCACCGAGCTGGTCAACGGTTCGGGCAATTTCCTCGACAAGCTGCGCAACGCCAAGAACCCGATAATCATCGTGGGGCAGGGGGCTCTGTCGCGTCCGGATGGCGCCGCCATTCTTGCGGCTGCCGCCAAACTCGCAGGCTCGATCGGTGCTGTGACGGAAGAATGGAACGGCTTCGGCGTTCTGCACACGGCGGCCTCTCGCGTGGGTGGCCTCGATCTCGGCTTTGTTCCGGGGGGGAGCGGCGTCAATGCTGCCGACATGCTGACCAGCATGGACGTGCTCTTCCTGCTGGGGGCGGACGAGTTGGACTTCTCCCGCAAGGGCGCGAAGTTCACCGTCTACATTGGCAGCCACGGCGACAACGGCGCGCATCATGCCGATGTCATCCTGCCAGCGGCTGCCTACACGGAGAAGTCCGGCACCTGGGTCAACACCGAAGGGCGGGTCCAGATGGGCAACCGCGCAGGTTTTGCGCCGGGCGAGGCCCGCGAGGATTGGGCCATCATTCGCGCACTCTCTGACGTCCTCGGCAAGAAGCTGCCGTTCGACTCACTCTCCGCGCTACGTGCCAACCTCTACCAAGCCTATCCGCATTTCGCGGCGATCGATGAGATCGCCACAGCCAATGCCAATGAAATCGCCGCACTGGGTCAAAAAGCCGGTGACATGAGCAAGTCTGGATTTGCGTCGCCGATCAAAGACTTCTATTTGACGAACCCGATCGCCCGTGCATCGGCCGTGATGGCCGAATGCTCGGCACTGGCCCGCGACAACTTCAAGGCTGCGGCGGAGTAACAGGAATTATGGAAGATACATTTTTCTCGATCTACGCGTGGCCGGCGTTGGTGATGATTGCCCAGTCGCTGCTTGTCCTCGTCTGTCTTCTGGTCTTCATCGCCTACATTCTTTATGCCGACCGCAAGGTCTGGGCGGCCGTTCAGCTGCGCCGCGGCCCGAACGTCGTTGGCCCCTGGGGGCTCTTCCAATCCTTTGCGGACTTGCTGAAGTTCGTCTTCAAGGAGCCAATCATCCCGTCCGGCGCCAACAAGGGCGTTTTTCTCCTGGCACCTCTGGTCTCCGTGACGCTGGCACTGGCGACATGGGCTGTGATCCCGTTCAACGAGACCTGGGTGATTGCCAACATCAATGTCGGCATCCTCTATGTCTTCGCGATCTCGTCGCTTGAGGTCTACGGCATCATCATGGCCGGCTGGGCGTCAAACTCGAAGTATCCGTTCCTCGGCGCGCTTCGCTCGGCGGCGCAGATGGTGTCCTACGAAGTCTCGATCGGGTTCGTGATCGTCACCGTCCTCCTCTGTGTCGGCTCGCTGAACCTGTCGGACATGGTGTTTGCGCAGCGGGAAGGCCTCGGCACGATGATGGGTCTGCCGAATTCGTTCCTCGATTGGCACTGGCTGCCGCTTTTCCCGATGTTCATTATCTTCTTCATTTCGGGTCTGGCTGAAACCAACCGCCCGCCCTTCGACCTTCCGGAAGCGGAATCGGAGCTGGTGGCCGGCTACATGGTGGAATATTCGTCGGCACCGTACATGATGCTGATGCTCGGCGAGTATGCCGCGATCCTGCTGATCTGCTCGCTGACGACGATCCTCTTCCTCGGCGGCTGGCTGCCGCCGGTCGATATCTGGATCCTCAACTGGGTGCCGGGCATCGTCTGGTTCATCATCAAGGTCGTGCTGATCTTCTTCGGCTACTCGATGGTGAAGGCATTCGTTCCGCGCTACCGCTACGACCAACTGATGCGTCTCGGATGGAAGGTCTTCCTGCCGATCTCGCTCATCATGGTCATTATCACCGCATTCGTGCTCAAGCTGATGGGATGGGCCTAATCGATGCCCGTCTCACGCTGAAACGCACAGGAGAATTATGATGGGAAGTCTTACACAGACCGTCAGCTCGCTGTTCCTGAAGGAGTTCGTCTCGGGGTTCTTCCTGTCGATGCGCTACTTCTTCAAGCCTCGTGCGACGATCAACTATCCGTTCGAGAAAAACCCGGTCTCGCCGCGTTTCCGAGGTGAGCACGTCCTTCGCCGTTATCCCAACGGCGAGGAGCGCTGCATTGCCTGCAAGTTGTGCGAAGCCATCTGTCCGGCTCAGGCAATCACGATCGAAGCTGGGCCGCGCCGCAACGACGGCACCCGCCGCACGGTTCGCTACGACATCGACATGGTGAAGTGCATCTACTGCGGCTTCTGTCAGGAAGCTTGCCCGGTCGACGCGATCGTCGAGGGACCGAACTTCGAGTTCTCCACCGAGACCCGCGAAGAGCTCTACTACGACAAGGCGCGCCTGCTGGAAAACGGCGACCGTTGGGAGCGTGAGATCGCTCGCAACATGGCACAGGACGCGCCTTACCGCTGAGGCGCGAACGTCCGCCTGGAAGCGGGCGGATCGACAGGATTGAACAGGGCATTTGCCGGTGAATCTCATTTGCCGGGACAAATGGGGGAACGCATGCGCTCTCCCGAGAAGAACGAAAAGGCACCACGATGGGTCTGCAGGCTGTATTCTTTTATCTCTTCGCCTTCGTAGCGGTGGCGTCGGCATTCATGGTCATCTCGGCGCGAAACCCGGTTCATTCCGTTCTTTTCCTGATCCTGGTGTTCTTCAACGCCGCGGGACTGTTCCTGCTGACGGGAGCTGAGTTCCTCGCGATGATCCTGCTCGTCGTTTACATCGGCGCAGTGGCGGTGCTCTTCCTCTTCGTTGTTATGATGCTCGACATCGACTTTGCGGAACTTCGCTCTGGTGTGCTCCAGTATGCCCCGGTCGGTATCCTGATCGGCCTCATCGTCGCGGCCGAGCTAATCGTCGTGATCGGCGGCAGCGTCCTGACGCCGCAGGCGGCACGCGCCATCACGATGCCGATCCCCAACCCTGCCGTTCGTACCAATACCGCCGTCCTCGGCGACGTCCTCTACACGCACTACGTCTACTTTTTCCAGATTGCAGGTCTGGTGCTGCTGGTGGCGATGATCGGCGCAATCGTGCTCACGCTCCGCCACCGCCAGAACATCAAGCGTCAGGACATCTCGCGCCAGGTTGCCCGCTCGCCCGAAACTGCCGTCGAGGTGGTCAAGGTGAAGTCGGGTCAGGGCATCTGAGGCAGGCGAAGAAGGAATAGCAACATGGAAATCGGTCTCTCCCACTACCTGACGGTCAGCGCCATCCTCTTCATTCTTGGCGTGTTTGGTATCTTCCTGAACCGCAAGAACGTCATCATTATTCTGATGTCGATTGAGCTCATCCTGCTCTCCGTCAACCTCAACATGGTGGCGTTCTCGTCCTTCCTGAACGACATCGTCGGCCAGGTCTTCGCACTGTTCATTCTGACCGTTGCGGCCGCGGAAGCTGCGATCGGGCTTGCAATTCTCGTCGTCTTCTACCGCAACCGCGGCTCGATCGCGGTTGAAGACGTCAACATGATGAAGGGCTGACCGGGTCATGATCTACAAGGCTATCGTCTTCCTTCCCCTGATCGGCTTCCTGATCGCTGGCCTCTTCGGCCGCTCGATCGGAGCCAAGGCATCCGAATACGTCACCAGCGGCCTGATGATCGTCGCCGCCGTTCTCTCCTGGATCGTCTTCTTCAACGTGGCGCTTGCCCACGGTGAGGGCGGCGAGGTGATCAAGATCGAGGTCCTGCGCTGGATCCAGTCCGGCGGGATCGACATCGAATGGGCCTTCCGCATCGACACCTTGACGGCAGTGATGTTCGTCGTCGTCAACACCGTCTCGACGCTCGTTCACGTCTATTCCATCGGCTACATGCACCATGACCCGCATCGGCCGCGCTTCTTCGCCTACCTGTCGCTCTTCACCTTCGCCATGCTGATGCTGGTGACATCCGACAACCTGGCGCAGATGTTCTTCGGCTGGGAAGGTGTCGGTCTCGCCTCCTATCTGTTGATCGGCTTCTGGTACAAGAAGCCCTCGGCATCGGCTGCGGCGATGAAGGCCTTCATCGTCAACCGCGTCGGCGACTTCGGCTTCCTGCTCGGCATTGCGGGCATCTTCATGCTGTTCGGCTCGATCAACTTCGAGACGATCTTCGCCGCCGCCGGCAGTTATCTCCCGGCTGAAGGCGCCGCCGAGGGTGGCGAAGTGATTGCCAGCATCTTCGGCATGGACGTCACCCGCTACGGCGCGCTGACGATCGTCTGCCTGCTGCTCTTCATGGGTGCGATGGGTAAGTCGGCACAGTTCCTGCTGCACACGTGGCTGCCGGACGCGATGGAAGGCCCGACCCCGGTCTCGGCCCTCATTCACGCCGCAACCATGGTGACCGCCGGTGTCTTCCTTGTCGCGCGCATGTCGCCGATCTTCGAACTGTCGCCGGACGCATTGCTCTTCGTCACCATCATCGGCGCGATCACTGCCTTCTTCGCGGCGACCGTCGGCCTGGTGCAGAACGACATCAAGCGCGTCATCGCCTATTCCACCTGCTCGCAGCTGGGCTACATGTTCGTGGCGCTCGGGGTAGGGGCCTATGGTGCGGCCATCTTCCACCTATTCACGCACGCCTTCTTCAAGGCACTCCTGTTCCTTGGTGCGGGCTCCGTCATCCATGCCGTCGATGGCGAGCAGGACATGCGCTACATGGGTGGGCTGCGCAAGCATATTCCGGTGACCTTCTGGATGATGACGATCGGCACGCTGGCGCTCACCGGCGTCGGCATCCCCGGGACCATGATCGGCTTTGCCGGCTTCTTCTCCAAGGACGTGATCATCGAGTCCGCCTATGCGTCCCACTCTGTTGCATCCGGCTTCGCCTTCACCCTTCTGGTCGTGGCGGCACTGTTCACCAGCTTCTATTCCTGGCGACTTGCCTTCCTCACCTTCTTCGGCAAACCGCGGGCTTCGGCTGACGTGATGCATCACGTCCACGAATCCCCGCAGGTCATGCTGGTGCCGCTCTACGTGCTGGCGATCGGTGCTGTCATTGCAGGCTTCGTCTTCGAGGGCTTCTTCTTCGGCCACGAATATGCCGAGTTCTGGAAGGGTGCGCTCTTCACTCTGCCGGAAAACGAGATCCTGGAAGAGTTCCACCACGTGCCGCTCTGGGTAAAGTGGAGCCCGTTCATCGCGATGCTGATCGGCTTCGTGACCGCCTGGTTCATGTACATCAAGTCGCCTTCGACGCCGAAGCGCCTCGCAGAGCAGCAGAGCATTCTCTACAACTTCCTGCTCAACAAGTGGTACTTCGACGAGATCTACGACTTCCTGTTCGTCCGCTCGGCAAAGGGCCTCGGCCGCTTCCTCTGGAAGAAGGGTGACATCGGCGTCATCGACGCCTATGGCCCGAACGGCGTGGCTGCCCGCGTCGTTGATGTGACCCGCAGCGTCGTGCGTCTGCAGTCCGGCTATCTTTATCACTATGCGTTCGCGATGCTTCTCGGCATCGCCGCCCTCGTCACCTGGATGATGCTCGGGAGCTCAATCTAATGACCGACTGGCCAATTCTCTCGACGGTCACCTTTCTGCCGCTCGTAGGCGTCCTGCTTCTTCTGCTCACTCGCGAAGACAGCCCCTATGGCCGACGCAACATCCTCAATGTCTCGCTGCTGACGACGGTGTTCACCTTCATCGTGTCGCTGTTCATCTGGATCGGCTTCGACAATTCGAACCCGGGCTTCCAGATGATCGAGAAGCACGCGTGGCTCGGCACGGGCATCTCCTACCATCTCGGTGTCGACGGCATCTCGATGCTGTTCGTCATCCTGACGACATTCCTCATGCCCTTCTGCGTGCTCGCCAGCTGGCAGTCCGTGGAGAAGCGTATTAAGGAATACATGATCGCCTTCCTGCTTCTGGAAGTGGTCATGGTCGGCGTCTTTGTATCGCTCGACATCGTTCTCTTCTACGTCTTCTTCGAGGCAACCCTGATCCCGATGTTCGTGATCATCGGTGTGTGGGGCGGCAAGGATCGCGTCTACGCCTCCTACAAGTTCTTCCTTTATACGCTTGCCGGCTCCGTGCTGATGATGCTCGCCATCATGGCCATGTACTGGCAGGCAGGCACCACCGACATCACCGAGCTGCTGAGGTACAACTTCCCGGCCAACCTGCAGACCTGGCTATGGCTTGCAGCCTTCGCGGCCTTTGCAGTGAAGATGCCGATGTGGCCGCTCCATACCTGGCTTCCGGATGCGCACGTTCAGGCGCCGACGGCAGGCTCCGTCATCCTGGCGGGCGTCATGCTGAAGCTCGGCGGCTATGGATTCATCCGCATCTCGCTCGCGATGTTCCCGCTGGCATCCGACTATTTCGCCCCCTTCGTCTTTACGCTGTCGGTGCTGGCCATCATCTACACCTCGCTGGTGGCAATGATGCAGGACGACATCAAGAAGCTGATCGCCTACTCTTCCGTCGCTCACATGGGCTATGTGACGATGGGTATCTTCGCCGCCAACATGCAGGGCGTGCAGGGTGCGATCTTCCAGATGCTGTCCCACGGGATCGTATCGGGCGCGCTCTTCCTCTGCGTCGGCGTGATCTACGACCGTCTCCATACCCGCGAGATCGCGGCCTATGGCGGCCTGGTCAACAACATGCCGAAGTACGCGGTCGCCTTCATGATCTTCACCATGGCCAATGTCGGCCTGCCCGGCACCTCCGGCTTCGTCGGTGAATTCCTGACGGTCATCGGCGTCTTCCAGGTTAACACCTGGGTCGCGCTTTTTGCTGCCACCGGCGTCATCCTTTCCGCCTCCTACGCGCTCTGGCTCTATCGCCGGGTCATCTGGGGCGCGCTCGAGAAGGAAAGCCTTAAGGGACTGCTCGACCTTTCTGGACGCGAGAAGCTGATCCTCTATCCGCTCGTCGCTCTGACCATCTTCTATGGCGTCTATCCGGCACCGATCTTCGATGCGACGGCAGCATCGGTGGATCTGCTTGTCAACAACTACTCCGCAGCCCTGCAGGCGGCGAAAGACCTTGCACTGACAGTGCACTGAGACGGGACACGATAGGACATGACCTCTGAACTATTCCTCACAAGCCTGCAGCTCGCCATGCCGGAGATCATCCTGGCCGTGGGGGCGCTCGCTCTCCTGATGATCGGGGTCTTTTCCGGTGAGCGGTCGGCACCGACCGTGACCGGCCTCGCGGTAGCGCTGATCATCGCTTCGGGCCTGTGGCTTGTCCTGGTGCCGGGCGAGGGTGCAGCTTTCGGCGGCGCCTTCATCCTCGACCCGTTCGCGCGCTTCATGAAAGTCGTCGCCTTGATCGGCTCGGTCACCGCCATGATCATGACGGTCGGGCACGCCCGCTCCGAGCAGCTTGACCGCTTCGAATTCCCGGTCCTGCTGGTGCTGGCAACGCTTGGCATGATGCTGCTGATCTCGGCAAACGACCTGCTGGCGCTCTACCTCGGGCTCGAGCTGATGTCGCTGGCGCTCTATGTCGTCGCCGCCATCAACCGCGACAGCCTGCGCTCGACGGAGTCTGGCCTGAAGTACTTCGTTCTCGGCTCGCTCTCATCCGGCATGCTGCTCTACGGCATGTCGCTGGTCTACGGTTTCACCGGCAACACCGGGTTTGACGAGATCGCGCTGGTGCTCGCATCGGAGACCCGTTCGCTGGGCCTCGTGTTCGGACTGGTCTTCGTGCTCGCCGGCGTCTGCTTCAAGATCTCGGCCGTGCCCTTCCACATGTGGACGCCGGACGTCTATGAAGGCGCCCCGACGCCGGTCACGGCGTTCTTCGCCGCAGGCCCCAAGGTCGCCGCCATGGCGATCCTCGTGCGCGTCGTATCGGAAGCATTCCTCCCGGTCGTCGCCGACTGGCAGCAGATCCTTGTGTTCGTCTCGATCGCGTCCATGCTTCTTGGCTCCTTCGCTGCGATCGGTCAGCGAAACATCAAGCGTCTGATGGCCTATTCCTCCATTGGTCACATGGGCTTTGCGCTCGTCGGTCTTGCGGCAGGGACGGAAACTGGCGTTTCCGGCGTCATTCTCTACATGCTGATCTACATGGTCATGACGCTCGGTACCTTTGCCTGCATCATGGCGATGCGCCGCAAGGAAGGCGACAACGTTGAGAACGTTGACGATCTCGCGGGTCTCGCTTCCACCAAGCCCTTCATGGCGGTGGTGCTGACGGCGCTGATGTTCTCCATGGCCGGCATTCCGCCGCTCGCGGGCTTCTTCGCCAAGTACTTCGTCTTCATCGCGGCGATCGAAGCCAAGCTTTATGCGCTTGCCATCATCGGCGTGCTGAGCTCGGTCGTTGGTGCTTACTACTACCTGCGTATCGTCAAGCTGATGTGGTTCGACGAAGCGACGGGCGAGTTCGCCCGCATCGCTGGTGAGCTCCGGCTGGTGTTCGGGGTCTCCGGTCTCTTCGTGACCGCCTACGTGATCTTCGGCGGCCCCGTTGGTAGCGCGGCCAATGCCGCTGCGAAGTCCTTCTTCTGAGGATGGCTGGCAGAGGGGAGCGCTTCTCGCTGGAGGCGTTCCGCCACGAGGCGCTGGAAGACGTAGGCTCCACCAATACCGAGTGCCTCACACGAGCACGGGCCGGTGATCCCGGCAATCTCTGGGTCACCGCTGTCCGGCAGATCAGCGGTCGCGGGAGACGTGGCCGCACCTGGACGTCGGAACCGGGCAATCTCTACGCCTCCCTTTTGCTGATCGACCCGGCACCGATGCAACGGATCGCCTCTCTGCCTCTGGCGGTGGCGGTCGGCGTTCATGCGGCCATCCAGGCTGTGATGCCCAGGAATGCGGATCGGGTCCAGGTGAAGTGGCCGAACGACATCCTGATCGGCCGCAGGAAGTGCTGTGGCATCCTGATGGAGGGGGAGGGCCTTGCCACCGGACAGCATGCGCTGGTGATTGGCATCGGAATCAACATCCGCCACAAGCCCGACGTGGCCTCCTACGGCGTGACGCGGCTGGAAGATCACGGCTGCTTCGTTTCGCCGGAGGAGCTGTTTGCGCATCTTTACAAGGAGATGGCGTCCACTCTTGAGCTTTGGGATGAGGGGCGCGGCATTGCGGACGTCAGCCGCCGGTGGCTGGAAGTCGCCTGCGGCGTGGGGGAGGAGATCACGGTAAACCTTCCCGACCGCTCCCTGACCGGGCGGTTTGCCGGTATCGGAGCAGACGGACTGCTTCTCCTCGATCTGGGCGGCGGGCAGGTTTTGCCCATTGCCGCCGGTGATGTATTCTTCACACGAACGGAATAAGGACATTATGGCCAAGCAAGAAGATCTGGTGTTTCTCCCGCTCGGTGGTGTTGGCGAGATCGGCATGAACCTCGCCCTCTATGGTTACGGAACACCGGCCAAGCGCCAGTGGATCATGGTAGACTGCGGTGTCACTTTCCCCGGGCCCGAGCTTCCTGGCGTTGATCTCGTCCTTCCCGATATCCGTTTCCTTGCCAAGGAGCGCGACAATCTCAAGGGCATCATCATCACCCACGCCCACGAAGATCACTACGGTGCCCTCAACGATCTCTGGCCGGGCCTGAACGTACCGGTCTATGCCTCGGCCTTCACCGCCGGCCTGCTGGAAGCCAAGCGGAACTATGAAGGCAACAGGCCGGAAATCCCTGTGACGCCATTCAAGGCAGGCGACCGCATCAACGTCGGGCCCTTCGAGATCGAAGCGATCGGCGTCAATCACTCGATCCCTGAACCGATGTCGCTCGTCATCCGCACGCCGCTCGGCAATGTGGTGCATACGGGGGACTGGAAGATCGACGGGGCACCGTCTCTTGGTCCGCTCACCGACGAGGTCCGTTTCCGGGCCGTGGGAGACGAGGGCGTGCTGGCGCTGATGTGCGATTCCACGAACGCCGAGCGCGACGGCGTTTCTCCGTCCGAGGAGGAAGTCTCGGAAGGTTTGCGCAAGATTATTGAGGACGCCGAAGGCCGTGTGGCGATCACGACCTTCTCCTCCAACGTCGGCCGGATCCGCTCGATCGCGCAGGCGGCACAGGCCGCGGGGCGGGAGGTTCTGCTCCTGGGTAGTTCCATGAAGCGCGTCGTGGCCGTGGCGCGCGACATCGGGCTGATGGAAGGCATCAAGCCGTTCATCGCCGAAGAGGAGTATGGCTATATCCCTCGCGACAAGGTGGTCGTCGTCCTGACGGGCAGCCAGGGCGAGCCCCGCGCGGCGCTCGCCAAGATCTCGCGCGACGAAATGCGCAATGTCGCACTCGCCGCGGGCGATACCGTCGTCTTTTCCTCCCGGACCATCCCAGGCAACGAGCGCGCGATCATCGACATCAAGAACGCCCTGATCGATCAGGGCGTCCACATCGTCACCGATCGCGACGCCCTGGTGCATGTCTCGGGCCACCCGCGGCGCAACGAGCTCCTGAAGATGTACGAGTGGACCCGGCCGCAGATCCTGGTGCCGGTCCACGGTGAAGCCGCTCATCTGACGGCACAGGCGGAACTCGCCGCACAGGCGGGCATCGCCACCATTCCGCGCGTACGCAACGGCAATCTTCTGCGGTTGGCGCCTGGCCCGGCGGAAGTCATCGACGACATCGCGCATGGACGGATCTTCAAGGACGGCAAGCTGATCGGCGACTTCGATGAGATGGGCATCGGCGAACGCCGCAAGCTTTCCTTCGTCGGGCACGTGGCGGTCGGCATCGTGCTCGACAGCCGCTACGACTTCCTCGGCGATCCGGATCTCGTTAGCGTAGGCTTGCCGGAGTTCGACGAGGAGGGTGAGGACATGGAGGATACCCTCTATGACGCAGTGCTCAGCGCCGTGGAAAGCATCCCGCGCGCCCGCCGCAAGGATCTCGAGATGCTGCGGGAGGCGGTGCGTCGCGCCGTCCGCGCTGCCGCAAACGAGGCATGGGGCAAGAAGCCGGTCGTCACCGTCTTCGTCAACAAGGTTTAGGGGAGTAGAGCATGCTTGGCCGCGTCAACCACATCGCGATTGCCGTCCCGGACTTGGGGTCGGCGACCGCAACCTATCGTGATGTGCTCGGCGCCAAGGTCTCGCAGCCTCAGGCAATGCCGCAGCACGGCGTGACCGTCGTCTTCATCGAACTCGACAACACGAAGGTCGAACTCCTCGAGCCGCTGGGCGAGGAATCGCCGATCCGCACCTTTCTGGGGAAGAACCCGTCCGGTGGAATGCACCATATCTGCTACGAAGTCGCCGACATTGCCGCTGCGCGGGACCAGTTGAAGCAGGCTGGCTTGCGGGTGTTGGGAGATGGCGAGCCAAAGCTCGGGGCCCATGGCAAGCCGGTACTTTTCCTCCACCCGAAGGACCTTGCAGGCACGCTGGTGGAGCTGGAAGAGGTGTGACACTCCGCCCCGGCGGATGCGTTTGAGCTGCGCGGCAGTTGTCGTTATAAGCGCCACAAACCTTCAGGAAAATTCTTGATGTCGCTCCTGCCGATCTTTGCCGTCTATTTCATCATCTGGTGGATCACGCTGTTTGCGGTCCTGCCGATGGGCATGCGGTCGCAGCATGAAGAAGGCGATGTGACGCTGGGGACGGTTGAAAGCGCGCCGGCGCGGTTCCGTCTGGGGCGTGTCCTGCTCCTGACAACAGTCATTTCTGCCGCGATCTACGCAAGCTGGTATGCAGCGTCGACGTATTTCGGCTTCAGCCTTGGCAACCTGCCGCGCATCGTGCCGAATTTCGAATAGAACGTGGAGAAGAGGGTAGGCCAAAAAAAAACAAGGCCAGCTGGCCTTGTCTGAAGTTTCGCGTGATCCTTAACCGTTGCCGGGGCAGCGACGAGCGCGCCTAAGATCTGATCCTCCCAAGACTTGACCGCGAACCAGCAAAGATTTGATCTCCTTGCCTGTTTTATGAGCTGACCCTAGCCCAACAATTGGGCCTTGTCACCCTCTTTTTTGCATTTTTGTTACACTGCTGGAAATAATTTGCTGTTGACAAAAATGTCGCAGACTTGTCACAAATTTTGCCGCCTTTATCTGATTTGGACGTTGCGCCGGCCCATTGGCGCCGCACCTGCATGCTTCATGCGACGCGGGTTCCAATACCCCTTTGAACCGGCTATGACGCTGCAAAAGCCAGCGGAGTGGCCGATTCCCGCAAGGGAGGCCCCCAAACCTCGGATAAATTAATGCGTCTGTCCCGCTATTTCCTGCCCATCCTGAAGGAAAACCCCAAGGAAGCCGAAATCGTCTCCCACCGGCTCATGCTGCGCACGGGTATGATCCGTCAGCAGAGCCAGGGGATCTATTCCTGGCTGCCGCTCGGCAAGCGGGTGCTGGACAAGGTCAATGCCATCATTCGCGAGGAGCAGAACCGCGCCGGCGCCATCGAGTTGCTGATGCCGACGCTGCAGTCGGCCGAGCTCTGGCAGGAAAGCGGCCGCTATGAGGCCTATGGCAAGGAGATGTTGCGCATCAAGGACCGCCAGGAGCGGCCGATGCTCTACGGGCCGACGAACGAGGAGATGATCACCGACATCTTCCGGTCTTACGTAAAGTCCTACAAGAACCTGCCGCTGAACCTATACCATATTCAGCTGAAGTTCCGCGACGAGATCCGTCCGAGGTTCGGCACCATGCGCTCGCGTGAGTTCCTGATGAAGGACGCCTATTCCTTCGACCTGACGCTCGAAGACGCAATTCACTCCTATAACAAGATGTTCGTCGCCTATCTGCGCACCTTCGCCCGGCTTGGTGTGCGGGCAATTCCGATGCGCGCGGATACCGGTCCAATCGGCGGCAATCACAGCCACGAGTTCATCATCCTGGCGGAAACCGGAGAATCGGAAGTCTTCTCCCACCGAAACTTCATCGAGTTCGACATCCCTGCAGAGGACACGGATTTTGACGACGTTGCGGGGCTGCAGGCCATCTTCGACAAGTGGACATCGCTATATGCGGCGACGTCGGAGATGCATGATGAGGCGGCTTTCAGCGCGATTGCTGAAGGCGACCGGCTTTCAGCCCGAGGCATCGAAGTTGGCCACATCTTCTACTTTGGCACAAAATATTCGGAGCCAATGGGCGCGAAGGTGCAGGGACCTGACGGAAAGGAGCACCCTGTCCACATGGGATCCTACGGCATTGGACCCACGCGCCTTGTTCCGGCCATCATCGAAGCCTCGCATGACGAGAACGGAATCATCTGGCCTGAGTCGGTGACCCCGTTCGATGTCGTGCTGATTAGCATGAAGCCTGGTGACGCAGCCTGTGACAGCGTCTGCGATCAGCTTTATCGAGAGCTAGGTAACGCCGGCAAGGACGTGCTGTACGACGATACGGACGACCGCGCCGGGACCAAGTTCGCGACGGCAGATCTGATCGGTGTACCGGTGCAGGTCATCGTTGGTCCGCGGTCCGCCGCAAGCGGCGAGGTCGAAATCAAGAACCGCAAGACCGGCGCCCGTGAGGTCATGACGGTAGAGGCGGCAATGAACAAGCTGATCGGCTGATCCAACGAAGGTCGGCAGTCGAGGAAACGGGTAGAGGACGGAGCATGGCAAGCGTGGCAGCCGATCGCGGAACGGAAGCAAGCGGCCACGGCCCTGCGGCAAAGCCATTCTCTGCCTTTGAACGGATGGTAGCCTGGCGCTACCTTCGCTCCCGGCGCAAGGAAGCCTTCATCTCCGTCATCGCCGGCTTTTCCTTCATCGGCATCATGCTGGGAGTGGCCACCCTCATCATCGTGATGGCCGTGATGAACGGGTTTCGCACAGAGTTGATCTCCCGCATCCTCGGCATCAATGGCCACATGATCGTCCAGCCGATCGACGGGCCCTTCACCGACTACGCGGATCTTGCAGTGAAGTTTGAAGCCGTTCCCGGCGTTCGCATGGCGCTTCCCCTGGTTGAGGGGCAGACGCTCGCCTCCGGCCGCGGTGGCGCTGGATCCGGTGCCCTCGTGCGCGGCGTTCGTCCGGAGGATCTGGAGAAGCTCCAGGAGGTTGCGGGCAACATCCGCCAGGGCGACATCGTCGGCTTTGCGTCAGGGCAGGGCGTGCTCGTCGGATCGCGTCTGGCCGCCTCGCTCGGCATCAATGCTGGCGACGACATCACCCTGATCTCGCCGGAAGGCGACGTCACGCCGATGGGCGTCAATCCCCGCGTGAAATCCTACCCGGTCTCGGGCGTCTTCGAGATTGGTATGTCGGAATACGACGCAACGATGATCTACATGCCGCTTGAGGAATCGCAGCTCTACTTCAATGCCGACGGTCTGGTGCAGTCGATCGAACTCTTCATCGACAATCCGGATGCGGTGGACGGGCTGCGTCCGTTGGTGGAGGCGGCAGCGGGGCGGCAGATCCACATCACCGACTGGCGCCAGCGCAACCAGACCTTCTTCTCAGCGCTTCAGGTCGAGCGCAACGTGATGTTCATGATCCTGACGCTGATCGTGCTGGTCGCGGCGCTCAATATCATTTCCGGCCTCATCATGCTGGTGAAGGACAAGGGGAGCGATATTGCGATCCTGCGCACGATGGGTGCCAGCTCCGGCGCCGTCATGCGCATCTTCTTCATGACCGGTGCTGCGATCGGCACGGTGGGAACGTTGGCAGGCGTTCTGCTCGGGGTGATCGTCTGCCTCAACATCGAATCCATCCGCCAGTTCTTCTCCTGGGTTTCGGGAACCGTGCTCTTCGATCCGGAACTTTACTTCCTCAGCCAGTTGCCGGCGGAAATGAGCTTCGGTGAGACGTTCTCCGTCGTGGTCATGGCCCTGGTACTGTCGTTCCTGGCAACGATCTTCCCCGCATGGCGCGCGTCCAAGCTCGACCCTGTCCAGGCCCTCCGGTACGAATAGGACCTACCTTCTTCATGGCATCCAAAACCGTTCTGCAGCTGAAGTCCATCGAGCGCCATTATGGCGAAGGCGACATGATGCTCTCCATCCTGAAGGACGCCGACTTCGAGCTCCGGAGTGGCGAGACCGTTGCTCTGGTGGCACCGTCAGGCACCGGCAAGTCGACGCTGCTACACCTCGCCGGCCTGCTGGAGCATCCGGATGGCGGCGAGGTGATCATCGGCGGAAAGTCCTGCAACGGATTGTCTGATGACGAAAGAACAGCCATCCGCCGCAGCGAAATTGGCTTCGTCTACCAGTTTCACCACCTCCTGCCAGAGTTCTCCGCGCTCGAGAACATCATGATGCCGCAGCTGATTGCCGGTCTTCGCGAGGCCGAGGCCAAGGAGCGGGCGGCGCAGCTGCTGGACTACATGCGCATCGGCCATCGGGGAGATCATCGCCCTGCCGAACTCTCCGGCGGCGAGCAGCAGCGCGTGGCAATCGCCCGTGCCGTTGCCAATGCCCCGCGCGTCCTCCTGGCCGACGAACCGACGGGCAACCTCGACCCGAAAACGGCATCCTACGTCTTCGATGCGCTCGAAGCCTTGGTGCGTCAGTCCGGGCTTGCGGCGATGATTGCCACCCACAACCACGATCTTGCCGCCCGCATGGACCGCCGCGTCACGATCGATGGCGGCAGGGTCGTCGATTTCTAGCTCCTCACCATCGCCTTAACCTGCTGTTTACCGAAAACGCCCTCACAGGCGTTTTCTTTTTGTTCTTGTTCTTGACGCGAGCACAAAAAGGGAACAAAAATAAAACATACAGGAACAAAGGAGATGACAATGACTGACCTCATTCGTGACATTGCCGCGTTTGCTTCCATTGCGACTTTCGTCGCAAGCCTTTCGATGCTGATGATGGCAATGTAACCTCAGGCGACGAAAGCCGTTGAAGACTACCATCTGAACTGGACTTCGTTCTCCGTCCGCCGGAAAATCACCTGATTCATAAGGTGAGTGACGAGCATGGCAGACACGGCGGGAGAATTGGCGAATGTGGGCGGTGACGCTCCGGAATTCGTTCATCTGCGGGTGCACTCGGCCTATTCGCTGCTCGAAGGTGCGCTGCCACTCAAGAAGATCCTCTCCAAGGCGGTGGCGGACAAGCAGCCTGCCATCGCCATCACCGATACGAACAACCTCTTCGTCGCGCTGGAGTTCGCGCAGAAGGCGATCGGCGAGGGGCTGCAGCCTATCATCGGCTGTCAGATCTCCATCGACATGGAAGACCAGACGGACGACAGGCGCGGCGGCCAGCTTCCCAAGCCCCCCGCGATCATCCTGCTTGCCTCTACGGCAGAGGGTTACGAGCGCCTCGTCGACCTCGTCAGCCGCGCCTATCTCGGCGGCGAAGGACAACAGGCGCTGCACATCCGCGCCTCATGGCTTGAAGAAGCAGGCACCGCCGGGCTGATCGCTCTTACGGGCGCGCGCAACGGGCCTGTCGATGCCTGTCTTAAGGAAGGCAATGCTGCGAACGCGCAGAAGCGGCTGCTGCGTCTGAAGGAGCTTTTCGGCGATCGTCTTTACGTGGAGTTGCAGCGCCATGGTGGCTATGACCGCCGCCACGAGAACAAGATCATCAACCTTGCTTATGAGCATGACCTGCCGCTGGTGGCGACCAACGAGGCCTTCTTTCCGTCGCGCAGCGACTACGATGCTCATGATGCGCTTATGGCGGTCGCCCACAACGCGATGGTTTCCGACGACAGCCGATTCCGGCTGACGCCGGACCATTACCTAAAGAGCAGAGCCGAAATGGCAGCTCTCTTTGCCGATCTTCCCGAGGCATTGGAGAACACGGTTGAGATCGCCCAGCGCTGTTCCTTCATCCTGGATACGCGCAAGCCGATTCTGCCGCGCTTTACCGGCGCGACAGACGACCCGGAAGAGGCCGAACGGGCCGAGTCTGCGGAACTGAGGCGGCAGTCGGTCGAGGGTTTAGAGCGCCGCATTGCCGAGCTCGGCATGACGCCCGGCTACACTGAGCAGGACTATCGGGAACGTCTGGATTTCGAACTCGGTGTCATCGAGCGCATGAAGTTCCCGGGCTACTTCCTGATCGTTTCCGACTTCATCAAATGGGCCAAGCAGCAGGACATCCCGGTCGGCCCGGGGCGTGGTTCGGGTGCCGGCTCCCTGGTCGCCTACGCGCTGACCATCACCGATGTCGACCCGCTGCGCTTCTCGTTGCTGTTCGAGCGCTTCCTCAACCCCGAACGCGTCTCGATGCCCGACTTCGATATTGACTTCTGCCAGGATCGCCGCGAGGAGGTGATCCGCTACGTCCAGCAGAAATACGGTCGCGAGCAGGTAGCGCAGATCATCACCTTCGGTTCGCTTCAGGCGCGTGCAGCGCTACGCGACGTCGGCCGCGTGCTCGAAATGCCTTATGGCCAGGTCGACAAGATCTGCAAATTGGTGCCGAACAACCCGGCCAATCCGACTCCGCTTTCCAAGGCGATCGAGGAGGAGCCCAAGCTGCAGGAGGAGGCGGAGAAGGAGCCGGTCGTCGCGCGCCTTCTCGACATCGCCCAGAAGATCGAGGGTCTTTACCGTCATGCCTCGACGCACGCGGCCGGTATCGTGATCGGCGACCGGCCGCTCTCCAAACTCGTGCCAATGTACCGCGATCCGCGTTCCGACATGCCGGTCACCCAGTTCAACATGAAGTGGGTGGAGCAAGCGGGTCTAGTGAAGTTTGACTTCCTCGGCCTGAAGACGCTCACCGTCTTGAAGACGGCCGTGGATTACGTCGCAAAGCGCGGCATTCACGTGGATCTCGCCAAAATTCCGCTCGACGATCAGAAGACCTACGAGATGCTCTCGCGCGGCGAAACCGTCGGCGTCTTCCAGGTGGAAAGTGCCGGCATGCGCAAGGCGCTGATCGGCATGCGCCCGGACTGCATCGAAGACATCATCGCGCTCGTTGCCCTCTACCGCCCGGGCCCGATGGAGAACATCCCGGTCTACAACGCGCGAAAGCACGGCGAGGAAGAGATCGAGTCGATCCATCCGAAGATCGATTATCTTCTGAAGGAGACCCAAGGCGTTATCGTTTATCAGGAACAGGTGATGCAGATCGCCCAGGTTCTGTCCGGCTATTCGCTCGGTGAAGCCGACCTTCTGCGCCGCGCGATGGGCAAGAAGATCAAGGAGGAGATGGACAAGCAACGGGCCCGCTTCGTCGATGGCGCCATCAAGAACGGCGTGTCCAAACCCCAGGCCGACCTGATCTTCGACCTGCTCGCCAAGTTCGCAAATTACGGCTTTAACAAGTCGCACGCGGCCGCCTACGCGATCGTTTCTTACCAGACCGCCTTCATGAAGGCACATTACCCGGCGGAGTTTCTCGCCGCGTCGATGACCTTCGACATGGCGAACACCGACAAGCTCAACGACTTCCGGCAGGATGCAGCACGTCTTGGCATCGCCGTTGTGCCGCCGTCCGTGCAGACCTCGTTCCGCCGCTTCGAGACCGACGACAACAAGATCTACTACGCGCTCGCCGCCATCAAGGGCGTCGGCGAATCGGCGGTCGAGCACATCGTCGAGGTTCGCGGCGACAAGCCTTTCGCGTCCATCGAAGACTTTTGCCTGAGGATTGATCCGAAGCAGATCAATCGCCGCGTCATGGAAAGCCTGATCTCCGCCGGTGCCTTCGATTGCTTCGGCCACGACCGTGCCGAACTGGTCGGCGGGCTCGACCGCATCATCGGCTATGCCCAGAGGGCGCAGGAGAACAAGACGAGCGGCCAGTCGGACATGTTTGGGTCTTCCTCGGCAACGGGGCCGGAGACGCTCGTCTTCCCGCCGTTCAGCCCATGGATGCCATCCGAAAAGCTGATGCGGGAGTATCAGGTCCTCGGCTTCTACCTTTCGGCGCATCCGCTCGATTCCTACAATGACGTGCTGGCGAAGATGCGCGTTCAGAACTTTGCCGAGTTCTCTGCCGCTGTGAAGCAGGGGGCAACGGCCGGGCGGCTGGCGGGCACCGTGACCGGCCGTCAGGAGCGCAAGACGCGCACCGGCAACAAGATGGGCATCGTCACCTTCTCGGACGCCTCGGGGCAGTATGAAGCGGTTCTCTTCTCTGAAGCGCTCGCGCAGTACCGAGACCTGCTGGAGCCCGGCAAGTCGCTCGTCATTACCGTGCAGGCAGATGAGCGGCCGGAAGGCATCGGCTTGCGCATCCAGACGGCGGCATCGCTCGAGGAGCAATCGGTGCGCATGCAGAAGGCATTGCGGGTCTATGTGCGCGATTCCGGCCCCCTGAAGACCGTCGCGCGGCACCTGAATGCCAAGGGCGACGGGCTGGTCTCCTTTATCGTGATCAAGGAAGACGGCCGGCGAGAGATCGAGGTCGAGTTGACGGAGAAGTTCCGGATCTCACCGGAGATCGCCGCTGCTTTGAGAGCGGCGCCCGGTGTGGTGGACGTGGAACTCGTCTCTTAGTTGGGGCGCTTCGGGCTTAGTAGAGCCCGACGCCGTTGCGGTAGGAACGGGGTGCCGCCCGACGGCGCTGCGGCTTCTGCGCAGGTTCCGGCTTGGTCACGGCCACTGTAGCGCTCGAGCGGGTCAGGGTGATGAAGTCGGTGCCCTTGCCGGTTTCCGGCCCCAGCCCCTCGTCGGTGACCGTCAGTGAGCTTCCCTCGCTCAACAGCGTGCCAATACGCTCGCGAATGTCGGACGGGATGTCCAGCCGGTCGAGTGCCTCTGTGGCGGTCGAAGGCAGCGCGTCCGCCTTGATGCCCATCCGTTGCCGTTCGCTCGGGCTCAGTACGTTTGTAAGCGTAAGCGCATGCCATTTTGCGGTCTCGTGCTTCCTGTCGACGTCGCTTGCCGTAAAGAAATGGGTCCCAAGCGGGATCTCCGGCCTGCTGAGGCCGATCGGGGCTTCAAATACTGGCTTGAAGTTCTGCCGGACCATGAGCTGTGCGGCCGGTGGCTTGTCGCGTCCTGCAGAACGGTAGAGGGCATCAAGAAACTCTTGCGTCAGAAGCTCGCCGCCTGCTGGCAACTCCTTCCAGCGCTTGTAGCCGGCAATAGCCGAGCGCGTCATGGAGCCTGCGAGCCCATCCGGCGTGCCGGCATCAAACCCAAGCTCGTTGAGCATCGCCTGGACATCCAGGATCGTGTCGCGCTGGTCCCGACGCTTGATCAGCATCTTCAACGGCGCAGGGTCCTCCTCCATGGAAATGGAAGAGGTCACGGTCATGTCCGGCGATCGTTCAGCCGAGTTCATCGCCACTTCGTAAGGCGCAGAAGTCTTTCGCTTCACCGTCGGCCTGAGTTCGATGTCCGACATCAGCGGCTCCGTGGGCAGCGGCTTCAGCGGCTCAAACAGATTGGCGTGGCGGATCGGAACCGGGATCACCTGTTCATCCGAGATCACCACATGAACGCCGCGCTCCGTCATGCCGAAAAGGGTCTTGGCAAAATCGGAGGGAATGCGCACGCAGCCGTGAGATGCCGGATAGCTGGGCACATGCCCCTCATGCAGCGCAATTCCGGACCATGTCAGGCGCTGCATGAACGGCATGGGCGCGTTCGAGTAGATATTGGACTCGTGGTATTTGCGCTTCTCCAGGATCGAGAAGATGCCGCTCGGCGTTCGATGACCGGCCTTGCCCGTGGAGACCCGCGAGGTGCCAACGACCTTGTCGCCGTCGTAGACAGTCATCGTCTGGTTGTCCTTCGAGACGATGATCTGCAACGTGGGTGCGGTTTCGGCAAGGACGGAATGGGAAAGCATGGTCGCGGACAGGAGCCCGAGACCGAACGCGATGCGACGCAGCATGAATGACCTCTTACGCAGTACTCGGCGGGCAACATAGCGCAGAGGATTTAATGAAGATTTTCCGGCCGATTGTGGAATGCGGTTAACCAGCTCGCTTGCGATCAATTTTCATTGATCGCCGCGGCGAGTTCCGAACGTGTAGCCGGTCTGCACGGCAGCCTTGCCGAACTTATCGCGCAGGCGATCCATCGCCGCCTCTGCGGCCGCACGACGGCCAGCGTCCCGGTCCACGAGGTCCGGCGGATCAGCTCTCGCCGGATCACAGAGATCGGTCACGCCAATCCCGATCAGCCGAAAGCGGCTACCGTCGGTCTCGCGCTCCAGCAGCGTCAGTCCCGTGCGGAAGATCCGGTCCGCAAGCTGCGTCGGGTCCTCCAGCCGGCGGTTTCGCGTGCGGCTCTTGAAGTCGAAAGTCTTGAGCTTCAGCACCACCGTGTGCCCCGCCACTGATTGCTTCTTCAGGCGCGCAGAGACTTTTTCCGACAGACGCCGCAGGATTGGCACCAGGTCCTCGTGACGGGAAATGTCTTCGAAGAAGGTCGTCTCGGCAGATACGCTCTTGGCGGGATCGTTGGGATGGACCTCTCGGTCGTCGATGCCACGGGAAAGGCGGAACAGGCGCTGGCCCATTGACCCGTAGCGGTGCATCAGATCGCTCTCCTCCATCGTCTGCAACTGGCCGACCGTCCGAATCCCATCCGCTTCCAGCGTCGCATTGAACGCCTTGCCGACGCCCCAGATGGTGGTCACCGGCCGAGGCGCCAGAAATGCCAGCGCCTCTTCCCGCCCTACGACCGAAAAGCCGCGAGGCTTCTGCAGGTCCGAGCCGACCTTCGCCAGGAACTTGCAGTAGGAGAGGCCGATCGAGATGGTGATGCCGACTTCAGCCTCCACCCGTTTGGCGAACTTCCCAAGCGTGCGTGCGGGCGTATCGTGATGCAGGCGCTCGGTGCCTGCGAGGTCGAGGAAGGCCTCATCGATGGAGAGCGGCTGTACGAGCGGTGTGAGTTCCAGCATCATCTGCCGCACCTCTCGCCCGACCTTCGCGTACTTCTCCATGTTGGGCCGGATGACGATGGCGTCTGGGCAGGCCTCCAGCGCCTTGAACATCGGCATGGCGGAGCGAACGCCGTGGATGCGGGCGATGTAGCAGGCCGTGGAGACGACGCCGCGCTTGCCGCCGCCGATGATCACCGGCTTGTCCGCAAGCTCCGGATCGTCCCGTTTCTCGATGGCGGCATAGAAGGCATCACAATCAATATGAGCGAGCGAAAGCTGGTGGATCTCCGGATGGTAGACCAGACGGGGGCTGCCACACCTGTAGCAGCGGCGCACGTACGCCTTCTGCTCCGCAAGGCAGTCGCGGCAGAAACCTGGTCTTGTCTTGGAAGTGTCCATGGTCGGCGGAACAGAAGTTGAACGCGCCGACACTACGCCTGCTGAGTTCTCGGCTCAACCGCAATGAAACGCTAGCGATGTGTCACGCACAACTTCGTCAGTACTGGCCAGAATCAAGCCCTGGCTTGGAGTAGTGCCGCCAGGCTCCTTCCACCGTTTCCGGTGCCGTCCCGGTGGCTTGGCAGAACGACAGCAGCGACGGTTCGTGGCTGACGAGGAAGTCGATCATGCCGGCGAGGAAGCCCGGATCGTTCACGGCGCCTCGCAGCTGGCTCGCGTCCAGGCCTGAAAGTGCCAGGAAACGTCCCAGCATCTCTGGTTCGCAGGCAAGCCAGCCAAGGATTGCGATGGCCGTCTGTTCTGCCTGTTCAGCACCGAGCGTGGCGTTTTTGGAATCGCGGCGCATTGCAGTCAACGGGTTACCTCTTTTTCAACCAAATGCTCCTAGGGTCGATTCCACATACAAAGTGAAATCGGCTTCGGCGCAACTAGATATACTCGATATCGAAGGGTTCCAGGCAGGATTTGAGGACAGCCGCATGCCCAAGCGGGTCATGATTGTCGAAGACAATGAGCTCAATATGAAGCTCTTCCGCGATCTGATCGAAGCTTGCGGCTATGAAACCATCCAGACGCGTAACGGCATGGAGGCGATGGACCTTGCACGCAAGCACCGTCCGGATCTCATCTTGATGGATATACAGCTGCCGGAAGTCTCTGGCCTTGAGGTGACCAAGTGGCTGAAGGAGGATGATGAACTGCACATCATCCCGGTGATTGCAGTCACGGCCTTTGCAATGAAGGGCGACGAGGAGCGCATCCGACAGGGCGGCTGCGAGGCCTATGTCTCCAAGCCGATCTCGGTTCCGAAGTTCATCGAGACGATCAAGACATATCTGGGCGACGCATGAGGCGAGGGGACTGGTCATGACGGCGCGCATCCTGGTAGTTGACGACGTCCCCGCCAACGTGAAGCTGCTCGAGGCGCGGCTGCTGGCCGAGTACTTCGACGTTCTGACGGCCGATGATGGCTTCAAGGCACTCGAGATCTGCAACAGCACTCATGTCGATCTCGTCCTGCTCGACATCATGATGCCTGGCATCAGCGGCTTTGAAGTTTGCGAGCGGCTGAAGGCTGATCAGCGGACGGCCCATATTCCCGTTGTCATGGTCACCGCCCTCGACCAGCCGGCGGACCGAGTGCGCGGGCTCAAGGCCGGTGCTGACGATTTCCTCACCAAGCCCGTCAACGACCTGCAACTCATCTCGCGGGTGAAGAGCCTTGTGCGCCTGAAGACCCTGAGCGACGAACTGCGCATCCGCGCCGACACCGCCCACAATATCGGCCTTGAAGAAATGCTGAAGGGCGCGGATGGCCGCGAAGAACCGGGGCAGGTGCTTCTCGTCGATAGCCGAGCAAGTTCGCAGGAGCGCATCATCAAGGCGCTGAAGCCAGTTGCGCAGGTAGTCGCGATGTCGGACCCGCAGGCAGCCCTATTCGAGGCGGCTGAGAACCCGTTCGACCTCGTCATCGTCAATGCCAGCCTCGACGAATACGACCCGCTCCGCCTCTGCTCCCAACTCCGGTCGCTGGAGCGGACGCGCTTTCTGCCGCTTCTTCTGGTGACGGAGCCGGGTGCGGAAGATGTGATCGTGCGTGCCCTCGACATCGGCGTCAACGACTATATCATCCGGCCCATCGATCCGAACGAGATGGTGGCGCGCAGCCTGACGCAGATAAAGCGAAAGCGTTACAACGACAGGCTCCGGACCAGCGTGCGCCAGACGATCGAGTTGGCCGTGACCGACGGACTGACCGGCCTCAACAATCGTCGCTATCTCGACAGCCATCTGAAGACCCTGTTCAATCGCGCCGCCGCTCGTGGTCGCGCGCTTTCCGTCTGCATCACAGATATCGACCGCTTCAAGCAGGTGAATGATACCTACGGCCACGACGCGGGAGACGAGGTGCTGAAGGAATTTTCCGCTCGCATCCGCTCCACGGTTCGCGGTGCCGATCTCGCCTGCCGCTACGGTGGGGAGGAGTTTGTCGTGGTGATGCCCGATACAGACGCCTCACTTGCGCGCCTGATTGCAGAACGTCTGCGTGGCCTGATTGAAAACGAACCCTTCGTGCTTTGCCGCGCGGGCGTAACACTGAACATCACCGCCTCGCTGGGGATCGCCTCGAACGAGCAGGGGGCGGAAACGCCGGAGCAGTTACTCAAGCAGGCGGACAAGGCGCTCTACGAGGCGAAGAATGGCGGCCGCAATAGGGTCGTTGCTGCTGCCGCCTGAGCAAGTGGCCGTGAAGGCAAAAGACGGTGCGCTCATGATGCCACGCAAGTTCAGGTGCAAGATCTGCAAGACCGTTGGCTGAGGCATCTGTTGGAAATGTCTTACTAACTTCCTCTGTTGCAAGGAGCAGGGGTCGGTCGAGGTTGATACTCTTGAGGTGCTGTTGCGAAGGATAGATGTCGCAGCTGTCGCCGGTGAGAGAGGTTGTAAAAAAGCTGTAATGAAGGGATGTTTATCTTCAAGGCGGGCGATGGATTTATTGCGACACAGATTCAACATCTCGCAATTTTAACCAACTTAAGACGTGCTCCGAGCGGCGTTCAAGAATTTGTTGATTTTCCATCCGCTTTGCGCGATTCTAAATGCAGAAATACCTACGCCTTTCGGGTTTGAGATACCCCATGATGCTCAGGTCCGCCGCATCTCCTGGATCGTGGGGTCGGTCGATCGGTCTGCATATAAAAGCGGTTCCTCGTGCCGCCTTGCGACCGGTCGACCCCCAATTGAAAGCGCCGCCTCCTTGCCAGAGCGGCGCTTTTTCTTTGCGATCCATGCGCAACAAAAAAGGCGCGACACCTTTCGGTTCGCGCCTTCGAGCCGGAGCCAATCAATTACTTAATCTTGGCTTCCTTGAATTCGACATGCTTCTTGGCGATCGGGTCGTACTTCGTCTTGGACATCTTGTCCGTGAAGGTGCGGCTGTTCTTCTTGGTCACGTAGAAGAAACCGGTGTCTGCCGTCGACAACAGCTTGATCTTGATGGTTGTAGCTTTCGCCATGGTGCTCTGCCTTTAGGAAAAATGAAGCCGCGGACGGCCGGATGGTGTCCACGGCGAAATCTGGCGCGAAACTACAAATCGCGCCCGAAAAGTCAAGTCCGTTTCGGTCTAAAAAGGAACCTGCCGATGGACAACACGACATAAAGACCAAAGAAAGCCGCCAGCGCCCATGCAAATCCGTTGTTGCCGGTAACGTCGATGGCAGCTCCAATCGCCTGGGGGCCCGCCACGGTGCCCACCGCGTAGCAGAAGACGAAGGCAGCGTTGGCGGCTGCAAGATCGGTACCGGTGAGTCGCGATCCCAGATGTGCGAGGCCGACGGTATACAGACCGGACACACAGCCGCCCCAGAACAGGAGGACGAGCGCTGTCAGCACCCAGTTCTCGATCAGCAGAGGAAGGAGGAGCGAACCGATCAGCCCCATCACCGCCATGGCCGCGAGCAGGGGACGCCGGTCGCTCAGCTTGTCGGAATACATGCCGAGCGGGATCTGGAAGATCATGTTGCCGATGCCCATGACCGTCAGCAGCAACGCTCCTTGCGACTCGTTGAAGCCTGACCGGAGGGCGTAGACCGGAAACAGTGACAGACCGCCGGCCTCGACCGCGCCGAAGACGAAGACCGCAGCCGTCGCCGTCGGTACGAGAAAGATGTAACGGAAGAAATGGCGTCCCGGCTTTTCATCAAGCACCGGACTCTCGTTGCGGGCGATGAAGATCGGTATTGCGGCAAGCGAGATTGCGCCAGCTCCCACAAGGAAGGGCATGATGCCGTCGCTGCCGATGGCCGAGAAGATCAGCGGCCCCATCGCGAACCCGACGGAGAGCACCGTCGCATAGATGCCAAGCACAAGGCCCCTTCGCCGCGGCGGGGCTGCCGCATTGATCCAGAATTCAGAGAGGATGAAGAGCGTCGTCGTTGCGCCGTGGAATGCGAAGCGGAGCGGAAACCACAGCCAGAACGCCTCCGCGTAATAGAAACCGAGCGCACTGACGGCCGACACCGCGACCGCCCACAGCATTGTCCGCGCAACACCAAAGTCATGCGCCAATCGCGTGGTGATGGGTGCGGCGACCATTGCGGCAATGCCAGCCATCGCCGTGTTCAGTCCGATCAGCGTCGAGGAGATGCCGCGCTTCTCCAGGATGATGCTGAGCAGAGGCAGGCCGAGGCCGATCGCGATACCGACCGCACTGATGGCGGAGATCGCTGCAACGAGAGAGGGCCAATGGATTTCTTCGAGGTGACCGTTCAGGTGGTTCTTGGGACGGGACATCCTGGATCTCTAGTTTGCGGGCCGGATGAACCGTCCATGAAGCATCAAATTGTGCATGGCCATTCCGCGTTTCAGCAGGACATCAATCTCCAGTGTGATTCTGACATCTTCGAGAACGGGAAGCTTATAGGTGGGGGTAATGAAGAACGGGGCTGTGACGTGTTCGGCCTGCAGCATCGCTTCTTGCCGGTCATGGCTCGGAGCCACCGTGCCGGCGCATCATCTCCTCCTCCGAATCGCCTCCGAATCCATGCATGTGATAGGCCCACTGCAGACCGATGACACCGCCCTTGATCGGCTGGATCGTCAGAAGCGCCGCCAACACCGCAAGCGGAATCCAGATGGCCAGGTGGACCCACGGCGACAGGATGAAGATCATTTCGGTCAGCATGTAGCCTGTGAGCAGCACGTGCCCGACAACGAAGATCACGAGGTAGGCAGGAAGGTCGTCGGCGCGATGGTGGTACATCTCCTGCCCGCAGACTGCGCATTCATCTACCGGCTTGAGAAAGGCGCGGAAAAGCCGACCAGTGCCGCAGGAAGGGCAACGGCTCTTCATTCCGCGGATAATCGAGCCCACCGGCGAACGCTCATCCGAAGCGCCCCCGCCAAACTGAACTGGCTGCTCGCCGGTCTTCTGCATTTTTCTGCTCCTATCGCCGCCCGCGGGGCGGCCGCGTGCCCGGCTTGACCCGACGCTGCGAGCGATCGCGTCGACCGGACTTGTGGAAGGATCGGGCGGCGGCCGGCATCTTGCGGCCTTCGCTCAGCATGTCGAAGCGCAAGGCGCCGGCAAGTGGAATGGCTTCCACAAGCTTCACCTCTACTGAATCTCCCAGCTGGTAGCCGAGGCCGCTCTTCTCGCCGATCAAGGCCTGATGCGCCTCATCATAGATAAAATAGTCCGTTCCAAGCGTAGATATGGGCACGAAGCCGTCGGCGCCATAGGTTGGGAGCGTGACAAAAAGCCCTGCCTTCGTCACGCCCGCGACGCGCGCTTCGAAGTCCTGGCCGATGCGTCCGCTCAGGTGGTGTGCGATGAGGCGGTTGATTGTATCTCGCTCGGCCGCCATCGCCCGCCGTTCGAACGTAGAGATCTCGGCGGCAATGTCGTCGAGCGCCGCTTCCTCTTCCGGCGTGATGGCGCCTTCGCCGAGTCCGAGCGAGCCGACGAGCGCACGATGCACGATCAGGTCGGCATAGCGGCGGATTGGCGAGGTGAAGTGCGCGTACTTCATCAGGTTGAGGCCGAAGTGCCCGATGTTCTCGGGGCTATAGATTGCCTGGCTCTGCGAGCGGAGCACCATTTCGTTGACCATCGTCTGGTGAGGCGTATCGAGCGCACGCGCCAGGATGCCGTTGAAGGAGTTGGCGCGAAGCTGCCCGCCCTTCGCCATGGCGAGCCCTATGGTGGCCAGAAACTCCCGCAGCGTTTCCTGCTTCGACAGCGCCGGCGCATCGTGAACTCGATAGACGAGCGGTTGGCGCTTCTTCTCCAGCGTCTCAGCAGCCGCTACGTTCGCCTGGATCATCATCTCTTCGATCAGCTTGTGGGCGTCGAGCCGCTCGGGAATATGCACGCGGTCGACCGTACCATCCGGCTTCAGGATCAGCTTGCGCTCCGGCATGTCGAGTTCGAGTGGCTGTCGACGGTCGCGGCCGCGCTTCATGATGGCATAAGCATTCCAGAGCGGCTTCAGGATCGGCTCGAGCAGGGAACCTGTCTTTTCGTCCGGCTTACCATCGATGGCCGCCTGTGCCTGCTGGTAGGAGAGCTTTGCGGCGCTCCTCATCATAATGCGATGGAAGGTATGTCCCGCCTTGCGGCCTTCATGGGAAAATACCATCCGAACGGCGATGGCCGGCCGGTCCTCGCCTTCGCGAAGCGAGCAGAGGTCGTTGGAGATGCGTTCCGGCAGCATCGGGACAACGCGATCCGGGAAATAAACCGAGTTGCCGCGCTTCAATGCTTCGCGGTCCAGAGGAGAGCCCGTACGCACGTACCAGGACACGTCTGCGATGGCGACAGTGACGATCACGCCGCCAGGATTGTCGGGCGAGGGATCCGGCTCGGCATAGACGGCGTCGTCGTGGTCTTTTGCGTCGGCAGGGTCGATCGTGATGAGCGGCACGTCGCGCCAGTCCTCCCGCTTCGACATTGGCGCAGGGCGGGCGGCCTCTGCCGCGTCCAGGACCGCCTGGGGAAACACATGCGGAATGCCGTGCGCATAGATGGCGATCATCGAAATCGCCTTCTCCGAACCGACGGAGCCAACAACGGACAGCACTCGCGCACGCGACAGACCCAAGCGGCCGCTGCGGACGAGTTCGACCTCGACCAGGTCGCCGTCCTTGGCATCGCCGAGGCCGTCGGTCTCGATGACCATCTCTTCGCCGCGCCGCTCGATCGGCATCAGCCGTGTCTCGTGCTCGGTCATCCGCACGACGCCGAGAGAGGCGCCCTTGCGACGATCGATGATCTTGATGACGCGTGCGGTATAGGCCGGACCCGATCTGTCCTTGTTGGCGAAGATTTTCGCAAGTACCCGGTCGTTGAGTCCGGCAGCGGGCGTTTTTCCCTTGCCGCGGCTGTCCGATGTCTGGCGGATCAGGACGGCTGGAGCAGTCCCCTGGTCCTCCGGCCATTCGGCCGGCCGGCCGATCAGTTCGCCCTCCTTGTCGCGGGTGGTGATGTCGAGAACGGTGACGGGGGGGAGGGCGCCGGGCCGAGAGAGTGACTTGCGGCTCTTCTTCAATAGCCCCTCGTCCTCCAGATCGCGCAGCAGATCCTTCAGTTCAACGCGGGCCTCACCCTTCAGGCCAAACGCCTTCGCGATCTCCCGCTTGGAAGCCCTGTCCGGATTGTCCGCAATGAATTCGAGAAGGACCTCGCGCGGCGGCACGGCTCCGTGGATAATCGGCGCTTTCTCTCCTGAAGCCGACTTGCCTGCCGTTGCAGCCTTGGTCTGGCTTTTCTCGCGCGGTTGTCTCGTCACGTGGCCGTCTTCTTCGCTTTCGTTGCTGCCTTCGCCTTTGCCGCCGCTTTCGCCTTCGGCTTGGCGGCAGACTTGGTCTTCGATGCAGCCTTCTCGCCGGAGGCCGCCTTTGCCGGCTTGTTCTTGGCCGGAGCCGCCTTGCCGCCCTTTTCAGTGATGAGCGCCATGGCTTCTTCCAGCGTTACCGACTGAGGGTCGTTGCCCTTCGGCAGCGTGGCGTTCACCTTGCCCCAGTTGACATAGGGACCGTAGCGCCCATCCCGGACGGTGACGGCCCCGCCATCCGGATGATCCCCCAACGTCTTCAGAGCAGCCGGTGTTCCGCGTCCACGACCGCCGGGTCCTTTGGCCTGCTTTTCGGCGAGTACGGTGACGGCACGGTTGAGCCCGATGGTGAAGACATCTTCGACCGTCTCCAGGTTCGCGTAGGTGCCTTCGTGCAGCAGGAAGGGGCCATAGCGGCCGATGCCGGCGGAGATCATCTTACCCGATTCCGGATGCTTTCCGATGTCGCGCGGCAGGTTGATCAGCGCCAATGCCTTCTCATGGTCGATCTCTTCCGGCTTCCAGCCCTTCGGCAGCGAAGCGCGCTTGGCGTCCTTGCCTTCGCCGCGCTGGATATAGGGCCCGAAGCGACCCGAGCGGAGGGTCAACTCCTCGCCCGTCATCGGATCGGCACCGAGCGCCTTCGGCTCGTTCAGACCGTTTGCCTCGGCCTCCGCGCCTTCGGATGACAGCTGGCGCGTGTAGTTGCATTCCGGGTAGTTGGAGCAGCCGACGAAGGCACCGTATTTCCCGAGCTTCAGCGACAGCTGCCCTGTACCGCAGACCTGGCAGATGCGCGGATCGCTGCCGTCCTCCCGCTTCGGGAAGACAAGCGGTGCCAGCGCCTCGTTCAAGGCGTCGAGCACGTTGGTGACCCGCAGCTCCTTGGTGTCCTCGATCTGGGCGAAGAAGTCCCGCCAGAATTCCCGCAGAACCTGCTTCCAGTCGAGCTCCCCGGCGGAGATGCGGTCGAGCTTTTCCTCGAGATCCGCCGTAAAATCGTATTCGACATACTTGGTAAAGAAGTTCTCCAGGAAGGCCGTCACCAGGCGGCCCTTTGCCTGCGGGATGAGCTTTCGCTTTTCCGCCGTCACGTATTCGCGGTCACTCAGCGTCTTCAGCGTCGCTGCATAGGTGGAGGGACGCCCGATGCCGAGCTCTTCCATCTTCTTGATCAGCGACGCTTCGGAATAGCGCGGCGGCGGCTCGGTGAAGTGCTGGCTTGCGTTCACCTTGTTCTTGTTCAGCTTTTCCCGGGCGTTGATTTCCGGCAGGCGACCGTCCTCGTCGTCGTCCTCGCCTTTGTCGCCTTCCTCGCGCTGGTCCATATAGGCGCCGAGGAAGCCGTCGAAGCGGATCACGGAGCCCACTGCGCGCAAGCCCGCTTTCTGGCCGCCATTGTCGGCGGTGATCTCGACGGTGGTGCGCTCGATTTCGGCGGACGCCATCTGGCTGGCGATGCCGCGCTTCCAGATCAGCTCGTAAAGACGCGCCTGGTCCGCATCGAGATAGCGGCGCACCTTTTCGGGCGAGCGGCTGAAGTCGGTCGGGCGGATCGCTTCGTGGGCTTCCTGCGCGTTCTTCGCCTTCGTCGAATAGAAGCGAGGCTTCTCAGGCACGTAGCGCTCGCCGAACTGATCCTGGACGGCGCGCCGCGCACCGTCGATCGCCTCGGGCGCCATCTGTACGCCGTCGGTACGCATATAGGTGATGAGACCGACGGTCTCCCCGCCGATATCCACGCCTTCATAAAGCTTCTGCGCCACCTGCATTGTCCGCGAGGCATTGAAACCGAGATTGGACGAAGCGGCCTGCTGCAGGGTCGAGGTCGTGAAGGGCGGGCCAGGATTGCGTTTGACAGGCTTGGCCTCTACGCTTTCGACGAGGTAGCTGGCGCCGTCGAGGAGTGCCTTCAGCCGGTTGGCATCATCGCCGGTCTTGATCGAGCGGTTCTGCAGCCGCTTTCCGTCGGCAGAGACAAGCCGCGCCTCGAATTCGTCGCCGCGCGGGGTCCGCAGCAGTGCGGAGAGGTTCCAGTATTCTTCCGAAACGAAGCGTTCGATCTCGGTCTCGCGATCGCAGACGAGGCGAAGGGCCACAGACTGCACGCGGCCGGCCGAGCGAGCGCCCGGCAGCTTGCGCCACAGCACCGGCGAAAGGTTGAACCCGACCAGATAGTCTAGGGCGCGGCGCGCGAGATAGGCATCCACCAGCGGCGCGTCGATGTCGCGCGGGCTCGCCATGGCGTCGAGAACCGCCTTCTTGGTGATGGCGTTGAATACGACCCGCTTCACCGGCTTGTCACCGAGCACGCGCTTCTTCTTCAGGAGGTCGAGCACGTGCCAGGAAATGGCTTCTCCTTCCCGGTCCGGGTCGGTCGCGAGAAACAGTCCGTCGGAGTCTTTGACGGCGTCGGCGATGTCTTTCATCCGCTTCTGAGACGCGCTGTCGACTTCCCAAGACATCTCGAAGTCCTGATCAGGCAGAACCGATCCGTCCTTTGCAGGAAGGTCGCGCACGTGACCAAACGATGCGAGAACCCTGTAGCCCGAGCCAAGATACTTGTTGATGGTCTTGGCCTTGGCCGGAGATTCTACGACGACAACATTCATGTGCACTTCTCTAACGTGAGGCGGCGCCCGGAATTGCGTGAGAGTTCCGGGCCGATCTGGGATCCGACATGGATGGCCTTTTCGTCCCGGTCAAGTGGCAGGGTCAAATTAGCCTTGCAACGCTATGCAACCTATAGAGGATTGAATCTGACGGTTACAATTCACGGTGAGTGAGGTATCTTCTCCTCGGAGCGTGGGTTCTCCTGCTTGGAGAGGCGCAACTTGGACAGGATGTATCATGGGTTCGGAACGTCATACTTCCGGCAACGGAGAGGCTATCGCCGACATCCGGTAGATGCTGGGCCAGTTGCACCAGTGGCCTCTAAGGAAGGAGCGAGCATGCTCTGCTACCTGATCGAGATGGCCTATGTGGAAGCCGGCGACGTGCAGCGCGGCCGGCGCCCTCGCTCAGTCAACCACGGAAATAGAGACAAGTCCTCCGGGGTGAAGTTGATCCAGCCCGCCGGCAAGTACTGCGATCGTGCCCGCATCAAGGCTAGCCCGATGAGCGGCGGTGTCGATGCGGCGGGCTAGGCCCGAGGTGATGGTGTAGCCGGCGCGGCCGGCCTCGCGCGCAATCATCGCCGCAACCTTCGCGCGCTGATGGAGGCATTGCGCGAGCCGACGATGCCGAACCAAGGGGAGGCGGCGGTCGCCGAATATACTTTGACGGCGAGAAGCGGGAGGCGCGCCTTCGATCTGTCTCAGGGCCGGCGGATAGTCCGCGTCCCCGATGCCGACGACCCGCGTGCGCAGACGTTGAGCAACTCCAGCTCACGTTCGGCATCCTCTTTGGAAGCGATGCGGATCGTGCAGGACGCGCCGCCTCGGCTAAAAAGCTCAGGCAGCAGGTCGAGCGCCGCTTCTGCAGAGCCGGAATGGTTGATGAGATCGCGGAAGGTGGCGGGGCCAACATTGTCGCTGCGGATGAGGCGAAGCCAGGCAACCCTTTGCCTGTCGGTGAGCGCACTCCCGTTTGGTCTTGCGCCGCCCTCAGGCATTGCTATCCCTTTTGGCCGATCTTGCCTTCAGTCCCTGCCAGCAGCCGTCTGATATTGGTTTCGTGCCGCCACCAGGAGACCGCCGTCATGATCGCCATGACAAGGGCGATCTTTTCTTCGCCCATTACCCACAAAGCGACCGGAATCACAAGCGTCGCCACCAGGGCCGACAGCGAGGAATACTTGCTGACGAAGGCAACCGTCAGCCACACGGCGGCGAAAACGAGAACCCAAAGCGGTGCGACGCCGAGAAGCGTGCCGACATAGGTGGCGACGCCCTTGCCGCCCTTGAAGCCGATCCACACCGGAAACAGATGACCGAGAAAGGCTGCCAAGCCCGCCAGAAGGCCGGCTTCAGGCCCTGCGATATATGTACCCGCAACAGCCGCGGCCGTCGCCTTCAGCGCGTCGAGAAGAAGTGTAGCGGCTGCAAGCTTCTTGTTACCCGTCCGCAAGACATTGGTTGCGCCGATATTGCCGGATCCGATCGAGCGGATATCACCCAGCCCGGCTGCCCGCGTCAGGATAAGCCCGAAGGGGATGGAGCCCAGCAGGTAACCGAGCACGATAGCCGCAACGGCGACGCCGCCACCGATCTGCCAGTTCATCAGGTCGTTCACCGGCTCGTTCTCCTCAGAGCGAATGGACGCAGGCGCCGCCGACATAGGTCGCCACAGCGCGACCGGAGAAGCGAGCGTCTTCGAAGGGTGTATTCTTGGAGCGCGACAGGAGCATGTCCTTGGCAACCAACCAGGGCTCGTCGAGATCGATGAGCGTGATGTCGGCCTTCGCGCCCGGCTTCAAGGTGCCGGCGTCCAACCCGAAGATCTGCGCCGGTCGAGTCGACATGGCATCGATGAGGCGCATCAATGGAACCTGTCCGGAGTGGTGCAGGCGAAGCGCCGCAGCCAGCATCGTTTCAAGACCCACAGCGCCATCCGCCGCATCGGCGAAGGGCAGGCGCTTCGTATCGACGTCCTGCGGATCATGGGAGGAGACGATGATGTCGATCGTCCCGTCGGCAAGCGCCTCGACCATAGCAACGCGGTCGCCCTCCGTCCGAAGTGGAGGCGAGAGTTTGAAGAAGGTCCGGTATTCGCCGATGTCGTTCTCGTTGAGAGACAGGTGGTTGATCGAGATGGCACAAGTAACGTTGGCGCCGCGCTTGCGCGCTACCCGCATGGCTTCCGCCGATTCCGGCACCGATATCTTGGCCGCGTGATATTTGGCCCCTGTGAGGCCGGCCATCCGCAGGTCGCGCTCGAGCGGGATGATCTCGGCTTCCTTCGGCACCCCGGCAAGCCCGAGCCAGCTTGCGAACAGGCCTTCGTTCATAACGCCGTTGCCGATGTATTTTTCACGCGGCTCGAGCGCGATCACGGCGCCGAATTCCCGTGCATAGGTCATCGCCCGCCGCAGGACCAGGGTATCGGACAGTCCGCGCCGGCCATTGGTGAAGGCGACGGCGCCCGCTTGCTGCAGGAGGCCAATCTCCGTCATCTCCTTGCCGGCAAGCCCCTTGGTCACGGCAGCAGCGGGATAAACGTTGACGGAAGCCTTGTCGCGGGCCGTCTTCTTGACGAACTCCACGAGCGCGATGTCGTCGAGCACCGGATCGGTATCCGGCATCATGATAAATGAGGTGACGCCGCCGGCGGCCGCAGCACGGCTTGCCGACTCGATTGTCTCGCGGTGCTCGGCGCCGGGTTCGCCGACGAACACACGTGCATCCACCAGACCAGGAACCGCCAGAAGTCCGCGACAATCACGGATCCCCGCACCTTCCGGCGCGCCCTGATTGCGGGCGTCGGCGCCGGCGGCGAGAATTCGGCCATTCTCGCCGACGATGATAGTGCCGACTTCGTCGAGATTGCGGGACGGGTCGATGATGCGGGCGTTGTTGAGGACGAGGGACCGTGTCATGCCCGTGGCCCCTGGTTTTGCGACAGAAGCAGCGTCTCCATCACGGCCATGCGCACGGCGACCCCCATTTCAACCTGTTGCTCGATTACGCTCTGCGGTCCGTCGGCAACTTCGGAAGCGATTTCGACACCGCGGTTCATCGGACCCGGATGCATGACCAGCGCATCCTCCTTGGCCGTCCTCAACTTTTCGGCATCAAGGCCGTAGAAGTGGAAGTATTCGCGGATCGAGGGGACGAAGGAGCCGGACATGCGCTCCCGCTGCAGGCGCAGCATCATCACCACGTCGGCATCCTTCAGACCCTCTTCCATCGAGTGGAACACTTCCGCTCCCATCTGCGCGATGCCGGAGGGGAGGAGAGTTGCCGGCGCGATGACGCGCACGCGCGCGCCCATGGCATTCAGCAGCAGGATGTTGGAACGCGCAACCCGCGAATGCAGCACGTCGCCGCAGATGGCAACGATGATGCGCGACAGCTTGCCTTTCGCGCGGCGGATCGTCAGCGCATCCAGAAGCGCTTGTGTCGGATGTTCATGTTGCCCGTCGCCGGCATTGACGACGGAGCAGGCGACCTTCTGAGCAAGCAATGCCGCAGCGCCGGCCGAGGAATGCCGCAGCACCAGCACGTCCGGGTGCATGGCATTCAGCGTCATCGCCGTATCAATCAGCGTCTCGCCCTTCTTCACCGAAGAGTTGCCGACAGACATGTTCATGACGTCGGCGCCCAAGCGCTTGCCGGCGAGTTCAAAGGAGGATTGCGTCCGGGTCGAGGCTTCGAAGAAGAGGTTGATCTGTGTCAGCCCCCGCAGCGTCGAGGTCTTCTTTTCCCGCTGGCGGCTGATCTGAACCGCCTCGTCGGCCTTGTCCAAAAGATACGTAATGTCCTGTTCGGTGAGTCCCTTGATGCCGAGGAGATGGCGGTGAGGGAAGAAGACCATGGGGCGTCTCCGCTTGCGTTCGGGCGTCTATAATGACTGGCTGTGAAACCGGCAAGCGAAGGGGCGGGAAAAGTCCGCTCATCCTCATGCATTTTTCAGAGAAACGGGCTAGAAGCCAAGCATGACACAGAATAGCCGGACAGAACAAAAGCTTGCAGAGCTGAACCAGCCCCACCCCTGGTCCGGCATCAACGCCTACAGATCGGATCCCTTGATCGTCGACCTCACCGCAGGCCTGCACCGCAGCCTGCGCGAGGAATTCGATTCGATCGGCCACTACTCCACCTCGCCGGAGGCGCAGGAACTGGCGCGGATGGCGAATGAAAGCCCGCCGAAGCTGCGCACCCACGGGCCGCGCGGAGAGCGGCTGGATGTCGTGGAGTTCCATCCGGCCTGGCACGCGCTGATGCGTCGCTCGATGTCCATCGGCCTGCATTCGTCCGTATGGGAAGGTATCCCCGAGGCCAAGGGCAGTGAACACAAGGCCCGCGCCACCCGCTTCTACCTGACGGCGCAGCTGGAGTGCGGTCACCTCTGCCCGCTTACCATGACGAGCGCATCCGTTGCCGCCCTGATGGCCTCCCCACGGGTGCAGAAGGAGTGGGCACCGAAGATCCTGTCGCGAAAGTACGATTCGTCCAATCGGCCGGCGCTGCAGAAGAGCGCCATCACGCTCGGCATGGGGATGACCGAAAAGCAGGGCGGCACGGACGTGAGGGCCAACCGCTCGACGGCAGAGCGGGTGGGCGAGGGCATCTATCGCCTGTCAGGCCACAAGTGGTTCATGTCGGCGCCGATGAGCGATGCCTTCATCATGCTGGCGAAGACAAACGAAGGAATCGGCTGCTTCCTGGTGCCGCGTCTCCTGGAGGATGGCTCGGCCAATGGCCTTCAGTTCCAGCGCCTGAAGGACAAGCTCGGCAACCGCTCCAATGCCTCGTCGGAAGTCGAATTCACCGATGCCTTCGGCTATCTGCTGGGCGAGCCCGGTGCCGGCATCCGCACCATTCTGGACATGGTGACCTTGACGCGGCTCGATTGTGCGCTGGCCTCCGCCGGCATCATGCGGGCTTCGCTCGCCGAGGCGGTCCATCACTGCCGCGGCCGCAGCGTTTTCGGGAAGAACCTCATCGACCAGCCGCTGATGACGCGGGTTCTGGCGGACATGGCGCTTGACGTTGCAGCGGCCACCGCGCTTGCCTTCCGTCTGGCGGACGCATTTGATCGGGCTGCCGCAAATCCCGCGGACGCAGCTTACGCCCGCGTGATGACGCCGGTGATCAAATACTGGAACTGCAAGATCGCGCCGTCGCTGATCTACGAAGCGATGGAGTGCCTTGGCGGCAACGGCTATGTCGAGGAACGGCCGGTGGCGCGGCATTATCGCGAAGCTCCGGTCAACGCCATCTGGGAAGGTTCCGGCAACGTGATGGCGCTTGATGTCCTGCGGGTTTTGTCGCGCGGCAAGGATCTGTTCGACATGGTGCTTGCCGGCTTTGAGCGTGATCTCGGCGCATCCGGGCGCAAGACGATCGAGGTGCTGCGGGCTGCGATGGCGCTCTGCGAAACGGACGAGGGCGCAGCGCGTCTCCTGGTGGAGCAGTTGGCGCTGGCAGCGGGTGCTGCGGAGCTTGCACGCCTGGGCGCGGGCAAAATTGCCGATGCATTCCTGGAGACGCGGCTCGCTGGTGGCTGGCGCTCCACTTACGGCATGCTCGATGCACGCTTCGATGCAAGCTACATCGTTGACCTACTCTATCCTGCCGCGAGCTGATCGGCGGCCATCAGGACGAGCGGAACCGTCAGGAACGAGATGACCGTCTGCACGGTGGCTGTCGCCGCATAGAGTTCGGCATCGCCACCCATCTTCTTGGCGAGGATATAGCCGTTCATGGCCGTGGGGACGCTGGCGCTCAAGGCAAGCAACGCAATCGCCGGCCCGGTGACACCGGCAAGCAGTGCGCAGGCGACCATCAGCATCGGGAAGAACGCGAGCTTCAGTGCCGACGACAGGAGCACCAGCGGATGCGGCTTCAGGGCATCCGAGACCCGCAGCCCAGCGCCGACCGCGATCAGCCCGAGGCTGAGCGCTGCCCTCGCGACGAGATCGACCGTCGTCATCAGCGGGGCGTAGATGGGCACCCCGATCTGGTTGACCGCGACCCCGAGCATGCTGCTGATGATGAGCGGGTTGGTCACGATCCGCAGCAGGAAAGCCCGGTAGGTCGTCCTGCTGCCGGAGAACCACAAGAGAACGCTGACATTGATAAGGTTGATCGGAACGATGATCACCGCCATCACCAGCGCCACCACCGTCAATCCAAATTCACCGTAGATCTTTTGCGCGATCGCAAGCGCGATGAACGCGTTCCATCGCGTCGCCGTCTGGAAGACGGAGCTGAAGGCGGAAGGGGCAACACCCAGCCGCTTGAACGGCACCCAGAGCGCCAGCACGAGCGCGCACATCAGCAGCACGGCGATGACGGCTGTGAAGCCAAGCGTGCCGATCTCCATGCTGGAGAAATCGGCCGTTGCCAGCGTGTGAAAAAGCAGAGCGGGAAACAACACATAGTACCCGCACTGTTCGAGCCCTTCCCAAAAAGTCCCGTTGATGAGCGGGCTGCGCTTCAGCGCCACGCCAAGCAGGACGAGAAGGAAGATCGGCAGGATACTCTCGAAGATGATCAGCATGAAAAGCCAGTCTGGGAAGGGGCGAAAGGGGTGAGCGAGGCTTAGCGGCATGCCGGAGCTGGCGCAATGCCTGCCAATTCTGTGAATGGCTAAGCGTGGCGCATTGTGCCGCGTCGTCTTGCGGCTTATCGGCGATGAAGCCGTTGGAGTACCGTCTATGCTTGCAGTCGAGGAAGCTTTCGCCCCGTCCGTGCCGGAGAAGCGCGTCAAGAACCGCGCCCAGACCGAATCCGCCATTCTCAACGCGGCGCGGGATCTGCTGGCGGAGGAGGGGTTCCAGCACTTCGGCATCAACGCCATTGCCCGGCGGGCAGGCTGCGACAAGCAATTGATCTACCGCTATTACGGCGGCCTGGACGGCCTTCTCGATGCCATCGGCGCCGATCTCGGCGATTGGGTGAAGGACCGCATTCCGGAAGACACGGGCGGCATGTTCCTGCTCACCTATGGCGACCTGATGGAACGCCTGGCGCTTCTCTACATGGACGCGCTGCGTCACGATCCGCTCGTCTGCAAAATCATCGCCTGGGAAGTCTCGAAGGATACGCCGCAGGTGAGACGGCTGGCCGAGGCGCGGTCGCGGGCATTGGCGAAGTGGCTCGATCGCATGCGTGGCAGTCTATCGGCGCCCAAGGGCGTCGATGCGCCAACGGTCAACGGCATCCTCTTTGCTGCAATCCAGCACCTCGTCATCTCCTCCGTCGCAACAGGCGAGTTTGCTGGCCTTCCGCTCCGCAGCGAGAAGGACTGGGACAAGGTGACGTCTTCCGTGCGCCGCCTCGTGCGCGGCATCTACGGCTAGGATTCGGCTGAAGGCCGCCACCTTATCCACAGTTGAGGGCGCCGCGTTAACCATACGTGACGGATTGCGTTGCGCGCTGGGAAGCGTCCCCTAAGTTAAGGTTAATCGAATGTTAACCATGGACGGATCGAGCCGTTGCGGCAGGGAACGACAAGTTCGGAATGGGCATCGCTAAGCATCATGACGATGCTTTTCGCGGTGCTGGCGCTGGATATTGCCGTACCTGCGTTCGTGCTGAGCCTGATGGCTCTGCTGAGGTGGTTGGCGTCGGTGGAGTTTCACCTTGTTCAGCCGGGAAGGAGGACCGCATGAAGTGGTTCCTGATTCTGTGGGCCGGACCGATCCTGCTGCTCGGCAGCTGGTACGGACTGTCCTACAACGACATGAGTTTCGGCATCTTCATGCTGACCCGGCAGGCCCACGACCTGGTTTTCCAGGTCTATAGCCAAGTGCTCGGCATCCCCGCAGAGGACATCCCGCCGCTGGTTGCCCGCGCCATCGTCGTCGACAGCTTCGTTGTCTTTGCCATCATCGGCTTTCGTCGCCGCAAGAAGATCGCGGCCTGGTGGCGTGATCGTCAGGCCTCGTCAGAGGCTCTTGCCAGCGAGGAGAGCCTGTCGAGAGCGCCCTGAAGGATGAAGCTTGCCGCCGCCGAATCAATCCGTTCGGCGCGCTTGGCGCGTGAGACGTCCATCTCAAGGAGCGCACGCTCTGCCGCAACGGTAGACAAACGCTCGTCCCAGAAGACGAAGGGCAGCTCCGTCTTGTCGCTCATCGAGCGGACGAAGGCACGTGTCGCCTGAACACGCGGGCCGGCCGATCCGTCCATATTCATCGGCAGCCCGATGATGAAGGCGGCGACCTTCTCCTTCTCGGCGAAGGCGAGCAGAACTTCGGCGTCCTTGGTGAACTTCGTGCGCTTGAGCACCGGGCGAGGGGAGGCGAAACGACGCCCCAGATCCGACATGGCGATGCCGATCGTCTTGGTGCCGAGGTCGAGGCCGGCAATCGCATGGCCTCTCTCCAGTGCTCCGGCCAGTTCCTCGATTGTCAGCACTGTCATCCGTTTGGCATCCCCTGCGTAGAAATAGTTGTGCCGCCGCTTCCATTCAGTGGCAGCCGGAATATGTGTTTAACACTCTCAACTATTTCCGCATCACCTATCGAGGGAGACTTTCATGAAGATCACCTGGCTCGGCCATTCCGCGTTCCGCATCGAGACCGCTAAGGCCAAGATCCTGCTCGACCCCTTCTTTACCGGTAATCCCGGCTTCTCGGGCCTCGACGCCAAGGACGCCGTTGAGGGGATCAGTCACATTCTACTCACCCACGGCCATGGCGACCATGTCGGCGATACGATCTCTCTTGCCAATGAAACCGGCGCCGTCGTGCTGGCCAACGCGGACCTCGCCACATGGCTCGGCAAGAAGGGAGTGGCGAAGACGGACATGGGCAACACCGGCGGCACCGTCTCGTTCGAAGGCTTCACCGTCACCTTCACGCAGGCCCAGCATTCCTCCGCGCAGATCACCGAGGACGGCGTGTCCCATGCGCTCGGCAATGCCAACGGCCTCATGCTGCATTTCGGCGACGAGCCGTCCGTCCTGCACATGGGCGATACCGACATCTTCACCGACATGGGACTGATCAACGAGCTGCACCAACCGGATATCGGGCTCGTGCCGATCGGCGACCGCTTCACCATGGGCGGCGCCGTTGCAGCCCTTGCCTGCCAGCGTTTCTTCGATTTCAAGCACGCCATCCCGTGCCACTACGGTTCCTTCCCGATCATCGACCAGACGGCGGATAAGTTCGTGAAGGGGATGGAGGGTACGCGGACGCGCGTCGAGGCTCCCACGCCCGGCACGACGCTCAGCTTCTGATTGGCCGCTCCCCAAGCTGTGCGAGGTGTTGCGAACGGCGGACGTGGACATTATAGCGGTAGGAAATTCTTGCCCGGAGTAATGCCATGTCCGTCGATCTCGCCACCGTCAAGCGCGTCGCGCGCCTCGCCCGCATCGCCGTCAGCGAGGACGAGGCTGAACGGATGGTGGGTGAGCTGAACGGCATCCTCGGCTTCGTCGAGCAGCTCGGCGAGGTCGATGTGACCGGCGTCGAGCCGATGACTTCGGTGACGCCGATGGTCATGCGCAAGCGTACCGACGAAGTGACCGACGGCAGCAAGGCCGATGATATCGTTGCCAACGCACCGGCGACAGACCGCAATTTCTTCCTCGTGCCGAAGGTCGTTGAATAGCATCAGCTCCGCTGCTGCCGCCCGACCATTCCACACATCCGCTGAGCGACTAATAACATGACCGAACTCACCAGCCTCACCATTGCCGAAGCACGCGAGAAGCTGAAGGCCAAGGATATCACGGCCGTCGAGCTGACGCAGGCCTATGTCGACGCGATCCAAGCGGCCAACGAGGCGCTGAATGCCTATATCGCCGTCACGCCTGAAAAGGCGCTGGAGATGGCGAAGGCGTCGGACGAACGTATCGGTGGCGGCAAGGCCGGTGCGCTCGAAGGCATCCCGCTCGGGATCAAGGATCTCTTCGGCACACGCGACGTCCACACCCAAGCCTGCTCGCACATTCTCGACGGCTTCCAGCCGAAGTACGAGTCGACCGTTACCCAAAACCTCTGGGACGACGGCGCCGTGATGCTCGGCAAGCTCAACATGGACGAATTCGCCATGGGGTCGTCCAACGAGACCTCCTACTACGGGCCGGTGATCAACCCCTGGCGGGCGGAAGGCTCTAATCAGCAACTGGTGCCCGGCGGCTCGTCCGGCGGTTCTGCCGCTGCCGTTGCCGCGCATCTCTGCGCTGGCGCTACGGCAACCGACACCGGCGGCTCCATCCGCCAGCCGGCAGCCTTCACCGGCACCGTCGGCATCAAGCCCACCTATGGCCGCTGCTCGCGCTGGGGCGTCGTCGCCTTCGCATCCTCCCTAGACCAGGCGGGCCCGATTGCGCGCGACGTGCGCGATGCGGCCATCCTCCTGAAGTCGATGGCGAGCGTCGATGCCAAGGACACCACCTCCGTCGATTTGCCGGTTCCGGATTACGAAGTTTCGCTCGGCCAGTCGGTGAAGGGCATGAAGATCGGCATTCCGAAGGAGTATCGCGTCGAGGGCATGCCGGAGGAGATCGAAAAGCTCTGGAGTCAAGGTGTCGCCTGGCTGAAGGATGCCGGTGCCGAGATCGTCGACATCACCCTGCCACACACGAAGTACGCCTTGCCGGCCTATTATATCGTCGCCCCGGCAGAAGCCTCGTCCAACCTCGCCCGCTATGACGGCGTCCGCTACGGCCTGCGCGTCGACGGCAAGGACATCGTCGACATGTACGAGAAGACACGTGCTGCCGGCTTCGGGGATGAGGTTAAGCGTCGCATCATGATCGGCACCTATGTGCTCTCGGCTGGCTACTACGACGCGTATTACCTGCAGGCGCAGAAGGTTCGCACGCTAATCAAGCGTGACTTCGAGACGGTCTTCGATGCCGGCGTCGATGCAATCCTGACGCCCGCTACCCCATCCTCCGCCTTCGGCGTCGCCGACGAGGATCTCGCAGCCGATCCGGTCAAGATGTACCTCAACGACATCTTCACCGTCACGGTGAACATGGCAGGCCTCCCGGGCATCGCCGTTCCCGCCGGCCTCGACCACAAGGGCCTGCCGCTCGGCCTGCAGCTGATCGGCAAGCCGTTCGAGGAAGAAACGCTCTTCAAGACCGCCCACATCATCGAACAGGCCGCCGGCCGCTTTACGCCGAAGAAGTGGTGGTAGGCGAGTTCACAATCCGGAAAATGACTGTCGCCGATCACACTGTGGTCGGCGATGTCGGTTTCGCGGCCTGGAAATCGAGCAACGCGTTCGAGGATGTCTATCTCGAACCTCAGGTGATCGAGCGAGTGCGGCGAGCGTTTTCGGTCTTTGCTGCTGAGACGACGAGCGATGTCCACATTGCCGAGCGCGAGGGCAGGGTGATCGGCTGGGCCGCACGAGATGGAGCGCCGGATTGCATCTCTGATCTGTGGGTGGATCCAGCCCATCAGCGCAGGGGAGTCGGGCGCACACTCATTCTGCACCTTCTCGACATCATCGCTGACGAGGGCCATCCACTCGCCCGCATCCAAACCCACGCTAGCAACGCCGCAGCCGTAAGTCTCTACGAGCGCTGCGGTTTCACCATCGTCTGGCAAGGCAAGGAGTTCTCCAAGAGTATGGGCGTGGAACTGGAGAAGGTGCATCTGGAGAAGCTTCCGGGATGAATATGGCGCCCGAGGGCGCCATATTCATCATCGGTTATCTCGCTCCGCCCGCACCAGAACGAGCCCGCGCTCGGTGATGCGGTACGGCCGCCCACCGATGGAACGGATCGCCTTCTTCTGCTTCAGCTTGCGGAAGGTGATGAGGTCGAGCCCGCTGAAGACCCAGCCTTCACGGGTGAAGAGCTGGAGCTTCTCGATCTTGCGGTTGTCATCGCGGATGAGTTCGATCCTGCCGCCCAGGGCGAGCAGGTGGAGAATGCGCTGTTCGGCGCGGGATATGTCCATTGCCGGGAATCCTGCAAATCGCTCGGAATGCGAGCGCACAAAAACGTTGCCGGTGTCGCAAGGGCATCGGCGGCTCGTTCTTGTCGGGCCAAGCGGGCTGATGAAGCGCGCTGACCCTTTACCGGGACTCGGACTGGTTAGACATCGAAACTCCAACAGGACAACCTATTGCTAAACCCGTTCCAAATGGCCGTCAATGCGATGCGAAGGGGGGCAACGGCAGTGCTCTTGGCAAAATCCCAGACTCAGTGGTCTACTGCCGAGAGACAGGGGCGGCCATGGCGACCATTCGCAGCGCGCGGGAAAACGAGACCGAGACGTTGAGGGAGATAGGCCTGAGGGCGTGGGAAAAAGCCATGCTCAATGTCGGCGAGATGGCCGGCATCCGGGATAATGCTCGCATGGCCTTCGACACGTTCACGCGCCAGGCCTGGTTGACGATCACCGTCATCGAGCAGGGCGGCATTTTGGCTGGTTGGGCGGCGCGAGAGGCGCTCGATGAACTGATCAGCGACTTCTGGATCGATCCGCCATTCCAGCACCAGGGGCTTGGCAGTGCGCTGCTGTCGGCAGTCGAGGCGGACATCGTACGTCAGGGATTCGACAGCGCACGCATCGAGACCCATGCCCGTAACGACGAGGCGGTCAGCTTCTTCGAAAAGCACGGCTACCGCATCCACTGGCTGTCCGCCGCCTATTCGCCAAAGCTCGATCGCGAGATTCAGTCCGTCGGACTGACGAAGGTTCTGGTGGAGGATGAGGTCGAAACCTACGGCCCTGGCCTTTAGCCTCCGCGGCACTTCTGCTTGCACCACCGCCCCATTTGCTCTACCTCACGGACAACCCCAACAAGACGATTTCAAGAGCATTCCATGACCATTGTCGATGTCCGCACGCCCGATCCGAAACGTCTCATCCCCGGCGCCACCGGCGATTGGGAGGTGATCATCGGCATGGAGGTGCATGCTCAGGTCCTGTCGAATTCCAAGCTCTTTTCCGGCGCTTCCACGGAGTTCGGCAAGGATCCCAATGCCAACGTCTCGCTCGTCGACGCCGCCATGCCCGGCATGCTTCCCGTCATCAACGAGGAATGCGTCAAGCAGGCGGTGCGCACCGGGCTCGGTCTGAAGGCGAAGATCAACAACCGCTCCGTCTTCGACCGCAAGAACTATTTTTACCCGGATCTTCCGCAGGGCTATCAGATCTCGCAATTCAAGGATCCGATTGTCGGCGAGGGCAAGATCGTCATCTCGCTCGGCCCGGATCGCCAAGGTCAGTTCGAGGATGTCGAGATCGGCATCGAGCGCCTTCACCTGGAGCAGGATGCCGGTAAGTCGATGCACGACCAGCATCCCACCATGTCCTTCGTCGACCTCAACCGGTCGGGCGTGGCCTTGATGGAGATCGTGTCCAAGCCGGACATGCGCTCTTCGGACGAGGCTAAGGCGTACATGACGAAGCTGCGCTCGATCGTTCGCTATCTTGGCACCTGCGACGGCAACATGGACGAAGGCTCGATGCGCGCCGACGTGAACGTCTCCGTGCGCCGCCCGGGAGAGGCTTTCGGCACGCGCTGCGAGATCAAGAACGTCAACTCCATCCGCTTCATTGGTCAGGCGATCGAATACGAGGCCCGTCGCCAGATCGGCATCCTGGAGGACGGCGGCTCAATCGATCAGGAAACCCGTCTCTTCGACCCGAACAAAGGCGAGACCCGATCGATGCGGTCGAAGGAAGAAGCGCATGACTATCGCTACTTCCCCGATCCGGATCTGCTGCCGCTGGAGTTCGACGCTGCCTTCGTCGAGGCCCTGAAGGAGCACCTGCCGGAACTGCCGGACGACAAGAAGGAGCGCTTTGTTCGCGAACTAGGTCTCTCCGTCTACGACGCTTCCGTGCTCGTATCGGAAAAGGCGATTGCCGATTATTTCGAGGCCGTGGCCGCCGGCCGCGACGGCAAGGCGGCTGCCAACTGGGTCATCAACGACCTGCTGGGCGCCTTGAACAAAGCCGGCAAAGCCATTGAAGAGACTCCGGTTTCCCCGGCCCAGCTTGGCGGCATCATCGATCTCATCAAGTCGGAGACGATCTCCGGCAAGATCGCCAAGGACCTCTTCGAAATCGTGTGGAACGAGGGCGGCGATCCCGCTGAAATCGTCGAAGCGCGCGGCATGAAGCAGGTGACAGACACCAGCGCCATCGAAGCAGCAGTCGACGAGATCATCGCCGCCAATCCGGATCAGGTAGCCAAGGCCCAGGCGAAGCCGGCTCTGGCCGGCTGGTTCGTCGGTCAGGTCATGAAGGCGACCGGCGGCAAGGCAAACCCGCAGGCAGTGCAGGCACTGGTGAAGGCGAAGCTGGGCATCGAGGAATAGGCCCGTGGTCTATTTCGTCCGAACCGCTGGAGAGGAGGACGTGGAGAAGATCCGCGCCCTTTTGGCGGAGACGTTCCACGCAACTTACGATCCCTTCTACGGCGCGGAGAAGGTGACGCAGCTGATTGCCGGCTGGCATTCGCCTGCGGCCATCCGCAGCCGAATAGGTAAGAAGGACGGCGAGTTTCTGGTTGCCGACAGCGGCAGGGATATCGGTGGCATCGGCTATGCAGCCATGTATCCCAAGATGGAAAAGACGGTGATGCTGCATCAGCTCTATGTCAGGCCGTCGGTCCAGGGCGAGGGCATCGGTCGGGACATCTTCGCAGAACTTGAGACTTGCTTCCCGGACACGGAGATCATGCGGGTCGAGGTGGCGCTGCAGAACCTTCGCGCCATATCGTTCTATGAACGGCTCGGGTTCACCGAAGTCGATCGCATGGAAGAATGGGGCGGTCCCAATTCCGGTCTGCCGGCGGTGGTGCTCGAGAAGCCGATGCCGCGTTAGTCGTTACTGAACCTCTGGCGGTTCGTATTCCGTCCCCTTATCATCCAGTAGCCGAACGGCGCTGCATTCCGATCAGGTCCGTTCGGCGGGTGCGATCGCAGACGGCATCGGCGGCTGCAAGCTCACCCTCTCGGCTGTCGAAGCCGCAGTGCACCTCGTGCCAGTGCGGACCTTCGCGGCGCGGGACGAAGAGGTCGACGGACCAGCCGGCGGGAAAGCAGGCTGTCGTCTCCAGGCAATCTTCCTGTGTACCTCCGCCATCGATGCACCGCCTCTTGGCACAAGCCAGCGCCTCGCGGATGCTGCCGCCCACACAGACGCCGCTGCTCATCTCGGGAGCCTGCGAGAAGGCGATGGCGTTCTGTGCGCCCGCTGGAGATGACACGCTCCATAACAGGATCCCGCAGAGGATCCATCGGACCGTTCGTTGTCTCATCGAGCAAAATCCTTAGAGTGCCGTTCACTTGAAGCATCCATGGATTCGGTCTCGGAGAAAAGCATGGCGCCAGAAATCACTATACGTCGAGCTCATGAGGAGGATCTTCCTGCTCTCATCGGTTTGTTTGCCGAAGACTCGATCGGCGGCCATGGCGACACCACCGAACCGGATGCTTTTGAGGATTATCTCCGCGCATTCAACGTGATCGACGCCTCTGCAAACGAGCAGCTGTTCGTGGCCGAGCTTCACCGTGACGTTGTCGGCACCTTCCAGATCATGTTCAATCGCACGCTGACCGGGCGCGGCGGGCTGTCCATGATCATCGAGGCGGTTCAGACGAGGGCGGATATGCGCGGGCGGGGGATTGGTGCAATTATGATTGACTACGCCCTGCAGGAGGCCCGCCGGCGCCAATGTCGGTTGGTACAACTGACGTCAAACATGGCCCGCACAGACGCCCATCGCTTCTATGAGCGGCTCGGTTTTTCCAAGAGCCATTTTGGCTTCAAGATGAAGCTGAAATGAGGGTTTGCGCAATTGGGAATCGCTGGACATCGGGTTCGGCAGGTTGCATAACCCCTCAAAGGTCACATCGCGCTCACCGCAGCGTTTGCCAGAGCTGACGAAGAACACATGAAAAAACTCCTGCTTCAGATATTCACCTGGTGGAACGGCCAGACGATCGGCACCCGCTTCTACACCTGGCGCTTCGGCAAGAAGGTCGGTGAAGACGAGTTCGGCAATGTCTATTACGAAGGCCCGCAGACGTCATTCGGCGTGCCGCGCCGCTGGGTGATCTTCAACGGCGTTGCGGAAGCATCGGCGATTCCGCCTGGCTGGCACGGCTGGATGCATCACCGCACCGACGTCGCACCGTCGCAGGAAACATATGTGCTGCGCGAGTGGGAAAAACCCCACAAGCCCAACCTCACCGGCACCCCGGCGGCCTATCGGCCGAAGGGTTCGCTTGCAGGTGCAGGTGAGCGGCCACGCGTCACCGGCGACTACGACGCCTGGACGCCTGGCTCCTGAGCACCTGTTTTGGCCACATTCGGCTTTTAGGCGAGGGATGCGCCGAGGGCGCATTCACACCTTCCGGATCTGACGCAGGATGGGACCGTCGATGAGGATCTTCTCTCGCAAGCTTGCTCTCGGCCTCGCCGTTGCAGCCTTCCCCGCGCTGATGGCGACATCCGTGCCGGCGGCGCGCATCTCCAATCCGGTAGCCGTCTTTGCTGGCATCGATAAGATCACCGGCCGCATCACGACCTTCGACGTATACATCGATGAGACCGTTCAATACGGCGCGCTGCAGGTGACGCCGAAGGTCTGCTACTCCCGCGACGAAACGGAAGCGCAGCGGGTCGATGGTTTCGTAGAAGTCGACGAGATCACCCTGGACCGTAAGATCCGCCGGATCTTTACCGGCTGGATGTTTGCCGACAGCCCCGGCCTCAACGCCGTCGAGCATGCGATCTACGACGTCTGGCTGACCGGCTGCAAGCAGGAGTCGGATGTTCCTCCGCCGCAAGCGACGAACTGACCTAGAACTGCAGGTGCGGCGAGGCGACCGCCTCCTTCAACATTTCCAGATAGTCCTCCTTCGGCACGTCGATGGCGCCGAAGGTCTTCAGATGCTCAGTCGTGAACTGGGTGTCGAGAAGGCTGAAACCCTTGGCCTGTAGCCGCTCGACCAGGTGCACGAGACAGATCTTCGAAGCATTGGTTCTACGGGAAAACATGCTCTCGCCGAAGAAGGCCGAGCCGAGCGATACGCCGTAAAGACCGCCCACCAGTTCGTCTCCCTCCCACGCCTCCACGCTATGCGCATGCCCCATGCGGTGGAGCTCGGAGTAAAGCAGGCGGATGGTGGCGTTGATCCATGTGTTCGCCCGGTCCGCCGCCGGTTCGGCACACAGGTCGATCACACGGTCGAACGCGGTGTTCACTCGTATGTAGAAGGGCTTCTTGCGGATGGCCTTTGCGAGGCTCCTGGAGACATGGAAGTCGTCAAGCGGAAGAACCCCCCGCACCTCCGGTTCGACCCAGAATATCTCCGGATCGTCGGCAGATTCCGCCATCGGAAAGAGACCGATCGAATAGGCGCGCAGCAGAATGTCCGGCGTGATGGTCGGATAATATCTGCCGCGTCGCCCGATCATGCGTCTCCCGTTACTGCTTGTGCCCCGCCAGATAGTTTTCCAGCCAATGGATATCGTAGTCGCCGTTGGCGATATCTTGGTTGGAAACGAGATCCTGGAAAAGAGGCAGCGTGGTCTTGACCCCGTCCACGACAAATTCGTCGAGCACGCGGCGCAGACGCATCATGCATTCCACCCGGGTCCGGCCATGAACGATCAACTTGCCGATCAAGCTGTCGTAATAGGGCGGGATCTTGTATCCGGCATAGGCGCCGGAATCGACGCGCACGCCAAGGCCACCCGGCGCATGGAAATGCGTGATTGTACCGGGCGAGGGGACGAAGGTCCGAGGATCCTCGGCATTGATGCGGCACTCGATGGCGTGGCCGGAGAACACGATCTCCTCCTGCGTCACTGAAAGTCCGGCGCCGGAGGCAACCCGGATCTGTTCGTGCACGAGGTCGATGCCGGTGATCGCTTCGGTGATCGGATGCTCCACCTGCAGGCGGGTGTTCATCTCGATGAAATAGAACTCGCCGTTTTCGTAGAGAAACTCGATTGTACCGGCGCCACGGTACTTCATCTTCTTCATGGCGTCGGCGCAGATCTGGCCGATCTTCATGCGCTGTTCGACGTTAAGGGCAGGGGAGTTTGCCTCTTCCCAGACCTTCTGGTGGCGCCGCTGCAAGGAGCAGTCGCGCTCACCGAGATGAATCGCATTGCCGACGCCGTCACCGACCACCTGGATCTCGATGTGCCGCGGCTTGCCGAGGTATTTTTCCATGTAAACGGCAGCATTGCCGAACGCGGCGGCGGCTTCAGTCCTCGCGGTGTTGAACGCCTCATCCAGGTCGGCTTCGGTCTTTGCGACCTTCATGCCGCGACCGCCGCCGCCGGCAGTGGCCTTGATCAGGACCGGGAAGCCGATCTGCCGCGCCGTCTCCAGCGCGTTCTCTGCCGTCACCTCGCCATCGGAGCCGGGAACGACTGGGATGCCGAGTTCGACCGCCGTCTGCTTGGCGGTGATCTTGTCACCCATCAGGCGGATGTGCTCGGCCGTCGGGCCGATGAAGGTGATCCCGTGGGCGTCCAGGATCTCGGCGAACTTCGCGTTCTCCGAGAGGAAACCGTAGCCGGGATGCACGGCATCGGCCCCGGTGATCTCGCAGGCGGCAACGATCTGGTGGATATTGAGGTAGCTGTCACGCGAGGGCGGCGGTCCGATGCAGACACTTTCATCTGCAAGGCGCACGTGCATGGCATTGGCATCCGCGGTCGAGTGAACGGCAACGGTGGCGATGCCGAGCTCCTTGCAGGCGCGCAGGACGCGAAGCGCAATCTCGCCGCGGTTCGCTATGAGGATCTTCGAAATCATTGAGCGTCCTATTCGATGACGACGAGCGGCTCGCCATATTCGACGGGCTGCCCGTCAGTGACCACGATCTCAACGACCTTGCCCGAACGAGGGGCGGGGATCTGGTTCATGGTCTTCATCGCTTCGATGATGAGAAGCGTCTGGCCTTCCTTGACGGTCGCACCGACTTCCACGAAGTTCCGGGATCCCGGAGCGGGCGCCAGATAGGCGGTGCCGACCATGGGTGCCGTGACTGCATTGCTGTTGTCGCGGGCAGCCGGGGCCGCCGGGGCGGCAGCTGCTGCAGGGCCAGCCGCAGCCGGAGCGGCCATGGGAGCGGCTGCGATGGGAGCCTGGACGTACTGCATTGCAGACGCGCGGGACACGCGAATGCGCAGATCGTCCTGCTCTACCTCAATCTCGGTGAGGTCGGTGTCGTTGAGGATGTTCGCGAGGTCGCGGATCAACCCCTTATCGATACCGTTCTTATTATCAGACATGGCAAACCCTGTTGTTCTGTTTATCTTGTCAGTCAGTGATGCTTTTCAAGGCATGTAGTGCGAGAATGTAGCTCGTCGGCCCAAAGCCGCAGATCACGCCCTTGCACGCCGGCGCGATCATCGAATGATGGCGGAATTCTTCACGCGCGTGCACATTGGAAATATGGACTTCGATGACCGGTACGGTGATCGCCCGAATGGCATCATGAAGCGCAATCGAGGTATGGGTGTAGGCGCCTGCATTGATCGCCACGCCTACAGCAGCTTCACCGGCTTCATGCAACCAGTCGACGAGCGCGCCCTCATGGTTGCTCTGGCGGAAGTCGACGGTGAGGCCGAGCTCACGACCTGCACTCAGACAGTCATTCTCGACGTCCTTCAGCGTCTTGCCGCCATAGATGCCGGGTTCGCGCTTACCCAGCATGTTGAGGTTGGGGCCGTTGAGGACGAAGACCGTCTTGCTCATCTTTGGATCAATGTTCCGTCTGAAGTCAGGGGGCACCTATAGACCGGCAGGCAGGCAAGGAAAAGCCCCCGGCCGTTGAAACGCCGGGCTTTCCCCATGGGCTGTCGCTCGAGGTTAACCTCAGCAGGTGCTCTGTCCGCAGGCGCGGACGTTGGAGACCTTCTCTTCAATGGCCTCCTTGCCGACGGCACCAAACAGCGCTTCGTTGCCGACCACATAGGTTGGGGTGCCGGTCACGCCGAGACTGTTTGCAAGCTGGTAGGCCTGCCGAACGATGCTGTCATTCGGGTTTTCTTCCATTGACTTGCGGACCGCGGCTTCATCGAGACCGAGAGAAGTAGCGACGTCCATGGCGTTCTCTTCGTTCGCCAAGCCGGTACTGCCAAGGAGCGTGCGATGAAATTCCGGATACGTCTCCGGCGCAAGCAGGCGCACTGCATTCGCCACCCGGTGTGCAGCAATCGAATCCGGCCCGAGGATCGGGAACTCCTTCAGCACGAAGCGAACGTTGGGGTCCTTTTCCAGGATGGCTTCCATGTCGGCCAGAGCATGCTTGCAGTAGCCGCAATTGTAGTCGAAGAACTCGACGACGGTGACATCCCCGTCCGGATTGCCAAGCACGATGTCATTCTTGGAATTGAAGATGGCATCATGATTGGCAGCGACCGCCTGCCCGGCGAGCGCAACGCGCTGCTCCTGCTGCTTGGCTTCCAGCGCCGACTGCACTTCCAGCATGATTTCCGGGTTCTCGATGAGGTACTCGCGAATGAAGTCGCCCATCTCCTTCTTCTGCTCCTCGTCGAGGGCCGCAGCAGGCGTCAGCCACAGCGCCGAAATCAGCATGGTGCCCAAAGCGAGTGTCTTGGAGGCGGCAGGCATTTATTGATCCTCGTGGCTCTTGTACAGGCGTCGTCGCACCTGACTAGCGTTGATTTGCGGCGAACCTAAGCCAGCCCGCGGACGATAGAAACAGCCAATTAGCGTGAGGAACAGTTTCTGCCGTCACAACCACGTTTGAATGGCGGCCCGTGCCGCCCAAAAAAATGAGGCCGCAAAACATGCGGCCTCTTGCGACGAATGGTTCGCTCGCCTCAGAAGAAGCCGCGGCGCTGCCACCAGCCCGCCTTTTTCGGCTTCGAAGGCTCATCGTCACCATCACCGTTCTCGCCAGTCGGCTCCGAACTCTTCACCACCGGATCGGAGGAGCTGATGTTGGATGCGCGGTTGGCGCGAGCGGGCTTCGCCTCGGTTTCGTCCGGCTGCTGGTCGGCAGAGGTTGCGTCCTCGCCAAGCGCTGCGTCGACCTGCGGCGCCATAACCGTCTGGGTCACAGGCTCTGCGGCTTGGGCTGCCTCGGCCACCTCTTCGACCGGCTTTACCTCAGTGACAGCGTCCTCGGCGGGCGCAGCGGCTGCCTTGCGGCGCGTCCGGCGCGGCTTAGCGGCAGGGGCAGCCTCCGGTTCCGGCTGTTCCGCCGCTACAGCTTCCACGGCAGGCGCTTCTTCCCCTACCGTCGGTGCAGCATCGCCGTCTGCCGGTTTTGCCTCTTCGCCGGAAGCATCCGACAGCTGAGCCTCGCTCTCGTCGCCAAGCTCCTGGCCGTCTTCCGGACGGTTGCGGCGTCCGCCGCGCTTGCCACGACGGCGGCGCTTGCGGCGACCGCCTTCGCTCTGCTCCTCGTCTGCGTCTACGCCTTCGCGCGCTTCTGTCTCGTCGTCGGCTTCGTCGGCGTCATCGTCGCTGGCCGAGCCGGCGTCGTCGCCGTTCTGGTCGAAGCTGCCGGCCTCGCTGCGGTCACCGTTGCGGTTGCGACGGCGACGGCGACGCTTGCGCTTGCGGCCGTTCTGCTCCTCATTTTGTGCTGGGGCAGCAGGCGCTTCGGCCTTTGCCTCCGCCAGCTCCTCGTCCTCTTCCTCCTCGACGACGATATCGTCGTCCTCGTCTTCATCGACCGGCATCGCGGCGAACTGGATGAGGCTTTCAACCTTGACCGGGTTTTCGACCGGCTCACCGCGATCAATCGCAAAATGGCTGGAGCCGATTCCGCTGTCGGACTCAATGAAGATCGAGACGCCGAAGCGCTTCTCGTAATCCACCACGTTGTGGCGCTTCTGATTCAGCAGATAGAGAGCAGTCTCCGGGGTCGTGCGCACGGTGATGTCGTGCGTCGTATTCTTCAGCAGATATTCCTCGATCCCGCGCAGCGCGTGCAGCGCGATGGACGACTGCGAACGCACATGGCCAGTGCCGCCGCAATGGGTGCAGATCTGCGTCGTCGATTCAAGCACCGAGGCGCGGATGCGCTGGCGCGACATCTCGAGCAGGCCGAAATGCGAGATCCGGCCGACCTGGATACGGGCGCGATCGTTCTTGAGGCAATCCTTCAGCTTCTTCTCGACCGCCCGGTTGTTGCGCTTCTCCTCCATGTCGATGAAGTCGATGACGATCAGGCCGGCGAGGTCGCGCAGACGCAGCTGGCGCGCGACTTCCTCCGCCGCCTCCAGGTTGGTCTGCAGTGCCGTGTCCTCGATCGAATGCTCGCGGGTCGAGCGGCCGGAGTTCACGTCGATCGCAACCAGCGCTTCCGTCTGGTTGATGATCAGGTAGCCGCCGGATTTCAGGGTGACCTGCGGCTGCAGCATGCGGTCGAGCTGCGCTTCGATACCGGAGCGAGCGAAGATCGGGTGCAGGTCGCGATAGGGCTGAACCACCTTGGCGTGGCTCGGCATCAGCATCTTCATGAAGTCTTTCGCTTCGCGATAGCCTTCCTCGCCTGAGACGATGATCTCGGAAATGTCCTTGTTATAGAGGTCACGGATGGAGCGCTTGATCAGCGAACCTTCCTCGTAGACCAGGCAGGGCGCAGTCGACGCCAGAGTGAACGTCCGCACGTTTTCCCAAAGGCGCATCAGGTATTCGAAGTCGCGCTTGATCTCGACCCGCGTCCGATTGGCGCCCGCAGTGCGCAGGATGACGCCCATGCCCTGCGGCACATCGAGCTCGCGGGCGATTTCCTTCAGCCGCTTGCGGTCCTGCGGCTGCGTGATCTTGCGGGAAATGCCGCCGCCACGCGCCGTGTTCGGCATCAGCACCGAATAGCGGCCGGCAAGCGAAAGATAGGTGGTGAGGGCAGCACCCTTGTTGCCGCGCTCTTCCTTGGCAACCTGAACGAGAAGGATCTGGCGCCGCTTGATCACTTCCTGGATGCGGTACTGCTTGCGCGGCTTGCGCACGACGCGATCAGGAACCTCTTCCATGGCATCTTCGGCGCCAACGGATTCGATCTCTTCCTTCTCGCCGTTGTCATCCTCGTCATCATCGTCGTGATTGCGGCGTCCGCGCACATCCTCGGAGATGGAGTCAGTCTCGACCATGGCCGCCATCTCGCCGGGCGTGCCCTTGTCCTCACCCTCGTCGGACGGCCCTGCAGCCGCCTCGCTTGCTTCGGCCTCGACCGCCTTTTTGCGCGAACGGCTGCGGCTCGGCTTGGCCTTCGGCTTCTCCGCCTCCACAGCGGCTTCTTCGCCGGGGCTCGCCTCGGCAGCCTCCGCGCCGGCCTCCGTCTGAGCCTCCACAGGTGCGTCAACAGAGGGCTGTTCAGCCGAGGCCAGATCGACCGGATCCACCGAATCGGCTTCGGCAATCTTCTTCTGCTCTTCCGCCTCGGCCTGCATCAGGGCCTGACGATCGGCGAGCGGGATCTGATAATAGTCGGGATGGATTTCTGCGAAAGCGAGGAAGCCGTGACGATTTCCGCCGTAGTCAACAAACGCAGCCTGCAGCGAGGGCTCAACCCTCGTGACCTTCGCCAGGTAAATGTTTCCGCGTATCTGCTTCTTGTGCTCGGACTCGAAATCGAACTCTTCGATACGATTGCCGCGTACGACGACTACCCGCGTCTCCTCTTCATGAGACGCGTCGATAAGCATTTTGTCTGCCATAGATATTCTGCTCCTCGGCGCAGCCGAGCAGGTGCAAAAAGGCCTGCCGCAAGGACAGGCCCGTCATGCAAGATGGTGATTGCGCCGGAAAAAATGGTTCTCTCGGAACGGCGTTGCGGCGACGACCGGACGGCTGACGGAGATCTTGGCTCCTTCAGGGTATCCAGGTTCTGAAACATTTGCCGCGACATGGAAGTCCAAAAGAGAACGACGATATTATAAGGCCTCGAGGGCCCGGTGAGGTGCTCCGTGCGAGCGTGGGTGGCGCGCCACCCGGTATGAGGCCGGCCAATGCCGGAAGTGATCAATATCAGGAGTAAGATGTACAGACGGCGGATGACCGATCCGGTTTCGGCGCCAGGTTCCAAAAGGCTGGCAGGCCTGCCGGTGGACTATCCCGTCAACACCTTATTCCTCATCCGCCTTGTATGGTTTCTGAGGCATAATAGCAAGGGAAAACCCGTGCGCGCCATATTGTCGATCGAATTAACAGGCTACTGGAAGCCGTTGATTCGTAAGTGCTGGTGCGCGAACGTGTCGGGAATTGCGCGACTGACGAGAATACCCGGGGCGGGCAGGCTGCAATTGGGGGCAGTGAAGGAATGGGTGCTGTGATGGGCCGCAGCGTGTGGTCGGCATGTCTGCGCGAGCGAATCGTGCAGAAGGCTGCGGCGGTTCTGCTCGTGCTGGCGTCGGGACAGCTCGGCTTTGCCGAAGCCGCGGCTCCCAAGCCGCTGCTCGCCTATGCGGCACGAATCGCCGGTGACGAGGCAAGAACCCGCATCGTCATCGACTTTGAGGAAAAGCCCGAGTTCTCCGTTCATTACGTCGCCGCTCCCGAGCGTGTGGTCGTTGACCTTCCCGCCACCGCCTTCGGCTTCAAGCAGGAGGACCTTTCGGCGCGGGGCCTCTTCAAGGACATCCGCTACGGCACGATGGACGAGAGCAGTGCACGCATTGTGCTGACGGCAAAGCGGCCGGTGCAACTGACCCTGGCGGAAGTGCAGGAGTCCGACAGCGGTTATCGGCTGGTGCTGGATGCCGAGATGGCAACGGCCGAGGCGTTCGAAGCCCTCGTGCGCAAGCAGAGCTGGGAGACCGATCAGGAGGGTGATCGCGACACGCCCATTGCGTCTGCCGACGATGGAGAATTCGTTGTCGCGGTCGATGCCGGCCATGGCGGGATCGATGCGGGTGCGACGGGTGTCGAGACCAAGACGCCCGAAAAGGAGATCACACTTTCCTTCGCCAAGGCGGTCGCCGATCGGCTCAATGCCAAACCCGGCATCAGGGCCTACCTGACCCGCGACGACGACACCTTTCTCACCTTGTCGGAGCGGGTGACGCTGGCAAGGCAGGCAAAGGCAGATCTCTTCCTGTCCCTGCACGCCGACACGCTGAGCCAGCGCGACATCCGCGGTGCAACCGTCTACACGCTTTCCGATCGGGCGTCGGACCGCATGGCGGAGAACCTCGCGGCCCGAGAAAACCTTTCCGATGAACTCGCCGGCGTGAGCCTCAAGGACGAGCCGCCTGAGGTCGCCGACATCCTGATGGATCTCACTCGGCGCGAGACACAGGCCTTCTCGATCACGCTTGCCCAGAATGTCCTGGATTCTTTCGAAGGGCAGGTCGGGCTGATCAACAATGCCCATCGTTATGCCGGGTTCCAGGTCCTACGCGCACCTGACATCCCGTCGGTTCTGCTGGAATTGGGCTTCCTCTCCAACCCCGAGGATGAAAAGCTTCTTCTGGATCAGGGATGGCGGGAAAAGGTGAGCGGGCTGCTGGTCGATTCTGTCGAGCGCTACAAGAATCTCGCGGTTGCCAACGGCGGCTGAGTGACGGCAAGGGTGGCGCGCCGGCAACACCGGTTAAGCAATTGGATGTCTTGCTCTGCGGCGGCTCGGTTGCGCCCGCTAGGGCCCTATTTTGCTCACATTCGAGCCGTTACTCGCAGCCAAGTGATGCAGTGACTCGCGCGTCCGGATCTGTTCGGCTTGCGCTGAGACCACCGCCGTGCAAAAGCGGGTCATTCATGCGATGGTGTACTGGGCACCGAATTTTAGCCGAACGGTAGCTTCGATATGATCAGACTTATTGGGTATTTCTTTGGACTGGCATGCGTCCTTTTTTTGGGCGTGGCTGCGGTCGTCGCGATCTATCTCGCGGGCGTCGCCAGGGATCTGCCGAACTACGAAGTCCTGAATTCCTACGAGCCGCCTGTGGCGACACGGGTTCACGCTGGCAACGGTGCCTTGATGGCCGAATATGCGCGCGAGCGGCGCCTCTTTCTTCCCATCCAGGCGGTACCGGACCGGGTGAAGGCGGCCTTCCTTTCGGCCGAAGACAAGAATTTCTACAACCACCCCGGCATCGACCCGGCGGGCCTTGCCCGTGCAATCGTCAACAACTTCCAGAATCTCGGCTCCGGCCGCCGTCCGGAGGGGGCCTCGACGATCACGCAGCAGGTGGCAAAGAACTTTCTGCTCAGCAATGACCAGACGATCGACCGCAAGGTGAAGGAAGCGATCCTCTCCTTCCGCATCGAGCAGACCTATTCCAAGGACAAGATTCTCGAACTCTACCTCAACGAGATCTTCTTCGGCTTGAATTCCTACGGCATTGCCGGTGCAGCGCTCACCTATTTCGACAAGTCGGTCACCGAGCTGACGATTGCGGAATCGGCCTATCTGGCAGCCCTGCCCAAGGGGCCGAACAATTACCATCCCTTCCGACGTGAAGCTGCAGCCATCGAGCGCCGCAACTGGGTGATCGATCGCATGGCCGAGAACGGCTACATCACCCAAAGCGATGCCGACGAGGCGAAAAAGCAGCCGCTTGGCGTCAAGCCCCGCCGCGGCGGCACCCATCTCTTCGCTTCTGACTACTTCGCTGAGGCCGTTCGCCGCCAGATCAAGGAGAAGTACGGCGACGACAAGCTTTATGAGGGTGGGCTCTCCGTCCGCACCTCGCTTGATCCGGAGCTTCAGGTCCTGGCTCGCCAGGCCCTGCACAAGGGTCTTGTCGACTACGACGAGCGGCGCGGCTTCCACGGCCGCGTCAAGACGATCAGCGTGGCCGGCGACTGGGGTCCCGAACTCAGCAAGATCGAGCCCCTGCGCGATGTGCCGGAATGGCAGCTGGCGGTGGTGACCGCCGTTTCAAGCAAGGAAGTCAATATCGGCCTGCAGCCATCGACCAATGGCGGCGGCGATGTCGAGGCGCCGCGCCAAACCGGCGTAATCCAGGCCGAGAATATGAAGTGGGCCTATCGCGATGCGAAGGGCGAGCGGAAGACGGCCAAGTCGCCGGAAGGCGTTCTTGAGCCCGGCGACGTGATCTATGTCGAGGCGATCAAGGACGAGGAGGGCCAATACCGCCTCCGGCAGCCGCCGAAGGTGCAGGGCGGTTTCGTCGCCATGGACCCCAACACCGGCCGCGTGCTTGCCATGGTGGGTGGCTTCTCCTATGCCGAATCCGAGTTCAACCGCGCCACCCAGGCGATGCGCCAGCCAGGCTCGTCCTTCAAGCCTTTCGTCTACGCAGCCGCGCTCGACAACGGCTACACGCCCGCCTCGGTCATCCTTGATGCGCCGATCGAGATGGTCTCCGGCGGCGAAGTCTGGCGCCCGGAAAACTATGGCGGCGGCTCCGCTGGTCCGCAGACGCTCCGCCTCGGCATCGAGAAGTCGCGTAACCAAATGACTGTCCGCCTGGCGCAGGACATGGGGATGGAACTGGTTGCGGAATATGCCGAACGCTTCGGCATCTATGACAAGATGCTGCCGGTGCTCGCCATGTCGCTTGGCTCCGGCGAAACCACCGTGCTGCGCATGGTCTCGGCTTACGCGGTGATCGCCAATGGCGGCAAGCAGATCAAGCCGACCGTCATCGACCGTATTCAGGACCGCTACGGCAACACCATCTTCCGTCACGAGGAGCGTACCTGCGACGGCTGCAATGCAACCGCTTGGAACGGACAGGACGAGCCGATCCTGGTCGACAATCGCGAGCAGGTGCTCGACCCGATGACCGCCTACCAAATCACCTCCATGATGGAGGGCGTGGTCAAGCGCGGCACGGCGGCCGGCAAGATCAACATCACCGACCGTCCGGTTGCCGGCAAGACCGGAACCACGAACGACGAGAAGGACGCCTGGTTCGTCGGCTTTACGCCGAACCTCGTCGCCGGCGTCTACATCGGCTTCGACACCCCGGCGCCTCTGGGCCGCGGCGGCACCGGCAGCGGGCTTGCCGCACCGATCTTCGCCGATTTCATGGAGAAGGCGGTTCAGCGCCTGCCGGCCGAGCAGTTCCACGTTCCGGAAGGCATGCAGTTCATTCCGGTGAACCGCACGACCGGCATGATGGCCTTTGAAGGTGAGCCCGATACCATCGTGGAAGCCTTCAAACCCGGCACGGGCCCGGCGGACGTTTTCGCCGTCATCGGCGACACAGAATATCTGCCGCCCGAGCAGATTCTGGAGACATCGCCCCAGGCCCAGCAGGCCGTAACCTCAGGCGCCGCCGGGCTGTTCTGAGGAGACAAGAGGGCGAAGGCGCGGCCTTTACATCCGTGCCTTGCCCCCTTATGTCCACCCCGTCTTTCCATCGTATCAGTGCAAGAAAGAGAGCCATGCGGGCTGAAATCATTGGTGTAGTCGACGAAATCAAGCAGGCCATAAGCCTGCTGAGGAGGCATCTTTGACTGGGATCAGGCGGTAAGACGACTGGACTGGTTGAACAACAAGGCAGAGGATCCGAACCTCTGGAATGACGCCACCGAAGCGCAGGGCCTGATGCGCGAGCGCCAGCAGCTCGACGACAGCATCGCCGGCGTCAAGCGGCTCGAACAGCAGCTTAACGACAATGTCGAGCTGATCGAACTTGGCGAGGAAGAGGGCGACGAAAGCGTCGTCAAGGATGCCGAGGAGGCGCTGAAGGCGCTGAAGACGGAAGCCGACCGCCGCCAGGTCGAAGCGATGCTTTCTGGCGAAGCCGATTCCAACGACACCTATATGGAAGTGCATTCCGGCGCCGGCGGCACGGAGTCCCAGGACTGGGCCAACATGCTGTTGCGCATGTATATCCGCTGGGCCGAAAAGCAGGGGTTCAAGGTCGAGGTGCTCGAGGTTCACGAAGGCGAAGAAGCGGGCATCAAGTCCGCGACGATCCTCGTCAAGGGCCACAATGCGTATGGTTGGCTGAAGACGGAATCGGGCGTCCATCGCCTGGTGCGCATTTCGCCCTATGACAGCAATGCCCGGCGCCACACCTCCTTCTCCTCCACCTGGGTCTATCCAGTGGTCGACGATTCGATCAACATCGAGGTGAACGAGAGCGACTGCCGCATCGACACCTATCGATCGTCAGGCGCCGGCGGACAGCACGTCAACACGACCGACTCGGCGGTTCGCATCACGCACATCCCGACCGGCATCGTCGTAGCGTGCCAGCAGGAGCGCTCTCAGCACAAGAACCGTGCCAAGGCCTGGGACATGCTGCGTGCTCGCCTCTACGAGGCGGAGCTGAAAAAACGCGAGGAAGCGGCCAATGCCGAGGCGGCTTCGAAAACCGACATCGGCTGGGGTCACCAGATTCGCTCTTACGTGCTTCAGCCCTATCAGCTGGTGAAGGACCTGCGTACGGGCGTGGAAAGCACCGCACCCGATGATGTCCTGAACGGCGATCTCAACCCGTTCATGGAAGCCGCACTCGCCCATCGCATCAGCGGCAAGGGCGATGCCGAGTTCGCCGACGTAGAATAAGGCATTCGGCATCTACCTGAAGTTTGGACCGGCCGCCTTTGTGCGGCCGTTTCTGTATCGGGCGGTGCCTACTAGCTGTTGAACTGTTCGGCGAGAATGCGGTCAGACCACGAATGGTCCCTGTCGGAAAGGATGCGCGCGGTCATGTCCTCCGACTGCTTGATCTGCACATGCAGCACCGACTTCACCTCGGTATTATCCGCAACGGCGTTCACCGGCCGCTTGTCCGGCTCCAGGATGTGGATGTCGACACGCACCTGATTGGGAAGCAGCGCCCCCCGCCAGCGACGGGGGCGGAAGGCGCTGACGGGCGTCATTGCCAGAAGCGGTGCCTCCAGCGGCAGGATCGGGCCGTGGGCCGAGAGGTTGTAGGCGGTGGAGCCGGCCGGTGTTGCGGTCATCAGGCCGTCGCAGATCAGCTCCTCAAGCCGCACGCGCCCGTCGATTTCCACCTTCAGCTTGGCCGCCTGGTAGGACTGCCGGAACAGGTAGACCTCGTTGATCGCCAAGGCGATGGAACTCGTGCCGTCGGCGTTAGTCGTCTTCATCTGCAGGGGATGCAGCACGTTTTCCAGTGCCGCCTCGATCCGCTCCGGCAGCCGTTCTGTGCCGTAGTCGTTCATCAGGAAGCCAACAGAGCCGCAGTTCATTCCGTAGACGGCCTTTCTTGAGCTCATCGTCTCGTGTAGCGTGTGCAGCATGAAGCCATCGCCGCCAAGCGCGACGATCACATCCGCCTCGTCGGTCGGCGCATTTCCGTAGAGCGCGATCAGCTCGTCCCGAGCGGCAAGCGCCTCCGGAGCGGAGGACGCCGTAAAGGACAGTGATTTGGCTCGTACCGACATGGCTCACCTCATTGGATCGGCCATACCTAGACAAGAAAGTCGTTTTGAGACAAGGGCTTTGCGCCGGCGCCCGGTACGATCGCTCCACCAGTGATTTCTGTGACAGGGCGTTAATAAGCCAAATTCTCCCTTTACAGAGCATCAGAATCTGCTAACAGGGCATCATCGAATTGCCCTTGTAGCTCAGTTGGTAGAGCACCTGATTTGTAATCAGGGGGTCCCGGGTTCGAACCCTGGCGGGGGCACCATCTTTCCCTTATTTTCCAGTGCTTGTAAGGCTTCCGTAATGGAAGCCATTTTACAGGCTTACGCGCATTTTACCGTTTGAACTCACTTCGTTCCGCGGCTGATGGCGTCAATGACCTCCTGCCCAGCCAGGTAATGGCGCCGAATAATTCCCTCCGCATCCTCCTTGGAATGCCCTGAGATCTCGGCAATCAGCCGGATCTTCTCTTCGTGCGATCGATCAAGATGCGCGTAAGCGTATGTGATGGCGGTTCCCCGCAAGTCGTGGAACGTGACGCCCTTGATCCCCAGCCGGGCCATCTCCTTCCGCCATGACGCCTTGAACCCGCTCGAGGTCCAGTTCTGGCCGAAGGAGTTCACAAGCACCCGCTGGCGCTCCTTCTCCTTCGCTTCCCTCAATATCGGCAGGATGTCCGGTGCGGCCGTGATCCGTACCCTGGCGCCGGTCTTTCCCTGCTTGATCGATACCCGTTCGCCGTCGAAGGCGATCATGGGCATGGTCAGCAAATCGGCTTGTCGTTGCATGGTCCAGAGAGCCATGCAGGCGACGGCGCGGATGTGAGGGGCTGCGCTGGTGAGGACGGTGTTGATCTGGTCCATTGTCCAGACGGTATCGCGGCGGCTGCCTTCGTGAAGGCGCTCTACGCGCTCCAGAGGGTTGCGCAGGATGGTCTCGTTGTCCTTGGCCCAAGCGAAGACACGGGCCAGAAGCCCCAGATGCATGTCAGCAGAGCGGGGCGCTTCCTTCATGGTATCTCGCCACTCCAGAAACAGCTTCCTGCTTCCACGGGCTTCTATGGCCGAAATAGGGAAGGTGTCGAATTTGGCATTGATGATGCCGAACATCCGGTCGTAGTCTTTGCGGGTGGACGGGGCGAGGGCCTTGAACTTCGCTGTGTCCCTGAACTCTTCGATCAGTGAGCTGATCGTGCCCTCAATCGTCTTTGACGCTCTGTCCCGCGTCAGGCGAACATATTCCTGCGTGAACGCCTTGGTGCCGGGCTTCGCCATGATCCGCGGCGCACCCTTTCCCCGCCACGCGTAGTAGTAGGTTGCCGTCGAGCCGTCAGCCAGCTTGACGTTGACCTTATGCACGCCCACGAGCTTTCCTTCCATCCTGCCAATCCCTCAGAGCCTTTTCAGCCGTATCTTCCTCTCGATCGACCACGGCAAAGCTCTTGGGCGCGAACTCGATTTCGCCCGATGGGTGCATGACCACCCTGACGTTGTGCATTGCTGCGGCAGCTGCAGCATCCGAGATTTCTGATCTGGTGTAAGTGCGGGCTCGGCTCATGGGCTGTCATCCACAGGATGTCCACAGGCTCCAGACCCCCCGCTCCCTCGACACGGGCGGTTGGGTTTGCGCCAGTCGATCGGCAATGATCTTCTGTGCCTGATCGGGCGTGTAGCTTACATCATCAGGAACGCCGATCTTCTCGACCAGCAGCCAAGCCAAGACTTCCTCTGCCGCAGTCATGGGAGTGTCGCCACCATCTGCCATCGGCGCGGCTCCATCGTACAGACGCCCCTCTGGGTGGAACGGTGCCCATCCGATCACGCGGCCTTGTCCTTCGCAGAAGCAATCCTGCGACCAAGACCAACCGGCGAACTGCCACTCGTCGATCTCGCTGTCCTCGAAGTTACTGAAGCCGATAGTCCAGGCCTGAACGGCATCTTCCAGCGGGTGCTCGCCTTCGCCGGAATAGTCCACGAGGAGGCGGACAAGCGTGTTGTCCTTCGGGGCGGTGTCCATCGGCAGAGCTTTGATGTTGTTGGTCATCACTTCATCTCCTCGTAATCGAGGAAGTAGCCCTTGCCACACACGTCACAGCGATACCGTTCGCCGTCCATGCCGCCGCCAACTTCCTTCATGTTTGGGCAATCTCGGGTGGATGGATGAGCGATCCCGCAAGGCTTCGGACCCATCGAACTCTGTTGGGGAGCGGGGGTGGGCTTGCCTTGATCTGTATCGCCCGGCATGTTGTGCCGTTGCAACTCATTGTCGTGGGCTACATGAAGAAGTGGACGTTCAGGATCCTCGGGCTGACATTCATCGCCGCGGCTGTCCTTCAATACATCAGCTACAATATGCCTTCCCCCGACGGTTCTGATCCGACCGCTCTGGCATCGGTGTTCGGTTGGGCCTGGACTGTGCTTATCGCGTTCCCCGGCATTCTGCTGATTGCCGCAAGCTCTCGGCGCTGACACTTGTGACTCGGGTGAGGGGGGCTCGACCTGATCAGATACCCACACTTCTGTCAGTAGATCGTCGCTAGCGTCCGTGCTGTTCTCCTCAGCGAAAGGAGAACCATCATGCTCAAGGCTACCCACTTCGCCGTGCAGATCAGCAGTAAGGTTTGGCTTGTCACCTTCGTCAGCGAGCTCGGCGAAAGCGAGACGCGGAGAATGACCAGCGACGAGTTCATCGCGATGATCCAGGCCGAAGCCCGGTTCGCGGACTGATGCGAAATTCTCATGGATGCCGGGTGTCGGCTGACGGTTGGTCATTGCTGACGTCCTCCTACAATTTCGCCGGTGTCCCGGTTGACGACCGTTCCATCCATTAGGCGCTTGAATCTTGTATGTGAGAGCGACGACTTCGGCTTCGTGATGCCGAGGTGCTTCTTCTTCACCCGGGCGATCTTCGACTTGACCTTCATCTCCATCGCCGTCTTCCGGCGGTGGGCCTCTTGCAGGGCTGGGAATAGGTTCGTCTCACGGTGCTGACCGCCGAGGATCAGAGCAACCTTGTGCTCGAGGTCCCATTCATCACCTGGCTGGATCTTCTGTCCGGTGAGGTGGCAGATGCCGTTCTCGCGTTCGAAGATCCTCAAACGAACACGGGGCGGAACCTTGGTGTCATCGGTCTTGCCGATCCATTCCTCGACGCTCCTAGCCATGCCGCACCTCACGACGCTGCCGAGCGATATACCGGGCGTTGGACTTTGCGCCTTTCCAGGCCAGCCAGCCATATAGAGCGCGGCGGATGTAAGCGGGGATGTTCATGCCAGATCCTCCGGCTTGCACTCCAGCACCTCACACAGCCACGACTTGGCCTGCGCAACGGTGCGCTTGCCGGTGGCGACTGCACGGGTGCTGACGCGGATGGATTCGATCTGCGGGTGAAGTTCGGCAGGCAGTCGTTTCATCCAGTCTGCCTTGCCTTGTTCGAACGCTTCATCGCGCTCGCCTTCGTCGGTCCACTTGACGACCGCCAATGCGAGGAATTCTTTTGCGCAGTCGAGAATGGTGAATGAGCCCGAGGACTGGGCGTTGTCATCCTCGGGCTCATCACTTGCCGAAGGATCAGGGGAAGAATCCTCGGCTTTATCCGGCGTGGAGGGGGCGCCGCCGGAATTCGGTTGTTGCGGTTCCTTGAAGGTCACGCCGTGCTCTGCACCGAAGGCATAGACGAGCTCGATCAGGTTGCTCATCTCCTCGATCGTCATGGTTGAGGTGTGCATGCCAAGCGGGACGAATGTGCCCTTGTCGATACCGGGCACGACGCGAGCATGACGGAGAGACGCGGTGAACATATCCTTCCAATCCTCGGCGTCGATTTTCTGCCCGTACCACTCGACCTGTTCGGCGACCTCGTGAAGCATGGCCCACATCTTCGCAGACTGCTCCGTTGAGCGACTTTTCTTGCGGAAGGTGACAACGGTCCCGGCTTCCACGTTTCGCGCCCAAGCGGCGATTCTGGCGCGATCATCGGGCGTCTGGATGGTGACAGTCTGGCGCGTGCTCATGCGGCCTCCTGATCGTAAAGCTTGACCAGAGCGGACACCTTCGCCTCGACTTCATCCGCCAAGAACTTGCGAACCTCATCCTCGAGCTCGGCAATGACAGCGTCGTCGCGCATTATGCGGGTGACGAAGACCTGCATGGCTTCGGGAAGGCGCGGATCGTAAGAGACGAAGTCGCACCACTTCCGGCCCGTGCAAGCCATCTGCCACATCATCTGCGTGACATACTTCGCCGGGACCGTTTGCTTGATCAGCGTGTCAATGTGCGTTGCCGTGTTGGGGCACTTGATCTCAACCAGTCCGCTTTCGCCCACAAGTCCGTCAGGAGAGGCGCCAGCATCTGGAATGGATGGATGCACCACGAACGCAACCTGCTCGACTGTGACGTCATGCAGGAACTCGTAGGATGCCCGTGCAGCCGGCTCCTGATCGGTGCCCCACTGCATCGCGGCATTGGTGAAGCCTTCGGCAGTAACGCCGGTAAGGCGCTCTGCGATCAGCTCAGCCGCGTAGTTGGCGCGGGACGCTCCCCATCCTGATTTCGTCCTGGTTACGACGTCGGCTACGCGGGATGCTGTAACCTTCCCGCAGCGGAGCGCATGCCATTCTGGCGAACCTTGAATGATCTCATCCATTTGCAGCCACCTTTTTCTTCTTGGCTTCAAGCATGCCGATGGCTCGGCGGAATTTGGCTGCCGGCATGGCGGCGATGCTTTCGATCTGCAGGGCGGCGCAGAATTTCTCGATGTCGGATTCCGTCTCATCGATCAGGCCGAGGACGATCTCGCGCTCTGCCTCAGTGATCACGCCACTGTTTTCGTCAGCCTTTGCCCCGTCATCATCAGCTGCCGCCGCCAGCCCCAGCGCTGCCTTGAGAGTGTAGCGCTGCAGGTAGGTGACGGTGGATCCGATCTGCTGGATGCTGTTCTTGTTGCCGCTGTCGTCCCTGCCAGCCATGAGGGTGTTTTCCTCGTGGTGGCCGTCACTGTGCTCGATGATGCAGGTGACAGCGATCGGCTGGTTCGGCTCGGCTGTCGTCCGGTACCGCACCGACAAGCCGTGGCGGGACAGGACGGGCCCGACCTGATCCATGATGCCGGCCAGATCTTCGTATTGGTAGTTGGTCCGGCCCTTGGAGGTGGTGAAGTCAACCTTGCGCGTCTTGACGATGCGCGGAAGCTCAGACTTCACGGCTGACATTGCCGCCGCAAAAGCTCTGCGGGCTTGGTTCGACTCCCAACGTTCCTGAAGATCCATCAGCTTAGAAAGCGTCTCAACTGACGCTCCTTGCGAAACAGCTCTGTCGAGCATTTCCATGGGCGTCATAGGAGCCGAAGCCGGTGCTGGCATCTGTTCTCCTGGGCGCTGGATATCAACTGCTGTGCTCATCTGCCTTGCCTCCATGGCCTGTTGTGCTTTTGCGACGACGCCGAGCGCCAAGCCGCCGATGTGTTGTTCTGTGCCCGGTCGATCGATCAGTTCCCCCATGACGCGACCTGCTCCTGGTTTGCATGGTTGGTGCGCTCCCACGCCGGCAGGACCATCTGCGATGTCCAGACGTAGGCGAGGAGGAGGGCGGCGGTTGTCGGCGCTGCGACGGCGATAATGAAACCGCGGTCGCGGCGGCGCTTGCTCTCGTTGAGGCGGCGGTCCTGCTCTCGTGAGCGGGCGGTGAACGTGCCGAGGTCGGTTGCGTTAGGCAGAGGCATCGGCTCAATCCCCACTGTCCACGGTCATGTCGAGACCGCAGTGTTTGCAGGAGCCGGGATGCCAGCCGCGCGAATGATTTGCACCGAGAGCGTCGAGCTTCTCGTGTTTGCAGATGGCAAAGCGGACGACGATCGGCTGATGGATCATCTTCTTTGCATCTTGGTCATAGCGACCGCTTCGATAGACCACAGCATAGCCGCCGCCATCGAACCTGCCGCCCATACCAGCGGGCGTGAGGAAAAACTGAGCCCAATTCTTCCGACCGTTGATGTTCCCCCAGCCCCAATGTGGAACCAAGCTATGCCCGCCAGAAGCCAGGTTGGTGAGAAACAGTAGGGGGTCGACCTCTTCGGCGTTCGGGATCTCGACTTCGCCTTTTAAGATCGGCGCGTAGTCATCCTCGATCGTATAAGCCTTCGCGCTCATGCTGCCTCTCCTGTCGTGCTAGAGGGAGCGGGGGCGGGGTTGCAGATGTCGCAGCGGCGGGTGCAAAGGTCGCAACCGGATTCCGCGTCTTCGCAGCAACCGTCGATGCATTCGGACACGAAGCCTTCGCCGCCGCAGTTCCAGCAGTCCTCGCTATCGTCATCGATGAAGTACGGGCCGTGATCCTCGCCGGTCATCTGGCGGAGGTATTCGCCGTCAGCCTCAAGGGCCTTCTGCATTTCCTTGTCGAAGATCATTCCGCGGCCTCCCGGAACTGGACCGGCTGCGGGACCATCCACGCGGGGATCTTCCACTCGCGCTTGAACTTCTCCGCCCGGGTAAGGCCAACGAAGCCTTCGTTGATCGGTGTTGGCTGGAAAGGCTCGAACAATGGGCCAGTGCAGCCCTGCGCGATGCCCTGTTCACGAAGGCAATCGGCCCAACGCAGGTCGCGGATGTAGCTGTCCCAGTAGCTGGAGGTATTCCAGCCACGGCGCGAGATACGGCGGATCATCTCAATCGACTTGTCGATGTCCTGCAACGTGATCCGCAGCGCGTCGGCGGTCATCATCTGTGCTTGTACTGATGCCATTTCCCCATCCTCAAATCGGTCGGGAGACGCTGAACTCTCTCCCGCTGGCGCCTTCGGTTTCCCGTTGGCTGATGAGAGGAATATGCCATCTGGCAAAAAAGATGACAAGTGGCAAAATGCCATCTGGCAAAAATAATTGCCATGTGGCACAAGAGGGAATGCTGAAAAGAAACGATAGGGGCGAGGCAGCCGCGGCCTTCTACGACAAGCGGCGGAAGTGGCTCGACTTCACATGCGAGATGTCGGGCTTGTCAGATCGGGCGTTCAGGGTAGGGCACTGGCTCGCCAAGAAGATGAACGGCGATGACCAGTGCTGCTGGTACACCCAGGCACAGATCGCGAAGCTGATGGGGAAGTCGCAGGACTATGTCATCCGTGCCGTGGCGGAACTGGTCGACGCCGGCGTGATGCTCGTGGTGAAGGATCACCGGAGACCGAACCGCTACTACATCCGCCTGCCGTTCGATTTCGGCTAGGGTCGCAGATTTGCGGGTCAGTAGGGTCGCAGATTTGCGAGTCCAATTTGTAAAGCTGAATTTCTAAAGGTTATCTCTGAGAAGATGATTCTTGCTCTGAGGGTAGTTGTTGGAAGGGTGGAGCTATAGCCACCCAAAGCCTTTTGCCATCAACCCAGCCAGGCCGAGAGCGACCGAAATAATAGCGCCGAATAGGATGCGGAAGTCGGTTGTTCGGATGGACGTAATGTCCCCCCGCATATCCTTGATGTCGGTCTTAAGTTCCGCGACGTCACGTTGGATGAATTCAACGGCGGCTTCAAGCTTCGCTACTCGTGCTTCCATGCCGCCATCATTGCCACCATTCCCGCCCGACTTCAACTCAGAGCGGCCGAACGACTCCATCCAGCCCATGGCCTTCCGGCCAATCTCGTTCTGATTTGCGCTTTCAGGAACCGGCATCAGCTTCTCCCTTGGCTGGAGCGAGATTCGTAACCCCCTGGCCAATCCCTTCCATCAAACTGTGGAGAGGGCCCCTCATCTTGTCGAAGTGGTACCGTTGCTCTGATGTGAGCGGCATTGTTTCGACCGCCTGGCCGATCGCGAAAACGATATCCAACACAGAGATCATGTTCTTGTAGACCTCCGCGATGTGCCGAATTTCTGCTGGCCGATGGTCATCATCGAATGTTTCACCGATGAAGGTCTGGAAATACTGGCTAGCCGTTTCATGGTCGGCGGGTCTGTGCGTCTCGTCACTCAATGCGTCGTCCCTCCGCGCCTCATGCTATAGTCAGCCCTGGTTGGATGCCGCCTTGCTTGCTCATATCATCCCCTCCACTGGAACCATGCGACCACCCGGCCGTAGACGCGAACGTCCTCTCGGAGCAGCTCGTCCGGCTCGCCGTACTGAGCGCGGTTGTCCGATATGACCATAATCTTGTCGGAGCGCGGCACGAGCTTCAGGCGCTTGATCACCAGCCCGTCGCCGTAGTCGCAGGCGTAGATGTCTTCCGGATTCGGATAGACGTGCGTCGTGTCGATGAAGACGGTCGATCCTTTCGCCAGCGTCGGTTCCATGCTGTCGCCAACGACCGGCAGCGCCTTCACCCGATCAAGGTTGCGCCAGCCGCCCTTGATGCTCTCCGGGAAGCTCCAAAAGCCGTCCGACATGGCCGGGTCAATCGGAGCGCCGTCTTCCCGGTATTCCACAGCCTGCAGACCGCCGCCGCCTGCGCCTGAGATGATCGTCAGGTTTTCCACGTCGCCAGCAGTCTCGGCGGGCTGAGTGTGCGCCGGTAGATCGGCAGCCCTTTCCAGGTCCTCGTGATTGAAGTCCGTCGTCAGCTCAGTCGGCTCGACGCTGAGCGCCCGCGCAATGCGGATGACGTTCTCCAGGCTAAGGCCACGCTTGCCGCCTTCGATGCGAGACAGGTGGGTGTAGGAGATGCCGGTGCGCTCGGAAAGGTCTTCGAGCGTCACGTCTTTTTGCTTTCGGATTTCGCGGATTCGGTTTGCCATCAGCCAGGTATTTTCCATCTGGCAAAGAATTCCAGCGCCATGTGGCAATTGCCAGTTGACAAAGGTGTGCCATGTGGCAAATTGCGCTGCATGAAGCTCGAGACGTACCTCACCGAGAACAAGATCAAGCCCGCCGCTTTTGCGGCCACGCTTGACGTGGCTCCGTCCACCATCACGCGGATTATTCGCGGCGAGCGTACGCCGCGGATCGACCTCATCGCCAAGATCCAGACCGCGACCGGCGGGCAGGTGACGGCCGCAGACTTCATGGCTGAGGTGGCGGCGTGAGCACGCTTTCCGAACGGATCATCTTCCGCCTTGAGCAGATCGGCAAAACGCCGGCAAGAGCCTCCTCTGAGGCTGGTCTCGGCAACACGGCAATCCGCGACATCATCACCGGCAAGTCGAAAGCGCCGACGCTGGCTACCATCGAGGCGCTCTGCGAGCCTCTGGAATGCAGCCTCGGCTATCTGGTCGGTGTCGAAGAGCAGACGAAGGCCAACGAGCATCCACCTCTGGCGAAGTTCTGGATGGTGCACGGCATTAACCAGCGTCCACCAGCTTACAAGCACTGGACGTTCGAGAGCGCTGAGCGCGAAGCAAGACGCCTGAGCGTGGCTCATCCCGGCGTTGTCTTCGTCGTCCTCGAGGCGGTTACAGCCTTCGCTTCCGAAACACCCCGAACCGTTGAAATCAGCGTCGATGTGAACGCTGACGACGGCATTCCATTCTGAGGGCGGACGATGACCTGGAACTTCGACATCACCACCGCACCACGCGAGACGCTGACGAAGCGTCACGGCAAGACCACCACCGGCAAGTCGATCACCTACGACGCCAGCGAATACACGCCGCTCATCGTCGCCACCAAATGCGGGAAGGTCATACGCAGCTACTGGATCGAGAAAGAGCAGCGCTGGGCTGGGCTGGCAAAGGGTGAGCAGCCGGTCGCGTGGATGCCTTGGCCTGTTCATCCGAACGCCGTCTCCGACCTAGGGCTGAACATCGTCACCAAGCAGAGCGAGGTGGCGGCGTGAGCAACTTCCGCGTTGGGCAGAAGGTCGTGTGCGTGAAGAACATGACCACTGATATCGGTCTCCCTTACCCTGAGGTAGGGACGGTCCACACCGTCAGAGATGTCATCCTGTGCCCTTACAGCAAGCGGTACGGCCTTCGTCTCGAAGGTTGGCACCTTGGCATCCATCCAGACGGCGTTGAATTCATTCTCATGTGCGAGGCGTTCCGCCCCGTAGTCGAGCGCAAGACGGACATCAGCTGCTTCAAGGCCATGCTGAATCCATCCAAGCAGACGGTGGAGGCCTGAGATGACCACGGCCATCATCGCTATCGTCATCACCGTCCTCATCATCGCTGCTGTGTGCGCCCTGATCTATTCGCAGGTCGATCCGGTTCGGCCGGATCCTAGTGAGCTTGCCGACAAGCGGGTTTCGGACATCATCTGCGGCACTGGCACTGAGGCGCCCCTACCGGCTTCCAATATCGTCCACGACAAGCGCGGCTGGGCGTACATGCGCAACGAACGGGAGATCATCTGATGGTCACCTTCTTTGCTGTCGCTGGCTGGATCGTTCTCACCTTGCCCGTTGGCATGTGGGTGGGGCGGAAACTCAAGAAATTAAGAACCGAGAGCACGGCGCGTCTGATCTTGGCGGACGGTCGCGCCTGTCTCTCTCCACGGTCTTCGTCTTCGGGCGGCGGCTGATCTCCTTTCGAATGCCGCGCCTCTCATGGGTTCAACCTAGTCGAGGCGCGAAACATGGCACGGACTGAAACTCACCAACCGGTGGAAACGAAACAAGCAGGGGCGAAGGCAATGTCAGCAGTAGATTCGTTCAGTTTGGACGACGAGACCCGGGCATACGCTCGGAAGCTATTTAAGCGCCGCGTCGAAGGATGGGGCGACGAGGCGAGGGCACTGGAGGAGTGCGCCAGCTGGACCGGAATGACGCCGCGCAGTTTCAAGCGCCTGATCACCGGAGAGACCAAGCAAGCCGGAACTTTCTTCTCCCGGGTCCGCAAGGGCTACCTCGACTATTGCGCCCGTAAGGTCGCGGAACTGCAGAACGAAATCCAGGCGGAGAAGGCGAGGTACGGGAATGTTCGCATTGGAGATCTGGATCATGAAGTGGAGGCTCTTGTGGCGAAAGTTGAAGCCGCTCGGGCCGTCAAAATCCTCCAGCAACGAGAAGGATGAGGCGAATGACAGCAGCTCAGATCGGTGACAACAGCAAAGCCGAGAAGGAACGTCGTGTTCTGTTCGGCTACTACCACCGGAAGGATCGTGACATCGCGGCCCGCATGAAAGCCCTGGCCGAAGAGAAGAAGGCCAACCGGCAGAACGCCAAGGCCTCAGGCTTCCCGGCTCAGAAGCTCGATCACTACCTCAAGGCGTTCGAGGCCGAAGATCAGCAGAAGCCGGTCGAGCGCCTCAAGTCGGATCGGGAGAACCTCGCCTGGCTTGGCCTCATTCCCGATGATCCCCGCGGCGATTTGCTGGCAGACCGCGCCACCGATGAGCAGATGGTTCAGGCCAAGGGCTTCCACGCCGGTCTGACGGGGCTTGATCGGGTGTCCGGTTATGACGCCGGCAGCGCATCCGACAAGCTCTGGCTGGAGAGCTTCGACGCCGGCCGCAAGGAATACGAGACAGAGGTGCCCGACCTCCTCAAGCGGATCGAAGCCCAAGCCTCCAAGGAGGAATCGCCCTCAGACGGCGACCCGTTCCCCGATCAAGACACGATGCACTGATCCACCGCGGCGGCCTTCCTCCTCCCGGGCCGCTACCTCCGGAGCGCGAATGCTCCGATCTTCTTTCCCACGGTGAAGACGATGAACGCACATCCACGAATAGCGAGCTTCACATGCCCTTGCTGCAAAGGCTTCATCGGTGAGGCGGCGCCCCTTGACCAGGTCATGGAGAGCGTCACCCAGCCGTCGCGCCGGATCATCCTCGAAATGCTCGCCAGCAAGCCCGGCTCTCCTGTGCTTCGTGATCGCATCTTGGACCGCCTGTACGGCGACCGCGCAGACGGTGGGCCTGATACCGGCGACCATGTGGTGAAAGCGATGGTGAGCCAACTGCGGCGGCAGATCGAGCCGTTCGGCTGGACAGTGACCGGCTCTCGCGGCGGCTCCGGCAATCTCGCGCAGTGGCGGCTTATACCGGTGGAGGCAGGACAATGACCTGGATCCTCGGCTTCGACCCGTCAAAGTCCACCGGCTGGGCGACCTTCAGCCCGGAGCGCCGCAAGGCAGATGGCAACTTCGCGCATGTCCGCTGCGGCGTGTTCCAGATGCCGGAAGGCGCCGACCACTATTACACCGGTGACCAGATCGGCCTGAAGGTCACTGCAATGCTCCGGGAGTTCAAGCAAGAGAACGGGCAATTCCCTGACTTCGCCGTGCTCGAGCAACAGATCCTCGCCAAGGTCGGCAACACCAGCGCCGACGCGATGATCTATCCGTGGGTTGCTACCTCGGCCATCGTCGCCACTCTCGCGAACTTCGGAATCCCTTATGGCACGCTGATGCCGTCCTCCTGGCGCAAGTCGTTCTTCGGGGAAGGCTTCAAGCCACCGCTCGACAAGAAGCAGAAGAAGGATTGGAAGTCGGCCGCCGTCGAGGAATGCGAGCGGATCGGCATCACCCTCCCGAAGCAGAAGGCTATGGCGCACAATGCCGCTGAGGCTTCTGCTCTCGCGATCTGCTGGGGCGTGCGGGACATGAAGGTGCATGCCGGCCGCTATCACCAGCCGTGGCTCAACCTCGTCATGCAGCGGAATGAGCGGAGTGTGGCAGCGTGAGCGGCCCCGTCGATCGCAGCCAGTTCGACCGCATCAGCGAGGACGACGCCTTCGAAGCCGCTGAAGACTTCCTCGCATGTATGCTGGCGAACAATCAGGTGCTGGCCGAATGCGGGCTCGAACCGGAGGACTTCGAAGAAGACATCCACCAGCTGATATTTCGTGAGGGCATGGCGCTCTATCGGAGTGGGCAACCTGTGACGGCCATCAGTCTGAAGCCATACATGCCGAAGGTGCTCAGCCCGAGCCGCAGCGGCCAGTCAGCCCGTGGCGACAACGATGGGGGCATCATCACAGCCGATTACATGACCGGCTTGATGAGCCAAGGCTTCAGCCCCCTGACCATGCAGAGGCTCGAGCCAGCCCTTCACATCATCAAGAGCGTGTCTCTCGGTCGTCAGCTCGCCAGAGAGGCTGAAATAGCCTCAGAGCTCGCCAAGGAAGGGCATACGCTCCTCACGCTGGACGATGAGATCGAACAACTGGAAATGCGCCTGAAGGAGCGCAGGACGCGATTGGCGGCATTGAAGGCCGGCGCAGCGCCTGGGGCATCCTATCTCGCCATGTTCGAAGCCTCAGCCCGTCGTGACGGCGTGGTGGGCGTGCCGATCGCTCTGCCGGAGGTCGCGAAGGTTCTATCGGAGCCGGTATTCGAGGCGGGGAATCTCTACGGTCTGCTGTCCTCGTCGGGCGAGGGCAAGTCCAGCCTCACCATGCAGTTGATCTATCACGCGGTGAAGGAGGGGCACCCGGTTCTCTTCCTCTCCTATGACCAGTCGGCGGCGCAGTGCGTCCGGCAGATGATCGCCCAGGTTCACGAAATCAGTGTCAAGCAGCAGCGCGAGCCGAACCGCCTCATGACACAGCAGGAGCGCGACCGGTGCGTTCTGTTCGCCACCCAGATCAACCAGCAGCCGTTCGACATCATCCGGTGCCAGCGGGAAGGGGTGACGCAGCTGGTCGCCTATGCCCGGCGCTTCATCAAGAAGCGGGCCAACGGCAAGACGCCGTTCATCGTCATCGACCACATTGGGAAGGTGAAACCTCGCGACCCGAAGCTATCGGCGGATCGGATATCTGGCGAGGTGACGGTCGAGCTCAAGGCGCTGGCTGACGAGATGGCCGCCTCAGTTCTCATCCTCAATCAGCGGAACAGCTTCGGCACCCGGCGAGACAATCCACGCCCCATTGCAGCTGACCTCTACGGCGGGGAGGGCGCCAAGGCCGACTATGACGCGATCCTCTACCTCTACCGGGCGGAGAAGTACAAAGCCGAGCGCGTGGCCACGGCGGCCAGCGATTCCGACTGGAAGAAGATCAACAAGGTCTTCGTCGGTGACATCGAGGGCATTGCCGAGATCGGCAGCGTCAAGGTCCGCTTCGGTGACCCGACCATCCGAGAAACGCTTCGATTCGAGGCGGAATACACCCGCTACCGGTCGATGAAGCCGACGCGGCCGCAAGAGGAGTTGTTCTGATGCAGCAGAAGCTCCCCTTCATAGCGCCTCGCCGCAGCTCCACCCGGTCCCTGCGTGTCCTCGTCGCGTGCGAGTTCTCTGGCACTGTCCGCAACGCCTTCCTCGATCGAGGGCATGATGCGTGGTCCTGCGACCTTCTGCCCGCTGAGGATGGCAGCAACCGGCATATCCGCGGTGATGCCCGGGACATCCTCAACGATGGCTGGGACATGCTCATGGTAGCGCATCCCCCATGCACGCGGCTTTGCAACTCTGGCGTCCGGTGGCTGTCCGTACCGCCGCCTGGTCGTACAGAAGAAGAGATGTGGGCAGAGCTCGATGAAGGGGCGGCTCTCTTCTCCGCCTTCTGGAACGCGCCGATCGACCGGATCTGCATCGAGAATCCCGTGATGCACAAGCACGCCAAGGAGCGGATCGATAACTACGAGGAGTTCGCGCAGAGCGTCCAGCCTTGGCAGTTCGGCCATCCGGAGGTGAAGCGCACATGCTTATGGCTGCGCAACCTGCCGCCGCTCGTCCCGACCAACATCGTGGAAGGGCGACAGGCGCGTGTCCACCGTATGCCGCCCGGGCCAGATCGGTGGAGAGAGCGTTCCCGGTTCTTCTCCGGCATTGCGGCCGCCATGGCCGATCAGTGGGGCGAGTACGCCACGCAGCAGTTCTATCAGGAGGCAGCATGACCAACCGTTTCGACTTTGGCTCCATGCCGGTGAAGGGAGGCTTCCTGGCCTTCTACCGCATGGTGCATCACTCGAAGAACTTCATCCTGCGGGACGGCAAGCTGGACCGTCTGTTCGCCACGGCCGAGGAAGCCGAGCTAGAGGCCGGCAAGGCGTTCAAGGAATACCTCAACAGCCCGATCAGCGGCATGACAAACGCCGGAGAAAGTCAGTGGGATGCCGCCAACGCTGCATTCAATCTCCCGGTGACAGAGCGGCCGACCGTCATCAAGCAGCGCGGGAAGGGGAAGCGGATTGAGGTTGATCGGAGGGCGATCGCATGAACATGCACCAGACCATCTCCACGAGCATAGAGGCCCGTATCTATGCCAACGCGAAGAAGGCGAAGCTAGCCTGCTATGGGCGGCCGAAGGTTGTGAATGTCGCCAGTGGGATCAAGAAGGAAGCTCCCAAGCCCGCGAAGGCTCTATCGGACCCGGACGCATCGCCTATGGCCTTCATCAAGGCGAAGTGTGCGCAGCATGGCATAAGCTACGAGACGTTCATACACCGTGATCGTAATCGGCGCATGTTGGAGATCCGAAAGGAGATCATTCTCGCCACGCATGAGCGGTTCCCGCATCTCAATCCATCCCAGCTCGGGCGGCTTGCCCACAGGAAGCATTGCACGATCCACTACACCCTCGGGAAGAGCCACTCGAAGAAGGCTCAGATGGCAGAGATCAACAAGCGGGATCTGAAGGCCAAGGCGCTCTACAAGCAGGGTCTGGCGCTGGAAGAGATCGCGGCGGTTCTCGATATCGCGGCGGTTCTCGATATCGCGGTCAACACCGTGAAAGCGATCAAGGACTGCAGGGGATGGGACAAGCGCGGACGGATCAAGGCTAGGGCGAAGGTGAAGGGATGACAGACACGCGCCGCCACCGCTGCGATATCTACAAGGTTGCGCGTCAGTGCGGCGTACGGCTGTTTGACGGCCACTTGCACAGTCCCACCAGCCGGAAGCCATTCGAGTGCTTTTGCAAGCCTACGGTGCGAGAGATCGGCCGGGATCATGGCGAGGATCACCTTCGCCTCGTATTCATGCTTATGACCGGCACCAAGGGGAACGCGCTGGAGCTTTACAGCGACATGATCAAGGCGGTCTCTGCTATACTGATAGAGAACCCGGAGCTCGTGAAATCGCCAAGCCTCATCAGTGACTTCAACGCCATCGACCTGGGGAGCGTCAGGCGTAAGGCCAAGGGCATGAGGAGCCCGTTTCCAAGGTGGATGTGTCTCTACACCCTCATCCTCATCAAATTCTATCGGCCCATCCAGGGTGACTTACTCGATATGATCGGAGAAGCGGCGTGAACGTAGCGGTATTTCAGGACTGGACAGCGGACCAGGTGAAGGCGAGGATCATAGAGGCGTCGGAAACCCTGAGGGCATTTCCCGGCGCTCTCGGGCCTCGTATGGCAAGCGGAGCCTTCAGTGAGATGGTCGCGGCCCACATTGCGACGGAATACGACAGCGCCCCACGATATCGGCGCATCATCTCCGCCGGCGCTCTCTCCCGAATGGAAGAGACGTGGACATGGATCAACAGCTACCTTGCCGAAGCAGATCGCAAGCTGATCTACGACTACGGCTTCATCAAGAGCCGGAAAGGCATGTTTCTGGAGCAGTATCTATCAAGAAATGAGATCGTCCGCAGAACTTTCGAAAGGAAGATTAATAGGTGCTGTCAAACCATTGCATCAGCACTGAACCGTAAGCATTTGGTTCGGTTGGATATTCCTCTGGACGGACTGTCGCAAATCGACGTAAAAGACGAACCAACAACGGTAACGTCCGAAAAGCGCGTCCAGAGGCCAAGCCACTGGAGAGCCGAGGGCGCCAAGCCGCAGATCGACCCTGATCTTCCTTCGGAAAGAACACTCGACCACCGGGCAATCCGGGCGCGGCATTCTGACAAGAACCGGAGCCTCGGCGTCCGGTCATGAGGCCAAGGCCGTGTAGAGCGGTCCCGGAGCGCGAATGCCGGACTAATCGGCCCCCTGCGGGTTGTGTTGCAGAATCGCTAAGCCAGCGGTAGCCTTTGCCCATTGGGTGGGGGTAAACAAAATGCCGTTTGCGATAGGGCTTAGGTTCTACAGGATACATGTCCACAAAAACAATGATAGGACGCCTATCAAGTTCGCAGCGGGCGAGGAAGGTGACCCTTACAAGTTCCTGAGCGACTTTGTCTCTGCACGGACTTCACCCACGGAAGAAGTGCAGAGGTCCTGGTTCTTTACTCCAAAACCATCTGCCTTGCGTACGATCCATGGTGTTGTGAACTACGGAACCCATGGGTTCGAGAGCAAGCTCATCGACGTCAAAACGAAGAAACACAACTACCAGCGCAAAGCGACCGATCTAGAAGAAATCCCGCTATATTTCCAGTTCTGGCTCCCGGAAGGGGAGCGGTATGGCTTCGCTGCATTCCAGTCTTTTCAGGGCAGGTCCTGCATCAACTTTATAACAAAAGCCGCAGATGAGGCCTATGCCAAAGCCTTCAAGGGCCACCGTCTAGCGTTCCATAAGCTACTTGCTGGCGACCTTAGAGATGGGGGTCTGGGAAGCGCGCCGGTGAAAGAACTTAGGTTGCTAAAACGGGACGTTCCGAAAGATAAGGCCGATAAGTACCTCAACGGCACCTCGCTTGACGAGGTGGAATATGAGGTGACCTTGCGCGCAAAACGCCGACGTTCGCTTGGCATCTTCAACGATTTCAAGAGGATGGCGGGAAAGGGTCAAAAGCCTGCTGTCTTCACAATGGACGGCGTTGACTTCGATGAAGTTAAAGCAAACGTCGAGTTCGCAGGAAGGCGGCGTATGGTAGGAATTTTTGGAAGCGGGACTGACGCGGGCGTGATCGAAGTATCAGATAAAGTCGCGAGAGGCAGTGACGGCCACCCGGTGTTCCAGTCCATAGCTGATGAGGTCGACGAGTTGATGGAAACTTTCTTTGATGCCGTGAACGGCTGATGAAGGCGAACGTTCTCCACATCGTAGCCGCTCATTTCCGCACACTGCAGGATGACCGGACTGGCAGAACATCCGTCCAGGATGTTGCGGTGTTCTACGTTGTGCCTGCAGCGATAGCCACGCTCGCATGTTATGCGCAGATAGATATCGGTAAAGACGTTTACAGCCTTGCTGTTTCGGTTTTTGCAATCTTTGCAGCGCTTCTCTTGAGCGTGCAAATTGCGCTTTTCGGGATATTCCAGAGAGGATGGGCCCCTCCTCCCGATCCGAAATTAGAGAAGCGCCAGGCGGAAGCACTGGAGTCGCGCCGTGAGCTATTGAAGGAGTTGAATACAAACATCTCGTACCTGACCGTCGTATGCTGCGTGTTCATCGTTCTTCTTGTTTTGTTTTACGTCCTCGCGTTTCCGGGGCTGCTAGAGCTTGGCCTCTTCTGCTTCGTATTTTCCCACTTTGCGCTCACGCTCTTCATGGTCATAAAGAGAGCGCACGCGCTGTTTCAACGTGAATATGACGTAACGTAGGTGAGACGACTTCTCAGCCGCAGAAGTTACCCCTTCCCGACCACCGCAGCCCCGCCCCGGAAACGGAGAGCGGGGCTTTGCATTGATCAGCGACGGGTAAGGATCGACTTGACCTGCTGAATGACCATTTCGATGATGCCTAGTTGGGATTCAACGGCCTGAACCTTCCCTTCGAGCTGCTTAAGCAGCGCTCCTGAGTTCATGTATTCCGTCACTCCAAGTATCGCGCTGCAGCCAGAGCAGCAGATCGCCATCATCTTATACCGCCCGCCCGTGGGAGAGATTTCTGTAATCTTCGTCCCGATGTGGTTGCAATGCCCGCACTTCGCCATTCGTATCCCCCCAAGGTAAACCCATGCCAGTCCTGAAAATCGCCCGGCACGAGAGGTTCGCCCAGGAACGGCTGGAAGGCAAGACAAAGGGCGCCCATTGCTGGACGCCCTCAGGTCACAGGATCAAGTTTAGTATCGCGACGACCGCCCAGAGGCAGGAAGCGACGTTCACATGAACCGTAACGGTCCAAGAGGTGCGTTTCCTCATCGGAATGCCCTTTCTGGACCACGCCGGCGCAGCCCATAGGGTTGCGAGTGAGCGCACCGTCGAAAGGCTTGTACCCGGCTTTCACGGCAGCATCGGTCCACGTTCGGCGTTTGCAACCGCTTGGCGTGGCCCCGTTCGACTCCAGAATGAGCTTCGCTTGGCTGTGACGGATAAGCGTCAGTGAGCTGCTACCACCCGTTCTGGACGGGCCCTGCGATATGAGCCTAGGTTTCTTGGAGTGTCGAATTCCAATTCCATCGGGGTCGCAGGTGCCGCAAGAGTACATAGCTCTGATTTTTAATCAAACCGGAAATCAAACATGCGCGGTGGACCACGGAAAGGCGCGGGGCGCCCCAAGGGAGCCCGTACAGTGCGAACGAGCAAGGTCGCCGAACGGGAGCACCAGAACGGCTTAACGCCGCTCGAGGTCATGCTGAAGGCAATGCGAGCCCATGCCGATAAAGACGATTGGGACGCTGCAGCCTCAATCGCCAAGGACGCGGCACCCTACATGCACGCGAAGCTGGCGAGCGTTCAGCACACTGGACGCAACGGCGGGCCGATCCAGACCGTCGACCTGACGAACGTAACGGATGACCAGCTGAATGCACTCGAAGCCATCTTTGGCCCGCTTGCCACCGCCAGCGGTAATGATGAGGGCGATACGGGAGGAGAGGGCGAGGCGGCAGGCTGAGCGACAGCGCCGTGACGTTGAGCAGAATGCGGAGCGGATCCGTGCGCGGTGCAAGACCCTCGCCGGCTTCGTTGCAGAGGCATGGCCGATCCTGGAGCCGAAGGCAAAGCTGGTATGGGGCTGGCCGCTCCAGGCGATGGCGGATCACCTCGAGGCAGTCAGCCGCGGCGAGATCACGCGGCTCCTGACCAATTGCCCGCCGGGACTGATGAAGTCCCTGCTGCACTCGGTCTTCTGGCCGGCGTGGGAATGGGGACCAGCTGACCTGACCCACATGCGCTACCTAACGTCGTCCTACTCCCAGGACAACGTGATGCGTGACAACACGAAGATGCGTCGCCTGGTGGAGAGCGAGTGGTACCGCTCCCTGTGGCCGGAGGTGCAGCTTCGGTCCGATCAGAACGCAAAGGGGAAGTTCGAGAACACCAGGTCCGGCGGGCGTGAGGGAAGACCATTCGCCTCCATGACCGGGGGCCGTGGCGACCGAGTAATCATCGACGATCCGCACTCGACCGAGACCGCGGAGAGCGATGTGGAGCGGGCTAACACCGTCCGCATCTTCCGGGAGTCCATCTCCGACCGCGTGAATGACCTGGAGCGGTCGGCAATCGTCGTCATCATGCAGCGCCTGCACGAGAACGATGTCGCTGGGACAATTCTGAAGCTGGGACTGCCGTATGTGCATCTCTGCCTGCCCATGGAATACGACCCGAAGCCGTACAGGTCGAGCGGGCGGATCATCGACCCGACAGAGCCGACGCGGATTGGCTTCGTGGATCCACGCACGGCCGATGGGGAGCTGCTGCTACCGGAGCGCTTCGCCCGTGAGGCAGTCGAGGCACTGAAGGTGGTCAAGGGCTCCTATGGCTATGCTGGCCAATACCAGCAGCGGCCGACGGCACGCGAGGGCGGGCTCTTCAAGCGGCAGTGGTTCGAGGGCAAGATAATCCGGCAGGCGCCGCCTGGCACGCGCTGGGTGCGCCACTGGGACCTTGCCGCTACGAAGAAGACGACGGCAGCCAGAACAGCGGGGGTCAAGCTGGGGAAGGCACCTGACGGCTCCTATGTCGTCGGCCATGTCGTCACCACACAAGATGAGGGCAACGCAGTTCGTCGCCTCATCAAGACGACGGCCGAAATGGACGGCACGGACGTGATGATCAGCCTACCGCAAGATCCGGGGCAGGCGGGCAAGGTACAGGCAAAGGATTACGTCTCGATGCTCGCCGGCTGGACGGTGAAAGCCGATCCGGAAACCGGAGACAAGGTGACGAGAGCGGAGCCATTCTCCTCTCAGTGTGAGGCCGGCAACGTCTTCCTTGTCCAGGGCGCATGGAACGAGGCTTATCTCGACGAGCTCTGCCTGTTCCCGGGCGGCGCGTTCAAGGACCAAGTCGACGCCACATCGGGCGCGTTCGGCAGGCTTGTGGGCAATCGAGAGTCGAAGACAACCACAACCACCGTGAGAGGGCTCTACTGACGGCCATCGGTCGTTGGGATCGCCTCGAATGATGTAGCCGCGCCAGTCTCTGGGTTGAGGCCGCAGGCAAACTTGAGAGGGATCCAATCGTCGCCAGCGCGGACCTCGCCGGTTCCGGTCAGCAGCTCGTCGCTTTCTAGAACAAGAGTAGCCGGATCGTCGGTCCCGAGGAAAACACGATCTGCTTCTTTGAAGGACCGCTTCAACTCAGTTAATGCCAGTGGGCGGCAGATGAGCTCAGCGACTTTCTTGGCGTCTGGCCATCCGTTTGCGAGTGTACGCTCTTCTTCCGCTTTGAGCTCGTTGATGCCCTTGCTGATCACCTTCTGCTGAGCAGCGGACAAGATGCTCGCTGCGCTAGCATTGCTAATGGCCAGAACTGAGCAGGCTGAGACTGCTGCGCCGTAGAACAACGTATGTGACCGCATTGTCGTCTCTCCCTAACGTTGAGGGCGAGCCTAGGTGTCGGGCTTTACCGGCTAGTTAACGGCTCAGCGCGCTTCAGGCCCCCCGCCTCATTTTCAGCAGTGGGAACGGAAGGCCGTTGTCGTCCGTGTCTCGGCGCCCGGCAGTGGAGAAGCCGAGGCGTTCGTAGAAGCCGATGGCGTTCATGTTCGTCTCGTACACCTCGAGTGCGAGCTCCTTCTTGAGCGCGATTGCGTGATCCACCAATGCTCGACCAACTCCTTTGCCTTGGACAGAAGGCGAGACGAAGAGGCCGCCAATCCAGGTGTCTAGGAGGCCAATGAAGCCGACTACCGTCCCGTCCATCTCGGCAACCCACGTTTCGGCCTTCTCCAGATAAACGTCACCCACGAGGACACGTTGCTCTTGGAGCTGCTCCGAGCTGAAGAACGGATGCGCAATGGTTGAGGTCGCCAGCCATATGTCAAGTACTGCGGCCTTGTCGGTCGGCGAGTATGGGCGAATGGCAAGATCGGCAGTCATGGGCATCCTCTGTTTGGAACGGTGACGGTCATACTCAGCGGATACGGCATTTCAACCCTCCGCTGGTTCAATCATCTTAAGAGGCTCGAACGGTGACTGACGCTGTTGATACGAAGCATCCGCTGTACATCGAGCGGGCGGATGAATGGTCGCTGATGCGTGACGCCACAGCCGGCGAGAAGGAAGTGAAGGGGGCGGGAACGCAGTACCTGCCGCAGCCTTCGGGCTTCAAAGCTCAGGATGACGGCGGCCAGGCACTATACGATGCCTACCAGAAGCGGGCGCAGTTCCCTGAGATCGTCCATCCAACGATCCACGGCATGGTCGGGGTCATCCATCGGACAGAGGCGCAGATCGAGATGCCGGCGGCAATGCAGCCGCTCTGGGAGAAGGCGACGAAGGACGGCCTGCCGCTCGAAGCGCTTCACCGGCGGATTACGGCAGAGCTACTCACCACCGGCCGATATGCGTTGCTAGCTGATGCGGCCACGGAAGGCTCCGACCTACCTTGGCTTGCAGGGTACACGGCTGAGGCGCTCATCAACTGGTCCGATGATCGGGCGATGTTCGTCCTCGACGAGAGCGGCTTGAAGCGGGAAGGCTTTCGTTGGGAGCAGGAGCAGCGCTTCCGCGTGCTGGAGATGCGTGAAGGCAACTACACCGTTCAGACGTTCACGGGGACGGAGCGAGCTGCGGGCAATGAAGTGATGCCGGCGGGCCGGGGCAACACAAAGCTGAACGACATACCGTTCGTTGTCATGGGCGCGCGCGATCTGTCGCTGGCGCCGGAACTGCCGCCGCTGCTCGGCGTCGCACGATCGGCCATTGCGCTGTACCAGCTCTCCGCTGATTACCGTTGGCAGCTGTTCATGACTGGGCAGGAGACGTTGGTGGTCATTAATGGCGATCCACCGTCGGCCGTTGGGGCAGGGGCGGTCATCGCGATCAAGCAAGGCGACAACGCTGGTACCCCTGACGTGAAGTATGTCGGTCCGGCTGGTACCGGCATTGCTGCCCACCGCACGGCAATCCTCGACGAGCGGCAGAATGCGGCTCAGTCCGGCGCCAGGCTGTTCAACAGCAGCGAGAACAAGACCGCAGAGAGCGGTGACGCGCTGCGCATCCGGTTCGCTGCTGAGACGGCCACGTTGACGTCAATCGCGCTATCCAGCGCTCAGGGTCTGGAGAAGGCGCTGCGGCACATCGCGGTCATGATCGGGCAAAGTCCCGATGCGGTGACAGTGAAGCCGAACCTGTCCTTCGTCGATGCAACGCTGACGCCAGAGGAAGCAGCATCGCTCGTTTCGCTCTGGCAGAATGGCGCGATCTCCTACGAGACGCTCTATGAGAACCTGCAGCGTGGGGAGATCGCCAGCGCCGAGCGGGATCACGAGGCGGAGTTGAAGCTAATTGATGAGGAGCGATTTGGCAGCGAGGAGGAACGCAACGCCGCGGCCGGCCTGCCTCAGACGTAGCTGTCGAAGAAGGCCGTTACGGCGTCCGCCCATTGCTGGAGAAGGGCAGGATCGTTCCAGACCATCCACACACCGATCGCCAAGGCGACTAGAAGCGCTACTCCGATCAGCTTTCGGACGACAAAGAACACGAAACCGATCACTACCACCGCGATCACGCCTGTGATGATGAGAGAGTAGAGGTCGTCCGGCATCTTTGCCTCCTGAATCATCCGATCTGTTCGCACACCCTTCCGCCGCCTCAGGACGGCTTTTTGATGTCCGGCAGGAACGATCAGGAGGACCGAAACGGTTAGCGATGGCTACGGGGCGACGCGGAATACTCTTCGTCGCTGACTGGCTCAAGCCATTCGGCACTGATGCCGTCCAGCGCCTCGTGAATGGCGATGTGGGTCATTCCGGTGTCTGGCCGAGCCCCGTGCCAGTGCTTCTCACCCGGAGCAATCCAGATGGAGTCGCCAGGGTTAATCGGCTGGATCGGCTCGCCCTCCTTCTGGATGAGTCCGGAGCCAGCGATCACGTGCAGGGTCTGCCCGAGGGGATGAGTGTGCCAGTTGGTGCGGGCGCCCGGATCAAAGCGAACAATGACGGAACGAACTCGTGCCGGCGCTTCTGCTTCGATGATCGGATCCTGCCACACCGAACCGGTGAAATACTCGGATGGAGCACGTCGTGACGGCGCTGAGCCGCTGCGTCGAATGTCCATTCTCATCTCCTCTTTGCGGGGCGCTGGCCCCTCGTTTCCCAGTCGCTAGTCGGCGGCATTCTATGCGCCCACTCAGGGCGCGCAACTCAGGAGAAGGCCAGTGGCCCTAAAGGCAATCATCGACAGCCTCGACAGTGTCGAGGAGCAGTACCGCTCGCTCTATGAGGAGAAGGACGGCAAGTTCATTCTCGCCATCGAGGGCATCGAAGCCCATCCCGGCGCCGCGGCGCTCAAGTCGGCCCTCGATCGCGTCCGCGGCGAGAAGCGCACCATCAGCGAAAAGCTGACCGCCGCCGAAAGCCGGCTGGAAGGCCTGCCGGAAGACTTCGACGCAGATGCATACGAATCTCTTCGCACCCAGGCAGAAGGCAAAGAGCCGCCGAAGATCGAGGAGCGCCTGACAGCGCAGAAGACGCAGCTCGAGGCGAAGTTTGCCAAGGAACGCGAAAAGCTGGAAGAGCGGGCCAACAAGCTCGACGGCACTCTCCGGCGCGTCATGGTCGACGACGGACTGACGAAGGCTCTGCTTGATGCGGGGATCGACAAGACATTCCTGCCGGCCGCCAAGGCGCTCCTGAAGGAGAAGGGCCAGATCAAGCTGGTCGAGGACGACGATGCCATTCATGTCTTCGCGGACGATGGCGTCAACGATCGCACACCACTCAGCGACTATGTCCGCAACTGGGCCGGCCAGGACGAGGGCAAACCCTTCGTTGCCAAGGCAACCGGTGGCGATGCCAAGGGCGGCGACGGCCGGCAGTTCAGCGACAACCCGTGGGACAGCAGCAACGGCAAGAAGCCGAACCTGACCAAGCAGCAGCAACTCATCCAGGAGAACCCGTCCAAGGCTCGCCAGATGGCGCAGGCCGCAGGCGTCACTCCCAACTGGTAACACCGGGCGTCAGTGGCGCCACCCATAGACGAGGTCATGCCCAGTGGGGTGACCGAGACAATCCACCCCACATCCTCCAAACGACAGGAGCCTCGACATGGCAACCACTCGTCTGAGCGACGTCATCTATGGCCCGCTCTTCCTTCCCACGACGATACAGCGCATTGCGCAGCTCTCGCGCATCCGCAATTCGCCGATCGTCTCCACCGACGCTGAACTGCAGCGTTTCGCCAATGGTCCCGGCGATCTCGTCCAGATGCCATTCTGGAACGACCTGACCGGCAACTCCAACGTCTCGACGGATGACCCGGCGCAGACAGCCACGCCTAACAAGCTGACTCAGGGCCAGGACATGGCTCGCAAGATCCGCCGCAACAACGGCTGGCAGTCGGCGAACCTCGTCGCTTCCATGCTGGCGGAAGATCCGCTCGATGCCGTAGCTCAGCTCATTGCTGAGTACTGGGTTCGTGAAGAACAGCGGATCATGGGCGAGCAGATGCGCGGCGTCTTCGCGTCGGCCGGCATGGCGGGCAACGTTCTCGATGTCGCTTCGGAAGACGGCGCAGTGTCGCCCGTCAACCTGGACGCCGAGATTGCTGCCAATGCCTATGCACTGCTCGGCGAATACGGCACCACGCTGTCAGCCGTCCTCATGCACTCGCGGGTGTTCTACAACCTGCGCGCTGCCCGGGCGATCGAGAAGTTCAAGGATCCGGCGACGGGCCTCGACTTCGACATGTGGGACGACAAGATCGTCTATGTCTCCGACCAGTGCCCACGCGAGGCAGGTACGACGTCCGGCTTCAAGTACACCTCCTACCTCTTCGGCAATGGCGCCATCGGCTATGCCGAGGCCACCGGTGAGGGCGGACCGAAGAAGCCGGTCGAGATCGACAGCGTTGCGGCTGCCGGTAACGGTGAAGGCGTGGAGACCGTCTGGTATCGCCGCCATTGGGTCATGCACCCCCGCGGCGTCTCCTTCTCCGGCACACCCGCTTCGGCATCCGGCGTGACCGATGCGGAGCTCGCTAACGGCGCGAACTGGACGCGGGTCTATGATCCGAAGCTGGTTCGAATGGTCGCCGTCGTCACGAACGGCTGAGGGCAGGGGCTTCGGCCCCTCTCCATTCACCCCCTCAATCTGGAGAAATGACAATGACCGATCATCAGAATGATCCGCAGCTTGCGGAAGCGATCGCGCGCCGTGACGAAAGCCGGTCGCAGATCCTGCGCTCCCGCGCCAACCGAATGGGCGGCAGTGCCGTTGACCGTCTCGCCAATGCCTTCGACAAGATGGCTGAGCAGGCGGAGAAGGCGGCTCGGCAGTCCTCTACCGCCCTTTCCAGCATCGAGCCGATCAAGCCCGATCCGGAAGGCACCAGCCGTCCGCTTGCGGACAGCGAAGGCAACTTCGCAGCAAATGCCGAAGTCTCTGCTGTTGGGGGCATCGGCATCAAGGCCAGCAACACGGATGTGTCGACCGGACAGGCGGCACAGACGGCAGAGCAGGCAGGCGAGGCAGTGACGCCCGGTGCGCAGAAGATCGTTGGCGATCAGTCCGCAGATGGCATCGGCAACGCCGGCGAAACCAACGCGAGCGTCAAGATCGAGATCCCGGCCAACTGGAAGGACCTCACCTGGCAGGAGCGTCGGTCGCTTGCTTCCAAGCTCAGCGACGATCCGATCAGCAACGGCGAAGAAGCCAATGCTGCGATCGAGGCCGAGCTCAAGCTTCGCGGCTGAAACACCGGCTGGGGCTGAACCGGCCCCGGCCGGCCTCATTGGAGTGTGAGCAAAGCTGAACATGCTGCTCGACAAGCGCATCGCCGCTGCAACGGAAAGGGTAGCGCCCGCAAGCCGCTACGTTCCCTTCGTGAAGTTGGCAAACCGAGACCCGCATTTACCTACGCGGTAGCCGTAACGAGCGCCCTGACCGCAAACGCAGAGAAGCCCGCGTAAAGTGGAATGGGCGGGCTTCTCCGGAGGTCGAGGCCCTGCCGCTGCTCGGCTTAGGACGAACACTGTACGATAAAGCACGGTCGCAGATACCTATCTTAAAGAGGTAGAGCGGTTCTGCAGCCACACCCTAACCTCCGGGAGCAGCGAGAAGCGCAGAGTTATCGGGGTAGATGCTCACGCAACAGGGTCACGAGCTCGGTTTTCAGTGCATTGGTGGCGTCTCCGAGCGCAGCCAGATCGGCTTCTACCCTTTGTTGATCAGTCTGCGTTCGGGCGGACAGTGGGGGGGTCCCTTCTCGAACTACGTTATCCATCCGCTTGTGCAGGGTCTTCAGGTCTTGATGATGGACGTCCATGGCATCCAACTTTTCAATCAGTCCGTCGGCGTATACTCTTATGAGCATTTTTAGCTCGTTCATTTCCTTGCCCGGATGCTTACGTAGCGTGAGCCATTCGTTTGCGTCCCTCAACTGGGTGTTCAGCAAGAGCTGATTTTGCAACTCGTAGCCATCGTAGACCGATTGGCTTAGCTCGTAGGCCTTCTCAAGGCGCTCTAGGATAAGTCTTTTCACCGCGCCTGCGGATTGTCTTCGATGTAGTATCCAGGCTGTTCCCCCAGAAATGAGAGCGCCTAATAGCACGCTAAGCAACGGTAGTAAGTTGAGTGTAGACATTCTCGCCTCTAGTTGCGCTACCTTCTAGTGGCGTTGGTCTAGTCGGGAATGAATAACAGGACCTGAAGATCCGGGAGCAGGTGGTAACGCGCGGGACGGCATCAGCATCATACTGTGGGGCGCGATCATCTTTGTTGTCGCGGTCGCGTTCTGACCGGCTCGCCCAGGGTTGCGCCACTCCGATTGGAGCAATGGCTTCGTCTCTCGGCCAATCGGCGGCGCCTGCCGGTCTATGTCCGTTCATCTTGGTTCTCCTTCCCGAGACCAAACGAACACCAAGACCAAATGGGGTCCCGCACCACTCAACATCTGGAGGCATCGCATGAGCAACGTTGTCGATCTCGGCAGGCGCGAACCGCTTGTATGGTGCTGCGCTGCCTGCGGGTGCTCCACATTCAAGCTATATGAGGGTGGGATCACGGAATGTGCCGGGTGCGAGTTGAAAGGCTCAGACAACGGCGAGTGGATCAGAGAACTTCCCGAGCCTGCTGGGCCTGTGAAGGACAAGCTGACGGACAGCAAGGTCATCTCGTTCAGTGATGCCTCACCTGCGGCAGCGCTGCGCTCGATGCTGCAACGGGTGGATGCGGACAACCTAGTCTGCATAATCGCGATGGAGACGAACGGCCGCGTCCGCACGTGGGGAGGCATAGACACGCAAGATCGCATTGATTGGCTTGATCGTCGGCTACGTGAAGCGCGTGATCTGCTAACCATGCTCGCGCCGACGACGAAGGAGTGATCATGGCAGACTACTACGGCACTCTTCCGACTGCGCTGGCCTATCACGAAGCACGAGGCAATGCGGCATGGACCGCGGCGAGTGTCGACGATCGCAAGCGCACTGCTGCTCTGGTGCGCGCTTCGCAGGCTCTCGATGCTCTCTACGGTGCGCGCTACCCCGGCGTGGTCGCTTCTGCAGATCAGGTTCTCCTCTGGCCGCGTGCTGATGTAGTCTGGCGCTGCGAGGATCTGCCTGCGGACGTAGTGCCAGCGCCAGTCGAGAAGGCGACCTACGAGCTTGCATTGAGGGAGCTGGTGAAGCCAGGATCGCTGGCGCCAGACGTGGCCGCCGGACCGCAGAAGGTGCTGACAGAGGTCAAGGGCATAAAATGGAGCGTCGTCGGTGACGTATCCGGCAAAGCCGTGCTGCCGATCGTCGAGGGCATCCTCGCCGAGATCCTGCCTGCCACCCCAACCGGCACCACCGTCTCAACACTGGCGAGGTTCTGAGCCTGCTCCAATGTATGGGAGTGCTCTCGGGAATCAAACCCGACCCTGCATTAGGGCCGCAGCGTAGTCAGTACGATAATCACAGGCCGGAACGAGATTATAGGCGCCGTTGAAAAATCGCTGCTGCCGGATCGACCAGTGCGCTTTTATGTCTTCGTCGCCATCACGTATCCGCAAGACCAAGTGAGCTTTTAGTCTACCCTTCGGTAGCGAAAAGAAGCCCAGCGCCGCAAGCGTCGGCTGCTGGACGTCCGTCGTCGGCGTGACCAGACACCATGGACGTCCAGCAGCCAAGGCCTCCGCTTCACCGATGATGCGGTCGGTCTGGCCTGAACCAATGAAGCTAAGCACTGACACTGCAATTCCTATACTGGACAAGGGGACCGCGATCATCTTGCTGCAGCGGAGAGCAGCGAAGACGGCGACAGCAACGCCCGCAAGTGCGATGCCAAGATCTAATAAATGTCCGCCCTGGAGCCCACCCAGCAGACGGGCAAGGAGAATGACCAAAAACACTCCTGCGATGCCGCCCCAAAACGCAAGGTTGATCAGGTCGATCCAAATACGCCAGTGACTGTACTGTCCGATGCCTAGAACCTCGTCAGTAGCAGGACCCTTTGCGACCACTATGAGAAATCGCACGGCTAAGGCCAGCACCACCACTGAAGTGAACATTAGTAGCATCAAGAGTCCAAATGTATGACTGACGTTTTCGTCGGACCAATGGACCGGTTGTGCGAAAAGGTTTGCGGCCAGTAGTGCACCGGCGGAAAGACAAGCCGTCCTCCACATTAGGGTGAATGGCAATAAGGGGCTGGCCAGACCGAGGGCGAAGTACGTCCAGTAGAGAGTTCCCAGAAGATCATCAGTCATAGCGCACTCTCGCACCGGCGTTGGCCTCTCTGCCTAAGCGCCTTCCGTTGATGGAAGAGTAACAGAACAGTTCAGTTTAGATGCTTTGGCCGAAAGGAACACAATCATGCCTGAGGATTGGAGCGCTATTGCCGCTGAAGTGGCCGACGCCATCAGCTCGGTCTCCGACGTCTCCCAGCCTGACGGCTACCCGGTCACGCTGCGCATACCCGGCGCAACAGATCCAGATCGGCCATGGGATCCGACCATCGGCCCGCCGATATACCGCACGCTGTATGCCGTGGAGGGCTTCCAGGAGATCCGCGACCAATCCGGCACGCTGATCGGCCAGACGCGCCATACGCTGACCGTGACGGCCGATCCTGAGGCTGTGCCGATGAAGAGCCATCAGGTGGCAATCAATTTAAAGGCGGAGGATGCCACAGAGGCAAGCCCGTGGGTGGAGATTGCAGAGGTTCGTCCTCTCTCTCCTGCCGGCGTGGCCGTCCTGTACGAAATCGATCTGGTGAACTGATCACAATTCTAAGGAAAGGAAACTCCGATGGCTGACAGCAAGCGCAAGCTGGTCAAGGTGGTAGTGACGCAGGCATTCCGCCGCTATAAGATTGGCGACACTCCGATGCTGACTGCTCATGAGGCAAAGGCGCTCGAGCAGCAGGGTATGGTCAAAGCGGCCACTCAGGCTGCTGAGAAGCAGATCGCCAAGGCGAGCGCACCCGCTGCATGACCTTCGAAGAGCTCCTCAACACCTATGAGCCTCGCCTTGCAGCGGCGTTTCGCGAAGGTGTTGAGGCCATCAAGTCTGCCATCGTTCTCCAGCGCGTGATTGAGCGCCTGGAGCGTGGCGACCTGAATGGGGCGATCGAGGCCATGATGCTAGAGCCGGAGGCATTCTCTGCGCTCGACCTCGCTCTGCAGGAAGCATTCAATGCCGGGGGCATCAATGCCGTTGGCGAGTTGCCGACGGTGCGGGATCCGGAAGGCGCGAAGGTCGTCTTCCGCTTTGGCGTCCGCAACCCGGAGGCTGAGGCCATCCTTCGCGAGCTGTCGTCTTCGATGGTGACGCACATCACGGAGGATCAGCGCCAGGGCGTTCGCTATGCGCTGGAGCAAGGCTTGCAGCGAGGCGCCAATCCTCGCCAGACGGCTCTTGATGTGGTCGGCAGGGTCAATCGGGTGAGCGGCAAGCGTGAGGGCGGTGTCATCGGTCTGACGCAGCGCCAGATCGAATACATCGAGCGGGCCCGGCAAAACCTCCTTTCTGGCGATCCGGAGTTGATGAAGAAGTATCTGGACCTGACGACACGGGATAAGCGCTTCGACCGCACCGTTCTCGCTGCCATCCGCGACGGCAAGGCGCTCGAGGCAGAAGATGTGCAGCGGATCGTCAGCCGCTTGAACGACAACAACCTTCGCCTTCGCGGCGAGATGGTGGCCCGCACCGAAACCATGATGGCGCTCGGCTCTGCCCGGGATAACGCTATTCGCCAACAGATCAACGCCGGCAAGATCGAAGCCCGCGATGTGGTGAAGATCTGGCGTTCTGCCGGTGATAACCGCGTGCGTCATACCCACAGGGCGCTCAACAACACGCAAGTCCCGATCGATGGCGTCTTCATCAGCCCATCGGGAGCGGCGCTACGGTACCCAGGAGACCCGAGGGCACCGATCAACGAGATTTCCGGGTGCAGGTGCCACGTCACCTATAAGATCGACTATATCGGCGCCGTGGAGCGCAGGTTCCGTGCCGAGGCTGCCTGATGGCGAAGCTGACATTCTCTGCGCAGGTGGCGGCATTCGCTGAGAAGGTGCCGGGCGCAATCGAAGCGGTGTTCAAGGAGAGCGTGCAGGAAGTCGTGGAGGAGATGCAGAAGCCAGTCGCGCAAGGTGGCAGCATGCGCGTCGACACCGGTTTCTTGAGAGCATCTCTGATGGCCTCGACTGCTGCAATGCCTCGCATTCACCCGGGAGCGCAGCCGCGTGAGGGAGGCTCATACTCTGCCGACTTCGGCCAGGTCGAAGCAGTCATAGCCGGGGCCGATGTGCACGACACGCTCTATTTCGGCTACACGGCCGCGTACGCTGGCTTTCGCGAGTTCGGCAGTAATGGTCAGCCTCCTGACGCCTTCGTGCGCTCAGCTGCCCAACAGTGGCAGGGAATAGTCGAAAGGCAGGCGGCAGAGCTCAAGCGTCGTCTTGGGCTTTAGCGTCATCTGATCGCTTCACCAGCGCGGCCTGCAGGGTGAACAGCACCTTCCGGGCGGTAGCCAGGACGTTGTTACCAAACTCGCTTGATCCGCTCTCTCGGGCCAACAGGTTCCACGCCTCGCCCAGCTTGGCATGAACCTGGTCGTCGGTGAGGGGCGGCTTTTCTGACATGGATAGGGGTTTACACGAATGGCCACTGGTGTGGAAGCGAACATCTTTGCTGCGCTATCCAGCAGGCTATCGGACCTCACGCTCAACCCAGCGCTGCCGATCGCTTGGCCTAATCTTCAGTTCCCGCCCGAGGGGCAGACGAAGCCGAGGGAATACCTTGAGGTCTTCTTCCTGCCAAACCGGACTGTGACGCGGACGCTGTCGCTCGGTCACCAGCAACATCGGGGCATCTTTCAAGTCACCGTCCACCATCGGGACGGGGCGGGCATGGTGAAGCCTTTGCAGATCGCTGACCAGATCATCGCGCACTTCCCGCTTGGCCTCATCCTCGACCAGAGCGGTGTCCGGGTGAAGATCTACCGCAAACCATACGCCATCCCGCAGCCGCCTCAGAATGGCTCGGTGACGGTCCCTGTCACCATCGAGTACGAAACCTACCAGCCATAAAGGAGCACACCGATGGCTATAACGACTGCTACTGGAGCGAAGTTCTTCATCGGCGGCACGACCTCCATCGACTACACCTCTGATGCCACGGCCATTGCCGCCTTTGAGGCTCTTACCTGGGTTCCGATTGGCGAGGTCGAGGACGGCGGCGAGATCGGTGACGAATCCGCCGATGTCACCTTCCAGTCTCTGAGTGACGGCCGCGTTCGTCACCTCAAGGGCGCTCGTGATGCTGGCACTATTTCCCTTGTTGTCGGTGATGACCCGCTCGACCCGGGCCAGATCGCGCTTCGTGCGGCCGAGCAGACGAAGTTCCTCTACAACTTCAAGGTGGAATACGAAGACGCTCCGAGCGCGGACTTCTCCAACAGCGTCGACTATTTCCGCGGGCTGGTGATGTCCGCTCGCAAGCAGATCGGCGCCGGAGACAATGTTCTTCGCCGCACGTTCGCAATCGGGATCAACACCGAGATCCTGACCGTCGAACCTGCCGACACCACGCCGTAAGGAGCGCCAATGTTCGACCTCGAAAAATTCGAGCAGGAAGTCTCGTTCAACTTCGAAGACACCTTCACCGTCGAGATCATCCACCCTGTCTCTCGCGAGAAGACGGGGCTGGAGATCGAGGTGGCCTCCTACCGATCTGAACGAGTGAAGCGGATCCAGCGCAAGCTGGCGAATGCTGCCATCCGTGAGAACCGCAAGAACCCGAAGAAAATCGGAACCGTGGAAGAGGTTGAAGAGCGCACGAACGAAATCGTCGCGGCTTCCGTCGTCTCTTGGAATATGACCCGGGGCGGCCAGGCTGTTCCCGCCACGCCTGAGGAGGTGATGAAGATCATCTCTGATCCTCGCTACTTCTTCATCGCAGAGCAGGTGGATGCTGCGGCTGACGAGGACGCGAATTTTACGAAGCGGTCGCGGAAGGCCTGATCGCCTACGCGACCGCGTTCTTCCTTCCTCGCCGCAGGAATGATCCGCCACCAGAGGAGCCTGAATTCGGGCTCCATATCTGGGGATGGTTCATCGAACTCCACAACACCCGCCAATCCGGCTTTTCGGCCAATCCCATCACCTACAGCGAGATCGAGAGCTTCTGCCGGTTGTCGGGCGCTATCATCTCGCCGTGGGAGCTTTCCGTCATTCGGAGCATCGACGCTGAGGTGCTTTCGGTCATCAACAAGACCGGCGGGCACAAGCGGGAGGCGGCCACAGAGGCGGACGTGGCGGAATCCAAGCAGCGTATCCGTGCGGCGGCGAAGAACCGGCGCGTGGTGAAGCGCGAAACTACCTGAACTCCTCCTTCGTGCCGTCTTCGTAGAGCACGGAACGGACACAGGTTGTTGTTGAGACCTCGTCATGGTTCAATTTCAGTAGACGTTCAAAGGTATTTGGCCAACGCTTCGTCATCGTCACGGCTGTTCCGCTCGGAATTGCCAAGTCGCGATTGACTGTATCTGCAGCGATATGACCGCCGAGGGCATCTCGGAACTTGAAATCGGCGTCAATCATCCGGATGTCCTTCTTTAGGTTTGATTTTAGTGTCAGTGTAAGTTCAAGCGCCTCGTCTTGATTGCTCCGGATCGACCACTCTTCGATAGATAGAACGTCAGCATCGCAAGCTGCATATGCCTGTCCTCCCGCGAGGCTTAGGCAAAAGAGAAAACCAGCAAACGTACGCATGAATCATCCTCCAGGTTGAAAGCCGGGACGATATGTCGTGACCATAGGAAAGGCAAAGGCATGGCTGAGTTGGCTTCCCTCGGAATCGAGGTACAGGCGAAGAACGTCGATCAGGCATCGTCCAAGCTCGACAAGCTGTCTGGGGCAGCGAAGCGTGCGGAGAGCGCCGTTGAAGGGCTGGGACCTACATCTTCCAAGGCTGGCCAGATGGCTGCTCGGGCAGCGGATGAGGCCGCGACGGCGCTTAATGCAGAGGCGGCGGCTGCAACCAAGGCCGCAGGAGCCATGCGGCTCCACGCTCAGGCCGCCAATCAAAACATGCGAGGAATGAACGCCGCGTCATTAAACGTCGGCAATCTGGCCGCGCAGTTCCAAGACATCGGCGTGTCTGCCGCTATGTCGATGAACCCGCTTCAGATCGCCCTCCAGCAGGGAACGCAGATCAGCGCCGTGCTTGGCCCTATGGGCGCGGCGGGTGCAGTTAAGGCTCTCGGTGGAGCGCTTCTTGCCGTCATCGCTCCAATCTCGCTTTTGACCATTGCTCTCGTCGCGCTCGTCGCTGCTGGGCTCCAGATGGTTGACTGGCCCAAACTGGCTGCCTCAGCCCTCCGAGGTGTAGCATCCGTTCTGGATGAGATTGCGCCGTATGCTGTAGCCGCGGCCGGCGCTCTGGCGCTTCTTTATGCACCCGCCATCATCGGCGGTGTGGTGAGCCTCATTGCCCTTCTAGGGAGACTGTCGGCGGCTGCATTATCTCTGGCGGCGTCTTTCGCGATCGCCAACCCTGCCACGGCCTTCATTATCGGCCTCACCGCAGCTGTCGCCGCCGCCAACATCTTCCGCGAAGAACTGGAGCAGATCTTCGGTTTTGATATCGTCAAGGCTGCAAATGATGGGGTTAACAGTGTCATCGGAGCTTTCGTTGGGGGGTACCAGGCCCTGAAAGCTGTGTGGTCTCAACTTCCAGCCGCCCTCTCTGATGTCGTGTACTCAACGGCGAAAAAAGTCATCGATGGGATCGAGATCATGGTTCAGGCCGCGATCGACGGTTTGAACAATCTCATCAACAAGTATGCCCTCTGGACTGCATCCATCGGTCAGCCTCTAAGCCCAGAGACGTACAACAGTATGATCCTTGGGCCGGTTGAGTTTGGCAATGTCACGAATCCAAACCCCGGTGCGGCATCTGGAGCGATGGGCGCAGCTCAGGATGCCTATAACGCTGCCCAAGGAACCGACTACACCGGACAGGCCTTCGACTACATCGGCCGCGGCGCATCGGCGGCAGCCGACAAGGTCAAGGCGCTTGCCGGATGGATGGAAACCGTTGACGACAAGAAGAAGAAGGGCCGTGGCGGCAAGACCGAAGCCGAGAAATACAGCGATATTGTCGACGGTGCGAACCGCCGGATAGCTTCTCTTGAGGCTGAACGCGCTGCCCTTGGTATGACTGAAGAAGCCGCTGCGGCCCTGCGATATGAAACGAGCTTGTTGAATGAGGCGCAGCAGAAGGGCATCACGCTCACTGAAGCTCAGAAGGGCGAACTCTCTGCTCTCGGCTCTGTCATGGCTTCGATTGAGTTCGCTACGAAGAAGGCGAGAGAAGCGCTTGATTTCGCCAAAGACGTCTCCCGCGGATTTGTGGATGACTTTGTCTCAGGTCTCGCGAACGGCGAAAGCGCATGGAAGAGCTTTGCGAATGCAGCTCTAAACGCTCTCAGCAAAATCGCTGACAAGCTCATGGATTCCGCCTTTGACAGCCTCTTTGGTGGCGGCGGCAGCCTTGGAGGCATCTTCGGCGGCCTGTTCGGCGGTGGTAAAAGCTTCTTCCCATCGGCTCCTGTCGGGCTCTATGCCAGCGGCGGCTACACCGGCAATGGTGCGGCCCATCAGGCAGCGGGCATCGTCCACGGTGGCGAGTTCGTCTTCTCAAAGAAGGCGACCGATCGGATCGGCGTTCGCAACCTAGACGCCATGCACAAGCGGGCGAAGGGTTATGCCAGCGGCGGCCATGTCGCACCGGTTATGCCGGCCAACAACAATGGAGTTGCAAGCGCGACCGGGCAGGCTGAAAGCGTGCATGTGACTGTCGGCGTTGCAGTGGACGATCAAGGCGGGCTGCAGGCTTACGTGAAGAGCGTGACACGCCAGGCTATCAGCCAGTCTGAAGCAAAGCTCCCGGCTCGGATCGCGGATTTGCAGATGAGGAGAAAGGCATAATGGCAGCCATCGACCTGCCATTTGACGAGGTAGTCGAGTGCACCTTCACACTGATGGAGGGCACCGTCTCCTCTGGCTTCAACCGTGGCACCGCCTTCAACATCAGCCAAGTAGCTGATCCTGTCTGGAAGGCTACTGTCGAGACTGCTCCGCTCGACCGGAACGACCGCCAGAAGTGGCATGCTTGGAAGCTATCCCTCAAGGGCGGCTTGAACCGCTTCCGATGCTTCGACATTGGTCAAATGGCTCCGCTTGCATATGAAGGGGCACAGACACCGCAGGAAATCGCCTCTGGATGGGCAGGGACCGCGACGGTGGCCTCGCTTGGCCTGTCGGGGGTGCTGACGCTTGGAAGCGTTCCTGCGGGCTATGTGGCCTCTGCTGGTGATCGGGTGGAGTTGAGCCAAGGCGTCTATACCGCGCTCTATGAGATCCTTGCTCCCGCCACTGCAACATCAGGCGGCGCGCTGGCTCTCACGGTGGCGCCCTTCCTCCATACCTCGACATTCACGACTGCCGCTGTCGCCCGTCTTTGGCGCCCGCGTGCGCTATTCATCATGGATCACTCCACCTGGTCGCATCAGGTGGTGGCGAATCCTACTCCCGCAACCTTCGAAGGGTATCAGGTGCTGAGATGACCGAGATCGATCAGGCCACGGAACTGAAGAACCCGGCTCCAGCGCCGGAGACGGAAGCAGAGCCGCAGCCAGAACCGAAGTACAATCCGGAGTTCAAGAAGGCGGTGGTCGCCGTCGTGCTTGAGATGAAGCGCAAGCGGGTCATCTGATGCTCTCGACCGCAGTCAAGAACCTCTACAACGAGGGCCGCATCTCCACGCGGCAGATGATCTGGCTCCAGTTCGGCTCCGGCATCTATGGATTCATCGCCCGCAATGAGCCACTGATGTGGGAGGGTGTGGAATACAAGCCGTTCGGCCTGATCGAAGTATCGGATCTCGGAAGCGGGACCGGCACCACGGCAGACGGCAGCTTTACCCTTACGCTTGCAGAAAGCCCAGACGATGGCCTGACGCCTGCGGTTCTGGTGCAGATCGAGAACGAGGATTACCGGGACCGGCCTGTGCGAGTTATGGATGCGCATTTTCATCCCGACACAGGCGAGCTAATCCAGGTGGAGACGGTTGCGCGCGGCTATCTCGATGTCGTCGAGCACGCTGTTGACCCGGAGCGTGGCTACGTCCTCGCGGCTCGCTGCGAAGGCCGCCAACTCGACTACAGCCGCAAAAATGGCCGCGTTCGCTCCACCGCCGACCAGCAGCGCCGCGCACCGGGCGACAAGTTCTTCGAGCACGCCGGCAGGGCAGGGCGCGTTGAAGTACTATGGGGCAAGCCTGGAAGTTCAAATGTGCCAAGTGGCAGTAACTACAACGACATCTTTACGAAGTTGATAAGTAATTAACATGACCAGACATCCCGACTGGGAAGAACGCCTCAACGTGGTTGTGGCGAAGCATCAGGCTATGCCCGGTGAATGGGGCGAGTCGGACTGCTGGATCATGGCAATGGACGCCATCGAAGCCGTCACGGGCGAGCGCATCCTGCCGCACCTCCAGAGGTATTCGACCGAGGCGGAGGGCTACAAGCACTTCCGCAAGGCCGGCTACAAGGAGACGGTTGAAGAGGCGCTGGCTGACGCTCTTGGCGAGCCGATCTCGCCGCTCATGGCGCAGCGCGGCGACGTGGGCGTGATCGAGCGGGAGGGTCGCATCTCCTGCGGTGTGTTCACCTCTGCCGGCTTCGCCGTTCGGACCATCTACGGTTACATCGAACGTGATGGCCGCAAGCGTGTCGAAGTCACCACCGGCTACGACCTTCAGTTCTTTTCACCCTCGGCTGTTCTCCGAGCATATCAGGTTCGATAGATGCCCTTTATCTCAACGGCCATCGCGGCAGTCACTGGCGTCATCTTCGGCGCCGGCACGATCGGCGCTGCATTGGCCTCGGCCGCCATCGGTATCGGCCTCAACTTCGTTGTCGGCCGGATACAGGCGAGCCGCGCCAAGAAGGCCGCTAAGAAGAACGCTGGGACTCAGTTCGAGCGAGATTACGGCGAGAACGTCAGTCGAAAGGTCGCATGTGGGTACGTCGGGGTTGCCGGCCACGACGTCTACGTGAACACTTATGGCAATTCGAACAAGTACCTCCAGCAAGTTTACTGCCTGTCCGATTATCCTTGTGACGGCCTCTCGAGAGTGTGGGCTGGTGGCGAAGAGCTGACCCTCTTGCTCATAGACAGCAGCTCCGCTCATCAGTCTTACAGTGTCGCGTCTGGCAAGTATTCCGGCCGGATGCAGTTCACCTTCTACAACGGGACGCAGGCAGGCGCAGATCCAAGCCTGGTCACGTATGCGAACCCCTCCGGACGGTGGACTGCGCAGCACTTTGGAAGCGGGGCTTGTTACCTTGTCGCCTTCGTTACCTATGACCAGGAGGAGATGAACAGCTTCCCGCAATTCTTCTTCGAGATCCGGGGCGCCAGGCTGTACGACCCGCGCAAGGATTTTACGGTCGGCGGCTCCGGTGCACATCGGTGGGGCGACTATTCGACCTATGAGTTCACCGAAAACCCTATCATCATGGATTACAACTATCGACGCGGTTTCTCGTGGAACGGTGATATGTTCTGTGGCATGGGGATGTCGCCGGAAGACCTACCAGTCGACAAGTACGCAACTGCGGCCAACATCTGTGACGAGCTTGTCTCCGGCGAGCGCCGTTATCGTTGCTCCGTCTTGCTAGACTGCGACGTTGACCACGGCGACAACATCGACGGTCTGATGCAGGCCTGCGGCGGAATGGTCATCGACAGTGTTGACGGGTCTTGGCCGCTCATCGGAACCGCGCAGCCGATTGTTGCGACCTTAACAGATGACGACTTGATCGTGGGTGAGAACGTGCGCTTCCAGCGTCGGCGATCCATGGCGGATCTGGTCAACTCAGTTGGCGGCACCTATCCGGAACCCTCTAACATGTGGAGTCCGACAGGCTACGATACGCAGACGAACAGTAGCCAAGTTGCCCTTGACCGGCGCACGCGAGATCTGGCGATCAACTTTCCCACGGTTCCGTCGAAGCGGCAGGCAAACCAGCTTGCGGCGATCTACTACAAGGAAAACCGCTTTGAGGCGACGGCCGATGTCGTGCTGCGACCCTATTTTCAAGACGTCCGCGTGGGTGACTGGGTGCGTTGGAACTCGGAACGCTATGGTGACCGAGCTTACATCGTTCAGAGTCGGTCCATCCGTGCCTTGACTAGCGACGGTCCGCGCAATGTGGCACTCTCGCTGCAGGAGCGAGATAGCTCGATCTATGCTGGCACTGGCGTTTTGCCGCCTGTCGTACCAATCCCAAGCGGCGAGCCTGTATATCTTAACGAGCTTCCAGACTGGACCCCAATTCCTATCCTTGCGCAGGCAGACGATGGTCGCACCATCGCGGCCTTCCGCATGTCGTGGTCACCGTTCGACGACGTGTCGGTCACGGGCATTCAATTCGAGTGGTGGCCAACTGCAGAGCCGAACAACCGGTACACGAAGAACGTCCAGCCGGATGTCACAATCACGATGCTGCAGGAGGGCATCGTCAGCGAGACGGAGTACAGCTTCCGCCACAAGCTCATCGCCAACCGCCCGACGGTATGGTCTCCTGTGAAGAAGGCAACCTCGCTGCCAAGCGGCAATGCGGATCTGGAGGTCTACCTCGACAACCTCAACAAGGAGGTAAAGGAGCAGTTTCAGAAGCTGTTCCAGGGCTTTGACGACGTTCGTCCGATCCTTGAGCGCATCCTGACGGACCAGCAGCTTCAGGGCGCAACGTCGGAGGTCATCCGTCGTGGGCTTACGAAGCAAATAGGTGATGCGAGGGCACGGTTCACGGAAGAGATCTCCGTGGTTGTCAGCAACCTTGCGGCGGCCGTCACGTCGATCACCGAGCTAGATGCTGAGTTCGAGAGCAACAAGGCGACGGTTACGCAAGAACTGGCATCAGTCGCGACCGATCTTGACGCGCTGGCAACCCAAATCACGGACGTTTACGCGGCCATTGATGATGGCTTTGCGCAAGGCCGTGTCGAGTTCCGTGCTGCGGCCAATCAGTCAGGTGTCGACGCTCGGTTCTCGGTAGCTCTTCGAGGGTCTGTTAACGACACCTTCAAGGAGAGTGGTTTCTTCCTTGAGCTCTATACCGTCGGCGGTGTCCAGCACTCGCGCTTTGCCGTAATGGCTGACCAGTTTGTCGTCACCAACGGCAATGTTTCGACGCTTCCTCTAGTTTACGAGGACGGGATACTGAAGCTTCAGAATGTGCAGGTGTCCTGGGCCACCATTCAGAATGCAGTGATCAACAACGCGGTTTTTGGGACAACCAACCTCGACTACAACTCAGTGACCTCAAGCGACAGCTTCAGCGGGAGCGGCAGCCGTGACATCTTGGCTCCTCATGGATGGTTAACCATTGCTACGCGAACCATAAACAATCCTAATCCCACAGCAGTCTTCGCCTACATCGTAGGCAGTTACTCTGGGTTGTTGGGGCCGAATAGTAGCGGGACGTTTGGGATGCGTCTCATCAACGCGACGACCGGCGAAGTGATCTTCATCGACACCTTCTCCTTCTCGACAGGCGGGTCGACAGAAAGCGTGTCGAGATCTGTATCCGCTACAGCAATTGGGAAAGGCGATGTCCGAGGTAACAATGTCTATCACATCCAGACTTACAAACAGCCCGGAGGCATACCCTCCAGCAGCTTCAACGTGAATTTACTCTGGTGGAAGAGATAAGCGCAGACATCTGTTCGTCCAATTAAAGGAATCCCATAAATGGCAACCTCCTACTACTCGACAGGGACCGTGTCCTTGGCGAATGGCAGTGCAGTGGTCACGGGCAACGGCACGCTGTGGCAGTCGGCCTTGATCGAAGGCGGCAACGTCATCGTAGAAGCGGATGGGAACAACGTCCTCCCGATTGCTTCAGTCGATAGCGAGACGCAGATTACTGCCGAACTGAAATGGCGGGGAACAAGCGGAACGTACAGCTACGCCATCCAGCGCGATACGGCTTACCTGAAGACGCTCGACCGAAACAGCCAGGCGGTTTCTTATCTGCTGGACGAGATCCGCAAAGGTACGATCTTCAAGTATGACGCCAGCGGCACACTTGCGGAGCGGGTGTCCTACGATGCACAGCCAAAGGGCTTCAGCTACCTTGTCTTAGAAGGTGATGTTGCACAGCTGTACGTCAAGGGTAGCAACACGTCTGGTGATTGGGATGGGCCGTTTGACTACGGTGTTGGTCCCGTTGGTCCGGCTCCGTCGCTGGGCATTGGCACAGTCACGACGCGAGAGCCGGGGCAGAGTGCGACTGCAGGGGTTAATGGGGGCGGCGGCTCTTATACGCTGGACCTTGGCATCCCCTCTGGCCTCACCGGCATGACTCATCGCGGCATCTATAGCTCGTCCACTGCCTATGTCGAGCGAGACGCCGTTCTTCAGGCTGGTAGCACATGGATAGCGAAGGTTGCCACCACTGGCAATGCTCCCCCCGGTCTGCCGACGACCGAAAACACCTGGTGGCGTCTGGTTGCAGCAAAAGGCACGGACGGGCAGGGCGCGGGTGACATGGTCAAGGCGACCTATGACCCAACCAATAAGCAGGCAGACGCATTCGACGGCGCAAACCATGCCTACAGCAACACGACGTCAAAGCTCCTCGCGACGACCGTGCAGAGCGCGATTGACGAACTTGTGGCAAAGGGCGAGTTGCCGACGCCTTCGCTTGATCTTCTGTTTACCGATACCGAGGCGATCGATCCTTCGTGGTTTACGCGAGCCTCTACCGGCACGTACCTCGATGCGACGGGGAGGCTGCGGACAGCTGCAGTCAATCAGCCGCGGATACATTATGATTTTCTGACCGGCCGATATGGAATACTGGTAGAGGAGGCGAGGACGAACTTGGTCACCTATTCTGGTGATCAGATGAATGATGCATATGCTTTGGCAGGTGGAGCAACTAAGCAAGCAACCTCTGTTACAGCTTCTTACGGAACGGAAACCTTCACGAAAATTGTCGCTCCAGTTGCTTCTAATAGTCCAATTATTCAGCGGTATTTTTCATCGACGGAAATTCCCAACAGCACGGAGTGCTGGTTTACAACATTCATTACCAATGGCGAATATAAAAGGGCACTTGTTCAGCAAAACAACTTCGCAAGTTGGGACACCCGAACCTCCGTTGTGGTGGACACTGTGACTGGAGAGTATTGGGTTACTGGAGCAAACGGCCCTGATGCGGTTGTAGAGTATTGTGGGAACGGCATCTATAGAGTTGCTATACGGGGGGTCACCAACACAGCGGGTGGCACGAGATCGTTTAGCGTCGGCCCTGTCCTAGACGCAATGACAGCGGGCGGCTCTTTTGCCGGGGATGGCGTCTCAGGAATTCTAAACTGGGGATGGGATGTTGAGATTGGTACTTGCCACACATCATACATCCCCACTACTGCGGCAGCTGTATCGCGTGCGGTCGAAACTCCCCTCATCGGGAATGGTGATTGGCTGTCAGCCACGGAAGGTATGATCCTAGTCGAAGGAAGGCAGTTCGGGACTAGTAGTTTAGCACCTCGTGCCTGGCAGCTAAGAAATGGGTCCGATGCATTAGAAGCACAGATAAATGGCGGCGGCGGAGTGGCCACGGCTGGTTCATACGTTGGCGGCTCTTACGAGGTCAACATGTCTCAGCCCTTGGCAAAGGGGATCGCGTTCAAACACGCTTTCGCATGGAAGCTGAATGACTTTGCCTTCTCTTTGAATGGCAGTACAGCCGTTCTAGACACGTCCGGTGCCGTTCCGAATCTAGGCTCGGGGAGCCTCCTATATCTCGGTAGAGATTCTGGCACAGCGCGACTTTTCAACGGCGTAATCTACCGTCTGGCTTACTGCCCTATCCGCGTACCGAACCAGCTACTCCCGCTCATCTCTTCCTAAGGATCACATCATGATCGACCTATGCCTCCGCGCCGGCAATGCCGGTGCGCTCGCCTCTGCATGCCCATTCCTTCGTGGTGAAGACGACGACCTCCGCTGCACGGAAGAGATTGCCGAGATGGTTCCTGAAACCATAATCATCACCCCCGAGACGCCGAAGCGGATCTGGGCATAGGAGTGCCTCTCATGATCGGTTGGCTAGCAGACAAGTACCGCGCTGGACTTATGGGTCCGGGGCACGTTGCAAAACTCGAGCGTTCTGGACCGGGGGACGTGGTTGGGCCTGGTTCCGCCGTCAATGGGCGCATTGCTGTTTTCGACGGAACAACTGGGAAGCTGCTGCGAAATGGTCCCTATAGTGTAGAAAACATCACTGAAGACCTCGCAACAAAGGTTTCCAAATCACAAGTTACAAACTACATGATTGAGATGTTTGCGCAGGCTAACAACGCCAGCTCAGCCCTCACAAAATTAGGTGTATCTTCTTTCATTCAGAACCTTCTGGACGATACGACAGGTGCTGCAGCATGGCTATCCCTTGGGGGCGCAACGTTGCTCAGCGGTCAAGGAGCCGTGAAGTTGCCGAACGGGCTAATGCTGGAATGGGGCTATTCTGACACAGGTAGCGGTGAGTATAGCTTAGTCTTCCATACAGCCTTCCCTTCCGCCTGTATATACTTTGCCCCTGTCCTCAATTTTCCATTGCAGGATACTGTTACGTTGGTGGCTGTATCTTATGCAAATCTTGCCAACACCGGTGCCTACATTCAAAAGCGTTATGTTCAAGGCGGTACTGTTGGTGTTGGATCGATCCCGATCCGCTGGCTTGCGATGGGGTACTGACATGAAGTTCTTTGTAACAGTGGACGCCGAGGGCTTCCCTTCCGGCTTCTATAATGATCAGTTTCACACGGCTGAGCAAATACCCGACGCGGCTATCGAGATCACTCAAGAACAATGGGAAGATCTGAACCTGAATTCCGGTCTTCGAAAGCTTGTTGATGGCAGTGTTGTCGAGGTCGAACCACAGCCACCGCAGGCGCAGCCAACTCTATCACTCACTGCACGACAGCTTCGCCTCGGGCTGGTCACAAATGGCTTCGCCCTTGATCAGGTGGAGGCGGCGATTGCGGTGATAGAGGATCCGCAACAGCGTGCTGTCGCTCAGATTGAATGGGAGTATGCTTCCCAGTTCGAGCGGTCGCACCCGTTGATCGAGCAGGTCGGCGCTGCGCTGGGTCTGACAGTCACGCAGATCGACGCAATGTGGGACGAGGCGCTGACGCTCTAGCGCCTACTGCACCTTCTTATCTCTGACCAGTAGCACCGACTTCAACACCCGCGACACGTGCCTATCGCCATTGCAGATAATGCAGGGCATGCCGGCAGCACCGCAGCCGCAGGCTTTCGGTCCGTTCCACGGCTTGTTCGGGTGGGCCTCGCAGACCCAGCCTGTGTTGTCGCAGGTCTCGCACTCCATCGGCTGAGCATAGCCGAAGTCCGAGGTTCCTGAAACAATTGCCGCGGCCTTAGCTATTCGGCCGCCTGTCGAAGCTCCGGCTGAAAAAGGATTACAATCTCAGCAAATGGCGTGTGCGGCAGGATCTTCTCAGCAACCGCGAACGCTTCGTTCAGTGGGCGAGGGGAGATGGTGGACGCATGGATCATCTTCCCGTTGCGCTGGAAGCTGGGGAAGTCGATCACGCCAACCAGCCTTTGGTCGCGACGCTGTAAACGGACAGTGATCGCGTCGTCGGAAAATGTATCGACGCGTCGGTAGGGGAGGTTGGTGCTCATCTGCGCCCCGCAGCTGCTTCCTGTGCCGTCATAGCACCGCGTCCAAGCTAAATGGTGTGCCGTTAATGCGTGGTTAACCGACTGTTCGAGGGGTAGCGCCCTAGCCACCGACAGCCACCGCCTGAACCCTCTCGACAATCTGGAGAAAGACCATGAACCTGCCCATCACGGCGGAGCAAATCCGCATGGCTGCAAAGAACAAGGGGAGCGAGGCGAACCTTCGTTCCGTCCTGACCTCGCTCGACCGCTATGCCGCCGACGTCGGGCTCGATCGTCTGCATCGCCTGATCCATTACCTGGCACAGCTGATGCACGAGAGCGGATCGTTCAAGTGGGACCAGGAGATCTGGGGCCCGACGCCAGCGCAGGCGCGATACGACACCCGCACTGATCTCGGCAATACGCCGGAGAAGGATGGCGACGGCTACCTCTATCGCGGTCGCGGGCCGATCCAGATCACCGGAAAGGACAATTACCGACAGTTCCGCGACTGGTGCCGTAGCCAAGGCTACGACTGCCCCGATTTCGTTGCTGAGCCGGATGCGGTCAACACCGATCCGTGGGAAGGCCTCGTTCCGATCTTGTATTGGACAAGCCGCGGCCTCAACAAGTGGGCCGACCAGAACGATCCGGAAACCATCTGCCTCAAGATCAACGGCGGCAAGAACGGCCTTGCTGATCGCTTGGACTATTACGGCCGTCTGGCGCTCGTCGTCTGCGGTTATGGGGTGTCGGAGGCGGAGGTTCGCCGCTTCCAGGCCGAGCATGGTCTGGACGTCGACGGCGACGTGGGGCCGAAGACGCGATCGGCGTTGCACAAGCGCCTGGTGGAGCTCGGCGGGTCTGCTTCCGAGTCCGTCCGATCTTCTCCTGTGGTGGAAGAGACGGTCGTGGAGAGGGAAGTGCCGGTTCCAGTGGACCGGCCCGTGGTGACAGAGAAGGTCGAGAAGGAAGTCCGCCAGAAGACCAACTGGTTGTCCTCCGCCTTCGCCACCGTTTTCGGGACTGGCGGGCTTCTATCCTACCTCGCCGGCATGGATCGGGATGCTCTGATCCTGGTGGCGGGTATCGGCGTGGTCGTGATTGCCGCGGTCCTGTTCGGCGGGGAGTGGATCGTGCGGCGCGTGAAGTCCATCCGGAAAGAGTTGGAGGCTTAGATGCTGGCCTTCCTCCTCTCTCCCATTGGAAAAGCTCTGGGCGCAGCTGTGGTGGCCGTGGCCATCGTCTCCGGTTCATTCCTCTACGGAAAGAACGTCGGCCGGCAGGGAGCCGCTGTGGACGCGCTTGAACGCTCTGTCGAAGTCCTCCGAGAAAGGAACGAGATCAATGACGAAGTATCTGCTTCTGATGCTGCCGCTCTGTGCGGTGATTACGGGCTGTCAGACGACGACGAGCGCGAGTGCGTGCGACGGCTGGGAGAAGCTTCGGCCGAGCCTGGAGACGTCGGTGACGATCCTGAAGACGGATCGGCCGTTCGCTGATCAGGTCGCTGCACACAATCGGCAGGGAGTGGGGCAGGGGTGTTGGCAATGAGTAATCCCGGCTATGTCGGGCCCGGCGTGTGGATCCGCATAACGCACCGCTTCGGTCCCCGGATGATGGAGTGGTTCTATGCCGCGCACATGATCCTCGTCGGCTATGTGCTGCTGCTCCCGATGCAGACGTTCAATCAGCCGGCATTTCTGGCCTTCCGTGATCTGGTCCCCTCGGAAGATGTGATGGGCTGGTTCATGCTCATGATCGGGCTTTTCCGGATCGTGGGGCTGGTCGTGAATGGTGCCCGAAAGAACGTCACTCCTCAAATCAGGCAGATTTCAGCAGGGATCGGATGTCTCATCTGGTCAGGCATCACATATGGCTTCGCATCCTCTGATGTCGTGAGCACGTGGCTCGCCATTTATCCGCTCTTTGCGTTTGGCGAACTCGTCAACATCCACCGCGCGGCACACGACCAGGGGGAAATCAGGAATGGAACAACTGGCTAATCTCCCGCCGCCGGCGCTGATCACCTTCGGAGCTGTCCTTGCCGTGATCTTCGCCGTCCGGTATCTCGGCATCCTGTCGGGGCAGAAGGCCACTCCTGCGGCAAGCTCGAACGCTGCACAGGTGGCGGCGGTCATTGTCGACCCCACGGCCCTTAATCGAGCCACAGACGCTCTCCAAGCTCATACTGAGGCGACGAAGCGGCTGACGGATGCTGTCGTCGAGACAGGCCGGCACATGAACACGCTTGGCATCGAGGCTGATCGGATCCGGGAGGAGCTGCGCATCCAGAGAGAGATCAGGCGGGACCGATAACCGCCAATCGGAACCATTTCTCTCTACGAAACCGTTAGCTAGTCAACAAGCACGCAGGATAGCTTCAGGGGGCGCGAGAAATCCTTCTAATGGAAGGTCTTCTTATGCAAATTCTACTCCTTGCCAATTCCTGCGGCGCAGTAGAGGGGGACCACCCGATGACACTTGACTTGGCCGTTTCTCCTGATGATCATGGCATATGGTCGAAGAGGACATCCACATTGTCACCCGCTTATCCGGCATCTCATTGGTGGGATGCCGGGGCGTAGCGCGCGCGACCTGATCAAGCGATATGCCGATACCGGCCTCGCCCTTCCGGACGAGTCTTTTCGGCTAGGCTGGTGCCTCGTCCAATCTTTTCACAGGAATTGAACATGGCACAGAATATATACGACGATCCGAAATTCTTCGCTGGATACAGCCAACTGCCAAGGCAGGTCCACGGGCTGGACGGTGCTCCGGAGTGGAACGCTATCAAGGCTATGCCTGCCGGCATTGGAAGGTAAGCGTGTCGCTGATCTGGGCTGCGGTTTTGGCTGGGTATCCAGATGGATGCGACAGCAAGGCGCGGAGTCCGTAACGGGGTACGATCTATCCGGAAAAATGATCAGTCGCGCTCGTGCCGACACACACGACGACGCGATCGACTATCATATTGCCGATCTCGATACGCTTGAATTGCCAGTGGACGACAGCGTAATGAGCACAAGATGCGTGTCGCCGCGCATCAGTTAATGATTTCGCCTCGTTGGTCTGAGCGCAGTGCGGTCAGTCGTTCTCTCCACAACTGTAGTGCTTCGGGTGTTAATCTGGTCCAATGCGTGATTTCGCCAATGACCTTGAGCGGTGCGCTGCTGCGATATGACCGAGTGGGGTTGCCGGGATATTTCTTGTCAGTCACGTTAGGGTCGTTTTCGAATGCCCCCGTGGGCTCTACGACGTAAACACGCGGGACGGCGTCGCCGTCGGTGAGTTCGGCGGCGATTTCGGCAGCAAGCCCGGCACCGTCCACCAGGGCCGTGAAATAGATATGATTCATCACCACTTCAGGACGATAGTTCGACCGGCGTCCTGCGACCAGGAAGTCCCCGACGCGCAAATCGGCGATTGTGCCATGAAAGAAGGGTCCCTTGTCCGGCGCTTCGGTCATCGTCATTGTCCTTATCGTGTAGGTCCGCTCTTAGTTGGTTAGCTGAGCGGTGCCAATGACCAAAATGGGGTCGAAACAGGTCCTTCATCAACGCGTGGAGGCACGTCTCCTTTTGGCGCTTCTGCGCCATCACGGCACTCGGCCCAATAGCGGACAAGGTCTCTCGCGAAATCCGTCGCAGCCAGCAACGCTACCATACTGTCGACCGCAGGCATTCATAAGAGCCTTCAGTTCTGCTCATTGACTTGGCTCACGCTGTGCCGAGAGCTAACGCGATAGGGTTGGAAGAACATGTAAAGGCCGCTGAGGATTAGAAGACTGAGAGGGGGAAGTGGTGCGTAGACGATTATGACGGGGGGCGGTCCAAGCGCCATAGCGACAAAATTCGCTGCGATGGTGAGTGTAAGTGCAATGCCTAACCATCGATGACTCTGGCGTATCCAGCTTCGCGAGATCATGAGTTCCTCGTGGAGTATCCAACTCGAAAAGTAGCAGATGAGGGCGTCATCGCGCCTGGACGAGCTTCCATCCGTTCCCGAAAGGATCACGAAAGCTTGCATCCACAGAGCCATAACGGGTTACCGGCTCCTGGACGAACTCGACGCCGCGGCTGCTCATCGCCTCGAAGGCTGCCTGACAGTCCTCGACGACGAGAACCAGCGGGGGCATCGCTCCCTTGGCTACCGCTTCCTCTAGTCCTTGCGCGGTAGCCTCATCGACAATGGGTGGCTGGGGGCGGAACAGCCCGAGTTGGAAATCTGGCTGGTCTGGGTGCTGGACAGTAAGCCAACGATAGTCTCCGTTGCGGGCATCCGTGTGCACGCGAAAGCCGAGTTTGTCGACGTAGAAATGCAACGCCTCATCCTGATCATGGACATAAAGCCCGACAACTTGAACCCCGTTTTTCATGAGAACCTCCGTTTCAAGCGTCCTGCCTAGCGCCTTTCGTTGAGCGACGCTTCTCCGAAACTGCCATCTTGAGATGGGGCCGATGAGCAGCGCTCAGGAAGCAATGGGGCACCCACTCAAGTGCATCATCGTGGACCCTAAGCCGACGACGTAGGGCCGTGGGATTCTCTCCCATTATGTCCCGGAATGTACGACCAAAGGTCCCTATGCTGTCCCACCCAACCTGCATCGCAATCTCGATAACAGGCAGCTCCGTATCCCTCAGCAGGGCGGCGGCGCGTTCGACCCGCCGAGTGAGTAGGTAGCGATGCGGAGGAATGCCGAACGCTTCACGGAAACATCGAGCGAAGTGGGCTTCAGACACGCCGCTTACGCTTGCAAGTCGCGAGACCGTCCATGGTTGGTTCGGTTCTGCGTCTATTCGGTCTTTGGCGCGCAGCAGGCGGCGGAGCAATTGAAGGTCCCTGTTCACCGCGTTCTTCCGTCCAATTCTCAGAGATCAGGTCTCCACACTTGATCGCGCAACTCAAGCCCGAGGCCAAGGTCACGTGACGTAGCCTAAAGCGAAAGGTCGCAAGGTCAATGTCCGCGTCTGGCGCGGAGCGGAGGACGCCTCGCGGTTCTGTGGATAGACAGGCTATGACCGAGAACGGCTGATCTGGTCATGCTTTCCGCAGGCCGTGGACGCTCATGTAATCGTCGGGCGAGCTTCCTCGCCAGCCATAGATATTTAGTGACGTAGATGCATTAGCGGATAGCGTCTGCTCGAAGCTATAACTTCAGGCCGCCGGACGATTGCTGAGGGCGGAGGCGCTTTTTGCTGCCCGGCCAATTATAACAATGTGATTCTCGGTGCCGCTCATCTAACGTAGGTTACTTAGGCGGATTGATCACAGGGCATTCCACAGCAATGACATCTGCAAATGAGCAAGCCCCAGGTGGCGCGGAAAATGCTCGGGAGCCGGAGGGCTTTCAGCCTGAGTCGGCGATGGACGCGAACGCGACGGGCGAGCGCTACGACGCGAAGGACCTGCTGGCGGCGATCATTGAATCTTCCAGCGATTCGATCATCAGCAAGACAACGGGCGGGGTGCTCCTTGTGGTCACGGAGATGGGGTGTTCAGGCGAGATGGCAACCAAAAGAGCCGGAGAGGTAACACAGACAAGGAAGTTCAATAGCTTGAGGCTAAGGGGATGTTAAAGGGCCTCCCACTCTTCAGCATAGGCCGAGCCGTCGAGCAGCACCTCAAGCTTTGGGTGCTCGGTCAGCGCGCCTTCCCAGTACCGACGGGCGCAAGTTTCCCACTCTGAACGGGGTGAATCCAGCCAGGAGGCGTCAGCAACATGGATGTTCTCGCTGACCGGAACTTTAACTGCGATGAGCGCACGGTCTTCCCCCTTGAACCATTCTGATGACTCCGCGTCAGCCAAGGATGCGAACATGAAGATTGCCTTCAATCTTGGAGGCCTGTCCGGAAAGTTCTGCTCTCGTACCCGCTCCCATACGGCTTCTTTATCCCCGTCGCGATGGAATAAAGCGTATGGTGTTGTGACGTTTTCCAGCCCCGCGACTTTCGCAGAAGCAGAGGCGCTACGGAACCAGCCTTTTCCGACCTTTACATTGTGAATGAAGAAGTCGGACTTCCTCGTCCCATGGTAGAAGGTATCGGGCATGAAGCACATGTCTGACAAAATGCGGTCTCCTGTTGCAAGGGTGAGATTTTGGGACAAAGCAGAAGGAAAGCGCAATTGCCTCAGAGATCAGCATTTGTCTCACATTCCATCAAGCCGCTGACCCGTCAACCTTTCCAGAATTCCTCCGGGACTCCAACTTCATTCAGCTCCTACCGGGGAGGCAGAACTGGAAGTGACAACTCGTCGGCTTTCGGCCCAAACCAGTCATTCGCTGGTGCGTTCAACAACCCGAGCTGGCCGTTCGGTGAACGTCGGCAGAAGGCTCAGTATCCAAAGCACCACCGCAAATCCACTGAATGCTGCTCCCAGGACCGAGACGCCGGACCATCCGAAATGCGCATAGATTGCCGTGGCCGCGATCGCCCCAATGGCGCTGCCGACCGAATAGAAGACCATGTAGCCTCCGATCACGCGGCCGCTTTTCTGCGGGTGCAGCGCTACGATGACGCTGAGATTGGTGACGTGGACAGCTTGAACCGCGAAGTCCAGCAGTAATACCCCTACCAATAGCACCGCGATCGAGAACGGAAGGAAGGCAATCAGGCCCCAAGAAGCAAGTAGGACTGCCAGAGAAATTCCGGTCGTCCATTGACCGAACCCTCTGTCCGCAAGTCTCCCGGCGCAAGTTGCACCCATTGCGCCCGCCAGCCCAACCAACCCGAACAAACCAATCTGTGTGTGGGAGTAAGATAACGGTGGTGCGCTGAGAGGTAGGACCAACGCCGTCCAGAACGTACTGAAAGAGGCGAAGATCAGAAGCGCCAGGACTCCTCGGAAGAACAAGGTAAGCTCCGCCAGATACATGCCTGGAATAGAGAATAGCGCGAGTATGTATGTCTCGGAGTTCTTTCCCACGGGTTGGCGTGGCAACACCATTAAGAGGATTCCGACCATCGCGACTGTGAGGAGCGCAGATGTCAGATACACCGCTCGCCAGCCCCCTATATCGGCAATCGCCCCGGCGTAGGACCGGGCTACAAGAATGCCAGCTACGATGCCGCTGGTAACCGTACCGACCACGCTGCCGCGTTGAGCCGGAGTGGCCAGTGCCGCAGCATGGGCAACCAGTACCTGCACCAGAACAGCCAATAAGCCGACAGCGCCCATACCAGCCAGCAGCGTCACCTCCGCTCCTGCTGTTGCGACAACAACCAGAGCAGTCGCCAAAAGTAGCCCTTGGACGATGATGAGCTTACGGCGATCGATGATATCGCCAGACGGCACGATGAAGATCAAACCCAGCCCGTAGCCCACCTGCGTCAACGTCACGATCAGGCCGATGGCGGCCGACGGGATACCGATCTCATGCGCCATCAGGTCGAGCAAGGGCTGCGCGTAATAGATATTTGCCACACTCAAACCTGCGGCGGCCGCGACGATCAGCGTTTGGGCTCTCGACAATCCTTGTGCCTGCATTTCGCGCGCAATGTAGGTCAATTTCTCGTGCATCCGTTGCCTCTGGTGATCTCGTTTCAGTGTCCCTTTGAGACCACTTGGCCAATCGAACTTCTAGTTCTAAGATAGAACCAGTTTTACGAGACGGAGATCGATGTCGATGGTGAAGCGCGTCAGCCTCTGGAATGCTGGTTGTCCGGTGGCACGATCACTTGATGCGATCGGAGATTGGTGGTCACTTCTGATCATCCGCGACGCTTTCCATGGAAAGCGTCGCTTTGGTGAGTTTCAGACTGGGCTGGGCATAAGCAAGGGCGTATTGACCGTTCGCCTGCGCGACCTTGTGCAGCGAGGGATTTTTGAAACCGCGCCGGCATCGGACGGCACCACTTACCGCGAGTATCTTCTTACCGCAAAAGGGCGCGGCCTGTTCCCCGTCATCGTCGCACTACGCCAGTGGGGTGAAGATTTCTTGTTCGCCGACGGGGAGAGCCATTCCTTACTTGTGGACCGAGAAAGAGGCGCACCGATCGCGCGGCTTAAGGTCCGATCTGCCGACGGTCGATCGCTCGTCTGGAGCGACACCAAGGTGACAGGCTGATTCTCTTTGAATAGCCCCTCTTCGCCGCGTATGACCACTGATGGCGGAGCTCTGCCATGAAACCTCCTGCCTGCGCATATCTCGCGACTCCAGCCAGGCGACCTGCGATACCTCGGCTCCGCAGGAAACGGGTGGCGTCAAGCGTCCGCGCTTCTGTATCGCTCCGCCTTCAACAATGGAGGCCAACGAATGGGTTTGCTCGAAAACAAAGTAGCTATAGTCACGGGCGCATCTCCACCTCGGCCGGCAGCGCGGCCGGGATCGGTCTTTTGATCGAGATCGTCCGTCAGGACTTCGGGTCAGATGCGGCCAACTCGGTCGCACGACGCCTCGTCATGCCAGCCCACCGTGCAGGCGGGCAAGCACAGTTCTTGGAACGCCCCGTCCCGGCAGCACATCAGTCAGCCGTTGCTCCGCTTCTCGACAAAATGCGGACAGAACTGCAGAAATGCTGGACGTTGGAGCGGATGGCGGCCGAGTGCAACATGAGCCTTCGGACGTTCGTGCGCCGGTTCACCGAAGCGACAGGAGTTCCGCCGGGGGAATGGCTGGTTAACGAGCGCATCGAGGCCGTCAAGCGCCTCCTCGTCTTGCGCCGTCACACTATCGACGAGATCACAACGGCCGTTGGTATGGGGTCAGCGGATACGCTGCGCCATCACTTTCGAAAGCGCACTGGCGTAAGCCCATAGGCATACCAAAATCAATTCAGCGGACCGGATGCAGCCTAGTGGCCAGAGTGCATGGCACAAACCTGAGACCGATTTTGCCGCGAGGCGACGACGGCCTCAGGCCCGAAGCTGCCATTCAGGCCTGTTTGAGGACGTCTGAAATGCGTGGCAAGCTGCCGTAGTAGAACGCTGATGCGACAGGCTACATAGCGGTGCCGAAATTTGTTAAACCATGTTATTGACGGGTCTCGTACTCAAATGCGCGGCGATGAAATCGACAAAGACACGGACCTTCGGTGAAAGATTGCGGCTTGAAGGCCAGACCGCCTTGAACTCGACGGTGCCCGATGCCGCGCCATCGAGAATCCCGACGAGGATGCCCCGCTCCAGTTGTTCGCGCACGGCAAAGACGGGAAGGCAGGCAATGCCCTGATCGGCTTCAGCCATTGCCACCAACGGCTCGATGGCGCTCGCAACGGCGGTGATGGGAAGGTTCGTTGATCGGGCGAGCGGCCACTGCTCCAGTCGCCCAGTCGCGGGATACCGGTGGTGCAAACAGCGATGTCGGGCCAGATCGCTTATCGCGTCAGGGCATCCGTGCGCCGCAAGGTAATTCGGACTTGCGACTAAGCCGTAGCCAAACGCTCCTAAGGTTCGGGTCATCAGGCGTGAGTCCTCTGCCTGTCCAGTGCGGATAACGACATCGAACCCTTCTTCGACGACCTCGACCATCCGGTCGGTGAAGTCGAGGTCGAGCTGCACGTCCGGCCATGCCCGCATGAAGGCCGTCAGCACTGGCATCATCAGCATCCCCACAAGCGGAAGACTGATGCGGAGTTTGCCCTGCGGCGTTGAGCGGGACTGTGACAACTCCGCCTCGGCAGCTTCCACCTCATGTAAGATGCGGCGGCACCGGACCAGCAGCAATTCCCCCTCTGGCGTCAAGGCGACGGAACGGGTGGACCGGTGCAGGAGGCGAACAGCAAGGTTGTGCTCTAGGCGAGCGATGGCCTTCCCTACGGCGGACGCGGACATGCCAAGCTTCTGGGCCGCGACAGTGAAGCTTCGTGCCTCGGCCGCGAGAACAAAAGCATGGAGCGTGTTCAGATTGTCCATCGTCTAGTCCCGATTACGGACAAATTGTCCGGTGTGTTCCGAATATGGGAGCCATTATCGCTCGTACAGTCGTCGTCTACCAGAAGGGATGCCACGAAAGGATTGACGATGACCACCAGTGCAACAAACCTGCCCGTAGACCGCCTCCCGTTGACGAGCCTCCTATCCCTTGCGATGGCAGGGTTCATCACTATCCTGACGGAAGCCCTCCCGGCGGGGGTGCTGTCGCTAATGAGCCTTGACCTTCGCACCTCCGAGGCGCTGATTGGGCAGACCGTCACGGTCTACGCGCTCGGCTCTATGCTTGCGGCGATCCCGCTGACGACCGCTACGCAGGGGTGGAGGCGACGACCTCTGCTACTCCTCGCCATCAGCGGTTTCGCCGTCGCCAACACCATCACCGCGATCACTGACAGCTACGCGGTGCTTCTGGGCGCAAGGTTCATTGCTGGCATCTGCGCCGGTTTGGTCTGGGCGCTTCTAGCTGGCTACGCCGCCCGTATGGTGCCCTCCCACCTTCAGGGTCGGGCGATCGCCGTAGCAATGGTTGGAACCCCTCTGGCATTGGCCTTGGGAATTCCTGCCGGGACGGCTCTTGGCAACCAACTTGGCTGGCGGATCACCTTCGGGTTGATGAGCGTGATGACCATTTTCCTGATCTTGTGGATCGTAGCAAAGCTGCCGGACTTCCCCGGCTCCGTAGCAGAACGGAGGGCATCACTGCGTAGAGTCTTCACCCTACAGGGGGTGCGGACCGTTCTGTTCATGACACTTGCCTTCGTCCTCGCGCACAACGTCTTCTACACCTACATCGCGCCCTTCCTTCATGCGGGTGGCATGGGCGAGCGTATCGATCCCGTGCTGCTGACCTTCGGAGCCGCCTCCTTGCTCGGCATCTGGGGCGTGGGGGCGCTCATTGATGGTCACCTGCGAGTGCTGATCCTCACAAGCTTCCTGATGTTTACAATTTCGGCGATCGGCTACGGGATCTGGCCCGATGCACCCACAAGCATCTTTGCCAGCACCATCGTCTGGGGCCTATCGTTTGGCGGCTCCGCCACGCTGTTTCAAACCGCATCCGCCAAAGCTGCGGGTGAGAGTGCTGATGTGGCCCAATCCATGATCGTCACCGTCTGGAACATCGGCATCGCAGGCGGCGGGATCATCGGGGGGCTGGTGCTGAATCACTGGGGTGTGACGATCCTGCCCTGGACCTTGGTGTTCATGCTTTCCGCAGGTTTCGCAGTTGCATTGCGCAAGTGAAGTTTGCGGGGCAGGACGAGTAGAAGTACCATTAGAGCCGTAGGCCGGATTCAAGGCTCTAGAAAGCTGCTTTCGATGAGATGTTTGACGGCTGAGACTGTGCCGAAACAGGTCGTTGATCAACGCGTGGTGGCAAGTCTCCCCTTAGCGCAAAGCCGCCGGGGGTAACTGCCGCAACACACCGGAAAGTTAGGTTGCGACAGAAAGGAATTCGCTTCCTCCACTGGAGGCAGACTGCAGCAGCCGCTTGCAAGGGTCCCTACCAGGTCTTGGACAGCTCGAGCAATGCAGGTGGTCTTGTGGCAGACATTTTACCGGGACCAATCACCTGGTACCGCATGACGTATCAATGTGGCCCGTCTGACGGTCGGATGCCATCATTTCGTTGCGGGGCCCGAGCTATTCACCACCGCAGGCGACGACGACGAGTTGCAATCGGTTTGGTAACAACGTCACCTGCACCAGCTACTGATCTATCTGTCGCGAGGAGAGGGGGCTCGCAATTAGCCAGCTCCTTGGAACAATGCGGAAACGAGAGCGGCTACCAGCTTCACTAAGTCGCTGCATAACCGCGCTTATCTCAGGCCCTCCGCGACTACCAACAGTCGCGAGGCAGGTGGGCCTAGCGCCGCCACCTGCTTTGCACCTGACGTCAGCGGCGCTCAGGCACCCAGATCCTGCGTCCGTCGCGCATCATCCAGCGGCCGTCACGATCGCCGTCATTGCGGGAGCTGGTCTCCCGATCCCGATCGTCGCCCCGGTGTCTGCCGTCGTCATCACCGCGACGCCCATCCCACCTGTCATTTCTGTCGCGTCTGTCATCGCCGCTGCGAACCTCACGGCGGTCATCGCGATCCCGCCGGTCATGGTCCCACCGACGGTAGCTGTCACTCCTGTCGGAGCGGTCATAACGTGGCCCGGAGCTGTAGGCGACGGAGGATCCTCCTTCGCTAACGCAGCCCGCCGTCATGAGGCAGGCCAATCCAAGAGCGGTCGCGGTAAACATTCCATTCTTCATGATGAGCTCTCCTTGATGCGGAGGGAGATGGGACTCCGCGGCCGGATGGCAAGAAGTGGAGAGCTTAGGGTAACCTGCATCAGGAAGTTCAACGGGTTGAGGCTAACGGGGCTTAAAGAGGAATGGTTGGCCCTGGTCGGCTCCAGAAGCCTTTCTGGACTTCCTCCGGCGCCCCGAATTCCGTTGTGCGATCGGACTAATGTTGGATCGTTTCTCAGGGTTTTCTACAGCTGCGGTGTGCAGGAAAGACAAGCGAAATCAACCTACCGCAAGAATTTTAAGTCCCTTCGGTAGCTCAAAGATCCGAGTCGTACTGGTAGATATTCAGCCTCTCCGCGACGAGCCTGCCGGGCATTGTGCCGGTTCACGAAGGTGCCAAGGAAGATGCTAGGGCTCTTCCACCCGCCGCTCGTCCGAGGGTAGATTGGGCAAGGCCGCGGTGCGCTATCCACAGCTGTTGATTTCGGTGGACATCGTTTTACAATTCGATGTTGACACGCCGGACACCTTCGGGCTTTTTCGGGCCTCATTTTACAGGCCGCTTCTGCCCATCCGACTGATTACCCATCACATGCGATGGGATTTGTAATCAGGGGGTCCCGGGTTCGAACCCTGGCGGGGGCACCATTAGCCTGTTCACTCATATGAAATTGTGGTTGCTGCATTCGTCAACCCAGGTTGGTGTGTTGGAAGCTGTGTTTTGCAACCCTCCCGGTTCAGCAGGCATACCGCGCGATTTCCATCCAATTACGCAAACAGCGCGAATTTCGCCGACAGAGCCCTGTTGGATGGTCGGTGGCGGGTAACTACGTCCGATTGAATGCAGATACTCGATTATCTCGTGCTTCAGATGGTCATGTTCCCCGTAGCGTGCCCAGATCGGATCAAGCTCGGGCTCAACCTCCTGGTAGGTTTCTTCTGAGAGATCAGCGTCACCCACCACATCACGGTCAGCGCCGCCGGCCCTGATGTCGCAGCCTGTGGCAATGACCTCTGCCACGAATTCCGGACTGTCATCGACGTCCATCCGCTTGAAGCCAATGCTCCTGCGATGGCGCTGTGGATGAAAGAAAACGCGAAGCTGAGCACGTCTATGCCCCATTTTTTGTGGCTCACCATCGACACGAGTGTCTGAGTTGCCGTTCCTCTATGACCACGGCCGTGCGCCATGACGCGAACCGCGTCTCGGACGTGGCCTGATTGAATGCGTGGTGAGTGCCGAACAGCGCCATGGTAACCCAGCCGAGTAGTTTAGCATGAGCATGGCGCCGATGACGTTATGATTTCCCGAAATTGCCATCTGCAATTCATCGCGAGGCCGATGATCAAGAAGATGATCGCGGTCTTGAAGAACATCTGAGCAAGTCGTGGCATGAAAAGGTCCTCCCTAAAACTCATCCCCTCGGCGAGCGATACAATCTATTCCTGCCGCACCGAAATAATGGCACGTCGCGACCACAATAAACTGCGAGGAAGTGTGGATCGTAGGCTCCTCCTACCATCGGTTGTGCGGAAACTGATTTGTTCTCGGATCGTCCCGATGCAATGCTGGATGCAGAGCAGGGGATCAGGAAGCTTGGTGCGTCAGGAGGGGGCGTAAATTTACCGCTCTGACTACTTCATATCCCGGGCAACTCACCGCACGCGAAGGGGAACAAACGCAGGCTTTGCTCGTAAGGTCTCCAAGAGGAGGCGAACGATGCAGCAGGAGAAATATCCCTACAGGGTGTGGCCGGGTATGTCGGCTGTGGCTGTGTTGATTGGCTCAGGCGTACTGCTGAAACAGATTTCCCAGCAGCCGGAGGAGCCGGTCCGCGGAGTCGACCTGCAGCGCACGGACCCGCAGAGACAGATTCGATCACGATAGAGGGCTTGGTGAAAAAGATCCGTCAGCAGCAGTCTTCGAGGTAAGGCTGGCTTGCGGCCCCGCCACAGAACGCATTTTGGTTGCGGAGCCGCAACGAACGAGGCTTCAGCTGGCGCGGTACGCGAAGCGGTCGTCAGTACGCAGCGAACTCCGGCAGCTGCATTTACCATCCAATCAACTTGAGCAGGATACGGTGATGTTCTTCTTTTTTTCCAACCGCATGGGGTGCCTCGGATCGTTAGTCGTATCTGCGGTTCTGACACTGATCGTGCTGGCTGTCCTGGGGGTACTCTGAACAGAGTACCACAGTCCCGCCCCAAAAACGGAGAGCGGGTAGCCAAGCACCAAGAGTGCTTTACCCGGAGAGACTTGGAAGCTGTCTCGTGAGCCCAGTCAGCAACGGCGGGGGGGGGGGGTCTCGTATCCGCACCCGGCGGTACTGGGCAATGAAGGAGAAGGCGCATGAGCACCCCCGTATGGAGAGCAAAGTTCAAGCTGACGACACGCAACGAATGGATGTGCCGATGGGAGTTGGCCAGCCACCTCGAAGACCGAGAGCAACGACGCGCCGGCTGGAACGCTGCTAGGAAAGACGCCGGACGGAAAATACTTCGTTGTCGACCACCGACGAGATCGCTTGTCACCAGCAGGTGTCGAGCGGATGATCAAGAGTACGGCGGAGGGCAACGGCCGGCGGGTCGGTATCTCGCTGCCGCAGGATCCGGCGCAACCCGGTAAAAGCCAGTTCGCAACGCTAACGAAGATGTTGGCTGGCTTCAGCGTTCGCCCGTCACCGGAGAGCGGCGACAAGTTCATGCGCTGCAGCGGCTTCTCCGCTCAGGCTTAGGCATGCAATGTGTTTGTGATCCGCGGCTGATGGAATGAAGACTGGTTTTTTTGCTCTGGAAAGCTTCCCAGAGGCAACCCGAGACGATGACGCGGACAGGACGAGCCGAGCGTTCAACGCCCTGATTCGTCGTCGCCGGTGACAACGACGACGGTGAAGGTCGTTCAAGGGTTTGCGTGAGGAGGAAGACTGGGCGGAGGTCTATCGGGTGCCGGATTGATCGCCGAACCCTAAGCTCACAATGGAAAGCCAACCAGCATCATTCGCGACGAACGTACAAAAGCCTATAAGCGGTATCACAGTCATGAACCTACTCATCGCGCCCCTCCGGCGGCTGCTTAGCTGTTGTGAGCGCAGCATCAAAAGGGGGATACGCCGCCACTCGGATTCATTCGAGATCGCGTAGATGACCAGGGACGTTGAGAGAACGCGGCCATCGTGAATGTTGGTATCTGCGGGCGCCGGTAACGGTTGCATGTGTGCCGCCGCATTTCAACGATCTGTAAAAGACGACGGACCTTGAGAAAGCTTTCTTAAAGAGGGGCCATCTACATTAGCGACCACTTATGGGGGGCTCAATGTCATATGTCATCGGTCATCTTCTGCGCGTCGTTGCGCTTTTCGTGCTGTTCTCCTGTCCTGCACTCGCCGGGGCACAAGATTGGACAGTGACCAGAGCCACCAAGCAGGTCAGCTACACTGTCGACAAGACGACTTGGCACGCGGTGGAAGCTGGCTCCATCATTCCTAATCAGGCATGGATCTCGACCGGTCCACGCGGGCGGGCGACCCTCTCCAGAGGCACAGAGAGCATTACTCTTCAGCCGAACACACTCGGTGCCGTGATCACCACGCAAGGTCTGTTTTCGCGGAAGACCGACGTGGTCCAACAGAAGGGGCAGATAGCGCTTAACATTGAGAAGCGCAGCAGACCTCACACGTTTGTCCATACTCCCTATCTGGCTGCCGTAGTGAAGGGCACAACCTTCACCGTGACAGTCACCAATCGGGATGCTTCTGTCTCCGTCGAAGAGGGATTGGTCCAGGTATCTTCATTCACAGGCGGGCAGAGTACGAACGTCGGTCCGGGCCAACAAGTCACCGTTGACCAGGCGCAGGAGATGTCAGTTGCAGGTGTCGCTGAAGCACCATCCGTATTCTCGGTGGAGCCGACTGCGGCATCAGTTCCTGCCGTGGGTCAACAAGCGCCGGTCGGTGCCGGTCTCGGATTGAGCTCATTCAGCGAGCAAAGCGTATCAAGCGGAAGAGGCGGTTCCGAATCGACCGGCGTCAGCGGCGAAAGTAGTGACGGTGGGAAAGCCTTTGGTCGACAAACAGCAGCTGGAAGCAATCGTAGCGGCGGCGGAAACGACAATAACGGAAATTCGGGGAATAATGGCAACGGCCCGAACGGGAACGCTCACGGTAAGCCCGATGGCAACGGCAACGCGGGCGGGAACGGTAACGCTAGTAACGGCGGCAGGAACACTGGCATCAACGGCAAGAATGGCGGGAATGGTAACTCAGGGAACAATGGAAACGGGGTCTCTGGCGGAAACGGCAACGGCAATAGCGGCAACAGCAGCAACGGCATCACTGGCGGAAGTGGTGGCGGTGCCGGTGAGGACAGCGGCACGGGGAACGGAAAAGGTAATAGCGGCAACGGGAAGGGCAACGGTGGCGGAAATGGCACGGGCAATGAGGGCAATGGCAACAGCAAGGGCGGGAATGACGGAGACTAGTCCGGTGGTTCCCCCACTCGTCCCGCCCGCTACGCCGCACAGGGAGCAGGTCACTTACCTAAAGTAGAATAAGGAGAGAATCGTGAAGTATGTTGTTTTGATTGCCATCGTCTGGCTCGCCGGCTGCGCAACTAGCCAGCCTTCCTACTACCAGCCACCCACCACTGCGCCGATCTACAAGTAGGATAGCTTATCGCTTCTCTACCTTGCCCTGAACAAAAAGCAACACTGCTGGATTAACGGCAGTAACGACCGGCGATTTGAGATAGTGATTGCCGAGCTGACCAACCCGGGTATCAAAGAGAAGCGAGCATGACGCGAACTGCGGTACGCCGCAAGCAACTCAACAGCTATCAGCCGTTTCGAGATGGGACACCCAGAGACGGTTACTGATCATCGCGATCAGGAACTCGGCGGCGAGGCGCCGGCTACTTCTCCAGGAACGCCCGAATGACCGCTTGCGGCTGACTTCGCGCCCAGTCGCTTGAAGGCTAGAGGCCCGCAGCGCCTTTCGCCAGCTTGTCTTCAATATTGCGCAGAGATTCTGGCCAAACTGCATCTAGCCGCGATCGGAGCCTAGACCGTTTCTGTCATGCCGTCCCGAGCCGGTTGCGATAACACCCGGGCCTAGGCCGACGGGTCCGGTAGCCGAACGGGGAGTGCGGCTCGCGGTGTGGAAAGACGAAGCCAAACTTCGCATCCATGGTCGCGGTTGCCGCATGCTTCATTTAGGCCAAGTCCTTCCACATGGCCTAATGCGCGATAGGTGCATAACGCCCTCAAATGATCTCAGGTGCAAATACGTCGCCATAGCTCTCCTCGATCCGCGTGACTTCTTCCTCAGTGAGGGCGGCGAATTCCTTCTCTTTGGCGCGGTTCGACAGCTTGCCGTCATTCTGTTGAGAAAGCGGAAGAGCAAGTCTACGGTGCGTTCGCGCATGTCGATCATGCCCTCGATGCGGCGGCGGAATCCATCGTAGCGGCGAATATTGGTCGATCTGATCAAGGATCGCGGCCGAGACCGGGAAAACTACGCCGGTTGGTTTATAGCCGCGTTCGGAGAGGACATGATGGATGAGATAGCGGTGCAGGCGGCCGTTTCCTCGAATGGGTGGATGTAGACAAAGCCGAACGCGAGGATCGCGGCGGCAATGACGGCGTCCATATTCTGCGCCGGCTTTCGATCGAAGGCGATCATGCCGGTCACCAGCGATGGCAGGTCTTCGTGGCGTGCACTGACATGGTCGGGTAAAGGCAGGCGAGTATCGCGATCATGGCCGCCGACGAGCCGCCCTCGTCGCGGAAACCTAGCTTAACGAAGCGGTCGTCGCCGATGACGATGCGTTGCAGGCGCAAGAGTTCGTCCTCGTCAAGAGGCTGCTTGCGGGCTTCGCCGATCGCACGGCCCCAGCGTTGGATGCGGTCTTGTGGGGGGGGCTGTCGCCCTCAATTGCGTAGCTGGATTTTGAATCCTTGAGCAGCAGGAAAGCCGCCGTGCGGGCGAGAACATCACGCGGCACGTCGGCGATGATGTCCTTAGCCTTTTTGCGGCAGATCATAGACGATGAACTGATCGATAAGGAAGGTATGGCGCACCATCTATTGCGGTCAAGTCTGTTGAAGATGGTACGCCGTAAGGTGCACTCAGCCGCCTGTTGCGATGAAGTCCGGGTTTGAAAAGTCAGCGCAGTCCGGGCGACCGATTTTGCCGTAGGCGAGGGGAGAGCCGTCGAGCGTCTCAGTGCGTCCGCCGGCGGCACGAAGCACCGCGTCGCCGGCCGCCGTGTCCCATTCCATGGTGCGGCTGAAGCGAGGGTAAACATCTGCCGATCCTTCGGCGAGCAGGCAGAATTTCAGCGACGAGCCCAATCGCCGGATGTCGCTGATCCCGCGCTGCCGAAGATAATCCGACGTCTCCGCCGAATCGTGCGACCGGCTGCAAAGCGCGACCGGTCTGGATCCTGCCTTGCGGCTGGAGATCCTTCGCCGGCCGGCAACCCGGAGGTCCGAATCGATCTCCAGTCTCCAGGCGCCATCCCGGCTTCCGATATAGACAACCGATTGCGCAGGGGCATAGACGACGCCGAGAACGGGTGCGCCTGCTTCAATCAACGCAATGTTGACGGTGAATTCCGGCCGCTGCGCGATGAACTCCCTCGTCCCGTCGAGCGGGTCGACCAGCATAAAACGCGTGCCGATCGCTTGAGCCCTGCCTTTGGCGACTTCCTCTTCGGCGATCACCGGGATCTCCGGTGCAACAGCCGTCAGGTGATCGAGAATGATCCGTTCGGCATGTTCGTCCGCTTCCGTCACCGGAGAGTGGTCTGCCTTCTCCTTCACGCTCAGCTTCGCACCGTGGTAGATGTTGAGGATGGCTCTGCCGGCCGCGAGGGCGGCCGTTTCGAACGTCTGGAGAAGCAGGGCGTCGTCAGTCATCCGCGGCTCAACACTTCGGCGGCGCAGCCTTGAGCCTCGCAAGATGCGCCCGCGCTGCATAGAGCGCCACCGCAGCAGCATTCGAGACGTTGAGCGACTTGATCGCGCCGGGCATGTCGAGCCGCGCAAGTGCACTGACTGTCTCTCGGGTCTTCTGCCGCAGCCCTTTTCCTTCGGAGCCGAGGACAAGCGCCACCTTCTCGCCGGCAAACCTGCCTTCGAGCGGTGCGGGACCTTCCGAATCAAGACCGATCGTCTGGAAGCCGAGGCTGTGCAATTCCTGCAGCGCATCCGCGAGATTGGTCACCTGGATATGGGGTATGAGCTCCAGCGCCCCAGAGGCCGACTTTGCAAGCACCCCCGATTCGGTCGGGCTATGTCTCTGGGTGGTGATGAGTGCGCCTGCCCCAAATGCGACTGCGGAGCGCATGATCGCCCCGACGTTGTGGGGATCGGTTACCTGATCTAGCACCAGAAGCAGTGGGCTTTCCTTCAGGGCTTCCAGACGGCGCACGGGCAGTGGGCGCGTTTCCAGCATCACGCCCTGGTGGATCGCATCCGGCCCGAGGACCTTGTCGAGATCCTGCGGCGATACGAACTCGACCGTATAGGGCAGGGCATCCGCTTGCGGCAACTCGAGCCGCGCGAACGCATTCTGCGTCACCAAAAGCTTGATGATCTTGCGGGCCGGATTGTCGAGCGCCGCGCGCACCGTATGCAAACCGTAAAGGAACACCTGGTCCGGCTGCAATTGCGGCCCCTTCCAGCCCGGCACCTTGTCGCGCTTGCGCAGTGCAGGCGTGGGGATCTCGCCGCGCTCGCGCTTGGCATCGCGCACGGCGCGGCGCAGGGTGGCATAATGGCTGTCGCGGCCGGATTTGTCGTTCGGGTCTTTCTTGCTCATGTGCCCTTATATCCCCGGGCTTGCTCGTGGCCTAGCCGGTGAAGGCTGGAGAGCTGAGTTTCAATGATCATTTTTTTCGTGTTTTTGCTCCTCAGGCCGTGTTGACAGACGGTCATGGGGCGGTCATATACGCGGCGCAGATCGGGAGCCGGCGGCTTCCATCTCAAGAGCTTGGTCTCGATCCTGACGGATAAACTGGAGGGATGCCCGAGTGGTTAAAGGGGACGGACTGTAAATCCGTTGGCTCAGCCTACGTTGGTTCAAATCCAACTCCCTCCACCATTCCGTCAGAGGATCGACCATCCCGCGGGTATAGCTCAATGGTAGAGCAGCAGCCTTCCAAGCTGAATACGCGGGTTCGATTCCCGCTACCCGCTCCAGCTCTTCCAGTCACTTAGAAAGTTGCGTGTCACTCGTTCCTTGTCGTGTCAGAAGGCCTACTTCAGCCTTTTCCCAGCCTTTCTTCCGCAACCTTCCTGGATTGCAACCCGTCACCTCGACAATAGCGCCGGGTCGTCTTCGTCTTGGTGTGCGTTGCCAACTCCCTGACTGCTTCCACGTTCGCCGGCTCCATAGGAGATTAACCCTCAACAGCTTGATTGCGCCTGCGGTCCTCCTGTGACCCTTTTTGCGCCACTGGGCGAACCGCCTCCCAAAGAGTCGGAGGCCCTGAGGGCGTCGATGCGCCGTTTCCTACGTTCTCTTCGAGCACGCGAAGGCTGGGCTCGTAGCCGCGGATCTGCGTCGCTGTGGGCGTGCTGGCTTGTCGTTTCGCTAGCAGGTGATCAGCGACTTGATCGCAGAGGCCCAGAATGCCGAACCGCATGAGTGGGAACGCAGGCGCTGAGAGGGCGTGCAGAAGCTGTCATTCGTCAGGAAGCTCGAGCTGCACATCCGCCCGAGCTTCTGCCGACGAGTCTACTTCCTGCGGTTGTCGAGAGCGAAAGCACCTGCGCCAGTTGTCACCAGTGCCAGGAAGGCAAAGCAGAAGAGGATCGAGGCATCTCCACCGTTGGCAACGGGGAAGAAGCTTTTTGGAAAATGACCCAGGAAATATGCGAAGGCCATGTGTCCGGAGAGGACGAACGCTACCGGACGGGTGAATAGCCCAAGGATTAACAGCGCGCCCCCTACGAGTTCCAGCATGGTTGAAGCCACTGCAAGTCCCGACAACGTTTCGGGGCCAGGTATGGGGAAGCCGAAGGCTTTCTGTGTCCCGTGCTCTAGGTAGAGCAGGCCCGCTACAATACGCAGAGCGCCAATGGCGTAGGGCTGGTAACGGTTCAGTTCGAAATGCATAGTCAAAATCCTAGTTCTTGAGTGTCCTCATCAACGCGCCGATCTGTAACAGAAGCAGGGCAGCAGTCACTCTGCTTCAGCATCAAGATCTCTTGAACGACGCGGGGCAGACGAGTGAAGTAGCCAAGTTTCTCTTCAGTTTGCCACAAGGGTGTAGAATCTCCGCGCGGTTGCCGCCCACGGAAGAATCCCAGACGTCTCGGTAGCTGACCTGTTCAGGTGGCGTCAAAAGGCGGGAACCGAACATGCTCCGAGTCAGTTCCGAGAATGTTCAATGAGAGGATCATACATGTTGACCATTGGTAAGACATTGACGGCTGGTGCCATGAGCGCCTTGCTATTTGCGACCTCGATCGCTCCCGCAGGTGCAGTCGTGATGCCATCGGTAATGGCACCGCAGGTATCTGCAGTGGAGCAGGTCCAGGCTAACAGAGATGATCGCCGCCGCTTTGAGCGAGATCGCGACGACCGCCGCGGGATGTACCGCGGGTATCGTGGTTCTCGTGAACGCCGGCAGGGCTATCGTCGTCACAGCGACGGCTTTTGGTATCCCCTTGCTGCATTCGGTGCAGCAGCGATTATCGGCGGCGCGATCGCAAATCAACCAGGTCGGGCCCAAACGACGTCGAGTCGGCATGTTCAATGGTGCTCGGAGCGATATAGGACCTATCGCGCTTCGGATGACACCTACGTGCCGCGCGTCGGCGTGAGAGCGCGCTGCAATTCGCCCTACAACTAGGGCTCCCGTCGCGCTTGAGTACGGCAGCCCCGTCAGCAATGGCGGGGTTGCTCAATCAGTGACGGAATTGATCGCGTTCCGGTCTGATTGATAAATATGCCGTCATAGTGGCTGCTCATTACGGGGCTCACCACGGGGCGTACACGACCTGGATATCATTTAGCCAGCCTCTGCAGAGCGTTGATGATTACGAGGCGCTCTTCGGCGTTGGTGCTCACGATGTGGAACGTCGTAAGAGGCTTTATCCATCGTGGGGCTCCAACACCGATACTGGCCGCTCCACAATTTCCTGACGGTTCGAACCTTCAGATACGTCTTAGGAAACTACGATGACATTTGCGCCTGCCGCAGGTCGTCGTGGGGCCTTCTGGACCTCGGTCTCGGCACGATATACTTCTCCCTCGTGTAGCGAAGGGTTCCTCCAGATGACGATGATCAACAGCTTGCGCCATACAGTGCTCGTTTGCGCCGCCGTACTGGCGCTTCTTGTGGCTGGCGCAGGCGCATCACTCGCGCAGGAAGGGGTCAATGTCTTTGCGGCCGCCAGCATGAAGAATGCCCTGGATGCCGCAAGTGCGGCATGGACGAAAAAAACCGGTGTGGCGACCTCGATCTCTTACGCCGGAAGCTCGGTACTGGCAAAGCAGATCGAGGCGGGTGCTCCGGCCAACATCTTCATCTCTGCCGATCTCGACTGGATGGACTATCTGGCGGAACGGCAACTGATTGACCCTTCAAGCCGCACCAATCTCCTGAGCAACCGCATCGTACTGATCGGTCCCAACGGGGTCGGCACGGTTGACATCGAACCGGGTCTTGATCTGGCTGGCCTGCTCGGCGATGGAAGGCTCGCCATGGCTGCGCCGGAATCGGTGCCGGCCGGCAAGTATGGGAAGGCCGCTCTCCAGAAGCTTGGCGCCTGGGAAACGGTGCAGGAGAAGGTGGCGCGTGCAGACAATGTCCGGGCGGCACTGCAATACGTCTCGCGCGGCGAGGCGCCCTACGGGATCGTTTACCGGACCGATGCCAAGGCCGACCCAGGGGTCACGGTCGTCGGCATCTTTCCGGAAGACAGTCATCCGCCGATTGTTTATCCGGCGGCTCTCCTCAAGCGGAGCGACAATCCTGCCGCAGCGTCGTTCTTATCGTTCCTGAAGTCCGACATGGCGCGCCCTTATTTCGAATTGGAAGGCTTCGAGGTGCTGGGAAACAAGTAAGCAAGATCCTCGGGAATCTGTCGACATGTGTCATGAGTGGGCGAGCCTCGTGGACTACCGCTCGGGAAGTTGCTGGCGGGCTCGCCGCAGAGCGTGCCCCGCCTTGTGCGCAAAGCATTTATGTCTTGCGCATTGTAATCGAAAGCCTTAAACGGCCACACCAAACCCGCGCGCCGGGTCCACATCCATGTCCACAGGAAGCATTCAATGGCAAAGAGCAAGTTTGAGCGGAACAAGCCGCACGTCAACATCGGCACGATTGGTCACGTTGACCACGGCAAGACGTCGTTGACGGCAGCGATCACGAAGTTCTTCGGCGAGTTCAAGGCGTACGACCAGATCGACGCTGCTCCTGAAGAGAAGGCGCGCGGCATCACCATTTCGACGGCGCACGTCGAATACGAGACGCCGAACCGTCACTACGCGCACGTCGACTGCCCCGGCCACGCCGACTACGTGAAGAACATGATCACCGGTGCTGCCCAGATGGACGGCGCGATCCTAGTCTGCTCTGCCGCTGACGGCCCGATGCCGCAGACGCGCGAGCACATCCTGCTCGCCCGCCAGGTTGGCGTTCCGGC
>NZ_JALJRA010000007.1 GCF_022968135.1 Pseudorhizobium tarimense
ATACGGATTCGACGCATCTGAAGGCCAACGCCAACAAGGGCAAGTATGATCTTGAGATGCTCCAGAAGTCACGTGCAGACTACTGGGCCGATCTCGACCGGTCGGTCGAGGCCGAGCGTGCTGCCCACGGCCAGAAGCCTCTGAAGGAGAAGGAACGCGAGCCAGAGGTGAAGGAGACCAAGGTCAGTCGCACAGACCCGGACAGCGGCTACATGGTGCGCGACGGCAAGCCCAAGGGCTTCTTTTATCTCGATCATCGCACCGTCGATGGCCGCCATGCGATCATCACTGACACCCATGTGACGCCGGCCAATGTGCATGACAGTATCGTTTATCTCGAACGACTGGACCGACAGCGCGAGCGCTTCGACCTGGCGGTCGGTGCAGTCGGCCTCGACGCTGGCCATGGATATCGGATCGAAAAGGCGAGGGCGGAAGACCAGAAAACGAAATCCGCTGTCAAAGAGACATTGACAGTTCAGGTGTGCCTTAAGAAGGCGCAACCACCAAATGGAAGGGAGCGAGCATTCGCTCACCCCATAGGCGGTACGCGACGGTTCAGGAGAATTGAACTTTCTCCTTCCAGATCGCTGTTTCCGAAAATCAGAGAAAGAGAATGTGATCACAGGCGCAAAGAAGGCAAATGTGGCGGTCTTGCGGCGAGAAGGGCGGTCCCGTGACCGGGCTCCCCTTATAAAGAGAAGAAGAAATTTTTCGAGGGCTCGGAAATGCAGGCCGGCGTCGATCGCACCAGCAACTCTGCATGGAAGTCTGAGCCGAAGACGAGCGTCTGGCGACAGTGCTAATGGTCGACAGACGCAGCCTTCGCTAAATCCGCGTCCAGGTCTGCGACTTGCACAGGACCTTCAGCACGCATCCCTTCATCTGCAGAGAGTTGCCGTTCACGGTTCCGGAGCCGCTATAGGTCTTGTTGTTCGCTGGATCGGTGATCTGGCCGGTATAGGTGCCATTGGTGCCGGAAAGCTTGCCGATCTGTTTGCCCGCATGCTTACCGGTCTTCAGCGTGACGCAGTAGGCGCCGCCGCAGGAGCCGATGATGGCAGTCTCACCGCTTGCCGTCTTCCAGCTACCTTCGATTGGTTCGGCCGCAATACTCGCGCCGGCAAACAATGTGGCCGCAGCGGCCAGCATTAGATGACGCATCATGTATGTTCTCCATCCCAACGCGGCGCAAGAAGCCCCGCTTACTCCTCCAATTGCCGGCCATGCAGGCAGCGAAAGGAAGATACCTTACCCGCACGTAAAGGTAAAACGATTCCGTCGGGGCGATTTTGCAGGCGCTTTCAACAGGCGAGGAAGGCCGGGGAGAAACGGGTGTCCCAATCAGGCGGTGGAGACGTGGTTAGCAAAGGCTTGAAAGGACCGACTGAAGTTTTCGTAAATTTTTCGCTGTTTGCCCTGCTTCGCAGGGGCCCCCATGTTTAACGGAAGATCAATTTTACGAAGCATTTGTACTTTGTTTTCAGCAAATTAAGCATTCTCTTTAGGCGCCTGTTTGAAAATTCGGCCGATACTGTCCTCATCAAACGAGCGGGAAAATCCGCCGCCGGATGGATCAATAGGCCGCTTGAAGACGGCGATCCTCCGGACCCGAAAGGGAAAACAGGGATTTCGACAACGCAGGTTCAAACAGGGACAAAACCAATGGCACGCTTTGAAATGCAAAACACCGAATATGCCACCATGGGCGGCGAAAGCCGTGCGGAGGCATTCTGCAACATGGGGCTGATGTACGCGACCGGCCGCGGCTGCGCCGTCGACCTCGTTTCCGCCCACAAATGGCTCAACATCGCGGCGATCAAGGGCTCCGATCGCGCTGCCGAGCTCCGGCAGGATCTGGCCCAGACCATGAGTAAGGCCGAACTTGCGGCAGCCCTTCGAGCCGCCCGCGAATGGATGACGATGCACTGATGCTGCGTGCGTGCAGCAGAAAAGGCAGCCACGCCTCACCGCCAACGATGCGAATAGCAAAAAATAAGCCGCGAGCAGCTTGAACTGCGCTGGCGCGGCTTTTGCGTCAGAGGCTCTTCAGAACCTGGGGCAGGGCTTCTTCCAGAAGCGCCATGTCCGACTCCGGCCCGGCGCTGATGCGGATGCATCGGTTGAGCGGCGCCACACCCGGCATGCGGATGAACACGCCGTGCTCCATCAGCCCGCCGACGATCGTCTTGGAATAGGCACCGTCCCGGCCGCAGTCTACCGCGACGAAATTGGTGGCGGAGGCAAGCGGCACAAGCCCGTTGGCCCGCGCAATTCCCGCAATCCGATCGCGCGATGCGGCAATCTTTCCAACGACCTTTTCAAGATAGGCTTGGTCGGCCAACGCCGCGAGGGCTGCTTCCGTGCTGATGCGCGCCATGCCGAAATGATTGCGGATCTTGTCGAAGGCTGCCGCCGTACCGGGTGTCGAGATCGCATAGCCGATGCGGGCACCGGCGAGCCCGTAGGCTTTTGAGAAGGTGCGCGTGCGGATGACATTCGGCCGGTCGATCAGAGCCGCGATCGGCGGTGTCGATCCCGCAGGTGCTGTCTCGCAGTAAGCTTCGTCGAGAACGAGGAGCGTCGTCTCCGGCACCGCCTTTGCAAAGGAGACGATGCTGTCGGCATCCCACCAGCTTCCCATCGGGTTGTCAGGGTTGGCGAAATAGACGAGCGGCGGGTTTTCCTGGCGCACAGTCTCGAGCAGACCGTTCAGGTCTTCCCGGTCATCAACATAGGGCACCGTGACGAGCCGGCCGCCATGGCCGGTCACGTGGAAGTTGAAGGTCGGATAGGCGCCAAAGGACGTGACCACTGCCATGCCCGGCTCGATCACCATCCGGACGATCTGTCCCAGCAGCGCGTCGATGCCTTCGCCAACGGCGATGGTCTCCGGCCGACACTTCAGGTGACCGGCAAGCGCCTGTTTCAGCGCAAAGTTCTCAGGGTCGTTGTACTTCCAGGTGGACGCCGCCGCCTCGCAGATTGCCTGCAGTACGGAAGGCGCGGGTCCAAAGCCGTTCTCGTTCGCACCGATCCGCGCTTTGACGGCAAGGCCGCGATTGCGCTCAATTGCCTCCGGGCCGACAAAGGGAACGGTTGCGGGAAGGGCGCTGATGAGTGGGGTAAAGCGGGAAAAGGCGGTCATTGCGAGAACCTGGCTGCTGGAATCGCTCGACCATAAGCGGGTTTGAGGGCCGCGCAAGCCCTCTCGCCACGCATGCGGTTCGGCCGGCGAGCACATCCTCGTTCTTCTTCAAGAGTGCCGCCAGGCGGTCCGTCACCAACCGCATTTCCGGGCGGTGGCGGTCATCATCATGAGCGACGATCCAGAGCGTATAGGTGAGGTATTAGTGATCCCGCCCTCCCGCTCCAGATCCGGCACCGCATCTGCGACGAAATATGGAAGGACGCCTCGGCCATTCCCGGCGAGGATCAGCCGCAGCAGCAGTTCCGGCGCGTTCACCAAGCTGTGGATCTCTCCTTCGTGATGCTCGAAGGCCCAACAATCGGCGGGCGCGTGGGCGCCTTCGGTGCCAAGCGAACCCACTTCGGTAAAGTCTGCTCCGCGTCGCGCCGTTTGTAGACGGCATGGGCGATCTCTACCGACTTGCGGATGGCAAGATTGCCAGTTTCCGGCCGCGTTCTCTTTAGGGCAATGTCCATCGCGCGGTGAAGTCGATGCCGCCATGGTGCCGCTGGCAGCAGAGCCGAGACCGGTCCTGCGGCCCGCGGATTTCCCGAGTATGTTCGGTCACGAAGGCGGCGATCCATGCATCTGCACCAAGGGAGACGATCGGCAGTTCAAAGGCATGTCCTCGCCAGCAGGCGATCTTGTCCGCCGTCTCCTGCATCGCTTTCACATGCGCCAGAAGCATCTCGCCGTCCGGCGTCAGCCGATAGCCGCGCTGGCTACGGACGAAGAGCGTGCGGCCTGTGGCGCGTTCCAGCGGCAGATTCTGCGCCCGATGGTTGGCGAGCTCAGCCCCGTGCGGTCCACGCTTCTACCACGAAGCCTCCGGCAGACTAGCTCCTGGTGAAGGGCGATGATGCTGGAGGCTAGCATGCTGCTGAACTGGGTGCCGATCTGGATCGAGATCCACGATCAGGCAGAGCGGAAAAGGCAGGCTTTCACCGATTCGCTTGAAGGACCGGAGTGGGAAGGGCTGCTCTGGCTCGTGCCCCTGATGGCGAGGCTTCACTCGGCGCGCGCCGGCGAGCGCGCCCCGCATTCAACACCTGCCGAACGATCTTTCACTGGCCGGTTTCGAAGCTCAGTCGGATCACATGATGGAGAAACTCCGAGTCGATCAGCATGTTGAAGCCGATCGTCACCTTCTCCTCCTCCCGCCGGATTAGGGTGCAGCCGATCTCGTCATGGATGCCGAGGATTTCGAGGAAGAAGTTGTTCGGCACCGGCACGTGCGGGCTGACCTCCAGTTCTGCGCCATAGAGCGAGATCGTGCGGATCAGGCAGCGCAGATGCGTGTTGGTGCTGAGGTGATGGCCGACGAAGATGATCTTGCCCGGACGGTCGATCGTGAACTTCTCGAATGTCTGATCCGGCGGGATGTTCTGCTTTGGGTCGCGGTCCATGATCAAAGGCATGACACCCTCCTTCTATCTCCTCACGAACCCATTCTACCGCATTTCAACTAACACATCCTGAACGTGGAACGTCGAAATGCGGGTCTGCGTCGCAGCCCCTGCGGGAGACTGTCGGGGGCAGCTCATCCTGCCGCTGGTTGACGGCATCGATTCCCGGGGCTACCCAAATCCGGACTGGGACTCGGCGATGCTAGGAGAGGACGCCTTTGACGGACAGGCTTGTGATCGTGGGGGCAGGGCAGGCGGCCTTTGCACTGGCAGCGAAGCTTCGTGCGCTGAAGGACGTGCGGCCAATCACGCTTGTCGGTGCGGAAGAAGTTCACCCCTATCAGCGTCCGCCGCTGTCGAAGAAATACCTGCTCGGCGAAATGGCTTTCGACCGCCTGACCTTTCGTCCGGACGCGTGGTATGCCGAAAACGATGTGGACGTGCGACTCTCCACCTTCGTCGAGGAGATCGACCGCAACGCTCAGCGCATCCGCATGCAGGACGGCTCCACCCTCGACTACGCCACCTTGGCCCTCACCACCGGTGCCACGCCCCGTCAACTGCCCCCGTCGGTAGGGGGTGATCTCGACGGCGTCTACGTGATGCGAGCCAAGCGCGACGCCGACGAACTCGCGGGCGAAATGCGTGCTGGCCGGCGGCTTCTCGTGATCGGCGGCGGCTATATCGGGCTGGAGGCGGCAGCGGTTGCCCGCCACCTCGGCGTCGAGGTGACGCTGATCGAGATGGCCGACCGCATTCTGTCCCGCGTCGCCTCGGGCGAAACGGCCGAGATCATCCGCAAGATCCACCTCGAACACGGCGTTTCAATCCGGGAGAAGACCGGGCTTGTGCGGCTTATCGGCAAGGACGGCAGGGTCTCGGGAGCCGAACTCTCCGACGGCACGACGATCGAACTCGACTTCGTCCTTGTCGGCATCGGCGTGACGCCGAACGACCGGCTGGCGCAGGAAAGCAGCCTCGACGTCGGCAATGGCGTCATTGTCGATGCCTTCGGCCGTACCTCCGATCCGCATATCGTCGCTGCCGGAGACTGCACGCTGTTGCCGTGGAAGGGTCGGCATGTTCGTCTGGAATCGGTACAGAATGCCGTCGACCAAGCGGAGGCAATCGCCGGAATCCTTGCCGGCGGAAGTGTGCCCTACGAGCCGAAGCCATGGTTCTGGTCCGATCAGTACGACGTGAAGCTGCAGATCGCCGGATTTAACCTCGGCTATGACGAAAGGCTCGTACGGCCAGGTGCACGCGAAGGCAGTGTCTCCGTCTGGTATTTCCGCGAGGGACGCTTCCTCGCGGTCGATGCGATCAACGACGCCAAGGCCTATGTCACGGGCAAGAAGCTCCTCGATCTCGGCCGCGAGCCGGACCGGAGGCTGCTCGCCGACCCAAGTGCCGATCTCAAACAACTGCTTGCCTAGGATTTCCTCACGATGCCTGTCCCCAAGAACCTCTTCAAGGCTGCTCTCCGCGAGGGCCGGCCGCAGATCGGCCTCTGGCTGAACACCGGCGAGCCGCTCCTGGCCGAGCTTGCCGGCACGGCAGGCTTCGACTGGCTGGTGATCGACGGCGAGCATGGGCCGAACGACCTTCGCAGCATCATTTCCCAGCTCCAGGCGTTGGCCTCTTCATCGGCGGAAGCCGTCGTTCGGCCGCCGATGGGCGAGTCCTGGATGATCAAGCAGTTGCTCGACGCCGGGGCCCGCACGCTGCTGGTGCCGATGGTCGATTCGGCGGAGCAGGCGAGGGCGCTCGTCCAGGCGGTGCGCTACCCGCCGAACGGTATCCGTGGCGTCGGAGCGGTCGTCGCCCGCGCCTCCGGCTTCGGCACGATCACCGACTATGCCGAAACGGCCGGCGACGAAATTAGCCTGCTGGTACAGGTCGAGACGCGGGCGGCGATCGCCGATCTTGAGAACATTGCAGCCGTGGAAGGCATCGACGGCATCTTCATCGGCCCGGCCGACCTTTCTGCAGACATGGGGTATCTCGGACGCATCGAAGCGCCGGAGGTGCAGGAGGTGATCGAAAAGGCGATCGCCACGATCACCGGCGCCGGCAAGGCTGCGGGCATACTGACATTCAGCGAAGCGCTAAACCTCCGCTACATCGACCTCGGCGCCCGATTTGTCGCTGTCGGCGCGGATGTCGCGGAATTCGCCGCGGTGCTGCGTCGTCTCGCCGGCCGCTACGGTCGCGGAACGCCTCAGACGGGCGGCCCTTCCAGCTACTGATCCCACTGCCTGCAACCGAGCCGCCGCCGCCGGGGAGAAATCCTGAGGCGCGGCGAAAAGCCCTTGCAATCGCTATTCATCCGACATAATCAGGCCCGACCGGAGAGGTGGCCGAGTGGTCGAAGGCGCTCCCCTGCTAAGGGAGTATACGTCAAAAGCGTATCGTGGGTTCGAATCCCATCCTCTCCGCCATCGCCTTAGGCATTGATTTCATTCACGTTTCTGTCGCTTGCGCGGGCATTGTACCCACGGGAGTACCCAGATCGTGATGTATCTTACACGTCGCCCCTCCGGCTATCGATTCCAGCGCCGAATCCCTCTGCAGTTGCAGCCTTCTCTGGGGTCCAGCCCGATCCGGCTGAACCTCGGCCACCTTAACGCCATACAGGCCAGGACGATCGCCCGTTTACTGGCTGGTCACGTTGAAGCGGTATTCCAAGGCCTCGGAAGGACAAAGGTTGATCTGGCCGTGGATGAGATCAGAGACATTATCATTTCCCAGCTCCAAGGCATTGTCAGTGAGCTGTGTGCAGAGATTGAGGATGGTCATGAGCGCCAGGAACGCATTGTCGAGGCCGTGGAGCGAAAGTCAGAGATTGCTCTGAAGACAGCTGAAGCGCGACATCTGATCGAACTTGGCAGCAGGGCGGGAGATGCACGACGAGACGTCGAACGACTGGGGGAGGGTATCATGCAGTTGCGCAAGACCGCCCTATCTCTTGCGGAAGAATTCAAGACGTCGAAGGCGGGCAAGAAACGCGACGCCGACGTCGCCGAGCTGCTGTCGGGGTTCGCTTCCTTATCCTCAGCCGTCCAGACCATGCTTGATGGTGGACCTCAGAGGCCGTTGATGTCGGAGGCGCTTGAAGCGTGGCACGAGGTTCGCAGCGGTCTCGGGATCGACCAGAAGAAGGTCGATACGGATTATAATCGTCTAACGGATTTCATGGAGTTTGCTGGGGACAAGCCGGTGAACAAGTACCGGTTCCTTGAATTCCAGCGGTTCGCGAACGTCCTCGTCAAGGTCCCCGCCAACTACGTAAAGTTTCCCCAGTTCCGGAATCTGACGCAGGAACAGGCGGCCGAGAAGAACGAACGTCTCTCAGCGGGAAAACGACACAAGACCCTCACCGCCAAAACGATCGATACGAACTATTTCTCTCCGCTTCGAATGTTCTTCCGGCACATGGGTGCCGAGCATCAGTTCCGATCGCCACTTGCGGATGCCGACATCCAGATTTCTTCGGAAGCTCGTAAATCAACGGACCGTACGCCGTTCACGACCGAGGAACTGAACCTGTGGTTTGCGCATGCAGCAACACAGGCCCGAGGTGATATGAAGTGGCTTCCACTTCTCGGTGCTCTGACCGGTGCTCGTATCGCCGAGTTGGTTTACCTTCAAAAGAAGGACGTTTACGAGGTCGAGGGCGGACATTGGGTCATCGACCTGACGACGGAACTGATATCCCCAGACGGCAGCTCCATGGTGCGAAGAACCAAGACAAAGTCGAGCGCCCGCATTATTGCGCTCCACCACGTCTTCGTTGAGGTCGGATTCATCGACTACTGCCAGAAGATGCCGGAGGGATGGCTGTTTCCATGGGCGTTCTACCACGGCAAGGAAGTGGTCAAGATGCCAGCCAGTGCAGCATCAAAGCGGATGAACGGACAACTGCGAAAGGTCGGCATTCACAAGGAGATCGAAAGCACGTTTCACTCAACACGGCACACCGCCAAAGACATCATGCGGACGGCCAAAGTAGATCGCCGGACGCATGACCTTCAGACCGGGCACAGTCTCAGGGGTGTCTCGGAAGGATATGGTTCAAAGCGGTTGAAGCGGGATGAGATCGACGTCCTCGCCGCGCTACCTTTGCCTGACGGCCTGAATTTGACCCCGTATATCGCAGGTCGCTAGGCCTGAAATTACGAAGCCTGGTCCCAAAAATTGTCCTCAAGGAAGGCGCAGTCGCCTCGACCCCCAAAAGAATGACCCAACCTGATCCGCATCAGCAAACTCAGCGCAAGTTATCTTGAGGAATAGGACGATTAACGCATTATATGATACCCAACCCCCGATACCTACTGGGGGAAACGACGGTGTCTGAGGTGAGCAAAGCTAGACTGACGATAGCTTATGACGGTGACGCCGTCCGAGATGGGAGCATGGAGGTTCGTGACCTCGCACCCGCATTGCTTGCCGTTGGGCAGTTGTTCGATGCTGCGAACCGCACCCTGAACGGCCCGGACGCTCCGAAGATGACGGTCAACGTCGTCGCCACTGCCCCCGGATCGTTCGAGATCGGAATCGACATAATCCAGTCTTTGTATGAACAGGCCAAACTCCTTCTGAACGGAGATGCGATTACAGCGGCTCTCAACCTGAAGGAACTGGTGCTCACTGGAGCAGCCGGGGGTGCATCACTTCTGTGGCTGATCAAGAACTACAAAGGCAAGAAACCCAACCGGGTGGAAAGGCTGAGTGAGGACACAATCCGGCTGACCTTTGACGGTCAGTCGACCGACGTACCATTGGAGTTGCTTCGTCTCTATCAGGACCTCGCGGTTCGCAAGGCGCTTGAAGGTGTGATCACCGATCCTCTGCGGAAGTCGGGGATAGACCAGTTCAGGGTCATCGAGGCGAAGAAAGTCGCCGAAGAAGTCGATAAGAGCGAGGCCTCCTACTTCGTATCGCCCGAGCCTGACGGCAAGGTCCTACTCGAGGACACCCGAAAGGCCGCATTCTCAATCGTCTCCCTTGCTTTTAAGGAAGACAACAAATGGCGTTTACACGATGGCAATTCGCAGATCAGTGCGATCATCGAGGATAAGGATTTCCTGTATAAAGTGGACCATCAGCAGATATCCTTCACGAAGGGTGACGTCCTCGTCTGTCAGGTGCGAGTCACGCAGACTCAGACTGGCGGCGGACTGAAAACAGAGTATGCAGTGATCAAGGTAGATGAACACATCCGCTCCCCGCAGCAAATGGACTTGCTGATCGAGGACCTAAAGGGCGACCAGTCCACCTAGTCATACCATGCCTTCTGTAGTGAGTGCGCGCAGGACGCGCACATGCCTTCAAAGTCAGGATTGTAATCATCGATATCCATGTCTGCGCCGCAGACTTCGCACCTATCTTGGAGTTGGAAATCACAGATCATGCATTTCCCTATGTCCGGAAGAAAGGTGTCACGGAAGCAGGATGGACAACGCGCGAGCGGAGGCCTTTCGCCGTTCTTAGCGGCAATGTAGGCGTCCGCCGCAGTGCTTTCTTTCAAGGCAGCCTCAAGAACGTCCTCCACGTCAGGCGTTGATCCGCATTCTCGGCATATTAGTTCCATGTGGAGATGTTCTGTTTGATCCGGCCACTGTTGGGCTATCAAATATGAGCCGCAGTCTTTGCTCATGCATCGGAGGTGTGTTTTGGGAAATGGGACTTCGTCAGATTCCCATTCGATGTCCGCGAACGTATCGATACAGGTCTTCTGCATAGCGTCGAAGAAGTCCTTCGACTCCAACAACGCCTTCCAGCATTCAGGGGAGAAGTGGTCCTTTGGGTCCGCTTCCAAGTACTCGCCCATCAAAGTCTGAATGAGCGGCAGCGCCCGGCCGAGTTGTTCCTGAACGACAGCTGGGCGGACGGTCGAATAGAAATGTTCAATGTCGTTTCGGTAACCTTGAATTGTGTCAAGGGGAGCCCAGTCTGGATTGAAACCGAGATTCGTGAACCGCTCCTGAATTGTTTTCACGTCAATGGTTTTCCCGGTCTTGACCATCACCGTGCCGTCGGACTTGTTCTTCGTGTAGTAGATCAAGCTCCCATCTTTATTCGGAGAGTTCTCCCAAAGCACCGCCTTCGCGAGGAGGAGAAGTCCAGCATATACGTTGCGAACTGCAGACACGAGACGTCGCTCCGAGCCGTTCTGGAAATCTTCCATCCCGACCTCAATGGAATCGATAGCGTTAGAAAGCAGCTTGTCCATTACTTCGCCTTCGAGGTGAGAGTTGCGTTAGTGTAAGACGTGGACCTCGAGGGAGTGCCGTACAAGATCAACATGATGCATGGTTAGCAAATGCAGAGGTGCCCCGAGTTAGGAAGCAGATTTTGCTCGCCAGGGCGGGATGAAAGCGCGGAAGCCGGAGGTCTTGCCGTCCGATTGCTCTCTCTCAGTGCGATGTGCTTGTGCAACACTGGGGGTAAGAAGTCACCAAGCAGACGTATTGACGGCAAGCCAGACCTCCAATAACAACGATCTAAGGTTGCATCAGGCAGGTTGTCGTCGTTTTAAGTGGTGGCATGGTTCATGCAGAAATACTCTACTACGCTTTCCAATTGTCCGCCGAACGACGCCTCCTCAGCCCGAGGCCCCATTTATAGGGTAGTCAGGAACCATCCATTGAGCCCTGACGAATTCGATTCTGACGTGGAGCGCAAGGCGAAGCACGCAGACGACCAAAATTGCCAGTGTTGGGGATGTTCAGTTTGGGTCGATCAGCAGGGGATCGACACTGCTTTGACACTCTTCCCGTTCTGGAGAAAACGGCACATTGTAGTTGCTACGGTCGGGCCTGGCGATGGTGTTATCAAGAACACGCCTTCAAATACTCAGCCGCGGCACCACACTTTTTGGAAGGCGCTTGGAGTGGATGTTGTTTCGCGTTGCGCCATCCATAGATACCCGGATCAGGCTTGACCATGTGGACGCCAGATAAACAGCCTCTAGATATCTCGGTTGCAGGTCCAATAGTTATAGACCAAGTACTATATGAATTCGACGGGCCGATGATCTTTACGGCTGCATTCGGCATGTTCCGAGTTCTTTTCTCTCGGATTGACGAAAGTGAGGAAACAGAACTCTACGCTGTCGGTACAGTCTCTGATGAAGTGATCTCGGCAATCCGTAAGGGGGAGATGTCTGTTCGTGGTGGCGTTATGTCGGAGCCCTGCTTCATCATTGAGTTAGATGGTCTTCGTCTCGAGCGATGCTGGGATGTCCATCCCGACGATATGCCTGCAGACCTGCTTCCCGACCATGGTAGGAGTATCATCCCGGGAGCCGCCTCTGTCCCTGACACAATTGAGCAGGTTAATTCATATTTTTCCGTGCGTTTCTCAGGGGACCGGCTTTCTCGTAAGAGCATGCTTTTTAGTACATTCAGAAACTTAGTAGATAGGGTGTACGATGCGTCGAGGCGTCTAATAGCTCCGGCGGCTCTTCAAAATACCAAGAGTGCGACTTTTGATTTCCGGTTGTTAGAACCAGCATTTGGGTCATTGATCCTCAACATTGAATCCCCGTCTCTTAAACTCGGGAACGTGCGCAAGCACCTCAAGCGCCCCGATCTAGAGCGGGACGCGATGGAGGGTTTCTTTGATAGGTCCCGTGAGGACTTCTTCATCGAGATTGGCCAGCTGTTGAAGGAAACGGAGGTAGACGGTCAAATGAGAGAAGTAGCAGAGCGCCATATGCACCTGCTGACAAACCTTCAGGACCTCATCCCCAATGAAGACTCGGAGTTCAGCAAGGTGGAATTCAACGCCTCTTTGCCGAATGGTCATCGTTCGATTGTTGTCGATGAGGACGCGGGGGAGCGCCTGAAAAAGGCATACATCTCGATGATTGGCAAACGGCGTACAGCGACCGGTAAGATAACCATCATAAACAGCAAAAGGCGGACATTCGTTGTCGAGACAGCGGGAGGTCGAGAGATCACATGCGGCGTGGATTCTGGGCCTTTTGACGAGTTGCTGCTAGATGATAGATTTCGCGGGGGTGCTAAAATAGAGGTTACAGGCGCTTTCTACCGGCGGGCGAAACGCGACTATATAGCGGTTGAGGGTTCCCCAGCTCTCCTAGATCAGTAAGGTAGCTTTATTTCGAGTGCTTTTTCGAACGCCGATGCTTAGAACGCAGTGATAAGCTGTATTCGGTCTATACAATTTACTTTCACTTTGTTTTCTGACCGCCGGCAGGCACACTTTGGCTATTCGCCCGAGTGCTTTCCTTGGCATATCAGTTTGCGCGTATCGAGCTCTACAGCCGTTCCGGTAAGGCGGGACGGACTACCGATTACATCTTCGATGAGGTCTCACGGGTGCCCTCGGCTTCGGTGCATGTCCCATCGCCGCGGGCACCGGAGGTCGTCTTTGGTCTCGGTGCGGAAGAGGTGCGGGCGCTCCACGACGAACGGGCGGCAGCCGCAAAGACGCCGCGTACAGACAGAAATGGCAAGACTTCGCTGAAGGCGATCCGCAAGGACCAGAATACCTTAGCCGGCCTGATCTTCTCTCACCCCGTCACGATGGACGAATACCACGCCAGCGCGGATGTCCGCCGTGACGTCGCCGACTGGGAGCAGCGGTCGATTGCCTGGCTTCGAGAGAAGTATGGCGACCGTTTGGAGTCTGTCCTTCGTCACACTGACGAAAGCCACCCCCACCTCCACGCCTATCTCCTGCCCGATGACCCCGAAATGCGGGCAGGTCTCCTCCATCCTGGCTATCCGGCGAAGAACGCTGTCCTCGCCGCCGGCCCGCTCCCCGGAGAAGATAAGAAAGCCATGGGGAAGCGGGCTGACCGCGCATATGTCGCGGGCATGCGGGACTGGCTGGACGACTACCACGACAAGGTTGCAATCCCTGCAGGGCTGACCCGCCTCGGAGCGGGGAAGCGACGTCTGACGAGGGCGCAATGGCACGCTGAGAAGGCCCAGGCGGCCTCGCTGAAAAGGGCTGTGCAACGGGCCGCCGTGGTGGAGGCGAGGGGGCGCGCTTACATCGACCGAACAAGACAGACGGCGGCGGCGATCAAAGCGGATGCGGAGACGGCGAAGGTCTCCGCCGAACGCCTCAAGGGTGTCGGAGGAGCCGTTCGTTCTCTCGTCGATGGAGTCCGTCAGTCGTCATTGCGTGACAGCATTCGGCAGGAATTCGCGGCCGATATTGCCACGGTAGCGGCCGCTGCGGAACAGGCGAGGGCGAAGGCTAAAGAAGCTGACATCTCCCGCCGGGAGGCCGAAAGGCAAGCAGCTTCCGCCCGACACTTCGCGCGCCAGCAGGCGCAGACACTCGCGGCGGCGCACCACCGCATACGCCGGCTCTCTGAGGCACTCGCGGCCGCGACCGAAGAACAACCGACGCCGGGAGTGCCAGCACCATGACGAACACAGCCGAAGCAGTTTTCTGGCAGAACGCCCACGACGTACTCCGCAGGATGGGGATGCGGCACCTTCACCCGGCTCACGGTGCGGCGGTAGACATCGTTCGCTGGTGCATGGTTGTTCGTGGGCGTCCAACCCACCATCGGGAAAGGTTTCTGGAGCGCGAAAGCCCGGCGCTCCTGGCGTACCTTGAACGACTTGCGTCCAACGCAGACGCCGTCGGGTGGCGGACACTGGAACAGCGTGTCCAGCTTCACGCGCAAATCCTCAATGAGACAGGGATGCAGCCATGCGAGAGTCCTCGTCTCGCCGCCATCTGGCATTCTCTTCCGACGTTGGCGGCACTTGGACAGAAAATCCTCGATCGAGTGGCCGAGAACAAGGAGCTTCTGAAGCAGCTAGGTTTGCCCACGCCCGACGATGTCGCTGGTTCGGGTGACGATACGGGGAAAGCTGGCAAGGCAGGATCGGCGGCGTCTGCCCGACCCGGTCCGCCGCTCTTGTTGTTGCCACGGATCAGCGTGGTGCCAACCCAGACTGAGGATAGGGCACTGGACCTGGATGAGTCCCCTTCCGATGAGCCTGAGACGGGAGATGAACCTGATCCTGACGGTCCTGACGGCACAGAAGGCCCTAAAGGCCCAGGAGGCCCGAAATGATCGACCTTCTCGCCGAACCCTCGTCCTCGAACTTGGCCTGGAAAATCGTCACCACGGTGTTGCCCACAGATGCGAGTTCACCATGGGGTCAAACGCTGAGGGTTTTCACGTCTTCGCTCTTTGCCCTTTGCACCGTCATCCTCGCCTATGGCATCGTTTCAGGCGTCGTACAGAGCGCCTACACCGGCAAGACCCTCGGCGATCGCTGGCACCAGATATGGACGCCGCTGCGGATCATCATCGGATTGGGCCTCCTGCTTCCGACGCCAGCGACGGGGTTTTCGCCCGCACATTACCTGCTCCGCGATGTCGTCGCACGGGGTGGGATCAACATGGCCGACGCGGCATGGGGGGTGTTCGTCAAAACGGTTGCGGCCGGAGAAACCACGATACTGCCGGCGTCGTCGTCAGGCTCAACCGTCGCTCTTTCTATACTCCGTCACGAGATATGTGCCGCCGTCTATAACCGTGCCGGTTCGACATGGGGGTGGGAGGTGCCTGTGCCCCGTGGTGAGGGTTCGATCTCCTCCGGTGGGTTCTCAGGCCACTCCAACAGGGTTGTCTGGAGCTACGGACCAACGTGCGGACACTACTCCTATTCTCTACCGGATGGGCAGAGGGAATTCGGAAGTTCACGCCGGGAGGCGGTCGCCGACATCGTCTCAGCATTCCGAGACGAGGCGCAACGCTATGCGAAGCTGGCTGCAGAAACAGCTGGTCTTTCCTCTGCCGATGCCGTGAGCCGTGCAGTTTCGGGGAAGGTGCTTTCCGCTACGATCCTACAAGCCATACGTGAGAAGGGAGCAGCGTTTGACGGCAAGATCACAAGTGCCGCAGAGACGGCTGCGTCGCATGTAGAGAAGGCGTCGCGGGCGGCGCTCATCGAAAATGCAAGACTCGAAGGATTCCTCTCCGCCGGCACATACTTTCGCTCCTTGAGCCAGATCAGCGAGCTGACAACGACACTGGCGAATGAAAATCTGGAGGATTCTCCACCCCGGGCCGATGGTGATTTCGGACAGGCGCTGGAGCGTGCTTTCGCAATACTCGATCTGCAGGTTTCGGGGGAGGCTGATCGGGCCCGGCTTTCGGCTAATGATTTTGCGACCACCGGGGACCAGAGTGCCGACTTCCTGACCAGGATGCTGGCTCCCATCGCCCGTGGGCTGGCGGAATGGAGTGCAGTGCGCTCGGAGAGGTCCGGTGACGCAATGTCGAATCTGATCTCCTCTGGACATGCGATGATCTCACTGGGTTGGACAGCGATAGGAGCAGGAGCAGCGTTGGCGGCCGTATCCACCAACTGGTTCGCCGACACTGTGGGAGCCAGTGGAGCGGCTGAATGGCTCTTGGACTGGTCACGATGGGTGGTCGGGGGACTGATGGTCATCGGCACGGTACGAGCGTATCTGATACCCGCCTTGCCTTTTATCTTCATCATCATGTCGGGTGCTGCGCTCGTCGCCGCCTTACTCGAAGCTATGATCGCGCTGCCTCTGTGGGCGATGAGGTGGATGCGGTTGGACGGTGCCGAAGAACTTGCCGGCGAAAGCGTCAGGATGGGGCTGTTGCTGATTGTCAACATCGGTCTCCGTCCGGTGCTGGCGATCCTGGCGTTTTGCGGCTCCTACCCGGTCTTCGACGCGGTGCTGCGTGCACTGGACGCGATGTGGGCCACGGCATTCTTGGCCCAAACCGGCGGTGCGGTTGTCGGACTGGTCGGGTTCCTGACTATGTCAATGATGCAACTGTACCTGACTTGGTACCTCGCTCTGAAGCTCTACGGTCAGAGCTGGGCGCTCCCTGATCGCGTTCTTTCATGGCTTGGGCTTCCGGGGACAGCGGGTGAGTCCGGTCTGGCGGCAGGGGCCGTCGGCGGAATGCTTTCGCTTGCGGGACGCGGCGGATTGCCGAAAATGAATATAGCGGGGCTAGCCAAGGGAGGAAAGTGACGATGAAGAAGACCCTATTGTTCACCGCGTGCGGTTTCACAGCTGGTGGCATGTGTGGCCTGTCTGGGATGCCACATCTGGGTGCGACCATCTGGACATTGACTGTTTTCGGAGCCGTGCAGGCATCAGCGATTCTGATCATGAGTGCCAATTGGAGGTGGCGACCGTGACGCCATCGGATTCTCGGCCTCGGGTCAAGATGCTGGCTACCGGGGCGCTCTTGGGTCTTCTGGCCGCAGCCGCTCCGGCAGTAGCGAAACCCTCGTGGGAGGAGTTCATTTCAGGTCGAGAGGCGGCGCAGCGTCAGGCCGCGGCAGCCCAGAGCGCGAAGTGTGCGTCGAATCCCTGGATGATTGAACTACGGTTCCGCACCGGGGAGGTGCGGCCGCAAGTGTTAGTTAGCTACGTGTTCGGCAGAGTCGAAGACAAGGAAGGCTCAACCTGGGCACAGAACATTCCGGTTTATAATCGGGAAGACTACGAGGCGTGGGACGGGCGTTATCCTCACCACTACAAGACGATGAAACAGAGGGTTTACCCGAATGCCAGCCACCGCCTTATTGATTTCCCTGAGTGGATCACTGGAAGGCATACCGACAGGGGCTACGACCTTGTTGGCGTACCGCGCAAGGGCATCTTCGGATTCACGGTGGCGTTGGACTACGGCACCTATGTTTACCGCTGTCGAAGGCTGCTCAAGCTCTCGCCGGAGTAACGAGACGTCTACTCCGGCGGCTTCCTCAGCAGCAGGCCCTACTCGAACTTATGATTGGCTCTCTGCATCGGACCCAGCCTGCGATCAGCCTCCGTCGAGTCGCCAGCGAATTGATTCCCTGATGAAGTCGATATGTCTTCCAGGAATGCCGGGAACATGCCCGCCCGCAACTTGCCTCCACAGTTCCAACGTGGCGGGATACCGATGCCGCTCGCAAGCTTCGCTGATGAATGTGTTGGCACCTCCGGACAGCTTTCCGAGCGCCGCTCCCAACTCCTCCAATGCGTTCATAATATCGTAGACGGCTCTACTTTCTTTTGGGGTGAGATTAGTCATAGTCGCTCCAAAATTGGTTGATTTGAGTATGCGGAGGATATCCAAGGCTCCTTGGCCAGGGCTTCTCACTCCGGTGTTCGTTGATACGACGTTTGAAGTCTATCCGCGTACCTCGCGGATGGTGTTGGCCACACCCAACCAGTCGGGTGTGACATCGGTATCAGCGCCTCATGATGGCGAGCGCGACGGCTGTCGCGTTGTCGCCGTAGGTATGGTCGAGACGCCGCCATGTTCGCTCGTCTGAAATCTCGTCGGCCTGCCGTGAAAAGTCAGCGGCGTGAAGCATCGCCTGAAGCACCGGGAGTTCGCCAGTCGAGAGGACACCCGCAATCTCCTTCGCCTTCTTGACCATGTGTCCTACGTTTCGGTCGTTTGCTGCCTGGAAACGGGAGCTGTAGTCGTCCCAGCTGTGGCAGCTGCCGACGTCGAAACCGAGCCTGCGAGCCATATCTCGAATAGGGGTCAGGCTCTTCCATGTGTTGAAGTAGTCCATTGTAGATTCCTGTGTTCGATTGAGGTGTCTCCACCACCCGTGGCCTTCGGTGTGGAGGCGGTGCCAATTTCTAAGGTAGAGAAAACAGTGATCGACGAGCCGCATTTTCAGCTGCTTGTCGTGCATCGGCGGCGGTTCGGGCAACGCCTCTAGCGATGAGATCGCAGGCCTCGACAACATCCCATACAAATTTGCCGCCGCTAGTCTCCGTCCAAACCAGATCAAGAACATGGTTGCCTGCGGCGAGACCCGCTGCCTCGCCGAAGACGTCTGGGTCCGGTCTCCAGGGAATGAAGCGTATCGTCACTCTTCTGTCTCCTCTACTGGTGCAGAGAAGCTGGGAGTACTTCTGTTGGCCCTATTGACGGCTGGTCCGCCCCGCCGGGCTGAATTTTTGCAGTACATTATGAGTCTCACTTTAATTTAACATAGCTTCGCCGTCCGCCGGAAAGTGTAAGGTCCGGCGTTGCTAGACTGAGGTTCTCCAGATTAGGAGAATGGCTGTATAATGATAGGAAAGACCGAAATTGGCAAATTATTAAGGTCCAGAAATTCAAATCATTTCAATATCTTAATTCAAGACGTCATCGGTGTCTGAGGTCTTGATTTGCGCAATAGATGCTTGCAGACGCGAGTTCTTGAATTCCTCGGAAAATAAGAAACGGGAGAGACGTGCCGCGAACATGATCGCCCCTGCCGAAGCGCCAATCATCGCAGCGACGTGTGGTGCCTTGATCGAGGCGGTGTAGAGCAACGAGAAGATTGTCATGGCCGCCGGAATAGACAGGATGCGAAGTGCCAACATTATTGCCTCTCCTGACTTATGCGGTGTCACGAAAGCGATGGAATGCCTCAATGCCATCACGTTGAATCTTGTGGCGCATCTCGTCGGCAGCGCCGGGGATGCGGGAACGACGGATGAGGTGCCTTTCTGACGTCTTGGCATCTAGCCTGTAGAGCGAGGCGAGGTAGCATAGGTAGCCACCCGAGGCATCCCTCTGGTTAACCTCCTCGACCTGAACAGCGAAGGCAAGACCCGGAATAGTTGTTGTCTTGATCATGGCGGTGTCCTTTTGCTCCGCATTTTCTGATAAACTGTATCATTCGATGTATTTCGAGCCCAGGATTGGACGCGGTATGGTTGTGTCGTCCCGGGCCGTCAGTGAATCGGACCCATAAAGTTTTAGGTGTTGAAATAACGGGTGTTCCCAGTTCGATCCGGCCGGAGGCGCGATCGGACCCGCACGGCAGTGCGCCTTGATGTTCCCCGTACCGATAGCCCAATGAAGGGCGTCGTTTGGAGTGCCGGTCATCCGAAGGAACGCAACGGAGTGGAGGACGGTCCTACCGTTGACGGAGTGAGAACGATGGCAGGCTTGGCGGCTAGGTTTGGGATTGGGATATGGAGGTACTCCGACCCCTCCAACCGTATATTAGTACTGTGTGAGGCCGTATACGCGCCCCTACAGTACCGCTTCCACGCCCAGATGGCTCGTGAGCCATCCTCATGCTGGAACCGCACCCCACAACTGAGATGAGCATATCGGAGCGGCAAGCATAGCGACCCCGCTGGCGGGGATGACGCGGGAATTCGCGCATGCCGAGACCGGAGGCTGGGGTAGCCGTAGGAGGTTCAGCATAGCGCTGCCGGCACGGCAGGAACCGGGACCGACTGCTCCCGGCGAGGCATTTCCTACGAGGGAGAAGCCCTGCTGCAGCGAGAGACAAATCGAGCCGTTTTGGTTCCAGTTTGATCGTCCGACTGCGGCAACGTCGGCTCCGCGGATTGGGTTGGCGTGCATAATCATGTGTCCATCGAGTAAAGGCCATTTGAAGAGCTCGGAGCGACCTGTTACCGCTTGAGTAAAAGCTAGCGAATCGGACATGGGATGGACCTCTCTAATCTCGAAACATTTGCCGAATCCCTGAAGACTAAGTTTTCGCTTCCAGGCTTGGCTTCGCCCGAAGATCAATTGAAACCCGTTGTCGCTGATCTACTGAGGCTCGCCGGTGCTTCATACGGACTAGCAGTCGACACGCGCACGGAAGCACACCTATCGGAGCATAAGGTCCGTCCAGACATCGCTGTTTACGTCGGCGGGCTGATCTGCGGCTATATTGAGCTGAAGGCCCCGGGTCTCGGAGCCGATGCAACAAGGCTCAAAGGTGAGCACAACAAGAACCAATGGGAGAAACTCAAGGGTCTGCCAAACCTGATTTACACAGACGGGCGGGAGTGGGCTCTTTACCGCGCAGGCGAGCTCCCTGACGGCCAGCCCCTAGTTCGACTTCAGGCCGATCCGATCGGAGCAGGTAAAGCGGCCGTCAGCAAGGTCGATGCCGAAGAGCTGGAACGGCTATTCCGTGACTTTCTGAGTTGGCAGCCGAGTGTCCCCCATACCCCCTCAGCTCTCGCAAAGTATCTCGCTCCCCTCAGCCGTTTTTTGAGATTAGAAGTAGAAAGTGCGCTTGAACAAACCGGCTCCGCAGTCGAGCTTCTGGCCAATGAATGGCGACAGTTCTTCTTTCCTGCCGCCGACAATGCGAAGTTCGCGGATGCCTACGCCCAAACAGTAACCTATGCCATGCTCCTGGCGCGCTTGTCTGGAGCGACAAGGCTGGACCCGTCCGAGGCCGCCAAGACGCTCGACAAGAACAACGGCCTTCTCGCCCGCACACTGGAACTTCTCGGGCAGCCGGAGGCTCGCAAAGAGTTGTCGGTTGGCTTCGAGCTGCTGCAACGCTCTCTCGAAGCGCTCGACCCGTTTGACTTCATGAAGTCGAAGCCTGATTTGTGGCTTTATTTCTACGAGGACTTCCTTGCAGCCTATGATCCCAAGCTAAGGAAAGACTACGGTGTCTATTATACCCCGCGTGAAGTCGTGGAGTTACAAGTGCGGCTTGCTGGAGAGCTTCTAACGAGTCGGTTTGGCAAGAAGCTTGGCTTTGCCGACGATGGCGTAGTCTTCCTTGATCCAGCGGTTGGTACTGGGACTTATCCTGTCGCGGCGGTGAAGCATGGGCTGGAAAAGGTCCGGGCACGATCTGGTGCGGGGGCGGTGCCTGCTCGGGCGCGGCAGATGGCCGATAATATGCACGGGTTTGAGGTATTGGTGGGCCCTTATGCGGTTGCGCATCTGCGGCTGACCCAGGCGCTAGAAGGCGCGATCAACGACGCTAAGGAGACAGGCCAGCCAGAGGAGAAGCTGGGTAAGCGTTTGAACATCTATCTAGCCGACACTCTGGAAAGCCCGAACAAAGCTCCACCGGGAGGACTTGATCTAACACATAAGGCGCTGACGCAGGAACATGAGGCCGCGCGCAGAGTGAAGCAGGGGGGGGACATACTTGTGTGCCTCGGCAACCCGCCCTACGACCGCCAGACCATTGAGGATGGCGATACGACCACGCACCGGAAAGGCGGCTGGGTGCGGTTCGGAGATCAAGTAAAGGGCGCGGCAAATCAAGAAGAACAGGGTGAACGTGCGATCTTTAAGGATTTCACAGAGCCGGCAACGAAAAGCGGGGCCGGCGTCCACCTCAAGAACCTCTACAACGATTATGTCTACTTCTGGCGTTGGGCGCTGTGGCGGCTGTTCGAGCAGCAGGATTGTGGCGGAATTGTCACTTTCATTACGGCATCCAGCTACGTGGCGGGACCGGGGTTCCTGGGGGTGCGCGAAGTGATGCGGCGGACCTTCGATGAATTGTGGATCATTGACCTCGGAGGTGACAATCTCGGCACGCGTAAGACCCCAAACGTATTCAATATCCAGACTCCGGTCGCGATTGCCGTTGGTGTAAGAGCTGCGAAACCCTCGCCAGACAAGCCGGCGAAGGTACGCTATGCAAAAATCAGTGGTGATACGCGGCAAGCCAAGCTGAATCACTTGGAGGCGGTCTCCGGTTTCGGCGAGATCGTTTGGCGCGACTGCCCTGATGAGTGGCACAAACCTTTCTTGCCGATCGGGCAAGGGGATTTCACATCATGGCCAGAGATCACGGCTCTATTTCCGTTGTCGCTCAATGGCGTTCAATACAAACGGCACTGGCCTATCGGTGAGACAGTCGATGTCCTAAGAGCTAGATGGGATCGATTAGCCAATTCGAAGCAGGCCGATCGCAAGAGTTTGTTCCGAGAAACTGCAGGCTGGAAAGTCACCAAGGTCGTGAGGGACGAATTGCCCGGCAAAGGCCAGCCGTCCATCTTCGGGGTGGACGAGACCTCTGAAATGCCTACTGCTGTGCCATTTAACTATCGGTCTTTCGATAGGCATCTTGCACTATACGACTTTCGCTTGGGCGATCGCCTGCGTCCTCCACTCTGGCGAATGCATGGAGAAAATCAGGTCTATTTTACCACGCTGCTGTCGACCGCACTCGGTTTCGGGCAAGGGCTGGTTGCCTGTTCCGCTATCCCCGATCTTCACCATTTTCGAGGCTCCTTCGGCGGGAAAGACGTGATCCCTCTTTATCGAGATCACTCTGGAACTGAAGCGAACGTAACCGTGGGCCTGTTGGATGTGGTAGGCAAAGCCTATAACGCTACGCCCACTGCAGAGGACTTGGCCGCCTATGTTTACGCGATCCTCGGTGGACAGTCCTATACCCGCCGCTTCTGGAACGAGCTAGAAACCTCAGGCCCCCGCGTGCCCATCACCAAGGATTCAATCATCTTTGGAAAAGCAGTGGAGCTCGGCCGCAGGCTCATCTGGCTGCATACGTACGCGGAGCGGTTCCGGGACGCAGAACGGGGAGACGAGGTCCCGCAGGGCAAGGCGACTACAATCAAAGGCGTTTCGAGTGATACGGCCAATTATCCAGAGCAATTCGGCTACGATGCTGTCGCGCGCGAAATCCATGTGGGCGATGGTCGTTTCGGTCCCGTCCTACCCGAAGTATGGGAATTCGAGGTCTCCGGGCTGAAAGTCGTGCAGTCATGGCTCGGCTATCGGATGAAGAAGCGCGCGGGCAAAAAATCTTCACCGCTGGATGACATCCGCCCCGAACGTTGGACTGCGCGCATGAGCGACGAGCTTCTGGAGCTCTTGTGGGTTCTGGAAGCGACCTTGGCGATGGAGCCAGAGTTAGAGAAGGCCCTTGACGACGTCGCGGCCGGTCCCTGTTTCACAGAAGCCGAGCTGCCTACGCCCAAGCCCGAGGAGCGCAAGGCTCCCGGCACTGTGAGCGCTGTTGGCGGCCTGCTTGAGCTGATGGGGATCGAGCAGGAAGATGATGGAGACGACGACGGAGATGACTAACTAGCAACTGGCGGGCGGGACTATGGCCTGCCAAAGCTTTGCCGCGCCTAAGTATTCAGCCCCGCTCCCTCGTCAGCTCAAGCAGGCCGCCAAAGGCGAGATGACGGAGGTCCATGCGCTCCCATTTATCGGCAAAGTACAGCAGCACGTCTCTATGGTTTCGGTACGTACCGAAAATTGAAGAAGGCAGGTCCCGCTGCGGAGGGCCACCAAGTAATTTCCCTACTATATAAGAAAAACGGGACACGGTTTCGTAAGAGTTTGAAAAGACCGAACTATGCGGCTTTGTTTGTCGTTTCGGCCTCGCCAGTCTCTCCGTCGGAAACTGGAAGATAGCCAGCGAGAACCTGCTCGTTCGGGGCCCGCCATTCTCCCGCCTTCTCAAGTTCGAGCATACGCGGCAGGTCTTTTTGGATGTCGTCGTAGTACTCGCCGCTGGTTTCCAGCCAGTCCCGGATATAGGCCAGCCGCGCGAAGCTCATTGGTGCGGTGACCGCCGTCTTGTCCATGAACTCAAGAACGAAGTCCGCCATCTGAAACGCGTCAAAGGCTGGGTCGAATCCCCTGACATAGCTTTTCAGGTCGGTAAGGACCTTCCCCAGACGCCGGGCTGCCGCTCGAACCTCAGGATCGACGATTTTGCGCGAAAGGTCGAAGAGGTTTCTGCCCATATCGTCGCCGGAATACGAGTGATATGCGCGCACGATCCAAGGCAACAAGGGTGTCGGGTCTAGTAGCAGGCGCTCAAACCGGAAGATGGCGTCCAGGCGTTCGAGGGGAAAAAAGTGGCCAGTCACGCTCATGTCGATGATGGACATGACGTCAACGAGGACGGGGTCGGCCCAGAAGTACCGTTGTCCCGATCCGACGTCGGGCGAAGGGAGGCGTATGGCGATGTAACGACGACGACGCTTCTCCTCGTCGATCCAGGTGATGGCGTTCGATAGCCCTAAGAAGCGGCGTCCTCGCAGGACGGCACAAACATCGTCGGAGGAGACGATGCAATAGCCCAATCCTGCACCACTAACCTCACGAAGCAAAACCTTGAGTCTCTTCACTCGTGAGCTCTGCGTGGTGGGAGGCACCGGCCGTCGTTCGTCACCATCCCAGAGGGCACTGCTCAGGCGTCCGAGCTGGATGATCCCCGCGGCGTTTCGGTCGAAGGTTTCGTCCAGAATGGCCACCAGCCGCTGGGCGGACTTCGACAACTTTGAAATTTTCGTCTGACGCCGAGGCGCGATCCCCTGACGCAAGAGGTGTCTCGCGACGGTACTTTTCGATTGTCCGGTGAGACGGGAGGTATTTCGGACCGAGGCCCTGCCATAGATTTCTCCGGATATCTCATATGCCCCCGGGGTCATCAGGAAGTATGCTGCTCGCTCTTCGCGGCGGCGCTGCGGCCGGTAGCGAGGCCTGTTGTACCTTTTCATTACCCAACGGACGACGGCTTCGATCAGGATTCGGTCATCTTCGCCGTCACTGCCGTGGGTCTCGCGCCAATCTCTCATGATGCCGTGACAGGCCAGACGGAGCTTCTCCTCATCCTTGCCGTTCTCGTTCACGAACGCATAAGCCGCCTTCCGCAAGGCATCAAACTTTTCTGGATTATCGCTCACGCCGATCACCTTGATTACATCCGCACTAAAATGGTGCGGCCGGAACTTCCTGAGATCAAGGGAGAAGTGCACTATGAGGCGCTCGCAAAATCAGGGATGGACCGGACCCATGCCCTGTGGCGGAGCCGGTCGAGGGCGGCTTGACGCTCCAATGTTGACAATGTACCCAGTCATGTACCCACCCGGGTGACGAGGCACAAAGAAATCAAATGTTTGTCGGCGGTTTGGCGGGCGGTCCCATCCTCTCCGCCATTCTCCTTCGGTCCGTTCTGGACACATGGGTTACGTTTTATTCCTGATACATAGGTAACACTTTTGGCCCGAACGGGTTGGGCAGGGTTCCAGTCTGCATGTCTCATCATCAAAACACCCTAAATCTTAGTCCATGAAGCTTACCAGCCAGATGTGATCGTCGGTCTGCTTGATGCCGACGGTCTGGCCGGCGAAGACCCGGCTCAGATTGGTGACGGTGACGGCCTTGTCGTGGAAGGGGTAATCGAACTCGGGCAGGCCGTCACAAGGGCGTGGCGAGTGCCGGTATCGCTCGACCGGGCAGGCCATGGCGAGGGCCTGGTGCGGCGCAATAGTGGTAGCTTCCGCCCTTCCAGACATTCGCACTCGCTGCGAAAACGGCTGCCTTGAGCCTGATCTGGTCACTGCCGTAGAGCGTCGGCAACAATGCAGGAGGAGCGAACAGGTCCGAGCTAATCGCCGGTCCTATCCGCAAGCAGTAAACCTATGTTCGCTCAACCGACACCGATGCAGGGGCTGGTGAGATAGGCGAGGATCAGCCTGCGACACTGTATGACCGCCTTTTCGTCGGGGATGCTGGCGGGATGATCCTGGATGGCGCGGTGGCTGACGGTCTCAAGTACCGTCTCAATCAGCGCCGCGGCGTCCGCGGGCTCCAGGTCGGGTGCCAGTTCGTGCCGATGCCGTGCCAGGACCGTCTCGATGAGTCCAGCGATCCTGGCGCTGATCTGCTGGGCCTTCTCCGCGCGGCCGACGCGCGGGGCCAACTCGTTCAGCGCCCTGTGCAGTTCCGGCCTATGCGGGTGAGTGACGAGCGCGGCCCGGATCATCGAGTCCACAGCGGCCGCGAGCGTATCGTGCGATTGCCACGCCGCGTCGAAGGCTGCGACCAGCTTCTCACTGTGGTGATCAACGACGGCGGCCGCGAGCGCGCGCTTGTTCGGAAAGTACTGGTAGAGCGAGCCGACGCTCACGCCTGCGCGCTCGGCGACACGCGCAGTGGTCAGAGCCTCGAATCCCTCCTCTGTCAAAAGCTGAGCCGTGGCGACGATGATCGCCTCCACCGTGGCGCGTGCGCGCGCCTGCCGGGGAAATTTGCGCGGATTTACATCGACTTGCGGGTTCATGCCGAATGCTGGTCCGAATGCGAATACAAAAAATGAAAGATTCGTCACATATTCAAATCCTCAATTCAAGAGGGGCTCGCCATGAACCGCACGAAAGTCGTCATCGCCATCAGCATCGCCCTATCCGTCCTGGCGACGACGCTGATCCTGCCCATCCTCGCGCCCCTCATCCGGGAACTGCACCTTTCCGTCAGCCAGGGCGGGCTGATGCTGTCCATCGGGTCGATCGTGATGGTGATCGCGGCGCCGTTCTGGGGCGCCGTCAGCGATCGGTTCGGGCGCAAGGCCGTGATTGTGGCGGGCTTTCTTGGCATTCTGACTGGATACACCCTTTACACGCTCGTCGTGGTCGTCGGGCTTTCAGGCGGGGTCGCGGTGACGGCCGTCTTCGTCGCCCTGACGGCCACGCGGGCCTTTGTCGGCGCCTTCCTGTCCGCGGTTCCAGCCGGCGCCCAGGCACTCATGGCCGACATCACGGACGCACGGGACCGCTCGGGCGGCATGGCGGTCATCGGTGCGGCCACCGGCCTGGGCTTGATCGTCGGACCGGCCGTCAGTGGGTTTCTGGTGACGGGTGGTATCACCCGGCCTCTATTTGCCGCGATCGTTCTTTGCGCCCTTGGTGCGGTCGTTTCGCTGTTCTTCCTAGAGGCGACTCCTGTCCGTAAGCCGTCCCGTATCCAAAAGACGAGCCTGTTTTCCGCCTCGCTGCGCCCCTGGCTTGTTGCCGGCATCCTGCTTTGGGTGGCGATCGCGACGGTACAGATCAGCGCAGGCTTCTACTTCCAGGACCGGCTTGGCCTACGCTCGAACGAAGCCTCCCGCATGCTTTCGTTGGCGTTGACCCTTGTCGGCACAGCGATGTTCACCGTGCAGTTCCTGCAACTCAGGGTGCTTCGGTTCGCACCGCGTGTTCTCGTGATCGCTGGCGCGGGCTTGTGGATCGCCGGATTGCTTCTCCTGCTGTCGACGGCGGATGCCGCCTCCTACTACGCGGCCTACGCGCTGATGGGTCTTGCCTCGGGCTTTCTCCTTCCGGGCGTGATGGCCGGAGCGTCGCTGGCCGTCGACCATGACAGCCAGGGTGTGGCGGCAGGACTCGTGGCCTCGTCCCAGGGCATCGGCTTCATCATCGGGCCCGCCGTCAGCACGGCCCTCTACGAATGGGATAAGGCGCTGCCATTCTGGCTCCTCGCCGGATTGATGGCCCTGCTCGCCGTGAAATTCGCGATCATCCCGCTCGGTGTTCCCCGACTCGGCGACGCCGAAAGCTAACCGGTCTCCGCATCATTCCGCTTTTGAGAAACAGCGAGAGAAAAAGCCATGACATATCTTGCCGCCGATCCATTCGAACTGTCGAACAATCGCATCCACATGGAAGAGGGACCACGTATGCGGCCCCTCGCCGTAACCGCCGACTTCTGGGAGAGGCTGGCCGATGACCCGCAACTGACGGGCGGCAGGCTGCTCAGTTTCTACAGCGCGAACGAGCCGGGCGACGTGCACCCCGATGTCTGGGAGATGCATCCGGAGGGGGACGAACTGCTCATCGTGTGCTCCGGCGCGCTGGACCTCGAACTGGAGAGGTCGGACAGCACGTGCACGGTTGGCCTGTCGCCACAAACCGCTTTCATCGTGCCGGCCGGCATCTGGCATCGACTATTGTTGAACGAGCCCTCGGTTCTGATCGCGATCACCAATCCTAGCGGGACGAAGCACAAGAGGGCCGATGGCAGGTAGGACCGTGCTCGGGCGCAACCGAACCGTTCCAGGCATCATCTTCGAAGACCGCAATACGTCGGATGCGTCCGTACCAATAGCCAGTTTGAACGTCGCGAATGCTCCGCATAACCGATATCCCAAAGGGGTCGAGGAATGACCGCTTCTCAGCAGTTGAGCCATCTGCTCGTAATTCTATTCAGGAGGGGCATAGAGGGCTATAGCGTAAACGTAGTTCTCCGTTTCGTCGTTCTCGGCCCGCCATTGGATGTTTTGTCCGACCCGGACACATAGGTAACGGTTTGTACCTAAGACATGGTGTAGTGCACCCCGTTTTTGAGACAGAAATGGTAACAGTTCTCCATTAGGAGGACTGATGAAGACTGACGATCCAAGGCGACGGTTCAGTCGCCAAGTTAAGCTGGCGGCGGTTCAGCGAATGGCTGCCGGCGCCAATATCAGCAAGCTTTCGCGCGAGTTGGGGATTTCGCGCAAAGGACTTTATCAGTGGCGAAAGCAGTTCCGCTCGGGCGGAGCGACTTCGTTGCAAGATACTGGGCGTCCGCGTTGGGGTATGACAAAAAGCCCCGAGCAAAAATTCAATGACACGTCTCAGTCGGCGTCAATCGAGGAACTGGCGCAGGCGCTGACGCGGATTGCGGAACTGGAGCGGCTTGTCGGACAACAAGCGGTCGATCTCGATTTTTTCTCAGCAAAAGCTTGTCGCGTTTATTCTGCCTCATATCCTGCGGCTTTGAAGAAGTTCTCGCATTCGGTGACAGAAAAGAGGGCGATGATGTCGCCGAGGGCATGCGCAATGTCATCGAAGCTTCGCGCGGCGCGCTTTCGCAGAAGCGCCTTGAGTTCTGAGAAAGCCATTCAATGGGGTTCAGGTCCGGCGAATAGGGTGGCAGAAACAGAAGCCATGCCCCCTTCGCCCTGACCAATTGCTCGGCACGCTCGCTCTTATGGAAGCCATTGCGGCTGTTACCACTGGAACCTTCACTTGAGAGATGATGATCCATCTCCGCGTTCAGCGCCCGCTCGGCAGCGCCTTCTTCAACTGGTCGATCAGCCCGCCGCCATCAAACGCCGTCTTCGCGTCAGCCCCGCCGAGCATTTGATCCAATATTGCGTCCGGAATAACCGGTTCTTTCCGTCGTGCCATGAGTGATCTCCTTCAAACCCATTATGCACGCCCGTACACGGAATTCCTGACAGTCCCGTCGCCGGTCTTGAACTCGCCCTTGAAAGCGGCGCACCAGAGGTCGTTGTGCAGCGCCTGCGATAGTATCGCGCCATGGCCTTGTTCGCCGCTTGCGGGCGCGGCTCACAAACCCGTGCCGGTCGAGTACGGCATGCACCGTCGACTTTGCCGGAATACGCACTCCCGCAAAGCGGAAAGTGCTACTCCATGTGTCCGGTACAAAGGCATTCACCACCTCGCGCAGGTTGCTATTCGCGGCCGTCCGAGCGGCTTTGGTCTGTAGCTGCGGCGCGATCAGCGCCCGTTCAACGTCGCTCTGATCACTTGCGTAACGAGTGGCAACGCGGGCATAGTCACGTCGGGTGATATCGGTCCAGGGCATCGTGTCCTGCATCGAATCTCTGCAAAATTCGACGGAATCACAACCTACTGGTATCACTCCACTCTTTTTAGGTCAGGTACTTACACCCAGTTCTCACTGAAAACGCGGATGAGATTGCCACCGAGGATTTTGCGAATATCCTCTTCCTTGTAACCACGCCTTACAAAAGCATCGGCCAGATTGAACGTGGTTGAAGGCGTCTCAAGACCGTCGACATGCTTCAGTGGCGGCTTCGGCCAAGTCGAGGGATCCCAAGTCCCCGTATCAATTTGGTAGTTATACATTGTCCACTGATCTTCGATCGACGCGTGAGGTGCGTGCCCCCAATAATGGTCGATACCGAGCGAAATGTGATCAGTGCCAACTTCTTCCGCAATGAAATCAGCATGACGCACGAGATCATCTATCGATTTTTCAGGCTCGGAAGTAATGAAGTACTCGCACCCTACCAGTCCCACGACGCCACGCTTAGCAGCTACAGCGCGAATTTGCTCGCGATTTACTGCCCGCAGGGACGGGTGGATTTCGTTGACGTTGTTGTGCGAGAAAATGGGCGGCTTCTGAGTGCTTTCCATGGCCTCCATGGTGGTGCGGATGGAAGTGTGAGACATATCGACCACGATACCATGGTCGTTGAGAGCAGCGATCATTTTACGGCCGAAATCCGTCAGACCGCCATCTTCTGGCACGGTGCAGCCATCACCCACAAAATTTCTGCGATTGTAGGTTAGCTGAACGACACGAAGTCCAAGCGCATGCAAAATCGCCAGACGATTGAGGTCCAGCCCAATCGGCACCGAGTTTTGGAAATGCATAACTAGACCGAGCTTGCCTTCCTTTTTCGCGGTGTCGAAATCTTCCACACGGCGGATGACCATAAGGTCTTTGCGGCGATGAATTACCTCATACCACTTCGTGAAGATTCGAAGCGTCTCGTCGAAATCGTGATCGATTGCCACAGTTGGGCCGACAGCCGTAATCCCACCTCGAACATAAAGATCAAGGTATTGATCAATCTTGTCCCTCGTAGGGTCCAGAATTGGCGCAACAAGATCTATGACAACCGAGTTTCTGTAGATTTCATTCATTTTGGGCTCGTTGAGTTATCGCCAAGGGAACGACTAGACGTCCTTCCCTTAGATCAGGCTTGGTAGGAAAGTGATGAGCTGTGGGAAGATCATCAACATAGTGGTCGCGGCGACAATAATGGCGACGCTAGTCCACCCAGCAGAGAAGATGGTCCTCATGGTCAGGTTTTCGCCTACGCTGTAGAGCGTGAACAGATTGTAGCCGAAGGGCGGTGAATTGCTGCCTATGGAAATGAAGATCAGAAATAGGCACCAGAAGTACACCGGGTCGAGGCCGAAAGACTTCATGATCGGCTGGAGGATCGGTATCACCATCAGCATGTAGGCAACCTGGTCGATAAACATGCACATGAAGAACGTGATCAGCAGAACACCAACTGTGAATGTCAGACCATTGATAGGCAGAGATGTAATCGCGTTCACCAGTCCGGACGTTGCACCGGAGAAAGCCAGGAGTTGGGTGTAGAACGTAGAGGAGACGACAATCACCATCAGCACCGCCGTAACCGATGCGGCGGACTTTAGGGATTCAATGAACATCTCCCAGCGGAGCTTGCGATAGCACGCTGCGACAACGAGTGATGCGAGCACACCTGTGGCGGCCGCCTCGGTTGCAGTCGCAACACCGAGTAGAATAAAGCCCATGATGCTGAAGATGACGATCGCGAAGGGCAGGCATTGCGCGAGGGCGATTGCCTTTTCTCGGAAGGAGACATTCTCCACCACCTCATCGATGGGAGCCAGCGACGGGTTCAACCGAACCGAGATCGCCACATAGATCGCAAATCCGCCCGCAACCACCAAGCCAGGAACAACACCTGCAAGAAGAAGCTTTGAGATTGAAACATCAGCAACGGACCCGATGACGACCGCCATAGTGCTCGGCGGGATGATTGGAGCCAAAGCCGCTCCTGCAAGGATCATGGATGCCGACATCCGTTGATCATATCCACGCTGAATCATGGTCTTGAGTGCGGTCTTCCCCAGCATTGCAGTCACAGCGATAGCCGAGCCAGACAGAGCACCGAAAACTGCGGACAGTGCGACTACGAAGTAGTAGAGGCGTCCCCTGAGTTTGCCGAAGAGCTTTCCAAGGGCATCGAAGAGCACATCAACAGAGCCAGAGCGGAACAGCAGTTCGCCCATCAAAACGAACAGCGGGATGGCAGCAAGGCTAATAGAGGAAGAACTGCTGTAGATGCTGTTAGCCAGCATTCCAAAGCCAGAGGGTCCGATAAGGACCACTACGCCCAGGATATTCAACAACAGGAACCCGATAAAGATCGGGAGCCCTATCAAAAGCGAGGCAATAAGCAGCGCGAGGGCAAGCGGAAGCAGAATTTGCCATTCAAGTAGCATTAGGCGGCCCCGTCCTTCTTGGAGCCAGTCGCCACGTGAATGGCAGAGCTGAGCAGGCCAAGAACCATCACAGCCAGAAGGGGCCACTTGGGAATGGGGAGAGACGATGCCGTCATCGTACCCCTGGTGAACTGCTTCAGCGCTTCACCCCCAACGATGTATGCAGCGTACAAAAGTACTAACACCGTTGTGATACGGGCTACGAAGTGAAGAATCTTGGCGGTGCCAGGTTTCGAATTTGAAACCAAGATATCGATAGTGACGTGAGCGTTTGACATCGTCACGTAGGGAAGCCCAAGGAAGATAACTACAAGTGTAGCTATCCCAATCACGTCTTGGGACCAGTTGGTGGGCGCGTTGAAAAAATAGCGCAGTGCCACCTCGATATTGAACATGACTGTGAACAGGAGAAGTGAAATCATCGCAAGGGCAAACATTCCCTTGGTGAGCGACCGATGGCAGCCGATCAATGCAGAGAAGTTCAGCATACCGAATCTCATCAGTGGAGCGAGAGCCTGTTATCAGGCTCTCAGCAGGGATATCGATTACTGCTTTGCAGGCGTCATGCCTTGCGACGCAGCGAATGCGCGGAACTCTTCGGCTTCAGCGCCGGCTTTATCGACACCGAGTTTCCAGATGCCTTCTGCCCAGTGGTAATCGAGCTTTGCTGCGGCGGCTTCAGTGAAGCGTGTCGGCTTCATACCGGCCTCCGTCATCAACTTACGCTCGTCATCATTTAGCTTGTTGTAGAGCTCCATGGTCTCAAGCTCGGTTTCCATGGCCGCCTCTTCGATGACCCTCTGCGTCTCCTCGTCGAGGCTATTCCACGTATCGAGGTTCATCAGGAGCGTGGTTCCAGTTTGACCGTAGGAGGGTTCGGTCCAGTAGCCAGCGACCTCGTTGAGCTTGAAGTCCACGATGCCGACGACGCTCCATGCTGCGCCATCGATGAGACCTGCCTGGAGGGACGGGTAGATCTCACCGCCAGCTAGAAGCACGGAAGAGCCGCCGAGTGCGTCGACGAGACCGTGATACGTGACATTCGCGCGGAGTTTCAGGCCTTCAAAAGGCTTGTCAGTTTGCGGAAGCTCGTTCTTCGTAACGAACAACAGAGCCTTTTCGCCCTGAGACTGCAAGGCGATGAGCTTCATGCCCTGCTTCTGATAGTACTTGTCGAGATAGTCCCAGACACCGGTCTCGCGGCGCTTCTTGGGATCTGGATCGATCGCGTCGATGGTCACACCAACGCCTGCGTCACCAGAATAGTAACCCGGCTGAGCGAAAAGCATCTGGAATGCACCTGACTGGACAGGCTCGAACTGCTCGTAGGTCGAAACGACGTCCGGCCCCGAAAAGCCAAAAGTGAGCTTACCATCCGTGCCCTCCTCGATCTTCTCCAGCAGCGGGAAGAGCATGGTCTTGTTGAAGACAAAGTTCTGATCGAACGCTGATAGAACGCGAAGCTGCTCACCTGATGCCACCCCCGCATGCATTGTAAGCGCGAGTGTAGCGACAGCGAGAGAAAGTTTCTTGAACATTGGTACTCCCTTTATTTATGCGTTGAGCGGTCCGGTTCTCGACGCCTGTTCCCCAACCTCTTGAGCGAGGTATCACTATTACCAATCAGATGAGCATCGCCGCCTTCATCAAGCAAGCTTTATCTAGACAAATAATATCTGGGAATCATTATAAACATTTCTGATGTAGTTGGCTCTCATTTCGCCATGACGACCAAATTTGGCGGTGTCGAGTTCGCTAGGTGCTCGAAGGCTGCTGCGGCGATGGAATGGCCGATGCTATCGAGCGGACCAGTCAGATAGCACGCTGCAAATGTCGGCGATTCTGGTTCCAGATCGGAGGAGACCACAACAAGGGAGCCGTCTTCCAACTCCTTCTGAATGGCTATCGCGGGCACCGCAATGATGCCGTACCCTTCTCGTGCGAGTGCGACGGCAAAGGCGAGTGAGGAAACGCCACTGAGTTTGGGGGCAAGGTTGGCTCGATCAAATGCGCGCAGGATGCTCTGGTAGGTTTGAGTTCGCCGCTCGAACGTGAGGATTGTGTACTCGCCAACCTCTGTAAGCGTCCGCCGTTTTTCATGCAGCATCAGGTTGGGGGAAGCCGCCAATACCACCGGGGTAGTGCATAGTGTCCTGCTTGCTACATTGGGTTCCGTACTCGGGCCTATCATGAAACACAAATCCAGCTCTTGCTGGACGAGAGACTGAGCCAGGACGGGAGACGTGCCGATCTTGAAGTCGAACGTGGCCTTGGGATACATCTCCCTCAACTGCATCATGAAAGAAGCCAGCCATGTCATTGCGAGGCTATCGGCCGCTCCGATGCGGTAGGTGCCGCGATAGCCTCCCTTGTCGCCGACAGCATCACGTGCCTCTTCTTCGAGCTCCAGCATTCTTTTGGCCACTTCGAGGAATGCCCATCCCTTTGGCGTCAGCTTTGCCCGGTGGGATGATCGGTCAAACAGGGGAGCATTGAGCCAATTCTCAATGGCTGTGATTCTCGCGGAGACCGTTGGCTGGGAGGTGTTCAGCTTGTCAGCCGCTTTTTGATAGGTGCCCATGGTGGCCACCAGATAGAAGGTTCGTATCTGCGTGAAATTCATGCCGTTCCCGATCCCAAGCCATCTTCATAAACTTTCGTTATAAAGCATAGCGGCTAATTTTTTAATATTTACAAACAGATGCATTCGGTATGCCTTCGATGAGATCAAACAAATCAAAGGGAACGTTAGCTCAGATGAAAATCAAAGCTATTGAAATGTACGGCTACAAGCTGTCCTACGCTCATGGCGAATACGTCATGTCTGGGGGACGCGCTGCGACGCACCAGGATTCTACGCTTGTTCGCATCATCACGGATAGCGGACTGGAAGGCTGGGGCGAAACAGCGACCCTGTCCGGAACCTATCTACCCACGTTCTGTGGTAGCACACGCGCATCGATCGAGGAGCTCGCTCCTGCCCTGATTGGCGAAGACCCCCGCAACATCAACCACATTAATCGCCTCATGAATGGCCGTCTCCTTGGCCAGTACAACGCCAAGAGCGCCATCGATACAGCCTGCTGGGACATTTTCGGAAGGTCTGTTGGACTTCCGATCAGCACACTTCTTGGTGGCGTTCAGCAGGAGCAGTTCCCACTATATGAGGCCGTGCCGCTCGCATCCCCTGATGCCATGGCGGAATATGTAACGTCACGAGGAGCCGCAGGCGTCCGACGTTTCCAGCTCAAAGTTGGTAATGACCCACACGAGGATGCTGAACGCGTGCGCGAGGTCATGAATGCGGCAGAAGAAGACATGATTGTCATCGCTGACTCCAACGGTGGCTGGAGCCTGCAGTCCGGCATCATTGCGGTGCGCCTGATGGACGATCTGGACATTTACGTCGAGCAGCCGTGCCGTGAAACCGCTGACTGCGCAATCGTGAAGTCCATGACACACCTTCCTCTGGTCATGGACGAGAGCGTTGTTACGTCTGCTGATCTCTACCGAGCCAAGTACGAGGCCAAAGCAGGTTCTATCAACATCAAGCTTGGTAGAGTTGGAGGCATCACAGGTGCCGTCCGTATGCGCGACCAAGCTCAAGATCTAGGCATCGATTTCTGTATCGAGGACATGTGGGGAGGCGATGTGATCTCCGCTGCCGTCGCCCATGTGGCCGCCAGTTCGTCTCCAGAAAGCCTGATGCACGCTTCGTTTTTCAATGATTGGACAAACGAACATGTAGCTGGTTACCAGCCACGATCTTTGAACGGAATGGGTTCGGCACCAACAGGGCCCGGACTCGGCATCGAGGTAGATCTCTCTGTTCTCGGCGAGCCGCTCGCGAGCTTTCGATAGACCTGCCCGAATGAGCGTCCACGGTTCCTCCCAACCGTGGACGTCTGTACGTTTTCCCTGAGCAAGAAGAGCAGACTATACGGCTTGCTGTTATTGGCGGTGCTGGCAAGGATATTCGGAAAATCCTGGTCGAACACTGGTGCAACAATGATGCCAATTCAGGGCTCGCCGGGTCCTGAAGGTCCGGGTTTGGAAGTGGAAGAGGCGCAAGCCGCGTGCAACCTCAAACCACTCCTGACTGGTAGTTGCGCGGCGACTGACGGGAAGGTCGTTTTCCGGGTATCGCGAAGGTGCGTCGAGCGGCTGGTGCGGGCGCATAACGGCCACGAACGCGGTAGCCTTAGGATAGCAGCGACATCGAAGTCCGCCGAACATTCTTAAGCTGTCTCGTCCTCCTCTCCGGCCGGTGCCGTATCCTCCTGTACGAGGTCTCGGAAGGATTGACGGGGCATTGCGCGCTTATCGTGTGCGACATCGATCACTTTCATATGTATCGCTGGAAGTATCGAAAACGGCCGGTCTGCCAGAACCTTACGGAAAGCCCTGATTTGGAGGCGATGGCGGAGGATAGGATCGGCAGGATCAGATATCTGGTAGAGAAGGCCACGCAAAGCGCGGTAAAGCCGGCAAGAAGTTTGAGCGCCAGGCCAGAAGAGCAAGATACTGCCAGTCAAGATAAGCCATCGACTTCTGCCAAAAGGTCACGTTCATCACAAGCAGCAGATAGAGCGCGACTCCACCACTCAACACCTCGCTGCGGATGGTTGGACGCACCGCCTTAAGCTTCTTCAGAAACATAACGCCGAGAGCTCCTGTTCGGCAAAGGGCGTTTCTCGGACCTTTACCGCAAGATGGATGCACTGCGCCGCCAGTACGAGCCTCTGTTGCGGGAACAAGTATCCCCGCATCGCGCGCCGCGTCTCCGGCTACCCGAACGTCGACCAGCCCTACCCGGAGAACGGCATGAATGTCGCGCGGGCGCTGGTCGGAACCGAGGGCACCTGCATCGCGGCACTAGAGGCGGAGCTGGAGCTGATCGAGCGTCCGAAGGAGCAGGCAACGGCGATTCTTGGCTTTCCTGACGTCTTTGCCGCCGCTGATGCAGTGCCCGAGGTGCTTGAGCACAAGGCGAATCGCGTTGAGGGCATTGGCCACCTCATAGCCGACTTCGTCCGCAAGAAGGACCTGGATCCGCAAGCGCTGTCGCTGCTGCGGACGGGAAGGGCTGGTTAATCTGCCAGATGAGCGCCGATACGGCGGAAGGGGCCGTAGACAGGCACGGCAGCTCACCTCATGATGCGCCTATTTCAATCGTCCTTGGCGCTCACCCCACGTCCTCCTTTTCATCCTTCTGCGACCGCTCTTCTGCCGGTCCTTCCGATCGGGCGAGGTTGAGGGCTGTGCTGATGAGGCCGATATGGCTGAAGGCCTGGGGAAAGTTGCCGAGCATCCGGGCGTCGACGGGATCGTATTCCTCCGAAAGAAGGCCGACATCGTTGCAAAGCGCGGTGAGCTTCTCGTATAACCGCTTGGCGTCCGCGTAACGGCCCATCAGCACCAGCGCGTCGCAAAGCCAGAAGCTGCAGACGAGGAAGGCGCCTTCGCCGCCCGGCAGACCATCATCGGAGAGATCGGTTTCGTAGCGCAGGACCAGGCCGTTTTGCACGAGGCGGTGCTCGATTGCCTCGACGGTCGAGACCACCCTCGGATCGTCCGGCGGCAGAAAGCCGACCAGCGGGATCTGCAAGAGACTAGCATCCAGCACCTTGGAACCATAGGCCTGCACGAAGCTGCCGATTTCCTCGTCATAGCCGTTGCGGCAGACGTCGGCGTGGATCTCGTTGGCGATGCTGCGCCAGCGGCGCGCGCCGTCGATATCGCCACCGGCATCCTTTGCCAGCCTCGCTGCCCGGTCGAAGGCGACCCAGGCCATGATCTTGGAATGGGTGAAATGGGCCGGGCCGCTGCGAACCTCCCAAATGCCTTCGTCCGGCTTTCGCCATGCCGTCTCCAGGAAGCTGAGGAGCACCCGTGATATGGCGCGGGTGCGCGGGTGAGGCGGGAGCCCTAATCGAAGCGCCTGCGCCAGCGCATCGGCCACCTCACCATAGACGTCCAGCTGGAACTGTCCGGCGGCGGCGTTGCCGATGCGTACTGGCCTTGAGTTCTCGTAGCCTTCGAGCCAGTCCGCCTCCCATTCCGGCAGATGCCGTTCCCCGGCAACGCCGTACATGATCTGCATCTGCTCCGGCGTCCCGGCTACGGCCCGCATCAGCCACTCCCGCCATGCCTGAGCCTCATCCAGGTAACCGAGGTTCATGAAAGCCATCAGCGTCATCGTGGCGTCGCGAAGCCAGCAGTAGCGATAGTCCCAGTTGCGCAAGCCGCCAATCTTTTCCGGCAGAGAGGTGGTGACGGCGGCCACGATGCCGCCTGTCGGCAGGTAGGTCATTGCCTTGAGTGTGATCAGCGAGCGCTTGACGATCGGAGTATAACTGTTGACCGGCGGGCAGCGGCTGACGAATTCGCGCCAGAAGAATACCGTCTGCTGGAGCGCAGCCTCCGGATCGCGCGCAGTCGGCGCCTCCTCGTGCGACGCGCTATGGGTGAGGGTGAAGGGAAGGCGTTCACCGGATGAGACGGTGACGGTCGCCTTGCTGTGGAAGTCCTGGCCTTTCAGCTCAACCGGACTCTGGAGCGTCAGCCGGTCGGGCCCGGCCACAGCCGTCAGCCGCCCCGCCTCGCCATGCGAAACCCAGGGGACGTTGCGGCCATAGCCGAAGCGCATGACGAGATCGATGTCGAAGTCGACATGGCCGTGCCTGCCCTCGACGATGCGAACGAGGTTGCTGGATCCGTCCCTTGGCGGCATGAAGTCAAGGATGGCGGCGGTGCCGGTCTCGGTGGTGAATAACGTCTCCAGGACCAGCGTGTCTTCGACATAGCTGCGCTGGCTGCTGTAGGGCTTGGCCGGCGTGATCGACCAGTGACCGTTTTCGACAGTGCCGAGAAGGGCGGAAAAGCAGGCGGGGGAATCAAAGCGCGGAAGGCAGAGCCAGTCGATCGACCCGCCCTTGGAAACGAGAGCCGCGGTCTCGCAGTCTCCGATCATCGCGTAGTCTTCAATCCTTGCCGGCATGTTCACCTCATCTGCCCTATCTCGGAAATGTGCCGAGCCCGCCGTCGCGGTCGACCATCCCATATCAGGTAACGCACGCACGTCTCATGCGGATCTGCGTCAAATTCTCTAGAGTGCAGTATCAGTGGCAGCGCGAGATTACGGCAAGCAAATGGTGTCCAGTCGACCTCTGTGGAACTGTCGCACTGTCACGGTCGTCTCGCGACATATTTCTCATCTAGGAGATATTGCTGCCTCGATAGAAGATTGCATTTACCTAATGCAGTGGATGCTGATGGGAATGCGGCCGGGGCAACGGACATGAGATTTTTGGTTAGGGCATCCGATGCGGGCAACGTACTAAAGGCGCTCTTGGTTTCCTAGGCACTCATCGAGTTCGACCTGAAGGGCAATATCCTCAACGCCAACGAAAACCTCTGACGGGCCATCGGCTACAGCCTGGGGGGAGATCGTCGGCAGGCATCCAGCATGTTCTGCGACCTGGTCTGGTCGCGTCGCCGGACTACGCCGCTTTCTGGAAGCGGCTCGGGGGACGGCGCCTTTGATGCCGGCAGCTACAAACGGAATCGCCAAGGCCTGGCGGGAGATCTGGATCCAGGCCTCCTACAATCCGATCTTCCGGGGCGGCAAGCCTTACAAGGTCCTGAAGCTCGCTGCCGATATCACCGAAGCGAAAAAGCGGGCAACGGAAGACGCTGGGAAGCTGGAGGCGATCTCGCGTTCGCTGGCCGTGATCGAGCTCACGCCGACCGGCGAAATCATTGCCGCCAACGAGAACTTCTGCCGCGCGATGGGCTATACGCTCAACGATATCATCGGCAAGTATTACCGGATAGATCGAGCAGTTCAGGACAAGGGCGCAAGCGATGGTGCCGGCGGGGCAACAGTTGCAGGCGGCCTGACAGGACCGACACCCCTGCGAAAACTGCGCGGCTAGGGCAACGGCGTCAGAACAGTCTCTTCATCTGCGGAGCGAAGAGTTCGGCCGCGATGTTCTCCAACTCCGTCGGCTTTTCACAAAGGGCAAAGCCTGTATAGGGTACGGGAATGATGCTGGGGTCGTAGCCGGTTGCAAACACGAAGGGGATGTCCAGTTCCGCCAGACGTTCGGCAACGGGAAAAACCAGCTCGTCTCCCAGGTGAACGTCGAGAATGGCCGCATCCACCTGTTGATCGCCGATAAGATCAAGTGCCTCAGACACACGCGCGGTCGGACCGATCACTTTCGATCCCAGGTGCTCGAGCTTGCGGCGCGTTTCGTCGGCGAGAAAGTATTCATCCTCGACGATCAGAATGCTCTTGTAGGCAAAGTGCTGTAACAGGCTTTTCTCAGGCAAAACCTACTTCTTTCCGCCGCTGTCTTGGCCGCTGCTGGAGGCTTCGTGCCTCTCAGCATTAAGGTGGCTTGAAAGGCCGAAGGATTTCTCCTTCTATATGGATACGCCGTCCAGCGTTGTCAGGATCATGGTACGGGCGCGGTTTACCCCGCTCTTCACCGTTCCGATCGGGGCAATTGAAGCGTTGCGCGCCACATTCGTAGCTCTCGCCCTGCAAGAGGACGACCTCCAGCGCCTCCCGGTAGTGAGCGCAGTCGTTCAGCGCGTCCTGGAAATCGTCTGTGCGGAGGGCCCATTCCTGGGGTGCCTTGATGGCAGCCTGATAGGAGATGCAGTCCTCCAGCCCGAGAGGTTCGCGCTGTGCGAGCCTGGTAACGGGTGCAGAAGGTATTGCGCAGGATCGTGAACAGCCAGGACTTGAGCTGCGTGCCCTCGTGCAACTTGTCCATGTTGGAGAGCGCCCGCGCCAAAGTCTCCCGGGCGAGGTCTTTTGCATTTTGCGAGCTGCGTTCGAAGCGGCGTGCAAAGACGGCAAGTGCGGGAATTAATGACGCGATTTCGTCGTGGAGCTCGGGGCGAGCATGATCCTCCATGCCATACTCCTTCTTGAACAGCCGCCGAACAGGACGGGACGGTGATCGTTCCAATCGACATCGAAGGGAATCGGTAGGCGGGTGCTCCGGGCGGGCCCGCCCTCTTTGCGCCAGGCTCTCTTGCTTACGATCTTCGCGTGGATTCCCGATCTGCCTGCCATGGCCTATCGTCGGCCCGGATCGAAGATCGTGGGCGGGTGCTCCTGCCACCGCGGCGGCGGCGGCGGCGGAGGGAACCGCAGGTGAGGCGGCGGCGGCCCTGGCAGTTCGTCTGGCGCATCAGGCTGGAACTGACGCGGCCGGACCCGCAGCCGGGCTGGATCATCCGGGTCAATCGTCTTCCAACGTGGAGGCGCAGGTGCATTCTGGAACGTCCGCCGACATGTTCCGGCGGCTGTCCTGTACCAACCGGGGCCGCAGGATGAGTTTGCGACGGCAATGGGCCGGGAGGCGTCGGGCGTTCCATCAGAAGCCGGCTGAGAGAGCGCGGCCGTTGCGAAGAGAAGAGTGGCCGTTGCTGTGACCGAGAGCGCGCGAGGGAAGCAGTGGTTCAAGAGCGGCTTTTAACCTCAGTTAGAGATCGCGTTGCAGGCTCTTCTTCCATCCAAGCGCCGCATGAACTCAATGATCCGTATTAGTGTGCATTTTTTGCGGCGGCCCGGAGGAGAGAGAGAGAAGATAGATGTTCATTCCGTTTTGGTGTCCTTGCAGAATATGGAGTAGAGGGCGCCAACCAGTTGCGCCGCCTTCTCCTCGGTCAGGCTGTAGAAGATCTGCTTGCCTTTGATCGGCGGAATGTTGATCGCCGTCTCGGCAAGCCATGCTGCTTCTGATCAACGGCCGAACTTGAGGCATCAACGGCATCCTTGGCCGCCTTGCCCAGGGCGTCTGGCTCACGATCAATGCCGCCTTCGTGCTTTGGTCTCGTTGTCGGGCCCGTCGTCTACCTCTACTTCGCGGGAAATCGGCTGTCGTCCAGTTGGCGGCAAACCTGCCTCTGCTGCTCGCGGTAGGCCTTCTGGTGGGCTTCGGCTAATGGCTCGGCTCCGGCTGCACTAGCGACCGTGGCGTCCTCGGACTGGCCTGGCCTGGCTTTCGCTCCGATTCATGGTCGCCATCCTGACTTTCTCGGCATCGGCGTTCTCACCGTCACGCTGATGAAGACACTTGCATGAGCCCCATATCCCTCAGCGCCTGGGGGCTCTGCTCCCCGGCAGCGTGTTTGGCCTCGGACTGGGGCTGTCGGGCATGATGAACCTCACGCGGGTGCAAGGCTTCCTCGACCTCTTCGCCATCATGGTGGCTATGTTCTGCACGACCGAACCCTCGGGAGGCGGACGTGACTCACTCCTTGTGGCGGCAGTCGGCTCCGGCGTACTCGTCGGTTTCATGCTGGGCTTGCTCGATGGCGGCGGTTCCATTGTCGCGACCCCGCTGCTGCTCCACCTAGTGGGGGTGGCCCAGCCGCATGTGACGACGATCGGCACGGGCGCGCTTGCCGCCTCCGTCGACGCCCTTACCAATTTCTCGCCCATGCAGATGAAGGGCAATGTCTGGTGGTGCTGCTCGCTTGTCTTCGTCACTCTCGGAACTGCCGGCGCATTTGCCGGCTCCATCGATGCAGCCGGGGTCGCCCTCATCGCCGGTGCAGCATCCGGTTTCTTCGGTATCGGTGGCGGCTTCCTGATCGTGCCACGGTCGATCCTGGCAGCGGGCATGCCGACCCTCAACGCCGTCGGCACCTCGCTTATGGCTGTGACGGCCTTCGGGCTGGCAACTGCCATCAAATGCGCAGCCTCCGTCTCGTCGACTGGTGGCTCGCTGCCGAGTCCATTGGAGGTGGCAGGTTTGGCGGTCGGCTTGCTGCTCGCCGCTCGCGTCGCCCCCTATAAGGGACTCCTAAACCGCCTGTTCGCGCTGCTCGCTTTCGTTGTTGCAACCTACGTGCTCTGTCGACGCTCGTCCGCTCTCTAGCGCCGCAACCGATTCCCGTTGCGAATCCTAATATCGCGAATCGAAGCGCCGGAACGCGGCTGCTGACCCCGACCGAGGATGTGCCGAGTTCTGACACCGCACTTCTGACACATCAGTCAGGGGCAAAACGGCACCTTTGCGGCACGATTCGGACCAGGGAACGAGCTTCGCGGCTCCCCCTAACGTGTGGAAAGCTGCCGATAAGTGGCTGCGAGACCTGCACTTTCTTAACGCAACGTAAACCTTTCCTCAGCCCGGCCGCCACATTTGTGTCCTTTCAGCAACAGGATCCCCGTAAGCAGGCATGAGACGCCGGTTCTGCGATAGTTCGAGATTGCATGACCTCGCCCGTCTTGTATTTTCACTCTCGGAAGCGAGGCGGTGGATCGTCCGTCTTCTGGCAATCGACGGGAATGGGGCAGGGAACGCTGTCCTTCAGCAAAAGAACCCAGACCCATACGAAACTTTGACTGGAGGTCAAAAATGAACATCAAGAGCCTTCTTCTCGGCTCCGCTGCTGCCCTCGCAGCAGTCTCCGGCGCTCAGGCTGCCGACGCTATCATCGCCGCCGAGCCGGAGCCCATGGAATACGTTCGCGTTTGCGACGCATTCGGCACCGGCTACTTCTACATCCCGGGCACCGAAACCTGCCTCAAGATCGGCGGTTACGTCCGCGTACAGGTTGATGGTCGCAGCGACTTCGATCTCGGCGGTGTGGATCTGCAGGACGGTGGCTATCGCACTAACACCCGCGCTCAGCTCCAGTTCGACGCGAAGTCCGACACTGAGCTTGGTGAACTTCATTCAAAGATCACTGTTCGTGCAAACACCAACGGCGATGACGACTTCTATATGGAAGAGTCTTATCTTGCCATTGGCGGCCTTCGCGTAGGTTATTTCTACAACTACTTTGATACCGGGCTTCCGGGCGAGACCTTCCTGTCCGACGGTGGTCCGATCGCGGGTGCTGGCTACATCGGTGGCGACACGCTGAACAACTCAATTCGCTACACCTTCGAGGGCGATGCATTCTCGGCCTATGTTCAGGCCGATGCGTTCGATTCTCAGGACGGCTGGAAGACGGATGCTGCTGGCAACGATGACGAGATCGGTGTCAACGCTCTCATCGGCGGTGCATTCGGCGGCGTTGCCGTCAACCTCTTCGGTGCCTACGAATTCGAGAACGAAGATGGCGTCGTTGCCTCCACGCTGACGGCAAATGTTGGGCCGGGTACTCTGGGCATCATGGGCGTCTACTCGTTCGGCGCCAGCCGCTACTGGGACTTCTCTGAATGGTCGATCGGCGCGGAATACGCCATCGCCGTTACTGAAAAGTTCAGCATCGCTCCTGGCGTTCAGTACTGGGACAACATCCTGTATGATGCTGATGGCGATTACGAGGATGGCAGTGCATGGCGCGTTGGCGTAACTGCGGACTACGCCATCACCCAGGGCTTGGCATTGAAGGCTACGGTCAACTACACCGACGTTGATGCCGGTGCGCTGGGCGATGGCGATCGTTGGGACGGTTTTGTACGTCTTCAGCGCTCGTTCTAATCTGACTTAGTTCAGACGGGATAAAAGCTCGCAGCCCCATGGGCTGCGAGCTTTTGACGTTGCTGTTGTGCAAGATGCGGGATGATTGTTCGCGTTGACGTCGGATTTTTTTCGTTGTCAAGCGTTGATGAAGCAGTCGAACATCGTTTCTTTGCCTATAGAAGAGGCAAGAGAAGTGATCTGGCAGCCAAGGCTGATCCGGACGCTAAGAGCGAGTTCAGCAACTTTAGGCCCGCCTATTCGGTTAATCTTCAGTCCCACCAGGGCCGCCCAGTCAAGGTCGCCCAAAGCACCAGCCTGTCCGCATTGTTCCACAAGTATGGCTGCATACTTTCGGAAGCTGGTAGTCACCGGAATAACGTAGCGGCTTTCATTTCCGAGCTTTGCGACATCCTCCTCGGAGAAACGTTTGAAACATTCTCCCAGGAGAAGGTCGACAGGCTCGCAACGCTTAGCAGATTTCCGCGGAAAGCGTACAAGAGGGCGACATAAATAGCCTTTCCGAATTAAACCGCCAGTAAGAAGAACACGCTGGCCGTATCAGGTTCCTCGAATACGACGAGGAGGATCGTTTATTCTCAGCCATCGGCATGAAGACGGTCATTACCGTGATTTGTGCTTTTCTCTCGTAGATACTGGCGCACGCCTCGGCGAATTCTCTTTTGGCGAAAAGAAAGGTTTGGCCGGTTGTCGAAGGCTGGTCAGGCCGACATCCAGGCTCCTGATCACATCGGGGCAATGGCAAACCTGAGTTGTGTGGGTCGAAAACCGCCGTACAAGGATCGTGGCTTTCGCGGATGCTCGCGAAGAAGCCGTGCGTGCCAATGGCGATCTCACTGGCGAACTAGATGGCTCGGTCAACATGGGCCATGCTGACGAAGCGGGAAGATTATCGAGACCCAGCTTGGCAATGGCAGCGTGAGAGGAAACTGCCGTGGATAGCCGGGACTCGCAAAGAGGTGTGAGAAGTCGACGACCTGAATGGGCGCATGATCGAACCGATCGGGAACGGGAAAACCAGTTTGGCACTTTGAGCCTGCAAGCTCGGGGTTAAAATTTGGACCCGCTCCGCAGATCGCCATACAGGCCGGCGGCCTTTGCAAGCGTCGCAACAAAGGGCCTGACAGAAGACCGCACTCGATCACACGTAACTAGGTCAATGCCACGCATGAAAGGAACTCGTCGGAACCTCGGACATCTCCTGTCTGGCCGGGTGGCGTCAGCCACGCCGGTCCGCATCGGAAAGGCGAGGAGCCGTAGCCGTTGATGGACGGACAGGAGAAGTCAGATCTCCGGCATAGTAGCTGAGAAGCCAACGGACAAAGTCGGACGACCGGCGGAGGGGGCCCAGTTCTATTTGTCCGCACCTCCACCGTCCCGGTTTTGCATGCCGCCTGACACAACAGGTGAACATTGCGATTTTATTCCCATGTCCACCTCTGGCGGGGTCACTGCTAGCGATACGTTAACCACAAGATGGATGACCCAGACTTAGGTACCGAACGAAGAGCGGACGGATATGCAAGGACGCTTGCGTGCCTCAGAGCAACGGATAGGCAGAAGACCTTCCGGCGTCTCGTTGTGGTGGGCCATGCCGTGACAAAGCTAACTGTCAGTTGGCATGGCAGCGGGCGGATGACGACGGCTGCTCCACCAAGTCCCAGCCATTTATCCTCCGCCCGCTGCTACGTTAGTTCAACTGTCCGAGGAGACAGAACGAGATACCAGCCTCAGCGAACGGTCCTTGTCAATCACATAAATCTCGTCATAGCGGTGGCCGTCTGCGTAGAACTCGTGGGATACGGTGCTGCCAATAGGTGCCTTCTCAAGTCGAGTGGACGGCTGCCCATTGTAGGTGATGCTACCTGGGATAGGCTCTATCGCGAATGCTGAGCTAGCGCCGACAACTGCTGTGAGTAGGGCGAGCGCGAGTGTCTTTTTCATGATCAAATTTCCTTATTTCCTTCAGGCCGACAATTCTGACGTTCGGCCTGCAATAAGGATCGGGATGCCAGCACCGCTTTTCAATTTCTCCTTTCGCGACCGCTCCTTTTCCAAAAGGCGAACAATCCGACTGCTCCCTTCACCATCAGCGAGAACTATAAAGTTCAATAGCTTGGCAGGCGCCGGGTGCTGCAGTAGGGAACGGAGGTTCCATTTTACAAGATCTCTCACAGAGAGGTGGCTCGGGAAATCTGCCCAGCTAGGATAAGTGGAATTTCTGCCTGACTTCGGCTTGGATCGGGAACAGGAGCCCATTTCAGGACGACCGCGCCGGAACCACAGCCCGGCTTTCAAGGCAAAGTGGCGCTTGCCGCCATCCGAGGTGAGCAGACGCTGGTGGAACTATCCCGGCAGTTTGACGTTCACGTCAACCAGATCAAGCAGTGGAAAGACCAGCTCCTTGAGGGGGCGACAGGCGTTTTCGGCGATGAAGCGAAGTCGGAACCGGCGGGTCCAACCGTCGATGTCAAACGCTGCATGTCAAGATCGGGGAGCTGACACTGGAGAATGATTTTAGCCGGCGCGCTCGGCAAGGCGGGATCGCTGGGCGGAAAGAAATGATCGACCGCGAGCACAAACGCTCTGTGTCGCGCCAGGCAAAGCTTCTCGGCTTCAGCCGTGGCAGCGTTTATGATCTTCCTCGTCCAGTGTCTGACTGCGATATGGCCCTTATGCGACGGGTTGACGAACTGCATCTCAACTACCCGTTCGCCGGAAATCGGGTGCTGCAAGGGCTATTGAGGGAAGAAGGGCTGGGAACGGGGCGGCGGCACGTCGCCACGCTGATGAAGAATGTGGGCATCGAGGCGATCTATCGTCGCCCGAATACGTCGAAACCGGCACCTGGGCACAAAATCTATCCCTACCTCCTGCGAAAGATGGCGGTCACCCAGCCCAACCAGGTGTGGGCAATGGACATAACCTACGCTCCGATGGCTCCCGGTTTTGTTTATCTCTGCGCCGTCGTGGACTGGTTCAGCCGGAGGTCCTGTCATGGCGGCTGTCGATCACGATGGAGGCATCCTTTTGCATCGAAGCAGCCGAGGAAGCACTGGCCCGTTACGGCAACACCGCCAGGGCTCGCAGTTCACCTCGATGGACTTCACGGCGGTGCTGAAGAAGGCTGAGATCGTCATCTCGATGGACGGCAAGAGCGCGTGGCGAGACAATGGTCTTCGTCGAACGGCTCTGGCGTTCGCTCAAATACGAGGAGGTCTATCTCCACGCCTACAAGGCCGTGTCTGAGGCCCGCGCGGGCATCGGCAGAGATCTGAACTTCTACAACAGCCGGCGCCCAGATTCATCACTTAACCGGCAGACGCCGGATCGGGCCTACTTCAACGCGCTGGCACCAATGATGGTGGCGGCATAATCGAGGCGGAAATCCACTTAACGAAAGGCCCGAAGCTGTTCAGACAAACCGAGCCACCTCGCAGGTTCTATCGCTTGCTAGAAAGAGGATTAGGCGAGGGAGGAGCATTTAGCACCTCCCCCTCTCCAGATTAGCAGGAGGTCCCTGCATTCCCGGCAGTACTGGGGTCGGGCGTCGCAGATGTAGGATTGCCAGCGGTAGCTGCCACGCCCGGCGCGGCAGGCGCACCGCAGTTGGTGTTGGAGCTGTCTTGCGTGTTGGTCTGCTGCGACCCGCCCGCACCCAGGTTGGAAGATCCGTTGCCTGCGGCTCCACCCTCGTCCGAACCGGCCTCTCCGCTCGTTGCACCGGCTGTAGTGCCACCAGCACCTTCCCCTGCCCCAGATCCGGCATTCGAGCCTGCGGTTCCACCTGCGTCCGATCCGGCCTCGCCGCTGGTGCCCCCGCTTGGGCTGCTCTGCGCAACTGCTGCCGTGGCAAGACCAAGCGAAAGGGCGGTGACTGTCAAAAGCTTCGAAATCATCTTGCAGATCCTTTTATCTTGTAGTGCCTTTAAGGCTTTGCGGAGGTCCAACGGCTTTGATGGACTAAAGTTCCTTGCCTTCGCTACGCATCCGCTGCCCACGTCATGCCTTGTGGCGTTTTCAACGTCTTAGAGCCCGCCGCGAGAGGCAGGTTCTGCTCTTCGCCGTCATACTTCTCTGATTGTTGTTCTGATCTTGAGCATTGTCGGCTACGATGGCAGTCAGCGAGGTTCGCATGGCAATGGCGAGCAACAGGCGACAACCTTGACCTGCCAGATGATTGGTCGGACCGAAGTCATTTCTTCTGTGGCATCCATACTGCATCGACCTCTTCCCTGGTCGCCGCCGGTTCCGACCCCGCTTCATCGCCGAAAACGCCTGTCGCCCCGTCAAGGAGCTGGTCTTTCCACTGCCTGATCTGGTTGGCGTGTACGTCGAACTGCGGGGATAGTTCCACCATCGTCTGCTCACCTCGGATGGCGGCAAGCCACCTTTGCCTTGAAAGCCGGGCTGTGGTTCCGGCGTGGTCGTCTTGACATGGGCTCTCCTGTTCCCGGCATCCAAGCCGAAGTCAGGCAGAAACTCCACTTACCCTAGCTGGGCAGATTTCCCGAGCCACCTCTCCTGACTGGCATCTATAGGACATTGTCTGGAACCCCGAGTTGCTTCCTTCAACCGACTGAGTTTGCGAGAGGCCGCTCTTAGTATGGTAAGCGAGATAGCGTCAGTGCCGAATCCGGCCGATGGTCGTCCATTTGTCAATTTGCTGGGGAGTGCTCCAGGCCTGATATCGGCGATCGGCCACCTCATCCGTCACCACGTAAAACGGCGCTGCGCACTTGACGCAGTACCGGCAGCATCGCCGCGGGCACTGACGTAGGTGCTGTCGATGGAGGTGCTTTTGGTGACCGCGCCAGACGTCGCGAGCGCCTCGACCAATTCAGTCCAGAACCGTTTGCGAGACCAACGGTTGAAGCGGTTGTAGACCGTGGTCGAAGGGCCATAGTCGCGCGGACAATCGCACCACCGGCAGCCGACCTTGAGAACGTGGATGATGCCGGAGATCACTCGACGATCATCGACCCGGCGAGCCCCGCCCTTGTTCCTCGGCAACAGGCGCTCAATGACCGCCCATTGCTCGTCCGACAGCCAAAACAAGCGACCCATTCAAGCCTCCAATCGATCGATTGGAAAACTTGAATCTGATTTGCCGCGGCAAAATCAACATGATAAACGGGTTTCGACCCTAGAAAGCACAGCCATCGGTGCTGGGCCTTTTCAGCGCGCCGTTTGTTCTCGCCTCTATCCGACGAAGAAACTCCCGCACCAGCCGCGAGCGCCTGTCTTGGCTGCCTTGACGCCGCCCAATGGCCGCGCTCAATTTTCATACTGAGCGCGTAACTGGCTTATGGTTCGTTGGCGGGATATGCGCGAGTGTCACGGCGCTGGCCACAGAGACGGGGAAAGCAGGTCGTTCCGGATCCTGCCGAATGCAACCGGGTCTTAGCCTATATCTCAAAGTTTCGAGGGTCCGGTATCTTGCCGCGCCTTTCTTGTTGGTGGCAAAGCTCGAACTGATCGACCCACGATTTTGAACATCCCAGCTTAACTACCTGTCCGCGGCCATTTGCTGCCGCCCAAACCTGAGATCCCTTTCGATATCGGCATTCTGCCCGAGCCGGGTCTTGTAGACCTGGTAATTTTCCATGATCCGCTGCACATAGCTGCGCGTCTCGGGGAAGGGGATGCGCTCGATCCAGTCGACCACCGCTTCGATCGGCTTGCCACGTGGGTCCCCGTAGCGCTCGATCCATTCGCGCACCCGCCTTGGCCCCGCATTGTAGGCGATAAAAGTGAGGACGTAGGAGCCGTCGAAACTGTTGATCTGTTCGCCAAGATAATGTGCGCCGAGCGTGGCGTTGTATCCGGGGTCATCGGTCAGCCGGGCCGGCGCATAGGCAAGGCCGTGTCGCTTCGCCACCGCCTTGGCGGTGCCGGGCAGGAGTTGCAGCAGACCGCGGGCATTAGCCGGTGATACGGCCGCCGGATTGAAGGCGCTTTCCTGACGAGCAACGGAATAGGCCAGCGCTTTTCCCGATCCTTCTATGTTCGCGCTTGTCGGGATAACGCCCGTCGGGAAGGCAAGCGCGGCAACGTCGCGGCCCTCTGAGAAGGCCGTCTTGCCGATTTGCAGGGCGAGATTGTGGTCCCCGCGTTTCTCTGCCTCCGCCGCCAGGAGAGAAAGCTCGCCTGGGCTGATGATCTGCTTTGCCAGCGCCTTCATCAGCGTGTCGGCTCGCTTCTCATGGCCGACGGCCTGCAGCAGGGCGATCGCCTTCACCGGTGCGCGGCTTGCAAATGTATGGCGGTCGCTGTCGCTTGGCATCGGTGTGGCGACGTTCAGCGTTTTCATGCCAATCCGCGCAGCCGCAAGCTGACCGTAGAAACTTCCGGCATAGGCGGCGGCCTTTTCGTAGAGCGCTCTCACCTCGCTCGCCGATGCCTCGTCCGCAGCACGAGCCTCGGCGGTGCGGCCGAGCCAGTACCAGGCGCGCGAGGCCGATATCGGTCCGTTGGCGAGCTCCAAAACGCGCTTGAAATGACGTTCGGCAGCGGCAGTGTCATTGAGGTTGCGCAGCGCGTACCATCCTGCGTGGAATTCTGCGTCTACGATATCGGTTGCCCGCTCCGCGTCATGCGCCGAGACTATTTCATAGGCCCGCTTGTAGTCGCCTTGGTCGGCCAGCCCCCGGGCAATGATGCGCTTTTCGTCCCACCATTCGGAGCTGTTGATCAAGCGGGTAGCATCGCGCGGGACCTTCTTCAGCAGCGCCGCGGCCTCTTCATACTTATCCTGCCGGCGCAACCGCTCGATCTGCAGGAACAGATAGGCCGGATCATCGCTCCAAGACTTGTCGACTGCCTCAAGTAGGCTGCCGGCGTTCTTGGCTTCGCGGATCACCGCCGTCCAGGCCTTGTAGAGCGAGTGCGCCTCGCCGAGCTCGGAAAACCGCTTCGCTTGCGAGACGCGGCTACGATACATCAGGTAGTCCATGCGCGCCTTGTGGTCTGCCTTGGTCAGACCCTCGCCAAACACCTCAAGAACGCGATTTTCCAGCGCTACGTCCAGCGGATCGCTCTTCCAGAGCTGCCGGATCATCTCTAAGGCTTCCTCGCTCTTGCCCTCGTGGTCGAGCGCGCGGGCGAGCGTGTAGCGTCCTTCTGGCGTCTCCGGCGGCGCTTCTTTGAAGAACGCCTGCACTGTCGCTGCCTCAGCACTTTCCAGGAAGAGAGCCCGTTCCGCCTGTGCCCTCAGTGCTTCCACGCCGGGCCAACCGAGCAGTTCCTGTTCTGCGGCGGCAACCTCCCGAAAGGGTACGCGAGAACTACCGGAGGTAGCAAGCGCCCAGGTGAGGATCTGGCGGTCCAAGGATCCGGCCGGCATCCCATCGCGGACGGAAAGCGTGCGTTTCATGTCCCCATCAGAGAGAGCGTCGAGGCCGATCTTCAGCACGGGCGCAGGTGTCAGCCGATCGCCTCTCGGCAACGCACCGCCGGGAAGCAGCGTATTGAATGCTGCCGTACTTGGGCTATCCGGCTTGACGTAGGGCAGCGGCACAGCTGTTTCGGGCAGCGGATCTGCGATCGATGTGCCGCTTGCAAGCGGCACGGCCAGGGCAGTCAGCAGCAGTATCGGCGTTCTCATCCGACGACTCGCAAAGAAGATAGACAATCCCACCTCATATTAGCTGCCTCTCGTGTTAACAGAGGCTTACTGAAACTCGTGAAAATTGCGCCACTTCTCAGTGGCGACATACAAGAAGAAATCGCCAAAGCATCCGCTTGTCGTGGCATTCCCACCGCTCTAATGTGCGCCACCTTATTCACGGAATGCGGCCGAAGCATGGATTGCAGGTCGCCAGGAGTTTTGCATGTTCAAGGGATCGATGCCCGCACTCGTCACGCCGTTCAAGGAAGATGGGACAGTTGACGAGGAAGCCTTTGCGGCCCACGTGGAGTGGCAGATTGCAGAAGGTAGCAGCGGTCTGGTCCCAGTGGGAACGACGGGGGAATCGCCCACGCTGTCGCATGCCGAGCACAAGCGCGTCGTCGAGCTTTGCATCGAGGTTGCCGCAAAGCGCGTCCCGGTCATCGCCGGCGCGGGGTCGAACAATACTCGCGAGGCGATTGAGCTTGCCACCCATGCGCAGAAGGCCGGCGCAGACGCTCTCCTGGTGGTGACACCCTATTATAACAAGCCGACCCAGAAGGGCCTCTTCGTCCATTTCTCAGCCATCGCCGAGGCGGTGACGTTGCCCATCTTCATCTACAACATTCCGGGGCGGTCGGTGATCGACATGTCGCCGGAAACGATGGGGGCGCTTGCAAAGGCGCACAAGAACATTGCCGGTGTCAAGGATGCGACGGGAAAGCTCGAGCGCGTATCAGAGCAACGCATCACCTGCGGCAAGGACTTCATCCAGCTGTCCGGCGAAGATGCCACGGCGCTCGGCTTCAATGCCCATGGCGGCGTGGGCTGTATCTCGGTCACTGCCAATGTGGCGCCACGCCTTTGCGCCGAGTTCCAGGCGGCAACCCTTGCCGGCGATTATACCAAAGCTCTCGAGTACCAGGACAGGCTGATGCCGCTGCACAAGGCGATCTTCCTGGAGCCGGGCGTCTGCGGCGCCAAATATGGGTTGTGGAAGACGAGAGGGGTTAGCCGCTCCGTCCGTTCGCCGCTGATGTCGGCGCTGGAGCCGGCTACGGAGAACGCCATCGATTCGGCACTGAGACACGCCGCGCTTCTCAACTAGTCCGGGCACATGTGCTTCACTTCGCGGTCACTGCGCCTTACATGAGGGTTGTGTCGTCCGCCGTCTGCGGTAAGCACATCAGGTCACAGAAGAAGAGTTCGCAAAAGATGGCCCCCAAAGGCAGCCAGCGCACGGTGAAGAAGGTCGTGGCGGAAAACCGCAAAGCCCGCTTCAACTATGAGATCCTCGACACCTATGAGGCCGGCTTGGTGCTGACCGGCACCGAGGTCAAGTCATTGCGCGAAGGCAAGGCCAACATCGCGGAGTCCTATGCCTCGGACGAGGGGGAGGAGATCTGGCTGATCAACTCCCACCTTCCGGAGTACCTGCAGGCCAACCGCTTCAACCATGAGCCGCGCCGCCGCCGCAAGCTGCTCCTCAACAAGCGCGAGATCAACCGGCTGCGCGCCGGTATCAACCGCGAGGGAATGACACTCGTGCCGCTGAAGATCTACTTCAACGACCGCGGCAGGGCAAAGCTTGAGCTCGCTCTGGCGAAGGGCAAGAAGCTGCACGACAAGCGCGAGACGGTGAAGGAACGAGACTGGAACCGTCAGAAGAGCCGTCTCCTGAAGGATCATTAGCGGCGGGTTTGCCGCCGTCCTCGATGGGCTGATGTCTGTTCATCTCGATCCCATCGAAGCACTCAATCTGTCGGATCGCCGTTTTCACCACCTTGCTCCGGGCTACAATCCGGATGATTCCGCATTCATACGCATGCTTGCCCGGTGGACGCAGGATAAGTGGCCGCAAGGAACAAAAGCCTGTTCTTCACGTTCAGGTGAAACCCTCATGCGAGCCGACTATGACGCGAAAACAAATGGTGACCTATGGATTGCTTGTCCTGGGTCTTGGCCTTGCGGCCTATCTTCTCTGGAACATTTTCAGCCAATATACCTGGTCCGATATCACCGCGTCGGTGGCGGAGATCCCGACCTTTAATCTGGTGCTGGCTCTCGCCTTTACCGCCGCTTCCTATGTCTGCCTGACCGGATTTGACTGGTGTGGCGTGCGTTATGTCGAAAATGATCTTGCATACCAGAAGATCGGGCTCGCTTCTTTCATCAGCTTGGCTGTCGGTCAAAGTGTTGGCTTGGCAGGTTTGAGCAGTGGCGGACTGCGCTATCGATACTACGCCCATTGGGGGATGGATACAGAAGACGTCGCCAAGATCGTTTTGATGTCAGGTGTAACGGTCGCGATCGGACTAGCGATGCTCACCGGGGTCGTCATGATTATCAACCCCGCGGATGGGGCCGAAGTGCTGCGCATAGGAGAGCCGGCGGTTCTTGCCATTGGGATCGGGTGTCTCCTTGTTGTTGCCGCGTATCTGGCGCTGGCAAGATTTGCCCGGGCACCGGTGCGGATCCGCAAGTGGACCTTTCAGATGCCGACGCTCAAGCTGGCGCTGGCGCAGGTGGTAATCGGCACGCTAAACTTCGCCCTGGTTGCCGCTGCGCTGCGGGAGGTGATGGGCGCTGCGGGCGATGTCAGCTATCTGAAGGCGGCCACGGCTTATGTGCTTGCCAATATCGCCATCATCATCACCCATGCACCGGGAGGGCTCGGCGTGCTCGAGGCGACGGTGCGGCACGTGATGGGCGACAAAGCCTCCATTGGCTCGCTGGTGGCATTCCGGGTGATCTATTACTTCATCCCGCTGGCAATCGGCATCCCGCTTGCGCTTGTGACTGAGGCGGTCTTCAAGTCCCGCAAAGGCAACGGCTCGCCCCCTGTCGCGGGAGCGAGCAAGGCTGGTTAATAAACCAGCTTCACGCGTCGCTCGGCTCCACCGGTTCGCTGGGACGTGGTGCTCGTTCTGAAGGATCGCGCCCGATTTCGCCCTTCAAAGACGCAAGGTCGATGAAGTGGTCCGACTGGCGCCGCAGGTCATCTGCGATCATTGGCGGCTGCGTCGCCATCGTCGAGACAACCGAAACCTTCCGGCCGCGGCGCTGCAGGGCTTCTACAAGGGTGGTAAAGTCGCCGTCGCCGGAAAACAGCACCAGATGGTCCGCCGTCTCCGACTGCTCCATCGCATCGATCGCAAGCTCGATGTCCATGTTACCCTTGATCTTGCGGCGACCCATGGAATCTGTGAATTCCTTCGCGGGCTTTGTCACAACCTTATAGCCGTTGTAGTCCAGCCAATCGATCAGCGGGCGGATCGAGGAGTATTCCTGGTCTTCAATCAGTGCGGTGTAATAATAGGCGCGCAAAAGATAGCCGCGCTTCTGGAACGCCTTCAGCAGCTTGCGATAGTCGATATCGAAGCCAAGGCTCTTGGAAGCAGCGTAGAGGTTCGCGCCATCTATGAAGAGGGCGATCTTCTCTCGGGGGTCAAACATTTTATCTCCATCCCATTTATTATTTCCTGCGAGGCAGGATTGGCGCCCGTTCCCAATATGTGGTGTGCGCTGCGGTAAGCATATTACATTATCAAACGTTCATGTAACTGCATTTACGGCACGATCGGGATTTGTCCAGCAACTTTCCCCCAAGCTGATTGAGGTGACTTGAGCGGGACATGTGCAGAAAGCTGGGGCGCCTCTAACAGGAAAAACTTGAATTCCTGACGCAATGGCTGTATCGGGCGTGTTAATTCCCGAACATAACGACCGTAAAGGACAGGCAATGGCCCGTGTCACCGTAGAAGATTGCATTGACAAAGTCGATAACCGGTTCGAGCTCGTCCTTCTGGCCAGCCACCGCGCGCGCCAGATTTCGCAGGGTGCCTCCATCACCATCGACCGCGACAACGACAAGAACCCTGTCGTTGCGCTGCGCGAAATCGCTGACGAGACGCTGTCGCCCGACGATCTGAAGGAAGACCTCATCCATTCGCTGCAGAAGCATGTGGAAGTCGATGAGCCCGAGCCCGATCCGGCGTCGCTGCTGTCCTCCAATGCCGGTGCCGTCACCACGGCCGACCGGACGGACGAAGAGGACGATCTGCCGGAAACCGTCACGTTTGATCAGATGTCGGAAGAGGAACTGCTTGCCGGGATCGAGGGGCTTGTTCCGCCGGAAAAGAGTGACGATTACTGATCGTCCATTGTCTGGTCCTCAATCCTTTGCATGATCTATGATGGCTGCGCCGGTTTAGAACTGGCGCGCCATTTTGCGTTTTGAACCTTGGGAAATGTCCTGGCATGATGCGGCAATATGAGCTTGTTGAACGGGTTCAGCGATACAAGCCCGATGTCAACGAAGCTCTGCTCAACAAGGCCTATGTCTACGCCATGCAGAAGCATGGTCAGCAGAAACGGGCAAGCGGGGATCCCTACATCTCCCATCCCCTCGAAGTTGCAGCCATCCTGACGGACATGCATCTGGACGAGTCGACCATTGCAGTTGCGCTCCTCCACGACACCATCGAAGATACGACAGCCACGCGCGCCGAGATCGACGACCTCTTCGGCGAAGACATCGGACGCCTCGTCGAGGGGCTGACAAAGCTGAAGCGGCTTGACCTCGTCACCAAGAAGGCGAAGCAGGCGGAGAACCTGCGCAAGCTGTTGCTGGCGATTTCCGACGACGTTCGCGTGCTGCTGGTCAAGCTTGCTGACCGGCTCCACAACATGCGCACGCTGGAGCACATGAACCCGGAAAAGCGGGCGCGGATTTCCGAAGAGACCATGGATATCTACGCGCCGCTCGCCGGGCGCATGGGTATGCAGGATCTGCGTGACGAGCTGGAGGATTTGTCCTTCCGCTATCTTAACCCGGAAGCCTACGAAACTGTGACGAAGCGGCTGGCGGATCTTTCCGCCCGCAATGAAGGGCTGATCACCAAGATCGAGGATGAGCTGCGTGACCTGCTGGTTGCCAATGGTTTGCTCGACGCGGTCGTCAAAGGCCGCCAGAAGAAGCCCTATTCAGTCTTTCGCAAGATGCAGTCGAAGTCGCTCTCCTTCGAGCAGCTGTCGGACGTCTATGGCTTTCGCATCCTCGTTGGCGACATCCCCGCCTGCTACCGGGCGCTCGGCATCGTCCATACGCGCTGGCGCGTCGTCCCCGGCCGCTTCAAGGACTACATCTCGACGCCAAAGCAGAACGACTACCGCTCGATCCACACCACGATTATCGGCCCGTCGAGGCAGCGCATCGAACTGCAGATCCGCACGAAACGGATGCATGAGATTGCTGAATACGGCATCGCGGCCCACGCGCTCTACAAGGACGGAGAGGGGAGCGAGGGCGGCGAACTGCTCTCGAAGGAATCCAACGCCTATTCCTGGCTGCGCCACACCATCGAGGCGCTCTCGGAAGGGGACAATCCCGAGGAGTTCCTGGAGCACACCAAGCTTGAACTCTTCCAGGACCAGGTCTTCTGCTTTACGCCGAAGGGCAAGCTGATCGCGTTACCCCGCGGCGCGACCCCGATCGACTTCGCCTATGCGGTGCACACCAACATCGGCGACACGACGGTCGGCGCCAAGATCAACGGTCGGATCATGCCGCTCGTCACCCGCCTCAACAATGGCGACGAGGTGGAAATCATCCGTTCGGGCGTACAGGTGCCGCCGGCCGCTTGGGAAGAGATCGTTGTTACCGGAAAGGCGCGCGCTGCGATCCGGCGTGCAACTCGCATGGCGATTCGCAAGCAATATGCCGGCCTCGGCTATCGCATCCTCGAGCGAACCTTTGAGCGGGCAGGCAAGGTCTTCTCCCGAGAGGGCCTGAAGCCGGTTCTGCATCGGCTGGGCCAAAAGGATGTCGAGGACGCGATCGCTTCGGTCGGCCGTGGAGAGCTTTCCTCGCTCGACGTGATGCGGGCGATCTATCCAGACTACAAAGACGAGCGGGTAACCGTAAAGCCGTCCGCCGACGAAGGCTGGTTCAATGTTCGCAGTGTGTCGGGCATGATGTTCCGCATCCCGGGTCGTTCGGCGGAAGCAGCCGAAATGGAAACGGGAGAGCAGGGGCGTGCGCCGCTGCCGATCCGAGGTTTGTCTGCAAGCACGCAGGTCCGCTTCTCGCAAAGCGGCGCCGTGCCCGGTGACCGCATCGTCGGGATCATGGAGAATGGGTCGGGCATCACCATCTATCCTATCCAGGCGCCCGCGCTCCAACGCTTCGATGATCAGCCGGAGCGGTGGATCGATGTGCGCTGGGATCTGGATGATGCGAACAAGTCCAGGTTCACGGCCCGCATCCTCATCAATGCGCTGAACGAGCCGGGAACGCTTGCTACCGTTGCGCAGACCATTGCCGGTCTCGACATCAACATCCGCAACCTCGACATGGGCCGGGTCGCCACGGACTTCTCGGAAATCCTGCTCGACGTGGAGGTATGGGATCTGCGTCAGCTTAATCAGCTGCTGACGCAGCTAAAGGATCTCGACTGCATCTCGACGGTCAAACGGGTCTACGACTGAACCTGCCTCATACTTGAGCGCACTCCGACTCTGCCATGCTTGCAAAGCAAGGCAGAGCGGCTCAACCGGCGATGGTCATCCTGTCTCCAAACTCTTACATTGCTGCGGTGCAACAGAGAGTTCAAAGAAGGAAGATCAATATGTTTGGTCCTGTCAGAAAGATTGCCCGCGCGCTGCGCGGCCCCAGTATCGAAGATCGTGAGTTGGCATACCTGAACGGTGCGGTCGACCGGGTGGACCTGGAATACCGCCAGCGTCAGATCGACCGCGGCATGTTCCGTAAGGCCTTCTGATAAACCAGCCTTTCCACGATCCAAGAGTGGCAGCGCGCGGCATTGGTCGCAGCTGAAAAGCCGCTGCTTTTCATGGCCACCGGCGCCCCTCGAACAGCACCTTGGCCCCTCAAAGGGCGTCGCACGCCGCGCACAGCGCATCCACCTGATGCCCTTCGCCGCCTGTATCTGGGCCGTCGTAACAGCCGGCAACTGGTAGCCGCTTAAGGTCAAGAAGACACTGGCCGAGATTCCTGCGATGGCGAAGGCGGCGAACTTGACGTTTTCGCACGCCATGCTCAATTCAGAGCAAAATCATCCACAGGCCGGGAAACCCTCCCGGAAGGAGGGACCTTTGATCATCGGCATGGGGAGCGACCTCATCGACATCCGCCGTATTGAAAAGTCGCTGGAGCGCTTTGGCGATCGCTTCACGCAACGCTGCTTCACCGAGATAGAACAGGCGAAGTCGGACCGGAGGCGCAACCGAGCGGCATCCTATGCCAAGCGCTTCGCGGCGAAGGAGGCGTGTTCTAAGGCATTAGGCACCGGCTTGGCACAAGGCGTTTTCTGGAAGGACATGGGTGTCGTCAATCTGCCCGGCGGCAAGCCGACAATGGCACTGGCCGGCGGTGCGGCCGCAGTGCTCGCCGGACTGCTGCCACCCGGCCACGAGCCTGTGGTCCATGTTACGATCACGGATGAGTATCCTTACGCGCAGGCATTCGTCGTCATCGAGGCACGGCCCGTGACCGATTGAGGCATTGCCGCGGTCGAGGGAAGGGTCTAGAGAATGCCCCACTCGCAGGATTTTCGACGCAAGAGAAAGACGGAACGTGTCCGACAAAGCCACCAAGAAGCACGACAGCGCCCTTTGGGAGAACATCAAGGTCATCATCCAGGCGCTGCTCTTGGCCATGGTCATCCGGACGGTCCTCTTTCAGCCTTTCACCATCCCCTCGGGCTCCATGATGCCGACGCTGCTGGTCGGCGACTACATCTTCGTCAACAAGTTCGCATATGGCTACTCGAAGTACTCGCTTCCCTTTTCGCCGGACCTCTTCGACGGGCGCATCTTCGCCAGCACACCTGAGCGCGGCGATGTCATCGTCTTCCGCCTACCGACGAACACCAATGTCGATTACATCAAGCGCCTGATCGGCCTGCCGGGCGACCGTATCCAGGTGCAGGACGGCGTGCTCTACGTGAACGGCGAGGCCGTTCCCAAGCAGCCGGACGGCACCTTCACCTCTGACTATCGCCTCGACCCGGGTTCGGATGTCCCCGTCTTCCGCGAAACCCTCGACAACGGCGCCACCTATGACACGCTGGACCAGGTCGAAAACTCCCGCGGCGACAACACGCGCGAGTTCATCGTTCCCGAAGGCCACTACTTCTTCATGGGCGACAACCGGGACAATTCCCTCGACAGCCGCTTCGACGTCGGCTTCGTTCCCGCGGAAAACCTCATCGGCCGTGCCAGCGTCATCTTCTTCTCCCTCGGCAACGACACCTCGTTCCGGGAGTTCTGGAAGTGGCCGGCCAATATGCGCTGGGACCGCATGTTCAAGAGTGTCGACTGAATGAAGGCGAGGGCGCTTTCTGCGGAGGATCGCGCAAAGCTCGAGGCGCTTATCGGCCACGAGTTCGCCGACAAGCAGTGGCTGGACCGGGCGCTGACCCATGCCAGCATGGCGTCGGGCAAGGGTCCGAACTACGAGCGCCTCGAATTTCTAGGCGACCGCGTCCTCGGCCTCTGCGTCGCCGAACTCCTGTTCCGCACATTCAAAAACGCGGCGGAAGGCGAGCTTTCGGTGCGTCTGAACCAACTGGTGAGCGCCGAAAGCTGCGCGGAGGTGGCAGATCAGCTCGAGCTGCACCGCTTCATTCGCACCGGCGCGGACGTCAAGAAGCTGACGGGCAAGCGCATGCTCAACGTGCGTGCAGACGTGGTGGAAAGCCTGATCGCGGCGCTCTACCTCGACGGTGGCCTTGAGGCGGCGCGGACTTTCGTTTTGCGCTATTGGAAGGATCGAGCCACCCGAGCGGACGGCGCGCGTCGTGACGCCAAGACGGAACTGCAGGAATGGGCGCATGCCAATTTTGCCGTCACTCCTGCCTACAGGGTGGACGATCGTTCCGGTCCGGATCATGATCCGCGTTTCACCGTGACGGTCGAGGTGAAGGGCGTTGCGCCGGAGACCGGCATCGAACGCTCCAAACGGGCAGCCGAACAGGTCGCGGCGGCAAAGATGCTGGAACGCGAAGGCGTATGGCAGAAGGCTGGCGCCGAAAGTTGATGGAAAAGATGACAGACAACGAAAACAACGGCAGCATCGAAAACGTCGGGCAGCCGACGAAATCCGGCTTCGTCGCCCTCATCGGAGCGACCAATGCCGGCAAGTCGACGCTGCTGAACCGGCTGGTCGGCGCCAAGGTGTCCATCGTCAGCCATAAGGTGCAGACGACGCGTGCGATCGTCCGCGGCATTGCCATCCACAACAACGCTCAGATCGTTTTCATGGATACCCCGGGCATCTTTAAGCCGCGGCGTCGATTGGACCGGGCGATGGTAATGTCCGCCTGGGGCGGTGCCAAGGATGCCGATCTCATCATGCTGTTGATCGACAGTGAGAGGGGCCTCCGTGGCGATGCCGAAGCGATCCTCGAAGGCCTGAAGGACGTGAAGCAGCCGAAGATTTTGGTGCTCAACAAGATCGACCGGGTGAAGTCCGAAGACCTCCTGGCGTTGGCAGCGGCGGCTAACGCGAGCGTCGACTTCGAGCAGACATTCATGATTTCCGCGTCGACCGGCTCCGGCTGTGAGGACCTGATGGAGTTTCTGGCGCAGCGTCTGCCCGAAGGCCCTTGGTACTACCCGGAGGACCAGATCTCCGACCTGCCGATGCGCCAGCTGGCGGCCGAGATCACCCGAGAGAAACTCTTCCTGCGGCTGCATCAGGAACTTCCCTACGCATCTCACGTGGAAACGGAGAAGTGGGAAGAGCGAAAGGACGGGTCCGTCCGCATCGAGCAGGTGATCTACGTCGAGCGGGACAGCCAGAAGAAGATTGCTCTGGGCAAGGGCGGGGAGGCCATCAAGGCCATTTCGACAGCCTCCCGAAAGGAGCTTTCCGAGATCTTGGAGCAGCCCGTCCATCTTTTTCTCTTCGTCAAGGTGCGTGAGAACTGGGGTGACGATCCGGAGCGTTTCCGCGAGATGGGGCTGGAGTTTCCGCGCGGGTGACCGTCTGGCAAATCCACCGATCTGCTATTAAGAAAAATCTAATTCATCCAAAAATAGAACCTCCTGCTGTTGGCAGGGCAGGTGAGTAGCAGGCATGGGACGTCGACTTCAATCGAATGACAACGGCAGGTCTGAGCCGTCGGTGACTGTCGGGATCTATACGTTCGTGGTGCCTGAGGATCTCGTTTACGGCGATGACGTCATCGCATCAATCTTCGGCTTACCGGAACGATCACTTGTGGAGGGGGCGCCGATCGCAGAGGTGCTTCGCTACGTCCAGAATGGGGACCGCCAGCGTCTCGCCAAGGCGATGCACGAGGCCATTGTCTCGGGTAGCTTCCGCTCCGAAACCTATCGTGTGGTGCATCCGGATGGGCAGGAGTATCTGGTCTGCGGTGTCGGACGATGCCTGCGCGATCGGCAAGGGCTGCCATCGATGTTTAGCGGCACGGTCACGATACTTGACGAAGCGGCGCCCGAAACAAGCGGCGATCCTCTGGAACGGCACTGCCAGGCTGCTCTCACGCTCGCCGAGCGGCGGAAGCACTCGCTCGCCGCCCGCTATATCTCATCCGCTCTCTCGGTCCTGAAAGCCAATCGCGAAGCCTGACAGCGTTCTTTCTTTAGTCGGGGCGATCCATCAGCGCCTTCACCTCAAAATACCGGCGGCGGTTCTCTGGCTCCTGCTCGTTCTCCGAATAGCAGGCGCTGGAGATGCAGAAACGAGTGAGGTTGAAAGGCGCCGTGGCGTTCTGGAACTGGCACTCGATTTCATTGGTGAAATCCGTCGGCTGCGGATCCTGACGGGTGGAATACGTCAGGCGTGCGCCCGGCGGGTCGAGCTCCGGAAAGGACTGAACCACGCCAGTCTTGATTGTCGGTGTCAGCAGGAAGTTCTGCGCAACCTGTACACAGGCCTGCTCGAGTTCCGGCGATTGGGCCGCCGCAGGCGAAGCAAGCAGGATCAGGGCGAACGGAAGGTATTTCATGAGGACTCCTTAATCGGATTCGGCGGGGCAATTCCGAAGAGGGCCATTTTGTTCCAGACCGCCCCGCAATTTGCCACCGTCCTCAGGCACGTCGCTAACCGGCGATTACGATTCAGTGCCAGATGTTTTATCGGCTATGGTTGAATCGCGACCAGAGGAACCTCAGGCAATCCATGCAGTGGCAGGACGAAGCGATCATCATCGGTGTGAAGCGGCATGGCGAAACGAGCGTTGTGGCCGAGGTGATGACACGTAGCCGCGGCCGCCATCTTGGCCTCGTGCGCTCCGGCCGCTCGCGCACCATGCAGCCCGTCCTGCAGCCCGGCAATCGGGTCGAGGCGGTATGGCGTGCGCGGCTCGATGAGCATCTCGGCGAATTCAAGCTTGAGCCAGTGAAGCTGAGAGCGGCCCGGCTGATGGAAACGGCGACCTCCGTCTATGGCGTCCAGGCTATGGGGGCGCTGCTGCGGCTCCTGCCCGAACGGGACCCGCATCCGCATCTCTACGAGGCTTTGGACGTGATCCTCGAGACGATGGACGATCCGGCCGACGCAGGAGAGCTCTTCATCCGCTTCGAGCTCGCCATCCTCAACGACCTCGGATACGGGCTGGATCTGGCGGAATGCGCCGCGACGGGAGTGCGCGACGACCTTCTCTATGTCTCCCCGAAGAGCGGTCGCGCGGTTTCGGCGGCAGCCGGCGCGCCCTATGCGGACCGGCTTCTCGCGCTTCCGCCTTTCCTGAAGGAAGGTGCCAGAACGGCTGCGGATGCCGACAGCATGGCGGCAGCTTTCCGCCTGACGGGCTTCTTCCTGCACCGCCACATCTACGAGCCGCGGGGCATCACGGAGAACGCTGCCCGCAACGGCTTCATCCAGGCATCGCTGAAGGCTCTAGCGCAGCGAACTCAGCCTCAGGCGGGTACCGCCGCAAGCTGAGGCCGCTCAACAGGCCGTTCGCGGATCGGCCAGTGGACGACCGCGGCAAAAAGACCGAGCGCCACCCCAAGCCACCATACGGGATCATAGGAACCGAAGCGGTCGTAGAGATAGCCGCCCATCCAGACGCCGAGGAAGGAGCCGATCTGGTGCGAAAGAAACACTAGACCGCCGAGAAGGCCGAGATGGCGCGTGCCGAACATGATCGCGACAAGCGCGTTTGTCGGCGGTACCGTCGAGAGCCAGAGCAGGCCCATGACGATGGCAAAGAGGACGACTGAAGCCGGCGTCTGCGGCAGAAGCAGGAAGGCCGTCACCGCGATTGACCGTCCGATATAGATATAGGCAAGGAAGAAGGGCTTCGAGTAGCGCTGGCCGATGAAGCCGGCTGCCAGCGAGCCGATGATGTTGAAGAAGCCGATGAGCGCCATGGCGATCACGGCATAGCTCGCTTCGATGCCAATATCGCCGAGATAGGCGGGAAAGTGGGCGGTGATGAAGGCGACCTGAAAACCGCAAACGAAGAAGCCGGTCGTCAGGAGCACGTAACTCTTGTGTCCAAGCGCCTCCCTCAGTGCCTCGCCCACCGTCTGCTTGAACGCGGCTTGCGACTGCGTTCCCGATGATGCGTTTCCCCGCAGCGGATACGCCATCAGCGGCACGATCAGCATCATGATCGACATGGCAACCAGACTGTCCGACCAACCGAGAGCATTGATCAGGCCTTGGCTGAGCGGCGCAAACAGGAACATCCCCGCTGATCCGGCGGCGGTGCCGAAGCCGAAGGCTATAGAGCGCTGCTCCGACGTCACATGCCGGGCAAAGGCCGAGAGGATGACGCTGAACGAGCCGGCGCCGATCGCCGTCCCCACCAAGACGCCGCCGCCGACATGGAGCCAGATCGGTGCATCGGCGTGCGCCATTAGCAGCAGGCCGGCGGCATAGAGCGCGCCGGAGGCAACGAGCACGCGCCCCGTGCCGTATTTATCGGCGAGCGCACCAAAGAAGGGCTGGCTCAGTCCCCAGAACAGGTTCTGGAGCGCCATGGCAAGCCCGAAGGTCGAGCGGTCCCATCCGGTATCCTGCAGCATAGGGAGCTGGAAGAAACCCATAGCGGAACGCGGCCCGAAGGTCAGCATGGCGATGACGCAACCGGCTCCGATGATGAGCCAGGGCATGGGGGTCTTAACGGCCTGGGTCATCGCGGCACCTCCTGGAGTGACTCAAGTGCCTGACAGTACCGCTGCGGCAGCCATTCCCAAAATCAGTTTTGTAGAGGGGATGGATCACGCAATTTGATGACCCTCAGAACTCGCCACTCGGATCCATCTTCTGCAGCTTCTTCCCTGCCATCGCCTCTCGATAGATGGTGAACAGGCCGGCGCCGACGACGATCACCGAGCCAAGCACCATGTTGAAGCCGAGTGTCTCTCCATAGATCACGACTCCGATGATCGTGACGAGGACGAGTTGCAGGTAGGACATCGACTGGACGATGACGGCGTCGACGTAATCGAAGGCGCGGATGAGGAAGTAGTGGCCTGCGATGCCGAAGATGCAGAGGGCCGCCATCCAGTACCCGTCGTTTCCCTCAAAGCTCGACCAGTAGAAGGGCCCGACCAGCGAGATGGCGACCGCCCCGGCAACGCCGGTATAGAAGAAGCTGGTCGATGCCGCATCCGTCCGGCTGGCGAGCCGGGTGGTGATTGAATACAGGCTGTAGATCACGGCGCCCGCCATGGGGAGCAGGGTGTGGATGTCGAAACCACCCGTATCCGGCTTCAGGATGAGGATGACGCCGATGAAGCCGACCATGATCGCCGTCCACCGCCGCCAGCCGACCCGCTCGCCGAGCAGCGGCATCGACAGGAGCGCGACAAGCAGAGGAGCCGACTGGAAAACAGCCTGGCTTTGCGCCAGCCCGACCAGGGAAAAGGAGAGGATCGCAACGACGATTTGCACGGCAAGCAGAACACCCCGCAGGACCTGCAGCAGCGGCCGCCTGGTGCTCGCGGTGGTGGCAAGGCCGCCGCGGGAGCGGCTGGCGATGAGCACGGCGAAGCCGGCAAACGCCCAGTAGCGCATCATCGCGATGAAGATGGCGGGATAGTTGTCGCCGAGATGTTTGGAAACACCGTCCTGTATGGAAAAGATCGTCACTGCCAGGAGCGCGAATGCGAGGCCGGTCGCCCGAGATGTCATGCGGCATGATCCCTGAGATGGTCGCCGCAGGAGATGGAAGGCAACCGAGGAAGAGGCTGGCAGGTTGTCTGACAACCGGTGCAGAAAATAGCGCCTGCAACCGTCGAGGCAAGCGCGAAATTTAGCGACGTTTCACAGGCCAGGGATCCCTCACCGCCGTCACGCGCGTGGTCTCGCCAAGCTTGATCTCGCCTGAACTGCGCGGCACAGCATTCCAGCCGAACAACGGTCCCGGCACACGCCGATCGGCCGACATACGGATGCGGCCCATGGCCTGCATCGGGCTCGCGACGTCGCGCGAGCCAGTCCTCTGGTCCTGCGTCGTCATGATGCAGCGGGCACAGGGTTTGACGAGATCGAGCACGAGGCTACCGATTTCGATCGTGGCCCAACCGTCTTCCGCCCATGGCTCATCCGTCTCCAGTACGATGTTGGGACGGAAGCGCTCCATGCCGATCTCGCCTTCGTCATGGGCTTTCATGTCGGCGTTGAGAGCCGCAAGCGATGCAGTGGTGGTAACCAGAATCTGGTAGCCATCGGCGAAGGTCACGGGCGTTCCGTCGCCGGCCCAGTCTGGGTTGGCCTCACGATGCGACTGATCGTCAAAGAAGACGAGGCGCGCCTCGCGGCCGATCCAGGCGGAGATCTTGGCATTGACGGCATCATCCGCCACGGCAGCGCTGACGGGCGATTTCCAGACGACCACATCCATCCGCCGCTCAGGCTTGACCCATGCCACCTCGACTGCTTTCGATCCGTCGCGGGCAATGCAAAACCCGTCTGCTCGTGGGGTCACATCCAGCATGGCGAGCGACGGGTAGTCGCGCTGGGTGATGAATTCGCCAGCCTCATCGACCACCATCATCCGTCGGTCCTGGCGCAGCCCCTCCGCGCGAACCTCCGCTTGGTCGAGGGCGATGCCGCGGCCGCTTTTGAGGGGATAGACGTTCAAGGCGCTGACATACATGGAAGACCTTAGATTTCGTCGAGGAACATGTCGAGCACGTGCTTCAGCCGCACATGCCGTTCGGTGGCCAGCGCACGGCCGGCGGCCGTCTGGAATCCATCAGCCAGCTTGAAGAGCTTCATCTCGAAGTGGTCGATGGCGAAGGTCTTGTCGTCCAGAGGGCGGTTTTCCGCAAGCGGATCCGCCGGATCGTATAGCGCAGATGCCATCCGACCGGCGATGTAGAAGCAGCGAGCAGCGCCGATCATGCCGATCGCGTCCAGCCTGTCGGCATCCTGCAGGATCTTCGCCTCAAGCGTTTCCGGCGTGATGTTGGCCGAGAAGCTGTGGGCGGCAATGGCATGCGCCACGGCAGCGATCTTCGGCTCCTCCCACAAATGGCCCGCAAGCAGCGCTGAGGCCTTTTCGGCTGCCAGCCGGGATGCCTGCGCCCTTAGCGGCGAATTCTTCTCCACTGCGACACAGTCATGCAGCAGCACCGCCGCCGCCAGCACCTCTCCGTCGCCTCCTTCGGCTGCGTGGATGCGCATGGCATTGCGGAAGACGCGCAGGATATGGGCAACGTCGTGAGAACCGTCGTCTCCTTCCGTCGCGTGCGGAAGAAGCTCCAGCGCCACCCGCTCATGGGGCGCGAAGGCGGCAGCCAAGGATGTGGTCATGGTTTGGTCCTTTGCTCAGGCAACGCCTGGACGGTCTGCGGCGAGGGGCGGGCCAGGATCTTCTGGTAGAAGAGCCCGATGCCGATAAGGACGGCGCCGAGACCGATGAAGGAGAGTGCCCGCAAGATGCCTTCCAAATTCGACATGTCAATCAGAAAGACCTTCAAGACGGTCACCATCACCAGGATCGCCGAGGCGAGCCGCAGGCTTCGCGCATGAAGCCGTGACCCGAGCGCAAGCAGGGCAACGCCGATCAGCAGCCAGACGACGGAGTAGGTATAGGTCTCGTTAGCAAGGAAGCCCTTCCAGTCGGCGATATTCTCGCCCTGCCAGAAGCGGCGGACGGATAGTGTCGCCCAGAGGAAGCCGAGCACGGCGCCGCCCAGTGCCAGCATCATCACATAAGGATTCGGCCGCTTGTCACGCGCGTAAATCGCAAGTCCGCCATAGGCGAGCGCCGGCAAAAGATAGCCGATCAGCAGCAGGTTCACGATTGGCCAGCTGCCGGTGCCTTCGCCGCTGAAATATGGGTTCAGCACGAAGATGTGCATCGAGAGCACGTTGAAGGTGGCGATCACTCCGGCAATCATCGAGCCGTAGCGGAAGACCCGGCTCGGCGCTCGCCGGTCGAGCGTCATCAGCGTCGCCGAGAAGCCGATCGTCAGCAGCGTGTAGATCGACTGCTCGCCGAGGCTCGGCAGGCGATCGTCCAGCACGCCGCCGTTCATCGCATGCCGCGCGAGGATCGCGACCGCCAACAAGGGCATCAGCGACGCCAGCGCCTGGAGGAGGTTTCTTGCCCGCAGCCCCGGCCAGCGGCGCAGATCATAGGCGGCCACGACCGCAATCAGCGCCGGGATCCCATAGCCCGGCAGCAGGGCGTTCCAGAACGGCACGGTGCCAAGCTCCGCCGGCCCCACCAGCGTCGGATCCCACGCTATGCGCAGGAAGATGAGAAGTAGCGCGAAATTCATCGCCCAGGGCAGAGCTGGCCAGCGACGCCACCGGGCGGCAACGGCATAGGCGAAGCCGAGAAACGCCAGCAGGATGGTCGTGGTGAGGCCACTGGTGAGCGGATGAAGGGCAAAGGCGAGAGCGACGAAAGAGCCAAGCACCAGCAGATTTGCGGGCCGATCCTTCTCCTCGGTCGAGGCTTTCCGGAACTGCCAGAGAGCTGCCGCCAGCAGAACAGCGCCGAGCGCAATGCCATAGGTACCATGCCTCCAGTCGAACGTGAGCAGGCCGAAGTTCAGGAAGCTGATGATCGCCAGCGTCACCGGCACTGCAGACATCAGCACGGCCCACACCGCACCGAGGTTCTCCTCATTTCGACCGTGATGCTTCAGGAAGACGAGCCCCAGCAGGATATAGATGCTGCCAAGCAGCAGGCTGATCAGGATCTCGGCAGTAAACGCGTATAAAGGACCCGAAAGACCTGCTTCGGCCGGTGCATAATTGAGCCGCGTCATAGCGATGAGCGTGACCACCGCCACGGCGCCCACGGCAGATAACAAGGTGGGCCAGACGGCATAGCGGCGTCCGGCGCCAAGTGCTGCGAGGGCGGCGATCAAAGCTGCGGCCGCGAAGGCCGCATCAACCGCCTGCGTGTCCCATACCGCCAGCATTGCCATCGCCGGCAGAAGCGTCGCGACCGAGACCGCGATACCGAGTCCCATCGGCCTACGGCGTAGCAGGCGGCGACGCCAGCCGGCGCCCACGTCATCGAGATGACCAATAGCGGTGCCTGGCCAGACAAAGCCCGTGCCGGCGATCATCACCAGCAGCGCGAAGACAGGCGGCAGGGGATCGGCACCTTCGGTGTTGAACAGGTAGACGATCGCCCAGCAGGCAAGGCCGAGGTCGGCCAGCGCCGGCAGTCGCAGCCAGCCGCGGATGCGCGAAGCAAGTGCGGAAGCGAGCCAGACGATCGCGAGGAAGCCGAAGAGCACAGTGGCATCCGGTGCCGTGGTGGCCACGAGCGCGGGCGTGACGAGGGAGGCGATGAGCCCGAGGCCGGCGAGTGCCTGGCCATGGAGAAGCGAAACTCCGAGCGTCGCCAGCGAGACCAGTCCAAGGAGGCCAAAGGCTAGTGCGGGACCGATGAACCCGTAATTGGCGTGGGCGGCATAGATCGTGCCGAGAAGCGTCACAGCACCCGCCGCCACCAGCGCGCCGGGGATCATCGCATTGCTGTAGCGTTCGGAGATCTTGGGCAACGCCCGGCGCCGCACGAGCTCCCCGGCCGCGAACAAGGCAACCCCGAAGATGCTCGCGAGTGCCAGCCGTGCAGCCGGGCCCAGGAGGCCGCTCTCGATCGTGTAGCGGATCAGGAAGATGCCCCCGAGCGCCAGCGCGATGCCGCCGATCCACACGGTCCAGCGGGCGCCGAAGCTGCTCTCGAACGTCTCGCGGGGCGGTTGTTTTGCAGCGGGGGCGGCATCCTCTTGTGCGGCGGTCACCTCGCGCGCCGCCGCATCGACCGGCAGCGGTACCTGCTCTAGGTCCTGCCCATCTCTCTGGGCGGACGAGGAGGCGTGAGCGATCAATGGCTCTTCAGCCTCGGGCGCCGCAGGGGGGGCAGCTACTATGCCTGCCTTCAGCGCTGCCAGTTCGTCCTCGATCCTCGCAAGCCGCTGAGAGGTCTTCCGCTGCCAGACGACCGCCAGAACGATTACGATAAGCAGCAAAAGATCCATTAGACGCCGTTCCCCGATCTATGGCGACGCTTATAGCGGCTCGATGGTTCAGTCGGAAGAAGCGGCTTCGTCAATATGCCATCGGCAAAAGACACCTTTGCTTTGTCGGCGTGTCAAACTGAAATTGCGCCGCGGTGCGCCATCCTTTAGTGACGGCGGATTGCGTGGCGCGGAATGGGACGAATGGGTTTGGACGCAGGCATCAAATATATCGCCGACGGGGATCGAAGGCTTTGACGAGTACTGGCCGCAAGTGGATGGCCACGGGTCGCTCCGCCAACCCGCAAGGGATTCGGCCAGACTGTCATGACCTGTAGCATGCAGTACATGCAGCACGGCGGCGTCGAACTGGACTGGCGCCTGACGGACTACGGTGTCGGATCAGGATTCCGACAGAGGACGTGGTTTCCTTTGATACTTCTGCCGCGGATTGATGCAGTCTGCCTAATTTACAAGCGAATCTGCCTTTGAGTTATGCGCTGCATAAGAATGGCGAAAAAGTGTGCAAATAGTGCTTGCGTAGCTCCCCGAATGCAGTTTTGAATGCGTCATTCAAAAACAGCAGGGGAACGCATCATCATGTTCACACGCAGAGATCTGACCAAGTTGAGCGCAGCCGCCGCGCTGGTTTTGGTGACCGGGCTGTCCGCGCCGGCATTTGCCGAGACGCCGGTCAAGTTCACGCTCGACTGGAAGTTCGAAGGACCTGCCGCCGGCTTCCTGCTGGCCGCTGACAAGGGCTACTTCAAGGACGAGGGCCTCGACGTCACCATCGATACCGGCAACGGCTCGGTGGAAGCGATCCCGCGCGTCTCGACCGGCACATACCAGATGGGCTTCGGCGACATCAACTCGCTTATCAAGTTCCTCGACGAAGATCCGTCCCAGAAGGTCAAAGCGGTGATGATGGTCTACGAGCGCCCGACCTTTGCAGTCGTTGGCCGCAAGTCGCTGGGCGTGACACAGGATCCGAAGTCGCTGGAGGGCAAGAAGCTCGGCGCCCCGCCGCCGGACGGCGCTTTCGCCCAATGGAAGGCCTTCAAGGATGTCGCCGGCATCGACGACAGCAACATCACAATCGAATCGATCGGTTTCCCCGTTCGCGAGCCTATGCTGGCCAAGGGCGACGTCGATGCCGTCTTCGGCTTCGCCTTCTCGGTCGTCCTGAACCTCAAGGCACAGGGTATCGCAGACGACGACATCGCCACCATCCTGATGGCCGAGAACGGGCTCAACCTCTACGGCAACGCCGTGCTGGTGAATTCCGATTTCGCAGCCGAGAACCCGGAAGCGGTCAAGGGCTTCTTGAGAGCGCTCGCAAAGGGTTTTGCCGACGCAGTCGCCAATCCGGAAGAGGGCGTGGCCGCTGTCCTGAGGCGCAACGAGACGCTCGATTCCGACATCGAACTCGAACGCCTCCATATGGCAAACGAGATGAACATCAAGACGCCCCATGTCGTAGATAACGGCTTTGGCGGCGTCGACATGGAGCGTCTCGGCGCCTCGATCGAGACGCTGAAGGTGTCCATGGGGCTAAAGGGGAATGTCGCGGCCGATCAGGTCTTCGACCCAAGCTTCCTACCGTCGAAAGAAGAGCGGATGCTTCCATAATCGAGGTGGAGAGGAAGCACCTGGCGCGCTCCTCTCCTCCCATCTTTCTATCAGTTTCAATTCGGAGAGGGCCATGACGCACCTCGTTTTCATCGACGACGTCGACATGCGTTATGGCGGCGCCGACGGGACGCTTGCCGTCTCCGGCCTGACAATGCGCGTCGAAAAAGGCGACTTTGCCGCCGTGGTCGGGCCTTCCGGCTGCGGAAAGTCGACCCTGATGAAGCTCGTCACCGGTCTGCACATCCCACAAGCGGGCACCGTCATCGTTGCGGGACAACATGTGACGAAACCGGTCTCGATCGTGGGCATGGCGTTTCAGAACCCTACCATGTTGCCTTGGCGCACGACGCTGGAAAACATCCTCCTGCCGCTGGAGATCGTTGAGAAGCACCGGCATCGCCTCCGCGCCCACAGGAAGGACTACGTCGCGCAGGCGGAAAACCTTCTGGAACTCGTCGGGCTGAAAGGCTTTGGGGCCAAATATCCCTGGCAGCTTTCCGGCGGCATGCAGCAGCGCGCCAATCTGTGCAGGGCGTTGATCCATCAGCCGGACCTGCTGATGCTGGACGAGCCCTTCGGCGCACTCGACGCTTTTACCCGCGAAGAGCTCTGGTGCGTTATCCGTGACCTGCATGCGGCACAGGGCGTAACGATCATCCTCGTGACGCACGACCTGCGCGAGGCATCCTTCCTGGCGGACAAGATCTTCGTCATGAGCGCCCGGCCCGGCCGGATCGTCCGCGAGCATCGGGTTCCGTTCGCCCGCCCACGCGACCTCGACCTGATGTACGAGAAGGAGTTCAACGATCTTGTGCATCAGCTCCACGGCGAGATAGCGACGGCGAGGATGGCAGCATGACGATCGTGACGGAACGTCCGGGAACACCTGCGGTCTCCAAACCCCGAGCTCTCCGTATTAGCTGGGTGAGGGCGGCACCCTGGCTCTACACCATCGGCCTGTTCCTGATCTGGGAGCTGCTGGTTATCGCACTCCAGATGCCGCAAACGATCCTGCCGGCGCCGAGCAGGATCTTCCAGGCGATCGTGCAGTATTGGTCGCCGATCTGGAAGAACTCACTGCAGACGCTCTTCACGACAACGCTCGGCTTCGGGCTTGCGGTCGTCGGCGGCCTAGCCATCGGCCTTTTTATCGGCTGGTCCAAGACGATCTATGCCGGCCTCTATCCGCTGATGATTGGCTTCAACGCGATCCCGAAGGTTGCGGTCGTCCCGATCCTGGTGATCTGGTTTGGTATAGGCACGATCCCCGCCGTCATCACCGCCTTCCTGATCTCCTTCTTCCCGATTGTCGTCAATGTCGCCACCGGACTGGCGACCATTGAGCCGGAAACGGAGGATGTGCTGCGGGCGCTCGGTGCGCGCAAGATCGACATCATGCTGAAGGTCGGCGTACCACGTTCCATGCCGTACTTCTTCGGCTCGCTGAAGATCGCCATTACGCTGGCCTTCGTGGGATCGGTGCTTAGCGAGACGGTGGCTGCAAACTACGGGCTCGGCAATATGATGAGTTCCGCACAGAGCCAGTTCAACGTGCCGCTGGTCTTCGCCGGGCTTTTGATGCTCGCTGTCGAAGGTATTGCCATGTATGCGCTGATGGCCTGGATCGAGCGGCGCATGACCGGCTGGGCGCACCGCTCCACGATGGCGCATTGAAAAGGCGGCGGAGCGAAAGCCTCGTGCAGCCGCTCCGCCGCATCCTTGCCGTCAGGTTCGCGCCGCATCCGACTCGTCCGACATCTGCAACAATGTCGGAGGTCCGCTCTCGCCGGATGGGGCGTGGTAGGTGACCTGAGGGTAGGGGATGGTGATGCCCTGCTTGTCGAAAGGCTTCCTTCACCGCCTTGGTGATGTCGCGGCTCGTCATCCACCAGACGGAGCTGTTGGCCCAGTAGCGGAGCGCAAGCACGACCGAGCTGTTGCCAAGATCCATGACAAAGGCTGAGGGCTCCGGCGTGTCCAGTACACGCTCGTCCTTGCACGATATCGAGCATGATGGCGATCGCCTTGTCGATGTCGTCCTCATAGGCAAATCGTGCATGCGCGTCGAAAGCCGGCTGTAGTTCGTGACCGGCACGTTCCAGAGCAGAGAGTTCGGAGCGAGGCGGTAGAGCCCGTCATAGGTCTTCAGCTCGGTGGCAAACAGGCCGATGTCCTGAACGATGCCGTTGATGCTGCCGGTGTCGATATATTCCCCGACGCGGAACGGGCGCAGAACCAGGAGCATGATGCCCGCCGCGATGTTCTGGAGAGTGCCCTGCAGCGCCAGTCCAATGGCAAGACCGATGGCGCCAAGCGCCGCGAGGATCGATGCCGTCTGCACCCCGAACTGGCCGAGCACCATGACGACGACGATGACGAGGATCGCATAGCGGATGGTATTGGAGAAGAATTGCGCCAGCGTCACGTCGATCCCGTGGATGCGGGAAAGGCCTCGATAGGCCCAGCGGCTGATGAGGCCGGAGGCGATCCAGCCTACCACGAGAAGGATGATGGCGCCGAGGATGGAGAAGGAATACTGGACGGCGAGGGCGGTCAGCTGTGCCAGTGCGGCGCGCGTTGCGACCACGAAATCCGATGCTTGGTCCATATGCCAGGGTGCTCCTTTGCCGTCGCGAGCGGTATTTGGTGCACCTGCTACAGAGGTCAAGGAAGCAGCGGAGATACCTGCAGATCTTCAGCTAAGACCTTGTTGCGGTTATCTTATCTTCTTGGCCCATTGAGCGAAGCGGCAAGACGAAGGAGGCTCTACCGTCGGTATCGCTGCCGCGACCGATCCCCTTTATCGCCTTGATGAGCCGATTATCCCGGCCGAGCAGACGGTCACCGAATTCGATGAGCCGCGCATTCGGCGTCGCATGCGGGGCGACGGCCCGAAGTCGGGCTGCCAGCGCCATGTCGTCCTCGTTCGGATCGACCGCGAGGGATGCAATCACGGCGGCAGCCGGCGACCGGGAAACGCCCATCCAGCAATGGATGACGATCGGCGCACTTCGGTCCCATTGGCGCACGAACTCGATCAGCCGTTCGACATGCTCCTCCGCCGGCGCAAGGAGGTCTCCCGTTCCCGCGAAGGCGATGTCGTTCATCTTGAGCGTGAGGTGCCGGTCGGCCCTAATGAGGCCCGGGCGATGGAAATCCTGTTTCTCTGCAATCAGGCTGACCAGGTGGCTTGCCTTGTGACGCACGGCCAGTTCCGCAATGCTTGCCAGCGGGCAGACGATGATTGCGCTCATGTCAGCGACTCGGACAGGCGCTCGGCATCAAGCTCGGCGAAGCGCTTGAGAAACAAGGATTGCGCTTCAAGTGCCGGCATCGGCTCCAGCGGCAGCATCTCCCGGGTGATCCCGCGCGGCTGACCAAAGAACCTGCGCGCCTCCTCCACGGAAAATCCCGCAAGCTCCGTCGCCTCGAAGAAGGCCGCGATCGTATCCGCCTTTTTGATCAGCGCCTTCAGCTCGCGCGTCGGATGGGGCGGCAGCCCGAAGCGCAGGTGGATTGCCGCCTCCAGACGATGCTCCACCGTCTTGTATCCGCCGCCCACGACCGACTTGAAGGGGGAGATCATGTCGCCGATCACGTATTCGGGTGCGTCGTGCAGCAGCGTCATCATCAGGTTCTGGCAGTCGGCGCCGTTGCAGCGCCGGAAGATCTCCTCCACCACCAGGCAATGCTGTGCCACGGAAAAGGCGTGGTCGCCGCGGGTCTGGCCGTTCCAGCGCGCAACGCGGGCGAGCCCATGGGCGATGTCGGAGATTTCGACATCGAGCGGCGAAGGGTCGAGCAGGTCGAGCCGCCGCCCGGAGAGCATCCGCTGCCAGGCCCGCGCCGCCTTCGTCGTGCTCACGAGTCGGCCTCTTCGCCAGCAGGATAGGAGAGACCGGTCCAGACTGGAAGCGTCGCTCGCACAGGGACATCGCCGGCAAGCAAAGGAACACCGGCGGCAAGGGCAGCTCCGACACGATCTGTCCGAACGATAGCCAAGCCCTTGCGGCCGCTGACGGTGCCGAGCGCTCCGACCGGTTTGCCGCCCGCGGTGATCTCCGTTCCGGAAGCGGGGAGATCCGCCTCGGCCTCGATCTTTACGATCCGGCGGCGTGCCGTTCCGCGGTGCTGCATGCGCGACACGACCTCCTGGCCGACATAGCAGCCCTTGCGGAACGAAAGCCCGCCATCGAGGTCCATCAGGATGTCGTGCGGAAAGGCATCCTGTAGGGCGTAATCTGCGCCGGAAACGGCGACGCCAGCCTCCGTCCGCAAGGCATCGTAGTCGCCTTTCGGCAAGTCCATTTCAGTCTGGCCTATCAGGCGCATCAGCCGGATCCCGGCCTGGCCGAAACGCTCGTCCTCCACGCCGTAGGCGGGTGTGTCCTCACCCCAGGTGACCGTGATGCCGGCGTCTTCTAAGACGGTGAAATCCACCTGCGAACGCAGCTTGTACATCGTCAGCCGCCGAACGAAAGCATCCTGCTGATCTGCATCCATTTCGATGATGAAGCCATCGCCATCCCGCCAGATCACGAAGTCGAATAGGATCTTGCCTTGCGGCGTCAGCAGAGCCCCCGCGCGTGCCGTGCCGGGCGGCAGGGAGACCACATCCGTCGTGATGAGGTTTTGGAGAAATGTCATCGCGTCCGCTCCGGAAACACGGATCAGACTTCGATCGGGCAAAAAGGCTGCAGGCATGGTTCACTCGGGAGGTTGCGTCCTTACCAGTTAGGCGTTCTGCCGGTTAGGAGCAAGGTTCTCCTGCCGCAGGCTCAATCGCCGCCGACAAACGAACGCCACTCGCCGTCCGGCGTAATTGCCAACCGGTAGAAATTGTAATTGCCGGCTTCTTCCATGGCCATCAGGTCGCCTGCCGTCACGATCCGCAGCAGCTCAACCCGCTCCGGCGGCGAGAGGGATTTCAGGTCCTTGCCTGCAAAATACGGCCAGACATAAGCCTCCTGCGGGGTGCCGGCATCCATTCGTGCCGCTCCTGTGGCGAGGATGTCGAGAAGGATCGCCAGGATTTCCAACCCTTCCGGATCTCCCGAAAAGCTCCGCATGGCGTCGAGCGGATCGCTGATCTCGCCGTTCACCTGCGTCTGCCGGGGGCCGGGATCGGTGAGCGGCCGCAGTCGTTCATAATCGCCGGAAGCCGCCGCCTCGACGATCAGCTCGCGCATGCGGCGAACCGGCTCGGGAAGCTGGGACAGGTCCATGATGATCTCGGCATCCGCCGCACCGTCGCCGGTGTCTTCATCTGGCGAATCAGCCTCGTCCGTCGGGGGACGGTTGATCAGGGGATCGGGAAGGGGAATGCCAGATGGTGCCTGGCGGCCATCGTCCGGGCCAGAGTTCTGCTCATTAGGGCTGCCACGCAGCTCCGAGAGCGCTTCCGCCTGAGGCGAGGCGAAGAGGAGGGCGCTGAGGCCAAGTGCGGCACACGTTGTGGAGAGGGGCTTTCGACGTGCAGGAGGTTCCGGAGCGTTGCTCATCGGGAAACCTCACAACCTATTGGATCCGGCGTTCCGGAGAGAATTCGCCGGCGAGCATGCGCTCGCGCAGCTCCTCGAGCATGGCTTCGGCGCCTTGTTCTCCATGAATGCGAATCGTTTCCCGCATAGCGAGCGCAAAGGCGGCATCGGCGATGATTTCCGGTTCAATGCCATCGGCGACGCCGTCGGCCCAGGCCTCGTTCTGGTACTCCAGGGCCACCTGCATCTTCTCGTGGACAATCATGTCGTCGATATCGTTGCGGCCAGTCTGCATCATGTCTTCCTCGGTTACCCGCGGGTTACTCGCTTATTAAGAACTCTAGCAGCCTTTTACCAAAACGACACGGGCTGCTGGCGAAAGAGGTAAATAATGCCCTAATTTCCAAAGCGCGCAGCGATTTCTGCAGCAAGTGTTGCGCCTTCGTTACGGTAGCGGCCCTCGGCGGTGCGTGCCGCACCGGTGCAGGTGGTGTGAACAGATGCGAAAGAGCGATAGCCGCGATTGAAGGCAGCGGTAAGGCGCTCCCGCCGCTTCGGCTCGGTGGCGGTGTCGGCGTTTAGCAGCTCCTGCATCGACTGGCGCCAGCCGCCACCCTCTTCGCCGCAGAGCGAGCGCAGATAGTGGATCGACCCGAGAATCTCCGCCAGGCGCGCCAGTTGCTCGTCATAGGGAGCGGGCTTTTCCTCCACCGCAGGGGCAGGGGCAGGGGCAGGGGCCGGAGTTAGCTCCGGTTCCTGTGCGGCAAGCGGTCCGGCTGCTGCGGCAACGATCATCAAGCTGGCGCAGAGGTGCAGGGCGGTCGGCATGTGTCTTTTGCGGTCACGTATTATCATCTCATCCTCGCCGCCAGCCGTTCGGCGCAATCAAGCACGCTCTGCGGCACGGGCAGGGCGCGAATCTCGTCAAGCGTATACCATCCCTGGTCTGCTGCATCATCCGCCGCGATCGCCTCGGAAGAAGCATCAGCCTTCACCAGGAAGACCGAGAGGAAGAAGTGGCTCTCGACCTCTCCGTCCTTTGCTTCGGTCTTCAGGTCATAAGTGGCGAACAGTTCTGGGTCGAAGGCGCTGATGCCGGTTTCCTCCCGAAACTCCCTCAGGGCCGTTTCCGCCGGCGTTTCCCCAAGCTCGGCACGTCCTCCCGGAAAAGCAAAAAGATCCGCGGCCGGTGGATTGCGCCGGCGGATGAGGAGAAAACGTCCCTCCCGCTCCAGCACGGCGGAAGATGCCATCTGCGGATACACGAGCGGCGCGATGTCGGGTTCTTCGTTCATTACGGGTAGACTAGAAGGAATGTCCGCAAAGACAACTCCGGGTGCCCGATGAACGCCTATCTTCTTTTCGCGGCTGCCGCACTGGCGGAGATCGCCGGTTGTTTCGCCTTCTGGGCATGGTTCCGTCTCGACAAGCCGATCTGGTGGCTCGCACCCGGTCTGTTGTCGTTGGCGGTTTTCGCAGCATCGCTCGCTCTCGTGCCGAGCGATGCTGTAGGACGCACCTATGCAGCCTATGGCGGCATATACATCGTCGCCTCGCTGCTTTGGCTTTGGCTGGTGGAGGGACGGATGCCGGACCGCTGGGATGTGGGCGGCGGGATGATCTGCCTGGCCGGCGCCTCGCTGATCCTCTTCGGCCCGCGTGGCTGAACGACCGGCTTGACCGGCCGGGAGGCTGGTGCAATGACATCGGCATGTGTGGACGCTACGCCCTGACCGCGACGCCGGAAGACATCCTGCAGTTCCTCAGCGTCATCGATATCGACAACTTCCCGCCGCGCTACAACATCGCGCCGACTCAGCCGATCCTGGTGGTCGCCGCCTCCGAGCGGGAGGCGCCGGGAAGCAACCTTCCCGCGCGGCATGCGCTGCTGGCCCGCTGGGGCTTCATTCCTGGCTGGGTGAAGGATCCTCGAGACTTCCCGCTGCTGATCAATGCGCGTGCGGAAACGGCAATCGAGAAGGCCTCGTTTCGCGCTGCCATGCGCCATCGGCGTGTGCTGATCCCGGCCTCCGGTTTCTATGAATGGCGCCGTCCACCGAAGGAAACGGGGCTTCCCTCACAGGCCTATTGGATCCGCCCTAGGTGTGGCGGTGTCCTTGCCTTCGGCGGATTGATGGAGACCTACGCCTCCGCCGACGGTTCCGAAGTCGATACGGCAGCGATTTTGACCACGAAGGCTAATGCGACGATCCGCAGCATTCACGACCGCATGCCGGTGGTGATCCCGCAGGAGGAGTTTGCCCGCTGGCTCGATTGCAAGACCCAGGAGCCGCGCGCGATCGCCGATTTGATGCAGCCGGCAGACGATGACCTTTTCGAGTCGGTCCCGGTATCCGACCTCGTCAACAAGGTCGTTAATATGGGCCCGGAGCTGCAGAAGCCGATTTCGCTTGCCGAACCGGTTGCACCGACGGAGCCCATCGGGCAGATGTCGCTCTTCTGATACCACTCCCTCCCTCTTCATAGGCTTTTCAGGATGATCTCCGCTGCCCTTTCCGGCTTCGCTCTCGGAGCGTCGCTGATCATCGCTATCGGCGCCCAGAACGCCTTCATCCTGCGGCAGGGCCTGATTCGCCGCCACGTCTTCATCCTCTGCCTGATCTGCGGGCTTGCCGACGCGCTCCTCATTGCCGCCGGCGTCGCAGGCCTCGGAACCATCATCGCGCAGTCGCCCGCACTGATCACCTTCGTCACCTGGGGAGGAGCGATCTTTCTTAGTGCTTATGCGGTGAAGGCCTTCCTGCGGGCGTGGCGGCCGGCGGCCATGGTGGCAGGTGCTCCGGAAGGCATGACCCTTAAGGCAGCCGTCTTGACCTGCCTCGCCTTCACCTTCCTCAACCCGCATGTCTATCTTGATACGGTCGTGCTGCTGGGAAGCCTTTCGGCAGCCTTCGAAGGACGAGAGCGGCTGGCATACGGCATCGGGGCCGCCACTGCGTCCTTCGTCTGGTTCTTCGTGCTCGGCTACGGTGCCCGCTTGCTGGCACCGCTGTTTGCCAGACCCGCGGCATGGCGGGTCCTCGACGTCCTGATCGGGATCATCATGAGCCTGCTCGCACTCGGGCTGCTCGTGAGCCTCGGCGGGCCGGCTTAAGATCGTCAGCCTGCGGGCTTCAGCGCCTGCTTCGGCTTCAGCATCAGCGCAGCAGCGACCACCGCCTTTAGCGCCAGGGGACGGTAGGGATGCGGCTGCTCGGCCTTCGGCTGTTGTGCAGGCGCGCTCTTCTGGTTCGACATGTGGTTCTCCTCACGCAGGCGATAGGGACGCCGACGCGTCCTTCTTCGCGATGTGAATCCCAATCCAGGCGGAATAGTGGCGCGAACCACGTTCGCAATGCACGAGCAAGGATTTAGCCCTGACACAGTCGCCGACTGTTGCAATTCCGGCGCAGGCCCTGGACGAGACCTCAGACGTCGGCTTCGTCTTCCTCGATGGTCAAAGTACCGTAACGGCGGTGCCAGAGCCGGGCGCTGAAAGGCAGGAAGGCCATGTAGGCAATCACGCTCACCACAAGGACCTGCCACGTATAGCTCATCAGTAGCGCCACGTAGAGCACCCCGACAAGAAGGATCGGCAGCATCTGGTCGCGGCGCACCTTGGTCTGCGACTTGCCTGACCAGACCGGCACGCGGCTGACCAGCAGGTAGCCGATCAGAATCGTATAGGCGACGCTGCCGTAGACGAAGAGCGGCGAGGGCTCAAGACCCAGGAAGCCCAGATAGACCGGTAGAAGCACCAGAACAGCGCCGAGTGGCGCAGGCACGCCGACAAAGAATTCCGACTGCCAAGCCGCCTTCTCCTGCCGCTCTTCCATCACGTTGAAGCGGGCGAGCCTGAGGCCCGCCGCAATCGCGTAGATGAGAGAAGCTATCCAGCCGAAGGAACGGGCATTGTCGAGCAGGAAGGCATAGGAGACGAGGGCAGGGGCGACGCCGAAATTGATGATGTCGGCGAGCGAGTCCATCTGCACTCCGAACCTGGAGTTCGCCTTCAGAAGCCGCGCGATCCGTCCATCAATGCCGTCAAGGAAAGCGGCAAGAAGCACCATGGCGACGGCGAGTTCGAAGCGATCCTCGAAGGCAAGCCGGATACCCGTCAGGCCCGCACAGATAGCCAGAACCGTAATCAGGTTCGGCACCATCAGCCGGAGCGGGATTTCCCTCAGCCGCGGGCCTCGGCCGCTATTGTCGGTCCGAGGCGTCTCAGTTGAGGGAGCGGGCGTCTCCATGGGATCTCCTTGAGGGTTAGCTTCGGCGGCTGATGGTCGGGCCCTTCGTGGAGCCGAATTCGGCGATCACCGTTTCGCCGCCATAGGTGCGCTGGCCGACCGAAACGCGGGGCTGCGCGCCCGGCGGCAGCAGCACGTCAAGGCGCGAGCCGAAGCGGATGAGGCCGAAGCGCTCGCCGGCATTGACCGGCTCGGTGGGCTTGACCCAGCAGATGATCCGGCGCGCGACGAGCCCGGCGATCTGCACCACGCCGATCCGGCCATGCCGTGTCTCGATCACCATGCTGTTGCGCTCGTTGTCCTCGCTGGCCTTGTCAAGCTCGGCATTGATGAACTGGCCAGCGCGATACTGGATCTCCGTCACCTGGCCGCGAACCGGGGAACGATTGATGTGGCAGTCGAAGACGTTCATGAACACCGAGATGCGCAGCATAGGCTCGGTGCCGAGGTTCAGTTCCGCTGGCGGCACGACCATCTGCACCGACGATACCCGGCCATCGGCGGGGCTCAGCACGAGGTCGTCATCCTGCGGAACGACGCGCTCGGGGTCGCGGAAGAAGTAGGCGCACCACAGCGTAACGACAAGGCCGATCCAGAACAGCGGTTCGGCGATCCAGCCCAGGATGAGCGAAACCACGAAGAAGATGGCGACGAACACGTAGCCTTCCTTGTGGATCGGCACGAGCGTGTTGCGGATGGTGTCGAACAGATTGATCAACCCGGATCTCCTGAATTTGTCAGCTAATGCTGACTACTAGCAAACCGTTTCGGGGGCAATGCGGTTCCGCCGTACCTCACGTGGCCGGCGCAAGCCGCATAATGACGCCGAGGTCGTCGCTGTCGCGTACCTGGCGCAGATGCTCCTCGGCCTGCGTCGCCTCGCGCTGCCGGTTCCACATGGAGGCGTAAAGCCCATCGGCGGCGAGAAGATCGGCATGGGTGCCCCGTTCGGCAATCTTTCCGTCGCGCAGCACGATGATCTCGTCCGCGCCGATGACGGTTGAAAGCCGATGCGCGATCACCAGCGTCGTGCGGTTCTTCGAAACGATGTCGAGCGCCGACTGGATCTCCTGCTCGGTTGTCGTGTCGAGCGCCGACGTCGCCTCGTCCAGGATCAGGATCGGCGGCGCCTTCAGGATGGTGCGGGCGATCGCCACGCGTTGCTTCTCGCCACCCGAAAGCTTCAGCCCCCGTTCGCCCACCATGGTATCGAAGCCATGGGGCAGGGCACGGATGAACGTCCCGATCTGCGCCACTTCCGCCGCGGCAGAGACCTCCTCGTCGGTCGCCGAAGGCCGTCCGTAGCGGATGTTGTAGGCGATCGTGTCGTTGAACAGCACCGTATCCTGCGGCACCATGCCGATGGCGCAACGCAGCGACTGCTGCGTCACCTCGCGCACGTCCTGCCCATCGATGGTGATCGCGCCCTCCTGGACGTCGTAGAACCGGTAGAGCAGCCTGGAGATGGTGGATTTTCCGGCGCCCGATGGTCCGACGATGGCGACCGTCTTGCCGGCGGGCACATCGAAAGACAGGCCCTTCAGGATCGGCCGATCCTCGTCGTAGGCGAAGTGCACGTCCTTGAAGGAGATGCTGCCCTGGCGAATCTGCAGCGCCTCTGCGTCCGGCCGGTCCTTCACCTCCGCCTCTACCTCGAGGAGATCGAACATCTGCTCGATGTCGGTCAGCCCCTGGCGGATTTCGCGGTAGACGAAGCCGATGAAGTTCAGCGGCACGGAAAGCTGCAGCAAGAGCGCGTTGACGAAAACGAAATCCCCGATCGTCTGCTCACCGCGCTGCACCGCAAGGGCCGACATCACCATCATCACCGCCATCCCGAGCCCGAAGATGACGCCCTGGCCGAAGTTCAGCCAGCCAAGCGAGGTCCACACCTGCGTCGCCGATCTCTCATATTTCGCCATCGAGGCATCAAAGCGGCGCGCTTCCATGTCCTCGTTGCCGAAGTACTTGACCGTCTCGAAATTGAGAAGCGAATCGATCGCCTTCGTGTTGGCGTCCGTGTCGCTGTCGTTCATCGAGCGGCGGATGGAAATACGCCAGTCGCTGGCCTTCACCGTGAACCACACATAGGCCCACACCGTGATCGCCGTTACCGCCACATAAGCGAAGCCGTAGCTGAACCAGAAGATAATCGCGGTGAGCACGAATTCGACCAGCGTAGGGACGGAATTGAGGATGGTGAAGCGGACGATCGTTTCGATGCCCTTGGTGCCACGCTCGATGATGCGCGACAGGCCGCCGGTCTTGCGCTCCAGATGGAAGCGCAGCGACAGCTTGTGCATGTGGACGAAGGTCTTGTAGGCGAGCTGTCGCACCGCATGCTGACCGACGCTGGCAAACAGAGCATCGCGCAGCTGGTTCAGCCCCACCTGCAGGATGCGGGTGAGATTGTATGCGATGACCAGGATGACGGCGCCGAGAAGGAACGTCGGCAGGATGCCGGCCATGTCGAGATTGCCGTTCAGCGCGTCCGTGGCCCATTTGAAGAAATAGGGCACCCCGAGCAGGACGATCTTGGCGAGGAACAGGAAGAAGGTTGCCCAGACCACCCGGCGCTTCAGGTCGCCGCGACCATGGGGCCACATATAGGGCCACAGGTTGACAAGGGTGGACAGCGGATTGCTGGAATCCGCCGAGACGGTCTTCTTCCGGTTATTCATGATGGTCTCCGAGAGGCGCGGCCCGAGCGAGCCTCACGGGACATAGGACGTAGAACCAAAGGATGCAACGACGGTGGCCCATCCACCCCCTATGCGGCGCGCAATGCCAGCCAGCTGCTCGCGCTCCGCAGCTGGGCAGAAGGCTTGCTACTGAAGGAGATTCTGCAGTCGCTTGCGATGCACTTCTTCCGCATCCGGCAGCGCTTCATCCGGTACGCCGAAGATCTGGCCGGGCTCGATGAGGTCCGGATCCGCGATCTGGTCCTGGTTGGCGAGGTAGATGGTCGTATAGCGCACGCCCTGGCCATAAACGCGGCGGGAAATCTGCCACAGCGTGTCGCCACGGCGGATGATGACGGAATTGCCGGCATGCGTCAGCGGCGCCTGGGCAATCGTCTTCGGGCCGGCTGCGTCACCACCTTGCGCCATCTGCGTGTTCATCGACTCTGCGTTGACGGCAGGGCCGACGGCGCGCTCTATGCTCTCGCCAACCTTGTCGAGCTCCTGGCGAACGGATTCCGCGTCGGCGGGGAGTTTTTCAACCGCTGCCAGAGCCTCCACGGCGTCCTTCGACGTCTGGTCGACGATTGCCTGCGTGGAGGGATCGGTGCCAGCCGGCAGCCGGTACTCGGACAGCGACTTCAGCGCAATTGCGGTTGCCGAACGCGCAGCCGCCAGTTCCTCCGCGGTTGGTTCCTTGCCGCTCTCATAAAGACCGCGAAGCAGCGCGAACGCCCGACCGGCCTCGTCGCGCAGTCTGTCGAAGGCGCCGCTGTCGATTGGCGAAACGGAGGTCTGACCCTGCTCGCCCGCAACGGCTGCCACCTGATTGCCCTCCGGCCGGTTGAACGGAACGTCGACGCGCAAGGCCGTCTTGCCGTTGCTGTCGAGCATCTCGACGGCGATGATATGTTGGCCGACAGCAAGCTCGATCGTGCCTTCGATGACGAAATGGCCATCTGTTCCTGCCTTCGCGCGGCCAACAGGCGTTTCGCCGGCGAAGCCGAGAAGCGAGGCTCTTGAGGGAGCCGTGCCGGCGATGAAGATGCGGTCGCCTTCGATCTCGACGGCCGTCACCTGCAGTTCCGCTGCAGCAGCAGCCAGAGGAGCTGGAGCCGCAGAAGGTGCCGGGCTGGTGGTATTCGCGACTGGCGGCGCAGAGGCGACGAGATCCGACGCTGCATCGGGCATGTCTGGCATGGCCGGCTTGTTCGCCGCATTCGCTGCCTGAGCCGGGGTGCTTGCCTTTGCAGCGCTGCCGGCTTCTGGCACGCTGATCAGGCGGCTGGCCTTCCCCGGCTTCGTTACCATGGCAAGCAGCTTGCCGCTGGTATTGCTCGGGATCGAGATGGTGGCGGTCTCTTCCGAGATGATCGTACGCCCGTCCTCGGTCGTTGCCTTAAGCACCAGCTGGTGATCGCCGGCCGGCAGAGGATCGTCGAGAGCGATGGCGAAATCGCCGGAGGGGCCAACCTTGATGCTGGCGATAGCAGCCTCGTCGGCATTGATCTCTACGGTGGCACCAGGCTCCGCACGTCCGGCAATGACGGTCGAACCATCTGGCTCCACCCGCAGCACATCGAAGGCAGGCGTGACGGGGGCGGGCGTAGTCGGGGCCGCCACCGGGGCCTGTTGGCCGGTCGTACCCTCAGGCGCCTTCGACGCCTCCTCCGCCGAGGACTTCGGGGCCTCCGCTGGGAGCGTCGGCTCGGTCACCGCTTCCTTCACCGTTTCGCCTGCCTTGTTGACGGCGTCGCTGATCCGCTCTCCCTCGGGCGAGATCCGAGGCAGCACGAAGAAGACCATCAACAAGGTCGCAGCAACGAGGACAACAAGTGCCAGCCAGCCGGCGCGGTTTCTCATCTCTAATTCTCTCCGGACGGATAGTCCCGTCTGTCTATCCGAATTACCTCTTTCCCTCTGGCTTCACAAGCATTTCGGTCTATTTGGCCTTGCTGTCGGCTATGTTTCCCGTCAGTTTGACGTGGGGCCGCAGCCGGGTCCCGTCCTCGATGAAAATCCCTTGGAGTTGATGAGTGCCCATTCAGTCCATCTGCGTTTACTGCGGCTCCCAGCCGGGCCGGGATCCTGCTTACATTGCCGCAGGTCGCGCGCTCGGAAAATCGATCGCCGCGCACGGCCTTCGTCTGGTCTATGGTGGCGGCACCAAGGGGATCATGGGTGCGGTCGCTGCGGGGGTTCTGGCCAACGGCGGCCAGGTGACTGGCATCATCCCGGACTTCCTGGTTGACATGGAAGCAACGCGTCACTCGCTCGGCCAACTCGATGAACTGATCGTCACGCAAGACATGCATGCGCGCAAGCACGCTATGTTCGAAAGGTCCGACGCCTTCGTCACCCTTCCGGGCGGCATCGGCACACTGGAGGAGATCGTCGAGATCATGACCTGGGGCCAGCTCGGTCGCCATGAGAAGCCGATGGTCTTCGCCAATGTCGGCGGCTTCTGGAACCCGATGCTCGATCTCATCGATCACATGCGAGAGCAGGGCTTCATCCACCGGGCGCATCTCGTCCGGCCGATGGTGATCGACGCTGTGGAGCAGATCATCCCGGCAATCCTTGACCAGAGCGACGGCAAGGTTGCCGCACTGGGCCAGGAGGACGTGATATCCCGGCTCTGACCCTCAACGTGAGGCGGCTTACCGGCCGCGGCTGGCGCTGACCAATCCCCAGGAATAGATGGCGAGCGCCGCCCAGATCAGTCCAAAAGCCGCGAGTTTCACCATGCTCAGCGGCTCGTGGAAAACGAAAACGGCGATCAGGAAGATCATCGTCGGCGCGATATACTGCATGATACCGATTGTCGAAAGCCGCAGAAGCTTGGCGCCGTTGGCGTAGATCATCAATGGGCCGGCCGTGATCAGCCCGCTGCCGATCAGAAGCAGCGTGTCCGAGAGGCTGCCGTTGAAGAGATGGCCAGTACCGGACGCTTCCGAAAAAAAGATGAAGATGAGCGCCGGCGGGCTGAGGATCAGCACTTCCAGGAAGAAGCCCTGGTTGGGGCCGACCGGCAGTGTCTTGCGGAAGAAGGCGTAGAAGCCCCAGCTCACCGTCAAGCCGAGCGAGACCCACGGCAAGCCGCCGGCATCGTAGGTCAGGATTACAACCGCAGCCACGACAAGCGCAATCGCCGCCAGCTGCACCGGCTGCAGGCGCTCCTTCAGGAGTACCGCTGCAAGAAAGATGCTGAACAGCGGATTGATGAAGTATCCGAGTGCGGTGTCGAGCGCCCGATCGACCGAGATCGCCCAGACATAGATCCCCCAGTTGACCGTGATCAGTGCTGCGGTCAGTGCTGCCATCATCAGGGTGCGCGGCGAGCGGAATGCGACCTTCAGGTCGCCCGTCCGCCGCAGGATCATCAGGACGAGGCCGGCAACGGGGACCGACCAGACGACGCGATGCGCAAGCACCTCGATCGGCGACATATGCGCGACCGCTTTCATGTAGATCGGCAGGAAGCCCCACATGATATAGGCGGTCAGCGCGAAGGCGAAACCCCGAGCGGAATCCTCGTTTTTCGCCGCAAGAGGCGCATCGGTGCTGGCCATGTGGGGTGTTTCCAACAGTGTTCTGATTATCCTTCGCTGTACTCCAACAGGTGAGGGTTCACCAATTCATTTGCGTGAAGCGTTGATCGCGGTCATGAATTCGAAGCCAGAGAACGGAAGTCGGAGCGTTGAGATCAAAATGACCTTCGAAGATCAACCGATCCATCGTCAACTGTTTGCAAGCCAGGTTTTGGCGAAGGCGGGGGTCAAGGGTGATGGCCCGTTGCTTTCGGCCTTCGCCAAGGTCGAGCGGGAGCGGTTCTTCGGTCCGCCGCCTTGGTTCTACAGCGACTTTTCCAACTACCGCGAACTCGCCTCCGGCGATCCTGTCGTGCTTTACCAGGACATGCTGGTGGCGCTCGACCGAAACCGTCACGTCAACAATGGCGTCCCGTCGCTTCACGCCTCTGCGCTGAGCCAGATCGGCGTCGGCGCGGGCGAACACGTCGCGCATATCGGAGCGGGAACCGGTTACTTCACCGCCATTCTTGCCGAACTGGTGGGTCCCACCGGCCGGGTAACGGCGGTAGAATACGATCCGTCACTGGCGCAGCAGGCGCGGCAGAACCTGTCGGGATATCCGCAGGTTGAGGTGATTGAGGGAGACGGGACGCAGTTTCCTCGGATGGAAGTGGATGTTGTCTACGTCAACTTCGCACTCGACCACCCGGCATCGGCATGGGTTGCCAATCTGGCGCCGCGCGGTCGGCTTCTTTTCCCGCTCGGTATTCCGGCGATTGATGGTCAGGGCAAGCAGCTTCCCTTCACCCGTATGGGCGGCTTCCTGCTCATCGTCCGGGAAGAAACCGGCTTCAGCGCCCGCTTCCTGCAGCCCGTTTCCTTTGTATGGGCCGAAGGCCAGGAGCCGCCACCGACCGGTCGTCATGAATGCCTGGAAGCTGCCTTTCGCAGCCGCACCGCCAGCGAGGTCAAGCAACTCCGCTGGCACCAGCCGCCGGAACCGGGCGAGTGGTACTCGGAAGAGGAATGGGGCCTTTTAAAGAGGGCGCTCTGATCACTCCGCCGCGACACGACCCGCCATGTGCCGGTTCTTCATCAGTTTGTAGATGATCGAATCCGTCAGCGCTTGGAACGAGGCGTCGATGATGTTTTCCGACACACCAACCGTCCACCAGCGGGTGCCGTCGCCATCCGTCGACTCGATCAGAACCCGGGTAATGGCAGCCGTGCCGCCGTTCAGGATGCGCACCTTGAAGTCGGCGAGCACGAGATCTGCAATCTCTGCCTGATACTTGCCAAGATCCTTGCGCAGCGCCAGATCCAGCGCGTTGACCGGGCCGTCACCTTCCGCGACGGACATAACCCGCTCGCCGTCAACGTCGAGCTTCACCACCGCTTCCGAGACGGTTTTGATGCGTCCGTTGGAATCGAAGCGGCGCTCTACCATCACGCGGAAGCTGTCGACAGTGAAGAACTCTGGGATCGTTCCGAGCGTGCGGTGTGCCAGGAGCTCGAAGCTCGCATCGGCGCCCTCGTAGGCATAGCCCGTCGCCTCGCGCTCCTTGACGATCGAGATCAAGAGATCGAGCTTGGGATCGTCCTTGGAGACGTCGATGCCGCGCCGCTTCAGCGCATTGATGAAGTTGGACTTGCCGCCCTGGTCGGAGACCATGACCTTGCGGAAATTACCGACGCTTTCCGGCGGCACATGCTCATAGGTCCTCGGGTCCTTCAGGAGGGCCGAGGCATGGATGCCAGCCTTGGTGGCAAAGGCAGAGGCACCGACATAGGGTGCCTGGTGGTTCGGCGAGCGATTGAGGAGCTCGTCAAAGGCGTGCGAGAGGGAGGTGAGGCCGCTCAAGCCCTCGCTGTCGATCTCGGTTTGGAAGCGGGTGGCGTAGACGTCCTTGAGCGACAGCGTCGCGATCAGCGTCACGAGGTTGGCATTGCCGCAGCGTTCGCCGATCCCGTTCAGCGTTCCCTGGACCTGCCGACAGCCCGCTTCGATCGCCGCCAGCGAGTTGGCGACTGCCTGTCCGGTATCGTCATGGGCGTGGATGCCGAGTGCTGTACCGGGAATGCCGGCGGCGATCACCGCAGCGACAGTCTCGCGGATCTCAGCAGGCTGCGTGCCGCCATTGGTGTCGCACAGGACGACCCAGCGCGCACCTGCATCGTAAGCCGTCTTGGCGCAGGCGAGCGCGTAGTCGGAGTTGGCCTTGTAGCCGTCGAAGAAGTGCTCACAATCAACCAGCGCCTCCTTGCCGGCATTGCGCGCGGCTTCGACGCTCTCCCGGATCGATTGCAGGTTCTCCTCGTTCGTGCAGCCGAGCGCCACGCGTACGTGATAGTCCCAGCTCTTGGCGACGAAGCAGATGGCGTCGCTCCTTGCCTGCAGCAGGATTGCGAGTCCGGGATCGTTGGAGGCAGAGATCCCCGCGCGCTTCGTCATCCCGAAGGCGACGAACCGCGACCGTTCCGTCCGCTGCTGCGAAAAGAAAGCGGTATCGGTCGGGTTGGCGCCAGGATAGCCGCCCTCAACGTAGTCGATGCCGAAATTGTCGAGGAGGGTGGAGATAGCGATCTTGTCTTCGACGGAGAAGCCGACACCCGGCGTCTGCTGGCCGTCTCTCAGCGTCGTATCGTAAAGGTAGATCCGCTCGCGACTCATGGATCTGACACCTTTCCTGCAAAGCGATCCGTTGCCCGGATCAGTCGATCCAGGATACCGGGTTCCAGGTAGGCATGGCCGGCCCCCTCGATGATGTGGAAGTCCGCCTTCGGCCAGGCCTTGTGCAGTTGCCAGGCGTATTTCAGCGGGCAGGGCATGTCGTAACGGCCGTGGATGATGACGCCGGGGATGTCCCTCAGCTTGTGCGCGTCGCGCAGCAACTGCCCTTCGTCCAGCCAGCCTGCATGGACGAAGTAGTGGTTCTCGATGCGGGCGAAGGCGAGCGCATAGTTGGGGTCATGGAAACGCGCGGAATAATCCGGGTTCGGCAGAAGCGTGATCGTCTCGCCTTCCCACGTGCTCCACGCAACCGCGCATTCGCGCTTCTTCGCCTCATCGTCGCCGGTGAGATATTTGCGGTACGCGTGCATCAGATCGCTGCGCTCGGCCTCCGGAATAGGAGCGATGAAGCGTTCCCATTTGTCCGGGAACATCTCGGAGACGCCGAACTGGTAGTACCAGAGGAGTTCGGCGCGGGTGAGCGTGTAGATGCCGCGCAGCACCAGTTCCGTCACCCGTTGCGGATGCGTCTCGGCATAGGCGAGCGAAAGCGTGGAGCCCCAGGAGCCGCCAAACACCTGCCAGCGCTCCACTCCCATCATCTCACGCAGTTTCTCCATGTCCGAAACGAGATGCCAGGTCGTGTTGGCCTCCAGCGAGGCATAGGGGGTGGACTTGCCGCAGCCGCGCTGGTCGAACAGCAGCACGTCGTAGAGCGCCGGATCAAACAGCCGGCGGTTGCCGGGACCGGACCCGCCGCCCGGGCCGCCATGCACAAACACCGCAGGTTTTGCGCCCTTGGTGCCGACGCGCTCCCAGTAGATGCTGTGGCCGTCGCCGACATCGAGGTGGCCGCTGTCGTAAGGTTCGATCTCGGGATAGAAGCCGCGCAGTTCATTGCTCGTCATTGTCGTCCTCGGGCGGCCACACAGCCGTGTCATGATCGGGATGTTGGTAGGAGGTGACGGAGGCAAAGAAGGCCTCCATCTCCGGGCTCGTTACCGCCGGCTTCTCGAAAAGGTGGTCGATCCACGGCAGCCGCTTGTCATGGTTGACCTGTACCTGTGGCTCCAGCAGGTCCGGCCGGTCGAAGGCGCCGATCGCGAGTTCCACGCCGCCGGGGTGGTGATAGGTGAGGGGCGTGCCGCATTTCGCGCAGAAACCCCGCTTCGCCTTGGCAGAGGAGCGAAAGAGGGCGGGCTGGCCACGCGTCCACCTCAGATGCGCCTGGTCCGCCGTCACCAGTGCGCCGAACAGGTTGCCGAAGGCCTTCTGGCACATCCGGCAGTGACAGATCGAGCGACGGCCGAGCTTCTCAACGCTGAACCTTATCGCGCCGCATTGGCATCCGCCGGTGAATAACCCCTCCACGTCCCGTCTCCTCAGTTAAGAAAGGCGTAGGCGAGCACCGCCCCGGTGATTAGAACGACGAGCAGACCCTTGGCGATGATGCCGTAGAACAGCCACTTCGGCATCTTCAGGTTCGGGTTCTGCGTCATAGCCTTATCCCTCCTTCGGCCAGCCGTCGGTATCGTGATCCGGATGTTGATGGGAAACAATATCGGCGAGGAACGGCGCCGCTTCGATATCGTCCATGGTCTGCCACGCCGGCAGTTCATGCAGATGGTCCACGAACGGCAACTTGCCTTCGATGCCATACTGGATGGTCGGCGGGACACTTGCCGGATCATCGAACGCGCCGGCAGCCACTGCGATCCCGTCCGCAGCTTCATAGGTAAGCGGTGTGCCGCAGTTCTCACAAAAGCCGCGCTGGACGTGGTTCGACGACTGGAAACGCTTCGGCGCTCCCCGCGTCCACGTCAGCTCTGCAGCGCGTGTGGAGACCAGCGGCGCATAATAGGCGCCGAAGGCCTTCTGGCACATGCGGCAATGGCAGATCGAGCTGTCCTTCAGTGCTCCGGCGATGCGGAAGCGAACGGCGCCGCACTGGCAGCCGCCGCTATGGATCTGACTCACCTTTTGACCTCCCATGTCGTGACCCGCTCGCCGGTGGCGACGTCCTTGCCATCCTTAAGCTGGATGCCCTTTGCCGAAAGATCATCGCGAATTTTGTCGGCTTCCGCAAAGTTCTTTGCCTTCAGCATCTCAAGGCGCATTCCGACAAGAGCATCGACCGCAGATGCGAGCGCCTCGTCCACCTCCGTCTTCTTTGGCATGATGCCGAGCAGGGCAGCGCTTGCGGCAAATGCTGAAAGCTTCTCCGGATCGGCTTTCGCGGCCTGCGCCAGCGCATGCAGTTCCTGCACGGCCGCCACGGTGTTGAGGTCTTCGCTGAGAGCATCCAGAACGGCGCCATCCGGTTCGCCTTCAATCCCCTCCGGCACCGGCCATTTGGCAATCAGCCGCTCGGCCTCTTCCAGTCGCTTTACCGAAAAGTCGATCGGCTCCCGGTAATGCGTCATCAGCATGGCAAGCCGCAGCACCTCGCCGGGCCACTGCTGGCCGCCGAAGGTCTGCGTATGCAGCAGGTCGTGGATGGTGACGAAATTGCCTTCCGACTTCGACATCTTGCGGCCTTCGACCTGAACGAAGCCGTTATGCATCCAGACATTCGCCATCACGTCGGTGCCGTGGGCGCAGCGCGACTGGGCAATCTCGTTCTCGTGGTGCGGGAAGATCAGGTCAAGTCCGCCGCCATGGATGTCGAAGACCTCGCCGAGGTAGCGACCGCTCATCGCGGAGCACTCGATGTGCCAGCCCGGGCGGCCGCGACCCCAAGGGCTCTCCCAGCCCGGTTCGTTGTGGGCGGAGAGTTTCCACAGCACGAAGTCGCCGGGGTTCTTCTTGTGCGCGTCGACCGCGATGCGGGCGCCGGCCTGCTGCTCGTCAAGCGGGCGCTTGGAAAGCTGGCCGTAGTCGCGCATCGACTTCGTGTCGAACAGCACTTCGCCCTCGGCCACATAGCCGTGGCCGTTGGCGATCAGCCGCTCGATGATTGCGATCATCTGCGGGATGTTGTCGGTGGCACGCGGCTCGACGGTCGGCTCCAGGCAGCCAAGCGACGCCACATCCGCGTGGAACTGCGTCTCGGTCTTTTCGGTCACCAGCCGGATCGCCTCGTTCAGCGGCAGCCCCGGATGATCCCGCAGCGCCCGTGCGTTGATCTTGTCGTCGACGTCGGTGATGTTGCGGGCATAGGTCACATGCTCTGCGCCGTAGACGTGGCGGAGCAGCCGGTAGAGCACGTCGAAGACGATCACCGGCCGCGCATTGCCGATATGGGCATAGTCGTAGACAGTCGGGCCGCAGACATACATGCGCACGTTCTGCGGATCGATCGGCTGGAAGTCAGCCTTCTCACGGGTCAGTGTATTGTAGAGCCTGAGCGTGGTGCTCATCGAAAATATCTCCCAAGGCAAGCGGCCGGCGGGGCCCGGAACGTTTGTCTTCAAGGATGTTCGAAAGACGAGAACGGCCAGGCCAGCGTTGCGCTAGCGAATAATGATCCCGCAGATGGAAATCGCCGTCTTCATGCGGCGATTTATGGCGTGGCGGGAAAGCTTGGTCAAGACCTGCGGATGAGCGCGGCCGCTACTCCGGAAGGCGGTAGTCAACGAACTTGTTCTCGCGCACGACGAACAGCCGGCCGGTCTCCTGCATGTCGGGATAGGCAAGCGGCAGGATCGCCTTGGCCACCTCGGACGGGTGGGGCAGGCTATTTGGATCTTCGCCCGGCATTGCCTGAGCGCGCATGGCGGTGCGGGTGGCGCCGGGATCGATGGAGTTTACCCGCAATGGTTTCCGCTGCTGTTCCGCCGCCCAAGTGCGGGCAAGTGCTTCCACCGCGGCCTTGGATGCGGAATAGACGCCCCAGAACGGGCGGCACTTGTGAGCGGCACCGGAAGAAAGGATCAGCGCCCGGCCCGCATCCGACTGCAGGAGCAGCGGCTCCACCGAACGGATCAGCCGCCAGGTGGCGGTGACGTTTGTCAGCATGACCTTCTCGAAGACCTTCGCCTCGATATGGCCGATGGGCGAGATGACGCCGAGAATGCCGGCATTCGCCACCAGAATGTCGAGCTTGCCCCAGCGCTCGTGGATCGACGCGCCCAGCCGGTCGATCGCGGTCATGTCGGTCAGGTCGAAAGGCACCAGGGTTGCCGAACCGCCGACGGCCTTGACCGCGTCGTCGAGATCCTCGAGCCCGCCGACTGTCCGGGCACAGGCGATCACATGCGCCCCGGCCTTTGCGAGCTCCAGCGCCGTGAAATAGCCGATGCCGCGCGAGGCGCCGGTCACCAGCGCGATCCTGTCCTTCAAGTCGGTTGTCATGATGTCTTTCCGTTGCGCAACGCCTGGCGAGCGACGCCGTCCGTTTTCCAAGTACCGGGGACGATTGTCACACAGGCGGAAGCTGCGCAAGTGCCGCGCTTACCCGGTTTGGCGCAAGCGTCAGCGAAAGCCCCGCTTCGGGGAGCCCTGCTGGCGGCGGTTGCTGCGTTTGGTTCCGTCATAGAAGCCGGGCGGCTTCTTTACCACCCAAGCGACGAACCTGCGCATCTCTTCATGCTCAAGAAGAGCCTCGACCGTGGCGTAGGATTTTTCCAGCTCCGCCTCACTGAACAGCGCATGGATCTGTCTGTGGCAAATCCGGTGCAGCGCCTGCGTCTTGCGGCCGCCACGGCTTTTCGGCACGAGATGGTGCTCGTCGCGCTGGTCCTCAGGAATGATCCGCCCGCACAGCGGGCAGACTTCCGGCTCCGGCTTCTGATACCAGGAGGTGATCTCTTCCCGACGCTTCCGTGCCATTCGCTGCAGGCTCGGTGCCAGATCAGCCGTTGCTGGCCAGCACCGAGATCTTGTTGCCCATGGATTCGCCGCTCTTGTCCAGGAGCCGGGTCGGGTAGTCGCCGGTGAAGTAATGATCGGTAAACTGCGGCCGTGCCGCGTTCCGCGCTTCGCCGCCGACAGCGCGATAAAGGCCATCGATCGAGAGGAACTGGAGCGAGTCGGCACCGATGTAGTCGCACATAGCCTGCAGGCTGTCATACTGGTTGGCGAGCAGTTTGTCGGCGTCCGGCGTATCGATTCCGTAGAAGTCGGGATAGTAGATCATCGGGCTCGCCACGCGGATGTGCACTTCCTTGGCACCCGCCTCGCGGATCATCTGCACGATCTTGACCGAGGTCGTCCCGCGAACGATCGAATCGTCGACCAGCACCACGCGCTTGCCTTCGATCATCGCGCGGTTGGCCGAATGCTTCAGCTTCACGCCGAAGGCGCGAATCTGCTGCGTTGGCTCGATGAAGGTACGACCGACATAGTGGTTGCGGATGATGCCGTATTCGAAGGGAATGCCGCTCTCCTGCGCAAAGCCGAGCGCTGCAGGCGTGCCCCCGTCCGGAACCGGCACGACGACATCCGCCTCGACCGGTGATTCCTTGGCGAGATTGATGCCCATATTCTTGCGCGCAACATAGACGCTGCGACCGCCGACGACGGAATCGGGGCGGGCGAAGTAGACGTATTCGAACAGGCAGAGCCGTTCCGGCTGCTGATTGCCGGCTTTGCGGGCATCAATCTGCACCGAGCCGTCGGGCTGGATTTCGCAGATAATAACTTCGCCGTTCTCCACATCGCGGATGTACTTGGCGCCGATGATGTCGAGCGCGCAGGTTTCCGAGCAGAAGATCGGCTTGCCGTCGAGTTCACCCATGACGAGCGGCCGGATGCCCGTGGGGTCACGTGCAGCGATCAGCTTCGTGCGCGTCATCGCCAGCATGGAATAGCCCCCCTCCATCTGCCGCACGGCATCGATGAAGCGGTCTGCGGTCGAAGTGTAGCGGGAGCGGGCGATCAGGTGCAGGACGACTTCTGTGTCCGAGGTCGATTGGCAGATGGCGCCGCCGGCGATCAGCTGCCGGCGCAGCGTCAGACCGTTGGTGAAGTTGCCGTTGTGGGCAACCGCAATGCCGCCGACTTCCAGTTCGGCAAACAGCGGCTGGACGTTGCGCAGCGCCACTTCACCCGTCGTGGAATAGCGGACATGGCCGATAGAGATAGTACCCGGCAGTTTCGCCAACGTCGCTGGATCGGTGTAATGGTCGCCGACCAAGCCCATGCGGCGTTCGGAATGAAACCGGGTGCCGTCGAAGGAGACGATGCCAGCCGCTTCCTGTCCGCGATGCTGAAGCGCATGAAGACCGAGTGCGGTCAGCGCGGCTGCGTCTGGATGGCCAAGTATGCCGAAGACCCCACATTCCTCGTGAAGCGTGTCACCATCGAGTTCGTCTGCGATCTTCGGGGAAACCGGCTGGTTCATCTACTGGCCCTTGCCTTTCGGAAAAGGGAAGAGCCGGCGGGGATCACAACTTCCCACGGCCAGCCCGTCCTCATGAATTCTCGAATGATAGCACAAATGGTGATGTCTGGCCGCGCTTCAAGCGCAACAAAACGTCAATTATTTGTCGCCGGCGCATCTTCTGCCGGAGCAGTCTCTGCCGGCGGCTGACCCTGGCCAGGCGCCCCTTCCGCCGGAGTGTCTTCCTGTCCGGTGATGCGCGCACGGATCTGCGGCTCAATATCCTCCGGCAGAACGGCTTCGAGGCGGCCGACCAGCGTGTCGAGGAAGGGCTTCGACTTTGCCTGGCGCACCCAGTCCGGCTGCGAACGGACGTCCACCAGCCAGTTCCAGAAGGCGACCGCGACGACCAGAAGCAAAATGCCACGGGCGGCCCCGAAGAGGAAGCCCAACGTGCGGTCCAGCGCGCCGATGCGGCTGTCGATGATGAAGTCCGCGATCCGCGAGGTAATGAACGAGATCAGGATCAGCGCAATAATGAAGATGATGCCTGCGGATGCCGCAATCGCAATGCGATCATCGGTCGTGTAGTTCTGCGCATAGGGAACCAGTAGCGGGTAGAGGTAGTAAGCGGCAGCAACCGAACCGACCCAGCTGGCGATCGACAGCACCTCACGCGAAAAGCCACGCACCATGGCAAGCACGGCGGAAAAGAGCGTTACGCCGATGACGATACCGTCGAAGATCGTGATGGGCATGTAGGACGTACTCCAAGACTCGGGCACGCGATGCGGCGGCCCCCCGTATTCCGGCAGTCTCTTACAACAGCGAATCCGTGAACGGAAGATCAATCATCTTCCTGCGCCTTTGCAAGCTTTGCGGCGGAGCCCGCAATGCGGCTGACAAGGTCCGGCAGATCCTCGATTTCCGTCCAGCGACCGGCAGACGATTTTGGCAGTTCGGCAGAGCTTGCCGGCAGGAGTGCACCCGCAAACCCGAGCTTCTCCGCTTCCTTCAGCCGCTGCGCCGTTTGCGAAACGGGGCGAACGGCGCCAGACAGGCTGATTTCACCGAAATAGACGGAGTCGGCCGGCAGCGGGCTGCCGGCAAGCGAGGAGACGAGCGCTGAGGCAATGGCAAGATCAGCCGCCGGCTCCGAAATCCGGTACCCGCCGGCAACATTGAGGTAGACGTCATGCTGGCCGAGCCGCACGCCGCAATGGGCCTCAAGGACGGCGAGAATCATCGCGAGCCGAGAGGAATCCCAGCCGACCACGGCGCGTCGCGGCGTTCCAAGCGAAGTGGCGGCGACCAGCGCCTGGACTTCCACGAGGACAGGACGCGTTCCTTCCATGCCGGCGAAGACGGCGGCACCCGGCGTCTTGGCATTGCGTTCGCCGAGAAAGAGTTCGGATGGATTGCCGACTTCCCGCAGCCCGTTGTCAGACATCTCAAAGACGCCGATCTCGTCGGTCGGGCCGAAGCGGTTCTTCACCGTCCGCAGGATGCGGTAATGATGCCCGCGGTCGCCTTCGAAGTATAGCACGGCATCGACCATGTGCTCGACCACGCGCGGTCCCGCGATCTGCCCTTCCTTGGTCACGTGGCCGACAAGCACCATGGCGGCTCCGGTCTGCTTGGCAAAGCGGATCATCGCCTGCACGCCCGTGCGGACCTGGGTGACGGTCCCTGGTGCGGAGTCTGCCGTGTCGCTCCAAAGCGTCTGGATGGAATCGATGATCACGAGGTCGGGGCGCTTACCCTCCGCCAGCGTCGCAAGGATGTCCTCGACATTCGTCTCGGCGGCAAGCAGCACGTCGGAATCGGCCGCGCCAAGCCTCTGGGCGCGCAATCGCACCTGTGCGACTGCTTCTTCGCCCGAAACGTAAATGATCCGGTGACCGCGGCGCGAAAGTGCTGCCGCCGCCTGCATCAGCAGCGTCGACTTGCCGATGCCAGGATCGCCGCCGATCAGAACCGCCGAACCTCGCACGAAGCCCCCGCCGGTTGCCCGGTCGAGCTCGGAGATGCCGGTTTGGACGCGTGGTGCCTCTTCCGTCTCGCCGGAAAGCGTCGTCAGCGCCACGGCGCGACCCTTCTTCGGCACCTTGCCGGGGCCGCCGCCGATGCCGCCCATCGGGTCTTCCTCCACGATGGTGTTCCACTCACCGCAGCCTTCGCACTTGCCCGCCCAGCGGGTGTGTACGGTGCCGCAGTTCTGGCAGATGAATTGTGTCTTGGGTTTTGCCATGGATCAGTCGCCGCCTCGTCTGAACCGCCGGAACGAAAGCGGAACATTTGTCTGCATAACTGCGTGGGCAGTCAGTGGCAAGAGGAGTCTGAGCTAGTCTGCCGCCTCAAGGTAGCGCCGCTCGTAGCGAAGGCCGAGGCTCGTCAGCATCTCGTAGCCGATCGTTCCCCCCGCACGCGCCACCTCGTCCAGTGAGATGTTCGGCCCGAAGAGCTCAATGTAGTCACCGGTGTGGATGTGCTGCTCCGGCACATCGGTCACGTCGAAGATCGTCAGGTCCATGGTCACCCGCCCAACCACCGGCACGCGCTTACCTGCGATGAAGCCGAACGCGCCGTGCGATCCATCGCCACGCAAGGGGATGCCCGAGCCGGAGAGGGAGCGCAGATAGCCATCCGCATAGCCGACCGAGGCGATCGCCAGCCGGCTTGGACGCGCAAGCTGGTGCGTTGCGCCATAGCTGACGGTTTCGCCTTTTTGCGCCTCCCGTATCTGGAGAATGCGGCCCTCCGCCGTGGCGACAGCGCGCAGCGGCTTTGCTCCGTTCACCGCCTCGCCACCGTAAAGCGCGATCCCCGGACGCGTCAGGTCGAAGTGGTAGTCCTGGCCGAGAAAGATCCCCGCAGATGCGGACAGGCTTGATTCGATGCCTTCGAATGCAGCGGTAACCTGCTGAAATGATTCAAGCTGTAGCTTGTTGCTGGGCGCGGAGGGCGTGTCGCCGCTGTGCAGATGGGACAGCACCAGGACAGGTGAAAAGCTCGCTGGACGTGAGACGTCTTCGGCAAGTGCCAGCGCATCCGCAAGCGGAAGCCCAAGCCGATTGAAGCCAGTGTCCACCTGCAGCGCGCAAGGGTAGTCGCCAAATTCGGCGATCACGCCCATCCAGAAGGCGAGCTGCTCCTCGGAGGCAAGTACCGGTACCAGATCGTTCTCAAAGAACATCCGCTCCTGACCCGGCCAGATCCCGGAGAGCACGAAGATGCGCGCCTCCGGGGCATAGGCACGAAGCGTCACGCCCTCCTGCGCCACCGCGACGAAGAAATCCCGTGCACCCGCCTCGTAAAGCGTCGTGCCGCAATCCTCCAGCCCGAGGCCATAGGCATCCGCCTTGACGACCGCGGCCGCGCGGGCCATGCCCGATCGGCGTGCCATCTCCCGCCAGTTGTCCGCAAGCGCCTGCAGGTCGACCGTCAGCCGCACGGAGGCGATTTCGAAGGCGTCATTTGGCTCGGGAAGGAGATCCAGGTCGTTCATCAGCAATCCATCATCAGCATACTGCATGGGGCGAGGTGCGGCGGAACCTAGCACTTTTGTTCAAGACGGTAAGGACGGCGCCGGATATTGTGGCGCTATGCACAATGTTTCTCAGGAACACGCACTGAATGCCATGCCGCTCGCCGAAGCCGAAGCAAGCCGCTTCTGGCGTGACCGGCGCTTTGCTGGCATGGAATGCCTGAGCGCAACCTTCCTGACGCACGAGTATGCGCCGCATGCGCATGATACCTACAGCATCGGCACCATCGAGCTTGGCGCACAGATCTCCACGATCAGGGGCGAGCGAGAACAGACGGGGCCGGGGCGCCTCTACCTGATCAACCCCGGAGAGGTGCATGATGGAGCACCCGCCGACAGCGGCTACCGCTACCGCATGATCTATCCGGATCAGGCGCTGATGCGTGATGTGCTTGAGGACGCGACAGGCAAGCCCGTCCATGGCATTCCCGCCTTCCGCCAACACCTGCCGCTCGACCCTGAACTGGGACAGGCTTTTCAGATTGCCCACCGCCGCCTGGAAGGCAATGTCGGTACGCTGGAGGCGGACGAGGGCATGTTTTCCGTCCTCGTGATTCTATTTCGGCGCTATGGCGAATCGATCATCCTGCCGCCCCAGACGAGAGAAAAGACTGGCGTGCAGCGGGCGAGGGACTATCTGGCGGCGCACTTCCAGTCGGATGTCGGTCTCGAGGAACTGGCCCGCACCGCCGATCTCAGCCGAGCCCACCTGATCCGGGCCTTCCGTAAGGAGTTCCACATCACGCCGCACGCCTTCCTGACCGATCTGCGCATCCGCCACGCCCGGCGCCTATTGCTGGCGGGCATGTCTCCCGCGCTGGTTGCTGGCGAGTGCGGCTTCGCCGACCAGGCGCACTTCACCCGCCACTTCAAGGCACGCATCGGTGTCACTCCCGGTCTTTTTCGCAGCGCCTGATCACTTTCCTTCAAGACGCTGCACGCCTGAGCCGCTACAGCCGGTTGAAAAAACCGGAGCCTGCCATGCATTCCCCTGTTCAACGACTGGATGATTTTGCCACCGGCATGCGCGCAATCCTTCCGCTGCTGATCGCCGTGATCCCAGTCGGCGCCGTCTTCGGTACCGTGGCCGCAACCAAGGGAATGTCGGCTTTCGAAGCAGTCCTGATGAGCGCGATGGTCTTCGCCGGTGGCTCCCAGTTCGTGGCGCTCGACCTCTGGACCCACCCGGCCAGCTGGACAGTGATCGGTTTTGCGGCACTCCTCGTCAACATGCGGCACGTGCTGATGGGCGGTTCGATCGCCGACAAGATGGGCCGGTTCAGTCTATTGCAAAGATGGGCGGCGATGCTCTTTCTCGCTGACGAAATATGGGCGATGGCCGAGGCCCGCGCCCGCACGGTCACCGGCCTCTCGCCGGCGTGGTATGCGGGCATCGTCGCTCCCTTCTATGGCGCCTGGGTCCTTTCCACTCTTGCCGGAGCAGCGCTGGGTGCGACGCTCGGCGATCCGGCCGTGATCGGCCTCGATTTCGCCTTTCCGGCAGTCTTCATCGTCCTGATCCTCGGCTTCTGGAAGGGCAGGGCCACAGCCGCCATCATCGGCGCGAGCGCTGTCGCGGCGCTGATCATCCAACAAACCACCAACGGCGTCTGGTACATCATCGCGGGCGCCGCAGCCGGCCTTCTGTGCGCAGCCTTCGTCGAGAGTGAGAGCGTAGAAGGCGAGGAGCCATGACGATCAACACCTCCACGCTCGCTGTCATCCTGGCCATGACCGTGGCGACGCTGCTGACACGCTTCGGCGGTCTCGTGCTGGTGCGCTTCGTCACGCCTGGTCCAAGAGCCCGGCGCATGCTCGAAGCAATTCCGCCGGCCGTTTTGACGGCGGTCGTGGTGCCGACGGCATTGGCAACGGGAGTGGCGGAAACACTCGCCTGTGCAGCAACCATCCTTGCAGCGCTGCGTCTCTCGCTTCTGCCGAGCGTGATGATCGGCATGGCGACGGTCGCGCTTTTGCGTACGACGGGACTGTAGGTCCCGTCGCGCAAGTCGATCAGTGCTCTTCGTACTGCGTGAAGCTCGGATCCGCGAGGTCGGCGAAGCGCGTGAACTCGGACTGGAAGGCGAGTTTGACCGTGCCGGTCGGTCCGTGACGCTGCTTGGCAATGATGACGTCAGCCGTGCCCTTGACCTTCTCGAAGTGCTGTTCCCATTCCGGATACTTCGGATCGGAAATATCGCGCGGCTCCATGTTCTTCACATAGTATTCCTCACGGAACACGAAGAGCACAACGTCGGCGTCCTGCTCGATCGAGCCGGATTCACGAAGGTCGGAAAGCTGCGGGCGCTTATCTTCGCGGCTTTCCACCTGACGGGAGAGCTGCGACAGTGCGATGATCGGGACGTTCAGCTCCTTGCCGAGCGCCTTGAGACCGGTGGTGATCTGGGTGATTTCCTGGACGCGGTTTTCGCCGGATTTGCCGGAGCCGGTCATCAGCTGGATATAGTCCACCACCAGGCAGTCGAGGCCGCGCTGGCGCTTCAGGCGGCGGGCGCGGGCTGAAAGCTGCGCGATGGAGATGCCACCCGTCTGGTCGATGAAGAGCGGCACCTTCTGCATCATCTGGCTGCAGGCGACCAGCTTTTCGAAATCTGCTTCGGTGATGTCGCCGCGGCGGATCTTGGAGGAGGAGACTTCCGTCTGCTCGGAAATGATACGGGTCGCGAGCTGCTCGGAGGACATTTCCAGCGAATAGAAGCCGACGACGCCGCCGTTCTTGGCCTTGAACGAGCCGTCAGGCTGAACCTCGGGCTCGTAGGCCGCCGCAATGTTGTAGGCAATGTTGGTGGCAAGCGAGGTCTTGCCCATGCCCGGACGTCCGGCGAGCACGATCAAGTCGGAGCGCTGCAGGCCGCCCATCTTGGCGTCGAGCGACATGATGCCGGTCGAGATGCCCGATAGCTGCCCGTCGCGCTCGAAGGCTGCGCCCGCCATGTCGATCGCCAGCGCCACGGCATCGTTGAACGACTGGAAGCCGCCGTCATAGCGGCCGGTTTCGGCTAGCTCGAAGAGGCGCCGCTCGGTGTCCTCGATCTGCGTCTGCGGCGGCATGTCGAGCGGCGCATCATAGGCAATGTTGACCATGTCCTCGCCGATGGTGATCAGCGCGCGGCGCAGCGCCAGATCATAGATCGCGCGGCCATAGTCCTCAGCGTTGATGATGGAGACGGCTTCCGCGGCAAGGCGCGCGAGATACTGCGCCACCGTCAGGTCGCCCACCTTCTCGTCGGCGGGCAGGAAGGTCTTCATGGTGACCGGGTTTGCCGTCTTGCCCATGCGGATGATGTCGCCGGCGACCTCGAAGATCCTACGGTGCAGCGGTTCGAACAGATGCGGCGGCTTCAGGAAGTCCGACACACGGTAATAGGCATCGTTGTTCACGAGGATGGCGCCAAGCAGCGCCTGCTCCGCCTCGATGTTGTTCGGAGCCTCACGGTAGTGAGGTTCGGCGTCCTTGTTGCTGAGCGCCGTCAGCTTGCGTGCTACGTCCTGCATGTCGTCCAGTCGATGTCTTTGGGTTCGGCGCGATCTTAACGAAGATCGAGGCGGAGAAAGTGGCGAAAGCAGAGAGAGGCCCCGCAATAGCCGATCTCCACAGCCGCGGCGGACCTGTGGATAAATAACGCGCCAAACCGAACACGAATGAATTGACCGTGGCAGATCGGTTGCCGGCCGCCACGGAAAGGAGATGACATTACGCCGCCGTGCGATTCGCTACAAGGCGACTGCGCCTCTGCGATAGCCGGAGAACTGTCGCAGGAGCACCGGTGCAGCCAGTGCAAGACCGACAAGCGAGGACGTTGATTCCGGAACCACCAGAAGTATCGCCGCAATGATCAGCAGAACGTTCTCCCAAGCCTTTGTCCGTACCAACATGAAGCCGGAAAGTGCGGCTCCGAGGAAGGTGATGCCGAGCGTGCACCCGACGAAGGCAATCGCGAAGTTGGACCAAGTGAAATCGGATGTCACCAGCAGCAGGGATGGGGAGAAGACGAAGACGAAAGGCACGAGCACCTTACCCAGCCCGAGCCGGAAGGCCGTGTTGCCGGTCTTGAACGGATCAGCGCCTGCCATGCCCGCCGCAGCATAGGCGGCGAGCGCCACCGGTGGCGTGATGTCGGCAAGCACGCCGTAGTAGAACACGAAGAAGTGCGCCACGATCGGCTCGACGCCGAGCATGCCGAGTGTCGGCGCGGCGATCGTGGCCATAATGATGTAGTTCGCCGTGGTCGGGATGCCACAACCCATCAGGATGCAGACGATGCCGGTCATGATCAGGGTGAAAAGCAGCGTCAGCGTCGTCGGCCCGAACCAGGCGGCCGGCACGATCGTGCCGATGAAGGTGGCCATGTCCGCTGCCGTAGAGGTGACGATATAGGAGATCTTGAAGCCGACGCCCGTCAGCGTCACGACGCCAACGATGATGCCGACGGTTGCTGCGGCGGCACCGACGGCGAGTGCGTATTTCGCGCCATCGCGCAGGCCTTCGAACACCTCGGTAACTGACATTCGGCGGCGGGGATTGACGAGGCCGACGACCACGCAAAGCGTAATTCCCCAGAAGGCGGCGAGATAGGGCGTGTAGCCGGAGAGCAGGATGCCGACGAGCACGACAAGCGGGATCACGGTCGGCCAGTCGCGTTTGAAGGCCTCACCGAGATCCGGCATCTCTTCCCGTGTCATGCCGCGCAGGCCCGTCCGCTTCGCCTCGAAGTGAACCTGGATCAGCACGCCGAAGAAATGCATGAAGGCCGGCACGATCGCCGCCAGGATGATCGTCGTATAGGGCAGGTTCAAGAACTCGATCATCAGGAAGGCGGCAGCACCCATGATCGGCGGCGTGATCTGCCCTCCGGTGGAGGAGGCAGCTTCGACGGCTGCGGCGAACTGGCGCTTGTAGCCCAACCGGATCATCGCGGGGATCGTCAGCGAGCCGACGGTGACCGTATTGGCGACGGAGGAGCCGGAGATCATGCCAAACAGCGCCGAGCCGAAGATCGAAACCTTTGCCGGTCCGCCGGCAAAGCGGCCGGCGACCCAGGCGGCGCAGTCAAGGAAGAGCTGCCCGAGGCCGATGCGGGTGGCGAAAACACCAAACAGCACGAAGTGGAAGACATAGGTCGCCACCACGCCGAGCGCGATGCCGTAGATGCCCTGCGAGGTCAGGTAGAGATGGTTGACGAGCTGCGAGAATGTAGCGCCCGGATGTACCAGGATGCCCGGCATCGAGGGCCCGTAGAGGGAATAGGCCATGAAAAGAACCGCGATAATCGGCAGCGGCCAGCCAACGGAGCGACGCGTCGCCTCCAGCAGCACCACGATCAGGATGCCGCCGAGGACAACATCTGTGGTCGTCGGATTGCCGACGCGGAAGGCGAGGTCGTCCAGCGGGATGAACGGTACATGCAGTACGGCGATGACGGCGCCGATGGCAAGCGCCCAGTCGAACAGCGAGATTCCGAGCGGGCGGATGACGCTGGAGCGGGCGGGCTGGTCATATCCTCGCTTGGCAAAGGGGAACACCAGGAAGATCAGGCCAAGCACGAAGGAAAGGTGAATGCCCCGATGGAAGACTTCAGAAAACAACCCAAAACCGGCGGTGTAGTAGTGGAAGATCGACAGGGCGATCAGCGCTGCGCCAACGAGGCGGGCGGCAAGCGGCGCCAACGGACGGAAGCGGATTTCCGAATCGAACTGTTCTTCCAGTTCGCGCGCCTTCGCCTCGTCCAGTTCCATGCGCGCCGGCTTCTGCTCGCTCTCGGCCATGATCTTTTCCTCAGATACTGCTTATACGGAAAGCGGCGGCCTGCTCATGGCGGACCGCCGCTGTTTTGCCTGTCGTGCGGCTGTCTTACTTCAGGACACCGGCTTCCTTGTAGAAGCGTTCGGCGCCCGGATGCAGCGGAATGCCGAGGCTGGTCGTGGCGTTCTGCAGCGTGATCATCTTGCCCTTAGCGTGGCCGGTATCGAGTGCCTGCCGGGTTGCATCGTTCCACATCACCTTGGTGATGTTGTAGACGAGATCCTCAGGCTGCTTGGCGCTCGTCACCCACTGTGCGGCGACCGAAATGGTCGGGGTTTCGCCCACACCCTGATAGGTGTCGGCAGGCACGGTGTCCTTGGAGAAGAAGTTGTACTCCGAGAGCAGCTTGTCCACTTCCGGGCCGCTGATCGGCACCAGCGTGATGCCGGCAGAGGTTGCCAGTTCGGAAACGGCACCGGTCGGATAGCCGCCGACGAAGAAGTATGCGTCAAGGCCGCCGTCGCGCAGCAGGTCGCCCGCCGGGCCGGGCTTCAGGTGCTCTGCCTCAATGTCGTCTTCCGTCAGGCCATAGGCGCCGAGCACGATGCGGGCATCGACGATCGTGCCGGAGCCGGGTTCGTCGATCGAGACGCGCTTGCCCTTGAGATCCGCGATCGAATTGATGCCGGCATCCTTGCGGGCGACAACGTGGATGGTTTCCGGGTAAAGGGTCGCGATCAGGCGCAGGTCCTCAACCTTGTCCTTGCCCTCATAAAGACCGGTTCCGGTATGCGCCCAGTAGGCGACATCGGATTGCGAGAAGCCCGATTCCATCGAGCCGCCCTGGATGGCATTGATGTTGGCGACCGACCCGTTCGAGGAAACGGCGGTGGCGACAAGGCCCTCGACGCCCTGGCCGTCTGCGCCGGAGATGGCGTTGGCGATCAGCCCGCCGATCGGATAATAGGTGCCCGCGGTGCCGCCGGTGCCGATGCGGAAGAAGGACGGCGATTGCGCGAAAGCGACGCTGGCGCCGACGGCGAGCACGCCCACCATGGCGACGAGGCTCTTCTTGAGGTTCATTTTGGGTATCCCTTTCTCCTGTTCGCTCCCACCATGGAGGGGGGCGATACCCCTGTCAACCATCTGGTGTCGGGGGTGCAGGGGGCGGCCACGCGTTAGGCAAAGTATGGTGAAAATTCACAGGACCTTTGGATATGAAAGAAAACGAAAGGCACTCGAAAGCGATTTTTGTGGATGTCCATTGTCAAAGGGCTCATTCCTGAGTTAGCTAATTGAGGCTTGGAATATCTACGTGCATCCGGCGGAACGGATGCGGACGAGCCTGGGGCGCAGGGAAAGCCGCGTCTGTGGTTAAGGGAGGAAGACATGTCCACGAAATCAATCGCTGCCTCGGCAGCAGTAGCAGGCCTGTCGCTGTTTGCGACCTCGAGCGCCTTTGCCGCCACCGAACTTCAGTGGTGGCACGCGATGACGGGCGCCAACAACGAGGTGGTCGATAACCTCGCCAAGGAATTCAACGAAAAGCAGAGCGAGTACAAGATCGTCCCGGTCTTCAAGGGAACCTATCCCGAAACGCTGAATGCCGGCATCGCCGCATTCCGCGCAAAGCAGTCTCCGGCGATCATCCAGGTATTCGACGTCGGCACCGGCGTCATGATGGGCGCCGAAGGTGCCGTCATGCCGGTCGCGGAAGTGCTGGAAAAGGGCGGCTACAGCTTCGACAAGTCCCGCTATCTGCCGGGCATCGTTGCTTACTATTCGAAGCCGGACGGCACCATGCTGTCCTTCCCGTATAACTCATCGTCGCCGATCCTCTATTACAACAAGGATATCTTCGAAAAGGCAGGCCTCGACACCGAGAACCCGCCGAAGACATGGCCTGAGGTTTGGGAAGCCGCCCGCAAGATCAAGACCAGCGGTGCAGCGCCCTGCGGTTACACCTCGACTTGGCTGACCTGGATCCAGACCGAGAACTTCTCCGCCTGGAACAATCTGGCCTATGCCACGAAGGAAAACGGCCTTGGCGGCACGGATGTCGAGTTGACGTTCAACTCACCGCAGTTCGTCGAGCACTTTCAGTCGATCGCCGACCTCGCCAAGGAAGGCGTCTTCCGCTACGGCGGTCGTACGTCGGAAGCCAAGCAGCTCTTCCTCTCCGGCGAATGCGGCATCCTGACGGAATCTTCGGGCGGCCTTGGCGATATCGTCAAGAGCGGCATCAACTACGGCATCGGCCAGCTGCCTTACTACGAAGGCGAGGGACGTCCGCAGAACACGATCCCCGGCGGTGCGAGCCTCTGGGTGTTCGGCGGCAAGTCGGATGAAGAGTACAAGGGCATTGCCGAATTCTTCAACTTCCTGTCGCAGACCGACGTCCAGGCGCGCCTGCACCAGGTCTCCGGATACCTGCCGGTCACCATGGAAGCTTACAACGCGACCAAGGAATCGGGCTTCTATGAAAAGAACCCGGGCCGTGAAACGCCGATCCAGCAGATGATGGGCAAGGAGCCGACGGAAAATTCCAAAGGCGTTCGCCTCATCAACCTGCCGCAGGTTCGCGACATCATGAACGAGGAGTTCGAAGCAATGCTGGCCGGCCAACAGGATGCCAAGGCTGCTCTCGACAAGGCAGTTGAGCGCGGCAACGCTGCCATCCAGCAGGCCCTCGGCAACTGATCCAACCTCATGAAGCCGTCCGGATTTAAACGTCCGGGCGGCTCCTTTTCGTCTGCCGAAGGGTTTCGCTTTGCAGAACGTCGTCTTTCCCAACAAGATACTTCCTTATTTCCTCGTCGCCCCGCAGATCGTGCTGACGGTGATCTTCTTCTTCTGGCCCGCCAGCCAGGCGCTATACCAGTCGGCGATGCGCGAGGATCCCTTTGGCCTCAGAAGCACCTTCGTCGGCTTTGCAAACTTCAGCGCTATTTTTTCCGATCCGAGCTACCTGCATTCGTTGCAGGTCACGGTCGTCTTTAGCGTCCTGACGGCAGCGCTTGCCATGGGCACGGCACTGCTGCTGGCAACCGCGGCTGACCTCGTCGTGCGCGGACGCGGCTTCTACCGCACCTTCATGATCGTGCCCTATGCCGTCGCACCTGCCGTTGCCGGCATGTTGTGGCTTTTCATGTTCAATCCGGCCATGGGCACCTTCGCCTACATGCTGCGCCGCAACGGCATTATGTGGGACCCGCTGCTGGACGGAAACCAGGCCATGCTGCTGGTGGTTGTTGCGGCCGCGTGGAAGCAGATCAGCTACAATTTCCTCTTCTTCGTCGCCGGCTTGCAGGCGATTCCGAAGTCTCTGCTGGAAGCAGCGGCGATCGACGGCGCCCGCGGTAGCCGGCGGTTTTGGACGATCATTTTCCCGCTGCTGGCGCCCACGACCTTCTTCCTCCTGGTCGTCAACACCGTCTACGCCTTCTTCGACACCTTCGGCATCATCCATGCCGTCACGGGCGGCGGGCCGGCAAAGGCGACCGAAACGTTGGTCTACAAAGTCTATAACGACGGTTTCGTGAACCTCAATCTCGGCTCCTCGGCAGCGCAGTCGGTCGTGCTGATGGTGATCGTGATCGGGCTGACTGCCTTCCAGTTCCGCTTCGTCGAAAAGAAGGTTCATTATGGTTGAGGGCTGCGCACTATGATTGAAAATCGCCCCGTCGCGCGGCTCATGGCTCACCTGATGCTGGTCATCGGGATCCTGATCGTCGCCTTCCCCATCTACTACACCTTCGTCGCCTCGACGATGACCTCGGTGGAGATTATCCGGGCGCCCATGTCGCTGCTGCCGGGGGACCAGTTCGTTGAAAACTACGCCGGCGCCATGTCGGGCGGCCTGGAGCGGGTGGTCGGCGTCAGCCTGGAGCGGCTCTTGTTCAACACCTTCGTGGTCGCCATGGCGATCGCGGTGGGCAAGATCATCATCTCCTTCCTGTCCGCCTTCGCGATCGTCTTCTTCCGTTTCCCGTTTCGCATGGGCTTCTTCTGGATGATCTTCATCACCCTGATGCTGCCCGTCGAGGTGCGCATCCTGCCGACCTACAAGGTGATCGTTGATCTCGGACTGCTGGACACCTATGCGGGCCTGACGCTGCCGCTGATGGCATCCGCCACCGCCACCTTCCTGTTCCGTCAGTTCTTCCTGACCATTCCGGGCGAGATGGTGGAGGCCGCGCGCATCGATAATGCGGGACCCTTCCGCTTCATGAAGGACATCCTCCTCCCGCTGTCGAAGACCAACATCGCGGCGCTCTTCGTCATTCTCTTCATCTACGGCTGGACCCAGTACCTGTGGCCACTGCTCGTCACCAACGACGCTAAGATGAACACCATCATCATCGGCCTGCGGCGCCTGGTCGATTTCACCGACGCGTCCACGCCGTGGAACTACGTCATGGTCACGGCCGTGCTGGCCATCATCCCGCCCGTTCTCGTGGTGGTTCTGATGCAGCGCTGGTTCGTCAAGGGTCTTGTGGAGACTGAAAAGTAATGGCCGGAATTGAACTGAAGGACGTCCGCAAGGTTTACGGCGGCAACATCGAAGCGATCAAGGGCGTCTCGCTGAAGATCGAGGACGGCGAGATGATCGTCCTCGTCGGACCCTCGGGCTGTGGCAAGTCGACCCTCCTGCGCATGATTGCCGGGCTCGAGAGCATTTCCTCGGGCGAGATCGTGATCGGCGACCGGGTGGTCAACAAGCTGGAGCCGTCGCAGCGCGATATCGCTTTGGTGTTCCAGAACTACGCGCTCTACCCGCATATGACGGTGCGCCAGAACCTCGCCTACGGTCTGAAGAACCGCAACACGCCGAAGGAAGAGATCGACCGCCGCATCACCGATGCAGCGCGCGCGCTGGAAATCGAGCAGTACCTGGAGCGCAAGCCGCGCCAGCTCTCCGGCGGTCAGCGTCAGCGCGTGGCCATGGGTCGCGCTATCGTGCGCAAGCCGGCGGCCTTCCTCTTCGATGAGCCGCTGTCAAACCTCGACGCCAAGCTGCGCGTGCAGATGCGCGTCGAGATCCGCCGCCTGCAGCGGTCGCTGGCGACCACCAGCGTCTACGTTACCCACGACCAGATGGAGGCTATGACGCTTGCGGACCGGCTGGTGGTTTTGAATGGCGGCAGGATCGAGCAGGTCGGCACGCCGATCGAGCTCTACGAACGCCCCGTCTCCACCTTTGTGGCGACCTTCATCGGCTCGCCGTCGATGAACCTTCTGAAGCGCAAGGCCGTCGAGGGGAGCGGCTGGTCGCTTTCGACGAGTGCCGGCGTGGCGGGAAGCGTGGAAACGGTCGGCATCCGTCCGGAAGACATCGTCATCGCCGATGAAAACGCACCTTCCGATTTCAGGGGGCAGGTGACGGTCGATGCCGTCGAACTGGTCGGGGCGGAAAGCTACGTCCATGCCTCGCTCGGCGACGGCAACACCATCGTGTTCCGCGTGCCGGGCCGTACGCAGATCGCCATCGGCGAGACCATCCAGATCGCAGCAGCGCAGGCCAACATCCACACCTTCGATCAGGCGGGAAAGCGGCTCGCCTGACAGGCGGAACAAGGGTTGGACAACAAAAAATAAGCCCCCGGCGACGAACTGATCCCCGAAAGTTGGACATCACCTTCGGGGGCCAGTTCACGATGCACCGGGGGCTTTTTCATGCCTTGAAGCAGAAGACGTCTTATTCTTCGTCTTCTTCTGCGCGGTCTGCATCCGGATCGAAGAAGTCTTCCGGACGAAGAGCGTCTTCGTCTACGCCATAGATGGCGTCCGCGGAGGTAAGGGTCTCGCCCTTGGCCTGACGCTCGGCTTCTTCAACCGTACGGGCAACGTTGATCTCGATCTCGATCTCGACTTCTGCGTGGAGCAGGAGCGTGACCTTGTGCAGGCCGATGGTCTTGATCGGCAGGCTGAGGTCGACTTGGTTGCGGCCGATGTTGAAGCCTTCGGCAGCCAGTGCTTCGATGATGTCGCGAGCGGCAACCGAACCGTAAAGCTGACCGGTTTCACCAGCCGAGCGAACCATGATGAAGGTCTTGCCTTCGAGCGCGTCGGCGACCTTGCGGGCTTCGCCCTTGCGCTCGAGGTTGCGGGCTTCGAGCGTCGCACGCTCGGCTTCGAAGCGCTTCTTGTTGGCTTCGTTGGCGCGCAGTGCCTTGCCCTGCGGCAGGAGGTAGTTGCGGGCGTAGCCGTCGCGAACCTTTACGGTTTCGCCCATCTGGCCAAGCCGGGCAATACGCTCAAGGAGAATGACATCCATGGGTTTGTCCTTTCGAGGTTGAAGTTAGTCGGTTTCGTTGGTGTCTTGTGATGGCCTCGCGGGCGTAAGCGCGATCGTCCGCCGCGTGTCGGCCAGGCCGAGCACAAGGATGAAGAACGCCGGCAGCAGCATGAGCGAGGAGAGATAGGCGAGAACCAGCACCGGAAGGCGCCAGTCCTTGCCCTTGCTGCGGAAATGCAGCCCGGCAAATCCCGCCATCAGGAAGCCGGCGCCGAAGGTGCCGCAGATGGTGGCGCCGATCATCGCCGGCACGCCACCCAGGAAGGTGAGCAGGATGCCGGCAAGGAAGATGAAGATCGCATTCCGATTCATCCGCAGCGCCGACGGCATGTCCTCGCGCGGACGAAGTGCACGGGCCGAGCGCGAGACGAAGCGGGATGCGATGTAATAGGCCGCAAACAGCAGCAGCACCCAAAGCCCACCCTGGATCATCGGCAGCATCAGCACAAACAAGGACTTCGTTTGTGCGAGCGCCGCAGGATCGGGCGCAAGCGTCGGGTCCTGGCCCTGCAGCGCCTGGGTCATCATGTCGACCATCTCGTTGGTCAGTTCGGGGCCGTAGCCGATGACGACGCCGAGCGCGATCACGGCGAGCGTCACCAGTCCGCAGAGATGAAGCAGGATGTCGGAGAGCGGATACCAGGCGAGCAGGTTGTCCGGTCCACCGACTTCGGAGGCAGGGCGCGCCAGGTTTGCGAGGTGCGACAGCCAGCCTGCAGGAATGAGGGTGAAGATTGCGGTCGTCAGGGCAAAGGGCACCGACACGAAGGCGGCACCGAGGGCAGCCGCCATGACGATCGACGTGACGGCGGCGAGATTACCCCAGCCGAGGCCGGCGACGAGGATCGGCAGTGCGGAAGCGGCGTATAGCACGGACGCAAACGACGGCTGCGACATCGCACCCAGCACCAGCAGCGTCGCAACGACGCCGGCAAGGATGCCGATCGGCAGCACGGTCTGTTTCGGTGTCTTCACGGTCTCGCTGTCCTGCATAGAGCAGTTAGGGGAGGGTGGCCGACAAAGGTGTCAGGCGCTTGTCCCCAACATGGGAATTTCTGGTTCCGATCCGCGCCCATCGCGGAAGGGAGGAGATCCGCCGAGGTTTCGGCGGATCTCGATGTTGATTACGATACGACGTAGGGCAGCAGGCCGAGGAAGCGGGCGCGCTTGATGGCCTTGGCCAGTTCGCGCTGCTTCTTCTGGGAAACGGCCGTGATGCGGGACGGAACGATCTTGCCGCGCTCGGAAATGTAGCGCTGCAGGAGACGGACGTCCTTGTAGTCGATCCGCGGTGCATTGGCGCCCGAGAAGGGGCAGGTCTTGCGACGGCGGTGGAACGGGCGGCGTGCGGGAGCAGAGGATGCTTCAGCCATTGTCTTTTCTCCTTAAGCTCGATTACGCACGGTCTTCGCGCGGACGGCGCTCAAAGCCGCCTTCACGCGGGCCGCGATCTTCGCGGGGACCACGGTCCGGACGCGGGCCGCGGTCACGGTCACCGAAGCCGGGGCGGTCGCCACGCGGACGGTCGTCGCGGTCACGCTTCTGCATCATCGCCGACGGACCTTCTTCATGCTTCTCGACGGCGATCGTCATGTAGCGAAGAATGTCTTCGTTGATGCGCATCTGGCGTTCCATCTCGTGCACGGCAGCAGCCGGTGCGTCGATGTCCATCAGGGCGTAGTGAGCCTTACGGTTCTTGTTGATGCGGTAGGTGAGGGACTTGAGACCCCAGTTTTCTACGCGCCCGACCTTGCCGCCGTTAGCTTCGAGGACGCCCTTGTACTGTTCGACGAGGGCGTCAACCTGCTGAGCGGAAATATCCTGCCGGGCAAGGAATACGTGTTCGTAGAGAGCCATGTAAGCTTTGCCTTTTCTTGCGGTTGTTTATCACCCGGACCTCGGCGGCTAAGCCTCAACGACTGCTCCTGAGAGGCTGAAAGGCCAAGCAAGAAAAGTAGTTTGATCGAGACGGTCGAGAGCGGAGACACGGGAGGCCTGAACCTTATGGCTCATGCAGCTCGGTTGCCCAAGCCTGCCCTCCGTTCAGCCACCAGCCAGAAGACCGGGTGTTCGAACAGCCGCGCTTATACGGATTTTTGGCGATAAGGCAACCCCGGCCGTCGCACGCAAGATCATCCCGGGTCACGCGCATGCGTTTGCCCTGTTCGTACGCCAGACAGAGTGGGCGCCTTGGACATAAGCAAACAGAAGGAGCTGGTACGTCCCTCGCTGCCGGAGCCAATCCATCTAGACGTATGACGGAGCAACGAGGCCACCGGCTCCGTCGGAGAACGAGCGCGTGGAGTTAGGCCGTCCGACAACTCAGATTGCTCAAATCAGCGGAAGTTTGGTTCAAGTCTGGGTTTCAGGAGGCGGCTTTGGCTGGTGTCAACTTGCGGGATGGAGTGGCGGATCATTGAGGCCTGGTTGACCGCAGAGCGTGGGAGGAAGTCTCGGCCCGCACACGACAACCGGCAATATCTGAACGGGATGCTACATGTTCTTCGGTACGGATGCCCCTGCGCGGCACGCTACAACCCTATGCGACCAGACGCAAAAAACCAGTTCAAAATAGCTTTGGCCGCCGCCAAAATCTGGCTGCCATGCTTTTGTCAACACGACATCGCGATCGCTTTGAACAGGCGGTCACCGTCAGCTGTAAAAAGTCACCTATGCAATGCTGGGGTTGTGGAGGGTCTCCTGCCTTCGTACCTGCGGACATAGTTAATGAGAATCACCTAATGTCCCGCCGCAAGCAACTTCTCTCCACCGTCTGTCTCCCCACAGCAGTCCTCTTCTCTGGCGCAGCTTTGGCCGCGGACGTGAATATCACTGCACCAGGGACATTCGTCATCTCTACGGGGCAGTCCGTACTTTTCCAGGCAGGCGCGACCACAAGCAGCTATGCTCAAGTGAACGGCGGGGTAACTATAGGTTCGGTCGAGGCGACAGCGCCGGGCATTGGCGTCCTCAATCTTGTAGGCGATGGCGCTACGGTCGATGGTGACGTGTCGAACTTGTTCCGTACGACAATCTCGGCCATTGGCAACATGGCCATTACCGGGAGTGTCTCGAACACCGGGGCGTTTTACTCCCAGGCAGGTACACTTACCATCGGCGGCAATTTCTCGAACTCCTATGTGAACTTCACGAGCAACCGTGATGGCACATTGGAACTGAATGGCCTCAACAATTCGGTGAGTACCGTTTTGATGACTGGCAGCACAGGGACCGTTGGGACAATAACCCTGGGAACTGGGTCAAATACGGAGTTCGCGGGCGGGATTGGAGGCACGGCCAAGCTCAAGCAACTCAATCTCAACGGCGCATCTGCGACAACTCGTGGCAACGTCAATGTCACAGACATCCGCTTTGGTGCTGACGGCGTCTTGAACCATTATGGTTCAAATCTGAATGCTATTGTCTCGACGGTGTTGGACGGCCAAGGCACGCTGGCACTCCGTCAACCAGCAACACTCACCATCAACAACAGCGTCGGCTCCGCCGGGAGCCAGCTCAAGGAGCTGATTGCGGATGGCGATGTTGTTTTGAACTCAGATGTTTTCGTCAAAGAAACCACTGTTACCGCTGGCCATGCGCTCACGGTGGGTAACGGGGGAGCCACCGGTTCTCTCTCGGGCAATGTGGATCTTGCCGGGCGGCTTATCTTCAACAAGAGCGCGAATGTCCAGTTCGACGGCAATGTCACCGGAGACGGGGAGATACGAAAGGTCGGCCTCAACACTCTCACGCTAGGGGGTATCAACAATCATGCTGGCACCTCCATCGCTCAAGGAACACTTGTTGGCAACGCTCAGTCAATCGGCAGATCCATTCAGAATGCGGGAACGGTGATTGTGGATCAGGCCACTGACGCGACGTACGCAGGCAGCATCGGGGGGCTTTCAAACAGTGATGGGTCGATGGTTAAGCAGGGAGCGGGGACGCTCACACTGACGGGAGCCTCATCGCTTGATTGGGATATCATTGCAGGCGGTCTTGTAGCCGATGCTTCGATCTTTACGGGCGACGCAAGCGTGGGCACCGGCACCTTCCTTACCTTTGCAGGGGCCGGTGGCACGTATTCAGGAACCCTTTCGGGCAACGGCCAGCTAAATGTGGGAAGCGATCTCTATCTCACAGGTGACTTTTCAGGGTTCACTGGCAACACCATTGTGACCGGGGGTACTCTCAGCGCCAACGGCATTCTCGGGGGCCAGACGACAATCGCCCCCGGCGCGACGCTCAAGGGCTCCGGAACGATTGGAACCACAGCTTTGTCAAACGGGGCGAAGCTTGCTCCCGGCAACTCCATCGGAACGCTGAACGTTGCAGGTGACTTCACCTTCTCCCCGGGCTCCACCTACGAAGTTGAGGTGGATCCGGTACTGCTGACCAGCGACCGTCTACAGGTCGGTGGCACTGCCTATCTCAACAACGCGAACGTCGTACATGTGGGTTTCCCCGGAACATATCCCTCCTCTTCAACTTACACGATCTTGACCGCGGCAGGGGGGATCAATGGCACGTTCGGAACCGTATCGTCCGACCTCGCTTATCTGGACGCTAGTTTGTTCTATTCATCGAACTCCGTTGAGATGACGCTCGACCGCAAGCTAGCACCGACTCCCCCTGGTCCCCCTTTACCGCCAACGCCGGTCATCCTGCGCTTCGCCGATCTAGCTGAGACAAGCAACCAGATCGCTGTAGCGAATGCGGCTGAGGCACTTGGTGCGGGAAACCCTGTTTTTGACTCTGTACTATCGCTGCCCTCCGGCGCTCCCCCCGCTGCGTTCGAAGCGCTTTCCGGCGAAATACATGCATCGTTCTTGTCGGGGTTGATGGAGGAGAGCCATTATCTCCGCGGTGCTGTCTATGATAGACTAAGCAGCGCTCACGGCCGTTCGGGCAGAGGTGGCCTTCCCTCGATATGGGGCGAGACATATGGCTCGTGGAGCGATTTTGACGGCAGCGGGAATGCAAACTCGTTCTCGCGCAAAAGCAGCGGCTTCCTCGCGGGCGGCGACTGGGAAATGTCCGACACGTGGCGACTGGGGTTCGTGACAGGTTACGGTTACTCTAGCCTATCTGCCCCCAACCTGGCTTCGTCGGGTTCGTCAAACAGCTATCACCTGGGGGTCTACGGGGCTGGAGAGTGGGCAGGATTTGGCCTACGGTCGGGCGCGACCTACTCGTGGCATGATCTCCACACCAGAAGGGCTATCGCCTTCCCAGGCTTCCGCGAGAATGTGACTGCGGACTACAGAGGCGCAACGGCTCAAGTCTTTGGTGAGATTGGTTATCGCTTCGAATCAGAAGGAGCTTCTCTGGAGCCGTTTGGCGGTTTGGCCTATGTGAACGTCGGTCGTGATAGCTTCTCGGAGGTTGGCGGGTCTGCGGCACTGTTCGGTGACGATGAGTCTGCCCACACAGCCTATTCGACAGTCGGCCTTCGAGCGGAACAGGAATTTCTCTTGGCGGAGGTTCCGGTCACAGCACACGGAATGATTTCCTGGCGGCATCTCTTTGGCGATCGAACGCCCGAAAGCGACTTTAGATTTGCAAACGGGGACATATTTAGCGTCACTGGCGGGACCATTGCTGAAGATATCGCAGCGCTATCGGTCGGCCTAAACTTCAACATTAACGAAAACGCCGGGCTTTCGATCTCTTATGAGGGGCAGTTCGGATCTAACGCTCGGGAGCATACGGCCGCAGCAAAGCTTTCGGTCAACTTCTAAGGGTGTTAGAACATGTAGAATTGGACCGTATTTGTGGAGCCGCTCTGGGGACTTCGCTCCGGTCGCCGCCAGCCTGACTTCCATATTTTGTCAATAGGACCTCGCTAGGGCACGTCCGTTGGAAGGCGAATGGCGTTGCGGATTCCATACTGGCGAACTCCCCATCGCTTCGACTGGTGATTTGGTCGCAGGCGATGTCTCCGGCGCGATCAGCGCGTCATTGATCACCCGGCGCGCCATTGCTGTCGCGCCGGGCAGCGTCAGATCGGCATCGGGTACTGCCGGTAGATTTTGGCTATGTCCTTTATCACCTCGTCGGTGAGCGTAACGTCCTTCGCGCCAATCGCCGTCTTCAGCTGCTCCATGCTGGTGGCGCCGATGATCACCGAGGTCATAAACGGCCGCGTGAGGCAGAAGGCGATCGACATTTGCGCAAGATCCAGACCGTGGGCCTTCGCGATCTCCGCATAGGCTTTCACCGCCGGCTCCTGCCGCGGCTGCAAACGGCCGCCGAGGTCGCTCACAATGCTGGCGCGCGACCCTGCAGGGATCGCACCACCGAGATACTTTCCGCTGAGGATGCCGGCCGCCAGCGGCGAATAGGCCAGGAGCCCGACATCCTCGTGATGCGCCACCTCGGCGAGGTCGAGGTCGAAGGTCCGGTACAGCAGATTGTACTCGTTCTGAATGGAGGCGATCCGAGGCAGTCCTTTTGCCTCGGCCATCTTCAGGTACTGCACCGTCCCCCAGGCGGTTTCGTTGGACAGGCCGAGCGCACGGATCTTCCCGTCTTTCACCAGTTCGCCCAATGTATCGAGTTTTTCCTCAATGCTGGCCAAGGCTTCCGCCGTGTCTTGCGTCGAGGCGTCGAAATCCCAGGAATTGCGGAAGTGATAGTGGCCGCGGTTCGGCCAGTGGATCTGGTAGAGATCGATGTAGTCGGTCTGCAGCCGGCGAAGGCTGGCGTCGACGGCCTCGCGGATGGTTGCGGCCTCGATTGGCCGTCCGTTGCGGATATGGGGGCGCCCGCTGCCAGCGATTTTCGTGGCGAGCACGATGTCCTTGCGCCTGCCCGACGCCTTCAACCAGCTGCCGATGAACTCCTCGGTCCGTCCGAAGGTCTCGGCACTGACAGGCGTCGTCGGATAGAGTTCGGCTGTATCGAAAAAGTTGATGCCGGCGTCCACGGCATAGTTCATCTGCTCATGCGCTTCGGCTTCGCTGTTTTGCGAACCCCAGGTCATCGTCCCGAGGCAGATCTCCGACACGGAGATATCCGTGCGTCCCAAAGTGTTGAATTTCATGAAGTCAGTCCTGTCTTGGAAGGTGGAGGGAATTTACGCACGAACTGCCGAAGTGCAACCACCATCGGCAAATCAGCGTCTCTTGGGGATCAGGCCGCAGGGGAACAAATCGCCATATTTGACGCTTTTGCACTGCGGCGAAGCCACTGTCCCCTGGTGGCGAGAAATATCGTGCAGGAGCAACTTGAAGTGAGCGATACCGATGCCCCATCAAAGGCCTACGGAGTTTCCGACAAGACAGAGCCCCCTAGCACCGGGCGCTGGAGGCTGATTGGACCGGGTATCGTGGCGGCTGCCACCGGCGTTGGCGCGGGCGATCTGGTCGCCACCCTGATCGCTGGATCCCGCTTCGGCTATGCATTGCTTTGGGCAGCTGTCATCGGCTGCATCGTCAAGATCGCGCTGGCGGAAGGTTCAGCGCGCTATCACCTTGCGACTGGATCCACCATGCTGGAGGGGTGGAAGTCACTTGGACGCTGGACGAGTTGGTATTTTGGTATCTACATCATGGTCTGGGGCTTCGTTTACGGGGCTACAGCGATGAGCGCCACGGCACTGCCGCTGGCTGCGTTGTTTCCGGTCCTGCCGCTCTGGGCCTGGGCAATGATCTCGGGTCTCGTCTGCGCGACCTTCGTGGCGCTCAATCAGTACGAGATCCTCGAGAACGTGATGAAGGTTCTCATCGGACTGATGTTCGTGATCGTGGTCGGTGTCGCCATCATGGTCGCTCCGAACTTGGGGCAAGCCCTGACGGGACTGGTTCCCAGCATTCCGGAAGGCTCAGCCATCTATACGCTCGGCCTCATCGGTGGCGTCGGTGGTACAATCACCATGGCCTCCTATGGCTATTGGGTTAATGCCAAAGGCTGGCGCACCCCCGCCTGGATGGGCGTCATGCGGCTCGACAACCGCGTTGCCTACACCGTGACAGGCGTCTTCGTGATCGCGATGCTGGTCATCGGCGCCGAGCTCCTCTACACTGCGCAGATCGCACTTTCGAGCGGTGACCGCGGGCTGCTCGATCTCGATCGGGTTTTGCACGAGCGTTTTGGCCCGGTGATCTCGACCATCTTTCTGATCGGCTTCTTTGCCACCTCCGTCTCGTCGATTCTCGGCGTCTGGCATGGCGTCTCACTGCTGTTTGCCGACTTCGTTCGCAATGTCCGTGGTGGGACAGGCTCGCGCGAGGGGCTGGAGAAGACCAAGGCCTTCCGCTTCTACCTGTTCTGGCTGACGATCCCGCCCATGGTTTTGTTGATGCTCGGTCGGCCGTTCGCACTCGTCGTGCTTTATGGTGCCCTAGGAGCCTTCTTCATGCCCTTCCTGGCAATCACGCTGATCTGGCTCCTAAACTCATCACGGGTGCCAAAGGAGTGGCGCAGCGGCTGGTTGTCGAATGGCCTTCTCGGTATTGCTGCGCTGCTCTTCGTCGTGCTTTGCATTAACGAAGTTATCGGCCTGATTGCGGGCAAGTAGAGGTTCAGCATCTCGGCTTCGCCTTGACTCCCGCAACGGGAACGTGAATGGGGAGTGCAAAAAAAGCACAAAGGGAAGGGTGTCATCCCATGAGTATCGCATTCACGTTTCCGGGGCAGGGAAGCCAGACTGTCGGCATGGGCAAGGATCTAGCCGACGCCTATCCCGAGGCAAGCGCGGTCTTTCACGAAGTCGACGACGCGCTCGGCCAGAAGCTTTCCGACATCATCTGGAACGGGCCCGAGGAAACGCTGACGCTGACGGCAAATGCGCAGCCGGCACTGATGGCCGTTTCTATCGCCGCTATTCGCGTGATGGAGGCGCGGGGCCTGAAGCTCGCCGACAAGGTGTCCTATGTCGCCGGCCATTCGCTCGGCGAATACTCCGCTCTTTGCGCCGCAGGGATGTTCTCGCTTGCCGACACGGCGCACCTTCTGCGCATCCGTGGCGACGCGATGCAGTCAGCCGTTGCCGTCGGCCAGGGCGCCATGGCCGCGATCATCGGCCTTGAGCACGACGACGTCGCAGCCATCTGCCACGAGTCTGAAAGTGCCGGTGTCTGCCAGATCGCCAACGACAACGGCGGCGGCCAGCTGGTCATTTCAGGCTCCAAGGCGGCGGTCGAGAAGGCGGCGGCGCTGGCTACCGAGAAGGGCGCCAAGCGCGCCATCATGCTGCCGGTTTCGGCGCCCTTCCACAGCGCCTTGATGTCGCCTGCCGCCGACGCGATGCGCCATGCGCTGGCGCAGGTCAAGAAGCAGGATCCGGTCGTGCCGGTGATCGCCAATGTCCGCGCCGCGCCGGTCACGGATGCAGGCGAGATCGCAGACTTGCTGGTCACCCAAGTGACCGGCCAGGTGCGCTGGCGCGAGACGGTTGAGTGGTTTGCGCATAACGGCGTCACAGAGCTTTACGAGATCGGCGCCGGCAAGGTGCTGACCGGTTTGGCCCGACGGATCGATAAGACCGTCTCCGGCACCGCCGTCAATACACCGGCCGACATCGAGGCGGCCTTGGCGACCATCCTCGGCTGAACAACAGGATTATGTGGCACCGATTCATGGGCACCGGCTCATGGGCAAGGCATGCACCAGGAAAGGGACATCACGATGTTTGATCTGACAGGCCGCAAGGCGTTGGTGACAGGCGCAACCGGTGGGCTGGGCGAGGAGATTGCTCGCACCCTTCACAAGCAGGGCGCCACCCTCGGCCTGCACGGCACGCGTGTCGAGAAGCTCGAGGCGCTCGCCGGTGAACTGGGCGATCGAGTCAAGATCTTCCCCGCCGACCTCTCCGACCGGGCAGAGGTCAAGGCGCTTGGAGAGAAAGCAGAAGCCGAACTGGAAGGCGTCGATATCCTCGTCAACAACGCCGGGATCACCAAGGATGGTCTATTCGTGCGAACGAGCGACGAGGACTGGGACAAGGTGCTGGAGGTCAACCTGACCTCGATGTTCCGCCTGACCCGCGAGCTGACGCATCCGATGATGCGCCGCCGCTTCGGCCGCATTATCAACATCACGTCAGTTGTTGCCGTCACCGGCAATCCGGGGCAGGCGAATTATTGTGCTTCGAAGGCGGGCATGATCGGCTTCTCCAAGTCGCTGGCCCAGGAAATCGCCACCCGCAACGTCACCGTCAACTGTGTTGCTCCAGGCTTTATCGAGAGCGCCATGACGGGTAAGCTGAACGACAAGCAGAAAGAAGCGATCCTCGGGGCGATCCCGATGAAGCGGATGGGCGCAGGCGCCGACATCGCGTCCGCCGTTCTCTATCTCGCGTCTGCAGAAGCGGGCTACGTCACGGGGCAGACGCTTCACGTCAACGGCGGGATGGCGATGATCTGAGGACTTTGTTTTCTCCTTTAGCAGCGACTTCTCGCTGCCTGTGGGGGGAACAAATTCTGGCTTTGCGGAACATCGAAAGCGTGTTAAGCGGGCCATGACTGTGACAGTCGCCCCGAAACGCAGGGGATCATTACGCTTTTGCGGCCGTGATCGGAACCTGCCGAGGGTTGAACGGGTTTGCCCGCGTAGCCGACAATTGTAGGCCGGCGCAGGTTTCAACAGGGTGCGGGTGCCATCGCGGCATTCGAGAAGATAAAGGTCGAGGAAACCGACATGAGCGATATCGCAGAACGCGTTAAGAAAATTGTTGTTGATCATCTCGGCGTGGATGCCGACAAGGTTGTCGAAGGCGCAAGCTTCATCGACGATCTTGGTGCGGACTCGCTCGACACTGTCGAACTTGTCATGGCTTTCGAAGAAGAGTTCGGCGTTGAAATCCCGGACGACGCTGCCGACTCCATCCTGACGGTGGGCGATGCGATCAAGTTCATCGAGAAGGCCCAGGCTTGATCCACCTCGATAGAGGGATCCTGCCGACGGCACTCCCTATGGCGGCCCGCTCGTTCGGGCCGTTTTTGCAACTATAACTCGACATACAGGGTGGAACGCTGGCGATGAGACGTGTCGTTATCACCGGTACCGGCATGGTATCTCCTCTCGGATGCGGTACGGAAGTGACCTGGGAGCGGCTGCTGGCCGGTCAGAACGGGGCCCGCAAAGTCACCGAATTCGAAGTCGAAGATCTTCCCGCCAAGATTGCCTGCCGCATTCCCTTTGGCGACGGCTCCGACGGCACCTTCAATGCCGACGACTGGATGGACCAGAAGGACCAGCGCAAGGTGGATCCCTTCATCGTCTACGGCATGGCTGCGGCCGATATGGCGCTCAACGATGCCGATTGGCATCCGCAGAGCGATGAAGATCAGATCGCAACCGGCGTCCTGATCGGCTCCGGCATCGGCGGCCTCGAAGGCATTGTCGAAGCAGGCTACACCTTGAAGGAAAAGGGTCCGCGGCGGATCTCGCCCTTCTTCATTCCCGGCCGTCTGATCAATCTCGTTTCCGGCCAGGTCTCCATCCGACACAAGCTGCGCGGTCCCAACCATGCTGTCGTCACGGCTTGCTCCACGGGCGCGCATGCGATTGGTGACGCGTCGCGTCTGATCGCCCTGGGCGACGCCGACGTCATGGTGGCAGGCGGCGCCGAGTCGCCGATCTCGCGCATCGCGCTCGCCGGCTTTGCAGCCTGCAAGGCGCTCTCGACTCAGCATAACGAGGAGCCGCAGAAGGCTTCGCGTCCCTATGATCGCGACCGCGACGGCTTCGTCATGGGCGAGGGTGCCGGCATCGTCGTTCTGGAAGAGCTGGAACACGCAAAGGCACGCGGTGCGAAGATCTATGCCGAAGTGGTTGGCTACGGCCTGTCCGGCGACGCCTTCCACATCACCGCGCCTTCTGAAGACGGCGAGGGTGCCTTCCGCTGTATGACCATGGCGTTGAAGCGCGCCGGTCTTTCGCCGGCGGATGTGGACTACATCAATGCCCACGGCACCTCGACGATGGCCGACACGATTGAGCTGGGTGCCGTGGAGCGGCTGGTTGGTAACGCGGCATCGAAGATCTCGATGTCGTCCACGAAGTCTGCAATTGGCCATCTTCTTGGCGCTGCCGGCGCCGTCGAAGCGATCTTCGCAACGCTTGCCATCCGCGACAACGTGGCGCCGCCGACACTCAACCTGGACAATCCTGATGTCGAGACGGCTATCGATCTTGTGCCTCACAAGGCGCGGTCGCGTGAGATCAACGTCGCCCTGTCCAACTCTTTCGGCTTTGGCGGCACCAATGCTTCCTTGGTCCTGCGCCGCTACGAGGCTTGACCAATGCGGGCCTGACGGAGCCGCCGGATCACGGCGGCTCTATCTTCCGAACCTGTTTTTGCCGTATTGCTTGGCCAAGTAGCGGACTGACAACCGTGCTTTTCAGGGGGGCGCAGTGAACAACAACAATAACAACACGGGCGAAACGCCGCCGGCCGGCGGCAGTGGCCACGGGCCGATCATTCCGAAATCGCCGAACGAGGCACTGAGGCCAGAGCGCGTTCCCGAGCCGCCACGCCGGTCGCGCAATGCCCGCAGTCAGCTGGTGATTTTCCTCAACTTCGTCATGACGATGATCGTGCTCGTCTGCGTCGTCGGCGTTGCAGGTTTCTACTACATGATCTCGACCTTTCAGGCGGAGGGGCCGCTCGAAGCCAATGCCCACTTCATGGTTCGGCCCGGCAACGGCCTTTCCGAGATCGCCAACAATCTGGAGCGCAACGGCATCATCTCGGACGCGCGCGTCTTCCGCTATGTCAGCGCCACCTATTTGCGCGACGGCCGGACCCTGAAAGCCGGCGAATACGAAGTGAAGGCGGGCGCCTCGATGAAGGAGGTGATGGACCTCCTCGAGTCGGGCAAGTCGATCCTGTACTCGGTCGTCCTTCCGGAGGGCTTGACTGTCCGCCAGATGATGCTGAGGCTCGCTGAGGACCCAGTCCTCGAAGGCGACATTCCGGCCGAATTGCCACCGGAAGGAAGCCTGCGTCCCGACACCTACAAGTTCTCGCGCGGCACAAAGCGCGCCGAGATCATCGATCAGATGCGCGCAGGACAGCAGCGGCTGATCGACCAGATCTGGGAGAAGCGTGATCCGGATCTGCCGATCGAAACGAAGGAAGAGTTCGTTACGCTCGCCTCCATCGTCGAAAAGGAAACCGGCGTCGACGACGAACGCGCTCATGTCGCCTCCGTCTTCATTAATCGCCTCGAAAAGGGCATGCGTCTGCAGTCCGATCCGACCATCATCTACGGTCTCTTCGGCGGTGACGGTAAGCCCTCCGATCGGCCGATCTATAAGTCGGACCTGGAGAAGGAAACGCCCTACAACACCTATGTGATCAAGGGCCTGCCGCCGACGCCCATCGCCAATCCCGGCCGTGCGGCGCTGGAAGCGGTCGCCAATCCCTGGCGGACCGATGACCTCTATTTCGTCGCCGACGGCACCGGCGGCCACGCCTTCGCCTCCACCTTGGAAGAGCACAACGCCAACGTCCGTCGCTGGCGTAAGCTTGAGGCCGAACGCGCCGACACTGCCGACGCCGAGCTCAGCGACGGACAGCCCGGCGGTGCCGAGGCCGAAAAGCCGGTCAACTGAGGTCCTGGAGACCGGAGCGGAGCAAAGCAAAGCATGAGCCTGCAGTCGATGACCGGCTTCGCGCGCAGCGAAGCGACCAAGGGACGCTACCGAATTGTCTGGGAGCTACGTTCCGTAAACGGCAAGGGCCTCGATCTTCGCCTGCGCCTGCCGCAGGGGCTGGAGCATCTTGAGATGGATGTGCGCCGACGGATCTCCGAGTCCTTTTCCAGAGGCAATATCCAGGCGACCTTGAACATGAGCCTCGCCGAGACGAAACTTGAGGCGGTCGTCAATCGCGAGGCGCTGGATGCGGTCCTGGCGCTACGCTCGCAACTTGAAGGGGTGATCGACCCGGCGCCGTTGCGCATGGACACGCTGCTCGGCATTCGCGGCATCGTCGACATACGGGAAGCGGAAGAGGGCGAGGGCGAAGCAATGGCCCGCGACGCGGCCGCTCTCGACTGTCTGGAGAAAGCTATTGCCGCCTTGAAACAGATGCGTGCGTCGGAAGGCCTTGCTCTTGGCGACGTGATGTCGAGGCATGTGGAGCGGATTGCGGAGCTGACGTCTGCCGTGGAAGCTGACCCCTCCCGCTCCCCGGTGGAGATAACACGGCGACTGGAACAGCAGGTCGCAACCTTGCTGCAGGATGCTTCGGCACTCGATCCTGCTCGTCTGCATGCGGAAGCGGCGCTGCTTGCCACCAAGGCGGATCTGCGCGAAGAGATCGACCGGCTGAAGGCGCATGTCGCAGCCGCTAACGATCTCCTGCGAATGGGAGGGCCGATCGGCCGGCGGCTCGATTTTCTGGCGCAGGAATTCAACCGCGAATCGAATACGATCTGTTCCAAGTCCAATTCGGCGGCCGTGACGGCCGCAGGCTTGGAACTTAAGGTGGTCATCGACCAGTTCCGCGAACAGGTCCAGAATCTGGAGTAACGAATGGTGCCCGCGGCGACTTCGCCTATCAAGATTGCCCGCCGTGGCCTTATGCTCGTGCTCTCCTCGCCATCGGGAGCGGGAAAGTCGACAATCGCCCGAAACCTGATGGAGGACGATCACACGCTGGAAATCTCCGTCAGTGTGACGACCCGTCAGAAGCGGCCGAGCGAGATCGCAGGCAAGCACTACCACTTCATCACAGTCCCGCAGTTCGAGCGCATGCGCGACGCCGGCGACCTTCTGGAATGGGCGGAGGTGCACGGCAATTATTACGGAACGCCGCGCGAGCCGGTGGAGCAGGCGATGGCAGAAGGCCGCGACATGCTGTTCGACATCGACTGGCAGGGGGCGTTGCAGCTGCAGGAGAAGATGACGGCAGATGTCGTCTCCATCTTCGTGCTTCCCCCGTCGATGACCGAGCTGCAATCGCGTCTGCATCGCCGTGCGGAGGACACGGAAGAGGTCATCCGCACGCGGCTTCTCAATTCCCGCGCGGAGATCGAGCACTGGCGGGAATATGACTATGTCATCGTTAACGACGATCTCGACGAAGCCTATGGCTATGTCAGCTGCATCGTCAAAGCCGAACGCATCCGCCGCGATCGCCGCTACGGTCTCTTCGACTTCGTCCAGGGCCTGCTGACGGAAGAGCCGAAGCTTTAGCTCCTCTGATAGCTGCTATAGCGCCTCGCCTAGCCGGCGGACCGCGGCAGCAAACGACCGAGCGGACGCCACCCATAGATGGCAACCAAAAGCACTCCGATAGCGGCAACCCAGAACGGCGCTTTCAGTGCCGTCTGATGCGGCATCGGGCCGTCAGCCAAGCGCACGATCAGTCCTGACAGCAGGAGTCCGACAGGCATCATACCCCAGGCGACAAGCCGGTAGATGCTGTTGACCCGTCCCAGGAGATCATTGGGTATCGTTCGCTGGCGGGTGGAGACAGAAACAGCGTTCCAGACAAGACCGGTGAACTCAAAGAAGGCGAGGACCGCCGCAAGGGATAGCGGACCCGGTGCGAGCGCGATCCCGGCGAAGGCAGGAGCGGAGGCGAGCAGCATCCACTGCGCCGTTGCCGATGGTCCAAGCTTTCGCACGATCCGGTCGGCGACAAGGCCCCCCACGATCCCTCCGATAGCGCCCGTCGCCAACACCAGACCATAACTCGTCGGCGAAAGTCCCAGACTGTCTTGCACATGAAGTATCAAGGCGATCATGACCATCTGGAAGAACAGGTTCCATGCGCCAGTTAGCCACGCCAACAGTCGCAAGAGTTGAGCTTCCTGCAAGAAGGAAAATCCCTCCGAAAGCTCTCGCCGCCAGTCCCGTGTGTCCCGCATCGCGGCACGATAGCTCCCTGTGATGGCAGCGACGGTCGCGGCAGCAAGTCCATACAAGCCAGCATTGAAGGCGAAAGGCATTGATAGCGCAACCGCGATCAAGGCGGCTCCGAGAGGCGGACCGAGCAGGGCGTTTCCAACAAGCTCAGCGCTCCAAAGCTTGCCGTTTGCGGACTCCAGTCGGTCATGAGGCACAAGCGCGGGCAGCATCGTCTGCGCAGCATTATCGCGGAAGACCTCCGCCGTTCCCACCGTCAGCGCAGACAATGCCAGGAAACCGAAGACGATCGGCGACGAAACGCCCGCATCAGGTGGGGCCGCGAAGGGTGCTGCCAGGCACAGGAGCATTGCCGCAGCGCCAAAGGCAGATCCTCGCAGCACGTCCATCCAAAGGATCAGGCTGCGCCTGTCAACTCTGTCAGCAATGATCCCGGCAGGTACGGCAAATAGCGCCCACGGCAGGCGGAGAGCGATGGCAATGGACGCGATCAACAGCGGCTCACGCGTGAGCAGGGACGCCGTCCACGCCCAAGCGATTGTCGCCACACCATCGCCCAGGTTCGTCAAGCCGCTTGCTGCGATGAACCGCCGCAAACTCCGGCGATCCCGGTCAACTTGGCTGTCCACCTGCGCCCGATGCCCCCGGTAACACTTTTACCGAAGTGCAGCTCGAACACCGGGATTGGTCAAGTGCGACATCTTGCGGGTGAGGCTGTCGTCTCTACAGAAAATTCGCCAGCCGAACAAATTCCTCGACCGACAGCGTCTCGGCACGCCGGGCAGGGTCGATGTCGGCTTTCAGCAGAAGCGCCTCGCCGCCGAGAGGCTTCAGACTCTGGCGCAGCATCTTGCGGCGCTGGCCGAAGGCCGCCTGCGTCACCCGCTCCAGTTTTGCGACGTCGCAGGGCAGGGGATGGTCGCGTGGGGTCAGGTGAACGACTGTGGACGTCACCTTCGGGGGCGGGGTGAAAGCCTGGGGTGGCACGTCGAAGATCATCCGTGCCTCGGTTCGCCAACCCGCAATAACACCAAGCCGCCCGTAATGGTCGTCATCCTCCGTGGCAACGATCCGCTGGCCGACCTCCTTCTGGAACATCAGCGTCAGCGACTCCCAGAAGGGCGGCCAGTTGACCGGCAGGAGCCAGTTGATCAGCAGTTGCGTGCCGACATTGTAGGGCAGGTTGGCGATGATCTTCACCGGCCCTTCGGTGGCGAGCGCGGCGAATTCCACCTTCAGTGCATCGCCTTCGATGACCTCCAACCGCTCGGCATAGTGGTCGCCGATCTCGGCCAGCGCCGGAAGGCAGCGCGCATCCCGTTCGATTGCGATGAGCTTCTTTGCGCCGAGTGACAGGATCGCCCGTGTCAGCCCACCTGGTCCCGGCCCCACCTCGATTACCGTCACATCGTCGAGCGGACCTGCACTACGAGCGATCTTCTGCGTCAGGTTGAGGTCGAGCAGGAAATTCTGCCCGAGCGCCTTCTTCGCGTCGAGGCCGTGGCGCTGGATGACATCGCGCAGCGGCGGCAGACCATCGAGTGTCGCCATCAGCCGGTAGCCTGTTCAGACTTCTCTGCGAGCTGAGCGGCAAGCTTCAGCGCCTCCACCAGGCTTGTCTCGCGCGCCAGCCCTTGGCCCGCAATGCCGAAGGCCGTGCCGTGATCGGGCGAGGTGCGGATGAAAGGCAGTCCAAGCGTCACGTTGACGGATGTATCGAAGCCAAGCGCCTTGGCCGGGATCAGCGCCTGGTCGTGATACATGCAGATCGCAACGTCGTATCGGGTGCGGGCCTCGTCGTGGAACATGGTATCGGCGGGCAGGGGGCCGAAAGCGTTGATGCCTTCCTTCCGCGCTTTCGCAATGGCCGGGTGGATCACATCACGATCTTCCAGACCGATCGCCCCGTCTTCCCCGGCATGAGGATTCAGCCCCGCCACGGCAAGCCGGGGCTGAGCAATGCCGAACCGCTCCTTCAGATCATGGTGGGCGATGCGGCAGGTTTCGACGATCAGTTCCTCGGTCAGCGCCGCCGGTACGGAATGGATCGGGATATGGATCGTCACGGGGATCGCCCGAAGCTTCGGCCCTGCCAGCATCATCACAGGCTTGACCGGCTTCCCGGTGGAACGGGTTGCGAGGTCGGCCAAGAATTCCGTGTGTCCAGGAAAGCCGAAGCCGCCCTCGTAGAGGACGGATTTGGCGATTGGATTGGTCACCACTGCCGCCGCCTGTCCCTCAAGCGTCAGGTTTACCGCCGTCTCGATGGCGGATATGGTGCTCTGTGCCGTCGCCACATGCGGCTCTCCGGGGGCAATTTCCGCACCCGCCGGAATGGGATGAACGGGAAGGGCGTCGGCGAACGTAGAGACTGCCGCAGATGGTTCGAGTTCTCGAATCGGAACGTCCAGCCCCATCAGCCTGGCGCGTGCTGCCAGGATGACTGGGTCGCCCAGATAGATGAAGGGAGGCAATGCGCTTTCGCTGCGCTTGAGCCAAGCGGCAAGACTAATATCGGGTCCAATGCCGGCAGGATCGCCCTGGGTCAGAGCGAGAGGACGATCAAGCGGCATTCAAACTCCCCTTAACGGTAATCGATCTGCGCCTTGGAGCGCAGCTCGTCCAGATACTTCTTCTCGTTCGGATTGGCTTCGCCCGACTTCTGCTTGCCGAGATCTTCGGCACGGAAAACCACCTCGGCGGCAAAGTCGTCGGAGACCTGACGTTGATTGCAGATTGCCAAGAATTCGACGCCGCGCTCCGTCGCCCGAACCCCAGTCGTGCCTCCGGATGCCTTCTCAACCAGCGGCTTCCAGTCTTCCGGCAGTTCCGGTGCCAGAACGCGCCCGAGGTCACGTACGGAAACGTCGAGCATGGTTGCGGCGAACTGCTTCGACTGTTCGCAGCCCGGGAACTTTGAGCGCGATGCCTCCGCCTCTGCCTTGCGCTTGCCCAGAATTGCGTTGCGCTTGGAATCCGGGACGACGAAGATGATCTGCTGCAGGAAGTATTCGGTGGTGACTGGCTTTTCCTTGTTTTCCATCATCCGCTTGACGAGCTCTTCCGAGGACATGCGTCCACGGTTTGCGCCATAGCGGGCGTTGACGAGGCGCGGCCAGCTCATCTGCACGGCGATGTATTCTTTGAAGTGCTCGGCTCCGACGCCTGCCTGAGACAGGATCTTGGTCAGTTGTTCGGGCGAAAGTTTGTTGCTTGCCGCAAACCGGGCAAACGCCTTGTCCACGTCGTCGGTGCTGACCGACATCCGCACCCGGGCAATCTCTTGCCGCTTTAGGGCTTCCTCAACCAGCTGGTCGCGGGCGGTTTTGATATCGTTTTTTTGCCGCTGCAGCCTCAGGAACGCCGCACGACGGGCCACGTCGCTGCTGGTGATCGGTGTCTTGTTGACCACCGCGGCGATTTCGGTCGCCGCCTGCGCGGTTGCAACAAAAGAGGGTTCGACGGCCACGGAGGCGGCCAGGGCCGCCATGGCGATCAGAACCCGGCGTGTCGCTGTCATTGCCGGCATGATGTTCGTCCTTCTACGCAGCCACCGTAATGCCGGCGGCCGGTTCTCCCTTATCTACAATAGAGCCGCCGGACTGCACAATTCTTGCGGCGAAACGATGACCGCCGCTATTCTAGCGCAGAGCCGAGATCGATTTCGCCTAGCGTTCGGAACGTAACCCGCGCCGTCACTGTCCAGTCATTGGCGTTCGTGGCATCTGCCCGTTCGTCTGAATAGGCGACCGTGAAGATTGTGCATTCGTCTGCATAGGTAAGGCCGACGCCGCGGCGGATGACCTCCTGGTCGTTGAGGTCCCAGATGGCGGAGCCGGCAACCGACCAGTTCTCGTTGATCCGGAAGCTGCTCGACGACTGCAAAAGATCGGTATCGTCGCTCGAACCATATTCCGGCTGCGCTTCGATCTGCGTGTAGATCAGCGATCCGCTCAAGCGTGCGGTCGTATAGCTGAACTCGGCATCGGTCCGCTGCACCTCGAACGTGTCCTGGTCGAAGCGGGCGCCGGCGCTGAGCGAGAAGCCCTGCGGCAGGTCGATCCCCGCCATCCCGACATAGTCCGAGCGGTCCGATTCCAGACCGGAGTTCGCACCGACGTTCACGAGATCGTCGGTCGCAAACGAATTCTGGCCGGCGAGATGGAAGCTCTGGCCAAAGATGCCGCGCAAGCCAATTCCGTTGTCGAACGAGCCGGTATAACGCAGGCCGACATTGGCGCGCGTGCCGCCTTCGATCCGGTCTAAGCCGGAGAACTTGTCGCGTTCAAAGAGGTTGGTGGCATCGAATACGAAGCTTTGAGCATCCTCATTCGGCAGTCCGCCGGCATATTGCTCGTCCGGTCGCACATAGACCTGTGCGATCGGCTCAATAATGTGGCTGCTATTTTGTGTCGAGATCAGGAACGGGTAGCGTGCTTCCATGCCCGCGGTCAGCATGTAGCGGCCGTAGGCGCCCGAGTCTTCAAGGCCATCATAGCTGTAGGTCGTTCCGCCCGAAGTGAACGAAGGTTCCGACATGCTATGGCGAAGCGCATCGCCGCGAGCAGCAAGAAGCGGTGTGAGCAGAAGGCCGCCGGAGGTGCTGAAGGTCCGCTTCCATTCTGCTTCGGTGGTGAAGCGGGTATAGTTGCCGTCAAGACCAGGATAGCGATCACTTGTTCCGACAAGAGCGAGCTCCTCTTCGCGCCGAGACAGGTTTGTCAGATTGTTGGTGATCGTCAGCTGGCCGCCTGCAACCGGTTCCGGGGCGATATACTGGTAGTCCAGAGACGGGTAGACGATCGCCTGGCGTCGCTCGGCGGTTCTCGCTTCAGCCGTGTCCTGAATATCGAAATAGTAAGCGTGGAGGTCGAAGTAGTTTCGATCGCCAAGGCCGATGAGATAGGCCTCGTTGCGGAAGACGTCGTCCTCCACGCCGTCGAGCGAATAGGTCTTCGAGAAGTTGTTGTCGCTCTGGACCATAACGTCCCAGCCGAAGGTCCAGCGGGGGTTGATCTGAAACTCTGCCTTCGATGCTGCCATCAAACGCGTGTCCGCTGCGCGGTCGCTCGTTCCAGCGTCAAAGGAATCGGGATCACGCTGATCGATGCCGGCAAAGCGGAACGTGTGACGGCCGTTCTCGAACCGGTTGCGCACTTCGCCCTGCAGAAGCAGACCCTGTCCCGTGTAATAGGTCGGGCTCAGCGTTGCATCCATCGAGGGGGTGATGACCTGATAGTACGGGATCGTCAGTCCGAAGCCGAGATTGTCGTCCAGGCTCATGCGCGGAAAGAGGAAGCCGGACTTCCGCTCGACTGTCTGATCCGGCACCACCAGGAACGGCAGATAGCCGATCGGCATGCCAAAAAGTTCGAACCGGGCGTTCTGCAGGCGAATCGTGTGGGTCTGACCGTTCTGGATGACGCGCTGCGCCTTCACCTGCCAAAGCGGCGCCTTACCTGGCTTTTCTGCGCAGGGCAGGCAGGCGGTGTAGACGCCGTTGTTGAGCACCATCAGGTCGCCGGGGAGCCTTTCGGCGCTTTCGGCGGCAAGCCGAGTATTGTCCGTCGTCTCCACGCGAAGCGCGTTTAGGAAGCCCTGGCCGAAGTCGTCTGTGACATCGAGTTCTTCGGCATAGATCCGATTGCCGTCCGGCTCGATCAGCTCGATATTGCCGACCGCGGTGACCCGCCCGGTTTCCTGGTTGTATTCGACCCGCTGCGCCACCATCCGGTAGCGGTTGTAATAGATCTGCACGCCGCCGGTTGCCGTTACCCGCTGCGCATCCTGATTGTAGACGAGTTCGTTGGCGCGCAGGAGCATCTTCGCGTCGTCGGCCACGACGGGCGCCGATGCGGGCTCTTGGGCATGCACTGTGACAGGATGAAAGGCATTCACGCACACAGCCGCGCTTGCCAGCAGGGCCGTGAGGCGCCGTCTGATATGTCCGCGGTCTTTTGCCGCCACTAGCCATCCTCCTGATGAAGCAGAATCGTCGCGCCGAGGGCCGTCGCCACGATCACCGGCACCCATACCGCCACAAAGGGCGGAACGGCGCCGCTGCTCCCGAATGCTTTTACGAGAACCGTGACGACATAAAGCACGAAGCCGGAAACGATTCCACCCAGAATCACCGACCGGGATTGCGCGAAGCGACTGAATTTCAACGATACTGTTGCAGCAATGAACGTCATCGCCACCAGAAGCAGCGGAAGTGAAAGCAGCGAGTGGAATTGCGTCTCGAGTGCCTTTGTAGGGAGGCCGAACGAGCGGCCCACCTCGATCTTTCGAGAAAGATCATAAAATGCAACGGTTTCCGGCTGTGACAGGCTCTCCTGAAGATATTCCTGTCTCAGATTGGTGCTCACCTGTGCCGTCTCTAGGCGCTCCGGGATCTCGCCGGGGCGATTCTCTAAAACGTCGGTAAGAAGCCAGTAACCATCTTCCAATTTCGCCGTGGATGCATCCTGCCGCAGGATGACCTGACGGTCGCTATTGAAGTGGAACACCACCACGTCGATAAGCACGGTCCCGTCTGCCTCGAAGCTCTTCGCCCCGATGATGGAATCATTGCCATCGGAAGTCTGGCGGATCCATGGAAGGAAGTCCGACTCGGCGGATGCGCTGCTCGATTGGCGCCAAGACGCCTCCATCGACAGCGATTCGCGTTGGCCCCAGGCGGCGACGGGATTAACGATCAGCATGCCGAACAAGCCGATCAGGAATGCGCCCGCCGCAAACGGCATGATGAATTGCCAGACTGATATGCCTGCAGCGCGGGTAACAACCAATTCATAGCGCCGGTTGAGCGCGATCAGTGCCGTCATGCCGATGAACAGCGAAAGTGTCGGGATCGTCTGCTGCAAGATGAAGGGAATGCGCATCGCCGTAAACAACAGTGCGCCGGGGACCGTGTAGCCATCGAGGCTCGCCATGCGGCGGCTGGTCTCGCTGAAGTCGGCAAGAAAGATGATGCCGCACACGCCGAGGAAGAACCAGATGGCGGTGGTGATGTAGCGCCGGAAGAAGTAGCGCCCAAGCGTCGTGAAGATCATTGGCTGCCTCCGGCCGAGGCCCGCTCTCCGAAGCGGCGGCGCATCGTGCGCCATAGCCCGCCTGTCAGGCTTGCAAGGATGCGGGGCATACGGATGCGCTTGTGGGTCGCCAGCAGATAGCTGCAGGTGCCGATCGTGACGAGCGGCAGCAGATAGATGAGGAGCGTGTAGGCTTCGTCCTGCTTCACGAGATTCTTCAGCGAAAAGCCGAGCCAGCGCAGTGTGAAGGCAACGATGAGAGCCGTCACCATGGGATGAACGCGGGTCTGGCGGTGGGAGCGGGAATCGCCCGCGACCACCAGCGAGACGAGTGCGAACATGAACGGAAAGAGCCACTCCGTTAGCCTTGCATGGAGTTCCGAGCGGTAGCTTTCCGGTGTCCGTTGGACGTGCGGATCATTGGGATCGGGATCAAGGAGGAATGCAAGGCTGCGATCACCGGCATTGAGCGACGGTCCCTCTTGGGCGGACATGGCCGAAAGATCGAAGGCATAGGAGGCAAACTTGATGATGGAAACCCGCCCGTCGGCGGTCTTGCGATGCACCTCGCCGTCGCGCATCGTCAGCGATGTGCCGCTTTCGTCGATGGAGCCTTCGCGGGCATAGTAGATCAGGTCGAAATTCGGATCCCGGTAGTCAACAACGAAGAGTCCGGTCAGCACCCGGCCCGAATGGCGCTCGTCGATCTGAACGTAGAGCCCGTCTTCGATGCTGCGAAAGGTCTTCTCTTCAATGACGGAGGAGAGCAAGTCTGCATAGGCGGCCGCCACCATCTGCCGCGCGGCAACCCGCGACGGCGGTTCAACGAAGTTGGCAACTACAAAGGAAAAGAGGCTGAGAATCGCCGCCAGCAGCAGGACCGGGCGATAGATGATGCTGCGCGACGATCCGGCGGCATCGATCACCGGCAGCTCGGAGTCGTTGTTCATCGCCGTCAGCGTCTGTGTGATGCCGATGGCGAGCGCAAACGGCAGCACGACGGGGATGATCGTCGGCAGGATATAGGTCGCAAGCAGCATGAACGAGCCCATCGACTGCCCCGTGTCCGTCACGAGGTTGATGCGCCCGAGCACCTGAATGGTCCAGATGATGGTGAGCACCGGCAGGAGCGCCACCAGGAACATCTGCACGATCCTGCGCAATATGTAGAGTTCGAGAAGCTTCATCCGATCCCGCTACAGCGAATCGGCCTCCCGCGTGAACGGTTGGCCGCGGCCTTTCTAAGCCATCGCTTCATGGTTTGCGACGCTTTGGCGTCAGAAAGTGACGGCGGAATGTGATTTTTTGACGGACTGTGTCATCTGGAAAAGCAGCGTGACCACAGCATGCGTCGCTGGCAACGATAGGGCGAGGTTGGAGGCTCACCAGAGGTCGCGGCAATCCGTCATCGTCAAGATCGCTTCATCCGGGTTGCCTTGTCGGGCGAAACGGGGATGATCGGCGCAACGCTAGTACGAGGACCGGAGTGACCATGTCAGTGAACTATAAAATCCATTTTGCAAGCTCGGCGCCGCTCGACCGGGCGCTGGCAATCCTGCTGCAGACGTCCGGAAGCGAACTGCCGGCGGGTATCGGCGAAGCGGACCCTCAAAAGGTCAGCATTCGGGCGGCTGAGATCGCGAACTTCAAGGCGAAATCGATGTCCACTCTGGATGTCATCGCGCCAAATGGCTCCCCTGCGAATCGGCTGGTGGTTCTCGGTCTCGGCAAGCCTGAGGCGATGACCGCGCATGACTGGCTGCGGGCGGGCGGGGCCGCGGCAGGTCAGTTCAAGGCATCCAAGCAAGTGGTTGTTTTCCTTGATGCGCCAGAAGTGGATGTCGGAGCCGAACAGGCCGCCGATTTCGCACTCGGCCTGATGCTGCGCGGCTATAGCTTCGACACCTATAAAACGAAGAAGAAGGACGACGAGGAGAAGCCGCCGGAAACGGTTGCCGTCACCATCGTCACGAGTTGCCATGCAGATGCGCAGAAGCTTCTGGCGGAAGCCGAGGCGGTCGCGGGCGGTGTGGTCCTGGCGCGCGATCTGGTCAACCTGCCGCCAAATGTCTTGGGTCCGGTGGAGTTTGCGGAGAAGGCGAAGGAACTGGAGAAGCTTGGCGCCGAAGTCGAGATCCTGACCGAGAAGGAGATGCAGGAGCTCAAGATGGGTGCCCTTCTCGGCGTTGCCCAAGGGTCCGTTCGGCCGCCGCGGCTTGCGGTCATCCAGTGGAAGGGCGGCAAGGTCGGCGAGGCGCCGGTCGCCTTCATCGGCAAGGGTGTCGTCTTCGATTCGGGCGGCATCTCGATTAAGCCGGGTGCCGGCATGGAAGACATGAAGGGCGACATGGGCGGTGCGGCCGCCGTGACCGGGTTGATGCATGTGCTCGCGGCGCGCAAGGCAAAGGTCAACGCGGTCGGCATTCTCGGTCTTGTCGAGAACATGCCGGATGGCAACGCCCAGCGCCCCGGCGACATCGTCACCTCCATGTCCGGGCAGACGATCGAGATCATCAATACCGATGCCGAAGGTCGACTGGTTCTCGGCGATGCTCTTTGGTACTGCAACGACCGCTTCAAGCCGCGCTTCATGATCAACCTGGCGACGCTCACTGGCGCCATTCTGGTCGCGCTTGGAAACCAGCATGCCGGGCTCTTCTCCAATGACGACGAGCTTTCAGATCGGCTCACATCGGCGGGCGAGGCAACGGGTGAAAAGCTCTGGCGCCTGCCGCTCGGCAAGGAATATGACAAGCTCATCGATTCCAAGTTCGCCGACATGAAGAACACCGGCGGCCGCAACGCCGGAGCCATCACGGCCGCGCAGTTTCTGAAGCGGTTCGTCGGCGAAACACCCTGGGCTCACCTCGACGTGGCCGGCACTGCGATGAACTCACCTTCGACCGAGATCAGCCAGTCCTGGGCCTCCGGTTACGGAGTGCGCCTACTCGACAGGCTCGTGCGCGACCATTACGAAGCCTGATCCAGATGACCGAAGTCCTGTTCTACCACCTGACCGAGTCCAAGCTTGAAGATGCGCTTCCAGCACTGCTGGAAAAGAGCGTCGAGCGCGGCTGGCGGGTAGTGGTGCAGACGGCGGAAGAGGGGCGGCGGGATGATCTCGACGCCCACCTCTGGACCTACCGTGAGGAAAGCTTCCTGCCGCACGGAACGGACGCCACCGATCATGCCTCGGTTCAGCCCGTGCTGATCACGGCGACACCTCAGAACGCCAATGATGCGAGCGTACGTTTTCTTGTCGATGGTGCCGAACCGCCAGCGCTCGCCGCTTACGAGCGGGTCGTCTTCATGTTCGACGGGTATGACGCCTCCCAGCTGGAGAATGCCCGCAGCCAATGGAAACGGCTGAAGGGCGAGGGGCACACGCTGACCTATTGGCAGCAGTCGCCGGAAGGACGATGGGTCAAAAAGGCCTGACGCCTCAGCCTGCCATCGCCTCTTCATACTCCGAAGACAGCATCAGCCACTCTTCCTCGGCCGCGGAAAGCTTTGCGGCCGCCTCTCCCCGCTCCTTCGCCTTGGCGGCAGCTTTGGCCGGCGCCTTCTCGTAGAGCATCGGATCTGCAAGCTCTGCATCAAGCGCCTGAATCAGCTTCTCAAGCTTAGCGGTTAAGGATTCGATCTCGTTGATCTTTTTCTTCAGCGGCGCGAGCGAGGCGCGCTTCTCCGCGTTCGCTTTCCGCTGGTCGGCCTTGTTTGCGGGTTCTTCCGCAGAACCGTGCGTCTTGTCGTCCTTCTTGCGACCGGCTGCGATGATCAGGTCGCGATATTCGTCGAGGTCGCCCTCGAATGGCTTCACGGTTCCTTCATTGACGAGCCACAGCCGGTCGACGGTCGCCTCGATGAGATGCCGGTCGTGGGAGATCAGGATCACGGCGCCGTCATAATCATTGAGCGCCTCGATCAGTGCCCGGCGGCTGTCGATGTCCAGGTGATTGGTCGGCTCGTCGAGGATCAGGAGGTTCGGGGCGTGAAACGTCGCAAGCCCCATCAGCAGGCGCGCCTTCTCGCCGCCGGAAAGATCCTTGGCAGCCGTTGCCATCTTCTCCGTCGCAAGTCCCATCTGCGCCACCCGCGCCCGCACCTGCGCCTCGCCCGCCTGCGGCATCAGCCGGCGCACGTGATCCACCGGCGTCTCGTTGGGGATTAGGTCGTCCAGCTGGTGCTGGGCGAAGAAACCGATCGAGAGCGAGGGCGCGAGCTTCATCTCACCCGCTTCCGGCTGCAGCCGGCCGGAGATCAGCTTGGCGAAGGTCGACTTGCCGTTGCCGTTGGAGCCGAGCAGTGCGATGCGGTCGTCATTGTCGATCCGCAGGCTGATGCTTTTCAGGATCGGCTTGCCGGGTTGGTAGCCGACAGCACCCTTGCTGAGCGCGATGATCGGCGATGCCGGCTGCTTTTCCGGCTTCGGAAACTGGATCGGCTGGACATGGTCCTCGATAACGGCCGCCACCGTCCCCATACGCTCCAGCGCCTTCACGCGGCTCTGCGCCTGCTTCGCCTTTGAGGCTTTCGCCTTGAACCTGTCGATGAAGCTCTGCAGATGCTTGCGGGCCGCTTCGTTCTTAGCCTTGGCCTTCATCTGCAATTCGTCTGCTTCCGCCTTCTGCCGCTCGAAACTGTCGTAACCGCCGCGGTAGAAGGTCAGCTTCTTCTGGTCGAGATGGATGATCGAGTTGACGGCGTTATTCAGAAGGTCCCGGTCATGGCTGATGATGATCACCGTGTACGGGTAGCGCCGGACGTAGTCCTCCAGCCACAGCGTGCCTTCAAGGTCCAAATAATTCGTTGGCTCGTCGAGAAGCAGCAGATCCGGCTCCGCAAAAAGCACAGAGGCAAGCGCCACGCGCATGCGCCAGCCGCCGGAGAAGGAGGAGGCGGGCCGCAGCTGCGCCTGAGCATCGAAGCCAAGCCCGGCGAGAATGCTGGCCGCGCGCGCTTCCGCCGAATGGGCGTCGATGTCCACCAGCCGCATCTGGATCTCGGCGATGCGGTTGGGATCCGTCGCGACCTCGGCTTCCTTCAGGAGCGCCGTCCGCTCCTTGTCGGCAGCCAGCACGATGGAGATCAGGGATTCCTCGGTCCCGGGCGCTTCCTGTGCCACCTGTCCGATGCGGGCATTCTTGGGGATGGAAACCGATCCGCTCTCGGCTGCAAGGTCACCAGTGATGACGCGAAACAAGGTGGACTTGCCGGCCCCGTTGCGTCCCACAAGCCCGGCTTTCGTGCCGGGCGGCAGCGACACGCTGGCATGGTCGAGGAGGAGTCGGCCGGCGACGTGGGCGGAGAGGTCAGTGATCGTGATCATGGCGCGGGTTTTGGCCGATCTTCGGCATCAAGGCAATACGCGCCAACAGCCAGCGGTCGCGTGCAGCTTCGCTAGCCGAGCCACACGTCGAGGAAGAGCATGATCACCAACCCGATCGCCAGACCAAAGGTTGCCTGCTTCTGATGGCCGCTGCGATGGGTCTCGGGAATGATCTCGTGGCTGATGACATAGAGCATGGCGCCTGCCGCAAAGGCGAGGCCCCAGGGCAGCAGCGGCTGAGAAATGCCGACGAGGCCGGCACCCAGCAGCCCTCCCAGCGGTTCGACAAGCCCCGTCAAACCGGCGATGACGAAGGCTCTCCACTTGCTGTAGCCCTCGCCCAGCAGGGAAACCGCCACCGCCAGTCCCTCGGGCGCGTTCTGGAGGCCGATGCCCGTCGCGAGTGGAAGTCCACCCTCAAAGCCATGAGCGCCGAAGCCGACACCAACCGCCAGCCCCTCTGGCATGTTGTGGATCGTGATCGCGATGATGAAGAGCCAGATCCGCCTGAGCGATGCGGCCTCAGGGCCCTCGCGACCGCTCTTGAAATGCTCGTGCGGCAGAAATTCATTCATTAGGGCGACCGTCGCCATGCCGAGCAGAATTGCAGTGCAGGCGATTGCGGCTGGGATAGCACCGGCGCCGAACTGTCTCTCGGCAGCATCGAGCGCAGGGATGATCAGGGAAAAAAACGAGGCCGACAGCATGACGCCGGCAGCAAAGCCGAGCGACAGATCGCGCAACGCGCCGCCCGGACGTCTGCCAAACAGGACGGGGACTGCACCCAGCGCCGTACACGATCCGGCGGCTAGACTGCCGAGCGTGCCCAGCAGGAGCGGAGACATGTCTTCAGCCATCGTGGTTTCTCAGCTCTCCCGTCAGATCCTCGACCGCGTTGGGCATGGCTGCACTCAGGCGAGCGCCAGCGCCCCACCGTCCGCTCAGGCTGGGAAAGCCAATGGCAAGGCATATTGTTCCCGCTCAGGGAACCTCCGCGGGAACCGAAAGCAGAGGGGGCACCGCCCATTCCCTACGTCCACTGCCGCCCCTCGGCGCGCAGGAAGTAGATGAGATCGAGGATGAGCGAGGGCTTTCCAAGCGAGGTCAGGATCATGTGCACCTGCCCGCGATGGTGTGTCTGGTGGTTGAACACATGAGAAAGCACCGGGCCGAGCGGCTGCGTGATGACGGTCGGATTGCTGATCGGACTGTAGCTGAAGGGCTGTGCCAGTTGCTCTTCTGTCAGCGTGCCGACCCAGTCGATGAGCCTCCGGTCTTCGGCCTCACGCGCCTCGCGCAGCGCGACGAAGTCGTCGAAGAGGATTGCGTCCAGCGCCTCTGGAGCAGTCCCCGACCCTGTCATTCGCTTGAGCCAGATACGGTCGGCAGTCAGAAGATGGTTGAGCGTCCGGTGGGCCGAGCCGAAGAAGGCTCCCTTGTCTGCCCGGTACTCCTCGTCGGACAGAGAGGCGCAGGCTTCGTAGACAAGCGCGTTGGCCCAGCGGTTGTAGTCGGCGAACATCTGGAAGTGGCGGTGCATCGGAAACCTCCTGTGGATCAGCGCCATCATATCGGCGAAGATTACCGGCGTGTGTGATGCCATTTATGAATTTTGCTGATTGGATTTGCGCCGTGCGAACAGCCACAATGGCATTTCATGATCGGGAGCTTTGAATGACAAGAGTACTCTATTCCCTCTGCGGCAAGGATGAGACGCGGCCCTTTTCTCCGCATTGCTGGAAGGTGTCGCTGGCGCTTGCCCATAAGGGGCTGGATTATGTCGAGCGACCCTATCCTTTCACGGCCATCCCGACCATCGAGGACGGGTTTTCCAAGACGGTGCCGATCCTTCGCGACGGCGACCGCCTCGTCCGCGACAGCTTCGACATCGCGCTCTACCTCGAAGAAACCTATCCCGATCACCCGACGCTTTTCGGCGGGGAGGGGGGCAAGGCGCTATCGCGGTTCGTGGAAAGCTTCTCGCAGATGATCCTCCACATGCCGGTCACCAAGATGGCGATCATGCACATCCATGATATGCTGGACGAAGGCGATCAGGCTTATTTCCGCCAGAGTCGATTGGAGCGCCTCGGGAAATCGATTGAGGAGGTCGCGGCCGAGGGTGAGGCGGAGCGCGCCGCCTTCGCAGCCCGCCTGGAGCCGGTGCGCCGGACGCTCCACTTCCAACCCTATCTCGGTGGCGAACGGCCGCTCTTTGCCGATTACATCCTGTTCGGTGCGCTCCAATGGATGCGGGTAACGGCAGGAACGCCGCCCTTGGCCGAAGACGATTCGGTGATGCAGTGGTTCGAGCGCTGCCTTGACCTCTACGACGGGCTCGGACGCCGTGTGACAGCCGCGTGAAATTGCCCGAACCCCCTTGTTTCCAAAGCGATGGGCGGGTAAAGACCGCCCACTTTCTCAGGAACAAGGAATTAAACGATGGCGATTGAACGCACGTTTTCGATGATCAAACCGGACGCCACCAAGCGCAACCTGACGGGCGCCATCACCAAGGTGTTCGAAGACAACGGCCTGCGCGTCGTTGCATCCAAGCGCGTCTGGATGAGCAAGCGCGAAGCGGAAGGCTTCTATGCCGTTCACAAGGAGCGTCCCTTCTTCGGTGAGCTGGTTGAAGGCATGACCTCCGGGCCGACTGTCGTTCAGGTCCTGGAAGGCGAGAACGCCATCCTCAAGAACCGCGAAATCATGGGCGCCACCAACCCTGAACAGGCTGCCGAAGGCACGATCCGCAAGACCTTCGCCCTTTCCATCGGCGAAAACTCGGTTCACGGCTCCGACGCTCCGGAAACCGCAGCCCAGGAAATCAAGTACTGGTTCTCCGACACCGAAATCGTCGGCTGATATAGCCATTCGAATTTGAAGAGAGCCGGCCATCGCGCCGGCTTTTTCATGTCGGGCTCACCGGTCTTAGTTCGGCCGCCTTGGCGACGCGCACGCTGAACAACTCCTTCGGAAAGTCGTCATTGCACTTTATTCAGAGCGGCTGGCAGAAGCGGGCATAAAGCCATCTGTCGGAAGGGTAGGTGACAGCGACGACAACGCGCTCGCCGCTTGATCAACGGCCTTTCAAAAGCCGAGGTCATCGATCCACGTGGGCAGTGGCGTGACGCCGAAGCGTCGAGTTCGCTACTCTGGAATGGGTCGACTGGATCAATCACCGGCGAGTTTTGCAACCCATCGGCAACATACTGTCAGCCGAAGCCGAGCAGTTCGGACCTAACCAATGAAGATGCCAGTCACTTTGGTAACCATCAATGCTCCATGAATGCCATCGTCAGGATCCGGTCCTCGCTCATCTCCTCGCGTGATAGGATGCCGGCAAGCCGCCCCTTAGACAGGATCGCTACCCTGTCGCACAGTGCCAGGATCTCCGGGACCTCCGACGACGCCATCAGCACGGTCAGTCCTCGCTCAGCTTCCCGCGCGACGATCTCATAAAGATCCGATTTGGCGCCGACATCCACACCGTGGGTTGGCTCGTCCAGAAGCAGGATGCTTGGGTCGACCATCAATGCACGCGCAAAGACTACCTTTTGCTGATTGCCACCTGAAAGCGTCGAGATCGGTTGGGTGTCGCGCGCCATGCGGATGCCCAGCCGATCTCGATAATCCTCCATACGCGTCACATCCCCTCTAAGATCCGAAAAGAGCCTGCCGGAGAAACGGCGCAGGCTGCTGATCGCCGCATTGTCGCGGACGGAGTGCTGCGGCAGAATTCCGGCAGTCTTTCGGCCTTCCGGCACAAGCGCAATGCCATTTCTGACTGCCGCGCTTGGATCGCGGTGGCTCACCGGGGTGCCGAAAAGCGCAATCTTGCCTGAGGCGAGCGGCCGTGCACCATGGATCACCTCGAGAAGCTCCGTTCGGCCGGCGCCTACGAGTCCGAAGAGACCCATAATCTCGCCTTTGCGCACTTCAAGGCTGATGTCTTCCAGATGATCGCGATCGCGGACGCGCTGCAATGAGAGCGCCACGGTTTTGTCAGGGATCTGCCGCTCCCGATACTCGTAGATTGCCGGCTTGCCGGTCATGTCGGTGATCAGCTGCTGGCGCGTGGTTTCAGCCGGGCGTCGCTCGCTGACGATTGCGCCATTCCTCAGCACGACGAGGCGGTCGCAAAGTTTGAGCACCTCCTCCAGTCGATGGGTGATGAAGATGATAGCGGTCCCAGCCGCGCGGGCGGCGCGTACATAGGCGAAGAACCCTTCGACTTCATGCGGCGTCAGCGACGATGTCGGCTCGTCGAGGATCAGCAGGCGTGGATTGCGACCAGCCGCCTTGGCGATCTCGATGAGCTGCTGTTCGCCGGCACGCAGAGTCCCCGCCTCATGTCGGGGATCAATGCCACCTGCGCCGACACGGTTGAGCAGCGCGACAGCCTCGTCGCGCATCTTTTGAAAATCGACAAAACCTGCCCTTGTCTTCGGCATGTGGCCGAGATGAAGGTTTTCCGCGACAGTTAGTGCGCCGATGACCGAAAGTTCCTGATGCACAAAGCTTATGCCAGCCTCGATGCCATCCAAGACGGTATTAAAGTGCGTCGGCTGGCCGTGCATCTCAACGGTGCCGGCATCGGGCTGGAGCCCTCCGGACAGGATATGCATCAAGGTCGACTTGCCGGCGCCATTCTCACCGAGCAGCCCGACGACCTCACCGGGATAGAGATCGAGATCCGCAGAATGCAGCACGACGTTGCCGGCAAAGCTCTTGGCGATGCCTCTGGCCCGCAGGAGTGGTCCAGAGGGTAAGATGCCGGCAACGGGTTCGTTGCCGGCAGTGGAGGTCTTTCCGTTACTGTACATCTTGGGGCGTCAGAAGCTTGCCAACAACGGGGATGACCTTCGACGGTGGCTCAGTGCCGTCAACAAGGTAGTTGTAAAGCATTACGCTGGCATCAAGCGCCTGCTGGTAGGGCGCCTGGTCGAGCAGACCGACCATCTCGCCAGTCTTAAGATACTGCATGTTATCTGGCGTATGGTCAAAGCCGACAACGCCGACCTTGCCGGTGAGCCCGAGGTCCTTGACGGCTTTGGCTGCGCCGAACGGGCCGCCGGCGGTCACATAGACCATTGAGAGATCCGGATTTGCGGTCATCATGTCTTGTACCAGCGAATAGGCGGACTCGGCCTTATCCTTGTTCTCGAACGGTCCGACGATCTCGATCTGCGGATAGTTGGCCTTCAAGAAGTCGAGCGCGCCGTTCATCCGCTGTGTATGCTGGGTCGCACCAAAATAGCCCGTGATCACACCAAGCTTGCCCTTGCCATCCATTTTCTTGGCGATGTATTCGCCGATCTGCTTGCCGGCTGAGGTGGCGTCCTGGCCCATGAAAGCAAGTCGATTTGACGGCGTGGCACCTTCTGCGACGATGTTGAATACCGGCACACCTTCATCGGTCGCCTCGTCAATGATGCGTGCCGTGCCGTCGAAGATTGGAACGACAACAATGCCGTCGTACTGCTTGGCCAGCGCTCCCTCAATCCCGGCGACAACGGCCTCGGCCGAAAGCTCGTTACCGAGATCGACAAAATCGACCGTGGCATTGAACTTGGAGAGATAGTCATTGGCTGCCTCGGCGCCTTCGGTCACGGGCGTCCAGAACGGGTTGTTCTGGAACGACAGGAAGGCGATCTTGATCGGGCCCTTGGTGTTTTCCACCGCAGCGACGGTTCCACCTTCCGGCGCCTGTGCCGCCGCCGGCATCGCGAATGCAATCGTGGCTGCTGCCACAAATGCCAGGGATCTAAAAGTCTTCAATAGCATGTCATTTCTCCTCCACCTTGAAATCAATCGTCGTCGCCGCGGCGCTGGAGACCGTCCAAGCCAACTGCGAAGATGATTACGAGCCCCTTGGTCACCACCTGCCAATAGGCGGAGATGCCAAGTAGTACGAACGCGTTGTTGAGCAGCGCCATGAGCAGTGCACCGATGATCGAGCCACGGCCGCCACTCAGTGCCGTTCCTCCTAAGATTACGGCAGCGATGACGTCGAGCTCGTACCCCACCCCAAGATTGGGATCGGCACTGGCGAGATTGCCTGCAAGGATCAGTCCACCGAGCCCGGCGAGCAGCCCGCTGAGCGCAAAGACAAACAGCCGAATGGAGCGTATGTTGACGCCGGCAAGGCGTGACGCCTTGGGATTGTCGCCGATCGCATAGATCTCGCGGCCGGTCACCGTCTTGACGGCAAAGATGTGCACGATAATCGCGAGCACGATCATGAGCAGAAATGAGACCGGGATATTATAGATGCGGCCGGCGCCGACGAACTCGGCGAAGCCGCCAAATGGCAGCGGAATACCGCCAGTCAGCAACAACGCAATGCCGCGAGCGACCGACAGGGTACCGAGCGTCGCAATAAAGGGATTGATCCGCAAGCGCGTATAGAGCAGACCATTGACAACGCCGCAGGCAAGGCCGGTCGCAAGGCCGCCGAGCAAGCCGATCGTCTCGCTACCGGTGTCGCGCATCAGTATCGCCCCAACCACGGCGGACAGGCCGATGACAGAACCCACGGAGAGGTCGATGCCGCGGGCGATGATGACCAGCGCCTGACCCAGCGCCACGATGGCGACAACTGAGGCCTGCCGGCCGACGTTGAGGAGGTTGCGCGGCTCAAGGAAGTAATCACTGGCGAACGCCAGATAGATCGCCACCGCCGCTAGCATCACGAGTACCGACGCTTCGCGATGTTTTGCGAGGTCACGGACTATGGAAAGGCTCTGGCTCATCCGGGTCACCGCCGTTTAAACACTGGTTGGCGTTTTTCCTTGAATGCTGCGCGACCCTCGGCTGCATCGGCGGTAGCAAAGCAGATCGTCTGCAGGTCGCGCTCGTACTCGATCGCCTTGTCGAGCGGCATCGAGACGGCGGCCTTGAGGTTAGCCTTGGCGGTTTCTGCCGCGATCGGGGCGCGCTCGGCAATAGCCTGCGCAATCGTGCGAGCGCGGTCCATCAGATCCGTCTGCGGCACAACCTCGCTGACGAGGCCCCAGGCCAGCGCCTTCTCCGCCATGATCGGATCGCCGGTCATCAGCATCAGCGCGGCGTTGGAGGCGCCGATCGAATGCATCAGATGCGCGGCCATGCCGCCGCCGCCGATCCAGCCGAGCTTGATTTCTGGTGCTGCGAACTGTGCGTTATCAGAAGCGATGCGGATATCGCAGGACATCGCGGTTTCAAGCCCGCCGCCGAACGCGTAGCCGTTAACCGCGCAGATCGTCGGTTTCAGAAGTGCGCGGAAGGCGTCGCAATAGTCTGGGCGGTTGCGGAACTGCCAGGGGGTCTCATAGGTATCGAGCTCCTTGATATCGGAACCGGCACAGAAGGACCGCTCGCCGGCCCCCGTCAAGATGACGCAGCGGATGGTGTCGCTGTCATTGCATTGATCCACCGCGGCAACGATTGCATCGGCCATTTCAGGCGTGACCGCATTCAGCTTCTGCGGGCGGTTGAGCGTGATGGTGGCGATGGCGCCGTCTACGGTGAAAAGGATATCCTGTGTCATAGTCGTCCTACCTCTCGCCGCCCTTGGTGCCGCGATGATCTGCATAAAGCGCCTGCAGACGGTCGATCACGTTGCGGGCCGGAGTATTTTCAAGGAATGCCTCGCGCAGCAGCGCTGATGCCTTGGCCTGGAAGGCGATGTAGCCGTTGTGGCGCGGGCGCACATAGGCCTGCTCCAGCGTATCGGCGGTGTTGGAATAGAACCCGCCCCAGCGGGCATTCACCCCGGGATTATGCCAGGCTTCTCGCCGAGACGGCTGGCCATCATGGCTGGGGATGAAGCCGATTTGCGCCTCCGCGCTCATCAGCCATAGAAGGTGCCGCTTCAGGGCGGGCGTCACTTCGCAGCGGCGCGAGATGCCGATGCCGGTGCCGCCGAGCGTCGACCCCGGACGTCCGCCGATTTCCAGCCGCGGCGCGTTGTGGAAGGCAACTGGCCTGCCTCTTTCGGGTGCGGCATAGTTCACATAGCCATAGATCAGCGGCACCAGTGCCACGTCATAATGGGTTGCCATGTGACCGAGGATGCCGATCGGGTTCAGGTCGCCAACAACATGCGGGCTGCGAGCGGCAAGTTCGTTCAACAGGTCGTAGACCTCGACCCCAACTTGCTCCGAGACCAGAAGATCCGGATCGCGTTCGGCCGGCGGTTCGCCAAATGCGACGGCAATCGACAGGAAGGAAAGTGCCGCATGCGGGCCGGCCAGCGACAGCGCCACCTTGCCGGTCTCTTGCGACAGCATCAGCACCTCGTCCCACAGGACCGGAGCGGGGCCATCGAGAAGGTCGGCACGCACCGCCATCACCTGCGTTGCAGCGTCAAGCGGCAGCGCCCAGTGATGGCCGGCGAAGCGGTAGCTGCTGAGGGAAGGTCCGATGCTCTCGGCACTCAGCAGATTGATTGTCGCCTCGTCGAAAATGTCCTCCAGCGGTTTCAGGCAATTGGCATCCACCGCCTCGCCGACATGGGGATGATCAAGGACGACGAGGTCGTAGCGGGCGCAGAGATCCGCGATGGGGTGAGACTCAAAGCCTTCGAGCGGCTGCTTGTCCCATTCAATCGCCAGGCCTCCTTCCGCCAACTCCGGAAGGCGGGCTGCTGCGGCAAGCGCATTGTAGCCGCGCGGATGATCCCAGGTCAGCGCCTTTAGGGTTTGCATGGTCACGCCTCTCCGGCCTTGACCGCACCGGCCTTTTCGAGCGCGCCGATGTGGGCGTCATCATAGCCGATATCCTTCAGCACCTCGCGCGTGTGCTCGCCGACCAGCGGCGCCCCGCGCTCGATCACCGAGGGCGTCTTGGAGAACTTGATCGGGAAGCCCGGCGTCTTCACCCGACCCTCTGTCGGATGGTCATACTCGACAAAGGTGCCGTTGTGCTTGATCTGCTCGTCCTCGACCAGATCTGCATAGCCATAGACCGGGCCGCACCAGATGTCGGCGGCGCGCATCAGTTCAAGCCATTCGGCCGACGTCTTGGTCTTTAGCTTCTCGCGGGTCTTGGCGAAGATTTCATCGCGGTTCTCCCAGGTATCAACCTCGTCCACCATTGTAAGGAAGCTCTCCTCGCCGATCACCTCGCCCAGCGTCTTGAGCTTTGGGAAGGCAACGGTGATGTAACCATCGCTGGTGGCGAAGGCTCCGTAGGGCGCGCGGATGTAAACATGCGCGTGAGGTTCGGCAGAGCGCTGCTGCGGCTTGTTGCCGATGGTGAAGACCGAAAGCTCCTGCATCTGGAGCGTGGTGATTGCATCCAGCATGTTGACCTGCACCAGCTGGCCTTCGCCGGTGCGCTCGCGGTGGAACAGCGCGGCCAGCGCGCCCTCGAACGCGGTGTAGGCGGTGACGGCATCGACCAGATATTGGCCGGCCGCTGTCGGCGCCTCGCCGGCGCGACCCGCCGATAGCATGGCGCCGGACATGCCCTGCAGGACAAGGTCTTGGCCGGGGCGGTCAATGTAGGGACCTTCCTCGCCGTAACCGGACATCGACACGTAGACGAGGCGAGGATTAATCCTCGAGAGGGTCTCGTAGTCGACGCCGAGGCGCTTGGCGACGCCAGGGCGATAGTTCTGCAGGAAGATGTCGGCGGTCTTGACCAGATCGAGCAGAACCTGCCTGCCGTCAGCCGACTTGAGGTCGACCGCAAGCGAGCGCTTATTGCGGTTCAGCGACAGGAAGGAAACGTTGACCTTATTGCCGCCCGCTCCACCGGCCGAAACATGGCGCTGCCATTCGCCGGTCACCGGTTCCACCTTGATCACGTCAGCGCCCAGATCACCAAGACGCTGGGCCGCGAAAGGGCCGGCCATGGCGATCGAGCAGTCGAGAACGCGAACTCCGTTGAGAATACCCATTTATTATCAGGTCCTTGTGGTAACGAAAATCCTCAGTGCATCACCCAGCCGCCATCGACATTCAGGGTCTGGCCGGTGATGAAGCCTGCAGCATCGGAAATCAGAAAGGTCAGGGCGTTGGCTATGTCCTCCGGGCTGCCGCGCCGCTTGACGGCCTGGTGGTCCAGCACGAAGCGTGTGTAGCTTTCGGGGTCCGGGTGGATCTTCTCGGCATCGGTCGGGAAGGCGCCGGGAGAAACGGCGTTGACGGTCACCCCATAGGCGCCGAATTCGCGGGCCCAGGCGCGGGTCAATCCTACCAGCGCGCCCTTGGACTGCACATAGGGGGCAAGATGCGCCCAGCCGCCATAGACGGTAACGCTGGCAATGTTGACGATGCGGCCCCAGCCCTTTTCGCGCATGTGTGACAGGGCCGACTGAACGCAGACGATACCAGCATCCACATTGACGCGCTGGACCGCCTGGAATTCCTCGATCGTATAGTCCTCGAAATTCTTGGACGGGTAGATCGCTGCGTTGTTGATGACGATGTCGAAGCCGCCGACCTCGGCAGATACTGCATCCAGTTCGGCGCGGAGGCTCTTGAGGTCGGAAAGATCGCAGGCCCGCACGGTGAGCTCCTTGAGATTCTCGCGCGCGGCCGCGGCAAGCAAGTCCTCGACCTTCTCCGGATTGTTGTCTAGGGCGACGACTTTGGCGCCGGCTCTGAGAAAACTCAGTGTCGTGACCATGCCGAGCCCGCCGGCCGCACCGGTATATAGGATGACCTTGCCCGCGATGGACATCGCCGATTTCGCTCCCTTGCCTGTTGGAATCTGCATGTTCATCCGCGCCCCCCGATCGGAATGTGATTGCCGCTCGGCTGCGGAAATTCCTCATCCGGCTGGCCGGAGAGCGCGCGGATGCGCTTTTCGGTTGCGGCTATGGCGGCATGGTCGGTGAGGATGCGGAAAGTGCTTTCGTAGCGGCGCTCGTCGCCATGCTCGAGCCAGATCAACTCGCCACGCTCGCGTGCCGCAGTGTGGCCCAGCACATGGTTGGTAGATGGCTCGATGCCCAGCGCATACTGACCTGCCTGCAGGTTCTGCCATTCGTACATGCAGGGGAACTGGTCCTTGCACGTCACGACCTCAAAGCCGATGCCGAGCTCGTCATTGACGAGCGCCACCGGTACTTCACCATTGCTGTCGGCAGCCATTTCGTGCTGCCAGACCTGCTCGTGGAAATTCATCTGCGGCATCGGCATAGTGCGGTAGCCGACGCCCTGCTTGCGATAGTCGTCACCCGCATGGGCGGCCCAAACGACGTCCTTCAGCGGCGCGAGGTAGCGCGAGTTTTCCGCCAGCACCGGGTGCCCGACATTAATGTGGTAGCAATACATATGCGGCGTCTTGTAGAAGCCGCGGTTGACCACCCGGTCGGTCAGCCGGATGTCGTTGGTGCCGGCCTTGATCTCAATGCGGCGGGTGAGTTCAAGATGCTCGCCGAACACCGTGCCCTGTGTGACGACGCCCTCGCACCAGAGAATGCAGTCGTCGCCGCGCCATTCCTCGCCATAGCCGCAGAGCTTGCCGGGGATGGTGGCAATGCGCCCATGCAGCGAATGGCTGATGGTCTTGCGCGGGCCATAAACATAGGTGTCGCCCGGCTCGTCGTTCATGAACAAAATATGGTCGAGGCCGCAGGTCACCATGAGGCCGGAGAAGGAGCGCAGCCAGGCTAGCCCGCCTTCGCCCTCGTACTCGGCAAGACCTGGATGCTTGAACCCGGCAGGCGAATTCCAGCCGACCGCCATGCCACGATATTCGCAGTCGGCAATGTCGAAGGCGCGATCGATCAGCACCGTGAAGCGCAGGCCGGTGCCGGAGCGGAATTCCAGCATCCGGATGCCACGCTCGACCCCGTCTTCCAGCCTCATCAGCCGCACGCCGGCAAATTGCGAAAAGGCACCCGCACGGGCAGCGATGTCGCGGCGCGACAACGCCTTTCCATAGAGTTCGACCATGCTCTTATTCCTGTCATATGCCGGGCGTCTGAGGCCGGCTCTCATGCATTTGGCTGGGTGTGGCCGGGTCAAGCCCCGGCCACAGTTGGGAGGATCAGAGCCCGAGAGCGCGCAGCTTGCCGTCGAGGAATTTCTTCGCCCGCGGCACGTCGCTCTCGTCGAGATGCTCGATTATCATCGGGATGTTCGGATGCTTCTTGGCGAGCCGTTGTAGATAGAGATCGTAGTTCAGCGCTCCGAGGCCTGGCGCCGGCAGTTCGATCTCGCCGACGCCACGGAAGGTGTGGCTTTCCAGCGCATCGGCATCGCCGATATCGGCATGTTTTTCGGTCTTGTCGTCGCCCGAGCGCCTAACGTCCTTGGCATGACCGATCTTGATCTTGTCCTGCAGCGTATCGAACACCTGGTTGAGGATCTCGTCCATGCGGTCGATATTGTGCGTCTCGAAATAGTTGGTCGGGTCCATCAGCAGGCCGAGTCCAGGGTGATCGACTTGAGCGAACATCTTCACCGTTTCCTCGACGGAGCCGACGACGTTGTTCACATAGGTTTCGAGTAGGAACACCGCACCGTGGTCATAGGCGAACTGGCTGAGGTCGGCGATGACCTTACGGCATTCCTCAAAACCTTCCTCGGTCTTGTTCTTGGGGTGATGCACCCAGTCAGAATCGGTGTTGTAGGTGCCCGTCTCGGAGATCACGTAGGGGGTGCCAAGATACTGTGCGTGGGCGATGATTTCCTTGAGGTAGCCGACCCGGCGCTCGCGCTCGGCCTTGTCCGGATGGATGATGTTGGTGTAGCCGGAAATGCAGGAGATCGGCAGGTTGTGGTCGCGGAACGTTTCGCGAATGCGGACGCATTTGTCCTTGGTGATCTGACCTGCCGAGAGATCGATATCCTTGAAGTGCATATCGAGCTGGACAGTGTTGAAATCCAGTGCGCGGATCTTCTGTGCGGTCTCCTCCAGACCATAGGGGAAGTAGCCCGAGAAAATGCCAGTCTGCATCATGATAAAATTCCTCCCTTGAAATTCAGATTGCGATTTCGGAAAGCCTCACCGTGCGCTTCTCCTCGATGGAGCGGTAACCCGCCTCCACCAGTGCAACGGTCTTCACGTTGTCGGCGACCGAGAGAGCCGGCGGTTCGCCTGATTCCACCGCGTATTGCAGCTGCTCCATCACGCCGATGAAAGCGTGGGGAAACCACATCGTCTGCCATTCCGGCGTCAACCACTTGCCGCCGGTGGCAGTCTTCGAGGCGTATGAAAGAGTCGAGGGCGAGCCGTCCGGCCAGCCGATCGTGCCCTGGGCCACGCCATCGGTGCCCTCGACCCGCCACTTGATGTAGAAGTCGCTATCGAAGCCTTCTTCGCGCGGGCCAGCCCAAACGTCTTCCATCGACACGGCGAGCACGCCGCTCGGGAACGTCAGGGTCGAGACGGTGATGCCATCCTTGTGAGGGAAGGTGGTGCGCGGATCGGTACGGGTTACGGTGGTGATCGCGTCGGGATCGCCGAAAAGGAAACGCAGCACGTCCAGATGATGCACGCTCATGTTGGATAGCGTCAGCCGATCATAGTCCTCAAGGAAGCTCTGCCAGTGCGGAATGGCCCGCATTTCGATCGTCGCCATGACGACCGTGCCGAGTTCGCTGCGGTCAAGGATCTGCTTCAGCACCCGCATCGACTGATCGTAGCGCATGTTCTGGTTGACCGAGAGGATCTTACCGGCGGCAGCCGCTTCGTCGCGCAACGCCTTCGCTTCGTCGAGCGTCAGCGCCAGCGGCTTCTGCGCCAGGATACCCTTGATGTGCGGGGCTGCGAGCGCCTCGCGTATCAACGCCGGCTGCTGGTCCGGAGGAAACGCGATGTCGAGGATCTCCACCTGGGTATCGGCAATCAGCGCCGATGGCGTGGCGTGCACGGTCAAAATGTTCCACCGCTCGGCGACCGCCCTGGCCCTGGCCTCGGTCCGCGACGCGATGGCGGCGACCGGGAAACCGGCTTCCTTGTAGGCCGCCAGATGGCACTCGGCCATGATCATGCCCGCGCCGATGCAGCCGATCCTGAAGCCCCTTACCCGTACCGGCGGGTCAGGCGCAAAGCCATTGGTAGTCTGCATGCTATCCTCCCAAGTCTTTCGCCGCAACCGACCCCGGGGGTCGTGCGGCGCTGGATCGTTGCGTCCAGCTTTTCGGCAAACAAGCTCCTCCGCTGCCGTTTCGAGCGGATACTGTCGCCGGAATCAATCAGAGTCAACATCATTTCAAATCATTTTTCTCATCATTGTAGCGCAGAATGATTGATGGCAGTTGCGGTTTATCTCATCAGTTTGATTTTCCTGCCGGTATGGCGCGACGGACGCGCAGATGAAACTCAAGATTTGGGATAAATCTGCCGCACGTAGCGCTACGCCCTTGCAAAATGTGAAAATGCGGGTACATCAAAAGCAATCATTCCAATGGAGTTTTCGTGCGATCAACCCTGGCTGACATTGCCCGCGAGGCTGGCGTATCCAGTGCAACAGTGGATCGCGTGCTCAACAACCGCAGTGGTGTGAAGGAACGCACCCGCGATATCGTCATCGATACTGCTCGGCGGCTCGGCTATCTCGACACACCCGTAGGGGCTGCCAATGGCGGCGGGCGGGTGCAGCTCGATTTCATTTTGCCTGCCGGCACTAACACATTCATCGCCAACCTCCAGCAGCAGATCGAACTGCAGGCATCGGGGCGACCCGATCTCGACGTTCGTATCCATTCCGTCGAGGGCTTCAATCCGGATACCCTAGCGGCAAAACTCCACGAACTGCATGGCAGGACGATGGGTGTGGGCGTGATTGCGCTCGACCATCCGACCGTGCGCGAGGCCATGCGCTCGCTGGCTGCCTACGGTGTGCCGATCGTCACGCTCGCCTCGGATATCTTGCATGTGCCGCGCCTCGGCTATATCGGCATCGACAACCGGGCCGCTGGACGGCTGGGCGGCTACCTGCTGGGTCGGCTACTGGGGCAAGGGGGCAGGCGCAAGATCGCGCTGTTTGCCGGTTCGCTCTCCTATCGCGGCCATGAGGAGCGAGAGATGGGCTTTCGCCACGTCATCGCTGAGGAGTTCCCCCATCTGGAGGTGGTGGAACTGCGCGAGATCCGCGATGACCGCACCCGCGCCCTCAACGAGGCGCGTGCTCTGCTGCAGCGCCATCCCGATCTCTCCGGCATCTACAACATTGGCGCGGGAAATTCTGGTATCGGCGAGGCGCTGGTCGAATCTGGAATGGCACACAAGGTGATATTCGTTGGCCATGAGTTGACTGATTACAGCAAGCATCTTCTGCTTAATGGAACTCTTGACGCAGTCATCGACCAAAATCCGCGCGTGGAGGCGCGCGAGGCCCTGTCGATGCTTTCACGGTCCGTGCGTGGAGAACCGATTGAGTATCATCCGCCGAGGCTGCAGGTTATCTTCCGCGAGAACATCCCTGAAGATTAGTGGTGAATGAGACTTCGGAAATATGATGTTGAACGCGCATTTCAAAAGCATGTCTTCCAACTTAAAGGTCCCGATGTCGGCAACTCACTCCCCAGTTCTCGACTGAAGATATCGATGAATTTGGTGTTTCCGACGTAGGCGACGTCGAGCCTCAGATTGCTGCAAGCGTTCGGCTCGCGATCGATCTCGAAGACTGACCCTGGAGCCAGGAAGGTTCTTTCGCATGCTGCTCGTTTTCTTCGGATCGGGCAGGGCTGAGCTACTGCCACCTATCCCGCGCCCGGTCGTCGGCGTCCTTGGCTGCAACCCAGTCGCCGGCAGAACCGTCCACCTTGTGTTCCTTCTTCCAGAAGGGGGCCGAGGTCTTGAGGAAATCCATCATGAAGCTTGCGCCGTCAAACGCCGCCTGGCGGTGCGGGGCGGCCGCGATGACCAGTACGATATTCTCGCCCGGCGCAATCCTGCCGAAGCGGTGAATGGCGGTCAGGCCAAGGAGCGAAAACCGATCCGTGGCAAGCTTGCCGATCCGCCGCATCTCGGCTTCCGCCATGCCCGGATAGTGCTCGAGCTCGAGCGCCGAAAGTGAACCTCGCTCATCGCGGCAGAGCCCCGTGAACGTTACCACCGCGCCGATGTCCCGGCGCCCGCTGGTCAGCGCCTCGATCTCCGCCTGCAGATCGAAATCCTGCGCCTGTATGCGGATGTTCGGCGCGTCAGGCATTGGCTCAGCCGCCTGTCATCGGCGGGAAGATGCCGATCTCGCGGGCATTGCCGATCTTTTCGTGATGATCGACATGCTCCTGATCGATCGCCACGCGTATCACTTCGGGATACTGAAGTGCGGCTTCATATTCTTCACCCAAGCTCTTCAGGTGATTCAGTAATTCCCGCACGGTGGTGACGTCGGCAGGAAGGTCGATATCCTCCTCCGGCTTGCCGATGCGCTCGCGCACCCAGGCGAAATAGACGAGCTTCACAGTCATTCCGCCTCCACCACATGCTTCAAGCCGGCACGGAAGTAGTCGTAGCCCGTATAGATCGTGAGAACCGCCGCGATCCAGAGCAGCGCAATCCCCATCTCGGTGGTGTAGGGCAGCACCTTGTCGCCGGCAGGACCCGCCAGCAGGAAGGCGATCGCCACCATCTGGATCGTCGTCTTCCACTTGGCGATCCGCGTCACCGGCACTGCGACCTTCAGAGCCGCCAGATACTCGCGCAGACCCGAGACGAGGATTTCGCGGCAGAGGATGGTGATCGCCGCCCAGATCGACCAGCCGGCAATCGTGCCGTCGGCCGCCATCAGCAGGAGCACCGAGGCGACCAGCAGCTTGTCGGCGATCGGGTCGAGCATCCGGCCGATATTGGAGGTCTGGTTCCAGATGCGGGCGAGATATCCGTCGAGATAATCGGTGATCGAAGCAAGCGCGAAGAGGATCAGCGCCGTCCAGCGTGCAAAGTCGGAACTGGCAAGTCGCCCCTCGATGAAGAAGCAGACGACGATGATCGGTACGGCGACGATACGCGCGTAGGTCAGCATGTTGGGAATGTTGTATGCGCGCGAAGCCATGTCCAAGCCTGTTGTTCCATCCGCCTTAGTTGAGCCTTCCGGCAAGGTGCGTCAACACTGCCGCAGAGAATTCCATCTCTTCTGCGCCTCATCCGGCGGGCTTTTCGTGGAAGTGATGATAGATCTGCTTTGCGACGGTTTCGGAAATGCCTTCCACCGCCATCAGGTCGTTGAGACCGGCGCGGGAGACGGCCTTGGCCGTCCCGAAATGCTGCAGGAGCTTGCGCTTGCGCCCTGGTCCGATGCCGGAGATTTCGTCGAGCGGGTTCTTTACCATCTCCTTCTTCCGCCGCGCACGATGCGAACCGATGGCAAACCGATGCGCCTCGTCGCGCATCCGCTGGACGAAATAGAGAACCGGGTCGCGCGGCGGCAAGGAAAAGTCGCTGCGCCCGTCGGCAAAGAAGCGTTCGCGCCCGGCATCGCGATCGACGCCCTTTGCAACACCAATGGCGGTGACCACGTCGCGGATGCCGAGTTCGTCGAGGATCGCCCGCACCGCCGTCATCTGCCCTTGTCCGCCATCGATCAGGATAACGTCCGGCCAGGCGGGGAAGGGGGCGTCAGCGGCGTCCTCGGGAGAAACGCCCTGCGTGCGGTCAGGCCGTCCTTCCTCCTTCAAGAGCCGCGAGAAACGGCGCGTCATCACCTCGCGCATCATGCCGAAATCGTCGCCGGGGGTGATCTCCGTCGATTTGATGTTGAACTTGCGGTACTGGTTCTTCACAAAGCCTTCCGCGCCGGCGACAACCATGCCGCCGACCGCATTCGTGCCCATGATGTGGGAGTTGTCGTAGATCTCGATGCGACGCGGCACATAAGATAACCCGAAGGTCTCGGCAAAACCCTGCAGCAGGCGTGCCTGCGACGAGGTCTCGGCAAGCTTGCGCCCATGCGCTTCACGCGCATTCGCCAGTACGTGGTCCACCAGATCCTTTTTCTCGCCCCTTTGCGGCACCGAGATCGTCACCCGGTGGCCAGCCTTCTCGCAGAAGGCCAAGCCGAGCAGCTCCTGCTCGTCGACCGGCTGCGAAAGCAGGATCTGCTTTGGTATCGGCTTGTCGTCGTAGAACTGCGCCAGGAAGGCGTTCAACACTTCCGCGCCGGTCATCTGCGCATCTGCCTTCGGGAAGTAGGCGCGGTTGCCCCAGTTCTGCCCAGTCCGGAAGAAGAAGACCTGGATGCAGGTGAGCCCGCCCTCGTGGTGGATGGCGAACACATCCGCCTCGTCTACCCCGGCGGGATTGATCCCCTGATGGCTCTGCACGTGGCTGAGAGCCGCGAGCCGGTCGCGGTAGATCGCCGCGCGCTCGAAATCGAGGTCCTCGGAAGCCTCTGTCATCTGCCGCGAGATTGTCGCCTTCACGTTCTGGCTCTTGCCGGACAGGAAGTCCTTGGCTCCGTTCACTAGTTCGGCATAGCCCTCGTCACTGATCTCGCGAGTGCAGGGCCCCGAGCAGCGCTTGATCTGGTAGAGCAAGCAGGGGCGGGTTCGCGTCTCGAACACGCTGTCCGTGCAGGTCCTGAGCAGGAAGGCCCGCTGCAGCGAATTGATCGTCCGGCCGACGGCGCTCGCCGACGCGAAGGGACCGAAATAGTCCCCCTTGCGGGCGCGCGCGCCACGATGCTTGAAGATGGCGGGCGCCCGATGATCGCCGGTGATCATGATATAGGGAAAAGACTTGTCGTCGCGCAGAAGCACGTTGAAGCGAGGCCGCAGGCGCTTGATCAGGTTCGCCTCGAGCAGCAGCGCCTCGGTCTCCGTGCGTGTCGTGACGAATTCCATATGCGTCGTGTCGCGCACCATCCGCGAAAGGCGGTTGGAGTGTACCCGGCCCTGGGCGTAGTTGCTCACCCGCTTCTTCAGGCTGCGCGCCTTGCCGACATACATCACATCGCCGGCTTCGTTGAACATGCGGTAGACGCCTGGCGCATTCGGCAGGTGCTTGACGAATTCGGCAATGAGATCGGCGCCCTTGAGGCCGCTCTCGTTCTTCAGCGCCTCGTTCCAGTCGATGCCCAGCGCCCGCTCGAGCTCGGGGGCGGATGCGACGTCGTCCTCGTCGTCTTCGGTTTCGTCATAGAGAACGCCGCCATCTGGCAGCTTGGCAGAGTTCATTTACATCCTCTTCGCTCGCCGGCCCCGCTGGTCATGCAGCGCCCGTCGAGCCGGGCTTCGAGTCGCCGGATCGTGAATGTCCTACAGGTAGTGCGCCGCAAGCCGCAATGAAAGACGAGGATTTAGTGCCCATTCTTGTCCTAGGCCGTGAACCCCAGAATCGGGACGACCGGTCTGGGTGGATTGCGGAACGGCGGGTATCCGCTGAGATCAATCGAAAGGATTTGATCAGCCATCGATCTGATTGCTAGCTGCAGTCTCGCCGCCCCCGCATCAGCCGAAAATCGAAACCTCTAGAGCGTCAGCCTGTGGTCCGCAGGTTCCTTCCCGGGGCTTTCGTACGCCTTCCAGTGCCCGAAACTCTTCAGGAAAGCAGACAATCTGCTTTCGTGAAGATTCAAACACTGAATTTTTGCCGCTCGTTTGGAAACGTAACACGCTCTTTTGCGGCCATGTCGGAGAGCGCCTTGTTATTTACTTCACCACCAGGACCAGCACGTAGGCGACGAGGGTGACGACCAAGCTCTTGAACGAGAGGGAGACGAACCAGTACTTCCGTCGCGCGATGAGCGACAGGATGTCGGCGTTCTCAAGGTACTGGTTGAAGAGGTAGTTGGAGTCCGAGGCCCTGACGGCTTGAACCAGCAGAGGCCGATGTTGCGGCCAAGTGCCCCAGAAGAGAGACGTTGAACGGGGGACATTTCGGGGGAGAACGACGAGAACTGCGCACAGCAGCGAAGCCACAGAGGCCACGGCAAGCAACGCGGCTGCAAGATTGGACGTGATCCCAGATTGGATGTACCGGCTCAGCGAGAAAACATCGCGCCCATCACTCGATGTTACTAAAAACGCGAGGAGAAAGGTAAAAATGTACGCGGCCTTCTGGTCCGAAATTTTGATCTGGTCATAGAATACATCGTTTATTTTCTTCAAATGTGAAAAATATTCCTTCTCCACGTCATCTATGACATGAGAGTCTTCAAGAAAGTCCGAAGGTTCTGACTTGAACTCGTCCATGGACACCGCTCCGCCCGGTAAAAAGTGTTCCTTTCGTAATACACAATGGGCCGAAAGCAAGAAGCGAATTGATACGAAACTTGACTTCTGCTTATTGGGTGGTCAGTTCAGAGGAGGAGCTGAGGGAACAAACTTGCGAAAGCTTACATTGCTGATCCTGCTGCTGAGTGGCGGCCTCATTGCGGATGTCTCCGCAGAGCCGCGTCCGCGTGCCTCGGCCGCCGCTGGCGCCGTTATCGCACGGAAGGCAGGGGAAGAGATCCGATTTATCGACATTTCGTCTTGGGAAATCGTCGACCTGCAGCAAGACCTTTTGTCAGGCGATGTGCTGCGGACGAATGCTACAGGCCAACTAGCCATACTATTCTCCGATCGCACCCAGGTCAGGCTGGGGCGGAACTCCTCGCTACTCGTACGACAGGTTTCGGCTGGAAGCGATGCAGTGCTTGAGCTTCAATCAGGCACCATCTGGGCCCGGGCTGAACGAGGTGGACCTGGCGTCACTGTGCAGACGCCAGCGGCGACAGCGGCTATCCGCGGTACGGATTGGACAATGACGGTGGAGGGCGAGCGGACGACCCTCACGGTTCTCGAAGGACGCGTTCAGCTAAGTAACCCTCAGGGAAGCCTTGAACTGGTCGAAGGTGAAGCGGCCGTTGCGTCCATTGGGCAGGCGCCGCGCAAGATCGTCATCGTGGAATCAGACGATCGGGAGCAGATGCTTTTCTATCTGCCGCCCCGTGAAGCATTTGAACGGATGCCGCCCTCGGCGCTACCGGTGGCGCAGATGCGGCAGCAAGTGGAGCAGATTGGCCGGATCCCAGAGGCACAGCGAACGGCGGACCATTGGGTCTCACTTGCCGAGGCGGCTTTGTCGCTTGAAGGGCGAGGAAAAGCAAACGAAGCACTCGCGGCTGCGAAGCGTCAGCGGCTATCCGGCTCGCTTGGCTGCCGCGTAATGCTGGTCGAGGCAGTCATCGCTGCCTCGGAAGGTCATTATGGCGAGGCCGCATCCCTGTTTGAACGTGCGGCGCCTTGTCTCGACCCACAGCGGCGAGCCATCGCCCTGTATGGTGGGTATTACGCCCGAGCACTCGCGCATCCGGAGCGGGTCGAACCGCTGCCTCCTCATATCGGCGGTTCTGATGCCGCTTTCCTACGTGCTTATGCGATCGGCTTCCTCCAGGATCTCCCTAGTGCCATTGAGGTCCTCAAACAGGCAGAAGCAAAGTTTCCTAACGATCCTGAACTGCCGGCCTATCGGGCGTGGCTCGCTCTCCTGCTGAACGACCGTGCGCAGGCGGAGGAAGCGATGGGGCGATCTTTGTCGCTTGATCCGAACGAGCCGACGGCGCTGGAAGTGCGTGCGCATTTTCGTTCGGGCTTTCAGGGCGACCTGGAAGGAGCTCTTTCCGATCTGCAGATGGCCGCTTCCATTACGCCAGGATCCTCGACCACTTGGAACGAGATCGGCAATGTCCAATCTGCCCGAGGGGCCAATCGCGAAGCTGAAGCTGCTTTTCAAAAGGCCATCTCCCTCGACCCGCAGGACCCCGTGAGCCACGCCAACTTAGCGATCTTCTATCTCGACAATTCGCGCGTGAGAGAGGCGAAGGAGCATATCGATCTGGCGCTTGCTGCAGACCCGACATTCGATGTCGGTCTCGTCGCACGGGGCCGCTATCATCTCCAAACGGGCGAGCTGGATAAGGCGGTCGACGATCTTTTGGCAGGGACCGTTTCCAATCCGGCCTATTCGCAGGGTCAGCTTCTGCTTGCTGCTGCCCATTACGAGAAAGGGGATCGGGTGCCGGCCGAGCAGGCGTTAGACAATGCTCAGCGGCTCGATGGAAACGATCCGGTGATCTACTCCTTCCGTGCGGCAGCCGCTATCGATGACTACGATTCTGTCACTGCCATCCGCAATGCACAGGAGTTCGTTCGCCGCTCTCGTGACAGAGGCGGTGACTTTGCGTCCCTTGGCGCAAACCACGATGCAGGGTCGACGCTCAACAACGCGTTTCGGCTGCAGGGAATGAACGCCTGGGGCGAGTACTACGGCGACGCGGTCTTCGACCCTTTCGTCGGAACGTCCTATATCGACCAGAGTCTTCGGGGCAGTGCCGACCCCTTCGCCAACGAAGAGTCGTTCGGCGGCGATGTCGCCAACAACATCCCGAACGGTGAAGCCTTTTCGTCCCTTTTACAAGGTTTGATGCTAGAGCCTCACTTGATCTCGGGCCGGTCCCGCTCCGCCAACCTGCTGCGGCGCCCCTTCTTCGAAGGCGCGATCGGCGGCGGGTTTGTCTACGGCGGCGAAGAGACCGGCTACGTCGGAGAAGGCGAAGCGCAGGGTTACACCAATCTGCCGATGCCGATCAGCGTCTACGGAAACCTGCAGTGGAGCAAGGTAGCGGATGAACGCGACATTGGAGTGTTGAGCGATTTAAATAGCGAGCTCGAGATCCTTGGAGGGAATGGATATGTGACGGCAAGCCCAACGCTTTACGATCGAGTGGTGCTCTACGCCAATCATGGCGAGAACGACCTTGCGCGGGATTTCCAGGTTGAAGCCAACTTCGTACCCTTCGTGGATCCCACCGACCCGGCAGTCTTGCCTCTTCCGTTAAGGATCGAGCAGGAGATACATTCACAGGCTACCAATGCTGGCATCGGCTGGAGTCACACCTTCGGCTATCGAAATGTATTAAATGCGGCGTTTCTTTACAGCGGGGTGCGCCGGGAGGACGAAAACCATTTCGAGTTTGACTTCTTCGGTCTGCCACTCCCGACGGCCGAAACCCGGAACGTCTTCAAGGAAAATACGTACTTGGCCGCCGTCAACCACGCCGTTGGCCACGGCGACCTGACCTGGCGGTACGGCATCGAGGGCGGCTGGGTGGATGCCTACCAGTCGCAGTCCTACACCAACTTTCTCAATCCCGCGCTGAGCACATCGCCGGAAACGGCCGAAGATACTAGCACGGTCGGACGGGTCTACGTTGACGTGCTTCACGATATCAGCGCCAATTTCCGCGCCGAGTATGCCTTGTTCGGCAGCTACATCGACAGTGAGACCAACGATATTTCAAGGTTGGAGCCGAGGGTCGGTCTTGCCTGGTCACCCGCCGAAGGTCATTGGTTGCGCGGCGGGTTCATGCGGTCAAGCCTCGACCTGAACACACCGACGCTATCGCCGATCGGGATCCTCGGGTTGCAGCCGAACCAGGTTTCGGTTGCCACAACCGGCTATGTGGACACCTATGCCTTACGCTGGGACGCAGAGTGGACGCCGGACTTCTTTACTGCGGTGGAATACCAGCATCAGGATGTGGATGATCTGCAGATCCCTGTTCCGCTGGCTTCGATCCCCTTCACAACCTCAGAGGGACATATCGATCGTGCAAGCCTAACCGGCAACTTGTTGCTGGGTCATGGCTTTGGGCTGTCCTCAACGGTCGCCTTCACCGGTTCTGAAGATCAGGATGCAGGATCATCGACCTACGACGAAGCCCTACCATTCGTCCCGCAGTGGTCAGGCCAAGTCGCTCTGACATGGGTGAACCAGGCCAATGTGCGGGCGACGCTCGCTGCGAACTACGTAGGACATCGCAACAACGAGAGCGGCATTGACCTCGACGACTACTGGACCGTAGACGCGGCACTGACTTGGGAGCCGGTGGACAAACGCTTCTCAATCGACCTTGCCGCATTCAACCTCCTCGAGGAGGAAATCGAACTCAACGCGGGCGTGCCCGGCTGGGGACGCTCGGTCAAAGGCACGGTAAAAGTCCGCTTCTGATGCAGAGGTTCTCCGGCAGCTTCCCGTGGCAGCATAGTTTCGCTCGCCGCCGAGATGTGCAGATCATTGTGCTTGCGGCCGCTATCCTCGCTTCGATGGTGCTGGTGCAGCGATTGCCGGCTTGGCGCCTGATCGACCACAGAAGCTTCGACTATCTGACGACGGTCCAACCGCCTGCTCTGCCGGAGCGCGGTCCAATCATCGTGGCCATCGATGAGCCCTCGCTGGCAGAGATCAATCTTCAATGGCCATGGCCGCGCACCCTCCACGCCCGTCTTGTTACCGCATTGAGGGCAGCGGGAGCTCATGTGATCGGGCTCGACATCATCTTCTCGGAGCCGTCCACCGCAGAAGCGGATAAAACGTTTGCTTCGGTGCTGGGACCAGACGTTGTTCTTGCAGGCGATGAATCGCTTATCTCGTCGCCACAAGCCGATCAATTGATCAGGACCATGCCGCTTTCGATGTTCACCGACGCGGGAGCTGTGGCCGGAATCGCATCGGTATCGCTGCATGAAGATGGCGTGCTTCGCGCGATCCCGAACCGAGACGAGAGCTTTGCAGGCGCCATATTGCGCACAGCCGCCCGGCCGGTACCGCCATCGGAAGGGGAGCTGCTTCTGCAGTCTTATGGCGGGCCGCGGACCTACCCGACAGTGTCCTACTATCAGGCGCTCGAGCCAGAGGCTTTCCTGCCCAATGGGCTTTTCCGGGATCGGATCGTTATCGTCGGCCTCAGCCTCCAGAACGCCCCCTCCATCAGCAGCGGCGGTGCGGATGCGTTCGCAACTCCGGCCACCATACGCAACGGCCGTTTGACGGCAGGCGCAGAAGTGCAGGCGACCTTCGTTGACAATCTTCGAACCGGCGACGGCATTGCGAAGGCTGGCCCGGGCTATTCTGGCGTGTTTCTGTTGTCTGCAATCGCATTCGCGTCGCTGCTCGTCTGGCGGGGGACCAACTGGCTCACATGGTTCGGTGCGGCAATAGCCATTACATTAGCTGTGTTGGGAAGCCTTGTGGTTCTCCGCGCGACCGGGATCTTCATGTCGCCCGCTTCACCCGCCGTTTCATTGGCCGCGGTGGTACTCGCACAAAGCAGCATTGACTACGCGGCAGAGAGACGGAGCAGGCGCCAGATCACCAAGGCCTTCTCGCAGTATCTTTCGCCAGAATTGGTGGAAAGGCTCGCAAAGGATCCGGAGCGTTTGAAGCTGGGTGGGGAAACGCGGGAGCTGACAATCTTGTTTTGCGATGTGCGCGGCTTTTCCGCGATTGCAGAGGACTTAAAGGACGATCCCGCACACCTGACGCAGCTCGTAAACCGTTTGCTGACGCCGCTTTCAAACGTCATCCTCAAACATGGTGGCACCATTGACAAGTACATAGGCGATTGCATCATGGCGTTCTGGAATGCGCCGCTGCCGGATCCCAATCATGCTCGCCATGCCGTTTCCGCTGCGCTTGAGATGCTGAAGGCAGTCACTGATCTCAACAGCGAACTGCGTTCCGAGGCTGAGGGAGTTGGCCCCACCTTTCCAGAGCTGAGGGTGGGCATCGGCATCAACACTGGTACCTGTGTCGTCGGTAATATGGGGTCAGACAGCCGCTTTGACTACTCGGCCCTTGGGGATGCCGTAAACCTTGCTGCCCGGCTCGAGACGGCGTCCAAAGACTATGGTGTGCCGATCCTGCTAGGGGAAGCGACCGTATTGCAGCTGCTTGATGCCTTTGAGATTCGTGAGTTGGAGAGCACGACGGTAAGAGGCAGGAACGAGGTCTCAAGGGTATTTACCTTGGCATCAACGTCTCCCTAAGCTGCTACGTCTGCCTATTAAGCAATCCCGCGATTCCTCGCACGGGTCACCCCCGCAACGACCACCCCGTCGCGCGAGATCTGACGGTCTGGGTTCCCACATGGGCTATAACTCATCTCAATCCGCACCTGGCTTCGCGGCCGTGAATGTACGTCTCAAGACTCGGGAGGACCTCTGCCGCAATACATCCTTAACATCGGGTGAAGGCAATCGGCTGTCCTTGGCGAAGATCGGAGGATTTCTGCCCTCGCTCATCGATTTGAGAAATATGGTTAAAAATCATTATGTTGCGGCGCTGCAACATCACCTTTTCGCCGTTCGGAAGCCACAATCAATTCACAATCCGGCTCTTTCTTGTCCTCATTTGCAGAACATCTTCGCCGCCAGCGGGCAGGGAACAAGCCGTGCGACAGCATCGCAGCGGCACATCCCGGCGCAGCATAAAGGAGAATTAGTATGCGTACTCTCATCGCAACTCTCGTGGCCTCCGTTGCCACTTTCGCGACCATCTCGGCTGCCAGTGCCGCCGATGCCGTCGACCAAATCCCGGAAGCACCCGTTGCCTACGAGCAGCCGGCTCCGGCAAAGGACTGGAGCGGCGCCTACATCGGTGCCTACGGCGCCTATGACTGGGGCCGTTTCGACGGCGGTGACCGTGACGGCACCTTCGGCGGCGGAGCGTTCGGCGGCTACAACTGGCAGAGCGGCCAGATCGTCTACGGTCTTGAAGGCGACGTTGGTTACAACGGCGAAGAACAGAGCGTCGCAACGGGCGTCGAAGGCAAGGCTGGCTGGAACGGCTCGGTCCGCGCCCGCGTCGGTTACGACCTGAACCCGTTCATGATCTACAGCACAGCCGGTGTGGCTCTGCAGGACAACGAGTTGTCTGACGCAACGTCTTCCGACAGCAACACGGCTGTCGGCTACACCGTTGGTGCCGGTGCGGAAGCACTCGTGACCGACAACATCACCGCCCGCGTCGAATATCGCTACACCGACTTCGGCAGCGATGACTACACGCTCGACAGCGGTTCGATCTCCAGCGGTTACGATGACCACAGCGTCAAGGTCGGTATCGGCGTCAAGTTCTGATTATCGCTCGGTCCGAAAGAAGAAAATGCCGGTGGCCTTGGCCGCCGGCACTTTCCGTTTCAGGCGCTTGCCTTCAATTCGGCATAGTCCGGAAATCGCTTCAGGAACGTCTCCGGCCAGCCCGCCAATTCCGATCGGCCGGCGCGCCAGTTCCGGTCGTCGAAGCGAAGGTCCAAATAGCTCAGGAGGGCTGCGAGCGCGAAATGGCCGCCATGAAGCTTCTTGCCCGTCTTCGGCAGGTGGGCATCAAGGTGGTCGAGGCCACGGCTGACCTTCTCCCACTGCTTGTCGATCCACGGCTGGTGGATCCTGTCTTCCGTTCGGCTGCGCTTCTCGTTCATGATCGCCAACAGGCTGTCCATCATCCCGTCGCAAAGTGCTTCCAGCACCTCCGCGTCCGTGCGCTTTGGATCCTTCTTTGGGTAAAGCAGCCCGCCAGACAGCCGGTCGAGATAATGCATGATGGCGACACTGTCGTAGATCGGCGGCTCGCCCTCGCGGATCAGCGTCGGGATCTTGCCGAGCGGGTTGTTGTCCATGAGTTCCGGCGGGTTCTTCGCCGTCTCGACCTTCTCTGTCGCAAGATCGATGCCGGCTTGTCGGGCAGCCATGCGCACCTTGGCGGCGTAGGGGGAGGCGGGGGAGTAAAGTAGCTTCATCAGGGGGTGTCCTTAGGTGGTGTTGTTCTAGTTGACCGGCGGCAGCTCGACGCGCTCAAGCCGGCAGCCGCCGCGGTCGACTTCGGCGCAGTCGCGGAACTGAAGGTCCCTGGTCAGGCAGATGCGAACCTCTTCGAGCCGCCGACCGTCGCAGCTGGCCGCGATACCCTGTCGCGTCATGCCCGGATTAGCGCTCACGAACATCTCTTCAATTTTGTCTGTAGAAAGGGAGAGGCTTCGTTCGCCGTTGGCCAAAGCGCGCGGTATGCGCACCTGCTCGAACGCCTCGCGCGTCTTCGCAAGATAATCCCGCTGGCTGAGCCCGCTGCAACTGCCATGCTTGCGCCATTCGTGGCCGATCAACCCCATTGACGGCATGATGTCGAACATTGTCTCGCCGAGCGCCTGCGGCACGCGCTGCGGCTCACGGCTCGGGCAGAACTGGGGGTAGCCGCGTTCGTGTTGCGGCCACAGGCCGTGCACGACGAACGAGTGGTCCGCACCCCCGCCGCATTGTTGGCGGCTCCTGCGTCCTTCTTCGCTTGCACAATAGGTGGGCGACCAGGACAGCGACAGTACGTAGAAATCAAAGTCGGGCGCCTGCGCAGCGGCCGGAGAAAACATGACGGCGGCAAGCAAGAGTGCCGCAAAAACGGCCCGAAAAGGTTGATCCGTCAAACCAATGCCTCCAATGTAGGCGAGTCAGTAACTGCCCTGCGGCTGCTGATATGCCTCGGAGGAGCAGAGATCGGCAAGTCTGGATGACCCTGAATAAATATATCTGGCCGGTGATCGGCGCCGCGACGATAGCCGTTTGCGCCTGGCTTCTCTACAAGGAATTGCGTGGCCTATCTCTTGATGACGTCTGGGACAGCCTGACTGCGATTGCCCCCCAGCATTGGGTCCTAGCAGGACTCTCGACGCTCGTGGCTTATGCTGCACTTGCGGGCTACGACCGTATCGCTCTTATGCATATCGGGCGCAGCATCGATCTCTGGTTCATTACCGTCACGTCGTTCACCACCTATGCCCTGTCGCACAATGTCGGAGCTTCCGTGATTTCCGGCGGCGTTGTGCGCTACCGGGCGTATTCCTCAAGAGGTTTGAGCGGCAGGGAAATCGGCGCTCTCATTGCGATCTGCTCCTTCACCTTCGTGCTTGGAACTCTGCTGCTGGCAGGGCTGGTCCTGGTGTTGAAGCCGCACATCACCGAGCGCTTCGGTGAGGGCTTTCCACTCGACGTCTCGTCTGCGACCGGCTATACGATCCTCGCGCTTATCGCTCTCTACGTGGCGGCGAGTTTCCTGCGCCTGCGGCCGATCACCATCGGCTCTACCCAGCTGACCTATCCGACGCCGCGCGTCGTCCTCTCGCAACTGGTTATCGGCCCTCTGGAACTGATCGGCGCAGCCGGTATCATCTATTTCGCGCTGCCCGAAGCCGGAAATCCCGGTTTCATCGTCGTCCTCGGGATCTTCCTCGCTTCGTTTTCTGCAGCGCTGATCTCTCACGCGCCCGGCGGCCTCGGGGTGCTTGAACTGGTCTTCGTCATGGGACTGCCGGACATGGATCAGGCCGATGTCATCGCCGCCCTCCTGGTCTTCCGGCTTTTCTACCTACTGATCCCGTTCGCGATCGCGCTCGGCGTCATCTTCGTCTTCGAGCGAACCCAGTTCCGGGCCAATCAGGCCTCGGAAGGATCCTGATCCCGCTCTTCCCCGCGAAGCCAGAAGGCGCGCTGTGAAGCGAACCGGTCCTGCGCCATGACATCCTTCAGTGCCGGCAGCAGCACGTGCATCTCGTCCTTCAGTGTGAAGGGTGGGTTGACGACGACGAGGCCGGAGCCGTTGAGCCCCGTGGTCTCACGGTCGCTCACCACCGTCAGTTCGATACAGAGCATCTTCGGGATATCGAGATCCTGCAGCGCCTTGTGGAAGTCCTTAATCGGCGCGCCCTTCTTCAGCGGATACCAGAGGCAAAAGGTGCCGCCGGGAAAGCGGCGATAGGCGCCGGCTAGCCCCTTTACCAGCCGCTCATACTCGTCCGGTGCCTCGAAGGGCGGATCGACGAGTACGATGCCACGCTTTTCCTTCGGCGGCAGATGCGCGCCGAGCGCCAGCCAGCCGTCGAGTTCCGTCACCCTTGCCTGATAATCCCCCTCAAACAGGCGAGCCAGCCGATTGTAGTCGTCCGGATGCAGTTCCATCGCCGAAAGCCGATCTTGCGGCCGAAACAGCATGCGCGCCAGCTTCGGCGACCCCGGGTAAAACTTGATTTCGGAGCCCGGGTTGAGCTCGCGGATAGCAGAAAGATAAGGCGCAAGCAGTTCCGCAGCCTTCGGCGGCAGATCAGCCTCCAGCAGGCGGCCGATGCCCTCGCGCCATTCTCCGGTCTTCTGCGCCTCCTCCAGCGAAAGATCATAAAGGCCAATCCCTGCATGCGTATCGAGCACCCGGAATGCCTTGTCCTTCTTCTGCATGTAGACGACGAGGCGTGCCAGCACCGCATGCTTCAGCACATCAGCAAAATTGCCTGCGTGGTAGATGTGGCGATAGTTCATGCGTGCTTCTGCCCCGGATGAATAAAATTGATGCGCTGCAAATCGCGCTTTTTGCCGCTTTGTCCTTCGCATATAGAAAAGCGATGAACCTTGCGACCCCGATCACGGCGAAAGCCGCTCCGAATGTCACTCGCGTCGGCCACACGGTCTGCCCGCACGACTGTCCATCTGCCTGTGCGCTCGACGTAGACCTCACTGCAGAGGGGCGGATCGGCCGCGTCCGCGGCTCCGCCGACAATACCTACACCGCCGGCGTCATTTGCGCCAAGGTCGCCCGCTATAGCGAGCGGATCTATCATCCGAAGCGCCTGTTGACGCCGAAGCGCAGGCTGGGCGCGAAGGGCGAGGGCGCCTGGCAGGAGATCGCCTGGGAGGACGCGCTCGACGAGATTGCGGAAGCATTCTTGCAGGCCGAGACGAGCCATGGCTCGGAGGCCGTCTGGCCCTATTTCTATGCCGGCACCATGGGTCAGGTGCAGCGCGATTCCATCGAGCGCCTGCGCCACGCGAAGAAATACTCGGGCTTCTTCGGCTCGATCTGCACCAACATGGCCTGGACCGGCTATGTGATGGGCACCGGTGCGCTTCGCGGGCCCGACCCGCGCGAAATGGCGAAATCGGATTGCGTCGTGATCTGGGGCACCAACGCGGTTGCGACCCAAGTCAATGTGATGACCCACGCGGTCAAGGCGCGCAAGGAACGCGGCGCCCCGATCGTCGTCATCGACATCTACGACAATCCGACGATGAAGCAGGCCGATATGGGTCTGATTCTGAAGCCCGGTACGGATGCGGCACTCGCCTGCGCCGTCATGCACATCGCCTTCCGCGACGGCTATGCCGACCGCGACTATATGGCGAAGTTCGCCGATGATCCCACCGGTCTAGAGGCGCATCTGCGGACGAGGACACCGGAATGGGCTTCCGCCATCACCGGCCTTTCGGTCGAGGAAATTGAAGCCTTCGCCCGTCTCGTTGGCACCACGAAGAAGACCTTCTTCCGCCTCGGCTACGGCTTTGCCCGCCAGCGCAACGGCACCGTGTCCATGCACGCGGCGCTGTCGATCGCGACGGTCCTTGGCTCCTGGCAGTACGAAGGCGGCGGTGCCTTCCACAACAACGGCGATATCTTCCGGCTGAACAAGGCGGAGCTGATGGGCACGGCCTATGCCGATCCCGACATCCGCATGCTGGACCAGTCGCAGATCGGCCGCGTTCTCACGGGCGATGTCGAGGCGCTGCGTCACCGTGGCCCGGTCACGGCGCTCCTGATCCAGAACACCAATCCGATGAACGTGGCGCCCGAGCAGCGCCTGGTGAAGCAGGGCTTTGCGCGCGACGACCTTTTCGTCGCCGTCCACGAGCAGTTCATGACGGATACGGCGGAGATGGCCGACATCGTCCTGCCGGCGACGATGTTCCTGGAGCATGACGATCTCTACCGCGCAGGCGGGCAGAACCACATTCTCCTCGGCCCCAAGCTCGTCGAGCCGCCGGAGACGGTGCGCACCAACCTCTTCGTGATCGAAGAGCTCGCCAAGCGCCTCGGCGTCGCGCACTATCCCGGATTCGGCCTTAACGAGCGCGAACACATCGACGCCATGCTCGCCGCCAGCGGCTGGCCCGGCTACGACACGCTTGCTCTGGAACGCTGGATCGATGCGCAGCCGGATTTTGAGACGGGACATTACCTCAAGGGCTTCGGCTACCCCGATGGGAAGTTCCGCTTCAGCCCCGACTGGGAGAGCGGCCCGTCGCCGAACCGCCCGCCGAAGAGCCTCGGCGCTATGGGCCCGGTCGTCCGGCTGCCGAAATATCCCGATTATGTCGAGGTGATCGAGGTGGCCGATGTTAACCATCCCTTCCGGCTTGCGACATCGCCATCGCGCAGCTTCCTCAATTCCACCTTCGCCGAAACGTCAAGTTCGGTGCAGAAGGAAGGCCGGCCGGAGGTGATGATCGAGCCTTCCGATGCGGCAGCCTTGGGCGTCCTTGACGGTGACATTGTCCGGGTCGGCAATTTTCGCGGCGAAATCCGCCTGCACGCGAAGATCGTGCCGGGCGCCAAACCTGGCGTTCTGATTGCCGAAGGCCTGTGGCCGAACAGGGCGCATCTGGACGGGGAGGGGATCAACGTCCTGACTGGCGCCGATGCCGTCGCGCCCTATGGTGGCGCCGCCTTCCATGACAACCGCGTCTGGCTGCGCAAGGATCAGGAATGACGAAACTGGAAGATGCACGAATCGAGATCGTCGAGGACAAGACGCTCTCGGACAACTGGTATCACCTGCGCAAGGTGACCTTCGACTACACCAGTTCCAAGGGTGAAACGAACCGGCTGTCGCGAGAGGTTTACGACCGCGGCAACGGCGCTACGATTCTTCTCTTTGACCCGCAGCGGCAGGTCGTCGTCCTCGTAAAGCAATTCCGCATGCCAGCGCATGTTAACGGCCATTCCGGCTGGATGATCGAGATGCCGGCCGGCCTCCTCGACGGCGACCACCCGGAGGAAGCAATCCGCCGCGAGGCAGTGGAGGAGACCGGCTACGAGGTACGCGATGTACGCTTCCTCTTCGAATGCTTCATGTCCCCGGGTGCAGTGACCGAGCGCATCCATTTCTTCTATGCGCCGATCGACGTCAGCCACAAGATCGAGGATGGCGGCGGGCTTGATGAGGAGCACGAGGACATCGAGGTCCTGGAGATCCCGCTCGACGAGGCGCTGACGATGATCGGCACCGGAGAGATCTGCGATGGCAAGACGATCATGCTCCTGCACTGGGCCGCGCTCAATAGAGACAAGCTGGCGGCCTAGCGCTTCGGCGGGCGAGCTATGTCCGCAGCGGTAGGCCCTTGGGTTTGGCCGCCTCTGCCAATCTTCGCTCAAGCGTTGCAAGCGGCACCTTGGGCCCCCATGCCAGCGCCAGATAGGCCGCGTCGTAAGCCGTCAGGCGGTGGCGTTCGATGAGCGGCAGGACGTCTTCCCCAACCTCTACCTTCGCCAGAAGCTCAGGTTAGAGTTGCATCTTCAATCTTTCGGTGATCGTCATGGATGTCGCGCTCAGGCAAACCTCGAAAGCAGGATAAGCCTTGGAGCATGAAGCTCAAAGAAGCGTCTAGAGCCCGCCGGAGAGCAGCATCTGCGCAGCCGTCCCATCGAAGGTGCCCGGTGTCGTAACAGCCCGTCCGCCCTCCATCCGCACCCCTCCTTCGGCCACCAGTTTCAGTGCGAGTGGATAGAGCTTGTGCTCCACGGTCAGGATCCGCGCAGCCAGAGCCTCCGCCGTATCTTCAGCCAGTACGGGAACAGCCGCCTGCGCGATGATCGGACCCTCATCCATGCCTTCGGTCACGAAATGCACGGTGCAGCCGGCAATCTTCATGCCCGCATCGATCGCTCGCTGGTGGGTGTGGAGACCCGGAAACAGCGGTAGCAGGGAAGGATGAATGTTGATGATGCGGGTCTCATGCGCGCGAATGAAGTCGCCTGAGAGTAGGCGCATATAGCCCGCCAGACAGATGATGTCCGGTTTTATCTCCGCGAGCGCCGTAAGGATCGCCGCCTCGTGCTCAGCCTTGTCCGCATAACCCTTCCGCTCGAAGACGCGGGTCGGAATGCCCATGGCCTCGGCTTTTGCCAGCCCGCCGGCGGACGCCTTGTCGGAGATCACGCAAGAAATCTCGGCCGGGTAGTCGGCTGCTTGGCAAGCCTTCGCCAGCGTCAGCATGTTGGAGCCGCCGCCGGAAATGAAGACGACAACGCGCTTGCGCGGCCTTTGCATGCCGGCTCGGCTCATAGGGCAAGCGTGCCTTTATAAATCGTGCCGGCGCCGCCGTCTTCACGCGCGACGACCCGACCGAGCGGAACCACGGCTTCGCCCTCGGATGCCAGAACGGCCGTCACTTGATCAACGTCGTCGGCCGCGACCACAGCAATCATGCCGATGCCGCAGTTGAAGGTGCGCAGCATTTCCTTCTCTTCCACGCCGCCGGTTTTCGCCAGCCAGGAGAAGACGGGGGGGACAGGGATGGAATCGAGATCGATCTCGGCACCGAGGTTCTTCGGAAGCACCCGCGGAATGTTCTCCGGAAAGCCGCCGCCGGTGATATGGGCAAGTGCCTTGATAGCACTGGTCTCGCGGATCGCCTTCAGAAGCGGCTTCACATAGATGCGCGTCGGGGTCAGCAGCGCTTCCCCCAGCGTCTTGCCTTCGGCGAACGGTGCGGCGTCCTCCCATCCAAGACGCGAGACAGAGACGATCTTGCGCACCAGCGAAAAGCCGTTGGAATGTACGCCGGAAGACGTCAAGCCGAGGATCGCGTCACCCTCGGCAAGATCGCCGACCGGCAGCAACTGCCCGCGTTCGGCCGCACCCACGGCAAACCCCGCAAGATCGTAGTCGCCGCCGGCATACATGCCCGGCATTTCTGCAGTTTCCCCGCCGATCAAAGCACAGCCTGCCTGGCGGCAACCTTTGGCAATGCCCTGCACGATCGATGCACCCTGGTCGGGGTCGAGCTTGCCCGTGGCGAAATAGTCGAGGAAGAAGAGCGGCTCCGCACCCTGCACGACGAGATCGTTGACGCACATCGCCACAAGATCGATGCCCACCGTGTCATGGCGATCCGCATCGATAGCAATCTTCAGCTTCGTGCCAACGCCGTCATTGGCCGCGACCAGCACCGGATCGGTGAAGCCTGCGGCGCGCAGATCGAACAGGCCGCCAAAGCCGCCGATCTCGCCGTCGGCGCCGGGCCGACGTGTCGAGCGGACGGCTGGCTTGATCTTCTCGACCATCAGGTTTCCAGCATCAATATCGACGCCAGCATCGCTATAGGTGAGGCCGTTCTTGCCCGTCTCGGTCATCGCCTGTCTCCGCTCATGAAGCTTGCTGGGCCATTGCACGGCCTGCCGCTTTATGCAAGCGCCACCAGGGGCTTTGCCACGGCTATCATGGTGTCAGGTCCCGCACTTGACTGCTCCGGCGGCCAAAGCCTATCGGTGAGGGGACACGGGGCCGCGGATTTCGGGGAAGCGGGCATGCCATATCACATCAGCGGTGCAAGGCTTCGCCGGCACATCCTCTTCTGGATGGCCGCTCTTGTCGTCTTCATCGTGTTTCTCTGGGCCTTCCGCTCCATCCTCCTGCCGTTCGTCGCGGGTATGGCGCTTGCCTACTTCCTCGATCCCGTCGCCGACTGGCTCGAGCGGCGCGGGTTGAGCCGCATGATGGCGACTGTCGTCATTCTCGTCTGTTTTGTCCTTGTCTTCGCACTGTCGCTGATGATCGTCATCCCGATCATCGTCGGTCAGCTGAATGACTTCGCACTGGCGCTGCCGGCCTATATCAGTCAGCTGCAGGAACTGATCGCGAGCCCGCAGGCCTTCCTGCCGGACTGGCTGAGTGCACAGATCGAGACGGTGAAGCAGAATTTCTCCGACGTCATGTCGGAAGGGGCGGGCTTCATCGGCGGCCTCATCCGGCAGATCTGGGCCTCGGGCAAGACGCTCCTTGACGTGGTTTCCCTACTCGTGGTCACTCCGGTCGTCGCGTTTTACATCCTGCTCGACTGGGACAAGATGGTCGCCAAGGTCGATAGCTGGATCCCGCGCGACCAGACGGTCGTGGTGCGCAGCCTGGCGCGCGAGATGGACATGGTGATTGCCGGCTTTGTCCGCGGCCAGGGCTCCATCTGCCTCATCCTCGGGATTTTCTACGCCATCGGCCTTTCACTGATAGGCCTGAACTTCGGCCTGCTGATCGGTTTCGTCGCGGGCATGATCAGCTTTATTCCCTATGTCGGCTCCTTCGTCGGGCTGGTACTTTCGGTCGGTGTCGCCGTCGTTCAGTTTTGGCCGGACTACACGTGGATCATCGCCACCGCCGCCGTCTTTTTCGCCGGCCAATTTATCGAGGGCAACATCCTGCAGCCGAAGCTGATGGGTTCGCGCATCGGCCTTCACCCCGTCTGGTTGATGTTCGCGCTCTTTGCCTTCGGCGCGATGTTCGGCTTCGTCGGCCTGCTGATCGCGGTTCCCGCCGCCGCCGTCGTCGGCGTGCTTGTTCGCTTCGCCCTGTCACGTTATCTTGAGAGCGACCTCTATTATGGTCGCGCGGCGGCACTCCCCTGGCAGGAGGCGCGGCCCCCAACGCTGGAGCATTCCCGAGACAGCGAATGAACGACACCACAGAGCGCGATCGACGGCGCCACGAGCAGCTGCCGCTGGCTTTCCCCTATTCCAGCGCCAGCGGGCGCGACGATCTTCTGGTTTCCGCACGGCTTGACGCCGCCGTGAGCGTCATCGATCAATGGCCCCAGTGGCCGGCGCCTGTCGTCATCCTCGCCGGCCCCGTCGGTTCGGGAAAGTCGCATCTTGCGGCAATCTGGCGAGAGCGCAGCCAAGCAACGAGCATTTGCCCGAAGACCGGTTCCAGTGCCGCGGCACTTGCCGCCGAGGGGCCTGTCCTTTTCGAGGATGCCGATCGCCGGGGCTTTGACGAGACCGAACTCTTCCATGTCATCAACAGCGTGCGCGAAAACGGCCACACGCTCCTGATGACCGCCCGCCTTTGGCCGATGTCCTGGCCGGTGACGCTCCCCGATCTGCGGTCGCGCCTGAAGGCCGCCACCGTCGTCGAGATCGGTGAGCCGGACGAGGATCTACTCGGCCAGGTGATCATCAAGCTCTTCGCCGACCGCCAGCTTTACATAGATGACAAGCTGGTCGGCTATATCGTTCAGCGCATGGAGCGTTCTTTGGCTGCGGCGCAGACCATCGTCGAGCGCCTCGACCGGCTGGCGCTTGCACGCGGAACGGGGATTACGCGCAATCTGGCTGCGGAAGTGTTGAACGAAGTCGGCAATGCCGAAGACGGCGGTTGACTGTCATAGTTCCGTCGCCAATCTGTAATACTTGCCGGAGAGCAATTGGGGGCTGATCAATGGATGTGACGAGCGGGACCGGACAGGACAAGGTGGAAGCACCTTCCTTCGACGAACTGATGGCAAGCCCGGACCGGTTCATTAACCGCGAGTTCTCTTGGCTGCAGTTCAACCGCCGCGTTCTGGAAGAGACGCTCAACACGGCCCACCCTCTGTTGGAGCGCGTCCGCTTCCTGTCAATTTCGGCCGCCAACCTCGATGAGTTCTTCATGGTGCGCGTCGCCGGGCTGGAAGGCCAGGTGCGCCAGAGCATTGCCGTGCGAAGCCCCGACGGGAAGACGCCGGCCGAACAGCTTGACAGCATCCTTCAGGAGATCGACAATCTGCAGATGGAGCAGCAGGCCTCGCTGGCCGTGCTGCAGCAATATTTGGCGCAGGAAGATATCCTGATCGTGCGCCCGGCAGCGCTGTCGCAGGAAGATCGCGCCTGGCTCGCCAACGCCTTCGAGGAGGATCTTTTCCCGATCCTCACGCCGCTGTCGATTGACCCGGCGCACCCATTCCCCTTCATCCCGAATCTGGGCTTCTCGATCGCCCTGCAGCTCCACAGCCTGCATGGTCGCGATCCGATGACAGGTCTGCTTCGCCTGCCGCCAACACTCGATCGTTTCATCCGCCTTCCCGACGATGGCCCGACGACCCGCTACATCACACTTGAGGATGTCGTTGGTATGTTCACCAACCGCCTCTTCCCCGGTTACGAGGTGAAGGGTGCCGGCACCTTCCGCCTCATCCGCGACAGCGATATCGAGGTCGAGGAAGAGGCCGAAGATTTGGTCCGCTTCTTTGAAACCGCCCTGAAGCGCCGCCGCCGCGGCAAGGTCATCCGCATCGAGACCGATTCCGAAATGCCGTCGGAACTGCGCCACTTCGTGGTGCAGGAACTGGGCGTGCCGGATAATCGCGTCGCGGTTCTCCCAGGTCTGCTGGCGCTCAATACGCTGTCGGAGATTGCAAAAGCGCCACGCGACGACCTTCGGTTCGAGCCTTATAATGCGCGATTTCCCGAGCGCGTTCGCGATCACGCCGGAGACTGCTTCGGCGCGATCCGCGAAAAGGACATGGTGGTCCACCATCCGTACGAGAGCTTCGACGTGGTGGTCCAGTTCCTCCTTCAGGCGGCGCGTGATCCGGATGTTCTGGCGATAAAGCAGACGCTCTACCGCACTTCCAATGACAGTCCGATCGTCCGCGCCCTGATCGATGCCGCCGAGATGGGCAAATCCGTCACCGCGCTCGTCGAGCTCAAGGCCCGTTTCGACGAGGAGGCCAACATCCGCTGGGCCCGCGACCTCGAGCGCGCCGGCGTACAGGTCGTCTTCGGCTTCATCGAACTCAAGACTCACGCCAAGATGTCGATGGTGGTGCGCCGGGAAGAGGGCAGGCTTCGCACCTATTGCCACCTCGGCACAGGCAACTATCACCCCGTTACGGCAAAAATCTACACCGACCTTTCCTTCTTCACCTGCAACCCGAAGATCGCCCACGACATGGCGAATGTCTTCAACTTCATCACCGGCTATGGCGAGCCCGAAGACAGCATGAAGCTCGCTGTCTCGCCTTACACGCTGCGGCCGCGCATCCTGCGTCACATCGAGGAAGAGATTGTGCACGCCCGCGAGGGGCGTCCGGCCGCGATCTGGATGAAGATGAACTCGCTGGTCGATCCCGAGATCATCGATGCGCTCTACCGGGCAAGCCAGGCCGGCGTGGAGATCGATCTGGTTGTCCGAGGCATCTGCTGCTTGCGGCCACAGGTGAGGGGGCTGTCGGAGAATATCCGCGTCCGGTCCATCGTCGGCCGTTTTCTTGAGCACAGCCGGATCTTCTGCTTTGGCAACGGCTACGGTCTGCCCTCGGAACACGCGCTCGTCTACATCGGCTCTGCCGACATGATGCCACGCAATCTCGACCGGCGCGTCGAGACGCTGGTGCCGCTTTTAAACCCGACTGTGCATGAGCAAGTCCTGTCGCAGATCATGCTCGGCAACTTGATTGACAATCAGCAGAGCTACGAGATATTGCCCGACGGTACGTCCAGGCGCATCGAAGTGCGTCCGGGTGAGGAACCTTTCAACGCGCAGCAGTATTTCATGACCAATCCGAGCCTTTCCGGTCGTGGTGAAGCTCTGAAATCAAGTGCTCCAAAGCTGATTGCTGGCCTGATGGCCGGGCGCAGGAAATAAGCCAGAAAAGGCATGCATGGTTCGATCTGAAGCCCAAGGGCGGTTGCCGGGGATCGCCCCTGTCTCCGTCGTCGACATCGGTTCCAACTCTGTCCGTCTCGTTATCTATGAAGGGCTGTCACGCGCTCCCGCGATGCTTTTCAACGAGAAGGTTCTTTGCGGGCTCGGCAAGGGCTTGGCATCCACCGGCCGAATGGATTCGGCAGCGGTCGAGCGAGCGCTGAGCGCATTGCGGCGCTTCCGGGCGCTTTCCAACCAGGCGCGCGCCACCGATATCTTCGTTCTCGCTACCGCCGCCGCACGCGAAGCCTCCAACGGCTCCCGCTTCATCCGCGATGCCGAGGAGATCATCGGTCGAAAGGTGCAGGTGCTCACCGGCGAGGAAGAAGCGCTTTATTCCGCCTATGGCGTCATCAGCGGCTTCCATGAGCCGGATGGCATCGCCGGAGATCTCGGTGGGGGCTCCCTCGAGCTCATCGATATTAAGGGTGAGAAGATCGGCCGCGGCATCACCCTGCCTCTCGGCGGCCTGCGCCTGTCGGAAACCTCGGGCCAATCGCTGGAGAAAGCGCGCGCGCTGGCGATCGACCACGTCGCAAAGGCCAAGTTCCTAAAGAATGGCGAAGGGCGCACCTTTTATGCCGTGGGTGGCACGTGGCGAAACATAGCCAAGCTGCACATGGAGATGACCGACTATCCGCTGCACATGATGCAGGGATACAAGGTCGGCGCCGACGAGCTTTCGGCATTCCTGGATACGATCATCGAAGGCAAAGAGCCCAAGCATCCCGCCTGGCAGGCTGTGTCCAAGAACCGCCGTGCGCTGCTTCCGTTCGGCGCCGTGGCGATGCAGGAGGTGCTGCGTGCGATGAAGCCGTCGCACATCGCCTTCTCCGCACAAGGCGTGCGCGAAGGCTACCTTTATTCGCTTCTGTCCGACGAGGAGAAGGCGTCCGACCCGCTGCTGGTGGCAGCCGATCAGCTCGCTATCCTGCGCGCTCGCTCGCCCGAACATGCCCGCGAACTCGCGGCCTGGACCGGTCGGATGGTGCCGCTCTTCGGCATCGAGGAGAGCGAGGAAGAAAGCCGCTACCGCCAGGCCGCCTGCCTGTTGGCCGACATCAGCTGGCGCGCCCATCCCGATTACCGCGGCCCCCAGGCGCTCAATCTGATTGCCCACTCGTCGCTGGTCGGCATCACGCATCCTGGTCGCGCTTACCTCGCGCTGGCCAATTACCACCGCTTCGAAGGGCTACAGGACGACGGCGCCTCAAGCAGCTTCGCCTCCATCACGACGCCGCGTTACGTCGATCTGGCAAAGCTTCTCGGCGGCATGCTGCGCGTCCTCTACCTGTTTTCTGCTTCCATGCCGGGCATCGTCAACAGCCTGGCCTTCCGTCCCGCAAGCGATCCCGATCTCGACCTGGAATTCGTCGTGCCGCACGAGCATGCGGATTTCGCCGGTGAGCGCCTCGACGGCCGCCTCCAGCAGCTCGCCAAGCTGACCGGCAAGCGTCTGGGCTTCAGGTTTGAATAGCGCACCTCTCCCCGCGAGCGGGGAGAGGCAAGATCCAGAAGATCGGCGGACGCCTCACTTGGCTGCGAGAAAATCTCCCACTTCCAGCAGCACGAACTCGTTATCGTCGGCCTTGTCCAGCGCACGGCCGGCAGAGAAGGGGAGGTTGTTGTCGTTGCCGACGACGATATGCGTCGTGTCGATGACGTCGACATCCTCGATTGTCACGAACGGCATGTCGTAGAAGCCTTCGCCGCCGCCCTGGCGCGCGACACCCTTCGGATCCTTGATCTGCATGAGGTCGATGTAGCCGATCTTACGCACGGCCTTGTCGACGTTCTCGTCGCTCATCTCGATCTTGTAGATGCGCTTGTGCTTGGCGGGCGTGGCAAAGCAGGCTGGTTCCGGCTTCTTCGGGTCGGCGCAGGCGCGATCTGCCGTACCGGCGCCATTGTCGCGCTCGATTACCAGCGCCGTCGTATCGTCGATCATGTTGAAGTCGCCGATCGCTTCGCCGCCTTCCGACAGCGGATAAAGCCAGGAGCGGCCGGTCCAGGCCTTGGAGGCCGTGTCGAACTCGACGATGCGCAGCGCCGTCATGCCGTCGGCGGTTTCAACCGTCCCGTCATCCTTGTAGAGTGGGCCTTCGAGCAGGCCGTAGAGCTTGGAGCCGTCCGCCGACATCGCCAGACCCTCGTAGCCACCGGAGCGCTTCAGGTTGAAGCTTGGCATCTCGGCCGTCGGGTTGGCCGGCAGGACGAGTGTAGGATTGTCCGGCGACTTCACCTCCGTCTCACCCACCTTGGTGGCTATCACGTCTGTCAGTTTGCCATCCTTGGTGAACTTCAGGAGGTAGGGCCCGAATTCCTCGCCCACCCAAAAACCATCCGCCACTGGCTGGATCGATTCCACGTCAAAATCGGCGCCAGTCAGATAGCGGTTGTCGCTGCCTTCAAGCACGATCGGGAAGGGAGCCTTCTTGTCCGGGTCCGAGAGGAAGACGGTGTTGATCCGCTCGACGGTGCCGCTTTCCCAGTCGAAACGGATGTTGTGCAGCATCAGCGCCGCATCGCTGGAGTTGATCTTGGAACCGAAGCCGTTATCCGACAGGCTCCAGAAGGTGCCGTCCGGCATAGTCTTAATGCCGGAAAAACCCTGTATCGGCTGGCCGTCGAAAGGGAGCGAGAGGCCGGTGGTCCGTACGCCGTCTTTGCCGGGAACGGTCCCCATGCCCTCGGCCCGCTTGCGGTCAGCGGTGGTGAACTTGCCGGAGGTCTTCAAGTGTTCCGGCGCGTCTTCCGGTGCCGCAATGATGATGTTTGCCGGCAGGATGGCGTGGGAAACGAGCGTGGCGGGAAAGGCTTTTTCTTCCGCCAGACCCTGGCTTGCCGAAAGGGCAACGAGTGCGACGGATGCGAGCAGTGTTCTCATCGTGAGAGCCCCAAAAAGGTTGAACACGCTTTCCCTAGGACGCATGCATGACGGGTGCTTGATGGCTGGTTGACGCTTTGATGAAGGTTGCTGTGATCGTCAGGCGACGCGGCTGAGCGCCATCCAGTGCCCGGGCGTCATCCCGTAGGTCTTCTTGAAGTGGCGGGTGAAATGCGCCTGGTCCGAGAAGCCGGAAGCGGCCGCGGACTCCGCAAGGCTCGCGCCACCGGCCATCTCGCGCCGTGCCCGGTCGAGCCGTCGCATCACGAGATAACGGTGCGGGCTCGTGCCCAGCAGGCGGCGGAACTGTCGCGCCAGTTCGTACCGGTTGAGCCCTGCCACATCCTCCAGATCCGCTGAGGACACGTCATCCGTGGCATGCGCATCGAGATAGTCCTTCGAGCGTGCGACAGCCCGCTGTGCCAGCACGCCAACCGGCGTGGTGGAAAGCGCCCCATGCCGCTGCAGCCCGGCGGCGATCCGCATCAGCGCGTCGTCCAGAAGGAGATCCTGCGGCGCCTGCGCCAGATCCTCTAGCAGCTCCGCCAGCGCCTGCCGCAACGACGGATCGCTCACCACGGGGTCGGCCACGAAGGGCAGGGACTTCCCCTCGCGCCCGCACGCGGCACCGATCAGATCCGGCGGCAAATAAAGCATCCGGTAGACGAGCCGGTCCGCCGTCCCGGCGGCGCCGTCATGCACTTCGTCCGATACCGGAAGGCCTGCACGCCCGAAACGGTGATCCCCAGCGCATAGGTATCGTGCCGGTGCGGCGAGAAGCCGTTGCCGTGGAAGCGCGCCGCGATCCGCTCGATGCCGCGCCAGGGCGCTGACAGCTCGATCCGGTCGTCCTGCGGTTTGCACGAACATGCAAGACCACCTGCCGCTCCGGTTGCTAGGCGCTTGCCCTCCTCGATACCGCAAATGGAGTTTTCCCGCATGTTCGACACCAAGATCGCCATCGTTTTACGCAACGACCTTGCCCAGTAGCAGGCGCTGAACGTGACCGCCTTCCTGACAAGCGGCCTCGTCGCCCAATATCCGGAGGTGATCGGCGAAGCTTACCGGGATGCAGCCGGCCATGTCTACAACAGCCTGACGATCCAGCCGATGGTGATCCTGAGTGCGGACCAGGACGTCTTGCGCATCATCTTGCCGCGCGCTCGAGCGCGACATCACCACCTCGCTCTACATCGAGGAAATGTTCGCCACCGGCCACGACGCCGCCAACCGCGAGGTCTTCGCACAGTTCTCGCCGGAAGACGCCAAAGTGGTCGGTATCGCGCTGCGCGCCGACAAGAAGCTCGTTGACAAGATCACCAAGGGGGCGAAGCTCCACGGCTGAAGGTGAGGGCGTTGCAGGCCTGACTAAGGATGGTCGCGCGAGGTCCGCCGCCTAGAGATTTTTAGGAAAGCTCCACCGCCTCGACCTTCTTGTCGACGAAGCGAAGGGCCACGCCGCCGGAGATGAGCTTCAGCGCGGTGTCGCCGAAGAGTTCGCGCCGCCAGCCGGAAAGCGCGGCGACCTCGGCCGTTTCGCCTTCCGCCGCAATCTTTTCCAGGTCGTCTGTGTTGGCGATCACCTTTGCGGCGACGCCCTCCTTGTCGGAGATCAGCCGCAGCAGCACCTTCAGGAGCTCGACGGCGGCACCTGTGCCTTCCGGCGAGCGCACGTGCTTCGGCGCATGCGGCATCTCCGACTTCGGCAGGGCAAGGGCTGCATTGACAGCCTCGATCACTGCGGTGCCGGAGGCCGAGCGCTCCCAGCCCTTGGGGATGGTCCGCAGGCGGGAAAGCGCTTCGGCATCCTTCGGCTGCTGCTGGGCGATCTCGTAGATTCCGTCGTCCTTCAGCACCCGCGAGCGCGGCACGTTTCGGCTGCGCGCTTCCCGCTCGCGCCAGGCGGCGACGTACTTCAGGATGGCGAGCTCGCTCGGCTTGCGCAGCCGCGCCTTCAGCCGCAGCCAGGCATCGTCCGGGTGGATGTCGTAGGTGTTGGCCGATTCTAGGATCGCCATCTCCTCCGTCAGCCAGCCGGCTCGGCCTTCCCGCTCCAGCTGCGCCTTGAGGAACTGGTAAACGTCGCGCAGATGCGTCACGTCGGCCAGCGCATAGTCGAGCTGCTTGTCGGAAAGCGGCCGCCGGCTCCAGTCGGTGAAGCGCGAGGACTTGTCGATCTGGGTGCCCGTTACCCGCTGCACCAGCTGGTCGTAGGAGACACTGTCGCCGAAGCCACAGACCATGGCGGCCACCTGCGTGTCGAAGATCGGGTGCGGCACGAGATTGCCAAGGTGATGGATGATCTCGATGTCCTGGCGCGCCGCATGGAAGACCTTAACCACCTTCGTGTCGGCCATCAACTCAAAGAAGGGCGCAAGATCCAGACCCTTGGCGAGCGGGTCGACCAGCACTTCCATCGTCGGGCTCGCCATCTGGATCAGGCAGAGCTGCGGCCAGAACGTCGTTTCTCTCAGAAACTCTGTATCGATGGTGATGAAGTCGGATTGGGCAAGCGCCCGGCAGGCGTCCTTAAGGGCGGCAGTGGTTTCGATCATCAGTCCGTCGCGTCAATTCGTCAAAAGATCGGCCTTCCTTCTCCTTCCGCTCGCATATGTCAATACAACCGGGCCGATCAGCGCCGATCTTCCTTACCCGAGGGCGCGGCAAGCTTGTTGAAATAGGCGGAAGTGCGAAGCAGTGCACGGAAGCGACGCGGACGCTCTTCCGGCGGCACCGGCGGACGGGTCGCCATCCGCCGCAGCGTGTAGATGGCAAATCCGGCAAAGACGAAGGATGTGTAGACGAAGAAGACGTCCGCCCCGATGAACTGCAGCATCAAGGCCGCGAGCAACGGCCCAACGGTTGCGCCCATGGACCAGTAGAACAGCAGGCCGGCAGACATCAGCGCATGCTCGCCATCCCGCGCGTGATCGTTGCCGTGCGCCGAACAGAGCGAATAGAGCGGCATCGAGAAGGCGCCGAACAGGAAGACGCCGATGATATTGGCCATCTCGCTCGTTCCGGCGCCGAAGGAAAGATAGGCGCCCGTGATGATGGAGCCGATCGTCGTCCAGAGGATCACCTTTCGACGGTCCAGCCGGTCGGAATAGATGCCGAGCGGATATTGCAGCACCACACCGCCGATGATGCCGGCGCTCATGAACGTCGCGATCGAGGTGATGCTCATGCCGATTGCTTCGCCGTAGATCGGCCCGATGTTGCGGAAGGCCGCCATGGCAAGGCCTACGCATGTGACGCCGACGACCGCCAGCGGCGAAATCCGCCACACCGCCAGAAGGTCAAAGCGGATCGCATCGGGCGGGGAGGGGCTGGAGCGGTCGGCAAGCGAGATCGGCACGAGAGACAGCGTCATGGCGATCGCGATCATGCTGAAGATCACGCTCCCCTCGATCCCGGCAACCGGAATGACGTACTGCGCCGCCGTCACCGACCCGAGGTCGACCAGGCGGTAGATCGACAGCGTCCGCGCGCGGTTGGCGTTCGTGACCTTGGCGTTGATCCAGCTTTCGACGGTTGCAAACAGGCTGGCGACCGCGATCCCGATCAGGAAGCGCATCAGGAGCCAGAAGAGCGGGTCGATGATCAGCGACATGGATAGAGAACAGGATGCAGCGATCGCCGCCATGGCGGAGAAGGTCCGGATGTGCCCGATCTGGCGCAGCAGCCTGGTGACATAGATGCAGCCGATGGCGAAGCCGACGCTGTAGCCGGCGCCGATCATGCCGATCAGGGCAGGGGAAAAGCCTTCATGCGATCCCCGAAGGGCAATGAACGTACCTTGCAGTCCGTTGCCGCCGATCAGGATGCCGGCAGTGGCAAGCAGGGGAATGAGCGGACGGATATGGCTCATGCGGAACTTCCGGAGGGCTGCGACTCGCAGACGCTCGCGCAGGACCGCGCAATCATAAGCCAGTAGCGCCGCCGCTGTCTTGCCAAAATCAGCGAAGGGTAGTGGTCACGTTACTGGCCGCTGACGAACCGCCGGTCGACCCATCCTTCCCAGCCCTCGACCCGGACCTTCTGCCAGCCGTCGGTGGCATAGGGCAGAAAGGCGATGTCGCACTGGTTAGGGGGGAGGGTAGTCACCACCTGCGACTGCGGCGAAGGCCAGCGCCGAAGGTTCAGCCGGTCATTCGAAGAGACGCCGGTAACGCAATAAAGCGATGGCGAAACCATGGAAATATACCGGCTGTGAACCCATCCGGTGTCGTGCCGTGCTTCCACCGGGCACCAGTCGCCATGACACGCGCCGGTCACGATCACGCCGCAGTCATTGTGCCGCAGCCTGCTGGCGATGCTCGCTTTGGCGCTCGGCTGTCGCCGCACGTTCAAAACATCGTCTGCCCTGATGTTCACGACGCAATGCTCCTCGCCCGAAACGACCTGGGCGTCGGCGGTACCGGAAGTCGGGAAAGCCGCAGGCGCGAGCGCGCTCAGCGCAATATGGAAGAGAAGGAAGAAGGGTTTAGAAGCTCGCTGCGGTAAGGTAGGCATGGTTGCTCCGATCCGCATCGGCGTGCTTTGCAAGCAGGGGAGCGCCGGCGAGGAAGATCGCAAGAGCGAGTATGAATACTGGGCCCTGAAGCGGCATCGGCAGATCCTCCATCGGTTAACGGGATCTAAAGTAGGTCGCTCAAATTAACCGCATCTGAATAGGGATGGTTAACGGGCTGCAGATCGACTCTTTTCGAACACAATCCATTGCTAATGGATCATCTGTCGGCATTGCTGATGAGCGCTGAAATGAATTCTCCGCTCGCAATCGCCGCCGTCGATTTTCGACTTTTGACCACGGATGTACTGGCGGGGGTAAGAAAACGACGATGAGGAAGGTCGGAGCGATGTCGCCCCGGCCTTTTTTGTTGGCCTAAAGCCGGGTTCCCGCGCGTCACTGCGACTGCTGCTGCACCGGCGATGGTGACGGGTCTGCCGGCTGGGCCGGAAGCGTTTCTTCGGTGTTGGTCCGGTCCGGCGGGGTGGTGGGAGCCGTGTCCGTCCCGCGCGTGATCCAGTAGGCCAGAGCCAACCCGATGATGATGACGACGATCGCGCCAATGATGGGCATCGATTTGCTTTTCTGAGACATTGTCTACCTCGCTGCGAATGACCGACTGAAACGGCCCGTCGCTGGACAGGTTCCCCGGTGCCGTCCATGTCTGGCGGTACGACAACGGAGGGAGGGCGGAGCAACGGAATGCGAGCGGAGCCTTCCGCGCCCGCCGATCGTGCGACATCACCTGGGCACGAAAGCCGGTTGCGCCTTGACAAAACAGGCCCGTCATGCGCTTTTCGCGCCGATTTTCTTGTCAGCTGACCGGCAGTGCTTCGCATGCCGCTTTTCTCAGCTTCGCACCAGTCCGGGATACCGATAATGCACCGTTACCGCAGCCACACCTGTGCCGCCCTCAGGAAGTCCGATGTCGGCTCCACCGTTCGTCTCTCCGGTTGGGTGCATCGCGTGCGCGACCATGGCGGCGTGCTGTTCATCGACCTGCGCGACCACTACGGCATCACCCAGGTTGTGGCCGATCCCGATAGCCCGGCCTTCAAGACGGCTGAAATGGTCCGCGGCGAATGGGTGATCCGCGTCGATGGCCTCGTCAAGGCTCGCACCGAGGACACCGTCAACAAGAACATGCCGACGGGTGAGGTGGAGCTCTACGCTCAGGAGATCGAAGTCCTCTCTGCCGCCAAGGAACTGCCGCTGCCGGTCTTCGGCGAGCCCGACTATCCAGAAGACGTGCGTCTGAAGTACCGCTTCCTCGACCTTCGCCGCGAAACGCTGCACCGGAACATCGTCAAGCGTACCCAGATCATCTCCGCCATGCGCACCGGCATGGGCGAGGCAGGCTTTGCCGAATATTCGACCCCGATTCTGACGGCCTCCTCGCCGGAAGGTGCCCGTGACTTCCTGGTGCCCTCGCGCATTCATCAGGGCAAGTTCTTCGCCCTGCCGCAGGCGCCGCAGCAGTACAAGCAGCTCCTGATGGTGGCAGGCTTCGACCGCTACTTTCAGATCGCGCCGTGCTTCCGCGATGAAGATCCGCGCGCCGACCGTCTGCCCGGCGAGTTCTACCAGCTCGACGTGGAAATGAGCTTCGTCACCCAGGAAGACGTCTGGGAGACGATGGAGCCGATGATGACCCGCGTCTTTGAGCAGTTCGCCGACGGTAAGCCGGTCACCAAGGAATGGCCGCGCATCCCCTACGATGTCGCAATCCGCAAATACGGCTCCGACAAGCCGGACCTGCGCAACCCGATCGTCATGGAGGCCGTCACCGACCATTTCGCCGGCTCCGGCTTCAAGGTCTTCGCCAACATGATCGCCTCCAACCCGAATGTCGAGGTCTGGGCTATCCCGGCCAAGACCGGTGGATCGCGCGCCTTCTGCGACCGCATGAACGCTTGGGCGCAGTCGACCGGCCAGCCCGGCCTCGGCTACATCTTCTGGCGCAAGGAAGGCGAGAAGCTGGAGGGCGCCGGGCCGCTTGCCAAGAACATCGGCGAGGAGCGCACCGAAGCCATCCGAACCCAACTCGGCCTCGATGAGGGTGACGCCTGCTTCTTCGTCGCCGGCGAACCGTCGAAGTTCTACAAGTTCGCAGGCGAAGCCCGCACCAAGGCCGGTGAGGAGCTGAACCTCGTCGACCGCGACCGCTTCGAGCTCTGCTGGATCGTCGACTTCCCATTCTACGAATGGAACGAGGAAGAAAAGAAGGTCGACTTCTCGCACAACCCCTTCTCGATGCCGCAGGGTGGCATGGATGCGCTGAACGGCGAAGATCCGCTAACGATCAAGGCCTTCCAGTACGACGCCGTCTGCAACGGTTTCGAGATCGCGTCCGGCTCCATCCGTAACCAGTCGCCAGAAACCATGGTCAAGGCCTTCGAGATTGCCGGCCTGTCGCGCGCCGACGTCGAAGAGCGCTTCGGTGGCATGTACCGCGCCTTCCAGTACGGTGCGCCTCCCCATGGCGGCTGCGCCTTCGGCGTCGACCGCATCATCATGCTGCTCGTCGGTGCCAAGAACCTGCGCGAAGTAACGCTCTTCCCGATGAACCAGCAGGCCCAGGATCTGCTGATGGGTGCGCCTTCGGAAGCAAGCCCGACGCAGCTGCGCGAGCTGGCGCTTCGGGTTATCCCGCCGCAGAAGAAGGACTGATCCTTCTCGGACTTAATAGACGGCGGCCTTTGGGTCGCCGTCTTCGCTTCGGCCGTTCTCGAGCGACTTCGGAACCTTCTTCTTGCTTCCGGATTGTCTGCCCGCAGATGAACAGGAGAAAGAACATGCGCATCCAGCTGCTCGCCGCATCCGCGGCATTCGTGATGATGTCCGGCGCTGCCTTGGCGCAAAGCACGATTATCGTGCAGGAGCAGCCTCCGGTCGTAACGGGATCCACGCTTGTCGTGCCGGGCGAAGTCCGCACCTATGTCATGGAGCAGACCGTGCCGTCCGTCACCTATCAGGGCGACGTCGTCGTCGGCACTGCACTGCCAAACACCGTCGAAATCCACACCGTCGACGGCTATAACGACTATGCCTATACAGTCGTCAACCAGCGCCGCGTGCTGATCGACCCGCAGACCCGCACCGTCATCCAGGTGCTCGACTAAGCTTTCACAGAAAGCCCGGTTCAGCCAACCGGGCCTTCTTCTTGGGCAACATGACAACCGTCAAGTTGCACTGCAGCACTCCTGCCGCTATAGAGCCTCCATCACAAGGACTCGGGTGAGACTCCCGGGTGGCTCTTCCGGCCGCCGATCCGCCGGACAACGCAAAGCATCATCTTCACCAAGGCCAGATTTTCTCTCCGGTCGATGCTTCACTTTGCGATATTTGCTCCAAGATGAATGGTTTTACCCACTACAAACGCGAATGGTTCTCCAATATCCGCGGCGACGTCCTTTCCGGTATCGTCGTGGCACTTGCCCTCATTCCAGAAGCGATTGGCTTTTCGGTCATCGCCGGCGTTGATCCGAAGGTCGGACTTTTTGCCTCCTTCGCGATTGCCTGCGTCTCCGCTTTCGTCGGCGGTCGTCCCGGCATGATTTCGGCCGCCACGGCAGCGACCGCCGTGCTGATGGTCACGCTGGTGCGTGACCACGGCCTTCAATATCTCTTCGCCGCAACCCTCCTGATGGGGCTCCTGCAGATCCTCGCCGGCTTTGCCAAGCTTGGCCGGGTCATGCGCTTTGTCTCCAAGTCGGTGATGACTGGCTTCGTCAATGCGTTGGCGATCCTGATCTTCATGGCGCAGTTGCCGGAGCTCATCAATGTGCCGGTCGAGACATACTGGATGATTGCTGCCGGACTTGCGATCATCTATCTCCTACCGCAGGTAACGACAGCCATCCCGTCGCCGCTGGTCGCGATCACCGTGCTGACGCTCATCTACCTCTATTCAGGGATGGAAATCCGCACTGTCGGCGATCTCGGCGAGCTGCCCTCGACGCTGCCGGTCTTCGCCTTGCCTGACCTGCCGCTTACCTGGGAAACCCTGCAGATCATCTTCCCCTATTCGATTGCACTCGCCGCCGTGGGCCTCCTGGAGTCGCTGCTGACGGCGAAGATTGTCGACGACATGACCGATACCAACAGCAACAAGAGTCAGGAATGCATCGGCCAGGGCGTCAGCAACATTGCCTCCGGCCTGATCGGCGGTATGGGCGGTTGCGCCATGATCGGCCAGTCTGTGATCAACGTCTCTTCGGGCGGCCGCGGTCGTCTCTCGACCTTTGTCGCCGGGGCTTTCCTGCTGTTCCTGATCCTGGTGCTGGATGATATCGTCCGCATCATTCCGATGGCGGCACTCGTAGCGGTGATGATCATGGTCTCGATTAACACCTTCTCATGGCGCTCGATCACGGATCTGCGCCGCAATCCGCTGCCGTCCTCGATCGTCATGCTGGCGACCGTCGTCACCGTCGTTGCCACCCACGATTTGGCAAAGGGTGTGCTGGTCGGCGTGCTGCTATCCGGCGTCTTCTTCGCCGGCAAGGTCTCGCGCCTCTTCCACGTCCGCTCCGAGGCAAGCGCTGACGGGACGGCTCGCACCTATCACGTCGATGGCGAGATCTTCTTTGCCTCCACCGAAAGCTTCATCAAGGCCTTCGATTTCGGCGAGCCGTTGAAGCGGGTGACGATCGACGTCAGCGAAGCCCATCTCTGGGACATCTCCGCCGTCGGCGCCATCGACGACGTGGTGCTGAAGTTCCGTCGTCACGGAGTGGAGGTCGACCTGCGCGGCCTTAACGAGGCAAGCGCCAGCATGGTCGACCGCTTCGGCCTGCACGACAAGGAGCACGCGCCGAAGGCAGTGGCGGGGCATTAAGCGAAACAGCCGGGGAGGGTAGTGCTCTCCGGCTGCCCCAAACATATCAATCGCGCGGCTGCAACACCGCAAGTAACAGTGTGGAGAGGGCAAGCAGGACGGTCAGGCTGAGCGGCCCCGTCGGCCCGAGCGTATCCACGACATACCCGCCGATCACGGCGCCGATCGTAATCGCCACCTGGAACGACACGACCATCAGGCTGCCTGCCGTTTCCAGCGCGTCGGGAGCCCCCCGCGACAGATTAGTTGGAAGCACGACCGGCGCCATTCCGAAGGCAAAGCCCCAAAGCGTGGCAAAGCCGAAGGCGATGACGACCTGTGCACCCCAGAGAACCAGGGCGAGTGCTGAAATCGCCATCAGTGCAGCCGTCACTCCAAGTGCCACCCGGATATTGGCATCCGCCATACGTCCGCCAGCGACATTGCCGACCACTGCCGCGATGCCAAAGCCGAGGAGCGTCAGGGCGATCAAACCGGTCGACAGATGCGTGACCTGTTCGAGGAACGGACGCACATAGACCGAGCCGGCAAAATGTCCCGTCATCAGCATCAGGATCGCAAGCATTCCCAGCTGTACACGGCGCCTTCGCACCAGCTGCCAGACGCCGCCAAGGCTGTTGCTTGTCGTTGCGCGCAAGGTCGGCAGGAAGAGCGCCTGCAGCAGCATAGCAAGAGCGGCAAGGCCCGCGGTCGCCGCCATGGCGCTGCGCCAACCCAACCAGTCGCTGATCAGCGCGCCCATCGAGGGTGCGGCGATGGTGGCGAGCGAAACACCGAGCGTTACAATCGCCATGCCTCGGCCTGTCGCACTGGCGCCCACCAGTCTCGCCACCACGGCAACCGACAGCGCCCAAAAGGCGCTGAGCGCGATGCCGAGGCCGGCCCGCCCGAGCAGCAGCAGCCAAAACTCGGTGGCAAAGGCCGCAAGCACGTTCGAGGCTATCGCCAGCGCGCTCAAGGAGACGAGGACCGTCTTGCGGTTCAACCGGCCGATCAGGACGTTGCTTAGCAGGGCCGTGACGGCGCCGACCGATGCGGTGGCGGTGACGACCTGTCCGGCCGTTCCCTCGCTGACGCCGAGATCGCGGGCCAATGGCGTCAACAGGCCGGCCGGCAGGAACTCGGCGGATACCAGGGCAAAACTAGTCGCCGCCATCGAAATAACCGCAAGCCAGGTGGTCATGCTCCAGGCGGCCGGTGGCGCGGCATCGAAGTCTAGCGCTGCTTCTTCAAGTTCTGAGGTGGTGGTATCGGTCATCTGAATGCCTCCAGGGTTTGAAGCATTCATAGTTCAACCGGGACGGACTATCAGCATCCTATAGTCCGATGTTCTTGCCTATTCGTCCGGATTTTGTGCGGCGCAGTATGCCGGGCGACACTTGCGTGATGCGCTTGAATGCACGTGAAAATGATGCTTCGGACTCGTATCCGAGGCGGGAGGCGACCTCGGCCACCGAAAGCCCGTTCTGCGCCAGCAGGTCGCGGGCAAGCTGCATGCGCAGGCGGGCAAGATAGCGCGCCGCACCTTCGCCCAAAATGGTGCTGAAGCGCTCGGCAAAGATCGACCGGGACTGGCCGGCAATGCCTGCAAGGGTTTCCAGCGTCCAGTTGCGGCCGGGGTGGCGATGCATGGCAACCAGTGCGCGGCCGATATGAGGGTCGCGGATGGCGGCAAGCCAGCCGGTGGTCGACGCACCGCTACAATTGGCCCAGCAGCGGATGAGCCGGGCAATCAAAAGATCGGCCATACGCGAGAGAACGGTTGCGCCCCCCATCTGCGGCTGTGCAGCCTCCGCCGTCATGGCAGCGAGCAGGGGGGCGATCAGCGGGTCGCTGCTAGCAACATCGCATCCCTTGATGATGGGCGGCATCAGGTCGATCAGGGGGTTCAGGGCGGACGCGCCGAGCACCATGGTGCCGCAGAGCAGCGTGCTGGTTTCGCCCTCGCCAGCCTGCACCACGTCGCAGACATTGCTCCCCAGATCGGTGACCCGGCAGCTCTTGAGCGTTCTGTCCATCACATCGGGTGCGCTTGCCATCCGATGGGCAATCCCCTGCGGCAACAGCACAAGATCCCCCTCGTGCAGTTCCTCCCAGCCTTGCGCTTCTGTATGGATCCAGCACGCTCCCTGGCTGACGAAGTGAAACCGGAGCAGCTTTTCGTCCGCATAAGTCACGCCCCAGGGGTGGCGAAGGTCGCACCGGTCATATTTAACCCCGCTCAAACGAAAATCCTGCAGGATCTCACTGAGCGAATCCAGCGGCATATGCGGTGGCGAGGTGGACGAACGGTCAATCATGCGGCAAGCATATTGATAATTCGTCCTAATGCAAGGCGATGCGCCCGCGTCTGCGGCTCCTGGCCGGCCAAACAGCCCGCAGTTTTGCACCCGCAGGGTCAACGAATCGCGGTCACCGCCAACCAACGGGTTTCCTTCCCGTCATAGGCGCCTCCAAGCCAAGCCTCGGTCTCGATGCTCGCCCACGGCGCGGCCTCGCTCCACAGGTCGAGCAATCTCTGTTCGGAGAGGTAGCTATAGTGGCGGCCGAGTGCATCGGTGCCTTCGCAAGCCCCGGCTTTGAAGTTCGCCCATGCAACGCCACAGTGACGTAGTGCACGATGAACCCTCTGGATGACACGAGGCAGATCAGATCTGGGAACATGTGTTAGCGAAGCGCAGGCGTAGACACCGTCATAGGCTTCTTTGGCGTCGAGTTGGTCGAATAGCATTGTTCTCACCGTTCGGCCCAGCCTTTCAGAGGCTATTGCCGCGAGCGCGGATGAACCATCGGTCGCATCGAGATCAAAGGCCGCCTGGATCATCGCCGCTGCATCGACGCCGGCGCCGGTCCCGAGCTCCAGCACCTTGCCGCCCGGCGGGCAGTGCCTAAGAAAGGAGAACAGTCGAGGGTTGCCAGCCCCCTCATTGGCAGCATAGGCAGCGGCATTCCGATTATAGAAGCCAAGCGTCTCGTTGCTCATGAGGTAATGGCGCTCGCCGAGTGGTTATTCAAAGCTCAAGGCCGGAAACGGCCATCCGCATAAGTGGGAGCGTCACCCGCTTCTTGGTCACCTCGTCGGCTGAGACCGCACGGTCAACTTGTTTCCGTCCGGATCGCGAAGATAGGCGACAAAGGCACCGTTTGGGCGTTCCGACGGCGGGGTTTCGATCGAAGTGCCGCCATACGCGACGCCGGCGTCATGCCAGGCGCGAACGTGGTCGGGGCTTGCGGCGGCAATGCCGATAGTCCCGCCATTGGCCGCGGTCGCTGGGTTACCGTCGATCGGCTTGGTGATCATCAGGCGCCCGCCCTCGTGAATATAGATCAGCCTGCCTCTGGCATCCGTCTCGCCGGGCGTGCCTCCAAGCGCCTTGAACATCGCACCATAGAAGGCTCTCGCCTTCTCCAGGTCGTTGCTGCCAATCATGATGTGAGTGAACATGTGGGTCTCCTGGCTCGCCTCCCATGGGCTGCTCTGGTTGCACCTCATCTAGCCGCATTCCCTAATGCACCGATTCCTCGTCCTCCTCGCCGAAAAACGACCGTATTCCGTCGCGCTCCGTGGTCGCGAGGAACTCCTCCCAGGCATCCTTGTCCGTTTCGAACGTATCCTCCCAAGTCGTCACGTCGTCCTCCTGGGAAATCACCTCGAGCGTCCAACCGTCCTCGCTGCCGGCCGGCCGGTGGATGTCGACAAGCACGGTGATGCCGTCGTCTTCGAACTCGCCCGAGAAATCGGAATGTTCCAGTTTAGGCTCCTTTGCCATTGCGGCATGCTCCTTCGTGCGGACGCTGCCGCCAATGTTTCTGGAAGATCTCCGGCGGCTGACGCCTGAGATGTGGTCTGGCCCTCGCCGCCGGTTACTCGGCCTGGTTCGCCTCGACCGTCACGCCCAGCACGTCCGGCAGCGTGTTGGGAGCGCCCATCGCCGCCCCCATGATCATCGGGAAGGGGACCGGATCGGCAGGCTGAGCGCTGATGGTAAAGCTGCCGGGATTGTCGAGATAGGCGTTGACCGCCTCGCTCACCATCGTCTGCAGCTTCGGCACGTTGTATTGCGCCAGGACGAGCGGCGTCATGCCCTTCAGCATCTGCGCCATTGTCTCGCCGGAAACGCCTTGTTCCTTGCCCGCGTAGTCGAGCGCCCGGTTGGTGATGCCGGCGTCCTCGAAGCGGATCTCGGCATTGTTGAAGGTCAGCCGCTGCATCAGGCCCAGCATCGCAAGCCCGGCGGCGTCCTTGCTCTTCTGATCGCCCTGCTGAGCCTGCGCCTCGCCAAGTTCGTTGACGGCATGCACGAAATCCATCGTGTAGCCGGAGAAGCTGAAGGCCATGGAAAGAGTGCCGACATCAGTGAAAGCGAGCGTATAATCTTCGATGTCCACGACACCCTGTCCGGCCTGCCAGTTGCCGGAAATTCTCATGCTGCCGTCAAGCGAGGTAAGGCCAAGCGCCTGTACGGCATCGCGCGATTTGGCATCCTCGATGGCGGAAAGATCCGCCTTGATCCCCTCCACCTCGACTTCAAACCCGACTGAGGAGTTGTCCTCGGCCACATCTGTCGTCGAGCGCGATGAGGCGAGGGAAAAAACGGTCTTGCCATCGACGGAGACGGTCGTCGGGCCTGCCGAAGCCTCTTCGTAGACAAGCACAGAGTCCAGCGTGTCGCCTGTGACATCCGCCGGAATGCTGACATTGCTCATGGTGATGTCGGAGACGGAGACCGTCGTCTTGTCCTCCGTCGCGTTGATGTCGGGGAAGTTCACGGTCTCGATGAAGTAGCCGCCGTCGCTCTCTTCCTGCACGCCTTCCAGCGTCACGTCGCCAAGCGGCGTGGCTTCCTGCTCCGCCACTGGCTTATAGGTCGCGCCCTTGAGTGTAACGGTTGTGCCGCTGACGTCTACAGACTGGGCATTGACCGGACTGCCGGCCATTCCCATCGCGGCATTGATCTTGGCCAGAAGATCGCCGCCATCGAGCGAGAAGGCCGGCCCCGCCATCAGCAGCAGCCCAGTTCCGGCCATCAGAATCCGCATCTTCGCTGCGTGGGACATCGTCATCCTCCATCTCGGCCTTCCGGCCATTGTTTCGTTCCTGCCAGTTATAGGAGGCGGCGGACAAACGTCCACCACCTAGTTGGATGCCAGGGAGGGGACAGGCGCTTTATGAACGGGGGCCCTGCGACCTTTCATCCACAGGCACTTGGCCTGCGAATCTTGCCGGAATTCAGGCTTTCCGCTAGTCAAGATCCATGGGACAAAATCTGACACCGCCGTCCGACGGCGAAGGCGGCGACCACATCCTTCCGGTCGATCTGAAGGCGGCGCTCGAAGAGCGCTATCTTGCCTATGCGCTGTCGACCATCATGCACCGCGCGCTTCCTGACGTCCGCGACGGGCTAAAGCCCGTCCATCGCCGCATCGTGCATGCGATGAGCGAGATGGGCATCCGGCCGAACTCCGCCTTCAAGAAATGCGCGCGTATCGTTGGCGATGTCATCGGTAAGTTCCACCCGCACGGCGACCAGTCGGTCTATGATGCGCTGGTGCGCCTCGCGCAGGATTTCTCGCAGCGCTACCCGATCGTCGACGGCCAGGGCAATTTCGGCAATATTGATGGCGATAGCGCTGCCGCCTACCGCTACACCGAAGCGCGCATGACCGACGTCGCAGCGCTTCTGCTCGAAGGGATCGAGCAGGACGCCGTCGACTTCCGTCCAACCTACAACGAGGAAGACGAAGAACCGGTCGTCCTGCCGGCGGCCTTCCCGAACCTGCTTGCCAATGGCGCCTCCGGCATTGCGGTCGGTATGGCAACCTCGATCCCGCCGCACAACGCCCATGAGCTTTGCGATGCGGCACTTCATCTGATCAAGCATCCGGACGCGACCGTCGAGAAACTTGTCGAATTCGTGCCTGGTCCGGACATGCCGACCGGCGGCATCATCATCGACAGCCGCGAATCCATCATCGAGTCCTACAAGACCGGCCGTGGTGGCTTTCGCGTGCGGGCAAAGTGGGAGACGGAAGATCTCGGCCGCGGCGGCTACCAGATCGTCGTCACCGAAATTCCCTACCAGGTGCAGAAGTCGCGGCTGATCGAAAAGATCGCCGAGCTCTTGATCGCCCGCAAGCTGCCGCTCCTGGAAGACGTCCGTGACGAATCCGCCGAGGATGTCCGCATCGTGCTCGTGCCGAAGAGCCGCACGGTCGACGCGACGCTCTTGATGGAATCGCTTTTCCGCCTGACGGATCTGGAAAACCGCTTCCCGCTCAACATGAACGTCCTGTCCATGGGCAAGGTGCCCAAGGTCATGGCGATCAACGAGATCCTGCTGGAGTGGCTTGACCACCGCAAGACCGTCCTGATCCGGCGCTCGAAGTTTCGTCTGGCGGCGATCGAGCGGCGGCTGGAAATCCTCGGCGGTCTGCTGATCGCCTACCTCAACCTCGACGAGGTAATCCGCATCATTCGTGAGGAGGACGAGCCGAAGCCGGTAATGGTCGCCAAATGGGATCTGACCGACATTCAGGCGGAAGCCATCCTCAACATGCGCCTGCGCAACCTGCGTAAGCTGGAGGAGTTCGAGATCCGCAAGGAGTTCGACGAGCTTACCCAGGAGAAAGCGGACATCGAAGCGCTGCTCGCCTCCGATGACAAGCTATGGCGGGTGGTTGAAGTCGAGATCCAGGACGTCAAGAAGAAGTTCGCCAAGGCAACCGAACTCGGCCGCCGCCGCACTCAGTTCGCCGAAGCGCCGGAAGCCGACGTCGAGGCGATCCAGCAGGCGATGATCGAGAAGGAGCCGGTCACCGTCGTTATCTCGCAGAAGGGCTGGATCCGTGCGCTGAAGGGCCATATCGCGGACACCGCCTCGCTCACCTTCAAGGAAGGCGACGCGCTAAAGCTCGCCTTCCCGGCGCAGACGACAGACAAGCTGCTGCTCGTCACCACCGGCGGCAAGGTCTATACGCTCGGCGCCGACAAGCTGCCGGGCGGCCGCGGCCATGGCGAGCCGGTCCGCATCATGGTCGACATGGAAAATGACCAGGACATCCTGACCGCCTTCGTGCACGACCCGTCGCGCAAGCTGATCCTCGCCTCAACCGCCGGCAACGGCTTCGTGGTGGCCGAAAGCGAGATGGTCGCTAACACCCGCAAGGGCAAGCAGATCATGAATGTTGGTATGCCGGACGAGGCAAAGCTCGTGGTGCCGGTCTCAGGCGATCACGTTGCGGTGGTCGGCCAAAACCGCAAGCTGCTCGTCTTCCCGCTCGTCCAACTGCCGGAGATGACCCGCGGCAAGGGTGTCCGCCTGCAGCGCTACAAGGATGGCGGCATTTCAGACGTGAAGTGCTTTGCGATCGACCAGGGTCTCACCTGGGAAGACAGCGCCGGCCGCCTGTTCACCAAGACCAATGACGAATTGGTGGAGTGGCTCGGCGACCGCGCCTCCGCCGGCCGCCTGGTACCCAAGGGCTTCCCCCGCAGCGGCAAATTTGCGGGGTGATCAGGGATAGGGGATGGTGTGGTCGCGCAGAAAGCGCGTCGCACCTTCCTCGTCGATCTCGCCTGCAGCGACGGCGAGGACAAAAGCAACTACTTCCGCCTGCGTTGCTTCGATCAGGTAGCCGTTGATGAGCAGGAATGTGAAGGCGGCGAGGTAGGCGGTGCGTTTGCTGCCGTCTGCAAAGGCATGATTGCGCGCAGAGCCATAGAGGTAGGCTGCGGCCAAGCGAAAGAGATCGTCTTCGCCGCTGTTCTTGTGAAGCGGGCGTGCCAATGCCGCCTCAAGCGCATTTTCATCGCGGACGCCGGGCAGACCACCGTGCTCTGCCAACTGCTCGCGGTGGATGATCTCGATTGCTGGCCGTGACAGCCATTTGAAAGTCGTCACTTGGCCAGCTCTCGCAGGGCAACCTTGTATTTCTGCATGCCCATGCGGGCAGCCTTTAGTTGCTCGGTGAGGTCGGCTTGCTCGGGCACAAGTGAGATGCTGCCGCCCTCCTCTCGGATTTCGAGTGTGTCTCCCGCCTTCAGGCCCAGGCGGTCGAGCACATTCTTCGGGATGATGATGCCCTCGGAGTTGCCGATCTTACGAATAGTGGCATTCATGATTTTATCCTCGTGTTATAACGGCGTTATAACACGAGGCCGCTCGGCAGGCAATCAAGCCTTGGCGAGCAACGGCGACCTTCGCCGCATCTGCCATACCGAATGCGCCACCAGCGCCAGCAGGAGGGTTACCCCACCGACAAGCGTCTGCGTCGTCGGCACCTCCGTGAAGATCATCCAGACCCAGATCGGCGCAAGAATCGTCTCGAGTAGGTAGAACATGCCGACTTCCGGGCCGCTGAGATAGCGTGGGCCGGTGGCAAGGCACCAGAAGGCGAGGGGGATCATCACCGCGCCGTCGAAGATGATCCAGCCGGGAGCGGCGACGTGGAAGCCGTCGTTTGCGACAAGGGCGAGGCCGATCACGGCCGGCAGGATCGTCGCCACCAGGGGAACGAAGCCCATGTCGCGCCGCGTCTTGCGGGCAATGGTGATGGCGCCGGCAAGCAGCGCCGAAGTCAGCGCCGCCAGAAGGTCGCCAAGAAGTCCGCCCACCTCCAGCCCACCGGAAATGATCAGCGCGACCCCTGCCACCATGACTGCCATGGTCACGACCGTCGAGACGGACGGCACTTCCTTCAGCACCAGCCACCCCAGCAAGGCCGCAAACATCGGCGTGAACGCGGCGATGAAGACGACATTGGCCGTTGCCGTATTGAACACGGCGCCAAGGAAGGTCATGGTGGAAAGCCCGTAGCAGAAGCCGGCAAGCACACCGGCACGGCCAGGGACCAGCACCGGCGGCCGCTTCCTAACTGCCCTCAGTACTGCCCAAAGCAGTAGCGCCGCCACAAGCGTGAAGATGCTGCGCAGTGCGATGACCGACCAGAGCTCGCCCTGGCCAAGCTTCACCAGCGGCACGTCGAAGGAAAGCGCAAGCCCGCCGATCGCGGTGAGCACGAGGCCCTTCTTGTGATCATTCATGTCGAGGACCGGCTCTAGCTTTCTGCCGCCGGATCGAAGCGTTCCCAGCCGCGCGCGGTCAGGTGCTCCTGGGGCTGGAAGCGCGTCTTGTAGCCCATCTTCGCCGATCCCTTCACCCAATAGCCTAGATAGACATGCGGTAGGCCAAGCGCACGGGTGCGGCTGATATGATCGAGGATCATGAAGGTGCCGAGCGAACGCTTCGTCAGTTCCGTCTCAAAGAAGGAATAGACCATGGAGAGCCCGTCGCTCATCATGTCGGTCAGCGCCACCGCCAGCAGTTCGCCCTTCGGCTTATCGCCGATCCCGTCGCCAGGCTCCCGTCGCCGGTATTCGATAATGCGGGTATTGACGTGGCTGTCCTCCACCATAATCGCATAGTCCAGCGCCGACATGTCCGACATGCCGCCCTGCTGATGGCGGTCATCAAGATAGCGCCGGAAGAGCGAGAATTGCTCCGTCGAGGGCTGCGCCGGATGGATCGTCGAGACGATGTCGCCGTTGGTGGCAAGCACGCGGCGCATCGAGCGCGTCGGTTCGAACGCGTCGGCGAGGATGCGCACCGAGATGCAGGCGCGGCAGGTCTCGCAGGCCGGACGGTAGGCGATATTTTGAGATCGACGGAAGCCACCCTGGGTGAGCAGATCGTTCATCTCTGCCGCCCGCGGACCGACGAGATGCGTGAAGACCTTTCGCTCCAATTGGCCAGGCAGATAGGGGCACGTTGCCGGGGCCGTCAGGTAGAACTGCGGGGAGGGGTTCGTCTGTGTGTTCATCGCGGCGCGACAGGTCCCGTCTTGGCTTCGTGCTGATGCCATAACAGCCATACCATGGCGCAGATTGGCAAAAGGTCAACAGGCCGGATGACGGATCACCGGCCTGTACTTAGTGCTTTTGCAGCCGGCTAGTCGGCGCGCACCACGACCGTGCCGAGCAGCATGTCATGCACCAGGCGCGAGCGTTCGGTAAACAGGCCGATCAGCAGGATCAGCGGCGTCAGGAACGAGTTGATGATCCAAAACAAGACCGTGTGAACCATGGCCGTCAGGAAATCCATCCGCCGCCCGTCGAGCCGCACCATCGTGATCCCCAAGGCCCGCATGCCAGGCGTCGCCTGGTTTGCGCCGCCGAGTGTCATGCCGAAATAAAGTAGCGCCACAATAACGAAGAGCGCCGGGTAGAGAAAGAAGCCCAGCCCCAGCGTGATGATCCCGAGGAAGAAAACGACCACCGCAGCGGGGATACACAACAGCAGCACGATCGCGTAATCGATCACAAAGGCGAACGCCCGCCGCGAAAGCACGCCGCTATAGGCCCGCCAGTCGTCGGGTGCGGAATAGGTCGGGTTTGGATCGATCGCCATGTCAGCCGTCTCCAGTTGGTCCGCTCAGATATGGGAGGTCGCGTCACTTGGTGCAAGCGCGTGTTCAGCTAGCTCCTCGCCAGCTTCCGGGCCACCTCCACCGCAAAATAGCTGAGGATCCCGTCGCAACCGGCGCGCTTGAAGCAGAGCAGCGTCTCCATCATGATCCGATCGCCATCGATCCAGCCGTTCATCGCCGCCGCCTTGATCTGCGTGTATTCGCCCGACACCTGATAGGCGAAGGTCGGCAGGCCGAAGGCTTCCTTGATGCGCCAGCAGATGTCGAGATAGGCAATCCCCGGCTTCACCATCAGCATGTCCGCGCCTTCCTCGACATCGAGTTCCGCGTCGCGCAGCGCTTCTGTGCCGTTGGCAGGGTTGATATAGTAGCTGTTCTTGTTGCCCTTCAGCAAACTGCCGGTGTTGATCGCTTCCCGATAGGGGCCGTAGAAGCCGGAAGAAAACTTCGTCGCATAGGACATGATACCGACGTCCTGGTGCCCCGCGGCATCCAGTCCGCGTCGTATGGCGCCCACCCGGCCGTCCATCATTTCGGAAGGCGCAATGATATCGGCGCCAGCATCCGCCTGCATCACGGCTGCCCTGACCACCTGGTCTACAGTCTCATCATTGACGATCGTACCACTGCGCAGGATGCCGTCATGGCCATGACTGGTGAAGGGGTCGAGCGCCACGTCGGTGATCAGCCCGATCTCTGGCACGGCCTTCTTTGCCGCACGGGTAAACTGGTTGATCAGGTTGTCGCGCGCGAGGATTTCGGAGCCGGTCTCGTCGCGCTTCTCCATCTCAACGTCCGGGAAGGGGGCAATCGCGGGGATGCCGAGATCGGCCGCCTCGCGCACGGCCTCGACTGCCTTGTCGACGCTCATCCGGTTGACGCCCGGCATGGCCGCAATCGGGTCAACGATGCCGGAGCCGGGGACGAGGAAGATCGGCCAGATCAGGTCGTCCGCCGTCAGCCGGTTTTCCTGCACCATGCGTCTGGTCCAGTCGGCCTTGCGGTTGCGCCGCATGCGGCGATGGCCGGTGATCTCGTCGACGAGATGAGTCTTGTCGCTCATGGGGTCCCTCGCTTCCTGTCCTTTAAGATTGGCGCTGCATAGCATTTCAGCCGGTGATTGCGAATGGTCACTTCGCCGCGTCCGGCCTAGCCCCATGTGAGCGCACTGGCTATCATGGCGCAATGGAGCCCGATTCACCGACGTTGCCAAAGCGCACCCTGACCCAGATCCTCTTCGTCCTCTTCCTGCGGCTGGTGGCTGTCGCCTGCCTGTGGTTCGGGCTGCAATACTGGGGCATGCTGGTCGGCTACTCGCTGGAAGGTAGGGGACGCTTCGATCTCCTGTCGGTGCCGTGGCAGGTGGCTGCACCCTCGCTTGCCGTACTTTTCCCCGTCGCCTCGCTCGGCCTTTGGCTTGCCGTTTCCTGGGGACCGGTGCTCTGGGTGATTGCCGTCGCCATCCAGTTTCTCATGTATGCGCTATGGTCGGGTGTCTTCGGCACCAACAGCGTCATCCTCGTTTTTCACGGCCTCGTGGCACTGCTTTATGGGCTTTTCCGACTGGCTTTGTGGCTTGAGGAGCGTCGTAGGGCCGATCAGGTAACCGTTGATTTACCGTAACGGGAAAGCTTTGGCGGCCGCGATTTGAATGAATTTTTTCCGTAAGTGTTTGATTTTGCTTGGCGGAAAAACCCGGCTTGCCGGCCGGCCTCGGATCGGCCGCAATTGCAAAAATGCAGGTAAGCACCTGTTAAACATATGTTTTAAGTCGAATTTTATGGGCATTCGATAGTCTCACTCACAAGGCGGGAAGAAAACAAAAACCGCCAAGCAAAACAGTGAGGCAGACATCATGAACACGAAACTGAAGCCGCAGGCAGCGGTCACAGCAGACCCGCGTGAAGAAACCATCCGCTCACTCTACATGGAGTCTCTCCACCTGGTCGAGCGTCTCCATCGCCGCCTTCTCGACGTCATCAAGGACGAGTTCGACCGTCGGGGTCGTGACGACATCAATGCCGTCCAGGCGCTGCTGCTCTTTAACATCGGCAATTCCGAACTCTCCGCCGGCGAACTGCGCTCGCGCGGTTACTACCTCGGCTCGAACGTCTCCTATAACGTCAAGAAGCTGGTAGATCTGGGCTTCATCAACCATCAGCGCTCCCGCATCGACCGCCGCTCGGTCCGCATTAGCCTGACGGAAGAAGGCCAGGAGATCGCCGAAACCGTCGCAAAGCTCTACGAGCGCCATATCGGCTCGATCGAAAAGGTCGGCGGCATTGGCGAGGGCGAGTTCGCCCAGATGAACAAGCTCCTCCAGCGCCTCGACCGCTTCTGGAACGACTCGATCGCCTACCGTCTCTAATCCACGAGAGGCCAGCAGGCAGCCACATCTCCAGTCGCTACCAAAACCGGATGCGTCCCTGCGCGTCCGGTTTTCGCGTTGCCGAAAAGGCACATCCGGCCCTTCACGTCCTGCTCTCGACGATGTCAACGCCCTGCAGGTCTCTGCCGCCGTTCCGAGACACGAATTGGCCATATTGCCGTGGGATCGCCAGCCATGGTTGCTGGGATGCGGCATTGGATTCGGGACCGAATTCGAAATCCGTCGCCGGCAGTGCGCAGGTGCGCCTTTGTTAACCACATCTCGCTAAGCATCGAGAATGCTGCACGGGAACAGATGGGTAGAATGATGTCGAAGAAAATCGGATCGGAAAATCTCTCTCGCCGCATGCTCTTGCGCTCGGCCGCTTCCGTCGGCGCTGCTGCGCTTGCAACGCCCGCTCTTGCTCAGTCGGCGATCGAGAGCCTGATTGCTGCACCGCGTCGCGGTGCCTGGGATGACCAGTTCGATGCCAAGGGCAGCTCCCGCACGGTGGCATCCGTCGCCACCAACAATCCGGTGCTTGGCCCGCATGCACCCATCAACATTCAGCAGGCGATGATCAACTACCAGATGATCGTCGCAAACGGCGGCTGGCCGCAGGTCAATCCGGCGCAGACGCTGCGGATCGGCGTGGTCGATCCTTCCGTCCAGCAGCTGCGCCAGCGACTGATGATCTCCGGCGATCTACCTCAGTCTGCCGGCATGTCCGCCTCCTTCGATTCCTACGTGGACGGCGCCGTCAAGCGTTTCCAGGCACGTCACGGCCTGCCGGCGGATGGCGTATTGGGCGAGTTCAGCATCAAGGCAATGAACGTTTCGGCCCAGACGCGCCTGCAGCAGTTGGAAACCAATCTTGTTCGCCTGCAGTCGATGTCGGGCGATCTTGGCCGTCGCTATGTGATGGTCAACATCCCGGCCGCCTACATCGAAGCCGTTGAGAACGGCCGCATCGCGCTGCGCAACACTGCAATCGTCGGCAAGATCGACCGGCCGACCCATGCCATCAACTCAAAGATCTACGAGGTCATCCTCAACCCTTACTGGACCGCGCCGCGCTCGATCGTCGAGAAGGACATCGTGCCGCTGATGCGCAAGGACCCGACCTATCTGTCGCGCAACAACATCCGCCTGTTCGACGGCAACGGCAACGAGGTGGCGCCGGAGACGGTGGACTGGAATGCGGAAAAGGCGCCTAACCTGATGTTCCGTCAGGACCCGGGCAAGATCAACGCGATGTCCTCGACGAAGATCAACTTCCACAACCCCCACAACGAGTACATGCACGACACGCCCCAGCAGGGCCTGTTCAACAAGCTGATGCGCTTTGAATCCTCCGGCTGCGTGCGCGTGCAGAACGTACGTGATTTGACCAGCTGGCTCTTGAAGGAGACCCCCGGTTGGGATCGCCAGAACATGGAGCGGGTGATCGCCAGCCGTGTTTCCACGCCGATCAAGCTTGCCGAGGAAGTGCCGGTCTATATCGTCTACATCAGCGCCTGGTCGGCCGAGGATGGGATTGTGCAGTTCCGTGACGACATCTACCAGCTGGACGGCGCCACCGAGCTGGCGCTGCAGACAACGACCGGCATTGAACAGTCCGCTGGCCCGATCAGCGAGCAGGACTTCCTGCCGCAGTAATCCGCGATCGCTCTCCGACCCTCTCAGAAGCCGCGGCGTCCTGCTGCGGCTTTTTCGTCTGCGGCGGCCGGTCAGCGGCCTGCAAATGTCGCTCGCCGTATTGCCGAAAACGGGACCACCCGCTAAGACGCGGGGCATATGCATCCTGATCTCCTGAGGAGCCCCGCCAATGTCGAATACCGACGCCTTCTTCTCCCGCCCGCTTGCCGAATCCGATCCGGAAATCTTCGGCGCGATCGAGAAGGAACTCGGCCGCCAGCGCCACGAGATCGAGCTGATTGCCTCTGAAAACATCGTCTCGCGCGCTGTGCTCGAAGCCCAGGGCTCGATCATGACGAACAAGTATGCCGAAGGCTATCCGGGCAAGCGCTATTACGGCGGCTGCCAGTTCGTGGACATCGCCGAAGAACTCGCGATCGAACGCGCCAAGAAGCTCTTCGGTGTCAACTTCGCAAACGTTCAGCCGAATTCGGGCTCGCAGATGAACCAGGCGGTGTTCCTCGCGCTCCTGCAGCCGGGCGACACCTTCATGGGCCTCGACCTGAACTCGGGTGGCCACCTGACCCATGGTTCGCCAGTCAACATGTCCGGAAAGTGGTTCAACGTCGTCTCCTACGGTGTGCGCGAGGACGACCACCAGCTCGACATGGATGAAGTTGCCCGCAAGGCCGAAGAGCACAAGCCGAAGCTGATCATTGCTGGCGGCACCGCCTATTCGCGCATCTGGGACTGGAAGCGCTTCCGCGAGATCGCCGACTCCGTCGGCGCGTACCTGATGGTCGACATGGCGCATATCGCCGGCCTCGTCGCCGGTGGCGTCCATCCGTCGCCGTTCCCGCATTGCCATGTCGCCACCACCACGACGCACAAGTCGCTCCGCGGCCCGCGCGGCGGCATGATCCTGACAAACGACGAGGATCTGGCGAAGAAGTTCAACTCCGCCGTCTTCCCTGGTCTGCAGGGCGGCCCGCTGATGCATGTCATTGCCGCCAAGGCGGTCGCCTTCGGCGAGGCGCTGAAGCCGGAGTTTAAGGATTACGCGGCCCAGATCGTCAAGAACGCCAAGACGCTTTCCGACACCCTGGTCAAGGGGGGGGTCGACATCGTTTCCGGCGGCACCGACAACCACTTGATGCTGGTCGACCTGCGCAAGAAGAACGCGACCGGCAAGCGCGCGGAAGCAGCTCTCGGCCGCGCCTATGTCACCTGCAACAAGAACGGCATTCCCTTCGATCCGGAAAAGCCCTTCGTCACTTCCGGCATCCGTCTCGGCACCCCGGCCGGCACCACGCGCGGCTTCAAGGAAGACGAGTTCACCGAGATCGGCAACCTGATCGTCGAGGTTCTCGACGGCCTGAAGGCCGCCAATTCCGACGAAGGCAATGCCGCCGTGGAAGCCGCCGTGCGTGACAAGGTCGTCAAGCTTACCGACCGTTTCCCGATGTACCCGTATCTGTAAGGACGAGGCATGCGCTGCCCTTATTGCAGTTCGGAAGACACGCAGGTTAAGGATTCGCGCCCGGCGGAGGACAACACCTCCATCCGCCGGCGGCGCATCTGCCCCGAATGCGGTGGCCGCTTCACGACCTTCGAGCGGGTGCAGCTGCGCGAGCTGATGGTTACCAAGAAGACCGGTCGAAAGGTACCTTTCGACCGCAATAAGCTGGTGCGTTCCTTTCAGATCGCGCTGCGTAAGCGCCCAGTCGACAACGACCGCATCGAGCGCGCCGTCTCCGGCATCGTGCGCCGGTTGGAAAGCTCCGGCGAGGCCGAGATTTCCTCGGAAGCGATCGGCCTGCAGGTGCTTGAGTCCTTAAAGACGCTCGATGACGTCGCCTTTGTCCGCTACGCCTCGGTTTATCGGGACTTCTCCCATGCCGAAGACTTTGAGAAGGTCATCGAGGAAATCAACGCAAAAATCGCCCGCGACACCGGGCTTGAGCCGTAGCCGTGGCCGTCAGCCACGAAGACCTGCGCTACATGGCAGCCGCCATGCGGCTGTCGCGCTGGCATACCGGTCTTACCGCCACCAATCCATCGGTCGCAGCCCTCGTGGTAAGAGATGGCGCGATCGTCGGTCGCGCCGTCACCGCCCCTGGCGGTCGCCCGCATGCCGAGACCCAGGCCCTCACTGAAGCCGGCGAGAGGGCGAGGGGAGCGACCCTTTACGTCACGCTGGAACCCTGTTCCCACCACGGCAAGACGCCCCCTTGCGCCGATGCGATCGTGAAAGCCGGCATTGCCCGCGTGGTTGTTTCCCTGACCGACCCAGACCCGCGCGTCTCCGGTCGCGGCCTTGCGAACCTTCGCGAGGCCGGCGTTGCCGTGGAAAGCGGCGTTATGGAGGAGGAGGGTCGCCGGGTGCTCTCCGCCTATCTCATGCGCCAGACGAGGGGTCGCCCGCAAGTGATCCTGAAGCTTGCCGTTTCCGCCGACGGCATGATCGGCAGGAGAGGCGATGGTCAGGTCTCCATCACCGGCCCCGCCGCCCGCGCGCAGGTGCATGTCCTGCGTGCCGAAACTGACGCTATCCTAATTGGCATCGGCACGGCGCTGGCCGACGATCCAGAACTCACCTGCCGCACGCCGGGGCTGCAAGCCCGCTCGCCGCTTCGCATCGTCCTCGACCGACGCCTGGAGCTGCCGCCGACGTCGAAGCTCGTCCGCACCGCCCGCGAGGTGCCGGTGCTGCTTACCTCGCTCGGCAGCGCGGCAGATGGCAGTGGCCGCCCCGCCCGCCGCGCGGCCCTAACGGATGCCGGCGTAGAGGTCATGGTAACCGAATCGCTTGATATGCTCCTCAATGCGCTCGCCGCCCGCGGCGTCTCCTCGCTTCTGGTCGAAGGCGGCGCGGCGGTGGCGACAAGCTTCCTGGCATCCGGCCTCGTCCATCGCATCCTTCTCTTCGAGGGCGCCGTGACGGTGGGTGCAGACGGCATTGCATCGCCGCTCACCCGTGCCGATATTCCGGCAGGTTTTCGCCTCCTGCGCGAAGCGGCGTTCGGCCCCGACCGGCTCACCGAATATGAAAGGTCCTTCTGATGTTCACCGGCATCGTCACCGATATTGGCATCGTTTCCGCCGTCACGCCGATGGACGAGGGCGTGCGGCTCAGGGTTGCCACCAGCTACGACCCGGCCACCATCGATATCGGCGCCTCCATCGCACATTCCGGCGTTTGCCTGACTGTGACGGCCCTTTCCGACGAAACCTCGAATGCCAGGTGGTTTGAGGTCGAGGCGTGGGAAGAGGCGCTGCGCCTCACCACCATCGCCGCATGGCGCGAAGGCACCCGCATCAATCTGGAGCGCGCTCTTAAGATCGGCGACGAGCTCGGCGGACACATTGTCTCCGGCCATGTGGACGGCAAAGCGGAAATCCTATCTGTCGAGCCGGAAGGCGAGGCGGTGCGAATCCGCTTGCGCGCGCCCGAAAGCCTCGCCCGCTTCGTCGCGCCCAAGGGCTCGGTTGCGCTTGACGGCACCTCTCTCACCGTCAATGCCGTCGACGGCGCCGATTTTGACATCCTTTTGATCCGCCACACACTCGCTGTCACCACCTGGGGCGACCGCAAGCCCGGCGATTTTGTAAACCTCGAGGTTGACACCATGGCCCGCTACGCCGCGCGTCTGGCGGAGTTTCCGGTGAAGGGACAAGTGCCTTGACACGCGGGAGGGTGCTGTACATATTTCTGTACATTGATCCGAGGATAGATCGCCATGCCCACCGTCCGCTTCACGGAGTTCCGGCAGAACTTCGCCACCCATTTCGATGCTGTTCTCGAATCTCGTGCACCACTCCTGGTGACTCGACAGGGGAAGGAGTCGGTCGTGGTCATCGCTGAAAATGAATTTGAAAGTATGCAGGAGACGCTTCATCTCCTCTCGACGCCTGCCAACGCGGATCGTCTGCGGGAGAGCATTGATCAAATACCGCAAGGTCAGGTGATGGAGCGGGATCCGACGCTCTGAATGAAGCTCGTCTGGACGAATCATGCCTGGGACGACTACCTGTTCTGGCAGCGGACCGACATTCGAATGGTCGAGAGGGTCAACGAACTTATACGCGATGCCAAGCGTTCTCCCTTTTCCGGCCTTGGTAAGCCCGAGCCGTTGAAAGGGGACCTTGCTGGCTTCTGGTCGAGGCGCATCTCGGGCGCTCACCGCTTCGTCTATAAGATCGCCGGTCCGGGCCTTGATCAGCGGCTGGAAATCGTTCAGTGCCGGTTCCACTACCGGAAGTAGTCGTTAGCGTAACGCTACTCCGCCGTCAGAATGCGGCCAGTCGAGCCCCAGCCGGGGCGCCTCGTCGCAAGTGCAGCCTCTGCCCTTCGCAATCGGGTTGCGATCTCTTATCTAAGGCACAACCGACAGGACGTGCACATGCATCCCGATCTCACCGCCCGCGCCGCCCATTCCACCGAGATCCGCGCGCGAGCCGCAGCCGAGATGAAGGCGATCGGCATCGATGAGGCCTTCATCGCAAGGCTGGTGGAAACCTTCTACGGCCGCGTTCGCGCACACCCCGAACTCGGACCCGTCTTCGAGACCCGCCTTGCCGGCCGCTGGGATGCGCACATGGAAAAGATGGTCGCCTTCTGGTCCTCCGTCGCCTTCCGCACCGGTGCCTATGGCGGCAAGCCCGTCCAGGCGCATCTTGGCGTCGCCAACATGACGCCCGACCTCTTCCCGCAATGGTTGGCGCTCTTTGCCGAAACACTCGACGCCGTTGCGCCGAGCCCTGCGGCAAAAACCTGGTTCATGACCACCGCCAACCGCATCGCCAGAAGCCTGGCGCTGTCGCTGTTTTACAACCCGGCGCTGGATGATCCGGCAGGGGCTGGGCGATAGCTTCCGCCCGGCCCTAGCACTCGAAGGTCAGGGGCGTTTCGTGCCGCGTCCCTTAATCCGAACCGCCACCCCTCATTGGAACCGCTCGTCGATATGCTTTATTCGCTCGGAGATGACGTTGTCTATCACCACATGCGACAGCAGCATTGGCCCTACAACCGACAATTCTTCCACTTGCTTCGGTCTTTGCGCTGGAATTCACCATGCCGGTCTGGGTGGCCTTGCTCGCCTTCCTGTTCCTCAAGGAAAAGCTGACGACGCCGCGCATCCTCGCCACCATCGGTGGCTTTGTCGGAGTGCTGGTGATCGTCCGTCCCGGTCGGCATGGTCGACCCCGCCGCCGGCCTGGTGCTGATCGCCGCTGCCGGCTACGGCCTTGCGCTGATCCTCGTGAAGCAGCTGACACGGGAGGTCTCGCCAGGCGCAATCGTCGTCTGGATGATCCTCATCCAGCTGCCACTCGGCTTCCTCGTCTCGCTCACCGACTGGCGTCCCGTCAGCTTCACCGATGTCCCCTGGATGCTGTCCGCCGGTATCGGTGCGCTCGCCGCTCATTACTGTCAGGCACAGACGCTGAAGCGCCTCGGCGCATCGGCCGTCATTCCTATCGATTTCATGCGCGTGCCCATGGCTGCCGTGGTGGGCTACTACGCCCATGGAGAGGCCATTGACCCGTGGTCTTCCTTGGCGGCGGCATCATCCTGTTTTCCAATTACCGCGCAGTCATGTCAGAGCGTCGTGCACTGCCAGGGTGAAAAGCAGAGCCTTGCGGCGCTTGGGGCAAAGATTGCACACTCACCATCAAGGCAGGCGACCAATCTGCCCCGTTTCAATCTGCCTGACCCTGTGCAAAATGGTCTCTGCCAGCTGCGGCGTATCCGTCGCCGGCGAGAGATCTGACGATCAAGACTATGATCGTATTCGGGAGCAGGATGAGCGGACACAGGATCTACGGCGTCAGCGTCGCAAGCGTCTATCCCCTTTACGTCGCGAAGGCGGAGCGGAAGGGGCGAACCGGGAGCGAGGTAGATCAGATCATCTGCTGGTTGACCGGCCATGATCGCGAGAGCCTCAAGGCGGAACTGGAGGCGGGGACGTCGTTTGAGGATTTCTTCGCCAGGGCGCCGGCGATGAACCCGGCGCGCAGCCTGGTCAAGGGCGTCGTCTGCGGCGTTCGCGTGGAGGATATTGAAGAACCGACGATGCGCGAAATCCGCTATCTGGACAAACTGGTCGACGAATTGGCCAAGGGCAAGCCGATGGAGAAGATCCTGCGCCGTTAGTGGTTCGTCCTTCCAATTGGATGACTGAGCGCAAGAAGCACCGGTCGGTGATATCACGGAGAAGCGCAGCGCGGTCCGGGAAACAGCCATGCGGGAAAAGTGCTTGCCTTCCCCGCAGCAGCGTGGTTTGTCCCGCGCCATCCCGCATTCAATGCCGACGCAGCCCCTTTGCCCGAAGGAATTCTTGATGTCCGACACGTCCAAGCCCCATCTCCTGATCGTCGAGGCACGCTTTTACGATGACATGGCCGATGCGCTCCTCGACGGGGCAACGGCCGCGCTGACGGAGGCGGGCGCGACATGGGACGTGGTGACGGTGCCGGGTGCACTCGAAATTCCGCCTGCGATTGCCATGGCGCTCGATGCGTCGGAAAATGGCGGCGCCGACTATGACGGTTTCGTCGCGCTTGGCATGGTGATCCGCGGCGAGACTTACCACTTCGACATCGTTGCAAACGAATCCTCGCGCGCCCTGATGGACCTTGCCGTCTCGGAATCGCTTGCGATCGGCAACGGCATCATGACGGTGGAAAACGAGCCGCAGGCCTGGGCGCGTGTGCGTCGCACCGAAAAGGACAAGGGCGGCTTTGCCGCGCGTGCGGCGCTGACGATGATCGCGCTGCGCGAAAAGCTGAATGGTTGATCCGATGACAGATGCAGACAAACCGGCGGTGAAACCCGCCAACCAGCGCGGTGCGGCCCGTCTCGCCGCCGTGCAGGCGCTCTACCAGATGGATGTCGGCGGTGCCGGCGTGCTGGAAGTGGTCGCCGAATACGAAGCCCATCGCCTGGGCCAGGAGCTCGACGGCGACACCTACCTGAAGGCGGACGCCTCCTGGTTCCGCTCGATCGTCTCGGGCGTAGTGCGCGACCAGGTGAAGATCGATCCCGTGGTGCGCGGTGCCCTGCAGAACGACTGGCCGTTGTCGCGACTCGATTCCACGCTCCGCGCCATCTTGCGCGCCGGCACCTTCGAGATCCTCGAGCGCAAGGACGTGCCGATCCCGGTGATCGTCACCGAATATGTCGAGATCGCTCAGGCCTTCTTCGAGGGCGAGGAGCCGAAGATCGTCAACGCGGTACTCGACCGGATCGCCAAGCAGGTCCGCAGCCAGAACGCCGGCAAGTAGCGAGTCAGAAGAGACAGCCAAGGAAGGATGGGGACGATGGAAGGCAGCGTGGAAGGGCTTCAGGGGCAGGTCCAGGCCGCCCGTCGCAACGTGTTCCTCCTGTCGGCCGTCCAAGCGCTTTTGGGCTCCGCCCCGCCGCTCACCTTTGCGCTGGGGGGGCTCGCGACCTACCAGATGCTGGGCGACGACAAGTCGCTTGCCACCGCGCCTTTGACGGGCTTCAACATCGGCGTGGCGCTCGGCGCCGTTGCGGTGGCAATTGCCGCCCGCTTCGTCGGCCGCAGGGCAGGCTTCATGCTGGGTGCGCTGACCGGCGCTACCGGCGCAGCCCTTGCCGCAGGCGCCCTCTTTCGCCAGGATTTCTGGCTTTTTGCGCTTGGCCTGCTCTTGATCGGCATTTCCGGCGGCTTCACCCAAAAGATCCGCTTTGCCGCAGCCGATGCCTCGCCGAGCTTCTATAAGCCGCGTGCGATCTCCTGGATTCTTGCCGCCGGCATCGTCTCCGCCATTCTTGGGCCGCAGCTTGCCATCTGGGCGAAGGACCTCTTCTTCCCCGTCACGTTCGCCGGCGCCTTCGCTGCGCTGATCCCGATCAACCTGGCAGCCATCGCCATCCTTGTGATGCTGAAGCTGCCGGAGGCGGGGGCAAAGGCTGCCGGTGATGCACCGGTCCGGCCGCTTCGTGAGATCGTGCTGACCCAGCGTTTCATGACCGGCATGGTCTGTGGCATCGGCTCCTATGCGCTGATGACCTTCATGATGACGGGCGCGCCGCTTGCCATGGTGATCGGCTGCGGCTTCTCAACAGAGCTTGCGACCCTCGGTATCCAGTGGCACGTGCTGGCCATGTTCGCGCCGAGCTTCTTCACCGGCATGCTGATCACCCGCTTCGGCACTGAAAAGGTCGTCGCTGCCGGTCTAGTGATTCTCATGGGCTGTGCCGTCGTCGCCCATGCCGGCATTGAGCTGTGGAACTTCTGGGGTGCGCTGGTGCTGCTCGGCATCGGCTGGAACTTCGGCTTTATCGGCTCCACCGCCATTGTCGCCTCCAGCTACCGCCCACATGAGGCCGACAAGGTGCAGGGCTTCCACGACATCATCCTCTTCGGCACAGTCGCACTCTCCTCCTTCTCCTCCGGAAAGGTATTTACCGCCTGGGGCTGGGAAGCGATGAACCTCGTTATCTGGCCGGTGACGATCCTCTGCCTCGTCCTCATCCTCCTCCTGATGCGAAAGGGCAGGGCGGCGAAGGCTGCCTGACGGTAGGTGACGAATGTTCGAATATGGAGGTTCTCCGGCTCACCCCCAATCCTATTCATAACGGTAGGCATCGGCGTCTCGACTAAGCCGACCGATCCTTGGAAACAGGGAAATGGTAACCACGGCTCCCTTCGGCGCACAACAGCGCTTTCTGCCCGGAGCATCGCATCCTTGGTTGATGCTCCAGTGCCGCGACCGGTCGATGGGCGGGATCTGCATCTGATATCGGCGAAATGAGCTACTCGGATCGCCACCAAGTAAAGGATTGGCACCTCGATCCAGGACTGTCTTGCAAGCTATCCGGCTCCGATGTCTTCACACGGACATCCTGATACTCGATCGAATGGCGGCGGAATCGCCGCATGCGTCCGGCACTGCTCGGTCTCGACCTTCATGACGATCTTTTTGAGCTCAAAGAATCCACCACGTAGTGCATGACAAAAATGGGCACAAGAATGATGCGAGACAACGTCATCGCAAACCTTGATCCTCTCACGATCATTGTGCCTGCGTTCATCAATGCAGTCATTCAGTTGGAGGACGACGATGCGCGATTACAACGATCACGACGGCAGTGTCAGTTTACCCCGCAAAACTGAACGGTAGCACTCCAAGTCCGTAGCATCCCGCGCTAATTCCTCCATCGAGACCTGGTGGCAGTTGCTACCTGTTTTGCCCAGTTTCTGGCTCTTGACGCCGGCTCCTCCTGGCGGGCAATCTCGCTCGCGCATGGCAGCCCTTGATTTCCTTGGGAGGGGAGGCGGCTGTCGCGCCATGCCGGGGACTGTTCCAGCCGGCGAAAGGGAGAGGAAGAAGCGAATGACCGTAATTCTCGGTGTGATCGTGTGCGGCCTTCTGTCTGTTGCCTATGCCATATGGGCAACGCGAAGCGTTCTGGCCGCTGATCAGGGCAATGCCCGAATGCAGGAAATCGCAGGCTATATCCGGGAAGGGGCGCAGGCCTATCTTTCCCGGCAATACTTAACCATCGCCATCGTCGGCGCGGTGGTGACTGTCTTCACCTGGCTGCTCCTTTCTGGAACGGCCGCCATCGGCTTCGTCATCGGCGCAGTGCTTTCCGGTGCGGCCGGCTTCATCGGCATGCATGTCTCGGTGCGCGCCAATGTCCGCACCGCGCAAGCGGCTTCGCAAAGCCTCTCGGCCGGCCTTGACATCGCGTTCAAGTCCGGTGCCATCACCGGCATGCTGGTCGCTGGCCTCGCCCTTCTCGGCGTCTCGATCTACTTCTGGATCCTCACCGCTGGCCTCGGCCACGAGACCGGATCGCGCGAGGTGATCGATGCGCTGGTGGCGCTTGGCTTCGGCGCCTCGCTCATCTCGATCTTCGCCCGCCTCGGCGGCGGCATCTTCACTAAGGGCGCCGATGTCGGCGGCGATCTCGTCGGCAAGGTGGAGGCCGGCATTCCAGAAGATGACCCACGCAACCCGGCAACGATCGCGGACAACGTCGGCGACAATGTCGGCGACTGCGCCGGCATGGCAGCCGACCTTTTCGAGACCTATGCCGTCTCCGTCGTCGCCACCATGGTGCTCGGCGCGATCTTCTTTGCTGGCGCACCGGTGCTGGACAGCGTGATGATCTATCCGCTCGCCATCTGCGCCGCCTGCATCGTCACCTCGATCATCGGCACCTTCTTCGTCAAGCTCGGCACCAACGGCTCGATCATGGGCGCGCTGTACAAGGGCCTGATCGTCACCGGAGGCCTCTCGATCATTGGCCTTGCCGCCGCAACCGCCGTCACCGTCGGCTGGGGCACGATCGGCACCGTCGCCGGCATGGAGATCACCGGGTTCAACCTCTTCATCTGCGGCATTTTGGGCCTTGTGGTCACGGCCCTGATCGTCGTCATTACCGAATACTACACCGGCACCAACAAGCGGCCGGTCAACTCCATTGCCCAGGCCTCCGTCACCGGCCACGGCACCAATGTCATCCAGGGGCTCGCCATCTCGCTAGAGTCGACCGCACTGCCGGCAATTGTGATCGTTGCCGGCATCATCGCGACCTTCCAGCTCGCCGGCCTCTTCGGCACGGCGATTGCCGTCACCACCATGCTCGGGCTTGCCGGCATGATCGTGGCGCTCGACGCCTTCGGCCCGGTCACTGATAATGCCGGCGGTATTGCGGAAATGTCGGGCCTGCCGTCAGACGTTCGCAAGTCGACCGACGCGCTTGACGCGGTCGGCAACACTACCAAGGCTGTCACCAAGGGCTATGCCATTGGCTCCGCTGGCCTTGGCGCACTTGTACTCTTTGCGGCTTACTCCAACGATCTCGCCTATTTCGCCGCAAATGGAGAGCGCTACCCCTACTTCGCGGGAATCGGCGACATCTCGTTTAGCCTCTCCAACCCTTATGTCGTCGCTGGCCTGATCTTCGGCGGCCTCATCCCCTATCTCTTCGGGGGCATCGCGATGACCTCGGTCGGCCGTGCCGCGGGATCGATCGTCGAGGAGGTGCGCAAGCAGTTCCGCGACAATCCCGGCATCATGCAGGGCACGGTGAAGCCCGATTACGGCCGGGCCGTCGACATCCTGACCAAGGCGGCAATTCGTGAGATGATCGTGCCCTCGCTGCTTCCGGTGCTCGCACCAATCGTGGTCTATTTCGGTGTCCTGTTGATCTCGGGCTCCAAGGCCTCCGCCTTTGCCGCACTCGGCGCTTCGCTGCTCGGCGTCATCGTCAACGGTCTCTTCGTGGCAATCTCCATGACCTCGGGCGGCGGCGCCTGGGACAATGCCAAGAAGAGCTTCGAGGACGGCTTCGTCGACAAGGATGGCACACGCCATGTGAAGGGTTCGGATGCCCACAAGGCTTCCGTCACTGGAGACACGGTCGGCGATCCTTACAAGGATACCGCTGGTCCTGCAGTCAACCCGGCGATCAAGATCACCAACATCGTCGCCCTGCTGCTCTTGGCGGTGCTCGCCGGATAAGAAGCACTTCGCTTAAACAGAAAGGCCCGCGAGCAGAACTCGCGGGCCTTCCTGTAGATATGCCGCCGTTATTGGCCCAGATTCTGGAAGATACTGCGCGCCGCATTTGCGTTGCCCGCACTGCCGGCACCGGAGAGCAGCTGCTGCAGGAAGGTCAGATCACGGCCGCCGGTCGGCGTGGTGCGCGAGATGGTGTCGAACACCTTGCCGTCCTGCAGCGTGTAGTTCGCTTTGCGCTCCACCACACCGTCCTCGTCGAAATAGACCGCAAGCACCGTCTGCTCAACGAGCCGCGGCTTCATGAAGGCGGCGGCGCGCTCGCGCTTCTGGGAGATGTAGTAGAAGACTTCCGAATCGAAGGTGGCAGTGGTCGAGGGGGTGCCCATGGTCAAAAGCACCTGCTCGCGGCTGGAGCCGACCGGGATGAGCGCCAGCGACTCCTCGTCCAGGACGTAGCCGTTGTACATGGTCTGGCCGATATCCAGCGAGTTGCAGCCGGTAAGTGCTGTAGATGCGATGATGGCCGCAACTGCGGCTGTGCTCAAGAACTTCATTTCAGACCTTAACACTGCCTCTTCAGGCTCCCGAAACCTCTAGATTGCGGCCTTCGCCGTTACCCTGCTGTCCACATCATTGTGGCTATTCCGGGGAAGGCATGACGCCTTCCGCCTCCACCGATGACGCGACTGTCGAGCAGCCCCTGCGGTAACGTCGTTGCAATTCGTGCCTGCTTCGGTAAACCAGCTTGCGCCTCCATGCAACACGTGGCGGCTAACTGTGAGAATTCTTATGATCTTCGGTCTGTTCAGGAAGAAAAGGCGCAACCAGCCGATCGTCAACCGCCAATACGCGTCTTTGACATCGGCCGCCCGCAATCCCGTCTTCTATAGTGATCTTGGCGTTCCCGACACCGTCATGGGGCGCTTCGAGATGCTGTCCATCGTCATGATCCTGTTTTTCCGCCGCACTGCCCGTTCCGGCGTCAGCGGCCAGGAGCTTGCCCAGGAGATCGTCGACGCATTCTTCCAGGACATCGACCACTCGATCCGTGAACTCGGCATCGGTGACCAGGGCGTACCGAAGCGGATGAAGAAACTGGCGGGAATGTTCTACGGCCGGCTGGAAAGCTATGCGGCGGCACTCGATGCCAAGGATCGCGACGGCCTCGCTCAGGCGCTCGCCCGCAACATCCTGCCGGATGCGCAACCTTTCACCCCGATGCATGGTTTGGCCGACTGGATGTTATCCGCCGAGACAGCCCTTGCGACGGTTGAGGAGGACGACATCGCGCGCGGTGCCGTGGCCATTCCCGTGTCGGACAAAGGAGGTAGTTTATGAAGCCTGTCCAGACAAAGGCCGAAAAGCCTCCGTTCTCCTACCCCGTCAAGGTGGGCAATATCTCGGCCAATGCGGTCACCGTTCATGTCGAGGCCGACCCTACCGAACTGAAGGGACTGGCCGAGCTCTGGAAGGTGCTGGCCGTTCATTCGTTGAAGTCGGAGATGCAACTATCCCGGTGGAAGAAGGATGGCGTGCGCATTAAGGGGCGCGTGGAGGCTGAGATCGAGCAGGCCTGCGTCGTGACACTCGAGCCGGTCACTTCGAAGATCGACGAGACGTTCGAGCAGGTTTTTGTGCCCGAAGGCTCGAAGCTTGCCCGCATCGTCTTGAGCGACACGGCCGAGATGGTGCTCGATCCGGAAGGGCCGGATGCGCCGGAAACCTTCGAGGGGGACACGATTGATGCCGGTGAAGTCGTCGCCGAAGCGGTTGCGCTCGCCATCGATCCTTATCCGCGCAAGGAGGGCATCGGCCTTGAGGATCACCTTGAGAGCGATCCGTCACAGGAGGCGGCCCGGCCTTCCCCTTTCGCGGCTTTGAAGGACTGGAAAAAGAAAGACTAGGATGGAAATCCCCGGCATTGGGTTGTAAGCACCGCCGGAACCACTATTTTCGCCCCGCGGCGAGCAAAAGGATCAGTGACGCGTGATCACAATCTCTCTCGATGTCATGGGCGGTGATTTCGGTCCTGAAGTCGTCATCCCCGGTGCGGCGAAGGCACTGGAGCGGCATCCGGATGTCAGCTTCGTTCTATTCGGACTGAAGGCCGAGTGTGAGCCTTACCTCAACAAGTTCCCCAAGCTGGGGGAGCGCTCGGTTTTCCACGACTGCGAGCTTGCGGTCTCGATGGACGAGAAGCCGAGTGCTGCCCTGCGCCGCGGCCGCTACGTGTCGACGATGTGGCGGGCGATCGAAGCGGTCAAGGTGGGCGAAGCAGATGTGGCGGTCTCTGCCGGCAATACGGGTGCGCTGATGGCGATGGCCAAGTTCTGTCTGCGCACGATGGCCCATGTCGAGCGGCCGGCAATCGCCGGCATCTGGCCGACACTCAAAGGTGAAAGCATCGTGCTCGATATCGGAGCGACGATCGGTGCCGACGCGCAGCAGTTGATGGATTTCGCGCTGATGGGTGGCGCCATGGCGCGCGCATTGTTTGAAGTCGATCGTCCGACCGTCGGTCTTCTTAATGTTGGCGTCGAAGAGGTGAAGGGGCAGGAAGAGGTCAAGGAAGCCGGGCGGCTGATCCGCGAGGCAAACCTCTCCACCATCGCGTATCACGGCTTTGTCGAGGGGGACGATATCGGCAAGGGAACGGTGGACGTCGTGGTGACCGAAGGCTTTACCGGCAATATTGCGCTGAAGGCCGCCGAAGGCACCGCGCGCCAGATCTCCCAGCTTCTTCGCGAAGCCATGTCGCGCACACTGGTCGCCAAGATCGGCTACCTCTTTGCCAAGGGCGCCTTTGACCGGCTGCGCGAGAAGATGGATCCGCGCAAGGTCAATGGCGGCGTCTTCCTGGGTTTGAACGGGATCGTCATCAAGAGCCATGGCGGCACAGATGCGGAAGGCTTTGCGGCGGCCATCGATGTCGGCTACGACATGGCGCGCAATCGCCTAAACGAGAAGATCGTCGAAGATCTCAATACTTATCACGCCCGACGTCAGCCTCCGGCTGGCCCTGAGGCGGCCTGACAGGATGTAAAAAGCATGATCCGTTCAGTGGTTCGCGGATACGGGGCAGCCCTGCCCAAGCGCGTCGTGCCCAATCGCGAGCTCGAGGGCATTGTCGAGACGTCCGACGAATGGATCGTCCAGCGCACCGGCATCCGCCAACGCTACATTGCAGGCGAAGGAGAGACGACCGCATCGCTAGGTGAGGCGGCTGCCCGCCAGGCGCTTGATCGCGCCGGTCTGACGCCTGACGATATTGACTTCATCCTGGTCGCGACCTCGACGCCGGACAACACCTTCCCGGCAACCGCAGTCAACATCCAGAAACGGCTGGGGATGACGCACGGATTTGCCTTCGATCTACAAGCGGTCTGCTCCGGCTTCGTCTACGCCATGGCGACCGCCGACATGTATATTCGCGGTGGCATGGCCAAACGCGTGCTTGTGATCGGTGCCGAGACCTTCTCGCGCATCCTCGACTGGAAGGACCGCACAACCTGCGTGCTATTCGGTGATGGTGCGGGTGCTCTGGTCCTGGAGGCAGCCGAAGGCGAGGGGACGGTGGCCGACCGCGGTGTGCTTACCGCCCATTTGCGCTCCGACGGCTCGCACAAGGAAAAGCTTTATGTCGACGGCGGACCCTCGACCACCGGCACCGTTGGGCATCTGCGCATGGAAGGCCGTGAGGTCTTCAAGCACGCAGTGGGCATGATCACCGACGTCATCGAAGCGGCATTCGAATCGACCGGCACCACGGCAGACGATCTCGACTGGCTGGTGCCGCACCAGGCCAATCGGCGGATCATTGAAGGCTCGGCGAAGAAGCTTAGTATCCCGAACGAAAAGGTCGTCGTTACGGTGGACCTGCATGGCAATACCTCTGCGGCATCGATTCCGCTTGCGCTTTCGGTTGCGCTCGACGATGGACGTATCAAGCAGGGTGACCTCGTGATGCTCGAGGCCATGGGTGGCGGCTTCACATGGGGTGCGCTGCTGGTGCGCTGGTAGGCCCGCTTCGACCAGGGTTGCATCATTGTAGCACAAGCCGCGAAGCTCCTGTTTTTACAGTAGAGCTTGACCCTGCGGCTTAACCAAAATACTCTCCGTGAGCTTACAGAACGACGAAGAACTGGGCGGGGATCATGGCCGGAAAAACAGTGACACGGGCAGATCTGGCGGAATCGGTCTTCCGCAAGGTGGGTCTTTCGCGAACTGAATCGGCCGAGCTGGTTGAGACCATCATCGACGAGATCTGCAACGCTATCGTGCGCGGCGAAACCGTAAAGCTATCCTCCTTCGCCACCTTCCAGGTCCGCTCCAAGAACGAGCGCATTGGCCGCAACCCGAAGACGGGCGAGGAAGTGCCGATCTCGCCGCGCCGCGTGATGACCTTCAAGGCCTCCAACGTTCTGAAGCAGCGGATCCTGCGTGCCCACAATCAGCGCAAGCTGAAGCAGAAGCCGGCAGCCCCTGCCGCTTAACGATTTTTCTGTTCGCGGTCTTTCGACTATACTTGAACTGCAGCCGGTAGCCCGCTGGAATAAGGGAGCGATTCGTCCCTTGTGATGCGGATGCCGCCGCGGATTGACTGCTGCACCATGAGCTCGCCTGCCGGAGCTCTGCCATTGGAGATCGAGTTGGACAAAGGCCCGGACGCTTTCCGCACCATCAGTGAGGTCGCCGAGGATCTCGATCTTCCTCAGCATGTGCTGCGGTTTTGGGAAACGCGTTTTCCGCAGATCAAGCCGATGAAGCGCGGCGGCGGCCGCCGCTACTATCGCCCCGAAGACGTCGACCTCCTGAAGGGGATCCGCCACCTGCTCTACGATCACGGCTATACGATCAAGGGCGTTCAAAAGCTCCTCAAGACGAACGGCAACAAGTTCGTTGCAGCGATCGCCTCCGGCGATCTGGCGACGATGGATGCCATCGTCGCGGCAAGCAGCGACAAGCCTGCCGAACCGAAGATCGGCGGGACGGCCGAGGAGGATCAGGTCGTCGGCCGGCCGAAGGCAAAGCCGAGTGGCCGCTTCTTCGGCTTTGGCGGCAATTCCGACGAGGACATGGCGGAAGTGTCAATTGGCAAGAGCAGTATCGGTAAGGAGGATCGCGCCCTGTTGCAGGAGGCGCTCTTCGATCTCCTGGAGTGCAAGCGACTGCTCGACCAGGTGCGTTGAGCCTCGGCAAGCTGCTTAACGGGAACGCGTTTTATTTTAGCGCATTCACCTCAGGTTCAGGGGCAATCCCTGACCATCTGTCTTGGAAGAGACAGAAAAAAGAGGTGAGGAAACCCATGAAAAAGCTCGCAGTCGTTCTGATTTCCTTGGCTACTGCCGTCACCGGCGTTGCCCCCGCACATGCTTTCCCGTCCGTGTCGGTGCCGAAGATCGAGGCACAGCAGGTTGAGCAGGTCGGCCATCGTGGCCACCGCTGGCGCGGACACCGTCACTGGCGCGGCCATGATCGCTACTATGGTCACCGTCGCCACTACCGTCGTCACCGCGGAAATGCTGGCGCCATCATTGGCGGTCTGGCGGCCGGTGCCATCATCGGTGGCGCACTCGCCGCACAGCAGCCCCGCTATCATGGCGGAGGCAATGCCCATGTGCGCTGGTGCTATGATCGCTATCGGTCCTACCGCGCCTCCGACAACACGTTCCAGCCCTATCACGGCCCGCGCCGCGCCTGCCGGTCGCCTTACTACTGATGAAAGACAGGAGGTCGGCTTGCCGACCTCCTTCTCTATGTCGAACTCGTAGGGTTGCTGACCTCCTGAGGCTTCAGCCGACATCCCATCGTTGTAAAAAAATCGTATACTCATCCGTGCTAAGAGAGGAACGGGACGCGAGCCGCAACGTTCTTGCCAGTGCAAGACGGAGGGTATGACATGATCTGGATCTCGAAAAAACTCGCCACGGCTCCAGAAGGCGGGCCTGCAACCGGCACCTATGCCGACGGACTTTTCCCGGCGCTGGCTGTACGAGAGCTCACAAATTCTCAAGGCCGGACCTTCCGTCATTCCTACGGCGAGGATTATGCGCTGGCGCGCAAACGTGAACTGCCCCAGGTTGAGCTGCGTTAGCGGCGACTATCAGATCGAGCCAAGGCTGATCGAGGCGCGGTCCAGGCTGCGGGCTTTGCCCGCCGCTCGCTGGAACGCTTGGGATAGCAAGGAAGTCGAAATACCCAGCGTCTCCTTCACGAGGTGAGGCAAGATGGCTCGCTGCGCGTGGTGAGCATCACCATCCTGCAGCCACGGATCGAGAAGAGTAAACGGTTACAGCCGGAAAAGATGATTGCGGCCGGTGCCCCCCATCATGTCGGAGGGTGGTAGAGGCTACGGAATTCCTTGTCGCGGAAGTACGCAAGCTTGCGGGCGAGAATTGGGCGCGTGCCGGCCAGAAACAGCAGTTGGTATTCCTGGGAAAGGTTTCGCACCTCGTCCGGCGTCAAAAGTGGCCTTCCGGTATGCTGCTGACTGAATGAGATCGAGGACCGATCGGCATCGACCGCCCGTCCCATGTTCTGAAACGTCACGGTTTCCTGTCCAAGCAGATCGGAAACCAGTTTCGCGCTCTCATTCTCGTTGACGCCGAAGACCTGCAGAACGCCGGCATTTGATAGGAACGTGCCGGCGCGCTTGCCATAGCTCGCCTGCAGCTGGTGGATGTCCTGAAGGATCGGCCAGAGCTGAACGCCATAGCCCGCCATCAGACCCATGGCACGTTCGACGGGCGCTAAAAAGCCAAGGGCTGCAAATTCATCGAGCAGATAAAGCACCGGCTGATCCGGCTTTTCGGCAGTCCGTGCCATGTCGATCAGGCTTTGGGTCACCAGCAGGCGCAGCCAGCGGGAATAGGTCGATAGACGATCGGGCGGCAGAACCAGAAAGACCGTCGCATGGCTGCGCTTCAAATCACAGAAGGAGAAGTCTGAACGACTCAAAACCTCCGTCATGCGCTGACTGTCGAGGAAATGCGTGTGCCGTTGGGCTGCCGAGAGAACGCCGGCGGCCTCCCGGTCCGCTTTGCCGAGATGGCGGTTGGCGGCACGCGCGATCAGACCATTGGCGTGCTCACTTTGCTGCATGTGGGAAAGCAATTTGTCAAAGCGCTCCGGCGCCAGAGTAAGATACTCCCGCAAGGTCGAGAGCGTCCGGCGCTGTGGTGGCTCGTCGACCACGATCGTCAGCAAAAGCCCGGCAATCAACGCCTTGGCCTCTTCATTCCAATGTGCTTCCCCGACGGCACCTGGATCATCGGCGACCAGGGCATCGGCAAGCGTACTCACGTCCTCGGCAAGATCGAGGCTGTCGAGGTTCAACTGGTCCAGGGGATTGAAGGCAGCCGTGATCATCCCTGTGACGGCAAAGGGATCGAGCACATGCACCGGCCCGAAGCTTTGTCTGGCCCGCGCCGTTATCTTTGCATTCTCTCCCTTTGGATCGATGCAGATCACTGAGCGATCTGCGTCAAGCAGGTTCGGAATAATGGTTCCGACGCCCTTGCCGGTGCGTGTCGGCGCCATGGTCAAAAGGTGGGCGGGACCGTTGTAGCGCAGAAGCCGCTTTGATTGCCGGTCACGGCCGATCAGAAGGCCGGTCTCGCTGCGAGCAAGGGGCGCGATCTCCCGTTTCAAGGCAAAGCGTGCCGTGCCATGGGCGTCACTGTCCATATCACCAAAGTGAAGGATCAAAGGTGTCGTCAACATGCGAAACATCAGCGCCACCAAGAACAGGAAAACCGTGTTGCCGACGAGGAATTTCGCCAACCAGTTGTCGGCAAGGCCTGTGACCGTCAGCATGTAGTCGCTCAGCAGTCCCAAAGAAAATACAACGATCGTAAGCGCCACGACGGCTTTGAACACGGACTTGCCGGCACGAAACGGCGTCAGAACGGCAGATGAGATGGCCCAGACAGGATCGTGAGCTGCCATGCGGAGCATGTTCTTAAACGCTCTCGCGGCGAGGGGGAGTTGCAGGAGGATCATCGTTGATCCTCCTCATGTCCTGCGTTTTCTGATTGTTCCAGCAGATCCGGAAAGAGACCATCGCCGCCATTTTGCGCCAAAAAGGCTGGCAGGTCGCGCCGGAACCAGTCGCGCAAGCGCTCCAGCTGCTTGCGGTCTCCGCTAGTCTCGACGTGATGGAGGATAAAGGCGCCAAGGAGGATTTTGCGCCTGATGTCGCGCGCTTGTTCCCGCTTTCTCAGCCGCGCCTCTTGAGACTGAAGGCGAGCCTCCAGCTGACTGATCCGTTGCGCAATCCTCTTTCTGTCCACCGAAATGCCCTCCGTCTTTGGCTTGTCGATGCACAATGGAGACCGCATTTGTCAGGAACGTCTACTGGCATTTGTGTCAGTACTTTCGTCCTTTCCAGCGTTGGATGGTAGTACGCTCGTGCCCGAGAGGACGACGCGAGGCCAACCCAGCGGTTGCTGCAGGCGTTCCCGCATTCTGTTCAAGCTGTTCAGGAGGTGTGAAAATGGCGATCTACATGTGCCAGATTAAACCGATAGGCAGACGCAGTGGGCAGAACGCTGTTGCCGCCGCTGCCTATCGAAATGCTGTCGGTCTTTGGCTTCTCGATGCACAATGGAGACCGAATTTGTAGCGAAAATTCACTACCATTTCTGTGAGTCCCCTCCAGCGTCGGCTGGGGGTATGCTCTGCTCTAGAGGAAGGAACGAGCATGAACGCAGAGGCTGCTGCCAGCTCTCGTTCGTTTCCGCTGAGCTGTTCAGGAGGACCTGAAGTTGGCGATCTGCATGTGCAACATAACGGCGATCGGCAGAAGCAGCGGGGGTAACGCGGTTGCGGCTGCTGCCTACCGAAGCGCAACCAAGCTCTTCAATGAGCGGGATGGCCTCACCTATGACTTTTCAAGGAAGAAGGGCGTTGAGTTTACCGAGATACTGCTGCCCGAGGGCGTCGAAGCACAATGGGCACTCGATCGGGCGCTTCTATGGAACGCGGCCGAGCGCTACGAGAAACGCAGAAACTCACGCGTTGCAATCGAAGTTTTGGTCGCGCTGCCCCACGAGCTGATGCGTGAGGAATGGGTCTCATTGGCGCATGACTTTTCCCAGTATCTTGCAAACCGCTACCTTGTCGCAGTTGACATGGCTGTCCACCGTCCCGCCCAGGAAACCGACCACCGAAATCTTCACGCGCACCTTTTGATGACGACACGCACGGTAGGCCCGGACGGGCTCGGCGAGAAGATTGCACTGGGCCGCCGGAACAGATGGCTGAAGGATAACGGATGGCCGGACACCCGTGAGGAGCTTCGGCTTCTCAGGCAGACGTGGGCGTATCACACCAATCGCTATCTGGCGCGGGCTGGTCTTGAGGTCCGCATTGATCATCGCTCTTACGCTCAACTCGGGATTGAGATCGAGCCGACCCAGCACATGGGCCGCAGCGCAACCCAGATGACGAGGCAAGGACTGTCCCCATCACGAGTGCGGATCGAACGGAAGTCTGCTGAGCGCAACGCCGATCTGATCCGCAAGCAACCCGAGCAGATCCTACGTCTGGTCACTCAGGAGAAGAGCGTGTTCGATCGCTACGACGTGGCACGAGCGCTGCATCGTTATATCGATGATGCTGAAGCCTTCAAGGATACGTTCGCAGCAGCCATGGCATCGCCGGCTCTGGTGACACTGTGCCCCGAGCGAAACGGGGAGACGGCGCGGTACTCGACGAGGGAAATGATCGGGATCGAGCAAACCATGATCGCCGGTGCTGCCCGCATGGCAGAGGCGGCCAAATATCGGGTGGAGCGACGTCACTTTGAGCAAGCCTTGATCGCTCAGGACGACATCATCAAGCGAGTGTCTGACGCGCCCGCTAAGGAGGGAGAAAGCGCTGATCTTGCGAGCGCAGGCCAGTCAGATGGCCTGCCGCCGGCAAACGGACGAGAGAGAGCGCGTCCCGGGTTGAGCAAAGAGCAGCGCGCGGCAGTCGATCACATCACCGGACCAGAGCAGATTGCGGCTGTGGTCGGCTTCGCCGGAGCCGGCAAGTCCACCATGCTGGCTGCAGCACGTGATGCATGGCAGCGACAGGGGTATCGGGTTCATGGCGCAGCGCTTGCCGGCATGGCGGCGGAGGGTCTTCAGTTGGCCTCCGGAATTGCATCAAGGACGCTCGCCTCATGGGAATATGCCTGGCAGGACGGAAAGCGTCTGCTTGGCAAAGGGGACGTACTCGTCGTCGATGAGGCCGGCATGCTTTCAAGCCGGCAGCTGGCGCGTCTGATCACAAAAGCTGAGGCCCGCGGGGCAAAACTCGTTCTTGTCGGCGACCATGAACAACTCCAGGCAATCGGCGCGGGATCGCCATTCCGTGCGGTCGTTGAGCGGGTAGGGGCAGTCGAGCTTTCGGAGATCCGCCGGCAAACCCAAACCTGGCAGCGCGAAGCCTCTATCGCTCTTGCGACGCGTCGCACGGGGGAGGGGCTTGCAGCCTATGCCGATCGAGGGGGTGTGCGGTTTTCAAGTACGGCAGATGAAGCACGAGCAAATCTCGTTCGCGACTATCTGGCCGATTGCGAAGCGCACCCGACAGCATCCCGTCTTGCGCTCGCCCATCGCCGCGTCGACGTCCATGCCCTAAACAACGCCATTCGCAGATCGCTTCAGGAGCGGGGGTGGCTAGGAGCAAAAGCGCCAGAAAACGGCAACGGAGATGGAAAGGAAGACAGCCACGGAGAGCGGCTCGATCCGAACAACGCTGAAATCCTCTACCAGACCAACAATGGCAAGCGACCCTTCACCCCTGGTGACCGGATCGTCTTTCTCCAGAACGACCGCGACCTTGGCGTGAAGAACGGAATGCTGGGCACTGTGCAGGCTGTCGAGCCGGATGCCTTGACGGTGAAGCTCGACCAGTCAGGACGAAAAGGGGCGCGCCCTGTATCGATCCCAGTGGGAGCCTACCAGGCTTTCGACCACGGCTATGCGACGACCATTCACAAGTCCCAGGGCGCGACCGTCGACCGTTCCTTGGTCCTGGGCTCTCCGACGATGGATCGGCATCTCACTTATGTGGCGATGAGCCGACACCGGATGGACGGCAAGCTTTATGTTGGACAGGATGACTTCAAGGACATGAAGGCGCTTGCCGCCAGCATGAGCCGATCCGGCGCAAAGGAGACGACCCTCGACTACGTCAGCACTTTTGCTGAGCGGCGGGGCCTTGCAGAAAGGCTCGACCGGGATGACCTGGTCAGACATCATCACCTTTGCGCCCGCGGTGAAGGTGCCGGCGAAACGGCGATGGGGACTTCGATATCAACGCACATGCGATCCCCCGCTGATCATGCCATCGTCTCTTCCGCGGAGGCGAGGGGTGGGCAAAGCGGTGCTGGGGCAGCCGAAAAAGTTGAGCCTCTCCTACCGGCGCTCAAGAAATATGATCGTAGCGTCGAGGAGGTAGGCCGCGAGCGGGCGTCGAAAGACCTTCAACGGGAGTTGGAGGCGGTGCTGTCATTTGGGCGCCGCGTCTATGCTGATCCCGCAACGGTTGTGCGAAGCTTTGCCGCTGCAATTTTGAATACGAACGATGGGCAGAAGCTTGCCGAGGCGGTTGCTCGGCGGCCGGAGCAGTTCGGCGAACTGCGGGGCAAGGCTGGGCTTCTGGGGGAAAACGAGGAGCGCAAGGCAGCGCGCCACGATGCGGTTGCGCTCAGCAGACTGTTGGCATCGGCGGCTAAGACGTGGACACGTCGGCTTGACGAGGAGCGTCGATCCGAAGCCTGGAAGCGGGAGAAGTGCGATGTGGTTGTGGTCCCGGGGCTGACAAAGCAGAGCGAAGCGATCTTGAGGGAGTTCGATCAAATACCGCAGGCGGAAAAGCCAAAATTCCTTGAAAAGCTGCAGGCGGGAGCAGACGGCAAGCAGGCACTGAAAGAAGCAGAAGCGATCACCCGCGCGCTTGAGACGAGGTTTGGCAAGACGAATTTGAACAAGGTTGACACGGAGGAGCTTGGTCTCGGTCGCCTTTCTGCGGCGCAACTAGCGCGGATCACCGATGTGGCGCGCGTGGCAGAACGAGCACATGCGGCTGAACTCTCCCGTCAATATACCGCAAAGCGGAGCCGGAAAAGGTCGCTGGGTTTGAGCCTCGGAATGTGATTGTCCCATGCGAAGGTCACACGACCAGCGGCTGCATCTATACGCTTTCGTCGCTTCGGCGTTGCTTGTTGAGCAAAGTGACGGCGAAGACGGTAGCACCGGCGAGGATGAAATAGCTTTCGCCCAGTGCCAGCCGGTTGTTTGAGTTGGTCAGGATGGTGCAGAAGAAGAAGAAGCTGAGCGTGTAGACATAGACCCTTACGCTTTGTGCAACTTCGCCGCGGCGGGTTGCCTCGTTGAAGCGACGAACTCCCGCCACGATAAATAGCCCCAGGAAGATCAGACCCATGAGGCCGTGTCGCACAAGGATTTCAAGATAGCCGTTGTGCAGGAGCGTATGCCCGACATCGGTGTAGGTTGTGCGCCGCCATTCAAGTAGCCACCGGTTGCCCCATCCGAAGAAAGGGCGTTCTCCGATGAGCTCAAGCGCGTTCACCCAGAGCATGAGGCGTTGACGCATCGCTTCAGGCGTGGTGGCCGCTTCGATCGCTGCCCGCATGGCGCCTGTCAGTCCATCTTTACTGAACACGGCGCGCAGGAGTGCAGTTGCGGCGTCCATCGTCGGGCCGGCAACGGCCAGGATGTAAGGAAGAGCGATCGCGATGCTGGCAGCAAAGAAGATCGCGATTGCCACGGAGGCATAGAGGCGCCACCTTCCACTCAGGTGGAAGACTGCCGCGAGCGGCCACAAGGCGACCGTCAAGGCGAGGGCAAGCCACACGCCCTTGGATTGGGCGAAAAGAAGGCCAAGCAGGCTGAAAATCGCGGTCGCGATCCCCAGTATCAGGGACGACCATTTTGCTCGAGTGGCAAGCCTTCCCGTCTCGGCAGCATGAAGAAGCCAGGCCACGCTGGAAATGAAGAGCATGGCACTGCCGACGCCTGCATGGATCGGATTGTGATGGAAGAGGGGAGCTGCGCGCTGGCCTTCCATGGCGGTGCTCGCATCCAATGTGGCAAGGAGAGCAACCAGGGCGCATGCTATCAGAATGGTGGCCGCCTTGAAAAGATATGGCCGGCTGACGATGAGTGCGACTCCGATGAGGGGGAACAGAGCCGGAAAAGCATAAAGCCACTCTGATGCTCCTTTCTCGTCGAAGAGGACGATGCCAGCGATGAACCGCAGGAGTACGTAAGCGGTCCATGCATAGCAAAGCAGTGCAAGCCAGTCGCGAGACGCCCAACTTACGTCCGGAAGGTGACGTACCAGCACGAAGATTGCCAAGCCAATCGTGACATAGCGATAGACATCGCTTTCAACGATCATCGCCGAGGCCATCAACACCCACAGGATCGGGAACATGAAACCTTGTGCTCTCACCGCATGAGCGGAGGCGCGATCAGCTGAGGAAGGCATATCGGATCCTCTGAGCGCTCTCCAGCATGCGGCAACCATGCGTCCTGAGCCGTCTCCACCAGGGAAACTTGGTTTGTCTATACTCCGCTCGACTGGCAATCGTAGATGTGCCGCGGTCCAGCGTCACCAGATCCTCTCGGGTCGTGTAGGTTTGCACGCCAGTTGCCCATCCGCGCTCAAGGGCTACATCCCAGGGATATTCCATTGTCTGCAGGCTCTGGATGAGCTTTGAGGCTCCATCGCGCGTGACCGCATAGCATGCAGCAGAACCCTGGGGCCCGTGCGCTGCGCGTCCGATCTCATCTCCGAGCGAGGACGTGGTGAGTCGCCTGAACCAGACGATCCTGTGATTGCAGAGCTTGATCAGATCTGCCTCGGGCAGAACTGAGAAGGCCGCCTCCACACGAGCAGGAAGCTCTGCCGTCAGCCGAACGTCATCTTCGGCAATCACCCCCAAACGTTCTCCCGATTGGACGAAGGCTGAGAGCGCGGCCAGATGACTTCGATAGCAGCCGTATTCTCCGGGGAGAATCGTGCGGCCATTGTTTCGGCGGAAGGCGGCTGCATCGCAATTTGCTCGGTCAGCGGGAGACACTTGAGATCCGTCCACTCCCGGGACCCGCACGACGGTAAGGTCAAAGTCGCGGGCTTGTTTCGATAGCGCAGTCCAGCGATCTTTAGAGCGGTCCAGGTTGATGGCGAAGATCGCGACTGTCATGATTTGAAGTTGTGCCTACTAGGCTCCCCAAGGGTGCAGCGTATTACATAAAGCCATAGGCCAAGGGCTGCCGCTATCATTATAGATGGATCATCTGCAAGCCATGAGTTCGGCTAGAGCAAAATGGAGCGGGGATAATCAAGCAACCACAGGAATAGGGCGGAGATGGAGCAGGCGTCGGGGCGCGCTAAGGCATGTGGAACAGCCAAGTCAAGGCGTAGGCAGCGCAGCCTTGCGATTACCCCTTGCCACTATCGAATTTCGCCGCTAAAGACGGCCCGCGCTTCAAACGCGCCGACCAGCGAAGCGGAGAGGTGGCTGAGTGGTCGAAAGCACCGCACTCGAAATGCGGCATACGGGCAACCGTATCGTGGGTTCGAATCCCACCCTCTCCGCCACTATCCTTCGGTTCCGTTCTGGACACATAGGTTGCATTTTATTCCTGAGGCACAGTGTATCGCACCTTATTTGAAACAGAAAGATGTCATAGGTTTATGTCCATATCTTATCGGCTATGCCGGTGAAATCGAAGCGCGCTCCAATGCGCAGTGTCGATTGACACGTCTGGCGTCTGCATGTTCTACACGGGCATGATAAAGGCCGAGACTTTCAAGGGCGACGAAGCTGTTTTCCTCGCTCCGTCGCTACGGCTCCTACTCAACAATTGGTGTGGCGCCTGCCAATCATGACACTGCTACGAACTTCGACACTCTCCGGTTTGGAGACAATTCTGCGTCTCTCGACTGGCTTGTTGGTGGTTAAGTACCTGTCCGTAGTAGAGGGGCCAGAGGCCGTCGCGCTCTTCGGGCAGTTCCAGAACTTTGTGGCGGCGGTGGGTATCGCGGGTGGCGCGGCGTTGGTTACCGGCCTAGTCGCGCTCCTTGCGGAGAACGCGGGCTCGGAGGAGCGTTCGGCAACTGTCTGCCGGCATGCCTTTGGGGTCGCAACGGTGTCGAGCGCTACTTTCGCGATCCTCATCCTAATATTTGCACGGGATGTTGCCCAGTTCGTTCTCGGTGACACCGGCTTTGCTTGGCTCATGCAAATTCTGGCGATCATCCTGCTTCCGATCTCTGCCTACCAGTTGTCATCTGCGATATTGAATGGACGGCAGCAAATCGCGGCGTTTGTGTTGAATCGAGCGGCTTACAGCATGATACTGCTCGTGGTCGCAATTGTGCTCGTTGCAATCCAAGGGGTCGGCGGGGGACTGTTAGGGCTCGCAGTTGCTCCCGCCCTTGCTTGTCTCGTAGGCCTCACTCTACTGGCTCGTCAGCCCGGGTTCAGCTTTCGCTGGTGTGTTCCTGTCGTAGACCGAAATGGGATCCGCGAATTTCTCCCATACTGGCTGATGAGCATCATGACTGCGGCGCTGACACCGCTCGTACTAGTAATTGCCCGAACGTACATCGGGAAACACATAGGTTGGGTCGAAGCGGGGTGGTGGGAAGCGGCTTTGCGCGTCTCTGACATCTGCTTGGTGATAGTCACCACCGCGCTTGCAACTTACTACGTCCCGCGCCTCGCCTCTGCACGTGATTTGCAGGATGAGCGTAGGATCATGATGACCCTCATCTCCTTTGCAGTGCTCGTGAGCGGCGGTGCGGCGCTCTTCATCTTTGTCATGCGATATCCGCTCATCGCAACGCTGTTTTCACCCGAATTTTATCCGGCAGCAGAACTATTTGGCGTTCAGCTTATAACCAGCATAATCAAAGTGGCGACTTGGGTAGTTGCGTACCACATGATTGTTCGCAAACGGATGGCATGGATTATCGGGGGCGAGGTGTTGTTTAGTGGGCTTTTTCTTTTCTTGGTTGCCGAAATGACTAATGCGTTCGGAATAATCGGGGCTGTATATGCAGGCTTGGTGAACATTATCTTGTATGTTCTCTACTGTTCACTGTACGTCTGGAGGAATGTTCTTGGTTGACGGAGCTCTAGCATTGGGCGAAGCGATGCCGTTGAAAAAAAGGGACCGCTCCAATCCGCGCGTTAGTGTATTGGTGCCTGCCTTCAATGCCGAAGCTTTTCTGGCGGAGTGCCTGGACTCGATACTGGGGCAGGACGTTGAAGGGCTTCAGATTGTGGTTAGTGATGATGCCTCGACTGACCGAACAGCAGACATCTTGCGATCCTACGAGGCTGGCCATCCTACCATAGTTCACGCTTTGTATCAGCAGAAAAACCTGGGGATCGCGAGGAATTGTAACGAGATCCTGAGGTCGTGCGAAGGACAATATATTGCACTGTTTGCGGGCGATGATGTTATGCTTCCGGGAAAGCTGTCCACCCAGATGGCCTACATGGACGCTCATCCTGACGTGGTTATGACGTATCACGCCTGCGAGCTGTTTCAAAGTGAGACCGGACAGACGATCGCGGTCACTAACACGCATGAGCGGCTTGATACCAATTCCGCAGGCGACATCATCACAAAGCTCGGAGTGGCGGCGCCAATGAGCATTATGCTGCGCAGAAGCGCGTTGCCAGAAAATGGGTTTGACGTATCGTTCCCGCATGCTTGCGACTGGCTCTTGCAGATCAGCGTGGCAGCGAAGGGGAGTGTCGCCAAGCTACCTGGAATTCTGTGCCGTTATCGGAAGTACGGAGTCAATAACGGAAAGGACCTTTCGCAGTACGTCCACGAGTTCGGGGAGGTTTTGAAAAAGGTTCGTAGTGACTTTCATGATCGACCGGACATCGTAGAGGCGTGCGACCGTGGTCTTGCCCGTTTCCTGATAGGTGATGCATTTCGAGCACCTAGTCCGGCACTCGCTCGCGAAAGGATACGCGCGGCGATCAGTCTTTGTCCGAGGCCGGCCTACCATATCGCTTACATCTCCACCTTTGTTCCTGGTTTACTACAACTTGCGTACCGGAATCGAGAGCGCCTGAAGGCGCGGTTGGGATAGCGCTAGGGCGGCTGATGGGCCTGTAGCACCTCGCCCAAATTCTTCGATGATCAACAGGGGTAACATGCGGCGACTAAATGCCTTCTAAGGATGGAGACGATGGCGACAACTAAAGGTATCATTCTTGCTGGGGGGAGTGGGACACGTCTTCGTCCCCTTACCGTTGCAAGCAATAAGCAGCTTCTGCCGGTATTCGACAAGCCACTCGTTTACTACCCGTTTTCGGTGCTGATGCTGGCGGGGATCCGCGAGGTCCTGGTTATTTCTTCTCCTGACTTCATTGACCAGTACCGGCGACTTTTCGGGGACGGTTCGCATTTGGGGATGCAGGTCTGCTACGAAACACAGGACTCCCCGAACGGGCTCGCTGAGTCATTCATAATCGGCGCGGATTTCATTGCTGAGGATCCCGTTGCCCTAGTTCTAGGTGATAACCTCTTATATGGTCAGGGCTTGCCATTAATGTTGCGCGACGCTGGCGCGCGTGATCGTGGAGCCACCGTGTTCGCCTATCGCGTCCCTAATCCAGAAGCGTTCGGAGTGGTTGAGCTTGATCAGGCGGGCAAGCCAGTTTCCATCGTTGAGAAGCCGAAACATGCCCGCTCCAATCTCGCCGTCACCGGTCTCTATTTCTACGATAGCGATGTTGTGCAGATGGCAAGGGGGTTGAAGCCTTCGTCCCGTGGTGAACTGGAAATAACTGACATTAACCAAATGTACCTAGAGCGGGGCAACCTGCATGTCGAGTATCTAGGGCGCGGCATTGCGTGGCTGGACACCGGTACTTTTGATGCCTTGCTCGACGCGGGCAATTTCATTGCCACGCTCGAACGTCGGCAAGGCCTGAAGGTTGCATGTTTGGAAGAAATTGCTTGGAGACAAGGTTGGATTTCTACGGAAACTCTGCTCGCAAATGCCAAGCTTAACGGCAAAAGCGACTATGGAGCCTATGTAGCCTCGCTGCCGTCAGTCGCTGTACCGGGGATGCAGTAGGTGGACAGGCCAATCGGATAAGGAGCTTGACGGTGGAAAAAAATCGTAAACTGGTTATCGTTGGCAGTGGCGAGTTCGGGCGGATAGCCTTTGAATACTTCACGTACGATAGCAACTATGAAGTTGTCGCCTTCAGCGTTGAGCGCGACTTTTTGCAGGACACCGTCATCGAAGGGTGCCCGGTGGTGCCTTTGGACGAACTGGCGCAGCGATTCGATCCAAAGGAGCACGACGTCTACGTCGCAGTTACCTATACTCAACTAAACCGGGTCCGCACACGTCTATTCAAATCCGTCAAGGGGTTGGGATACCGGTGTGCATCATATGTCAGCTCGCGTGCCTTCGTGTGGCGGAATGTCGAGCTTGGTGAGAACGTGTTCATTTTTGAGAACAACGTCGTGCAGCCTTTCTGCAAGATCGAGGACAACGTGGTCCTGTGGAGTGGAAACCACATCGGTCATCGATCTGTAGTTGAGGCAAATTGCTATCTTTCCTCTCATATTGTGGTGTCTGGATACTGCGAAATCGGAAGCAGTTCTTTCGTAGGAGTGAATGCTACATTTGCTGACAATGTGGCCATTGGGCCTGACTGCCTGATCGGGATGGCGTCTACCGTCAACCGCAACCTCGAAGGCGGAAAAGTCTGGACCGGTTCGCCGGTCGAGGCGAGCCGTATTCCGTCGCTGCGCTATTTCAAGGTCAAGGAGGTCTAATCTTGAGGCGGTATAACAAAAGGAATTCAGCGTGATCGTCGCAAGACGCTTTACCCCCGATGATGCGAGCCAATGGAACAGGTTCGTGCAGCAGTCGCGCAACGGCACTTTCCTTTTTGAGCGTGGGTATATGGACTATCACGCAGATCGCTTCATCGATCACTCCTTGATGTTTGAGGATGAAGACGGGGCAGTAGTCGCTCTTCTTCCCGCAAGCCGGAGCGGCGTCTCACTCGTGACACATGGCGGTCTGACTTATGGCGGGTTCGTGACGGATATGCGCATGGGTGCTGCTCGAATGCTGGAAGTCTTTGATGCTCTCTTCAGCCACTGTCGAGACGAGAAAATCGATATGCTGCGTTACAAGGCGATGCCGCGGATCTACCACCGCCAACCTGCTGAAGAGGATCTTTACGCACTGTTCCGGGCCGGTGCCTTGCGAGTGCGGGTGGACGCCTCGGCGACCATCGCCTTACACGCTCCTCTTGCTTGGAGCAAAGGACGGAAACACAGCCTTGGGAAAGCACGGAAGAGTGGTCTTGACGTCTTCGAAAGTGAGGATGTTGTACAGTTTCACAACATCCTTCAGGCGAGACTTGATCAGCGATATGACGCTCGCCCCACGCATTCGGCCGAGGAGTTGACGCTGCTTCGTTCCCGTTTTCCCGGTCAAATTCGTCTGTTTGGCTCATTCAGAGATAACCGGATGCTGGCCGGGGTGATTACCTATGACTGTGGTCAGACTATCCACGCGCAATACATGGCAAGTAGCGAAGAAGGGCGCGATACTGGAGCTCTTGACCTCATAGTTCACGAGCTTACAACAAGCATTTTCTCTGATCGGACGTGGTTTGACTTCGGCATCTCGACGGAGGATCAGGGTCGAAAGCTCAACGAGGGATTGGCCCGCCAAAAGGAGATGTTCGGCGCACGCACGACCGTATATGAGACGTATGAGGTCGACACTACGGTGTCCTCCATCGCTAAAGCTGGATCTAGCGATCTGGCACCGAGCAACTAGGTGCTGAAATGTCTGCTGAACGTCCCAAAGAACGACTGATCCTTCTACCCACAATCAGCGATAGCAGGGGCATACTTGGTTTCGCGCAAGAAGGGGATCATGTTCCTTTCGCTATCAAGCGGATGTATTATATGTACAGCATCCCGACGGGCGCCACCCGCGGTGCGCACGCACATAGAGCTTGCCAACGTCTGCTTATCGCCTTGAACGGCAGCGTCAAAGTAACGATCGATGACGGACATCGGCGCGATCTTATCAAGCTAACTTCGCCGAGCGCAGGCCTACACATACCCGCTGGGCTTTGGATCGATTTGGATGATTTTTCAGAGGGCACGATACTTGCCGCTCTGGCGTCTCATCCGTATGAAGAGAGCGATTACCTTCGTGACTACGAAGCGTTTTTAGCCTACGCAAATGAGAACTTCCAGTGAACATTCCCTTTTACGACTTGGGCGCGGCTCAGCGGACTGCTTTTGCAGATATACAGGTTGCGCTTCAGCGTGTTGCCACTTCAGGCTGGTACATCCTCGGACCAGAGCTTGAAAATTTCGAACGCGAGTTCGCAAATTATTGCGGCTCCGCACATTGCGTCGGCGTATCAAACGGGCTCGATGCACTTCATCTCATCCTCCGCGCATACGGTATTGGTAACGGTGATGAGGTTATAGTGCCGAGCAATACCTATATAGCAACCTGGCTTGCGGTAACACAGGCGGGTGCGACGCCTGTTCCCGTCGAGCCAGATGAAGCAACACATTGCATTGATCCCGCCCGCACCGAGGCTGCGGTGACATCTCGAACGAAAGCAATCATTGCCGTTCATCTGTACGGGCACACCGTAGACATGGCTCCCATTCGCAATTTGGTCGAGCGGTACAGTATAAGGCTAATTGAGGATGCTGCGCAGGCACATGGAGCCCGCTATAGGAACCAGCCTGCTGGTACGTTAGGTGATGCGGCGGCATTCAGCTTCTTTCCCACAAAGAATCTGGGTGCTCTTGGTGACGCTGGGGGCATCACCACGAACGATCCGGCTCTAGCCGAGGAACTGCGTTTGCTCCGTAATTACGGATCCCGCCGCAAGTACTACAATGACAAGCAAGGCTATAACGCTCGGCTTGATGAGATTCAGGCCGCTGTGCTGTCTGCCAAACTGCCGCATCTGGATCGGTGGAACGAGGAGCGGCAGACGTTCGCCGACATCTATCTGGAGCATTTGGCAGGTATTGACAGCCTCATCCTTCCCAAGATCGCACCAGATGTTAAACATGTTTGGCACCAGTTCGTGGTTCGCTCAGCACATCGCGATGACCTCCAGCGAGCATTGGCGGATGCTGGTATCGGCACCATGATCCACTATCCAGTGCCACCGCATCGCTCTCGGGCGTATAGCGGGGCCGATTGGCCTGCTCTTCCGCTAGCGGACAAATTGGCTTCAGAAATCCTGAGTCTGCCAATAGGCAATGACCAGACGCCGGAAACAATACGCGTCGTCGCGGATGCTATTAAAGGCTATTTCGGGCGGAGGGGCAGGTAGCTATGATCGTTTTGGTTACAGGTGGCGCCGGCTTCATCGGTTCCGCCTTGATACGTCACATATTGCGGACCACTGATTGGCGAGTGGTAAATGTTGACTGCCTTACCTACGCAGCGAATCTTGCTGCCTTGGAACGACTTGCAGATGATCCCCGGTATGCACTGGAGGTCGTAGACATCCGTGATGCGGAGGCAGTTCGGGAGCTTTTCGCCCGCCACAGCCCCGACGGCGTCATTCATCTTGCTGCAGAAACTCATGTGGATCGCTCAATCGACTCCCCAGATGATTTCCTTACGACAAATATAATGGGGACATACCAGCTTCTTCGGGCAGGACATGCCCATTGGCGGGCACTGCCTGAGGCTCAAAGACTTGCCTTCCGTTTTCATCATGTCTCAACTGACGAGGTTTTCGGCCAGTTGAGAGACGGCGATCCGTCGTTCAATGAGGAGACGCCATACCAGCCCAACTCACCTTACTCGGCATCAAAAGCGAGCTCCGACCACTTGGTCCGTGCCTGGCATCATACTTACGGCTTGCCCACGCTCGTGACGAACTGCTCCAACAACTATGGCCCCTGGCAGTTTCCTGAGAAGCTAATCCCCCTTACAATCGCCAAGGCTGTGCTTGGTCAATCCATTCCCGTCTACGGCAATGGCTCGAATGTTCGAGACTGGCTTCATGTTGACGACCATGCGCGTGCACTTTGGGCAGCTTTTCGGAATGGAAAGCCGGGCGAGACCTACGCAATCGGAGGCAATTCCGAGCGTCGCAATATCGATGTCGTACGAACCATCTGTCGCATTCTTGACGAGGAGAAAGGCGGAGAGGCTCATGAGAGGCTAATCACTTTTGTGAGTGATCGACCGGGCCACGATTTTAGATACGCGATTAACGGGTCGAAGATTGAGCGAGAAGTTGGGTGGGTGCCGGCTCGTACACTTGAAGAAGGACTGCGTGATACGGTTCGGTGGTATCTGCGCAACCAGGACTGGTGGGCGGAGGTGCTCGCGAGCAGATATGACGGTAGGCGGTTAGGGTTTTCCTCCGGTGAGGCCGAGGCTGCGTCTGGATCGCGATGACTGGTTTCGAAATTTACCATTGTTCCGGTCTCGAAAGGGAGGCCGATCTTGGTGGAGGCGTAGCCAAGCCGTCGTGGTCTGACGTGGCTCAGAGGATCATGGAAACCGCCTTCCAACGCGTGGTGAAGATCCTCACCTCTGACAGACCGTGACGTCGGTTATCTGTCTTGGCAAGGTCCGTCCTTAACGCGAGCCTGTTGAGAGTGACCAATTCGAATCAGTTAGCTATTACGAATGCCTTTCTAGGCGGCAACGCTATACCTTGCCCTAGGGAGATCAGCTGCGTCCTATTCAGGGGCAACTCAGACAGCGAATCTCGGCGTCGAAACAGGACCCATTTTTTGGTTCGGTAACAACCGTGAGAGACTTGCTACCAAGAAGGTGACCGGGCTACTAGGCACTACGAAGAAAGGTTACCCCATGTTCGCAAAAAAAGTACTGCTAATTACCGGTGGGACAGGATCGTTCGGTCGCGCTACGGTGCGCCGTTTCCTTGACACCGACATCGCAGAGATTCGTGTGTTCAGCCGTGACGAGAAAAAGCAGGATGACATGCGCAAGCATTTCGACAACCCTAAGTTGAGCTTTTATCTTGGCGATGTGCGCGATCGCCACAGCGTGGAGCGGGCAATGCGGGGCGCTGATTATTGCTTCCATGCGGCTGCGCTGAAGCAGGTGCCTTCTTGCGAGTTCCACCCGATGGAAGCAGTGCGTACCAACGTTCTGGGTACAGAGAACGTGCTGGAGGCTGCGATCTTGTCGGGTCTGAAGCGTGTCGTATGCCTTTCGACAGACAAAGCTGTCTATCCTATCAACGCGATGGGCATCTCGAAGGCGCTGATGGAGAAGGTAATGGTGGCGGCGTCACGGAACCTCGACGCCACGCAGACTACGATATGCGGCACGCGATACGGCAACGTAATGGCATCGCGCGGCTCGGTGATCCCGCTCTTCATCGATCAACTCAGGGCAGGGCAGCCGATTACGCTGACCGACCCGGCGATGACGCGTTTCATGATGACACTTGAGGATGCCGTCGAGCTCGTGCTGTACGCTTTTGAAAACGGAAACAACGGCGACATCTTTGTGCAGAAAGCGCCAGCAGCGACTGTTGAGGTGTTGGCGCAGGCTGTAAAGCAGGTCTTTGGCAAAGAAGAGCATCCAGTGATAGAAATCGGCACCCGCCATGGTGAAAAGCTCTTCGAGGCTTTGCTGAGCCGCGAGGAACTGGCGACTGCGATAGACGAAGGCGGTTACTTCCGCGTTCCGGCCGATGGACGCGACCTCAACTACTCAAAGTTTGTCGAGCAGGGGGAAAAGCGCCTCAACCGTACTGAGGACTATAACTCGCACAACACGGAGCGGCTGGATGTGGAAGGCATGAAGGCGCTCCTGATGAAGGTCAAATATGTCCGCCGCGCTGCAAGCGGCGAGGACCTTGGTCCGGAGGACTAAGAAGGTGCGGATCGCGATCACTGGCGCTGAAGGCTTCATCGGGCGTAACCTAGACGTCCGGCTGGGCGAGGCGGGCTACACAGACATCGCGCGGATCGTGCGAGGCACGTCACGAGAGGAACTTCCGAGCCGCCTCGCCGATGTAAACATCGTCTTTCACCTGGCGGGTGTGAACCGGCCGGCCGATCCGGCGGAGTTTACGACCGGAAACGCCGATTTCACCGCGGAATTGTGCGACGTGCTGGCCGGCATGGCGAACCCACCCCGGATCGTGGTCTCGTCCTCGACGCAGGCCGCTCTTGACAATCCCTACGGGCAGAGCAAGCGCCGCGCCGAGGAGATCGTCGAGGCCTACGGCGCCAGGACAGGCGCGAGCATCCACATCTTCCGGCTGACCAACGTCTTCGGCAAGTGGTCGCGCCCTAATTACAACTCGGCGGTTGCAACCTTCTGCCACAACATCGCGCATGGCCTATCGATCACCATCGATGACCCGGCGGCACCGCTTCGCCTTGTCTATGTTGACGACGTCATTGAGGCATTCCTTGCGCTCGCGCGCGACGGGGCTGCGCCCGGCGGATTTGTCGAAGCTGCGCCCGTCTACGAGACGACCGTCGGCGCGGTTGCCAACATGATTCGGTCGTTCGCCGCTAGCCGCGACGACCTGACGACGCCACCCGTTGGCACCGGCCTCGCCCGCGCACTGCACGCGACCTATCTGAGCTTCCTGGCACCTGTCGCCTTCACCTACACGGTACCGGTTCACACCGACCCGCGTGGCAGCTTCGTAGAGATGCTAAAGACGCGCGACAGCGGGCAGTTCTCCTATTTCACCGCCCATCCTGGAATCACACGCGGCGAGCACTATCACCACTCGAAGACGGAAAAGTTCCTTGTCATCAAGGGAACGGCGAGCTTCGGCTTTCGCCAGATTGTCACCGGAGACACCTTCGAGCTCGTCACGCGCGGCGGCGACGCGACAATTGTCGAGACGATACCTGGCTGGGCGCACAACGTGACCAATATTGGCGACGACGAATTGATCGTTATGTTGTGGGCGAACGAGATCTTCGATCGCTCCCGACCCGATACCATAGCAGCGAAGGTGAAGCCGTGAAGAAACTCAAGGTTATGACTGTCGTTGGGACGCGGCCCGAAATCATCCGGCTTTCGCGCGTGATGGCAAGGCTGGACGAGCACTGCGAGCACGTGATCGTCCATACCGGCCAGAACTACGACTACGAGCTCAACCAAGTGTTCTTCGACGATCTCGGCGTCAAAAAGCCGGATCATTTTCTCAATGCGGCGTCCGCCGGCCCCTCGGAGACAATCGGCAATATCATCGGCGCTGTAGACAAGGTGCTCGCTAACGAAAAGCCAGAGGCGATGCTGGTGCTAGGTGACACCAATTCATGTCTATCGGTGATCCCGGCGAAGCGCCGTAAGGTACCCGTGTTCCACATGGAGGCAGGAAACCGATGCTTCGATCAGCGCGTGCCCGAGGAGATTAACCGCCGGATCGTTGACCACACGGCTGATATCAATCTGACCTACAGTACGATCGCGCGCGAGTATCTGCTACGCGAGGGGCTGCCGCCAGACTTGGTCATAAAGACCGGCAGCCCGATGTTTGAGGTGCTGCATCACTATGCAGGGCAAATCGACGCCTCAGACGTACTCGTTCGGTTAGGCCTGGAAGAAGGGGATTATTTCGTGGTGAGCGCCCATCGCGAGGAAAACATTGACACCGAGCGAAATTTTGCTCGGCTCGTCGGCGTCCTCAATAGCGTGGCCGAGGATTACGGGCTGCCTGTGATTGTCTCGACTCACCCGCGCACCATGAAGCGCGTAGAGGCTACAGCATCGAAGTTCCACGACCTCGTGCGCCTTATGAAGCCGCTTGGGTTCCACGATTACGTGCGGCTCCAGAAGTCGGCACGTGCGGTGCTTTCAGACAGCGGCACGATCAGCGAAGAGGCGTCGATCCTTAACTTTCCTGCACTCAACCTGCGCGAGGCGCATGAGCGGCCGGAAGGTATGGAAGAGGCGGCCGTCATGATGGTGGGCCTGTCGCAAGACCGCATTCGTCAAGGCCTTTGCATCCTTGAGTCGCAGACCCGCGGTGACGAGCGCAGTCTCCGTCTCGTCGACGATTATTCCATGCCGAATGTCTCTGATAAGGTAGTGCGTATTATTCACAGCTACACCGATTACGTGAACCGCGTCGTTTGGCGCCGCTACGATTGAGACCGGCTTGCGTATCCTCATCCTGACGCAATATTTCTGGCCAGAGAATTTTCGGATCAATGATCTTGCATCCGACCTTATTGCACGCGGCCATCAAGTAACTATTCTTACAGGGCTTCCGAACTACCCGTCGGGCAAACTGTTCGACGAATATCGCGCCAATCCCGATGAGTTCTCGCGTTTCGAGGGGGCGGAGGTGGTACGGATCCCTATGCTACCGCGTGGCTCCGGGAGCCTGAGGCTGATGACCAACTATGCAAGCTTCGTTATCTCAGGACTAACGATTGGCGCCTGGAAACTGCGCGGCCGCAAGTTTGATTTGATCTTTGTCTTCATGATCTCCCCAATCACTGCGGTCCTTCCAGCGATCCTCCAGCGCCGGTTAAAGAGGGCGCCGCTGTTCGTGTGGATCCTCGATCTTTGGCCGGAGACGCTGGAGGCGGTCGGGGTGGTGAAGTCACCGCGTCTGCTGGCGCTCGTTGGCCGGCTGGTTAGCTACATTTATCGCCGGACGGACCACATCCTCGTACAGTCGCGCTCCTTCATCGACAATGTACGCACATATGCCGGTAAGGGTGCGGCCGTAAGCTACTTTCCGGGTTGGGCGGAGCCGATTTTTGAGCAGGGGACGCAGGGAGTTGGCAAGGCGCCAGAGGTCATGCGGTACTCTGACAGCTTCAACGTGGTCTTCGCTGGAAATGTCGGTGAAGCGCAGGATTTTCCCGCGATTCTGGATGCCGCGGAAGCCCTTCACCCGGACGCGAAGATACGAATCCTCATCGTTGGCGATGGACGGATGACTCCATGGGTCGAAGATCAGATCGAACGGCGGAGGCTTTCCGACCGAGTCATCCTCCTAGGCCGATTTCCACTTGAGCGCATGCCGTCTTTTTTCACCGCTGCGGACGCGCTCCTGGTATCGCTCAAGCGCGATAAGATATTCGCGATGACAATCCCGGGAAAGGTGCAGAGCTACCTTGCGGCCGGGGTGCCTCTGCTTGGTATGTTAGACGGTGAGGGCGCGCGCGTAATTGAGGAGGCCGGTGCCGGTTTGGTCAATCCTTCCGGCGACGGTGCCGCGCTTGCTCGCAACATTGAGACTCTAGCCACGATGGCTCCAACTGAGCGCGTAGCCATGGGTGCCAAAGCCAAGGCTTACGGTCAGGCCGAGTTTGATCGCGCGACATTGCTAACAGAGCTCGAGGCGAAGATGTGTGACTTTGCGATGAAGTGAAGTTAATCTCCATTAACCGCTGAACACGTTCTGTAGTCCGGCAGGTGCCGCCGCCTAGCGAGGTTTTGAAGAACCGACCGTTTCGCAGCAAGATCGCGATAACAGCTAACTTAGGTAGCTCGATAGACGCCTGCCTTTGCCCAACCTCCTCGGTGACTTTCATCAGGAGGAAAACCGTCAATCGCTCGACATAGCTGAATGAACGTCGCCACAAGGGGATCTCGCCTGGATGAATGTCATGCCGGCGAGTACATTGCCAATGCGAGCACCGGGTTCATCGTCCAATACTCAGCTTCGCCTCGTCCAACCAGCGCTATCTACGCTCGATACGGGGATAACCTCCATTCCTGCCATGAAACCTCTGTACCAATGCTGGTTCAAATTTCAGAACATCGCCCGATTTGCTGGCTCAGCGAAAACCGCTTACCAGTCGCTCACAACAAGATGCGCATCCGAGCGGGCTCGACAGTCCTGTACAGCAGGCCACAAGAGGCGGCTCAAGACTGGCGTACTCTGTCGCCGCTCCCGGCGCGCTGGAACACCGTCCGATAAATCAGATAAAGATCTCCCAAGAATGACCGATCAGCAAGATACTCGGCATCCTTCTCGGCTAGGCGCACAGCATCTGACATATCAATGTCGTTGACTTGAGCCAGCCCCGTAATTCCCGGCAACAGAGTCAATACACCGCGCTGCCTGCGCTCATCAATTAGTTCCAACTGTGTTGGGAGACATGGTCGCGGACCAACAAAGCTCATCTCACCGCGAACAATATTCCATAGTTGAGGAAGCTCATCCAATTTGCTCCGACGCAATATGGCGCCGAGCTTCGTGATGTGTGCACCGCTCGCGTGATGAGTCGGCACATTCGGCGCGTTCAAGGTCATAGTGCGCAACTTGTAGCAGCGGAACGGCCGCCCATCCAGGCCGACGCGATCCTGCGCAAATATCGCGGCGCCCTCCGACTCCCGCCGAATGAGGATTGCAAGGATTGCAATCACGGGCGTTGCAAAAATGAGACCGATGAATGCGGCCGAGAGATCAAATGCCTTCTTCATGTTAGATTGCACGTACTTCTATGTCGCGAGGTGCCTGCACTTTGAAATCGGGATTCGCAGTGCTGTCCTTATATTCAGGAACAATATGGCGAAGCAGTTCCAGTGCGCGCTTTTCATCTTCGGCAAGCACCGCGGCTTCGATGCCATCCAACGTCCGCATCAGGAAAGCGCTGTCCACCATCCTCGGGTTAGCGACCACGTATCCGTCCTTCGTCGCCGCGTCCTGTACTTCGCTCGGATCGAACAGCTCCTCATAGAGCTTTTCACCAGGGCGCAGCCCGGAAAACACAATGTCAATATCTGTATTGGGTTTGAAGCCGGCTAGCTGGATCATCCGCTCGGCCAGATCAACTATTCTAACGGGATCGCCCATGTCGAGGACCGTAATCTTTCCCCGCTCCGATTGTGCGTTGAGGCCATGAGCCGTGGCGTGCAAGACAAGTCGCACGGCCTCTGGAATCGTCATGAAGTAGCGTACTATGTTCGGATGTGTGACTGTAACCGGCCCTCCCGCCGCGATCTGCTCCTGAAAGCGTGGAACAACCGATCCGTTTGAGCCGAGGACGTTTCCGAACCGGACAGTTTTAAAGCGAGTTGTGTGCGACAAGGACAAGTCCATAGTCTGGCAGTACGCCTCTGCCGCCCGCTTAGTAGCACCCATAACGTTGGTCGGGTTCACCGCCTTGTCAGTTGAGATCATTATGAAGGTAGAAACATTGTGCTCAATCGCGGCGTCCACAACGTTACGCGTTCCGAGCACGTTAGTTTTTATCCCCTCGATCGGGTTTTCCTGGACAAGAGGCACATGCTTTAATGCAGCCGCGTGGAAAACAACGTCAGGCCTGCAAGTTGAGAAAAGCTCGCGCAACCGTGCCTTGTCGCGTACGCTGACCAGCCGCGTGACGATGTCGAGCTCCGGGTAGGTTTCCCTGATCTCCTTGTCAAGCATATAGGTGTTATGTTCCGAGTTGTCGGTTAGCACGAGTTGACGCGGCCGGAACTGCGCTATCTGACGCACAAGTTCCGATCCGATTGAACCTCCGGCGCCGGTCGCCAGCACGCAGCGCCCAGTGATCAAAGTGGCAACGCTGTTTATGTCGGTCCTGACCTCGGCTCGGCCCAGAAGATCACGCAGCTCGATCGGCTTCGGATCCATTAGTGTCGCGCTGGTCAGAGCCGCGGTGTCAGTAAGGTCCGGAATACGCGTCACCTGCAACCCTGCAGCCGTTGCCCGTTGTACGATGTCGCTCAGTCGCTGCCGACTTGGAGAGTTCTCCGCGACCACCAATTCGGTCAAGGGAATGCCGCGTTTTTCGAAGCGCGTTATCACTTCAGTCAAGCCACCAAAGCTACCTACCACCTTAACGCCCTGGACGGACTCCTTGCGCGATGATTCTGCAGAATCGAGTATTCCTGCCACGTAAAATCTTGACTGGCGCGAACGCCGCCATGCTCTGATGAAGCTCTCGGCCGTACCAGTGAGGCCTAGAATGAGCACGTTGCGGGCACCTTCTTCTGGACGGCGGCCGCCGAGCGGATGGAGCCAGTGACCTTCAACCGCCAGCCGGTAGACAATACGGGGCGTCACCAGCCCGACCACGAGCAGAAGGCCACTCAACACGATGACGCTCCGTGGGATGTCCGTGCCGCGCGAGACTAGAAAGGCGCCTACAGTGTAACTGACAACGGTCGCCGCAGCTGTTTTGACGAGGTTGAGGACGTCAGGTAGTGACACGTAGCGCCAGGTTCCGCGATGAACTTCGAATGTGAAAAGAGCAACCGCACACAACACGGTGAACGCAGCTGCTTTCTCCCCCAAGGCCGGCACGAAGTGAAGCGCAGTCGTGTCATAGACTATCGCGTACGCGCCGTAGAAGGCAGCCCATGCCACGGCAAGATCCAGCAGCACACTAACCGATCTCCACGCCACCAGTTTCCAACGTCTGTTAAACTTCAGCATTCTGCATTTATTCCTTAAGCACGGCTCAAAGGGCTGCGGCACGGCAATACAACGTGCGGTGATGTGAGGCAACTCCAGCCCATCAGATTAGGCGATCTCGCGTTCGCCCTCCAACATTTTATCCACCCCGAGACCGTCTCTAGTCAGCATATCTCGTGAGTAAGCTTCTTTCAGTCGGCCGGCAGATCAGCTAGGGTCGCTGCGGCTAACACTCAATGCTGGGTAAAAGATGGCAAGAGTTCTACTGACAGGTTCGACCGGTTTTATCGGGCAAAGGGTCGCTGGCACTCTGCGGTCGGCCGGCTTCTCAATCACTCGAGCGATACGACATTTCGACCGCGATGAAAAAGCGATCGGAGTGGGGGCAATAGGCGCTGAGACTGACTGGCGCCGAGCGCTCGATGGATGCGATGCAGTCGTTCATCTCGCCGCGCGGACACCCGCAGCGGGAGTATCCACCGATGAGTTCACCGCGGTCAATGATCTCGGAACGGCGCGCCTTGCCGAACAGGCGCGCGAAGCAGGTGCGAAGAAGTTTATCCTGATGTCCAGTATCTTCGCGGTGACTGGGAACTCAAATGAGCATGTTGTTAACGATTTCTCGCCAAGATCAACATCTCTTCCCTATGGTCGCTCGAAGCTCGCTGCTGAAGCCCATGTTGAGGCGTTCGCCAGCGACGGAAGGACTGGCGTTTCGCTTCGGCCACCGCTGGTATATGGTGCAACTGCCAAAGGCAATTGGAACCTCTTACAGAAGCTTGCCGCAACGGGGCTACCCTTGCCCTTTGGCCTAGTTAGCAATCGGCGGTCGATGATTTCGGTCGACAACTTAGCGGAAGCCGTTCTTGTCGCCTTGCTGCGGGCTTCTCCGGAGTGTTCCGGAGCTTACGCGGTCGCCGACAAAGAGAGTCTCAGTCTTTCGCAAATTATCCGGTATCTGCGCGAGGGGATGGGCAAGCCGGCGCGCCTTGTACCTGTTCCTACGAGCTTCCTGGCTGGGCCGCTAAATTTGACCAAGCGAGGGGTGATCGCGCAAAGTCTCTTTGGGACTCTGGAGGTAGACGCTACCAGATTTTTCCAGACGTTTGGCTGGTTTCCGACTGAAAGCGCATGTAATGCAGTTGTCCGCTCGGGTAGGGAATTTGCCAACCACCAACGCGCAAGTTCAATTCACACCTGAGTGCTGTTAGGCCATCCCCCTATGGGGGCAGCGTGATCGGCAAACGAGAGAGACTGTTGCATTCCTTTTCGCTTTCGAAGGGTCACGCCTAATTTCACACTGATAACTTCTTTGCGTGAGCCTGCAGATTGTCTTTTCTGTCTAGGTCATATAGGGAGCCGCTACCGAAACAAGATGAGGTGGCAGGATGACGCCATACGGTCTGGTGTTCGTCGCGCTTGCGCTATTGGCTCTCCTGCCAACGCAAACTGCGGACAAAAAATGGGCTGGTGACTTCGCCGCTCTAATCCTGATACTCTTCGCAGGGCTTCGCTTCGAAACCGGTTACGACTGGATACACTACGAGCAGTTCTTCTATGCAACGCCGACCGTCATCCAGGTGATCTTGGGTGGCGCCTCCGTTCCGGACTACTCGGACCCTTTGTATCTGCTGTTGAACATGGCCGTTAAAAGTGTGGGTGGCGGGGTTGGTGTTCTCTTTATAGTGATCGCGTTCGTCTCGATCGGCATTATGCATGTTGCTATTTCGCGCTTCTGCAGAAACATGGCATTGGTTTGGCTAGTCTACTTCGGCGTTGTCTTTTTAACGGCCCAAATGACCACGCTGCGTCAGGCTCTCTCATGCTCCTTCTTGATCGCAGCACTCGTGCTGATGATTGAGTCCCGTAAATGGCTGTCGATCGGGTCCTTCGTTGCGGCTGCTGGTTTCCACGTAACGGCTATTGCTTCGTGGCCGCTCGCTGCCCTTGCAAAGTACCGTCTGAGCGCGATGGTCGCAGGGATCATTGTTGGGGCCGGGATGTTACTTGCTGCCGCCTCTGTCAATATCATCCCGATGCTCGGTGGGCTGGCTGAGTACGCTCCAGATTTTCTGGCTTATCGGATAGCGTTCTATTCTTCGCTTGCCCCGGCCCCCATAACAAAGGGAAGTGCGGCATTGATAGTGCTGCATCTCGCCATTCTCGTAAGCCTATACTTTCTTCCATCGAAGGTGGGACGCGATGATCCTTACATAAAGGCCGCTATTTGGCTCACCGTGGCAGTTCTCGCCTCTCATCTCTTTCTATGGAGCTTCCCCAACATTTGGAACCGCGTGATGATGTTGTCTCTCCCGTGGCAGATCGCGGCGTTTTGGCGGGCTTGGGAGGCGTCCGAAGTTCGGAGGAACTTCAAACTTGCGCCAGCGTTTGGATTGGCAGTCTTCTCATCTGCCGCGCTATTCTATTCTCTAACCAAGCCGCAGGCCGCTCCATTCGTGCCATACCAGGCACTGCCTATTGTAATGATTACTGGCTCTTGCGGTGACGGGCACGAGCGTTTGATGAAGGCTCAGGCAGAGTATAATCAGTATCTGACGCCGCAGACTGACATCCCCGCCGAGATAGTCTCGGCTGAAACCGCTCGAATAAACTCCGTCGTTGATGCAGCAGCACTCGATATCGAAAAAAAAAGAGAAGGAGCCTCGGTTGTCGTTGAGGCCGTTAGGGCAGCAGTGATAACGCCGACTGAAATCTACGATACGAAGGCAGCACAGCAGACGGAAGAGCAGATCTCTGCCGACTGCTTGCCCCCCGGTGCATCATGAAGCGTGCGAAGCGAGCCAGATTTAGTAACGCACACTTCTTTGCAACGAGGGCAACAGGATGCTTCACTGGAATAAGATCGGCCACGTGTTCGCGCAGAACGGGTCATTGCAATGGGCCACTGACTCTGCGCTGACACCCACACCTATCGTAGTTCGCGACGAGGAAATTAGGGTATACGCTGGATTTCGGGACAGCGAAGGCATCAGCCGGATCGGCTACGTCGACGTTGCCGCGGACGATCCTCGAAATGTACTGCGGGTATCACAAACGCCGGTTCTTGATCGGGGCCGCGATGGCTGCTTTGACGATAACGGCGTGATCATGGGTGACGTGGTGAAGACCGGCGATAGGCTGCGGATGTACTACGTCGGCTTTCAACAGGTTAAGCGCGCCAAGTTCCTTGCCTTCTCAGGTGTGGCTGAAAGCATCGACGGAGGGGAGACATTTCAGCGCCTCTCCGAGGCTCCAGTAATGGACCGCGTGGGCGGCGGAACGACCATTCGAGCTATTCACACCGCTATGCAAATCGATGGCGCTTGGCGCGTATGGTACGCTGTCGGTGATCGCTGGGAGATGATCGGCGGTGTTCCCTTCCCGCAGTACAACATCTGGACGACGACCTCACCGGACGGCATCCAATTTACTGAGCCGGGGACTCTTTGTGTTGACAATGAAGGGGCCGAATATCGAATAGGACGCCCGTCTGTTTACCGTCATGGCGACGGCTACATGATGTTCTATACCAAGGGGACGAAGTCAGGCTCCGATTATTTCCCAGGGGTGGCCTTTTCTGCTGATGGCGTCCGTTGGGAGCGCTGTGACCACGAACTAGGTCTGGAACTTTCTCCGGGCGGCTTCGACAGCATGCACCTGTGTTACCCGAGGCTCGTGGAAGCGAATGGGCGCACCCTCTGCTTCTACAACGGAAACAACATGGGCAAGGAAGGTTTCGGCGTGGCCGAGTTACTATAGGCTATCCAGAATGAAATCTATCCGCCTGAATGGCTTTGAGCTCTGGCGTGATGTCGTCGCCGGGACGGATTCCGCTGAGCAGTTCGTCCGCCTTGTCCCTTGCCGCCTCGTCGGTCATCCCTGCTTCTTTCAAAGCCTGAGCAATCCGTTCTGCGAAGGCAGATGCCATTTTTGTGATCCTGTTCATGGAGTTGGCTGAAGGCCCAGCCTACCGACGGGACTGCCGAATGCAACGCCTATCTCGCACTGCCGGCAACCGATGGCCGAAGACTGATGAACCGAACGCCAAGCGCCGCGCTCCTATAGCCGCCGCCCCAACGCTCTCCACAATCTGGACCTCTCAAATCGCCCCGCGCTGCCGGTCCAGTGTCCTGAGGTTCAATTGGGGAACGGTGCCATCGGGTGAGACAGGGAGAGCGCTTCGGCCTGAACGAGAAGTCTAAACTTGTGGACGCGCCTACCGGTTCAGCCTCTCGGTTACGATCAGTCCGGCGTTGAGCGGATGGACGTAGGTGCCGAGGAAGACGCTCGGGCTCTTCCATCCTCCCGCATCCCTCGCCGACTTCAGGTCTAGCCAGCGCGAGGGTATTGTTTGCGAACGCGTGCCTGCCGCAGGTGTGGCTTGATTTGTAGGTGATGCCAGCGCGAAGGCAGACCGCCTTGATCCGCTCGTTGACAGAGTGGCAGCTCGTGTAGAGGAAGGCCCGCTCCTGCGGATCCCGACCTTTCTGCATTCGGTAGAGGGTAAGCGCTAATTTCGGCGCACCTTTTTTGGTGGCGACCCCTGCCGCATGAAGTGTCCACTTAAGATAGGTGGACACCAATTATGAGTGACGAAGAGCAGAAACTGCGTGTGCGGCTTGTTGGGCGTGATGGCCGACGCCGCTACGAGCCAGAATCAAAGGCGCGGCTTGTTGCGGCCTGCTTTGAGCCTGGCGTTTCTATATCAGGCCTGGCGCTTGCCCATGGGGTCAACGCCAACGTTCTGCGCAAATGGGTCAAGGATGCCAAGGAATCTGGTTTGCGGACGGCATCATCACGATCGGCGTTTATCCCGGTCCTAGCAGCAGATTGTAGCCGGCGTGATAGGCCCCACTCGCTGGATATGGAGGCCGCACGAGGTGAAGGCCGAACGGCATCACTGGAGAGGACGGCGGGACTGTCGGGTTCTTCCAAGATCAGGGCGTTATTGCCGAACGGCGTGAAGCTTTCGCTGGAGTATGGGGATGTGGATGCGTTGACGGCGATCATCGGAGCACTTGGCCATGTTCAGACTGGGTGCTGATCTCAAGGTCTACCTGCATCGCGAGCCAATCGACTTTCGCGCCGGCATCAACAGCCTTGCGGTCCTGGTGCAGGAGACGATGGAGCTCGACCCGTTTGCGCCTGCGGTCTTTGCCTTTTGCAATCGCCGTCGCGACCGGATGAAGTTGTTGTTCTTCGATCGCTCCGGCTTTGTCATGGTCCTGAAGCGGTTGACCGAGGACAGGTTCCGATGGCCACGACGGGAAACGGCGGTTGTGGCGCTTTCGACCGAGCAGTTACATTGGATACTCGACGGCATCGATATCGACGCGATGGTCCGCCATCCGGTTCGGCAATACCAGATCGCCGGCTGAGAGCTTTCGACGTCTGCAGTTGACGGGGCAGTACGGTTCAGATTCAAGAATCGGATGAACCGGCCCGGCGATCCCACTGTTGAGGAGTTGATGG
>NZ_JALJRA010000008.1 GCF_022968135.1 Pseudorhizobium tarimense
TTCCGCTTCATCTGTCCGTCCTTCAAATCGAGGCCGGACTCTAACTCCAGGTGGAGGAAAAAATCAGTAGCAGGTCAGAGACATTCGCCATGTTCAGTGCCAACCGCATCATGTCCGACTACATCTTCAATATCGCCGACGTCAGCACCTACGGGTGCGACCCCATCTCAGTGGGAAGCCTGATGGAAGAGTTTGAGGTATTTCCAGCATACGGAGACGAATTCGATGACTGGGTTGGCATCTAGGATGCCGCAATAAAGAGCTGCGGATAAGCTTAGACACTTCCGTTGCCCAGGTGACGGCAGGCAAAATGAACGCCGTCACCGAGGACGAGCCGCTAGGCAGGCGGTACAACGTCTACCTCATGATAAGGTCATTCAAACGCCGCCAAGCGGTGGTGCCACGAAGTGCTGGATCGACTTCAGCGATATCCGCTAGTAGCGCCGAAAGTTCGTGTGGAACATAAGCTGGCTTGAGCGCCACAATACGGTCGGCAACCTCTAAGACCTCGTTCGGCCATCGTTTAGCAAGAGATTCTCCTACCCTGTTCCCGTCCTCTCGTCTCTGACGAAAGATGAACATGTCTGGGTGGTCGATCGGTCTCAGGAAGTCCTTAACAACAGCTACGACCGCGGGGAATTGATCTGGCTTGTCCTCCGCTATCCTCAGCATGGTGTCACTGGTAGCTCCCGTCTGGAACCGGGTTTCTTGGGGCCATATCGTCGTGAAGAAACGCTGTCCAAAAGACTTCCAAGCGTTTGCTTCCGCAACGATCCTTTGAAGCGTCCACAACGCTGTTTGTCGACCTGTGTCATCGACAGATTGTAAGGCTTCCCGGCATTCGGCATCGCTTATGTATTTCCCACCATTCTTGTTCCAGTATGTGGCGATAACGAGAACACTAACCGCGTGTCGCTCATCGCGATCATCCGACAGCCAGGTTGGCCGTTCGGAAAAAATACGGAGAAATGTGCTTTTAAGCAGGATGAAAAGTTCGGTTGGTTGCGGTACCCGTTGCGTGAATAACAGTGCGTTCCAAGCTGCTTCCGCAAGCGGGTGAGAAAGTTCAAAAAGCGGAAGAACAGCTTTCTTCGTCCACGCTTTATCGACGAAGTACAACCAGTTAAGCCTCTGCCCCAGGAGAGATGCCGCATGGTCTGCTCCCTCGCCCACTGATTGCAGTGAACGCTCAATGCGGGCAGTGACGTCGGAAGAAATCTTTTCATTCTTTTCAAACTTCCGTTCGTCGATAGACTTGAACAAGGCTTCTACAAGCTGCCCGATAGGACCATTGATAGCGTGATCGAGAGTCTTCCGCGATCGTTGGACCACCTGGTCGCCAATCGTGACCTCGCCAATGCCGCTGGCCGTGGCTTCAACTCCGGAAGTCTGCAGGGCCAGAAAAATGCGATCCCACACCTCGTAAAAATCAACGAGATGAGAGGGTCCGATACCGGTTAGGTGATCCCTTACCCAACTCGCTGAGTATGCTCGTAGCTCAAACTGAACCTGCTGAGGCAAACTTGCGAGCCTCAGCCCACATAGCCTCGTTGCCCTCTGGGGGGCCTCCGCTGGCCATTTTGAAAGCAACTGCCTCCAATACTCTACAGGATATCGTCTATGACGGGCCTCGAACGCCAATCCCGCAAGAGCAAAACCGGGCCGCCTAGCCACAAGGCCCTCAAACGGTGCATGCTCAACAAAAATCTCGTCATCTCGCCCCGACAACTCTACTGAGCGAGCAATGAGGTTGGCGACGCCAACACCATCAAGGTTGACCGGATCGACCCGTCGCTCCACCCAACCGACACGTCCATCCATGTCTCGGTCGGCCGTGAGCTCTAAGCGCTCTGACCAGTCCACGTCAGCCCTGATCTCCGCTAACGCGCTCAATGTCGGCCCCGTCAGCTCGCAGTTGTTCCGATCTAACCAACCTAGCCGAGAGCCTATGTCGTAACGAAGGCGTCGCTCGACCACGCTGCGTTCATCTTCCGGAAATCGATTAGGCGGCAAACGCAACCGATCTTCTATTGCATGCCGCTGGTCGCTCGAGAAATGAGGCCATTTGGCGCGGAGTAGATGAAGAAGGTCACGCTCCAGATACGGGTCCCAAAAAGATTCCTCCTGAAGAGCCAGAACCCCTTCAACGATGGCCTCGGGATTGAAAAGGCTATCGATCTTCCATGCGAACAGTCGAAACTTGTCGAAGAAAAAGCGATCTACAGGTGGCCATTTGGCCGCCTCCGCCAAGGCTATTGAGGGTTCCGTTTCGGCAAGGCGCTTGAACAGTTGGGTAGCCCAGAGAAAAAGTTCAGCTGGCCCCTCACGCGGAACATATCGTTCGCCTCGTCCGCCGTCTGGTTCTATGGCGGGCAGGTGAAAATATACGGCGGATCGCCCAGTGTCCTGCAAGAGCTCGGCAGCACGTTCCAACGAGCGGTTCACTATGCCAACAACTCGGGGGAGCGCTTCTCCCGGCACGTCGATGTCGTGGTTGTGTCTCGACGGACAGTGGACAGAAAACGCAATCAGCTCATCAAGTTTGCCGTTGTCGCCACCGTCACTGGCTAAGAGCGGCATCGCTCGGAACGAAACTTCTGCTTTCAATCGGGGTTTGATAGCCTTTTCAAAAGAACGGAAGGTTGCGTTGCTCCAGCCGCCGCGTTTTAGCAGTGCCACAAAATCAAACCAGCCGAGGTCATGGAAATCCACTCCTCGCTCTTCCTCAACCTCAAGAAGGAGGCTCCACAGCCGCTGAACGTCGTCGGGGAACTTGGTTCCATGACCAGTCAAGCGTCGATTTATGCTCCAGAGTAGATCGGGATGGAGATTGATTTGTCGGCTCGCCCACCAAATCGCAAACCATTCGTGCGCTACCTTCTCGAACCATCGAGTTAGCGACCAAAGCCGACGAGGGATCGCACCCCGTCGTTGAGGAGACGCCCCGGCGAGGCGGAAGAAAATATCGCTGTCCGTGTCTGCGGGGAGTTTGCCTAAGAAATCGATTCCGCCCCCAGCGTGTCCTCTCCCCTCAAGCCTGGGAGGATCGTCGTCCAAGCCGTATTCTAGAAGAGGATCAATGTGGTTCGCATCTTGGCCATAACCATCCATGAACGGTTGGGAGTAACGAACATTGCGATCAAGTACACATAGCCATTCTGCACAAGGAGGAGAATTGGCTTCTGCGAAACACTTCGCGCCCTCCGGCGTTGCCGCAAGAGCAGCTATTTGGCCACGTTGATATGGTTTCAGCAGCCGGGGCGAATCGTTCGCCATAGCCAGGGTTTTTGCGCGCCAGCCATCTGGGTCGTCAGCGCGCTCAGCCCATGCCTCAAGTGTGCCCCAAAGGTCTTCGAAGTTGCCAAAAGGAATACCTGACACTCCAAGATCACGCCATTTGGAATGAACTTCGTTCTCTTCTCCTCGGTCGAATGCGTAGATCGGTTGCAGCTTCGCCGACGTACTGGCGTTCAACCCCTCAAGGAGGTAGCGGATCGGAGGATCGCCTGCCGAGTAGCCCAACAGGACCACTGTCTTCTTCTCCAAGAGTTGGCGAAAGAATGCCGTGGCCCAACCGTCTGCAAGGTAAGCGCGGCCAAAATCACCTGATCCCAAAACGAGCGCGCTCGATGGTCCCTCCGTCTGGCGACCGCTCCCAAGTCTGCCATGGAGATACACCACCCCAGAATGGAGGCTATCACCCGTCATGACTGGCAACATTGGTGGAAACCACCGTTTCAAGCGTGGCATCGCTCGTTCAAACAGAAGGTCGAAGTTTGTTGTTACAACGAAAGGCATCCCCCTGGCATCTTTAGAGAGACGGAGAACGACTTGGTGGTGGTGAGTGACTGGTTTCTGTGGTGTCTTTAGAAGGCGCGTAACCTCCTTTTCAATCTTCTCCGTAGTATAGGCCCGCTGAAGTTGTCCAAAAACCTGATCGAAAGGTGGGGCTAGATCAGGATCGTTCTTTGCAATGGCCATGGCCATCTGCATACCGACCTTGGAGCTAGCCTGAACTCCCAACCTCTTCATAACTTGAACTGTCAGCTCAAAGAAGCTGAGCAAACCAGCAGGCTTGGAGACGCCAGCACCGCAGAAAAACACGACTTCGCCTTGATCCCGCGCCGTGAGCAGTTCGATAGGTATTGATGGCCCTGATTCGATAAATCTCATGACGCAGCTTTGCACAGCACACGTTTAAAGAGAACTGAGGTCTTGAGAAACCTGTCGAAGCGACCACGAGATTGATTTGAGAGCAACATCAACGACGCTGGGGGATTGGGTTGCTGGGCGACGGACTCGCGTCTACCTACGGTGATGAATGCCCGTAGGGTAGCAAATCCGGACTTATGCGACGACGAGTCCTGACTTGTACGGCGAGAGTCCGGCCTGATGTGGCGATGGACAGAAATGGTGGGCCCGGAGGGACTCGAACCCCCAACCAAGCGGTTATGAGCCGCCGGCTCTAACCATTGAGCTACAGGCCCTTGCCTTCAAAAAGCATCCGGTGGCGCAATGGCTCGCAACCGGTAGGCTCGCTCTAACGCAATTTCGCGGCGGCCTCAAGCCGTTGCCGTATTCGCTTCACAATCGGCGATCACCAATGAGGCATCACCCACCCGCACGAGGAATCACGATGCGCCCGACCATCTCCGTCCGCCCCACGCTGTCTCGCCTGTCGCTTGCCGGCCTCCTGCTCGTCTCCACGATGGCACCCGCCCTGGCACAGGAGCCATCGCAGCCTCGGCGTGAGCCGACCGTCACGGTCGCCGCCGATGGAGAAGTCTCGGTGGCACCGGACATGGCGATAGTCAGCTTTTCCGTCGTACGCAATTCCGAAACGGCGGAAGTCGCCGTCAGCCAGAACACCTCCGCCATGGCGGCCGTCATGGCGGCCCTGAAAGCGGAAGGCATCGAGGCGAAGGACATCCAGACGAGCAACTTCTCGATCTATCCGCAATACCGCCAGACACCGCCGAAGGAGGATGGTTCAACCGAGGCGCCGCAGGTGAGTGGCTACGAGGTGACCAACACGCTGACGGTCGAGATCCGCGACGTCGCGAAGGTCGGTGCGATCCTCGACAAGGCTGTTAAGCTCGGCGTCAACCAGGGCGGGCAGATCAGCTTCACCAATGACGACCCGCAGGAGGTGCTGAGCGAGGCGCGCAAGCAGGCGGTGGAGCGGGCCGTGGCGAAGGCGCGCACGCTGGCGGAGGCCGCGGGCGTCCAGCTTGGCGAGGTGGTGGAGATCAGCGAGGCGAGCACTTCGCAGATGCCGCCGCAGCCGATGTACCGGATGACGATGGCGAAGGAAGCGTCCGACAGCGTACCGGTTTCGGCCGGCGAGAATACCTACACAGTCTCCGTCGAAATGACCTTCGGCCTGAAGCAGTAAGGCCACAAGAAAACGCCCCCGCTAGCCTCTAGGGGCTGGCGGGGGCGCATCCTCCGTCAACGGGCGAATGAAGACGGAAGCTCTAGCGGCGGATCACGGGGCAGCCGCGGTCATTGGCGAAGACCACGCGGTCGCGGCCATGCCGGTCACGGCCAATGACGGTTACGGTGCGGCGGTCGACATCCACGACGCGGGCGCGGCGAAGGCCCATGTGGCGGGCTTTCTCTTCGGCAAGCCAGGGTGCGCAGCGTCCGCCGCGATGGTGGCGCGGGCCGTCCCAGCGGTCATGATGACGGTCCCGGCGCCAATCGCCGCGGTCATCCCAGCCCTGCTGCACGAAGATGCGGAATTCGGAACCCGCTGCCGCTGCAGTGGAGGCCGTCGCAGAGAAGCCGCCAAGGGCAATCAGTGCGGCGATGCCGGCCTTCATGAAGAAGTTGGTCATTGGTGTCTCTCCCGATTGGACCAGAAACTGGCGCCATTGATCTCTCCCGACTGCCGGGATTGGAGAGACCCTAGGAGGATGCTGCTGAACGCTCTCCGAATCCGCCGTTCAGCAGGCATTCATCAAGATCAGTGGGAAAGATGAAGCACGACCGTGCGGCTGTGCGGCCGGTCACGGTGTTCGAAGAGGTAGACGCCCTGCCAGGTGCCGAGCACGGGGCGGCCGCCGCTGACCGGGATCGAAAGGGAGACCGGCGTCAGCGCCGCCTTGATATGGGCCGGCATGTCATCCGGCCCTTCCATCGTATGGGTGACCCAGCCCATGGAGGGTGCATTCGATGACGGCACGAGGCGCGCAAAGAAGCTCCTCAGATCCCGCTGGACGTCCGGATCGGCGTTTTCCTGGATCAGCAGAGAACAGGAGGTATGTCGCACGAAGACAGTCAGCAGCCCCTCCTCCACATTCTGGCGCCTGACGAAGTCGATCACTCGGTCAGTGAACTCGTAGAGGCCCTGCCCCCGGGTCGATATCGTCAGTTGCGTCTGCGGCATGGATGTTCCTTCACACTATGAGGAGCGCTCTGCGCTTCCCCTTACCGTGTCAGAAACGCCTGAAAGCCGCCATAGATCATCCGCTTGCCATCAAAGACGTTCTTCCACTCGTCGCCGGCTAGCCGTGGGTCCGCCATCACCTTCGCACAGATTTCGTCACGGCTGGCGCGATCCTTGTAGGTGATCCACGAGAAGATGACCGTTTCTTCCTCCGTCGCCTGGACGGAGCGTGGGAAGGACGTCAATTCGCCAAAGGGCACGTCGTCGCCGATGCATTCGACGTAGGATAACGCGCCGTAATCCAACCACACGTCACCTCCAAGGCGCGCCATCTCCTTGTAGTTTTCCAGCTTTGCGGTCGGCACCGGCACGATGAAGCCGTCGACATAGACCATGATCGCCCTCCTTGGTTGAACCGACGAAGGACGATCTATGTCCGGGAGATCCGACACCGGCCAATCATTTTCTTGCGGCTCGTCAGAAACGGGTGATGACGCTTATCCCGGGCGCCGTTGCCCGGTCCATGGCCATCAATGCGGGAGCTGCCTCTTCCAGGCTGATGCGTGACGAGATGAGCTTCGCCGGCTCCATGCGCCCTGCGGCAATCATTGCCAGCATTGCGTCGTACCGCCAGGCCTGCATGCCGTGGCTGCCATAGATCTCCAGCTCGTGGCTGATCACCTGCGCCATCGGGATCTGCGGCGTCGAATGCTCGCCCAGCATCAGCCCCACCTGCACATGGCGTCCCCGGCGGCGGAGGTTCTTGATCGAATTGAAGCAGGTGACCGGATGGCCGAGCGCATCGATCGAAACATGGGCGCCGACGCCGGTGATCTCCCGCACCGCCTCGACCGCATCTGCAACCGTGGACGCGTTTATCGTCGCCACCGCACCGCATTGACGCGCCAGCGCAAGCTTATCCTCCGAAAGATCAAGGCCGATCGCATTCGCACCCAGCGCGGTCGCAATGATGATTGCGGACAAGCCTACGCCGCCGCAGCCATGCACCGCCACCCATTCGCCAGGCCCCGTGCGCGCCTGGTCGACAACGGCACGGAAGGAGGTGGCAAAGCGGCACCCGAGACTGGCCGCCGTCGCATCGTCAATCGTCTCCGGCAGATGAACAAGGTTCGTGTCCGCGTAACCGATCGCCACATATTCCGCGAAGGAACCCCAATGGGTGAAGCCCGGCTGGAACTGGTTGGGGCAAACCTGCTGGTTGCCGGAATGGCATTCGCCGCAATGGCCGCAGCCGGCCACGAAAGGCACCGTCACGCGGTCGCCGACTTTGAAGCGCATGACGCCCTTGCCCGTCGCCACGATTTCGCCGGCCAGTTCATGCCCCGGAACATGCGGCAGGCGGATATCCGGATCATGCCCCATCCAGCCGTGCCAGTCGCTGCGGCACAGACCGGTTGCGCCGATCTTGATGACGACACCATCGTCCGTCGGCGTCGGATCGGGCAGTGTTACGATGGTCGGCGCCTTTTCGAAGGCGTCATAGAGCATGGCTTTCATGGGCGGTTCCTTCCGACTCGCGCGCGAGCATATCCGCGCCCGTTCGATGGTCAAAGTGGATCGAAAGCGGGGGGCAGCCGTTACCGCACGAGATGTTCGGGAGGAGCAGAATGGATCAGCGGCGCGAAGAGCGACAGGCAGTCGAAGATGCAACGCGCGTGAGCCGGCTCGGCTTCCCGGTCAAGGTCATGGGCCGAGACGACCTGAAGAGCAACGACAGTCGCAGAGCGGCCAGCAATCCGCATCTCAAGGTCTCGCTGGAATACGTCGACCAGATCCTGGATCACCTCGACCGGCACGATATCCGCATGTACCGCCTCTCCTCCGATCTCGCGCCCTATGCCACGCATCCTGACATGCCGCAGTTCCACCAGATGGTCGCCGAGAGCGATGCCGAGCTTCAGGCAATCGGCATGAAGGCCAAGGCGCTCGACATCCGCCTCTCCTTCCATCCGTCCCAGTTCGTCGTGCTCAACAGCCCGGACCCGAAGCTCGTGCGCAAGAGCATCTGGGATCTCGAGAGCCAGGCGGAGATACTCGATCGCATGGAACTCGGCCTGGAAGCGGTTATGGTCATCCATGTCGGCGGGACCTACGGCAACGTCGAGGAAAGCCGGCAGCGCTGGGTTCGCACCTGGAAGACTCTCCCGGAGCCTGTTCGCCGGCGCCTCGTGCTGGAGCACGACGACCTGCGCTTTTCCGCCGCCGATGTCTTGTGGATCCATGAACACACCGGAGTCCGACTGATCTTCGACCATCAGCACTTCTGGTGTCTCAACCCGGAGCGGGCAGACCTGCGGGAAACCCTTTCCGCCATCCTGCGCACCTGGCCTGGGGGCCAGCAGCCGAAGATCCACTTCTCCTCACCCCGCACCGAGCTTCGGGAGCAGGTGAAGGTCGATCCGAAGACCAGGAAGAAGACCGTCCGCCATGTTGCACCGGTCTTCACCGGCCATGCCGACTTCTGCAACCCTTTCGAATTCGCCACCTTCATGCGCACAGCCGAAGGCCTGGATTTCGACGTGATGCTGGAGGCAAAGGCAAAGGATCTGGCGCTGCTACGCCTGCGCCCGGATCTCCTTCGCTATGCGCCGGACGTTGCCGCTCGCTTTGGCCTAAGGGCAGACGAGGCGGAGACGCTGGAGGGGGAAGCGGAGGCTCTCATGGTGGACGCAGACGAAACAGGTGGCGCTTGACCGGAACCGACATCCTCAAGTCCCCGGGAAACCGCGTCGTCTCCATTCGCTCCGCGGCACTGGCGCGCCGATATCGAAGGCAAACCGCATCACCTTCGTCGCATCCTCGTTGATTTCGCAGCGGAAGCTCAGATCGTACCACTGACCTTTCGCCCGAAAGGCTGTCTGCCGCAGTTCCAGCACCGTCCCCTCGGACAATGGAGAGCGCGGGATGAAGTCGGGGTCCTGCGGTGGGGATGCATTGCGCAACTGCTCGGTCAGTTCCGTTTCGCAGAGCTGGGTCGCCCGCATGCTGCGCGGCAGGTCTTCCATGGCGGTGCGTGCGACGGGATCTTCGGTGATCTCTTCCGAAAACAGCACCTTCGCCTCGGTCAACGTCTCAACCGGTTCGTCAGTGGACTGTCCTTCGGCTTCGGAAGGCTCCTGCACCGTCTCCGGTGGAGCGGTTGCCGGCTCTGCGGCATCCGCCGTAGCAGTTTCGGCGGCCAGCGCCTCAGGCGCCTCCGCTTGCGGGTTCTCCTGAGGCTCGGCCTCCGCTTCCGGCTCTGGTGGCGTTTCCGGTTCTGGTGGCGCTTCCGGACCTCCCGCGGAGGCATTGCCTTCCGGCGATTCTTTCGGACCCGGTGTCTCCTCGCCAAACTCGAACACGGGGCGAAGGGTTGGGATCGGCGATGCTTCTGCAGACTCTTCTTCGGCAGCTGTCTCAGGCGGCGGCGGTGGAGGCTCAGGCGCCTGCTCCTCCTCCGCTGGCGGCGGTGGCGGCTCCTCCGCCGCTTCCGGCTGAGGCTCGGCTTCTGGCGCAGGCTCCGGCGGGGGCTCGGGTTCCGGCGGCCGTTCGACGATCTCCACGGTCACCGCCTCCTCTTCCGGAGGAACCGGCAGTTCAAGCGGCAGACCTAAGATCAGGATCGCTGCCAGCACGACATGCAGCGCAAAAGAGGCCGGAATGCCCCACCTCATGTCGCTTCGTCGTTTTTCGACCTCGTCTGCCATGGCAGCGGATGTAAGGTTAAATCATGCGAGGATCGAGTCCCTGCGCATCAAAAGAAGAAGGCGGATGATGAACCCTGTGCTGCTGACCTATGTCTCCCTCGCCGCCGCGATCGCTCTGGAAGTGGTCGGCACGACCTTTCTCCAGCAGAGCCAGCAATTCACCCGCCTATTACCAACCCTGCTTATGGCTCTTTGCTATGCGGCGGCCTTCTACCTGCTGTCACTGGCGCTCCGCACGATGCCGATCGGGGTCGCCTACGCGATCTGGAGCGGGCTGGGTATCGTGCTGATCTCGCTGGTCGGTTTCTTTATCCTCGGCCAGCGCCTCGACCTTCCCGCCATCCTCGGGATCGGACTGATCATTGCAGGCGTGGTGGTGGTGAACGTGTTCTCGTCCTCCGTCAGCCACTAAAAAGCCCCGGCCTGCTTTCGCTGGCCGAGGCTTCGATATCTCCCGATGCCGAGTGTTTAGCTGTCGAGGAACGACCGCAGCTTGCGCGACCTGCTCGGGTGCTTCAACTTCCGAAGCGCCTTCGCCTCGATCTGACGGATACGTTCGCGGGTCACAGAGAACTGCTGACCGACTTCTTCGAGCGTGTGGTCGGTGTTCATGCCGATGCCGAAGCGCATGCGCAGCACGCGCTCTTCACGCGGCGTCAGCGAGGCGAGAACGCGGGTCGTCGTTTCACGCAAGTTCGCCTGGATAGCCGCGTCGATCGGCAGAAGCGCGTTCTTGTCCTCGATGAAATCGCCGAGGTGGCTGTCCTCTTCGTCACCCACCGGGGTTTCGAGCGAAATCGGCTCCTTCGCGATCTTCAGGACCTTGCGGACCTTTTCAAGCGGCATGGCGAGCTTTTCGGCCAGTTCTTCCGGCGTAGGCTCGCGGCCGATCTCGTGCAGCATCTGGCGCGACGTGCGGACGATCTTGTTAATCGTCTCGATCATGTGCACCGGGATGCGGATCGTGCGGGCCTGGTCGGCGATCGACCGGGTGATCGCCTGCCGGATCCACCACGTCGCATAGGTCGAGAACTTGTAGCCGCGGCGATATTCGAACTTGTCCACCGCCTTCATCAGGCCGATGTTGCCCTCCTGGATCAGGTCCAGGAACTGCAGGCCGCGGTTGGTGTATTTCTTGGCGATCGAGATAACCAGACGCAGGTTTGCCTCGACCATCTCCTTCTTGGCGATACGCGCCTCGCGCTCACCCTTCTGGACCATGGACACGATGCGGCGGAACTCCGCAATCGAGATGCCGGTTTCGGTGGCGAGGTTCTGGATCTCCTGGCGAATATCCCGGATCGTCTGGTTCTCCTCGCGCGCAAAGTCCTTCCAGCCGCGGGCAGAGAGGTTCGCGATCGACTTCATCCAATTCGGGTCGAGTTCCGCGCCCTGATACTGCTCTAGGAAGGAGTCACGCTTGACGCCATAGGATTCCGCCAGACGCAGCAGACGACCTTCGTTCTGCATCAGCCGTTTGGAGATGTCGTAAAGCTGCTCGACCAGCGCGTCGACGCGGTTCTGGTTGAGCGACAGCGACTTCACTGCCGTGATCAGTTGGTCCTTCAGTTCCTTGTAGCGGCGCTCCTGGCCGGACGACAGCGTGCCGGTGCAGGAGAGGCGCGCCTCCACCTGCTGGTCCTGCAGCTTGCGCAGCTTCTTATAGGTGTCGGCAATCGTGTCGAGCGTTTCCATGACCTGCGGGCGCAGTTCCGCTTCCATGGCAGCGAGGGACAGGCTCGACTCGTCGTCGTCTTCTTCTTCCTCTTCACCCGGCAGGCCTTCACCGCCCACGGCCGTGATGTCGTCGTCATTGGCGGCAACGCGAGACTTGCGTGCACGCTCCTTCTCTTCGGCAGCCTTGCGGTCAGCCTCGATCTTCTCCGGGCTCTGGAACTGCGGAGCAGCCTTCGCCTCGGGACCCGAATAGGTCGTTTCAAGATCGATGATCTCGCGCAGCAACGTCGTGCCTTCGTTGAGCTCGTCGCGCCAGATGATAAGCGCCTGGAAGGTCAGCGGGCTTTCGCAAAGCCCGGCGATCATTGTTTCGCGGCCGGCCTCGATGCGCTTCGCGATGGCGATCTCGCCTTCGCGCGACAGGAGCTCCACCGACCCCATTTCGCGCAGATACATGCGCACCGGGTCGTCGGTCCGGTCCGTCGGTTCTTTCTTCTTTGCGGTCGCAAGCGCCGTGCCCGACGTCGTCGTGACTTCGCCGCCGTCGCTATCGCCGTCGCTGTCATCGGAGCTGTCGTCGTCATCATTCGAAGCGTCATCCGCCTCATCGTCCTCGACGACGTTGATGCCCATATCGGAAAGCATCGACATTGTGTCCTCGATCTGCTCAGAGGTAACCTCCTCCGAGGGCAGAACCGAGTTCAGCTCATCCATGGTGACATAGCCGCGCTTCTTGGCAGCCTTGATCATCTTCTTGACCGCGTCGTCGGAAAGGTCGAGAAGGGGACCGTCCGGCGCACCTTCGCGCTCGGTCTCGACTTCTTCGTTTTCTTTGACTTTCGTTGCCATTTAATTTCGCTTTCCCTGAACGCCACCTCGCCGCGGTGGCCGCCGGCTTGGGGCTTATCGCCCCAGCCGCGAATCACTGTTCAACACGTACGGAATGATCTTTAATTCCGGATTACCACGACGGCAGCTGCCTGAAGACGGCGCCCCTGTCCTGCAGGACACCGATCGCGACCCGGCGCGCTTGACCCACTCCACCTTTTCTGCCTGCTGTGGTGATTCCCACAAATTAACGCTCCGTCAAGCTTTTCTAGGGCGATGAGCCGGAGAAAAGTGGAAAAAGCCGTCTTATTCAGCTTCGAGGTCGAACATGTACACGGTTGCCGGATATGTAGGCAGTCGCTGATCGGTGACAAGAGCCGACAGATCTAAATGTGGTACCCCCATTCACCCCGTGCATGCGCTCTCACTATAGTTATACAACGATTCGCCAAGGCCTAGCCATGTCCGACGGCAGCGCCCTTGACGCGGCCAGACATCACACCGAAGCCGTCGATGATCGCTTCCTGGTTCTCCAAGCGCCCGATCTCTAGCTGGACCTCCGACAGGGCGAGCATCAGAGCGGTTGCCCGCTCCTCCTCATCCGCCGCGGTTTCGGCGATCTCCCGCTCCAGCTCGATCTTCTGCCAGCGAAGCTCCTTGTTTCGCGAGTGCAGGGCATAAGCCTGGCGATAGGCCTGCACGACGTCCTGCAAGTCCGCTTCCGGTGTGGCGGTCCATAGCCGGGCGTTGCGGACCTGCTGGTTCATCGTCGCAAGCAGAGCCTCAAAGCCATTTTCCTCCAGCTGCTCGCGCAAGTGTTCACGGTCAAGGCGGGCACCGAGCTTTGCCGCCACGGTCAGGAGACACGACCAGAAGCGCTGCAGATCCCGGCTCTCGAAATCCACGCCTGCAATCTCGTCATAATCATCGAGAAGCAGTTGCGGATGGTTGACCACCGTCAGCGCCAACACGCTTTCGCGGAGCGCCGGCAGGTCCCGATGCCCACGCACCAACCCGGAGCGGGCAAGCCGATCCGAAACGACCACACCCCGCTCCTGCCCCCGTCCTTGGCCGGAAGCGTTTCCTGCCCGCGGGCCGCGCGCTTGGAAGCCGCCGCGCTTGTCACTGTTGCGGTCACCACGGAAGAAGACGTTCAGCCGCTCGCGCATCTCCTGCTGGTAGTACCGCCGAACATTCTCGTCCGCGATCACAGAAACGATCTGCTTGAGGCGCGCTTCGAGCTCTGCCCGCTTCTCCGGCGTGTCGAAACTCCCCCCGGAGGTCTCGCGCATCCACATCATCTCGGCGAGCGGACGCGCTTCCGCCATGACCTTGTCGAACGGGCCGCGCCCGTCCTGCCGAACGAGGTCGTCAGGGTCCTTGCCTTCCGGTAGCAGGGCGAAGCGAACGGAACGACCGGGCTTCAGGAAGGGCAGTGCCAGATCAGCTGCGCGGTTGGCGGCACGGGTTCCGGCGCCATCGCCGTCGAAGCAGAGCACCGGCTCCGACGACATCTTCCACAGGAGATCCAGCTGGTTCTCCGTCAGCGCCGTCCCAAGCGGCGCCACCGCATTCTCCACCCCCGCCTGATGGAGGGCGATCACGTCCATATAGCCTTCGACTGCGATCACCGTCCCGCCATCACGCGAGCCGGCACTGCCCTGCGCAGCGCGCCGCGCCCGGGCAAAATTGTAGAGCACCTGCCCCTTGTGGAAGAGCTCGGTCTCGTTCGAGTTGAGGTATTTTGCCGGTGCGTCCGGCGACATGGCACGGCCGCCAAAGGCGATCACCTTCTCGCGCGACGACAGGATCGGGAACATGATGCGATCACGGAACCGATCATAGGAGACGGCAATGCCCTCCCCGTGAACAACGAGCCCGCACGCCTCGACCTGCTCCTTCGGCACACCCTTGCCCGCGAGGAACTCCTTAAGCGCGTTGCGGCTTTCGGGCGCGTAGCCCAGCCGGAAGGTCTCGACCGTCCGCCCCGTCACCCCACGATCCCGCAAGTAGGCGCGAGCCCGGGCTCCGGCTGCACTCTGCAACTGATCCTGGAAGAACTGCGTCGCCAGTTCCATGACGTCGAGAAGCGTCGTCCGCTCTTTCTCGCGCCGCTCCGCCTGCGGATCCGGCTGCGGGAGCGCGATCCCGGCCATATCGGCGATCTGCTGCACCGCCTCCGGAAATTTCAGCCCTTCGAGATCCGTCAGGTAGCGGAAATGATCACCGGATACGCCGCAGCCGAAGCAATGATACCGCCCCTTCCGGTCTTCGCAGTGAAAGCTCGGGCTCTTCTCGCCGTGAAACGGGCAGCAAGCCCAGTAGTCTCCCCGGGCGACATTGGTCTTCTTGCGGTCCCATGTGACGCGGCGGCCGATAACCGACGAGATCGGCACGCGATCACGGATTTCGTCGAGAAAGCTGTTGGAAAAGCGCATCATTACCTCGGGTCCCCGACCAGTATAGGGGTCGACGCCAAGCTATGCCAATCGCAAAGCATGTCATGCCCGCTATTCACAGCCGCCACAATGCAAAAAGCGGGACCAGCACTGGCCCAGCCCGAAGCGTCATCGATCGCTGATGACAGCTATTTCAGCAGATCCTTGACCATTCCGGACGCCTTCGCGAAGTCCATCTGGCCCGGATACTTCTCCTTCAGCGCGTTCATGCACTTGCCCATGTCGCGCAGCCCGTGTGCCCCCGTTTCGGAAACGACGGACTGGCAGAGCTGCCGGACCTTTTCCTCCGACAGCTGTTCGGGCATGAAGCTCTTGATCACATGGATTTCCTCGCGCTCCTGCGCGGCAAGCTCGCTGCGGCCGGCCTCGTCGTAGATGCGCGCCGATTCCTCGCGCTGCTTCACCATCTTCTGCAGGACCTGCATGATCTCTTCGTCACTGACGGGATCCTTGCCGGCGCCGCGGTTCGCAATGTCGCGATCCTTGATGGCCGTCTGGATGAGACGCACGGTGGACAGACGTCGGCTGTCCTTTGCCTTCATCGCATCCTTCATTTCGTTCGCGAGCTTATCGCGCATCATGTTCCTGCTCCTTTGGAGAAGCCGCGGGCGGGTAGCCAATTGCGGCTTTTCCTTGTCGATGAGGCCGCTCTCATAGACAAGCACGCCGACACGATCAAATCAAATCAGGCAAGCTCTTGATTTTGTTGGGAGCAAAATCCACTTAGAAAGAACATGGCTGACATTGACCGCTTCGCGCGCTTTGTCTATTTTCCGGCACCTGCACGAGATTTCGGTATTGGGCTGCGCGGGTCATCCGGCGCGCCCTTTTCTGCGACCATAAATGGCCCTGTTTCCCCGCGACTTCAAGTGGTGGGGCTTAAGGGGCAGAAGGATAGAGATGACCGCCACCGCCCCCTGGACAAGCAAAAAACCCACCGCCGTTCTGGTCCTCGCCGATGGCACCGTCATCGAGGGCGTGGGAGTCGGCGCAACCGGCAAGGTCTGTGCCGAGGTCTGCTTCAATACGTCTCTTACCGGGTACCAAGAGATCCTGACCGACCCCTCCTATCTCGGCCAGATCGTCACCTTCACCTTCCCGCATATCGGCAATATCGGCACAAATGAAGAAGACATCGAGGACCTGACGCCAGCGGCACGTCGCGGCGCAGTCGGCGTCATCTTCAAGGCCGACATCACCGAGCCGTCGAACTATCGCGCAGCGAAGCATCTCGACGAATGGCTGAAGTCGCGGGGCGTGATCGGACTTTCCGGCATCGACACCCGGGCGCTCACCGCCTGGATCCGTGAGAAGGGCGCACCGAACGCGGTGATCGCCCACGACCCCAACGGCGTCTTTGACATCGAGGCGCTGAAGGCCGAGGCGCGCAACTGGAGCGGCATAGAAGGGCTCGATCTTGCAAAGGAGGCCACGTCGGGGCAGTCGTCGCAGTGGACGCAGACGCCCTGGGTCTGGGATGAAGGTTACGGCGAAGCGGACACGGCAGAAGCAAAGTACCATATTGTCTGCGTCGACTACGGCGTGAAGCGCAACATCCTGCGGCTCTTCGCCGGACTGGACTGCAAGGTGACGGTTGTTCCGGCACAGACCTCAGCCGAGGACATCATGGCGCTCAACCCCGATGGCGTCTTCCTGTCCAATGGACCAGGCGATCCGGCCGCAACAGGCGAATACGCCGTGCCGGTCATCCGGCGGGTCCTGGAAAAGGATGTACCGACCTTCGGCATCTGCCTTGGCCACCAGATGCTTGGTCTCGCCCTCGGCGCCACGACGACCAAGATGCACCAAGGTCACCACGGTGGAAACCACCCGGTGAAGGACCATACGACCGGCAAGGTCGAGATCGTCTCGATGAATCACGGGTTCGCAGTTGACTCGAACTCGCTGCCCGAAGGCGTTGAGGAGACTCATATTTCCCTGTTCGACGGCACGAACTGCGGCCTGCGCCTCAGCGGCAAGCCCGTCTTCTCGGTTCAGCATCACCCGGAAGCCTCTCCCGGTCCGCAGGACAGCCACTACCTGTTCCGCCGCTTCATCAACATGGTGCGCGAGCGCAAGGGCGAACCGGCGCTCGCCGAACGGTAACTTTCTCGAAGCCCGCCCCTGGCGGGCTTCTTTTTAGCGCTGTCGAACGAGCCGATAGAAGCGGCCGCAGAGAAGCAAGGCGGCGGCTCCAAGGCCGGTGACGAAGCCGAACCAGACGCCTGGGCCGCCATAGCCGAGCGGGAAGGCGAAGATCCAGGCGCAGGCAAAGCCGATCGGCCAATAGGCGACGAGCGCCAGCATCATCGGGATCTTGGTATCCTTCAAGCCGCGTAAAAGCCCCGCCCCCACCGCCTGCAGGCCGTCAGCCATCTGGAACACGCCCGCAATGACGATGAGCGAGATCGCGTAGTCCAGCACAGCCTGCGCATCCGCCCGCCGCGTGTCTAGAAACAGCCCGCCCAATTCGCGCGGCAGCAGTGCAAAAAGCGTGCTGCCGCAGATCGAGAAGCAGAGGCTGACTGCCAGGACCGCAATCGCCGCCCGCCTGACACCCACCATATCGTCCCGCCCATAGGCAAGCCCCACCCGCACGGTCGCAACCTGCGCGAGGCCGAGCGGGATCATGAAGGCGATTGAGGCCAATTGCAGGGCAATTCCGTGAGCGGCAAGCTCGCGTGTGCCGATCGTGCCGATCAGAAGGGACGCGGCGGCAAACAGGCTGGTTTCCGCAAGGATGGTGAAGCTGATCGGCAAGCCCAGCGCCAGGTTCTCGCGGATCGCGCCCCAGTCGGCGCGCCAGAACCGGACGAAGAGCTCGAAGGCCTTAGTCTCCATCTGGCTGCCGATATAGATGATCATCGCGACACAGCCAAGTGTGCTGGCGCAGACGGACGCGACCGCGGCGCCCTGCAGACCCCAGGCGGGTAAGCCGAAGTTGCCGAAGATGAGCGCGTAGTTCAGGCCGGCGTTGGCGAAGAACATGCCGATGGTGACATAGAGAATGATGCTGCCGCGCTCGAGCCCGCTGAGGAAGCTTCGAAGAACCATCAGCACCAGTGCCGGAAAGATCCCCCACTGGGCGATGCGCAGGTACCCTCGCGCCAGCGCGGCCACCTCCTGCTCCTGGCCGAGCGCAAGCAGGATCGGCTGCGAAAACCAAAGGATGGGGGCGGTCAAGGCGCCATAGCCGAGGGCCACCCACATCCCCATGCGAACGGCGCGGCGCACGGATGTCACGTCGCCGCGTCCAACGGCGTGAGCCACCATCGGCACGACGGCTGCGGCAAACCCGGTACCGAAGATGAAGACGATGAAGAACATCTGGCTGCCGAGGACCACTGCGGCAAGCTCGGTCGTGCCGAGCCAGCCGACCATGATGACATCGGTGGTGTTGATCGCCATCTGGGCAAGCTGCGCCCCTACGAAGGGAACGCCGAGCCCGATCGTGGAGCGGACATGGCGGCCCCAGCTATTGTTGGCGGCAACGGTATCTATCGCAGCGCTGGACATCGCTCTTCTCCAAATGGAACCGCCGCTCCGAGGGATGGCAAGCGGCGGCATCGGAGCTATAGATCGGCGACGGAGGAGCGGCAAGCTGAGGCCCTGTTCCGGAGCCGCAGAGCCGTTCAATGTTTTTGATACAGCCGACAAAGATGTTGATGGCGCGAGTGAACCTATCCGGCACGAAGGCCGAACGGAGCCGGATCCGCAACGAGCCCATAGATAGAACAACTTAACAGAGACAGCTTCCACTCCGCCTAAATATCGGCGGAGAAAGTATCGCAGCTGTTGATGTCGCCGCTTTCGAAGCCGCGGCGGAACCAGGTCATCCGCTGCTCGGACGTCCCGTGATTGAAGCTTTCAGGCACGACATATCCCTGGCTGCGCCGCTGAAGCGTATCGTCACCGATCTGCTGGGCCGCGTTCAGAGCTTCCTGAAGATCGCCCTGCTCAAGGATCCCCTTCTGGTCGGTGAACTTGCCCCAGACGCCGGCAAAGCAATCGGCCTGCAGTTCCACACGCACCGACATCCTGTTCGCCTCCACCTCGCTCATGCGCTGACGTGCCTCGTTGAAGCGCGGCAGGATACCGAGCAGGTTCTGGACGTGATGGCCGACTTCATGCGCAACCACATAGGCTTGCGCAAAGTCCCCTGAAGCATCGAACTGACGCTGCAGATCATCGAAAAAGGCGGTGTCGAGATAGACCTTGCGATCGCTGGGGCAGTAGAAAGGTCCGCTTGCCGAGGATGCAAAGCCGCAGGCCGAATTCACCTGTCCGGAAAACAGCACCAGCGTCGGCTCCTGATAGTTCTCACCGCTCGCCTGGAAGATACCGTTCCAGGTGTCTTCGGTCTCTGCCAATACCGTGCGTACGAAGGCCGTCATCTCGTCGTTCGGCGGCGCCGAAGTCTGCTGCTGCTCATAGCCCCCGCCACCAGAGCCGATGTCCTCGCCCGAAAGCAGCATCAACGGGTTGATGCCCAGCGCCCAAGAGACGATGAGGATCAGGATGACGCCACCGATCCCGAGGCCACCTCCGGCGCGTCGTACGCCCCCACGTCCGACCGGGATGCGCATGCCGCCGCGACCGAACGGACTGCGCCCCCCGGCACCGCGCCGATCCTCGACGTTGCTCGACTGACGCCGGCCTCTCCACTCCATCTTCTCTCTCCTGCGGATGATCCACGCGGCCTACAACGCAACAACGGGGAAGATGATCCACCTTTCCGGCAACGTCATCAAGTCATACGCAATACGCGCTTGCCGGGGAGGAAAACCGTCAGCATGCCCAATGCCGGTAGGAAGGCGCAGATGGTGTAGACCGTCGAAATACCGTGCCGGTCTGCCAGCACGCCGAGCACTGCTGCGGCTATCCCACCCATCCCGAAGGCAAAGCCAAAAAAGATCCCGGCGATCATCCCGACACGCCCCGGCACCAGTTCCTGCGCCATCACAACGATCGCGGGGAAGGACGACGCGATGATGAAGCCGACCAACGCCGAAAGCGCAATGGTCATCGGAAGATTGGCGAACGGCATGGCCAGTGTGAAGGGAAGCGCTCCGAGCACAGAGAACCAGATGACGACCTTCGAGCCGAACCGGTCGCCTATCGGCCCACCGACGACGGTCCCGAGCGCACTGGCACCAAGGAAGACGAACAGCAGCAACTGCGACTGCTGGACCGAGACGCCGAAGCGCTCGATGACGAAGAAGGTGTAATAGCTGCCGATGCTCGCCATGTAGACGTTCTTCGAGAAAGTCAGGATAACGAGGACAAGGAGCGCAACGGCGACGGTGCGGCGCGGCAGCGAATGGACGTGGACCTTTTTCATCTTGCCGAGGTTTGCGGCCATGTGCGCCTTGTACCAACCTGCCACGCGGCCGAGCACGATGATCCCCAGGATGGCGGCCAGGCAGAACCAGGCGACGCTCCCCTGTCCCTTTGGCACAATGATGAAGGCGGCAAGCAAAGGCCCGATAGCGGTGCCGACATTGCCGCCAACCTGGAAGACCGACTGCGCCAGACCGTACTTTCCGCCGGAGGCCAGACGGGCGACGCGCGACGACTCCGGGTGGAAGATGGCAGAGCCGACGCCGACGAGCGAAGCCGCGAGAACCAGCATGTTGTAGTCATGCGCGGTCGACAGCAGCACCAGGCCGATCAATGTCGAGGTCATGCCCACGGGCAAGGAATACGGGAAAGGCTTCTTGTCCGTGACGATCCCCACGACCGGCTGCAGCAGGGACGCGGTGCACTGGAAGGCGAGCGTCAGCAAGCCGATCTGCCAGAAGTCGAGATTGTAGTCTCTCTTCAGCATTGGATAGATCGCCGCGATCATCGACTGCATGATGTCGTTCAGCATGTGGCTGAAGCTCACTGCGAGGATTATCGGCAGGACTGTAACTTCCACCGGGACCGCGGGTTTGATCACTGCATCGGCCATCGCACTCTCCGCACCGCGCCTGCTTTCTACGTCAGAACGCGGCATACGCCTGACTAACGGGCGCGTCCATGCCATTAGCGCGTCTTCCGGTACGCAGAGGGTTCCCTCAGCTGAGGTAACTGGAGGTCCCTGCGAACCCGTCTTTTTCCTGTCGATTTGAGGAATTATGGGGTTTCGCTCCGCACGACAAACGCCTATAAGCCGCGTCTAGCCTCAAAAGACCATGCTCATGCGCCCGGCCGGTGAACCTTCCACCTTGGCCGGTTTTTCGCGCCACAAGAAACGGAAAGAAGCTATGCCCAAGCGCCAAGATATCAAATCGATCCTCATCATCGGCGCGGGTCCGATCGTCATCGGCCAGGCATGCGAATTCGACTATTCCGGCACCCAGGCCTGCAAGGCGCTGCGCGAGGAAGGCTACCGGGTGATCCTGGTCAACTCTAACCCGGCAACGATCATGACCGACCCGGGTCTCGCCGATGCGACCTATGTCGAGCCGATCACACCCGAAGTCGTCGCCAAGATCATCGCCAAGGAACGTCCGGACGCGCTGCTTCCGACCATGGGCGGCCAGACAGCCCTCAACACAGCCCTTTCCCTGAAGCGCATGGGCGTGCTCGACCGCTACAAGGTGGAGATGATTGGCGCAAAGCCGGAGGCGATAGACAAGGCCGAAGACCGTGCCCTCTTCCGTGAGGCGATGGCGAAGATCGGGCTCGAAACGCCGAAGTCGATGCTGGCCAACGCTACCGAAATCAAGGAGCAGGACCGCAACGCCCATGAGGCGGAGCGGGTCAAGCTGCGCTCCAGCCTGTCCGGCGATGCACTCGACAAGGCGCTCGACGAACTAGAAAATCAGTGGAACCTCGGTGAGACCGACCGCAAGCAGCGCTACATGGCGCATGCGATGGCAGTTGCCGCTCAGGCGCTCGATCATGTCGGCCTGCCAGCGATTATCCGCCCCTCCTTTACGCTTGGCGGTACCGGCGGCGGCATCGCCTATAACCGGTCGGAGTTCTTCGAGATCATCTCCGGCGGCCTCGATGCCTCCCCCACCACCGAAGTGCTGATTGAAGAATCGGTGCTTGGATGGAAGGAATTCGAGATGGAGGTGATCCGCGACAAGGCGGACAACTGCATCATCATCTGCTCGATCGAAAACATCGACCCAATGGGCGTCCATACGGGCGATTCCATCACTGTCGCGCCGGCGCTGACGCTGACCGACAAGGAATACCAGATCATGCGCAACGCCTCGATCGCGGTTCTGCGCGAGATCGGCGTCGAGACCGGCGGCTCAAACGTGCAGTTCGCCGTCAACCCGAGGGACGGCCGCCTCGTCGTCATCGAGATGAACCCGCGTGTCTCGCGCTCCTCCGCGCTCGCCTCCAAGGCCACCGGCTTTCCGATCGCAAAGGTCGCCGCCAAGCTTGCCGTCGGGTACACGTTGGACGAGCTGGAAAACGACATCACCGGCGGTGCGACTCCCGCTTCCTTCGAGCCGTCGATCGACTACGTCGTCACCAAGATCCCGCGCTTTGCCTTCGAAAAGTTCCCCGGTGCGGAGCCGACGCTGACCACCGCCATGAAGTCGGTTGGCGAAGTCATGGCGATCGGTCGCACCTTCGCCGAGTCGCTGCAGAAGGCGCTGCGCGGTCTGGAGACCGGCCTCACGGGCCTCGACGAGATCGAGATCCCGGGCCTCGAGGATGGTGAGAACGCCAATAATGCCATCCGCGCCGCGATCGGCACGCCGACGCCGGACCGTCTGCGCATGGTCGTGCAGGCCTTGCGCATGGGGATGTCAGAAGCCGACGTCCACGAAGGCTGCAAGATCGATCCCTGGTTCATCAGCCAGTTCAAGGCGATCGCCGACATGGAAGCGCGTGTACGCGAGCATGGCCTGCCGACTGATGCGGAAAACCTACGCATGCTGAAGGCCATGGGCTTCTCGGATGCCCGCCTTGCCAGCCTTTCCGGCAAGCGTCCGAAGGAAGTTGCCGGACTCCGTAACGGTCTGAACGTGCGCCCGGTCTTCAAGCGCATCGACACCTGCGCCGCCGAGTTCGCCTCGCCGACCGCCTATATGTACTCCACCTACGAAACGCCTTTCGTCGGTTCGCTCCATTCCGAAGCCCAGGTCTCCGACCGCAAGAAGGTGGTCATCCTCGGCGGCGGTCCAAACCGCATTGGCCAGGGCATCGAGTTCGACTACTGCTGCTGCCATGCCGCTTTCGCTTTGAAGGATGCCGGGTTCGAAGCGATCATGATCAACTGCAACCCGGAAACGGTCTCGACCGACTACGATACCTCCGATCGTCTGTATTTCGAGCCGCTGACGGCGGAAGACGTGATCGAAATCCTGCGTGCCGAGCAGGAGAAGGGCGAGGTCGTCGGCGTTATCGTCCAGTTCGGCGGCCAGACGCCGCTGAAGCTCGCAGAAGCGCTGGAAAAGAACGGCATCCCGATCCTCGGCACGGCACCGGACGCGATCGACCTCGCGGAAGACCGCGACCGCTTCCAGAAGCTCCTGATGAAGCTCGATCTCATGCAGCCGAACAACGGTATCGCCTATTCGGTCGAGCAAGCGCGCCTCGTGGCGGCCGAGATCGGTTTCCCGCTGGTCGTGCGCCCGTCCTACGTTCTGGGTGGCCGCGCCATGCAGATCATCCACTCTGAGTCCATGCTGCAGACCTACCTGCTCGACACGGTACCCGGCCTCGTTCCGGAAGACATCAAGCAGCGCTACCCGAACGACAAGACGGGCCAGATCAACACCCTGCTCGGCAAGAATCCGCTGCTTTTCGACAGCTACCTGACCAACGCCGTGGAAGTGGATGTCGATGCGCTGTGTGACGGCGAGAGCGTCTTCGTCTCCGGCATCATGGAGCATATCGAGGAAGCCGGCATCCACTCGGGCGATAGCGCCTGCTCGCTGCCGGTCCGTTCGCTGTCGAAGGAGACGGTGGACGAGCTGGAGCGCCAGACAACGGCGCTTGCCAAGGCGCTCAATGTCGGCGGCCTGATGAACGTCCAGTACGCCATCAAGGACGGCACGATCTACGTTCTGGAGGTCAACCCGCGGGCGTCGCGCACCGTGCCTTTCGTCGCCAAGACCATTGGGGCGCCGATCGCCAAGATCGCCGCCCGCATCATGGTCGGTGAAAAGCTGGACGCAGCGATCGGCGCCTATGGCGAGAAGCCCGACCCGCGCAACCTGAAGCACATCGCCGTCAAGGAAGCCGTCTTCCCGTTCGCCCGCTTCCCCGGCGTCGACATCCTGCTCGGGCCGGAAATGCGCTCCACGGGTGAGGTCATCGGACTAGACACCGATTTCGCACTCGCCTTCGCCAAGAGCCAGCTCGGCGCCGGCGTCGAACTGCCGCGTGAAGGCACGGTGTTCGTTTCGGTTCGCGACGAGGACAAGAGCCGGGTCCTGCCGGCCATCCGCATCTTGACGGAGATCGGCTTCAAGGTCTTGGCGACCGGCGGCACCTGCCGCTTCCTTGCCGAGAAGGGTATCACCGCCACCAAGATCAACAAGGTCCTGGAAGGCCGTCCGCATATCGAGGACGCGATCCGCAACCGGCAGGTCCAGCTCGTCATCAACACGACGGACGGCAACAAGGCGATCTCAGACTCCAAGTCGCTACGCCGGGCCACGCTGATGCAGAAGGTGCCCTACTACACCACCATGGCCGGTGCCGAAGCAGCTGCCTTGGCGATCCGGGCCCTGAAGGCCGGCAACCTCGAGGTTCGCCCGCTGCAGAGCTACTTCTAAGGGTCCTAAGTCGCGAGACCGGTCAGCTGCTGTTGACCGGATTCTTTTTCTGCTTTATTTAGCTAAAAAGTTAATTAACTAAATAGCTAACCATGACTGATCAGCTTTCGCAGACATTCGCTGCCCTCGCCGACCCCACCCGCCGCGCCATCCTTGCGCGGCTGGCGAAGGGAGAGGCAACGGTGAACGAACTTGCCCAGCCCTTCCACATGAGCCTACCCGCCGTCTCCAAACATCTGAAGGTTCTGGAGAAGGCGAAGCTGATCTCGCGTGGCCGCACCGCCCAATGGCGACCCTGCAGGCTGGAGCCTGAAGCCCTGAAGACCATCGACGGCTGGCTCGGCGACTACCGCTCGCTCTGGGAGCACCGCCTCGACCGGCTCGAGGATTACCTCGCGACACTGAAGACGGAAGAGGAGGAAGAGCAAAAATGAGCGAGAAGATGGAAATCCTCAACGACCGCCTGTTCGAGGTCGGCCCGTCCACCCTCTTCGGCGCCTTCGCCGATCCGGAGAAGCTGACGCAATGGTGGGGTCCGCATGGCTTCGCCAACAGGATCGACCGGTTTGACTTTCGCCCTGGCGGTGACTGGCACATTACCATGACCGCGTCCGACGGCACCGACTTCGACAACCGCTCGACCTTCCAGGAGATCGTCCCTTCCGAGCGGATCGTCTTCCTGCACCACCTCCCCATGCACGTCTATACGATGGAGATGCGGTTCGTGGCCGAAGGGGGCGGCACCCGCCTTCACTGGCGCATGCTCTTCGAACCAACCGCAGAGAACCTGCAACTCAAGAAGTTCATTGCCGCCGCCAATGAGCAGAATTTCGACCGCCTTGAAGCCCTCCTCCAACAGCTGAACGAAGGACGCTGACATGATGACAGGACAAGACAGTAACCGGATCATCTCAGTTAACCGCCTCATCTCGGCGCCTCCGGAGCTCGTCTTCAAGATGCTGACCGCGGCCCGGCACCTGGACAAATGGTGGGGGCCGGACGGTTTCGTCACCGAGACGCATGGGATGGACTTCTCCGTCGGCGGGCTCTGGCGCTACACGATGCACGGCCCCGACAAGGACTGGCCGAACTGGATCCGCTACAAGGAAATTAGCCCGCCCAACCGGATTGCCTACGATCATGGCGCCGAAGTTGGCGAACCGGCCTGGTTCGAAGGCGCCATCACGCTTGAGGCTGAAGGCGATGCCACCCGGATCACCATCACCCTCACCTTCGCGACCGCAGAAGCGCGCGAGGCAACGGTGAAGCACGGTGCAGTCGAGGGCGGCAAGCAGACACTGGCGCGGCTCGATGCCTATGTCACGGCCCCGCTGACGCAGGCCTGACGGTCGGCCTTTTGCGCGGCTCAAATTGGCTCTTGTCAAGTGCCACAACTTGAGGAACTCTCCGCCCGATCTCCGGGAGAACAATCATGGCGGCGATCGTGCAAGTGCCTGGACCTGCAGGCAGGCGGGAATGGGTCGGCCTGTCCGTCCTGTCGATTGCCTGTCTGATTTATTCCATGGATCTATCGGTGCTATTTCTCGCTGTGCCGGCGATCGTAGCGGATCTCGATCCGTCGGCCGCGCAACTCCTGTGGATCAACGATATCTACGGCTTCATGGTTGCAGGCTTCCTGATGACCATGGGAACGCTTGGAGACCGCATCGGCCGCCGCCGAGTGCTGCTCATCGGAGCCTTTGCATTCGGCGTCGCCTCGGCCTTCGCCGCGTTCTCGCAGACAGCCGGTCAACTGATACTGTCCAGGGCCCTATTGGGCATCGCCGGAGCAACAATTGCCCCCTCCACTCTCTCCCTGATCGTCAATCTCTTCCGCGACGAAGCCGAGCGGAACAGGGCGATTGGCATCTGGGGCACAGCCTTCGCGCTGGGCGGCCTTGTTGGCCCATTGATTGGCGGACTGCTGCTGCAGTACTTCCACTGGGGCGCAGTCTTCCTGATCAACATCCCCGTCATGATGGTGCTTCTCGCCGTCGCACCCTTCCTCTTGCCGGAATACAAGAGCGACGACAGCGGTCGCCTCGATCTCGTGAGCGTGGTGCTCTCCCTCGCCACGGTTCTGCCGGTCATCTACGGCATCAAGCACATGGCCGCCGACGGGTTCCAAGTGATCCAGTTACTCTACATCGCCGTGGGTCTTGCCGTTGGCACCGCCTTTATCCGGCGCCAGAAGCGGCTTTCCGACCCGTTGATCGATCTCGCCCTGTTCAAGAACCCGGCCTTCAACGCTTCGCTGCTGGTCAACCTCGCCGGTATCTTCTTTGTCTTCGGCGTCTTCCTCTTCCAGAACCTCTTCCTGCAACTCGTGCTTGGGCTCACGCCCCTGAAGGCCGCGCTCTGGTCGGCGCCATCCGCTCTCGTCTTCACAATCATGTCCTTGCAGGCCCACCGCTTCACCAACCACTTCGGTCCGATCAGGACAGTGCTCGGAGGACTGGTGGTCAATGCCGTCGGCACAGCAGCCATGGCGGTGGCCGCCTATTCGGAAAGCCTGGTCGGCATCCTCGGCTCCAGCATGATCATCGGCCTCGGCTTCGTTCCCGTCATCCTCACGACGACCGGCCTCATCGTCGGAACCGCTCCGCCGGAACGGGCAGGCTCGGCCTCGGCGATCTCCGAGACAAGCGCCGAATTCGGTGGCGCCCTGGGTGTCGCGCTCCTCGGCAGCCTGGCCGCGCTCATCTATCGAACCACAATGAGCGGCACCGATTTGAGAGGCCTCAGCCCGGAGCAGGCGGAAGCGGTGTCAGCGACACTCGCCGGTGCGGTGGAGACGGCCCAGGGGCTACCGTTCACCGCTTCGGCAGTGTGGCTGCCGGCTGCGAAGAGCGGGTTTGCACTAGGCTTCGCAATCTGCTGCATCGTCGCGACGTTGACGCTGCTTCTTCTCGCCGCGATCGCCCGCCGCGTCTATGCTGCGGCTCACATCGACGAGAGCAAGTTGGCATCCCACTGAACCAGACGCGGTTCAACCGGTTCATGCAAAGCCTGCGGCAAGCCTGTGGACCGACTCCAAATCCTCGCGAAACCGCATCAGTTCTTTTGCCTTTAGTTCGGGATCCGGGATGCGCAGCAGGTAGGAGGGATGGACGGTTACGAAGAGGATCTGCCCATCCTCCATGGTCAGTGGTTTGCTTCGCACATCCGCGAGCTTCTGCTTTTCGTCCGTCAACGCGAAGAAGGCTGTCGCTCCCATGGCGATGATCAGCTTCGGCTTGACGTAGTCGAGCTCCTGCTTCAGCCACCAGCGACATTGCTGGATTTCGCCATGGTTCGGCTTCTGGTGGATGCGACGCTTGCCGCGGGCCTCGTACTTGAAGTGCTTGACTGCATTGGTGACGTAGAGCGAGCGGCGATCCATTCCGACCTCGCGCAGCACATCATTGAAGACCTGTCCTGCCGGGCCGACGAACGGCTTGCCGGCAAGATCCTCCTGGTCGCCGGGCTGCTCCCCGACCACCATCACCCTAGCCTGCTCCGGCCCCTGCCCGAAGACTGTCTGCGTCGCCATGCAGTGAAGCGTGCAGCGGGTGCAGTGTCGCGCCTCCTGCCTCACAGCCTCGAGTGTTCCCGCAGGAGCAGTATCCACAGGTGGCGCATTTGCTGCCGCCTCCTGCAGCCGATGGTGGAATGGAAGCGGTTCGCTTGCCGCCCTAGCCGCCATCTCCAGCACGCTTCGCTCGGCATTGGCGATCAGACCGGGAATGAGCTCCGCCTCCGGCAAATTCTTCCAGTACTTCTTCGGCATCTCGGCCGTCATCGCCTTAACCTTCAAGCGCGCCGGATTGAATATGGAGGCGTAATAGGTCCGCCACAGATCATCCGTCTTGTCTTTAAGGTCCGGCTTCTCCGCCGGCTCCGTGCTCGTGAGCAAAGTCTCGCCATCCCAGGAGGCAGATCCCTGGGGCGTCGCGATCAACCAGTCCATGTCGTTGAACCGGCGTTGGAAGAACGGAGCCACGCGCTCAACGATGAAATGGTCGGGCTCGAACCACGCGATGAACCTGCGGCGCCCCGCCGTATCCGTCGGCAGCGGCGATTCCTTGAAGCGCACAAACGCCGTCATCTTGTGATAGTCGCGCCCGACCGATTTCGCCATCTGCCGTGCCTCGACCACATCGGCATCGGCGGCCATGGCAAGGGTGTTCCGGTCGCGCGCAAGGCGAACCAGCAGCCGGTAGAGCAGCGAGAACCGCCGCGGATCGCTATGGCAGACGACCGCGCCTGCCAGCTTGAGGAAATCGGGCGGCACTGAAACGGCTTTGCGCTGCGCACCTGGGCGCGGCAGATTTTTCGGCACATCAGCAAAGAGTCCGCCTGCCGCGTCCGGCGTCTGCCACACAACCTCACCCGGCTCCACGCCGGCCTGGAGAAGCATGCGCGCGGCATCTCGCCACTCGCAAAGATCACCCCTGCCCTCCAGCGTGACCGTGTACATCACAGCAACGACAGCTGTTCCGGCTTCGGCTCGAACATTGCGCGCAGATCGGGTCGGTCGACGAGACGGTGCGGCGTCCAGCCCTCCGCCGTGATGAAGGGCTGCACCTTCTTCAGGGACACACCAATCCGCTTCAGGTCGCCCAGCCGCAGCCGCGAGAACCGCCGCGCGGAAAGGATTCCCTTCACCGTCTTCGTGCCCAGCCCCGGCACCCGCAGCAGCATTTCCCGGTCGGCCCGGTTGACATCCACCGGAAACCGATCGCGATGTCCGAGCGCCCAGGCAAGCTTCGGGTCGAGATCCAAGTCGAGCATACCGTCTGCCCGCGCCGAGGTGATTTCTCCGATATCGAAACCATAGAAGCGGTAGAGCCAATCCGCCTGGTAGAGCCGGTGTTCCCGCATCAGCGGCGGCTTGATCAGCGGCAGGTTCTTCGAGGAATCTGGAATAGGACTGAAGGCGGAATAGTAGACGCGTTTCAAGCCATAGCTGCCGTAGAGCCGGGCGCTCGTGCCGAGAATGGTCGCATCGTTGGCGCCGTCCGCCCCGACGATCATCTGCGTGCTCTGGCCGGCGGGCGCAAACCGCCGCCTCCGCTTTGTTTGTAGCGTCGCCTCGCTCATCTCCTCGATCTTTAGGCGAAGCGCTCCCATGGAGCGGCGAATGCCCTCCGGATGCTTTTCCGGCGCATAACGGGTGATGCCGGCATCAGTCGGCAGCTCGATGTTGAGCGACAGCCGGTCTGCATAAAGACCAGCTTCCTCAATCAGATGCGGAGAGGCCTCAGGAATGGATTTGAGGTGAATATAGCCCCGAAAGTTGTGGGTGGTTCTCAGCTCGCGCGCAATTCGTACCATCTCCTCCATCGTGTGGTCGGAGGAGCGGATGATACCCGAGGAGAGGAACAGGCCTTCGATATAATTGCGGCGATAGAACTCCAGCGTCAGCCAGATCACCTCTTCCACCGAAAACCGCGCCCGCTCGACATTGCTGGAGGAGCGATTGATGCAATAGGCGCAGTCATAGATGCAGAAGTTTGTCAGCAGGATCTTGAGAAGCGAGATACACCGCCCGTCCGGAGCATAGGCATGGCAGATGCCGGATCCCTCCGTCGACCCAAGCCCGCCTGACTTTTCCGACGAGCGACGAACGGTTCCACTTGAGGCGCAGGAGGCATCATACTTCGCTGCATCGGAGAGAATGGCCAGTCGGTCTTTGAGGCTTTTCTTCATTAGACGTTCACTAAATGTTCTTAGTGTCGTCGTCAAGCCATCCTTCGGCTAAGGAGACTGCCTCTTGAAACCACGCGCCACCGCTCCATCTCGAAAACGCTGGAAAAGACGAGCATGGATCTGCTATAGTTCCAGAAAATTTGAGGTATGGATGGTTCCGAAGTTTTACTCCGGAGCCTGTTTCTTTTTGTGGTCGCGGCTAGCGCGGCCGCAACGTGAAGGACAAGAATATGGTCGATAAGGTACCAATGACGCAGAACGGCTTTACCCAGCTGCAGGAGGAGCTGCGCTGGCGCCAGCAGGAGGAGCGTCCCCGCATCATCGAGGCGATCGCCGAGGCGCGCGCCCATGGCGACCTTTCAGAAAATGCCGAATACCACGCGGCCAAGGAAGCGCAGAGCCATAACGAGGGCCGCATTACTGAGCTCGAGGATCTGATCGCGCGCGCCGAAGTCATCGACCTGTCTAAAATGTCGGGCGACAAGATCAAGTTCGGCGCAACCGTCAAGCTCGTCGACGAAGACACTGAGGAAGAAAAGACCTACCAGATCGTCGGCGACCAAGAAGCCGACGTGAAAGCGGGCCGCATCTCCGTCTCTTCGCCCATCGCCCGCGCGATGATCGGCAAGGAGGTCGGCGATTCAATTGAGGTGAACGCGCCCGGTGGCTCCAAGGGCTACGAGATTCTCTCCGTTTCCTGGGGCTGATCGGCCCTTTGGCTTCCCTTCGCCACATCACCGTCATTGCGCCACACTTTAAGCGGCGGCTTTCCGGCGTGACCTCGACCGTGGTCCAGCTTGTGCCGGAACAGCAGCGGCTGGGGCTTGGGATCGTCACGCTCGGACCCGGTCTGCCGGATCACCTGCCGAAGATGCGCTGGAGCGACCTGCCATCCCTCTGGCGCCGGCCGGACGGCTACCGGTGGAGGGTTTGGCATGCGCGCCGGAACAACGAGATGCTCTTTGGCCTTCTGCTGAAGACCGTTTTGCGCATGCCGCTGAAGCTGCTCTTTACCTCCGCGGCCCAGCGCCATCACAGCGGCTACACCAAGTGGCTGCTGCGGCGGATGGACGCCGTGGTGGCAACCAGTGCACGCTCGGGCTCGTTCCTTGAGGTGGCGCACACGGTGATCCGTCACGGGGTGGATCTCTCCGTCTTCCGCCCGCCTCAGAGTCATGAGGATACCATTGCCGCAACCGGCCTGCCGGGCAAGTATCTCATAGGATGCTTTGGTCGGGTGCGACACCAGAAGGGAACCGACCTTTTCGTCAGGGCGATGATCGAATTGCTGCCGCACCACCCAGACTGGACCGCCATCATCTGCGGCCGCGCAACAGCCGAGCACCAGCGCTTCGCCGACGACCTGAAGCAGTCCGTCGAGCAGGCCGGCCTTTCAGACCGTATCCGCTTCCTGGGCGAAGTCGATGACATCAAGCCCTGGTACCGGCGCCTCACCCTCTACGTCGCCCCCTCCCGCAACGAAGGCTTCGGCCTGACCCCGCTCGAAGCAATGGCATCGCAGACTGCGGTGGTGGCCAGCGACACGGGGGCGTATGCGGAGATGATCGTGCCGGGCGAGACGGGTGCAGTGGTGCCGGCGGGGGAGTATGAGTTGCTGAGGGATGCGATCGGGGAGTATCTCGGAGATCCGCACCTGCCAGGCGAGCACGGGCGGAGAGGTCTTGATTTCGTCAGGGCCAATTTTGCTCTTTACGGCGAGGCTGAGGCACTCGTGAGGGTTTACGGTGCCCTAATCAGGAACTACCCCACAGACAAGTAAAGAAAAACTTGCAACCACTCCTCTCTGCTGTCATCGCGTCTCATGGCTTCTTCGAACTCCCCTGACCCCGTCAACGTCATCTGCATGAAATGGGGAACCCTGTACGGCCCCGAGTACGTGAACAACCTGTTCTATGGCGTTCGCCGACACCTGCGCCGTGCCCACCGCTTCGTCTGCTTCACAGACGACGCCGGGGGGCTGGACACACGCATCCAGGTGGAGCCGTTGCCGTACATGCAGATGCGGCAGGGGGAAACCGACCTGCGATGGAGAAAACTGTCTGTTCTCGCGTCCGACCTGGCCGACCTCAGCGGACCCACACTCTTCCTGGACCTTGATCTGGTCGTCATTGATCAACTGGATCCTTTCTTTGACCTCGACGGGAGGTTCTACATCATCCGGGACGACGATCTTTTTCGTGCCAAGCCGCTGAGGAAGCTGAACCACTCCAGAGACCGCTTCTTGTCAATGGTCGGAAATAGCTCCGTCTTTCGCTTTGAGTTCGGACACCACGCAGACCTCCTTGAAGACTACTTGGCTGATCCGGAGAGAGCGGCGCAGGAATTCGAGCATGAACAGCAGTTTCTAAGCGATCGTATCTGCAAGGCCGGAGAGCTTCGGTATTGGCCGGCGGAATGGTGCGTCAGCTTCAAGAACGCATGTGTGCCGCGTTATCTAAAGAGCTTCTTTGCGGATCCGAAGCCGCCGGTGGGCGCGCGGGTCGTCGTCTTCGCGGCCAATCCCAAGATGAGCGAAGTCTTGGCTGGGGGCGGCCAGAAATGGTACCGCCGGATCGGAGATGTTGGATGGCTGCGCCAAGCTTGGACAACATTGTCGTAAAGTGTTGAACGGCAACGGACGCTACAGGGGCACAGAACAGAATGCCTAGAAAAAAGACGCGCTTCGAGAGCTTCTTCTCCTTTACGCGACATCAGCGCCGGTGGGGCGGTCTTAAGCACTCGGATCTGCCTGATGACCTTGAATCTCTGAAGTCTAGGCTGATCCAAACCGACTCCAGAACGCCCGAGTTGGGCCAGATCAAGTCACTCGACAAGCACATGGAGAACCTGCGCATCCAGTTCTCCGGACAACCGGAGCTCCTTTTCCATCATGCGAAACTAATTGTCTTGGTCCGCCGCGAGTTCGCGACGCGACAAAACTATCAACGGTTCAGGGCGCTATGGGAGCAGGAAGGAGCCTTTCTTCGCACGAGATCCGATCTGCGATGGCTTATCTCAGCCGCAGATACATTCGCGGATCACGACGAAGATCCGCTGACCCGGGCGATCGCCATGATGACGTCCCTCTTGGTCAATACCGTCAAAGTCAACGAGACGGACCGCTTCATCCATGGCCGCGAGACCGCAACAGTTCTTGGCGAGCGAATCGAACGGATCAACAACGGCTATCGCGCGCTCTTCGACGGCATCACCTTCATCAACGTCGGCATCGATGACACGCTTCGCAACATGCGGTGGAGGCTAGAGCCCTACTTCCGCCACGGCCCGGCAGGCGAGATCGCCGCAGAGGTATTTGCTCGCCTTCAAGAGCATGATACCGCCTACAGCCGGTTGCGTGCACTTCAACACCGAGAAAGAAACAAATGGTGGGACTGACTGTCCAAGTTCGGCGTCAGATCAAACCTCGACCAGCCCCAGCCGCTTCACCTGCCGGATTGTCAACATTGTCCGTACGGTGTCAACATGCTCATCGGCGGTCAGCACCTCGATGACGAAGTTCTGGAACACGCTGAGGTTCTCGGCGGCGCAGCGTAGCAGGAAGTCGCTGTCGCCGGAGACCATCCAGGCCTCTCTCACGATCGGCCAGTTGGCGACGCGTCCGGCGAAAGACTTAAGGTCCGCGTCTGCCTGACGCTTCAGCCCCACCATGCAAAAGGCAACGAGGTCGAAGCCGAGTTTAGGGCCGTTGAGGAGCGCGTGATAGCCCTCGATGATGCCGGCCTCCTCCAGTTTTCGCACGCGGCGAAGGCAGGGCGGGGCCGAGATGCCAACGCGCTCGGCAAGCTCCACGTTGGTCATGCGGCCGTCCCGCTGCAGCTCGCGCAGGATCTTGATATCTATGGCGTCCAGATCGGCGCGGAACACAGTATTTCCCTTTGAATGGCTTGAAGCCTTTAGGACAAATTGCAGAGAAAGGGAATTGGTCTGCTGCAGGTTTCATCAGGTGAAATGCCCGCTTGGCGAGAAGCATCAAGCCAATGATCGACACCAACGCTCGCCCGCACCCAGTCGGTTCAAACCGGGTAAAGGTTTGCTGAGTCCCCACCAATGGGCGCCTTGCCGTTCGTTCTTGACTTCGTGCCGCTTTCTCCCGAAGAGGTCTGCCGGAAACGACGCAAGCCGGGCAGGCATCGCTTCCCGTGGAAGGAGACATACGTGCGCTTTCTGATTACCGGGAGCTCTGGTTTTATCGGCTTTCACCTTGCCAAGCGGTTGATCGACGACGGTCACCTGGTGGTCGGTATCGACGGGATGACAGACTACTACGACGTAAATCTAAAGCGCCGCCGAACTGCGATACTCAAGACGTCGAACGGATACCGCCATCACGAGTGCATGCTCGAAGACAAGAATGGCTTGGCGGAGGCGGCGCAGGACTGCAACCCGGACGTCATTGTGCATCTCGCTGGCCAGGCTGGCGTCCGCTACAGCTTGGAGCACCCGGAAACCTACATTTCGTCCAACCTTGTCGGCACATTCAATCTGCTAGAGGTTGCCAGGGAATGGAAGCCGAAGCATCTGCTGATCGCCTCTTCCAGTTCGATCTATGGCGCAAATACGGAGATGCCCTTTTCGGAGGCGCACAAGTCTGATCTGCCGCTGACCTTGTACGCCGCCACCAAGAAGGCGATGGAGGAAATATCACACGCCTATGCGCACCTATGGAAACTGCCCACCACGTGTTTTCGCTTCTTCACGGTCTACGGCCCGTGGGGACGGCCGGACATGGCCTTGTTCAAGTTCGTCAGAGCGATCGAGCGCGGCGAGCCGATCGAGGTCTACGGCGAAGGCCGGATGAGGCGAGACTTCACTTATGTGGACGACCTTGTGGAAAGCATTGTTCGCTTGGTCGATGCGGTCCCGGGCGAGCTACCTCTGGAGGCCGAAGGAGTAGCCGACTCTCTATCCCCGGTGGCGCCTTGGCGGGTGGTGAACATCGGCGGGGGGCAGCCCGTCGGTCTGCTTCCCTTCATTGAAACCATCGAAGGCTGTCTGGACAAGCCGGCCCTAAAGCAGATGCTTCCGATGCAAAAGGGAGACGTGGAATCGACGTTCGCTGATCCATCGCTCCTCAAAGCACTCACCGGCTACGCACCCGACACTAGCATACAAGTCGGAGTGCGTAACTTCGTAAAATGGTACCGCACCTACTGCGAGCGGCACCCGAACTAGCGTGCAATGGCGATTACGACGCCCGCGCACGGCAAAAACCAACTGTTCTGTTATTAACGCAGGGCTGGCCTTGATGTAGCGCATGCTTCCCTCTTAAATGCCGCGACAAAAGCGGTGGATGGCGTTTGGTGTTCCTATATGAGGAGCAGATCGCGCCAAGTCGCTTGCTGAAAGGAAAGGCCATGTCTGCCCGTCACACTGAAGTTCTGATCATCGGCTCCGGCCCCGCCGGCTATACGGCCGCCATCTATGCCGCGCGCGCCATGCTGAAGCCGGTTCTGATTGCCGGCATGGAACAGGGTGGCCAGTTGATGATCACCACGGATGTCGAGAATTATCCAGGCTTTGCCGATCCGATCCAGGGTCCTTGGCTGATGGAGCAGATGCTCAACCAGGCGATCCACGTCGGCACCGAAATCGTCAATGATCTTGTGACCGAGGTGGAGCTTTCCCGCCGCCCCTTCACCATCCGCACCGATTCCGGAACAGTGTGGACAGCAGATACGCTGATCATCGCCACAGGCGCCAAGGCAAAGTGGCTGGGGATCGAGAGCGAGCAGCACTTCCAAGGCTTCGGCGTTTCCGCCTGCGCCACCTGCGATGGCTTCTTCTACCGCAACAAGGACGTCATTGTTGTTGGCGGCGGCAATTCGGCCGTGGAAGAGGCCCTCTACCTCTCCAACATCGCCAAGACCGTCACTGTCGTGCACCGGCGCGACAGCTTCCGGTCGGAAAAGATCCTCGCCGAGCGGCTTTTCCAGCGCCCGAACGTCCAGGTGCTGTGGAACACTGAGATTGCCGAAATCACGGGCGAGCCGGCCAAGCCGCCGATGCCGCCGTCCGTCAATGGTGTGCGCCTGCGCGATACCCGCACCGGCACCATCAGCGACAAGACGATTGACGGCGTATTCGTTGCGATCGGCCATGCGCCGGCCACGGAACTCTTCAAGGACACGCTCAAGATGAAGCCGAACGGCTACCTCTGGACGGCACCGGATTCCACGGCGACCAGCATGCCCGGCGTCTTTGCCGCCGGCGACGTGACCGACGACACGTTCCGGCAGGCGATCACCGCAGCGGGCATGGGCTGCATGGCAGCGCTCGAGGCCGAACGCTACCTCGCCGGCATCCAACCCATCGTTCAAGCCGCGGAGTGATCTGAAGCATGGTCGTGCCTCTCGACTGGGACAAGTTGCGCATTTTTCATGCGGCAGCGGAAGCGGGTTCGTTCACCCACGCAGCCGACAAGCTGCATCTGTCCCAGTCGGCCATCAGCCGCCAGGTCAGCGCGCTGGAACAGGATGTCGGTGTCAAGCTCTTTCACCGCCACGCGCGCGGCCTCATCCTGACCGAGCAGGGTGAGCTGCTTTACCGTACGGCGCACGACGTCCTCCTGAAGCTGGAAATGGTGAAGGCGCAGCTGACGGAGACGACCGACAAGCCCTCTGGCAAGCTGCGGGTCACGACCACCGTCGGTCTTGGCCAAGGCTGGCTAACCGACAAGGTACAGGAATTCCTGCAGCTTTATCCCGACATGTCGATCCAGCTGCTGCTCGACAACGAGGAACTCGACGTCAACATGCGCCACGCGGATTGCGCGATCCGCCTGCGCCAGCCGCAGCAGTCAGATCTCATCCAGCGCAAGCTGTTTACCGTGCATATGCATGTCTATGCGGCGCCCTCCTACATCAACCGCTACGGCGAGCCGCAGACGATTGACGACCTCGACAATCACAAGATCATCACCTTCGGCGAACCGGCACCGAATTATCTTCTTGACGTGAACTGGCTCGAAACCGCCGGACGTTCTTCTGACAATCCGCGCATCCCGCACCTGCAGATCAACAGCCAGACCTCGATCAAGCGCGCCTGCCTGCTCGGCATCGGCATCGCCGTACTCCCCGATTACATTGTCGGGCGAGATCCCGGCCTGATCCAGTTGCCGCTGTCCGCCGACATCCCCTCCTTCGACACCTATTTCTGCTATCCGGACGAGATCAAGAACGCGGCCAAGCTCAAGGTCTTCCGCGATTTCGTCGTCTCCAAGGCACGAAACTGGAACTTCTGATTCAGTGAGAGTGTGACGGCCGAACAAGAAAGTCCTGCACGTGCCGCATGGCTCCTCTGCACATTTATGCATTGTTCGCTGCACAAAAAACCGCCATATCGCACACAGCTGATGCACATGGTGGCTTTCCTCCCAGTTCCACCGCAGCAGCTGTTCCCCTCTGGAGGTTTTTTTGACCTTCACACTTATAGGGCCCCGGAGCGATCTGGCGGCCCTTTTTTTTGTCCTCTATTCGAGATCTCGCACTTGCCCCCATTCGGGGGTCGCCCCATATGCCTGTTCGGCTGCAGACCTGCGACTCCCAGTTGCTTCTACAGCTGTTCCCCTCTGGAGGTTTCTGAACCTTCATCCCTCAGGGCCGGCCATCCGGCCCTCTTTTTTTGCTCTCCTCTTAAAATCGCCCGTAAACGATCTACATATCGCCCGCAGACGATGTGAGGATCGTGACGCCGCATGGACAAGTCTGAAATTCTGAAGGCGCTTGCGCACCCGGTTCGGGTCGAGTTCCTGGAGTGGATGCGCGAGCCGGAGAAGCACTTCTCCTCGCAGGCGCACCCGCTCGCCATGGGGATCTGCTCCAATCAGTTCGAGAAACGGTGCGGCCTGTCGCAGTCCACCGTCTCCGCACATCTCGCCACGCTTGAAAAAGCCGGTCTGGTGGCGATCAACCGTGTCGGCCAGTGGTCGTTCTACCGTCGCAACGACGAAACGATCGAAGCCTTCATCCACGAGCTGAAAGATTCGCTCTGACCACCTCCCTCCGCATGCTCTCAAAGAAGCAAGGACTTTCAAATGACCACACTTTTCGATCCGATGACGCTCGGTGACATTGACGTTGCGAACCGCATTGCCATGGCGCCGCTGACACGCAACCGCTCGCCTAAGGCGATCCCAAACGATCTGAATGTCGCCTATTACGAGCAGCGCGCGGGCGCTGGCCTGATCATCACGGAGGGCACGCCGGTGACGCAGCAGGGTCAGGGCTATGCGGATGTTCCAGGCCTCTACTTGCCGCAAGCGGTCGAGGGCTGGAAAAAGGTCACCGCGGCTGTGCACGCCAAGGGTGGCAAGATCGTCACCCAGCTCTGGCATGTGGGGAGGGTTTCGCATACGTCGCTGCAGCCTGATGGCGCAGCTCCGGTCGCGCCATCTGCCGTTCCTGCAGGGGGCAAGACCTACATCATCAATGATGACGGCACCGGCGCCTTCGTTGAGACCTCGGAGCCACGTGCGCTGGAGGCCTCCGAGATCGCAGAGATTGTCGAGGACTTCCGCAGGGGTGCCCGCGCCGCGATCGAGGCTGGCTTCGATGGCGTCGAGATCCATGGCGCCAACGGCTACCTGATCGACCAGTTCCTGAAGACGGGCGCCAACCAACGCACCGATGAATATGGCGGCTCGATCGAGAACCGCACCCGCTTCCTCCTGCAGGTGGTGGATGCCGTGACTGGAGAAATCGGCGCAGGCCGCACAGGCCTCCGCCTCTCGCCGACAACACCGGCGAACGGTATTTCCGACGTGGATCCGCAGGCCCTCTTCAACTGTGTTGCAGAACAGCTGGCGACACGCGATCTTTCCTTCATCCATGTCATCGAAGGCGCGACCGGCGGCGAGCGCGGCTTCCAGTACGACGGCACCACGTTCGACTACGATGCGTTCAAGGCGGCGTTCCGAAATGCAAGCGGCAAGGCCGCCTGGATGGTGAACAACGGCTATGACCGTGAAGCCGCGATGCAGGCCGTAGAGAGCGGACGCGCGGACCTCGTATCCTTCGGCCGCCTCTTCATAGCCAACCCGGACCTGGTCGAGCGCTTGAAGTTGGGAGCGGCACTGAACGAGCCGGACCGCGACACATTCTATGGCGGCGGCGCAAAGGGCTACACCGACTACCCTACCCTCCAGTCCGCAGCCTGATGCAGAGAAGGGCGCCGTTGGCGCCCTTCTCATTCCCGGTTTGCATGCAGACGTAGTCGCGAACCGGCGGATGCTTCCCGGCGAACTCGGCCGACTCTTTGCTGGCTGCGGCCCCAGACACGAGATTTCGCCTACCCGGCCGCTAAAGCCTTTGGCTCGGCTGATCGTCGCCGTCGCTGTCGACCACTTCGGCCTCGGGACGGTCTCCGCCGTCGCTATATTCCGTGTGCCATTTACCGCTGGCGTCCTGCCAGCTGATTTCCTCCGGCTCGCCGCCAACCTGCTGCTCCGCAGCGACGATCCGCGCCGCCTGCAACGCGTCCGAATGGGTGGGGAACGTTTCCGAAAACACATCACCGAGCCGATAGGCCCAGCCGCCGTCGTGTTCGACGATCTTGTAGATAACCTTGGTCATGCGCCCTCCTGTCATTGTCATCCGACGACGCCGGGGTAGCCTCGGCACGGCGGTGATGAAGAAAGCGCAGCCGTACCTCATTGTTCCAGATCAAGCGTAAGCTCTGAAGCAATATGACACTGAACGCGACCTGCAGCAAATCGGCAGGCCGGGCAGAATACGCGGTTGATGCCTGCGGCTGCTGCCATAGATGAGGGAGCAGATATCAGGAGTTGCCAGTGGCGCTGCCATCCCTTTTGAAGCAAGAGAAACTTCTTCCAATCGCCGCCGCAGTCGCCCTGCTCGTCTTCTTCATCGAACACAGCCTGCTCGATATGGGCAGGACAGTCGCTTTGCTCACAGCTGCCGCCCTGATTGCCGTCATCGTGCTCGCGTCGACGCGCGTCGCCCATCATGCGGAAGTTCTGGCCCGCAAGGTCGGCGATCCCTATGGAACGATGATCCTCACCCTCTCAGCCGTGGCCGTCGAGGTGCTGATCCTCGCCATCATGATGCGCAGCACCACCTCTCCGGCGCTGGTGCGAGACACGATCTACGCCGCGGTCATGCTCGACATCAACGGCATCCTTGGGCTTGCAGCTTTGCTCGGCGGCCTGAGGCACGGCGAACAAGCCTATAACGACGACTCCAGCCGGACCTACAGCGTCATGATCCTGACGGCGATGGGCATTTCCATGGTCGTTCCCGAATTCGTTCCGCGCGACCGGTGGCACCTCTATTCGGGCTTCACGATCGCGGCGATGATCGCCCTTTATGCGCTCTTCCTGCGCATGCAGGTGGGCACGCACAGCTACTTCTTCAGCTACAGCTACCCGCGCCGGAAGCAGTCTGCGATGGAGGGAGCCGCCTCCATCGACCCTCAAGCCGAACCGCAGCACGAAGCGGAGGAGGAATCCACCGCCTTCTCGATCGGCGTCATCCTGGTCGGCGTGGTGGTCATCGGGGCGCTCGCGGAATTCATGTCCGCCTTTCTCAACTCGGGTCTGAAGGGAACGGGTGCGCCCCCGACGCTGATGGCGGTTGTGGTCGCCGCGATCTCTGCCGCGCCGGAAATCCTGACTGCCCTGCGTGCGGCACCCGCAACAGGATGCAGGCGGTGGTCAACATCGCCCTGGGGGCTTCCCTGTCCACAGTGATCCTGACGGTGCCGGTCATGGAGGCAATATCGCTCTACACGGGACAGCCGTTCATCATGGCGATGACCTCGGTGCAGACGGTAATGGTGACGATTACGCTGATCGTGGCAGCGATCAACCTGAACGACGGACAGACCAATGCCATCGAGGGAATGACGCACTTCGTGCTGTTCGCCACCTTCGTCATGCTGACGGTGCTAGGGCTCTAGCGGCTTCCACCGCTTCCGACCCAAATAAACTATTGTTGACCGGCCCGTGGGCGGTCCGTCTCCACGACCGCCCTAGATCAGGATCATCCGGAGCGAGCCAAGGCTCAACCTCCGCCTGAACGAAAAAGGATCGATCAGATGAACCGCCTGCCACTTCTGCTTTCCGCTACGATCTTGTCCGCCGCATTCGCGGCACTGCCCGCGCAAGCACAGGAGGCACGCGACTCGGTCATAATGGCTCCGCCGAATGCGCCGGATCAACAGCCAGCCTTCGAAGGCCAGACACGAGCCCCGCAGCCGCCGCAGACGCCGGAACTGCAGACGGAAGTGGTCGCTGAGGGACTGCCCCATCTCTGGGCCATGGAGTTTTTGCCGGACGGACGGATGCTGGTCACAGCCAAGCATGGCGCCATGCACATTGTTTCGGAGGATGGCGAAGCCGGACCCGCGATTGACGGCGTGCCGGATGTTCTTGCCCAAGGCCAGGGTGGGCTCCTTGACGTTGCTGTCGCACCGGATTTCGAAACCTCCGGCATGATCTACTTCTCCTTTGCCGAGCAACGCGAGAACGGCAACGGCACCTCCGTCGCCTCGGCCAAGCTTGTCACCAACGACCAGGGCGGCGGGCAGCTTGAAGACGTCGAAGTCATCTTCCGCCAGATGCCGAGCTATGACGGCAACAAGCACTTCGGTTCCCGTCTCGTCGTCAGCCCCGAAGGCAACCTCTTCGTCACCGTTGGCGAGCGTTCGGATCCCGAGCCCCGCGTGCAGGCGCAGGAAGTGACGAGCGGTCTTGGCAAGATCTTCCGCATAACGCCGGAAGGAGAGCCGGTGGAAGGCAACCCGTTCATCGGCCGGGAAGGCCTGCCGGAAATCTGGAGCCTTGGCCATCGCAACCTGCAGTCGGCAACGCTTGACAGCCAGGGGCGTCTCTGGACCGTCGAGCACGGGCCGCGTGGCGGCGACGAGTTGAACAAGCCGGAGGCAGGCAAGAACTATGGCTGGCCGGAGGTCACCTATGGCATTGACTACAGCGGTGCTCCGATCGGGCAAGGCATTACGGAGATGGAGCAGACGGAACAGCCGGTCTATTATTGGGATCCTGTCATCGCGCCATCCGGCATGGCTTATTACGATGAAGATCCCATTCCTGAATGGCAGGGCGCCTTCCTTGTCGGGGGTCTCGTTTCTCAAGGCCTTGTGGTTCTTCATATGGATGGAGACCGCGTACAGTACGAGGAGCGCGTCCCGCTCGACGTCCGTATCCGCGATGTGCGCGTCGGGCCTGATGGCGCGGTCTATGCGGTGACCGAGCAGCGCGGCGGAGGCGGGTCGACCATCGTAAAGATCACGAAGGCCTGACGACCATCTTCGACGGCCAATGTTATCAACGCTTCGAGATAGCTCGGAACGCTGATGCAGTCCTCCGATTGGGGCCCCGCACCAACTGGAGATTCCCATGAGCAATCACGAAGTAGATCCCACGCGCCGTCTGGTGCTGGGCGGCCTGTCGACGGGCGTCGCCGCCGCCGCTTTCTCGGGCAGGGCGAACGCTCAGCAGTCCGCTGCCACTCCGGCAGCGGAGCCTCTCCAGGATCCGACAACCAAATACCCACAGCCACCCTTCCCCCGGCAATCGCAGGAATGGCCGGGACTCACCAGCCGCATGGAACCGGTTCCCGACCATGGCGAGGAAACCTATCGCGGGTCCGGACGCCTCACCGGGCGCAAAGGCCTCATCACCGGTGGCGACTCCGGTATCGGTCGTGCGGCGGCAATTGCGCATGCGCGCGAAGGCGCCGATGTCGCGATCGGGTATCTGGAACCGGAGGAGGCTGATGCGCAGGAGGTCCTGGATCTCATCCGCGCGGAAGGTCGAAAGGCGGTCGCCCTTCCCGGCGACATCCGGACGAAGCCTTCTGCAAGCAGATCGTCGCCGATGCCCTCGAGCAGTTGGGCGGGCTCGACATCCTCGTCAACAATGCGGCGCGCCAGCAATCGGTGGCTTCTTTGGCGGACCTGACGACGGAGCAGCTGGACAACACGCTGAAGACCAATGTCTATGCGATGTTCTGGATCACGCAGGCGGCCCTCCCCCACCTGCAGCCCAATTCGACGATCATCAACACCACATCCGTCGTGGCTTATGATCCGCCCGAAAATTTGCTGGACTATTCAGCCACCAAGGCGGCGATTGAAAACTTCACGAAGGGTCTGGCCAAGCAGGTCGCAACAAAGGGAATGCGCGTCAATGGCGTGGCGCCCGGTCCGTTCTGGACGCCGCTTCAGCCAAGTGGTGGGCAGCCGATCGAAGCGCTGACGCACTTCGGGGCGAGTACGCCGCTTGGTCGCCCGGGTCAGCCGGCCGAACTTGCAGGCATCTACGTGCTGCTCGCTTCTCCCGGATCAAGCTATTCCACCGGCCAGATCTTCGGTGCGACCGGCGGCAGTGGTGGTCCGTAATTCACAACAAGCCGGAAATGACAAAGCCCGCCAAAATGGCGGGCTATGTTGATAAGGTGTCCTAAAAATTCAGCGGCAGGCGGCACAGAAGCGCTGGATGCGCCGGCAGGCCTCTTCGAGCTGCTCCTCCGACGTGGCGTAGGAGATGCGAAAGTTCGGACCAAGGCCGAAGGCCGAGCCATGCACGACGGCCACACCCTCTGCTTCAAGAAGCTCGGACACGAAATCCTCGTCCGTTTCGATGACCTTGCCCGAGGGCGAAGTCTTGCCGATCAGCCCTTCGCACGACGGATAGACATAGAAGGCACCTTCTGGAACCGGGCACTTGATGCCTTTGGCCTGATTTAGCATAGAGACGACGAGGTCGCGTCGACCTTCAAAGATCTTCTTGTTCTTCGCAACGAAGTCCTGCGGCCCGTTCAGGGCCTCAACCGCCGCCCACTGCGCGATCGAAGAAGCACCCGAGGTCTGCTGGCCCTGGATCATGTCCATGGCCTTGATCAGCTCGATCGGTCCCGCCGCATAGCCGATGCGCCAGCCGGTCATCGCATAGGCCTTGGAGACGCCGTTCATCGTCAGCGTCCGGTCGTAGAGCTTAGGCTCCACTTCGACCGGAGTTACGAACTTGAAGTCCCCGAAGGTCAGGTGCTCATACATGTCGTCGGTCAGGATCCAGACCTGCGGATGCTTCAGCAAAACGTCCGTCAGCGCCTTCAGCTCGTCATGGCTGTAAGCAGCGCCGGTCGGGTTCGACGGCGAGTTGAAGATGAACCACTTCGTCTTCGGCGTGATGACGCTCTCCAGCTCGTTTGCCGTCAGCTTGAAATTGTTTTCCTGCTTCGTCGAAACGAAGACCGGCGTGCCGCCGCAAAGCGCCACCATCTCCGGATAGGATACCCAGTAAGGTGCCGGAATAACGACTTCATCTCCAGCATTGAGCGTGGCCATGAAGGCGTTGAAAAGAATCTGCTTTCCACCGGTCCCGACGATCGTCTGCTCCGGCTTGTAGTCCAGGCCGTTCTCTCGCTTGAACTTGGCGGCGATTGCCTTGCGCAGCTCCGGGATGCCGGCAACCGGCGTGTATTTTGTTTCGCCGCGATTGATCGCCTCGATGGCAGCCTTCTTGACATTGTCCGGCGTATCGAAATCCGGCTCTCCGGCGCCCAGCCCGATCACGTCTCGACCCTTGGCTTTCAGGTCGCGTGCTTTCTGCGAGACGGCGATGGTAGCGGATGGCTTTACGCGGGAGAGTGCGTCAGCAAGAAAGGCCATGATATCGGGTCCTGAAGGGTGTTGTTGAACAAGACGGAACCGCGCTCCGATACCGTCTCAGGCTGTATGTCGAATGTAATTCGGGGATTCAAGCCGAAAGCGCAAAAGCCCCGTACTTGCCAGTAGGGCCAACGCTTCCGTCTGCGCTTGAGCTCCTTGAAGTGGCTGCCTCAAATCTGCCCTTCTTGCCATGCCTCCTACCTTGCAGATTGTTGGATAAGGAGGCGGACGATGTTCATCGACGACCAGAAAAGAGCAAGGCGCCTCGGCCTGCCTCGTTCGGCTTTCCCTCTGGCGCTCCTTGCCCTCGTCAGCTGCGGTGTCATGCTGCTTGCCCTGATCGGCCGGCCTGATGTGCCGACGGTTACAGCATCTCCATTCCCGTCGGCGACAACTCTGCATGTTGCCGGCCTCTTCTTCGACCACAGGGTCGTCTTCTTTCTGCTGGTGGGCGGCTTCTTGTTCATGGCCGGCGGATGCTTCATCCTGTCCAGGCGCAGCTTCCGGGATGCGCTCAAGGCACAATCCCGCCGAACTGATTGATGGCGCCGCACCTCCGCTAATGCGGCTTGCCGCTGTCGAAGGCCGCTGGTAAGGCAGCAAAATCTTCCATCGACGCATTGGCGTATCCTCGCAATCCAGGCCCATCATGACCCGTCTCCAGGCGAACCTTGTTCTTTTGCTCGCCGCCGCGATATGGGGCGGAGGCTTCGTCGCGCAGGCGACTGCCATGGACAAGATCGGCCCCTTCTGGTTCGTCGGGTTGCGCTTCGCCATCGCCGCAGTCGCCGTCCTCCCCTTCGCGCTCATGGAAGCGCGCCGTTCCTCGGCACCTGCCGGCTCCCGAGGCTGGCTGTCCTTCGCCCTTGTGGGCCTGGCGCTATTCGGGGGAGCGATTACCCAGCAGATCGGCCTTCTGACGACGACGGTTACCAATTCCAGCTTCCTCACCGGCCTTTACGTTGTCTTCGTTCCGGTGATTTCCGTCTTCGCCCTGCGGCGCTACCCGCACTGGATCGTGTGGCCTGCCGCGGCGATGTCGCTGACGGGAATCTTCCTGTTGAGCGGCGGGCAACTGGCCAATCTCACGCCGGGCGACATCCTCAGCATCGTCTGCGCCTTCTTCTGGGGCGTCCAGATCATCCTGGCTGGGCTCTTCGTCACATCCAGCGGTCGCCCCCTCGCACTGTCGCTAACACAGTTCAGCGTCTGCGCGCTGGTCTGCCTGCTCATTGCTCCGTTCGTGGAAACGTTCAGCATGGAGGCGGTTATCTCCGCGGGACGCGAAATCCTCTATGTCGGCGTCGTCTCATCAGGGCTTGCATTCGTGCTGCAGGTGATCGGCCAGCGCTACACGACCGCGCCGCAGGCGGCCATCTTCCTGTCGAGCGAGGCGCTCTTCGGCGGGCTGCTGGGCGCCCTCCTCCTAGGGGAGACGCTGCCGCCGCTGGGTTACCTTGGATGCGCCGTAATATTTTCAGCAATGCTAATAGTCGAGATGGTCCCTGAACTGACACGCAAGACCCCGCCGCAGGCGGCGACGTAGCAACCAAGGCCGAGAAACCGCTCAATTGCTTACTAGAATCACGCCTGCTGCTTCTACAGCGAGATCTTCTTACGCAGCAAAAAGAACGCGCGTGCAATGTTCAAGAAGCTTGCTTGATCGCGCGGTTTTGTCTTGCATTTGTCAAGAGCAGCTGAGTCGCGCCCAGCTGCTGCAAAACTTTTTCTTGCCAATTCCCGATAAACACAGCACTCTGTGGATGTTCGGGCAATTTACGAGCGTGGGAAGACCTATAATAATGCGCTCCGAAGGCGTCAAAACTTCGGGCGGGGCTTGAAGGTGGGTTTCCTCCATCATGCGCCCGCGGTAACGACAGGGACCCTTTCTTAAAGCTGCCTGCCAACCCGCCCCTCGGGGCGTCATTCTGAGACCGTCCGGCGCTGAACACGGACGGAAAGAAAAGGACCTGCTGCATGGCCGAGACTGGCACTGTAAAATTCTTCAACACCGACAAGGGCTTCGGCTTCATCAAGCCAGATAATGGCGGCGCCGACATCTTTGTTCACATCTCTGCCGTACAGGCTTCCGGCCTGTCCGGTCTTTCGGAAAACCAGAAAGTGAGCTTCGACACGGAACCGGATCGTCGTGGCAAGGGCCCCAAGGCCGTTAACTTGCAGATCTCCGGCTAAGCCAACGGACGGCTTTCTATTCGAGTTGAGGCCCGGCAGCAATGCCGGGTTTTTTTATTGGTTTTGCAGCCCCTGCAGGAAGGGATTGGTGCGACGTTCGTCGCCGATCCGGCCGCCCGGGCCATGGCCGCAGAGGAAGCCCACTTCGTCGCCGAGAGGCAGAACCTTGTCGCGGATCGAGGCCAGCAGTTGATCGTGATTACCGCCGGGCAGATCGGTCCGGCCGATAGAGCCGTTGAAGAGCACGTCACCCAGATGGGCAAAGCTGGCATCGCGGTTGAAGTAGATGACGTGGCCCGGTGCGTGACCCGCGCAATGGAAGACGTTGAACACATGCTCCCCGAAGGACACCGTCTCCCCTTCCTTCAGGAAGCGATCGGGCATCACGTTCCTCACCGCCATCGGCACCCCGAACATCTGCGCCTGGGCCTCAAGCCCTTGCAGAAGCGGAAGATCGTCTTCGTGTGGCCCTATGACGGGGACCGCTAGCGCTTCGCGCAATTCGTCAGCCCCACCCGCATGGTCAATGTGACCGTGCGTAAGCCAGATTTCAACGATGTCCAGACCGTTCTTGCGAATAACCTCAAGGATTGACTGTACGTCTCCTCCGGGATCAACCACCACGCCCTTCTTCGTCTCCTCGTCGAAGAGAAGAGTGCAGTTCTGCTGGAAGGGGGTTACCGGAACGATACCGGCCTGAAGCTTGCCCATGATCAACTCCCGGATTGCTGGGGTGACCTATAGCGGCATGGCGCTGCGAATTCAAAAGTTAGTTCAGCGACGCGTAATAGCTGGCCTCGGCGGAGACCGGTGGCGCCATCGAGACCGTGGCCAGCAGGAAGGCAGCAACAACGACTTTTGCGGCAAGAACGCCTATGAACACGGGGCGCAGCGGGTGCGAAGGAGCGGTCTCCGGCTTGGCAGCATTGGGCTCATCTTCAAATGAAATCACGGCCATTTTCTTTTTCCTGTCTGTTTGGCCACGGCAACGAACGTGGCTGCCGGTTGGTTCCCCCCATCACCATTGCAGCACTGAGTTTCGCGCACCGACGCCTCGTCCAGGCATCATCCTCCCGTCATCGGCGTACCCCAGCGGATTTGCAGTTGATTGTTCCGCCCGTTCGCGCTTTACCCGAAGGGACTGGATGTAACGAGCCGGCACCGGATTAATCCGCCGAAGCTCCAAGGGAAGGAAAAAGGGTGTGTCACGCGCACCGGCGGTAAAAGCACCAAAGAATGTCCCGCCTGAAATGCCGGTGGTCGACGAAGCGATCATCGACTTCGAGACCATCGAGCTCCTGTTCTTTGCCTATCGCGACTTTGTATCGGACCCCGATGCAATCCTCGCCAAGATAGGCATGGGCCGCGCACACCATCGCGTCGTCTATTTCGTGTCCCGTCGTCCGGGGATGATGGTGACCGACCTGCTCGACATTCTGCAGATCACCAAGCAGAGCCTGGCAAGGGTACTGAAACAATTGATCGAGGCGGGCTATATTCGGCAAATGGCTGGCGCGAAGGATCGGCGGCAACGGCGGCTATACCCTACCCTTGCCGGTCGAGAACTGGCGCTGGCCTTGTCGGAGCCACAGTCGCGACGCATCACACACGCCATGCAGGCGCTTGCTCCGCAGGAGCGAGACGCCGTGGTGCGTTTCTTACGGGAAATGCGGGGCCGCGACCCTGCCCTCCCGCCAGTTGAAAGCGAGTTGGATTCATGACGCCAGTTCTGTCCGATGACGCCGCCCACCTTCTCGTCGTGGACGATGACACTCGAATCAGAGACCTGCTGAGCCGATATCTGAGCGAACAGGGGTTCCGCATAACCGTGGCAGCCGATGCCGCAGACGCGCGACGCAAGCTCGCGGGCCTGAAGTTCGACCTGATCATTCTCGACGTGATGATGCCGGGCGAAACCGGGCTTTCGCTGACGGAGTCCCTTTACCAGAACAAGACCACCCCGGTCATCCTCCTCACGGCGAAGGCCGAGGCGGAATCGCGGATCGCGGGCCTTGAGGCGGGCGCCGATGATTATCTATCGAAGCCGTTCGATCCTCGCGAGCTGGTCCTGCGGATCAACAATATCCTCAGACGCAACGGCAACTCGGACGGCCCAAAGATCGAGCAGGTCATGTTTGGCCCCTACACCTTCTCTATCCCGCGCAAGGAATTGCGCAGGGCGGCCGAACAGATCCGCCTGACCGACCGCGAACAGGAGATCATGCTGCTGTTTGCGCTGCGTGCAGGAGACACAATCCCCCGGCACGAGCTTATCGGCGAGGATGCCGAGGTCGGCGAGCGTACGATCGACGTCCAGATCAATCGCCTCAGGCGCAAGATCGAGGAAGACCCGGCCAACCCGGTTTATCTGCAGACGGTGCGCGGCATCGGCTATCGGCTGAGCATCGACTAAGGCCGGCAGATCGCGAACAGGAGCAGCAGGGCGATGGCGCTGTTCGACAGCTTGAAACGAGACATCGGCAAGGTTCGTATCCCTGGCCTGCGTACCTCGACACGTCGGCTGAAGCGCATGCTCCCGACGCGGCTCTACACGCGGTCGGTGCTGATCGTCATCATCCCGATGATCCTGCTGCAGACCGTTGTCGCCGCCGTCTTCATGGAACGGCACTGGCGCATGGTGACGGAGAGGCTTTCGGAGGGGGTGACGCGCGACATCGCGGCGATCATCGAGATGATCGAGCAGTTCCCCAATGCCGACAACTACCAGACCGTGACCCGCATCGCCAATGACCAGCTGGACCTTAACATACTGGTCGAGCCGGGGGCCGATTTGCCGCCGCCAAGGCCGAAGCCTTTCTTCTCGATCCTGGATGGCATCCTCGCCGACCAGATCAGCAGCCGCATCCAACGCCCCTTCTGGATCGATACGGTCGGAGACAGCCGCCTTGTCGAGATCCGCATAGAGCTAGGGGACCAGGTGCTCCGTGTCTTTACCCGACGAAACCAGACTTACGCCTCCAACACACACATCTTCCTTGTCTGGATGGCTGGAACCGCGCTCGGACTGATCGCGATCTCGGTGCTTTTCCTTCGCGGCCAGATCCGTCCGATCCTGATGCTGGCGCGCGCGGCGGAAGCCTTCGGCAAAGGTCAACGCATGCCGGACTTCACTCCTCGAGGCGCCGATGAGATCCGTCTGGCGGGGTCCGCCTTCATCCTGATGCGCGAGCGCATCGAACGGCAGATCGAGCAGCGGACCGCCATGCTTTCGGGCGTCAGCCACGATCTGCGCACGATCCTCACCCGCTTCAAGCTCCAGCTGGCGCTCGCCGGTGAGAAGCCGGAACTGCAGGGGATGGCTGAGGACGTGGATGCCATGCAGAGCATGCTGGAAGGTTATCTCGCTTTCGCCAAGGGCGACGCGGAGGAAGACGTTGGCCAGTTGCGTCTCAGCGAGATGTTGGAGAAGGTCAAGAGCGACTTCCGCCTCAAAGGCAAAAAGATGACCTACGAGATCGAAGGCGAAGACTTCATAGCCGTAAGGCCCAACGCCTTCGGCCGTCTTGTGGAGAACCTCGCAGGCAACAGCGAGCGCTACGCTGACAAGCTGCACATAGAAGCCCGGCATACTGCGCGCTGGTTGACGCTGACCTTCGACGACAATGGTCCCGGCATCCCACAGAGTTCGCGAGATGACGTCTTCAAGCCGTTCTTCCGCCTGGACGAAGCGCGCAATGTCGACAAGTCGGGAACCGGCCTCGGCCTTTCGATCGTCCGCGACATCGCCCACGCTCACGGCGGCAATGTCACCTTGGCAGATAGTCCGCTGGGCGGGCTAAGAGCTACGGTACGCGTGCCCGCCTGACCTACATCAGCTTCCGGCCGTTCGGCACCGGCCGCTCGACCGCAGCCAGCACGATGGCACCCGCCTCGTCCTCAAACCCGAGCGTCAGCACCTCGGACCGGAACGGACCGATCTGTCGCGGTGGAAAGTTTACAACCGCAAGCACCTGCCGGCCGACGAGATCCTCCGGCTGGTAGTGTACCGTGATCTGCGCCGAGGACTTCTTGACGCCGATCTCCGGCCCGAAGTCGATCTTCAGCTTCCAGGCTGGCTTCCGTGCCTCCGGGAACGGCTGGGCCTCCAGGATCGTACCGGTGCGGATATCGACCTTCTCGAAATCGGCGAATGAAATCTCCTCGGCCATATCTGACTCAAGCACCAAGCTCTTGTGCTCGCTTCCGCGCTTCGGCAACAGCCTTGTCGAACAGAGGCTGCATGCCGTCTTCCCCCATCAGGACGGAAAGTGCCGCCGCGGTCGTTCCCCCGGGAGACGTCACGTTCTGGCGAAGCCGATCGGCCGGTTCGTGCGAACGATAGAGAAGCTCGCCTGCCCCGGCAACGGTTTCGCGCGCTAGACGCATCGCGAGATCTGCCGGCAGGCCCAGCTTGCGACCAGCTTCCGCCATGCATTCGACGAGATAGAAGACATAGGCCGGCCCGCTGCCGGAAACAGCTGTAACAGAATCGATGTCACTTTCGTCTGAGACCCACTCGACAGGCCCGCTGACTTTGAGCAGCGCATCGACCTGCGCCCTCTGACCCTCCGACACTCTGGGATTGGCGAACGCACCGGTGACGCCCCGGCCAATCATGGCTGGCGTGTTTGGCATGGCGCGCACCATGGGCATTTTTCCGAGATTGCTTTCCAGGAACGCCAAAGTCTTGCCCGCCGCAACGGAAACTACCACCGTCTGCTCAGACACCAGATGCTTGAGGGGCGGAAGCACCGCCTCCATCACTTGCGGCTTCACGGCGAGGAAAACCGCCTCGGCCGAAAGCTTCTCGGGCGGCGCACTGAAATGGCGAACGCCCGCATCGTCCATCTGCTGGAGCATCGCCTCGGACGGAGACGGATCAAGGACCGCAACCATAGTCCCTGGCACTCCGCTCTTCAGCCAGCCGGACAGCATTGCGCCGCCCATATTCCCTGCCCCGACGAGGAGAATCGTTCCGTTCGATGCGGAAGCCATCACGCTTCGCCCACGGTTTCAAACAGTACAGCCTCCATCGCCTTCTTGGCGTCGAGGCCAGACCAGACGACGAATTGGAAGGCTTGGAAATAGGTTTCGCAGGCATCGAGCGCGCTCGAAAGCAGCACTTCGACCTGCTGGTTGGTCGGTTCGGCACCGCCGGCGAGCAGCAGAGACTGGCGGAAGATCACCACATCCTCCTGCCGCCACAGGTCGAAGTGCCCCATCAGCACCTGGCCGTTCACATGCGACAGCAGCCGGATCACTTCGTTGACGCGTGTGTCGGGTATCTTGATGTCGAAGGCGCAAGCGAGATGCAGCGCCTCGAACTCTTCCATCCAGGCAAAGGAGACATGGTAGTCGGCCCAGCGGCCCTCCACCGTCATCGCGATCTCGTCTTCGCCGGAGCGCTCGAACGTCCAATCGTTGGAAGCCGCGACGACCTCGATCATATCGACCGGATTGGACTGACGCTCGAAAGCAAAATCTATGAGGCTCATGCAGCACCTTCTTGACCGGGGACAATGCAACGTTCGTGAAAGTACGCGAGACGCAGAACGCACCACCGGAAACACCAGTTCAGATGACCGTCCGACCCCTGCAACATATCGCTGCCACCCTGCCCGGAGCTTACCAGCCGTTTCGAATCATCATTTAAAATCAGTGTATAGTTGGAGAGTCCCGGCGCCAGCCCCCTGCCCTGCAATTAGCGGTGGAGAGTTTCTGCAGCTCCTCTGAGACGGGATAAGCCGCGAGTCATAACTGACTCTGCGGACTGTGTTTTTCAGGATGTCCACAGGTTCGAAAATGTTAGGGAATTTTTAACGGATGCCAGATGGGAGAACGGGACCGACGGCTTACGCCGCGGTCCCGTTCATCAATAGGGCACCTGCGTTCGAGAGCTTAGCCCTGCGAAGCGAGCTTTGCCTCCAGCGCCTCTATACGAGCCTTCAGCGCCTCGTTCTCGTCGCGGGCGCGCGCGGCCATCTCCCGCACCGCCTCGAATTCCTCACGCTTGACGACGTCCATATTGTTCAGGAAGCGCTCTGCCTGCGACTGAAACGCCGTCTCAGCCTCACGCCGCAGTCCCTGCGCAGCACCCGCGGCATCGGTCATCAGCTTGGCGAAGTCGTCGAGGATTCGGTTTGTGCCGCTGGACATGGTCGTGAGCTCCGTCGTTCTTGCCTGCGCCAGGCGTTCATCTTTTCACTGAAAGAAGTAGGGTCTGACGCGCCGGCTTGCAAGCAGGATCGGCTGCGACGGAGATTCGCCTTGACCGAGATTTGGGCTGCAGCCATGTTCCCCGCCACTGAAATTCATGGACACCACGATTTTGACAGATAGCCTCAAGCTGCTTGCGCTGATGCCCTTCCCCGACATCGATCCCGTCGCCTTCTCGCTGGGGCCGCTTGCGGTACATTGGTATGGTCTCGCCTATGTCGCTGGCATAGTCTGCGGCTGGCTCTATGCGCGCCAGATCGTCAAGCAGGACAGTCTGTGGCCAGGCAACCGCTCCCCCATCACGCTGGCGCACCTCGACGACTTTCTGGTCTGGGTCGCCATCGGCATCGTGCTCGGAGGTCGGCTGGGCTACGTCCTGTTCTACGATTTCGCGGCCGTCTCGCAGAACCCGGTGCGGGCGATCGAGATCTGGAACGGCGGCATGTCCTTCCATGGCGGCTTCATCGGCGCCGTCACCGCCATCATCCTATTTGCCCGCCGCAACGGTATCCCGGTGCTCAGCATGCTGGACATCATCGCCGCAGTCGTTCCCTTCGGCCTTTTGTTCGGCCGGATTGCCAACTTCATTAACGGCGAACTCTGGGGGCGGATCGCCGAAGTTCCTTGGGCCGTTGTCTTCCCGACAGGTGGCCCTTTCGCGCGCCATCCAAGCCAGCTTTACGAAGCTGCGCTCGAAGGCCTTTTGCTGCTTGTGGCCCTTGGAGCACTCGTGTTCCTGGCAAAGGCGCTGAAGCGGCCGGGCTTCGTCTCTGGCGCCTTTGTCTTCGGCTACGCCTTATCGCGTATCTTCGTCGAGTTCTTTCGAGAGCCCGATGCGCAACTCGGCTATCTTGCCTTCGGCTGGCTCACCATGGGAATGTTGCTGTCGCTGCCCATGGTCGGGTTGGGGCTCTGGCTGATGCTTCGCACACGCGTCAGCACAACTTCCCCATGAAACGGGAAGAGGTGCAAGCATGAGCACGCCGCTGGCGCAGAAGATCAAGGCGCTCATTCGGGCCACAGGGCCGATCAGCGTCACCGACTATTTCTCCATGTGCCTGGCAGACCCGGAGCATGGCTACTACCGCACGCGCGAACCCTTCGGGACTGCCGGAGATTTCATCACGGCGCCGGAAATCAGCCAGCTCTTCGGCGAGATGGTCGGCATCTTCATGGTGCATGCCTGGCAGCGGCACGGCTCGCCCACGAATGTGCAACTGGTTGAGATTGGACCCGGGCGCGGCACGATGATGGCCGACATGCTGCGCGTGATCGCACGGCTCGCCCCGTCGATGAACGAAAGCATGACGATCCACCTAGTGGAAACCAGCGAGAGGCTGCGCGGGATCCAGCGCGTCACGCTCGAGAGCCACTCCACCCGCGTCCGGTGGCACGAGAGCTTTGAAAAGATACCCGACGGCTTCACGCTGATAGCCGCAAACGAACTGTTCGACGCCATTCCTATCCGCCAGTTCGTCAAGACGCCGACCGGCTTCCGCGAGAGGATGGTCGGCCTCGATGCCGCAGACGGGCTTGTCTTCACCGCAGGCGTGGCGACCCTCGATCCGCAGGTCTTGCCCTCACCGGCGGCCTCCGTTCCGGATGGCACCATCTTCGAGCTCGCCCCGGCACGCCAGGCCGTCATGCTGGCTCTTTGCGAACGGCTGCGCCGCTTCGGCGGAACGGCTCTCCTCATAGACTACGGCCACATGGTCTCCGGCTTTGGCGACACGCTGCAGGCCGTGCGCGCTCATGATTTTGACCCTCCGCTGGCGCATCCCGGCGAAGCCGACCTGACGAGCCACGTGGATTTCGAGGACTTGGCCAAGGTTGCCGTCGGCGCCGGACTTCACCTGAACGGCGGTCTTCGCCAGGGTGAGTTCCTCTATGGTCTCGGTCTTGCCGAACGTGCTTCCGCCCTTGCCAGGGGCAAGGAGCCGGGCGAAAAGAAGCTGATCACAGCAGCCGTCGACAGATTGGCCGGCGAAGGCGCGGGGAAGATGGGCGAACTTTTCAAGACGATGGCAGTTTCGTCCCCGGCGTTGGATCTGGCACCGTTCCGTGCGGTCGGCTGACGCCCGCTCGGATTGACAGCCGGCAGGCGAGTGCGCCAACATTAAACAGGAGCAGCCCAGCAACTGGACCAAATTTCGCGCCTCCTCATCCCCACAAGCAAGCGAGATCCACGACCGATGAAGGACCCTCACGCGCCGACGCCTATCGAGAGTGAGCTTCTGAACGAGCGCGCCCGCGGCCGCGTGCGTCATGGCTTCTTCACCAGGCAAGGCGGCGTCTCGGAAGGCATCTACGGGGGACTGAACGTCGGCATCGGCTCCAACGACAGTGCCGAGCACGTGAGGGAGAATCGCAGTCGCGTGGCCGCCTGGTTCGGCGTGCCGTTGGAGAAGCTCGCAACCGTCCACCAGATCCACTCGCGCGATGTCGTGGTAGTTGATGGCACCTATGACGGCGACCGCCCAAAAGCCGACGCCATGGTGACGGCGTCGCCGGACGTGGTTATCGGCGTCCTGTCCGCCGATTGCGGCCCGATCCTCTTCTGCGATGGCGAGAACGGCGTCATCGGCGCAGCCCATGCCGGCTGGAAAGGTGCGTTGGGAGGGGTCCTGGAAAGCACGATCGACGCCATGGTCTCCCTCGGCGCACAAAGATCCTCGATCCTGGCGTGCCTTGGCCCATCGATCGGGCCGGAAAGCTACGAGGTCGGGCCGGAGTTCGTCGAACGGTTCAGATCCTTCGATGCGTCGTACGAACATTTCTTCTCGCCATCCTCAAAGCCGGGGCAGGCCTATTTCGACCTTCAGGGCCTGACGGTGCGTCGTCTGCGGGAGGCAGGCGTCGAGGCGGTCAGCCTGGGCATCGATACCTATCCCGACGAAAAGCGGTTCTTTTCCTACCGCCGGACGACCCATCGCGGCGAGCCGGACTACGGCCGACAGATTTCTGCAATTGCACTAAGGGAGGACTAAGATGGCCCTTCATTTCGAACGGAGCGAGTATTCCGACAGGCTCACGCGCCTCCTTAATAGGATGCGCGAGGAAAAGCTGGAGGCTATGCTGCTCTTTGCTCAGGAGAGCATGTACTGGCTGACCGGCTACGACACCTTCGGCTACTGCTTCTTTCAGACGCTGGTGGTGAAGTCGGACGGCACGATGACCCTCCTCACCCGCTCCGCAGACCTTCGGCAGGCAAAGCACACCTCAATCATCGAGAATGTGGTCGTATGGGTGGACCGGGTGAATGCCGACCCGACGCTCGACCTGAAGAACCTGCTCAACGACATGGACCTGCTGGGGTCTCGAATCGGCGTCGAATACGACACGCACGGCATGACAGGTCGCACCGCACAGCTCCTCGACAACCAGCTGTCCTCTTTCGGCCAGATCGTCGATGCCTCCTACCTCGTCAGCGGACTGCGGCTGAGAAAGAGCCGGGCGGAGATCGCCTATGTCCGTCGCGCCGCCGAATTGGCGGACGATGCGCTGGATGCTGCCCTGCCGCTGATCAAGGCGGGCGGTAGCGAAGCCGTTGTCCTTGCCGCCATGCAGGGCGCAGTCTTTGCCGGCGGCGGCGACTATCCGGCAAACGAATTCATCATCGGCTCCGGGCCGGATGCCCTTCTCTGCCGCTACAAGGCTGGACGCAGAACGCTGGATGCAAATGACCAGCTGACGCTCGAATGGGCCGGGGCGAGCGCGCACTACCATGCGGCCATGATGCGGACCGTGATCATCGGCGAGCCCACGCCGCGGCACCGCGAGCTCTACCGGGCATGCCTGGAGACCATTACGGCCATCGAAGGCGTGCTTCGTCCGGGCAATACCTTCGGCGATGTCTTCGACACCCACGCCCGCATCCTCGACGAGCGGGGGCTCACCCGCCACCGGCTGAACGCCTGCGGTTACTCGCTCGGCGCCCGCTTCTCGCCCTCCTGGATGGAGCATCAGATGTTCCATGTCGGCAATCCGCAGGAAATCCTGCCCGACATGAGCCTCTTCGTTCACATGATCATCATGGATTCCGACACCGGCGCCGCGATGACCCTTGGCCATACCTATCTCACCACGGAGGATGCGCCACAGGCCCTGTCCCGACATGGGCTCGACCTCATTGTCCACTGACCTCTGTGTCAGAACGGAGAATTGACTTGCAGGAAAGGTGGCACATAAGGTCTCGACCGGCGGACTGAGTGACGGAGGTGGAGATGCGAGGATCGGCAACGGCACTGTGCGCCACTTTGTTTTCGCTCGCGCTGACCGCCTGCAACACGACTGACGCCCTGACACCACAGGTGGACGTCGGCGGCGGACTCCGCCCCTCCACTCCCGTCACCCAAGCGGAAGCAGATGTGCTGGCTGGCGCGGATCGTCAGGTTGCCTATCAGAGCGAGAGTGTCGAACAGCCGCGCCATCTCCGCCCGCCGCAAAACACTCTGGAAGCACAGGCGCAGGCTCTGGAAGCTGGGCAGACATCGCCGTCTGCCTCGGGTCCTGAAGCCTTCGCCCCGCTCTCTCGTTCGGCTGCCGCCGCCCCGCCCCCAGCACCAGCTGCAGCTTCGCCGTCACAGGTCGCCTCACTCCCCTCAACGGCTGCCGGCACGATCCGCTTCCTTCCCATCATCGGGGCGCCGGTACAGTCGGTGACGCCACTGTCGCGCCAACTGGGCGCTCAGGCGCGAGCGGCAGGCCTCAGCATCCGCGCCTCAGGGGACGTCACCGCCGACCACATCCTTAAGGGCTATTTCTCCGCCTTCGGCGACGCCAGCGCCGTCACCGTCGTCTATGTCTGGGATATCCTCGACAACAGCGGTGCGCGGCTGCACCGTCTGCAGGGACAGGTGCAGGTCCCCACATCGGCAAAGGATCCCTGGGCAGCGGTTCCTCCCTCGACGATGGAGACGATCGCCACCAAGACGATCAACGAGTACGTGGCATGGAAGCAGTCGCAGACCGGCTGAGGCTCCGGGTCACAGATTGTTCATAAAATTCTCGGCCATACGGGAAACGCTCTTGCATTCGCTCAGTGCGGCGGTAAAAGGCGCCCATTCAGCGTCACAACGGGCGGGCCGAAATGAAGGTTTTCGCAGGCAATTCGAACCGGCAACTCGCCGATGCGATCTGCAACTATCTCAATCTTCCAGTCGGGAAAGCTACGGTACGACGCTTCGCAGACCAGGAAATCTTCGTGGAGATTCAGGAGAACGTGCGTGGCGAGGATGTCTTCGTCATCCAGTCGACGTCGTTTCCCGCCAACGACCACCTGATGGAGCTGCTGATCATGATCGATGCGTTCCGGCGGTCGTCCGCAAAGCGCATCACCGCAGTTCTTCCCTATTTCGGCTATGCCCGGCAAGACCGAAAGGCCGGCCCGCGCACGCCGATTTCCGCCAAACTGGTCGCCAATTTGATCACCGAGGCCGGTGCCGATCGCGTCCTGACGCTCGACCTTCATGCAGGCCAGATCCAGGGCTTCTTTGACATCCCGACCGACAACCTCTTCGCCGTGCCGATCCTCGCCCGCGACGTGAAGGAGAACTATGACGTCAAGAACGTTATGGTAGTCTCCCCTGATGTCGGCGGCGTCGTCCGCGCCCGTTCGCTGGCAAAGCGCATCGATTGTCCGCTTGCCATCGTCGACAAGCGCCGCGAGCGTGCCGGTGAATCGGAAGTGATGAATGTCATCGGCGACGTGGCTGGCCGCGACTGCCTGCTCATCGACGACATCGTCGATTCCGGCGGCACTCTTTGCAATGCGGCGGAAGCGCTTCTGAAAAATGGCGCCACGAGCGTCACTGCCTACATCACGCATGGCGTGCTTTCCGGCGGCGCCGTAGCCCGCATCACATCCTCGAAGCTGCGCGAACTGGTGATTACCGATTCGATCCAGCCGACGACGGCGGTTCAGTCTGCGCCCAACATCCGCGTGGTCACCACCGCCAATCTGCTCGGCGAAGCGATCAATCGGACAGCGCTCGAAGAATCGGTGTCCAGCCTCTTCGACTGACCTTTTTCGACGGCAGTATACGGGAGTCGGACATTAAGATTGCCGCAATGAATGTCTGACAAAGATTTCGCCACCATTGTTGTATGTGTGGGGGAAACACGCCATGTCGCGGTCATCGAGTTCTGCCGGCGCCGGCAGATCTTTGTCTATCAAGGCTAAATTTGCGGGTCTGGTGGTCGGGGCGACCTTCGTCTCGTGCCTGTCCGTCGGGTTGCTGAGCTATCAGATCGGCAAGGACGGACTGATCGAAGCAAGCAAGCTCCGGCTCGAGTCGGTTGCTGGAAACCAGGCCAAGGCGCTCCAGAACTATCAGGACCGTATCTCGCAATCGCTCGCCGACCTCGCGCAGAACACGGCAATCGGTCAGGCCGTCGAGACAATGACGAACGTCATCCCGAGCGAGGGAGAGAGCATCAAGGCGGAGTACCAGAAGGCGGGCAAGTCGGTCGAGGACCGCGCGGCCTTCGACGGCGCAGGCCTCAAGCTGCTCTACGCGATCCACCACAGCTCGATCCATGGAACGATCGCCAGCGCTTGGAAGAACGCCCGGGTCAGCGACATCTACGTCACCGACCTCAACGGCACGATCGTCTACTCCGTCACCAAGGGCAGCGAACTGCTGCAGAACGTGTCGGCAGTGCCTGCCATCGGCGATCTTGTCGCCCGCATCCAGGCAGGTTCCGCCGAAGAGGTGCAGACATCCCCGTTCGCCCCCTATGAAGCGGATGGGGGTAAGCCGTCGGCCTTGATCGGCAAGCAGCTTGCCGTCGCCTCCTGGGGTAAGATGGTCACCAAAGGTACCGTGATCTTCCGCATCTCCTCTGAGCAGCTGACGCGGGCGGTCACGCCGGACGAATTCGGCAAGTCCATCGACGAAGCCTTGCTGCTCGACGGCAAGGGCGTTTATCGCAGCGGCGCCTTTGTCGCCGGGCAGTCTCACGAAATCCCCGCCGCCCTGGCCGAAGCCTCCGTCAGCCAGTCGGCCGGCTCGGCATTCGCCACCGTCGGCGATCATCCGCTCTTCTTCGCCTACCAGCCGGTGACGCTGTTTGGCGACAAGCACTTGCTGGCGATGGGACAGGCTGAGGCACAGGTCCTGGCCTCCGCGCGCGACCTCGCGATGTGGGCAATCCTTGCAACGCTTGCCGTGCTCGCCATCATGGGCGCCGCCGGCACCTATATCGCCGCCCGTCTCACCCGTCCGCTGACCGAACTGGCCAGGCTGATGAACCGTCTCAACGACGGCGACAAGACGATCGTCGTCGAACACACCAAGCGGGGTGACGAAGTTGGCGTCATGGCCCGCGCGCTTGAATCCTTCCGCCAGGGTGCGCTGGACAAGGAGCGCATGGAGGAAGAAGCATCGCGTAAGTCTGAAGAGCTGGACGAAGAGCGCCAGCAGCGCGAGGCGGAAAAAGCTGCCAGCAGCAGAGAAATCGAAGAGGCAGTCTCTGCCCTCGCCACCGGCCTTGCAGCCCTCTCGCGCGGGAAACTCGATCAGCGGATCACCAAGGCCTTTGCGCCATCGCTCGATCACCTGCGGCATGACTTCAACAACTCCCTTGCGGGCCTGGAGTCGACGATCGCCTCCATCGGCAATAGCGTCACTACTATCCGCGCCGGTTCCGGCGAACTGAAGATGGCTTCGGACGATCTCTCGCGCCGCACCGAACGTCAGGCTGCCGCACTCGAGGAAGCCGCTGCAGCCCTCGCCGAGATGACCGGCTCCGTCAACGGCGCCCTCACCCGCTGCGAGACGGCTGTCGACGTGGCTGCCGATACGCTGAAGGGCGCTCACACGTCCACCGACGTCGTTCAGAACGCGATCCAGGCCATGGAGCGCATCGAAAGCTCGTCGTCGAAGATCCGCCAGATCATCGACGTGATCGATCAGATCGCCTTCCAGACCAACCTGCTCGCCCTCAACGCAGGTGTTGAAGCCGCTCGCGCGGGCGAGGCTGGCAAGGGCTTTGCCGTCGTGGCGCAGGAAGTTCGCGAACTTGCCCAGAAGTCGGCCACCGCTGCTCGCGATATTGGCCAGTTGATCACCGCATCGGCAAGCGACGTCGAAAACGGCGTGGCCCTCGTCCTGAAGACCGGTGAGAGCTTGGAGCATATCCAGGGCAACATCCAGTCCATCAATGAGCATATTGGCGCAATCGTGAGCTCTTCCCGCGAGCAGTCTGCACGCCTCGGCGAGATCAACTCCGCCGTCAGCGGCCTCGATCAGGTCACGCAGCAGAACGCGGCCATGGTCGAGGAAACATCCGCCTCGGCCCACTCTCTCGCCAACGAAGCGGAAGTGCTGAACGAGCAGATTAGCCACTTCTCCGTCAGCGAAGGCGGTGCAGACACGGCGCGCCGCGCGGCGTAAGGACGCGCCGACCACCTAGAGCTGCCAAACTCGAAGCGCCGGCCAAATCTTGAGCCGGCGCTTTTTCTTTTGTCTTGCATCTGGAGACGCCGGAGCTAGTTCTGCGCAGCAGACAAATGAGACGGAGTGAGAGATGGCAGCGCGCGACCGCTATTCGAGAAAGCTGGAATGTTCGCAGTGCGGCAATTCGGGCTTTGCAGAGGTTTCCGAAAGCGAAGAACGCCGCGGCGGCAATCGCGACTTCAAGATCGACGAGATGCCGACGGGCTTCTCTGCAGAGTTCCCCTCGTCCGATCCCCGCAAGTATATGGTCCGCTGCCAATGCGGGCACAAGTTTCGTTTCGAGCAAAAAACCGCCTATCCGCCGGGTGGCGAGCCACGCTGAACTGGCGCAGCCAGAGAGCCACTTCAGGCGGCTTTGGTCCCGCCCGAGGCGCCGCTCTTTGGCTCGCGATTGACGATCGCGTCGATACCTTCCCTGGGTCCCGGCTTGCCGAACAAGAAGCCCTGGACCTGCACGCATCCTTCTTTACGCAGGAATTCTATATGAGCGTCGGTCTCTACGCCTTCAGCGAGAACCGGGATGTCGAGGCTTGAGGCAAGGATCAGCGTCGACCGCACAATGGCTGCCGACTGGGAGTTGGTGGCGACTCCATCAACGAACTGCCGGTCGATCTTGATCTTGTCGAAGGGAAAGGTCAGCAGCATCGATAGCGAGGAATAGCCGGTTCCGTAATCGTCCATTGCGATCCGAACGCCGAGGCTCTTGAGGTGGCGGATGGTCTGAAGCGCCCGCTGATGGTCGGCAACGATACCGCTTTCGGTGATCTCCAGCTCGAGCCTTGCGGGTGCAAGGCCCGTTTCCTGAAGTGCCTCCTGCACCATCGCGGGAAAATTGCGGTCGGAGAGCTGCTGCGTTGCCACGTTGACAGCGATCGGCAGAGGGTTCAGCCAGCTCGCCGCTTCCCGACAGGCCTCACGTAGGACCCAGACGCCGAGCTCGATGATGAAGCCGCTGCTTTCGGCAATCGGGATGAAGTCGGACGGTGGCACCACGCCGCGATTCGGATGGTTCCAGCGAAGCAGCGCCTCGAAGCCGACCACCTCACCGGTGAAGGTGTCGTTCTGCCGCTGATAGTACAGCTCGAACTGGCCTTCGCGCAGCCCGGCCCGCATGTCCATTGCGAGAACGTTTCTTTCGCGCGCTGCGAGGTCCATGGAAGCGTCATAGAAGCAGACGGCATTGTTGCCGCTCGCCTTGGCGCGGTACATCGCGACATCCGCCTGGGCCAGCAGATCATCTGGGGAAGCGCCGTCTGCAAGCACTGCGATCCCGACGCTTGTCCCGACGGTCAGCGTGCTGCCCTGCCACTCGATCGGCTTGCAGATCTCGTTGATGATCCGTTGCGCGTAGCGGTAAGCGTCGGCCTTGACGTAGTAACGCCGCGTCATTGCGACAAATTCGTCGCCGCCCACGCGGGCGATGAATTCGTCGTCACCGGTGACTGTGCTCAACCGTCCGCCGATAGCCCTCAAAACAGCATCCCCGGCGGCATGACCATGGACGTCGTTGACCTCCTTGAAGCGATCAAGGTCGAACGACAGCACCGCAATCTGCGCATTGCCGCCAATGCGGCCGGCGGCCAGCGCCAGCTCTTCCGTGAACGAGGTTCTGTTCGGTAATCCGGTCAAAGGGTCGTGCAGAGAAAGATGGCGGTAACGCTCGAACGCATCCTGCGTTGTGCTGGAATCGATTAGGTAGGTCGCCGCAGCCATAGCGAGGAGCGCCAGCATGAGGAAGAACACGCCGAGTGCCAACATCACGGGGGGCAGAACGGTGGCCGGTATGGGAAGATTGCCATCGAGCACAACGTCGACGGCCGCCATGCCGAGAAAATGGGCCGACGCGATGGCGAGGACCAGGGCAGCCACAGATCCATATTGGCAAACCCGTCCGATCGGTCGGCCGATACGGTTGGTGGCAAGCCCCCCGAAGACGCCTGCCGCAACGAGGGAGGCTGCCACATAGCGCCACTCCCAGACAATGACACCCTGCACCTCGTAGGCAGCCATGCCGAGGTAATGCATGGCAGCGATGCCGAGCCCAACAATCACGCCGCCTGCCTCCAGCAATACGGATCGCCCTCCATAGGCGGTAACGCATAAACCGGCCATTGCCGACACAACCGCGATCGCGAATGATAGTAGCGTCAACAACGGGTCGTAGCCGGCGGTGCCTACGACAGAATAGCCGAGCATCGCCAGGAAATGGGTTGCCCAGGTTGTCGAGCCACCGATGAAAGCCGCAAGGAAGAGCCGTAACCCACGTTCCAGGCCCTTGGCGCGTCTGACCCTGGAGAAGAGACGCATCGTCAAGGCAGACCCGAGCGCACAAACCAGGACCGCACCGGCAACATAGCGAAGGTCGTGGTCGAGAGCGAGGCAGGAGAGGATACGTTCCATGAGAGCGTCCGTGCACTAGAAGACATGCATGTGCTAACACCCAACCTCTGTGCGAATGGTTCGCCAAGATGGTAAACAAGCTTCTCCGACCGTTTCGCCCCGTGCTGCTTGATATTGGGAGCCGCTTGTACTATAGGCCGCCAGTCCGCGTAGACACCCTTGGAGGCAACGCGGATGGAGCGCGTCGCGAGATGCCCTCCCGACCCGAAGATAGCGCTCATCGCTCTGCGGGTCCTCCAAATAACCTCGAAAGGATATGCCATGAGCCAAGCATCTTACGAGCTCAAGGCCGAGGCGCGCGAACGGGTTGGTAAGGGGTCCGCCCGTGAACTTCGCCGCAACGGTTTGATTCCCGCTGTCATCTATGGTGACAAGCAGGCCCCAATTGCCATCGCTCTGTCGACTAATGAAGTGACCAAGCGTATCCACGCCGGCGGCTTCATGACGACGATCGCCACGATCGACGTCGACGGAAACAAGATTCAGGTCCTGCCGAAGGACTACCAGCTGGATCCGGTTCGCGACTTCACCATGCACGTCGACTTCCTGCGCGTTTCCGAAAACACCGCGGTCACCGTTGACGTTCCGGTGCACTTCATCAACGAAGAAAAGTCCGGCGTGAAGATCGGCGGCGTTCTGAACATCGTCCGCCACACGGTCGAGTTCAACTGCCCGGCAAACGCCATCCCGGACTCCATCACCGTGGACCTCGCCGGCTTCAAGATCGGCGACAGCATCCACATCTCCAGCGTCACCCTGCCTAAGGGCGTGAAGCCGGTGATTGCTGACCGCGACTTCACCATCGCAACCATCGTTGCACCGGCCGCTGGCGTTGAAGAAGAAGAACAGCAGGAAGAAACGCCCGCTTCCGAATAAGAACTTTAGATAGTTCAAAAAAAACCCGCCTCCCGAAGGCGGGTTTTTTGTTTGCAGTTTGTTTTCTTTGTTTCAACTCCACCTCGGACGAGCCTGCCTTTCAGCTTGCCTTGGCGCCTTTGCTGGCCGATGTACGACACCGGCATTCATGATGTCAGTGAAGATTAAACAGTTGCGGCTATTCTTAGCCGCAACGATGCGGGTGTGCTGACACCTCACGTCAATCAGGCCGGTGGAGCAGCAGGCGCATGAAGCGTTCGGTGGAAACTCGGTTCATCACCATTGTATCGGCAACGCTCCTTTGCGTGGTCGTGCCTCTGTTTACGCTTTTCCTGGCGCTTTCGTCACAACAGGCAAACAGCGCCCTGCGATCCCAGATCGAGCTCCTACTCTCAACAAATGCGAAGGCCCTCGGGAAGCCCGTATGGGACCTGGACAAGGATACGGTCAGGCAGACGGTTCTCGGAATGGTCTCAGATCCGGCCGTTCGCTCGATCCGGGTTGACGACCGATTGGGCAAGCTGAAGGTTATCAAAACCGCCGCCACGTCAGCTCGTCCTGTTGATCTGGAAAGGATCTCGCTTCCAATCATTTACAAATCACTACAGGGTGAAGTAACCGTTGGCGATATTACTGCCTATGTCGAATCGCCGGGCTGGTTCGCCGCGCTTCATGAAACGGAGATGGCCTTCATCTTCATATTCGCCCTTGCGGTACTGACGGTATTCCTGGCGGCTCTTGTGGGTAACCGGCTGATGGTCATAACGCCGCTGATGCGCTTGACGGCCGCCATCGAAGCAACGCGCAAGCTCGGCTCCCGCCACCACGTCGACTGGCAGTCGACGGACGAGATGGGCCAGCTGGCAGAATCCTTCAACGAGATGCAGACGCAACTCGAACGGGACGAGCAGGAACTCAAGAAGGCCCACCAGCAGGCGACGGAGCTCTATAACCGCACTCCGGCAATGCTCTTTTCGCTCGACCAGAACGACTTGATCGCCGCCGTCAGCGACTATTGGCTGCTGGCCACGGGCTACAGGCGCGATGAAGTCGTCGCCCGGCCCTTCGTTGATTTCGTCGCGCCAGCGGACCGTGCAATCTTCGCCAACCGCCGAAGCAGGCGGCGACCCGGCGGGCAGTCCGTGGAGGCAACCGTCCGCTTTGTCTGCCGCAGTGGCGACGTCATTGACGTCCTGATTATCGAGCGGGAGCTCGACCAGCGACTGGGCGGCACCGGATCACTCAACGTCATGACGGACATCACCGAGCTCAAGCGTTCGGAACAGCGTGTCCGTCAGCAGGCGATCACCGATCACCTGACCGGGCTGATCAACCGGCAGGGTTTTGAGGCGATCCTTGATCAGAAGCTGCGCGATGCCGATGAAACCAAGGATCGCCTCGCCTGCCTTTTTGTGGATCTCGACCGCTTCAAGTCTGTCAACGACAACTTGGGCCACGCCGCAGGCGACGAGTTGCTGCGCCAGTTCGTGAGCCGGGTTCTACCCTTGTTGCGCGAGGGGGATACCGCATCGCGCCTGGGCGGTGACGAATTCGCCTTCCTGCTGACGAGCGGCGACGTGCAGGAATCGGCAAACGAACTCTGCAAGAAGATCGTCGCCCTGTTCGAAAACCCGTTCCTGGTGGTAGGACACCCGGTCCGCCTTAGCGCCAGCGTTGGTGTCGCCATTTATCCCGACCACGCCTCGGGAGCTGCAGATCTCCTGCACAAGTCCGACCTCGCGATGTATGCGCGCAAGCGCGACGGCAAGAACGGCGCGCAGATCTTCGATCCCGCGATCCTTGAGAAAACGCGCAAGCGCGCAGAGATAGAGAAAGACATCGACGATGCCGTTACCGGCGGCTGGTTCGAGGCCCATTTCCAGCCGATCGTGGACCTGAAGGCAGGCCCCATCATCGGCTTTGAAGCGCTGATGCGCATGCGCCATCCGGTCAAGGGCATGCTCTTGCCTGCCGCCATCATCGAGGTGGCTGAAGAAAACGGGACCGTCGGCGCGATCGGCAACCTGATCCTCGAGAGCGCTGTTGCGAACCTTGCCCGCGTCTCGCAAGAGATCGGCCTTATGGACGCCTATGTCGCGGTCAACCTCTCGCCCCTGCAGTTTGAATGCTCTCTGCCGACGCGGCTTGCCAGCCTGCTCGGCCAGTACGGCATCAGACCAAACCGTCTGGTGTTGGAGATCACCGAAGCCGTCCTGATGCACGACAACCCGGAAGTTCGCAGAATCCTCAACGAGATCCACTCCTTCGGCTGCCGCATCGCTCTGGATGACTTCGGAACCGGCTATTCTTCATTGAGCTATCTGAGCCGCTTCCCAGTCGACATCGTGAAGATCGACCAGTCCTTCATCCGCTCTACCGAAGGCGGCGACGAGGTCGGCGGCAAGAACAGACTGCTGATCGAAGGCATCACCGCAATCTCCCAGAAGATGAACTGCAAGGTCATTGCCGAAGGCGTCGAGACGGCTGCTCAGAAGGATGCACTTCATCACATGGGTGTGGACTGCGGACAGGGTTATCTCTTCTCCAAGCCGCTGCCCATAGAAGACCTGCACCTGCTGCTCGGCACGTCAGCCGCCCGCCAGTCCTTCGCCGGCACCGCTTGATCGTGACAGTTTCGTCGGCGATACTGTCAGTGGACGGGGACGCACAAACATGACGAGATTGGCCAGCCTGCTTTTCGCATGCCTGACTGCGGCCACTTGCGCGCACGCCGACGAGCCGCTCATCTTCACGACCGAAGCCTATCCGCCCTTCAGCTTCCGCGAGCAAGACGGCACCAATCGCGGCGGCGGAATCGATCAGCTCAAGGCGATGATTGAGGAGATCGGGCGACCGTACGATATCCAGATCATGCCCTGGGCCCGGGCTATCGCACTCGCCGAGACGCAACCGATGCACTGCGTCTTCGCCGCAGCCCGCACGCCGGAGCGCGAAGGGCGCTTCAAGTGGGTCATCCCGCTCTTCGTCAACCGCAGCATTCTGGTGGCGCGAGAGGATTCACCATGACCGACATCAGCTTGGAAGATGCCGAAAGCTACCTCGTCGGCACGCACCGCGCCGACTACACGGAGGCCCTGCTGGAGCGCCTCGGCTTTCCCCTCATCGATGTCAGCGCCGATTTCGAGACGAATGTCCGCAAGCTGATTGAAAAGCGCATCGTGCTGATGCCGATGTCGGAAGGTATCTTCGCGGACATGCTCGCCAAGCGCGCGCAGATCAGGGAAGTTGCCACGCTCGACCTTCAGCCTCTCGGTTTCGCCTGCAACCCGACCTTGTCCGATGCACTGATCGCGAAGATGCAGGCAGTCCTTGACCGGCTGGTTGCCAGCGGCGAACAGGATCGCATCCTCTCCTCCTACGGAATCGTCCAGCCGAAGTGACACGCCCTGAAACGGATTGACTTCCGCAGCCGTTCGGGGTGGAGAGACCTTCGGATCATCGCAAACGGGTACAGAACGACATGCTGATCATCGCGGGCCTCGGCAATCCGGGCGGAAAATATGCCGGCAACCGTCACAACATCGGCTTCATGGCAATTGACGCCTTGCAGCGACGGGCAAGCTTCGGATCGTGGTCGAAGAAATTCAAGGCGGAGATTTCCGAGGGAGAGATCGCCGGCGAAAAGGTCCTGCTGATGAAGCCGCAGACCTTCATGAACCTGTCGGGAGAGGCAGTCGGCGAAGCCATGCGCTTCTACAAGCTCGGGCCGGAGAACATCATCGCCATCTACGACGAACTGGACCTGGCGCCGGGAAAGGCGCGTCTGAAGACCGGCGGCGGTCATGGTGGCCACAACGGCGTGAAGTCGCTCGATGCCCATTGCGGCAAGGACTACCGGCGCCTGCGTCTGGGGATCGGCCACCCGGGTTCGAAGGAGCTGGTTCATAACCACGTGCTTGGCGACTTCGCCAAGGCGGATCAGGCATGGCTTGAGCCGCTTCTGGATGCGCTTGCCGACAATGCCGAAATGCTGGTTCGCGGCGAGGACTCGCAGTTTCTCAACAAGCTGGCGCTCGCAACGGGCGACAAGGCCGACGAGCCTAAAGCGAAGCCAATGAAGAAGCCGGCCGAGCAGTCCCACATCCGTCAGGCACGCGGCGGCGCTGCCAAGCCTGCCTTGCCCACGACAGGGCCGATGGCGGAGATGCTGAGGAAGATGTTCGGCGGCAAGGGCGATTGAGCACCGTGTGGAGTGTCTGCTGCTACCTCCCTCGCCGGCCGCACTGATCACTCCTCAGGTTCTGCCGTGAACATCAGGGGAAAGCCCGCCTGCTTGGCGAGATCTACGGCTTCCTTGGACTTGGTCTCGGCAATATCCTTGGCGCAGACCACCACGACAGCAGTGCCCATCCGGTGCGCCGTCAGCATCACACGATAGCCCGCCTCCTCACTCATCCTGAAGACCGACTTCAGCACCATCACCACGAATTCGCGAGGTGTATAGTCGTCGTTGACCAGGATGACCTTGTAGAGCTTGGGCCGCTCCAGCTTCGGCTTGGACTTTGTCGTGGGAAGAAGGACAGTGTCGTCGTTGGTCGGCATGCAAGCCTCGCGATGACGGTGATCAGGAGAGGATCATTATCGCATCCGCCTTGACGACGATCAAGCGGACGCTCGATGTGACCTGTCCTACCCGGGCTTGACCCCTCACCCGGTTTATCCCATAGCCAACGCAACGATCGTTCAAGCACGGATATTTCTACCGATGGGTTTCAAATGCGGCATCGTGGGCCTGCCGAATGTCGGCAAGTCGACGCTCTTCAATGCTCTGACAAAGACGGCTGCGGCACAGGCCGCCAACTATCCCTTCTGCACCATCGAGCCGAACACGGGTGAGGTCGCGGTTCCCGATCCGCGCATGAAGAAGCTTGCCGACATTGCCAAGTCGAAGGAGATCATCCCGACCCGAATTTCCTTCGTCGACATCGCCGGCCTCGTCCGCGGCGCCTCCAAGGGCGAAGGCCTCGGCAATCAGTTCCTCGCCAACATCCGCGAGGTGGATGCCGTCGTCCACGTGCTGCGCTGCTTCGAGGACTCCGACATTACCCATGTCGAAGGCCGCATAGATCCGGTCGCCGACGCCGAGACCATCGAGACGGAGCTGATGCTCGCCGATCTCGATAGCCTGGAGCGCCGCACGGAGCAGACGCGCAAGCGTGCGACCGGCAAGGACAAGGAATCCATGGCGCAGCTGCCGATCATGGAGCGCTCGCTCGAACTCCTGCGCGACGGCAAGCCGGTACGCACCATGCTGAAGGACCTCGATGCGGACGAGACCCGCATCCTGCAGGGCCTCAACCTCCTGACCTCGCACCCGGTCCTCTACGTCTGCAACGTCGCCGAGGGCGATGCCGCCACGGGCAACGAGTTCACTGCCAAGGTCGAGACGATGGCCAAGGTTCAGGGAGCCGAGATCGTCGTGATTTCAGCCGCAATCGAGTCCGAGGTCGCTCAGCTCCCCGATGAGGAAGCCGCGGAATTTCTCTCCTCGCTTGGCTTGGAAGAAGCCGGTCTCGACCGCTTGATCCGCGCCGGATACAAGCTCCTGGACCTCATCACCTACTTCACCGTCGGGCCGAAGGAGACGCGTGCCTGGACCATCGAGCGCGGCACCAAGGCACCACAGGCGGCCGGCGTCATCCACTCGGATTTTGAGCGTGGCTTCATCCGCGCCAACACCATCGCCTATGACGACTTTATTGCCTTTGGTGGAGAAAATGGCGCCAAGGATGCCGGCAAGGCGCGCGACGAAGGCAAGGAATACGTCGTGCAGGACGGCGACGTGATCCACTTCCGCTTCAACACCTGATCCCTCAAACGAGCGATCAAAGGGCGCCGCAGGGGTTTGCGGCGCCTTTTCCGTGTGAGCTACGCTCGCTTTGTTGTGCAGGTCGAGATGCCGGCCAGCGAGTAGATTGGGCACATGCCCACGGCGCCGGTCGCCAGCGGGATGATGCCGATCAGCGCATATTAGCGCCAGGCGGAATCGGGGTAGAGGAAGAATAGCGACAGGATCGCGATCCCGACGATGACGCGCAGGATGCGATCGATCGTTCCGACGTTCTTCACCAACATGAGACCCTCCTTTCGGGCTTGTCTACGCGGGCACGGTAGCGCTGCCATCACAGTCGGTGACTAAGTCACCAGTCCCTGTCCCCCGCCCTGCGCCAGCCGCAAGAGATCCTGGCGTGACAGGATCCGGACACGTCCGCGCTCGTTGGCGACGATCCCCTTGGCGGCAAGCGCTTCAAGGCGGCGCGAAACGACTTCTCTCGCTGACCCGATGATAATCGCCAGCTCGTGATGCGTTGCAAGCACGGACTCTCCATCAGCGGTCGAGAAGCGCACGCGCCAACCGCTCCTCAATGCCCGTGAAGGCCACCTGCTCCAGCAGGTTCATCATCTCCTTGAGCCGGGCTGCGAGCGCCATGAACACGAATGCGCGGAAGGCAGCGGAGCCCGCCAGCAGCTTCTCGAACGCCGATTCCGGCACCATCGTGATCACGAGATTGCTTTCGGCGATTGCCTCGCTTGTATAGGCGGCGTCGGCGAACACACCGAGCGTCGTCTGCCCGCAGGTTTCGCCGGGAGGCACAGAATAGAGCAGCATTTCACGGCCAGTCCTCCCTGTCAGGTAGACGTCCACCCGCCCCGACAACACCACGATGAAGGCTTGCGAGCGATCTATGGGCCGAAACAGCACCGTCCCACGACGCATCTGCACGGGGCGAATGCCTTCCAGAAGCGCCCGTGCCTCCTTCTCCAGGGAAGCGGGGAAAACCGCGCTCTTCAGCCAACCGCTCATTTCAGCTCCTTGAATTTGCTGGCTCTGCTGGTCATTGTGCGGCCTAAGAGTCGGAGGAACCATGCGCATGGTCAAAGCGCGCTATTACTACGAGGATTTTTCCGAGGGGCTTTCCTTGCCGCTTGCAAGCCGCCAGGTGACCGCAGAGGAGATCGTCACCTTCGCATCTGAATTCGACCCGCAGCCTATGCATCTGTCGGAAGAGGCCGGCCGGGCGAGCATCCTCGGCGGCCTTTCGGCCTCCGGCTGGCATACCGCCAGCCTATTCATGCGCATGATGTATGACGGGTGGCTGCACGAAGCGGCATCGGAAGGCTCGCCCGGCATTGATTTCATGGAGTGGAAGAAGCCGGTCCTCGCCGGAGACACTCTTTCCGGGCGATCGACCGTGGCCGCGTCCCGCCTTCTGCGCTCGCGGCCGGGCATCGGTCTCGTCCGTTTCCTGCATGAGGTCGAAAATCAGAAAGGCATATTGGTGATGCGCGGCGAAAACCCGATCATGATCCGCCGCCGGCCGGACTTGGAGGCAGGCGCATGAGGCTGATCGAGTTGTCGCCGCCGGGCAAAAGGGTCATCACTGGCACTATGCTGTTTACCGCCGAAGACATCATTCGGTTCGCAAAGCAGTTCGATCCGCAGCCCTTCCACGTCGATGCCGAAGCGGCGAGGAACTACGTCTTCGGCAGCCTCTGTGCCTCCGGCTGGCACACCTGCGCCGGCTGGATGAAGATGTTCATGGAGTACTGGACTGCCGAAATGAAGCGCCTTTCGCAAGAAGGCATAAGGCCCCCGCAACTCGGTCCTTCCGCAGGCTTCAAGACGCTGCAGTGGATGAAGCCAGTCTATGTCGGAGACAACATCACCTATTCGGTCGAACTGATCGAGAGCCGCCCGGTTGTCTCGCGGCCGGGCACCTGGATCAACATCACGTCGAACGATGGCGTCAACCAGCATGGCGAGGTAGTGATGCGCTACGAGGGCACCGTCCTGGAATTCGGCTGAACTGTCGTCGCTACCGGTAGCTCCGGGCTTAGTGTCCGGAGAAGGCCATCAACGTCCTGACCTCGACGCCGAGGTCCTCGAGCTTCCGGCGACCGCCTAGATCCGGCAGATCGATGACGAAGCAGGCAGAAACGATCTCGGCTCCCTGCTGGCGCAGCAGCTTCACCGCACCCTCCGCCGTACCACCGGTCGCAATCAGGTCATCCGTCAGGATCACCTTCTCGCCCGGCTTTACCGCATCCACATGCATCTCCATCTCGTCGACGCCATACTCGAGGCTGTAGGCAATGCGCACCGTCGCGTGCGGCAGCTTCCCCTTCTTGCGGATTGGCACGAAACCGGCTGACAACTGGTGCGCCAGGGCGCCCCCAAGGATGAACCCCCTTGCCTCGACGCCGGCGATCTTGTCGACGCCAAGCCCCGTATAGGGTCGCACCAGTTCGTCCACCGCCTGGCGGAATGCCACGGCATCGCCCAGAAGGGTCGTGATGTCACGGAAGATGATACCCGGCTTCGGATAATCGTGGATCGAACGGACGGCGGTGGAAAGGTCGATTGGCTTGGTCATGATGGTCCCGTGGCTGGACTGATGGGGATCGGGCGAGACCCTAGCAAGCGAAAGGTACCTCCCCAACAAAAAAGGCGGCCCGAGGACCGCCTTTTTCTGGATCGAGGCGAGGCCTCAATGTTCCTTGTTCGAGTAGACCGACTTCTTCGTCAGGTAGATGAGGCCGGTGAAGATCACCAGGAACACCATGACCATGAAGCCGGTACGCTTGCGCTCTTCGAGATGCGGTTCGGCGGCCCACATCAGGAACGCCGAGATGTCCTTGGCGTACTGGTCCAGCGTTTCCGGTGCGCCGTCATCATAAGTCACCTGCCCGTCCGACAGCGGCGGCGCCATGGCGAGCGCGGCCGCGGCGATGAAGTGCGGATTGTAATAGGTGCCCTCCGGCACTTCCAGACCTTCCGGCGGCTCTTCATAGCCGGTCAGGAGCGAGTAGATGTAGTCCGGCCCGCCTTCCTGATACTGCGTGAAGATGTCGAAGACGAACTGCGGGAAGCCGCGGGTCACGCCGCGCGCCTTCGCGATCAGCGAGAAGTCCGGAGGTGCTGCACCATTGTTGGAGGCAGCAGCAGCCTGCGCGTTTGCGAACGGCGCAGGGAAGTGGTCCGAAGGTACGGCCGTGCGCTCATACATGTCGCCGGCATCGTTCGGACCATCAGTGACCTGGTAGTTCGCCGCAAAAGCCTTCACCTGCTCTTCCGAGTAACCCAGCTCTTCCAGGCTGCGGAAGGAAACAAGGGTCATGGAGTGGCAGGCGGAACAGACTTCCGTGTAGATCTTCAGGCCGCGCTGCAGCTGCCCCTTGTCGTAGTGGCCGAAGGGGCCGGCGAAGCTCCAGTCGAGCTCCGTCGGGTGCTTCAGCGGATAGTGCGGCGTTGCACCCTCGGCATGGGCTTCGCCTTCCGCCGCATGCTCATCCTGAGCCAATGCGGCGGCACCTACGCCCAGCCCTGCCACGAAGGCCAGCGAAAGGATGCTTGCAACAAGCTTTTTCATACTCTTAATCCCTCTCGGTCGCGGCGGTCAGGCGCTGGCTTCGCCAGGCTTGAGCTTTTCCATGTCGGACTTGTTTTTCTTGGCCAGGACCGCCTCGGTGATCGAGTTCGGAATGCGCCGCGGCGTCTCGAAGAGGCCGAGCAGCGGCATGATGACCAGGAAGAAGCCGAAGTAGTACAGCGTGCCGAGCTGGGACAGGATGACGTAGATACCTTCCGCCGGCATGGCGCCCAGCCAGCCAAGCAGAATGGCATCGGCAACGAAGAGCCAGAAGAAGAGCTTGTACCACGGACGGTAGACGGCGGACCGAACCTTCGACGTATCCAGCCACGGCAGGAAGAACAGGATGATGATCGAGCCGAACATCACCAGAACGCCGCCAAGCTTGGAGTCGATCGGGCCGATATTGAAGGTGATGGCGCGCAGCATCGCGTAGAACGGCAGGTAGTACCATTCCGGAACGATGTGAGCCGGCGTCTTCAACGGGTCAGCCGGGATGTAGTTGTCCGGGTGGCCGAGATAGTTCGGCATGTAGAAGATGAACCAGGCGAAAGCGATCAGGAAGACCGACACGCCAAGAGCGTCCTTCAGCGTCGCATAGGGCGTGAAGGCGACGGTATCTGTCTTGGTCTTCACTTCGACGCCGGTCGGGTTCGTCTGGCCGGTGACGTGCAGCGCCCAGATGTGCAGGACGACGACGCCCGCGATCATGAACGGCAGCAGATAGTGCAGCGAGAAGAAGCGGTTCAGCGTCGGCTGGTCGACAGCAAAGCCCCCGAGGAGGAACTGCTGGATCCACTCGCCGACCAGAGGGAAGGCGGAGAAGAAGCCAGTGATGACGGTCGCGCCCCAGAAGGACATCTGACCCCAGGGCAGAACGTAGCCCATGAAGCCGGTCGCCATCATCAGGAGGTAGATGACCACGCCGAGGATCCAGAGGATTTCGCGCGGCGCCTTGTACGAGCCGTAGTAGAGGCCACGGGCAATGTGGAGATAGACGGCAATGAAGAAGAACGACGCGCCGTTGGCGTGCATGTAGCGCAGCAGCCAACCGTGGTTGACGTCGCGCATGATCTTCTCGACTGAATTGAAGGCGACCGTTGTTTCCGCGGCATAGTGCATGGCAAGCACGACGCCCGACAGGATCTGGACGATCAGCATCACCGACAGCATGGCGCCGAAGGTGTAGGTATAGTTTAGATTGCGGGGAACGGGATAGGCAACGAAGCTGTCATGGAGCATCCGCGGCAAGGGCAGCCGCGAGTCGATCCATTTCTCGATACCGCTCGATGGTTGATAGGTAGAATGACCGCTCATTTAGAAGAACCCCTCACCCGATCTGGATCACTGTGTCGGACGTAAACGCGAAAGTCGGAATAGCCAGGTTCTGAGGCGCCGGGCCCTTACGGATACGGCCTGCCGTATCGTAATGCGAGCCGTGGCATGGACAGAACCATCCGCCGAAATCACCAGCCTGGCCGAGCGGTACGCAGCCGAGATGGGTGCAGGAGCCGATCATAACGATCCAGTTCTCCTTGCCCTCGCCGGCAGAGCGCGCAAGATCGGTCGCCGGAGCGGCCCCATCGATGTTGGCGTTACGAGCGATCGGATCCTTGAGCTCTGCAAGCTCGACGCCCGTCGCTTCTTCGATTTCCTGCTCCGTGCGGTTGCGGATGAACACGGGCTTGCCCCGCCACTTGACCGTCAGCGACATGCCCGGCTCGAGCGCCGACACGTCGACCTCGATCGAGGCGAGCGCCAGGGTGGATGCATCCGGACGCATCTGGTCGATGAAGGGCCACGCCACGGCTGCAGCGCCGACGGCACCGGCCATGCCCGTCGTCAGGTAAAGGAAATCACGGCGAGTGGGCTCGCCCAGTGTTTCGCTGTGTGTCTCGTGCTCGCTCACGGCTCAAACATCCTTCTCACGCATTTCGCGAAAAACCGCATCTGCCCCCTGCCGGCTCGTCGCTCTGGTCACAATTGGAACACAGATTCCCCGGCAATTCGGCGCCTTCTATGCTTGATCGCAAAATATGTCCAGCCTTGGCAAGAGCATAGAGCCCAGTTTGTCGCGGCAATTCATGCAGTGTCCAGAGGCCTCCAAGGCGTGCTCCAGATCATCGTCTAGATACCCCTTTCAAAGGGAAGCGCAAGCGCTGCTGTCGTACCTTGTGGGGCATTAACCGGCCCGCTGTGTTCCGATTGTCCCAAGGCGCAGCCTGTGATACCTCCGCTGCGGCGACGACCGTTGGGACGGGCTGGATGAGAGAGTTTCTATCGGTTGCGATCTGCGTCATCGTGTCGCTCGTGCTTTTCGCAATGGGCACGCGCTTCGTCAGCGACATCTGGATCTTCGCGACCATCCACAGCCTTCAACTGCATCTTTCCATCGCATGCTCCCTGGCACTGCTTGCGGCATTGCTTCTGAGGCGCGGGATCCTTCCGTTCGCATTGCTGCTCGTTTCGCTCTCCTTCCTTGAACACTCCATCTGGATGAGCCGGCAGTTTGCGCAGGAGCCCAACCCCGCGGCTCCGGTGGCTTCCCTTCGCCTGATGTCCTTCAACATCCTCATGGACAACCTTGAGAATGGACCAGCCATCCGCGACCTGATCCTCTCGTCCGGGGCAGACGTCGTGAATGTCATGGAAGCCGAGCCGCTGAGGCCGCATCTGCAGGAATTGGCAACGGTCTATCCGTACCGGATCGGCTGCGGCGAGTTGACCCGCGGTTGCGACCTGATGATGCTCTCCAAGCTTCCCCTCGCAAAGAGAACAATCGCCAGCCTCAGCGATATCTTCGCAGAGCGGCTGATGCTGGCACAGGTCGCCGTTTCTGAACAGCCTCTCTATCTGGCGGCAATTCACACCACGAAGCCCTACTTCGACGGGTTCCAGGCGCACGAATTGGCGAATGCAGCGGAGTTGCTGAACGGACTTCAGGGCCCCGTGATCCTGTCGGGAGATTTCAACGCCTCGAGCATCTCGCCGAATGTCCGCCGCTTCCTCCGGCAGACGGGCCTGAGATCCGCAGACTACGAACCTGCCACCTGGCCGACGGAGCTCGGCTGGGCAGGTGTGGCGATCGACCACATCTTCGTGCGCCCGCCGCTTGCGATCTCGTCGCTCCAGCGCCTGCCGGATTCACTCGGCTCTAACCATTATGGGCTCGTGGCGCAGATCGCCGTTCCGCAGGATTAGAGGCTACTGCGCCGCATCGGCCGCCAGGAAGCCGCCAGACTGCCTTGCCCACAGGTCGGCATAGATCCCATTCGCTGCAACAAGCTCGTTGTGCGTCCCCTGCTCCACGATGCGGCCCTTGTCCATCACGATCAGTCTGTCGAGCGCTGCAATGGTCGACAGGCGGTGGGCGATCGCCAGAACCGTCTTCCCCTGCATCAGCCGGACGAGGTTCGACTGGATGACCGCCTCCACCTCCGAATCCAGCGCCGACGTGGCCTCATCCAGCACGAGGATCGGGGCGTTCTTCAGCATCACGCGGGCGATGGCGATCCGCTGCCTCTGCCCGCCCGAAAGCTTCACCCCACGTTCGCCGACATGGGCGTCATATCCCTTGCGGCCGCGCTGATCCTCCAGCCCCATGATGAAATCGTCCGCCTCCGCGCGCTGTGCGGCCAGCCGAAACTGCTCTTCTGTCGCATCGGGGCGACCGAACAGCACGTTGTCGCGGATCGAGCGGTGCAGGAGGGATGTGTCCTGCGTCACCATACCGATCTGCGCCCGAAGCGATTCCTGCGTGACCTCGGCAATATCCTGCCCGTCGATCAGGATTCGGCCGGACTCGATGTCGTAGAAGCGCAGGAGGAGGTTCACCAGCGTCGACTTCCCCGCCCCGGACCGGCCAACGATGCCGATCTTCTCGCCGGGCCGGATCTCCAGCGACAGGTCACGAATAACGTCCTTGCCGTTGCCGTAGTCGAAGCTGACCTTATCGAAGCGGATCTCCGGCACCCGCACCGCCAGTGCCTTTGCGCCGGGGGCGTCGACGAGATTGATCGGCTGGGAGATCAGATCGGCAGAGTTCTGGATGGTGCCGATGTTGCGCATCAGCCCGTTCAGCTGCGTCATCAGCCGCCCGAGCAGGAAGTTTAGCCTCAGCATCAGCGCCAGCGTGAAAGCAACGGCGCCCGAGCTAATCAGCCCGCCGAGCCACAGGTGAATGCTGAGGCCGGCCATCGTCACAATCATGATGCTGGAGAGGAGCGCCATTGATGCCCGCACACCCGTCAGCATCCGCGTGAAGCGCAGGATCGTCTGCTGAAAGCTCTCGAAGCCGCCGCGCATGTAGCGGTCGTTCGCCTCGTCGCTGCCAAAAAGCTTCAGCGTCTGGATGTTGGAATAGGCATCAACCATACGGCCGTTGATCATCGAACCAGCTTCTGCAGAAAGCCGGGCGTTCTCCCGGATCCTGGGGACGAAGTAGCGCGCCAACGCGGCAAACACAGCAAGCCAGACCAATACGACACCGGCCATCCTGAGGTCGAGCTGCGCCACCAGCACCAGGGTGGACACTGAGTAGATGAGCACGAACCAAACGCTTTCCATCAGCGTCGTCAGCACGTCCCCGGTCGCCTGCCCCGCCGACCACACCTTGGTGACGATCCGGCCGGAAAAATCGTTCTGGAAAAACGACAGCGACTGCCGGGACACATGCAGATAGGACTGCCAGCGGACGAGGTTGTAGAAGCCCGGCGTGATGATCTGCTGGTCGACCAGAGCCGTCAGAAAGGCGATGAGGAAGCGCCCGAGACCAACCACCAGCGCCATCAGCAGCAGCTCTCGGCCGTGCTCGGCCATCAAGCCGCTCCAGCCGTCGGAAGGCTGGATCGTGTCGAGAATGTCGACGAGGCGCCCGACGAACCAGAACATCGCCGCTTCCACCCCGGCTGCAAGCCCACCGAGCACGAGCATCGCGAGGAATGGCGCCTTCGCCTGGCGCACGTAGAACCACACGAAGGATACCAGCCCCTGCGGTGGCTTCACATCATCCCGCCTGTCGAATGGCTGGATCCAGTTCTCGAACGCGCGGAATGTGGCTCTGATCATGGCCCCGATATAGGCCGCGTGGTGAGCGCGGCAAAGGGCAAGGCCTCTTACATTTCCGTAAGGGGGCTTGCAACGGCCCAAAAGGCTGATCGACAGCGCGTGCCTCGTACAGGCGCGACGAGCTGATCAGCTTGATGAATTCTTCTCCGAGAATGTGGTACTCGGCGGAAACCGCCTGCAGGCTCGCAAGCTTAGCCTTCGCCGCAGGATCGGTGACCGCAGAACCGAAGGCACTCAGCGCCTCCCCCCAGCCCGTCCGCGCTTCCTGCAGCTGCTCCAGCGACTGTTTCTTTTCAGCTGGCCGAGCTTGCCGAAAGCGCCATCAAGTAAAGCCGGCGGACGTTGGAGAACTGCCGATCCATATCGGCGATCATCGTCGATTGCTCCAGGCGGCCAGCGTTATTGCCAGCCTGCCTCTCGAGTTCGAGAACGGAACGCACCCCAAGGGCGCCCTGGAGAACCGCAACGACCACTGCCGCAGCGAACAAGGGCCGGAAGAAGGGATTTGATCTTAACGCTTCTCATCATGGAAATCCGGAAAGGAAAAATTGGCGGGAGGTGCCCCGGGCACCATCGTGTTCCTGACAGCTTTGCATAAACAATGCTTTACCGCCGGGTGGCTCCTTTCCCGCAGCCTCGGATAGTCGAGGAGGGGGACGCTTAACAGCAGAAAGCCCGCCCCGTTTCCGGAGCGCGTTTTGTGCTTTCGCCGGTAGCGTCGCTATTCCGCCGCCGCTTCCGCTTTTGCGTCATCGGCCAGGAACCCGCCTGACTGACGGCTCCAGAGATCGGCATAGACGCCGCCGGAAGACGCCAGCTCCTGATGGGTTCCCATCTCGATGATGCGGCCCTTGTCGAGCACGATCAGCCGGTCCATCTCAGTCAGAGTCGACAGGCGGTGGGCAATCGCGATCACAGTCTTGCCCTGCATCAGAGCAAACAGGTTCTCCTGAATCGCTGCCTCGACCTCCGAGTCCAGCGCGGAGGTCGCCTCGTCGAGCACCAGGATCGGCGCGTCCTTGAGGAAGACGCGCGCGATCGCGATCCGCTGCCGCTGCCCGCCCGAAAGCTTCACGCCCCGTTCGCCGACATGCGCATCGAGCCCCACCCGCCCCTGCATGTCGGACAGGCCCTGAATGAACTCCCAGGCATTCGCCCGCTTGGCGGCTTCGATGATCTCCGCGTCACTCGCCGCCGGCTTGCCGTAGGCGATGTTATCGCGGATCGACCGGTGCAGCAGCGACGTGTCCTGTGTCACCACGCCGACCAGCGCCCGCAGGCTTTCCTGCGAAACGGTCGAGATGTCCTGCCCGTCGATCGTGATGCGGCCGGCCTCGAGGTCATAGAAGCGCAGCAGCAGGTTCATCAGCGTCGTCTTGCCCGCACCCGAACGCCCGACAAGCCCGACTTTCTCCCCGGCTGCGATCTCGAGCGTCAGATCCTCGATTACGCCCTTTGCCTTGCCGTAGTGGAAGCGGACGTTGTCGTAGCGGATATGGCCCTTCTGCGTGCGCAGCGGCTGGGCGGCGGGAGCGTCCGTCACCTCGTGCCGCTTGGTCATCATCGACATACCGTCGTAGACGGTGCCGATTGCCTCGAAGAGCGCCGAAACTTCCCACATGATCCACTGCGACATACCGTTGATGCGCATGGCAAGCCCGATCGCAACGGCCACGGACCCGACCGAGACCTCTCCGGTCAGCCAGAAGGCGATGCTGGAGGCCGCCACCGCAAAGATCGTCAGGGCGTTGTTGAGGTCGACGCAGATGTTGAGAAGCGAGATCTGCCGCATCTGGCGGTGCACGGTGCCTAGAAACTCGTCCATGCCCTCGCGCGCATAGCTTTCCTCGCGGCCGGCATGGGAAAACAGCTTCACGGTGCCGATATTCGTGTAGCTGTCGACGATCCGCCCCGTCATCATTGAGCGGGCATCCGCCTGCTCGCTGGAAAGCTTCCGAAGCTTCGGAATGAAATGCCAGAGGATTAGGCTGTAGATCACGAACCATGCCACCAGCGGTACGACCAGCCGCCAGTCGACCACGATCACCAGCGCCAGCATCGAGATGAAAAAGCTGATCGCATAGACGAAGACGTCGATGATTTTCATCACCGTTTCGCGGATCGCAAGCGACGTCTGCATGACCTTGGTCGAAACGCGACCGGCGAACTCGTTGGCAAAGAAGGTCATCGAGTGGCGCAACAGGAAGCGGTGCATCTGCCAGCGTGCGATCATCGGGAAGTTGCCGGCCAGCACCTGGTGCATGGTCAGCGTATGCAGCGCGCCCGTCAGCGGCAGCACCAGCAGAAGAACGGCCGCCATCCAGGCAAGCCGCCCCCCTTCCTGCGCCAGGAAGGTCGCAGGATCCGCGCCGGAAAGCCAGTCGATGATGTTGCCGAGAAACTGGTAGAGGAACACCTCGGCCACCGCGATGACCATGGAGCAGATGCCAAGCACCAGCAGCCAGGGCGCCGTCGGCTTGGTATAATGCCAGCAGAACGCGAAGAGCCCCTTGGGAGGCAGGCTGGGCGGATCGACGGGATAGGGATCGACACGCCGCTCAAACCACGAAAACATTGAATATTCTCCACATGGTCGGCGTCACGGCAGCATCCGTGGAAGCAACGGACGGGGACACGGAAAACTTGAACGCGTGGCCGCACTTGGCCACTTCAGAAACGAAAAGGAAGAGTTGCGGAAACCGCGAGACGCCTTAGGCGGAGGCTGGACGCATCCGGGCCAGAAGGCAGGTACGCACGGCAATATCCATGTAGGCCCCCTGAGGCTGGCGTTGAAGACGCTGAACTTCTACCCCGGATCAGCGAAATTGGAAAGGGCGAAACATCGCATTCCGCGCGAACTACTGTACTCGATCTAGCTGTTGCACCGGGGCCACGGCCTTCGTAGGTAGTCAAACAACGAACTCCGAACTTCACGTCTCCTGCTCATGTCCAATATCCGCATCGCGCTCTACCAACCTGATATTCCAGGCAATACGGGAACGATCCTCCGGCTCGCCGCCTGCCTCGGCATCGGCGTGGACATCATTGAGCCCGCCGGATTCGACATCTCGGACAGGAACCTGAAGCGGGCCAGCATGGATTACCTGTCGAGCGTCGACCTAGTTCGCCATGTCGACTGGAACGCCTTCGAAAGCTGGCGTTCGGGGAGTGGCCGCCGGCTGATCCTGGCGTCAACCAAGGCGGCACTGCCTTACGTCCAGCACGATTTCCGACCGGATGACGTGCTCCTCTTCGGCCGCGAGAGCGCCGGCGTTCCGGATCAGGTGCATCAGGGTGCCGACGCACGCATCCTGATCCCGATGACGGAAGGACAGAGGTCCATCAACGTTGCGATGTCAGCCGCAATGATCGCTGGCGAAGCATTGCGGCAGACCGCCTGGCATTGACCGCAACGTTTCTTCGCAGAAGGTAAAAAAGCAAAACCTTTCCAACGGCCGCGCCTGTCATATTTACTTAGCCGGGCAGAGATCTTAGCCTCTCCTTTCTCGCGACCGCTTCGGAACCCGTCATGCAATCGACGATTGTCATCATCAATCTGTTTGGCGCCGTGGCGCTGCTGCTCTTCGGGCTTGCGCAGGTGAAGGATGGCGTGACGCGTGCATTCGGCCCGCGGCTGCGCACAGGCCTTGCCACCGGCACCCAAAGCGGCCTGCGCTCCTTCGCCTCCGGCTTCGTCGCCACCGTCGCACTGCAGAGCTCCACCGCAACCGCCCTCACTGTGGCCTCTTTTGTGGAGCGCGACCTGATCCGCGCGCGGATGGCGCAGATCGTATTGCTCGGCGCCAATGTCGGTACCGCCGTAACCGCATGGATCGTCGCCACGGGCATCGAATGGCTGTCGCCGCTCCTCATCCTGGCGGGCGTCATCCTTCAACGCGGCGCCTCCACGGCGGGCAAGGGCGGCGGCGCGGCGCTGGTCGGGATCGGCCTCATGCTGCTGTCGCTCTATCTGCTTTCCGCCGCCACGGAACCTATGCGCGAGTCGCCTGCCCTCGCCTCCTTCATCCGGCTGCTCGACGGCGCCTGGCCGGTCGCGATGGCGCTCACGGCCGTACTGGCCGTCGCCTCCTCGTCCAGCCTGGCCGTGGTCGTGCTTGTACTTTCCCTCGCCTCCACCGGCATCCTGTCGACGCCGCTGATCATCGTCCTGATCCTCGGCGCCAACCTCGGCGGCGCAATCCCGCCCGTCCTCGCGACACTGCCGGGACCTGCTTCCGCCCGCCGGATCACCACCGGCAACCTGGTCGTGCGCGCCGTCGGCTGCCTCATTGTACTGCCGCTCGCCGGCGACGTCGCAGCCGGCATTGACCTGCTGCCGCTCGACCGCAATGGCCTGCCGGTCGACGTGCACCTGGCCTTCAACATCGCCCTCGCCTTGCTTGCCTGGCCGTTCTCCGGCCTCCTTTCCGGGACCATGAAGCGGTTGATCCCTTCGCAAGAGGATGCCAACACGGGACCGCAATACCTCGATCCGGATGCGCTCTCGATACCGGTCGTCGCGCTTGCCAACGCGACCCGCGAGGTTCTGGCTGTCGGGGACCTGATCGAGCGCATGCTGATCCGGGTAGAGCACGCGTTTCAGAATAACGACCTCGCTCCTCTGGCAGAGATCGAGACCCTGGAGAGACGCGTGGATCGCATTCAGCAGGACGTGAAGGTCTATCTCTCGAAGCTCGCACACGACGCCGGTGACGGCGAAAACGGTCGCCGGTCGATTGCCATCATTGACTACGTCATCAATCTCGAGCATGTCGGCGACATCGTTGAGAAGGGCCTTTGCGAGGAGGTTCGCAAGAAGGTCTCTCACAATCTGAAGTTCTCGGGAGACGGCTATCGGGAGCTGAAGAACCTCTTCGACCTGACGATCGAAAACCTCAGGACGGCGCAGACCGTCTTCGTCACCGGCGACCTCAACCTCGCGTCGCACCTGATGGAGATCAAGGTGAGTGTGCGCAAGGCGGAAAAGCTGTCGGCCGCGCGCCACCTGAAACGGCTGCGGGATGGCCGGCTGGAGAGCCTGCAGACCAGTTCGCTCCACCTCGACATTCTGCGCGATCTCAAGCGCATCAACGCGCATCTGGTCTCGGTCGCCTACCCCATCCTGGATGACAGCGGTCTGCTGCGCGAAAGCCGGCTGCGCCGCAGCAAGTCCGGCACCTGAGGAAACCCTATCAACTGGTAAGGCTAGTCGGCCGTCGGCAGGCGCCGCATGGTGAACTCGATCTGGTCCCCGTCGAGTTGGCGCCAGCTTTCGACCTCGGTCCAGTAGGCAGCCTTGGGAAAGGCATCGAACCATTCGCGCGCCTTGTTGCGCGCTTCTTCGCGGGGCATGGTAAAGGTCTCGCGCACGAACATGCCGGATGCACGGCCGGCATTCTCCTGGCGATGCCGGTCGATCCTGCGCTTCAAGCCGTCGAGCGGCGGCGTCCTGTATCTCGCCATGCACTCTACCTCTCTGCGATGAAGATAGTGCGCAATTTCCCGCTTTGCGAGTCGCAAACTTCCGCCAGCGAACGCATCTCTATTCCTGCGGTTGGCCCGCGAAAGCCATTGCTGCTAAAGGTTTGTTCTCAACAGGAATCAGTGATCGGGGTGACGTGACGATGGAACGGCCAGTTTTGCCAAAGAACCTGCCGGACGACATCGAGGAGAAGAAGGCGACGGCCCGCGCCTGGTTCGAAAGCCTTCGCGACACGATCTGCGCCTCGTTCGAAGCTCTGGAAGACGAACTGGCCGGCCCTCTCTCCGATCAGCCGCCTGGGCGTTTCGTCGCCAAGGACTGGCAGCGCGACGAAGGCATCGGCGGCGGCGGCCGCATGTCGATGATGGACGGCCGCGTCTTCGAGAAAGTCGGCGTCCACACCTCGACGGTGCACGGCGAGTTCTCGCCAGATTTCCGCAGCCAGATCCCGGGCGCCGATGAGGATCCCCGCTTCTGGGCCTCCGGCATTTCGTTGATCGCGCACCCGGTGAACCCCAACGTTCCTGCAGTGCATATGAACACCCGCATGGTCGTTACTTCCAGTCAGTGGTTCGGCGGGGGCGCGGATCTCACGCCGGTGCTTGATCGCCGCAGAACCCAGACGGACCCGGACACCACCCTCTTCCACCGGGCCATGGAGATCACCTGCCGCCGCCACGAGGCCGTAGCCGATTACGACCGCTACAAGGCCTGGTGCGATGAATACTTCTTCCTGAAGCACCGCAACGAGCCACGCGGCGTGGGTGGCATTTTCTTCGACTGGCTGCATTCGGAAGACGAGCAAGGCGGCTGGGATGCCGACTTCGCCTTTGTGCAGGATGTCGGGCGCGCGTTCAGCATGGTCTACCCGCGCATCGTGCGCTCAAACCTCAACGAAACATGGACGGAAGCCGACCGCGACGAACAGCTGATCCGCCGCGGACGCTACGTCGAATTCAACCTTCTCTACGATCGCGGGACGATCTTCGGCCTGAAGACCGGCGGCAATGTTGAGTCGATCTTATCCTCTCTACCGCCCGTCGTTCGCTGGCCCTGAGAGTTCCCGTAACGCAATATGTCACATTGCTAACATTTGGCATATCCAAGTCCGTTCTTTGATGCTAGCGTCACTTCCATAGCACCGGAGGAGGAACGCGATGATAGCGTCGAATGACATGCCAGTGCCTCAAAAGCCCATGCCCGAAGGAGGTTCGGAGCGGGCTCGCAGGATCGACCGGCCTGAACTGGTCGAAAGGCTCGCCAAGGAGCTTCGTCTCCGCAGCGATCCGGATCTGCCCCACGAAGTCTATGTTGAACAGGTCCGGCGCCAGTTGGCCGGAAGAAGCGGATTGTCCGGGGCGACCGCCCGGGAACAGATCCTTGGAACGCGCAAAATGCCGCTCCAGTCGGCTTCCGTGTTCCGCGCCTGGGCAATGCGCGAATAAAGGCCGGAACCCCTCAAGACCTCTCTTGTTAACCGAGACGGGCGCGGATCAGACGATCCTCGCCCGTGACGCCAAAGGAGGATGCAATGAGACTTTTCGAATGCGGTACCCTTGTTCCCGGTTGCCCGTGGCACACGCGGGCCAATGAGGATGCGGAGGTGGTGCGTCGTGCCGTCGAGCACATGCGCACGGCCCATGGGGAAGACATCATCCGCGAAAACATGGTGGAGAACATCAAGGCCCGCATCCGCGACGACGCAGCCGCAGCCTGATCTCTCCACCTAAGAGTTGTTCCGAGCCAGTTCCTCGAGCCGGATGGTGAGTGCCGCCCGGTCCAGCGAGAAATTGCGTTCCACCCAGAACGTCTCGAGCGCCGCAAGTACTTCCCCCACCCTTTTGCCCGCCGGCACGCCGGCGGCAAGCACGTCTGCGCCGCTCATCGGAAACACCGGCTTCCTGTAACGGTCGCACCGCTCAAGCAGGACGGTGAGCCTTGCCACCTTGCGCATGGCAAGCGGATCGCCTTCGGCTGCGGCCCTCGCCCCGGCGAGTGCCAGACGTATCCTCATCGACAAACCGGTCGCACCGTGCTGGTACAAGAGACGATCGAAGCCGACATCGGTCACTTCGTCCGGCAGTACCGGCGCTTTTGCCCATTCCTGCAGGCGCGCAGCATCGGCATTCGAGAGCCGCAGCCGCTTCGCCATCCCGTCCAGCCGCTCCGCATCCGGTGGCACCATTGCGGCAAGCCGCAGCAGCGGGTCCGGCGTCCAGCCGAGCGCCTGCTCCGTCTGCACCAGGCCATGGATGGCGTCGATGCCCCACTTTTCCGTTTCCGGCAGGATCTCGGTCAGCACGCCGGTCTGCCGCATCCACAGAAGCGCCCGCGACGGGTCCGCTGCGGCCAGAAGCTTTTTCGTCTCGGCCCAGATGCGCTCCGCAGAAAGCGTGTTCAACTTGTCTTTCGCCCTCGCGGATGCCCGCAAGCCATCAGCATCGGGACGCCCGCTGCCGTAATAGGCGAAGAAGCGGAAGAAGCGCAGCACGCGCAGATAATCCTCTGCGATCCGCGTCGCGGCATCCCCGATAAAGCGCACGGTGCGCGTCTCGAGATCCGCAAGCCCGCCGACGAGATCGATCACATTCCCGTCCGCACTCGCATAGAGCGCGTTGATCGTTAGGTCCCGCCGCTCCGCATCGGCCGTCCAGTCGGTGCCGAAGGCAACCCGCGCATGCCGTCCGTCCGTCTCGACGTCGCGCCGCAGGGTCGTCACCTCATAGCCGCGCCCATCGATGACCAACGTCACCGTGCCGTGCTCGATGCCGGTCGGAACAGCCTTGACGCCTGCTTCCTTAGCGCGTTCGATCACATCCTGCGGCAGGAGGGTGGTCGCGATGTCGATGTCCCCGACCGGCAGGCCCATCAGTGTGTTGCGGATGGCACCGCCGACCACGCGCGCCTGGCCACCGTCCCTGTTGAGCACGGAGAGGATCCGCGTCAGTGCCGGCTCAGTGAACCAGGCCTCCTGCGCCACTGAAGTCATGCATAAAGCCTTTCGTACAACGTCCTGACAATGCTTGCAGTGATGCCCCAGATGTTCCGCTCCTGATAGGGCAGCTGGTAGAAATGCCGCTCCGCACCGTTCCAAATGCGGCTGCCGCGCTGGTGGTTCTTCGGCTCCATGAGGAAGGAGAGCGGCACCTCGAAGACATCGTCCACTTCGTGCGGATTTAGCCGAAGGTCGAAGCCGCGCCGGACAACGGAGAGAACCGGTGTGATCCGGAAGCCGGTCCCTGCCAGGTATTGCGGCAAGCGCCCAACCGGCTCAACGAAATGCCGTGCCAGGCCAATCTCCTCCTCCGCCTCGCGCAGCGCCGCCTCTTCGGGCGAGCCATCCTCCGGATCTATGGCACCGCCCGGAAATGCGATCTGTGCGGAATGCTTTCGCAGCGTCGCCGTCCGTTGGGTGAAAATCACTTTCGCCTCGTCGCCGTCATCGATCACCGGCACCAAAACCGCCGCATCGCGCAGATGCAGCCCCTCGATCATCGTCATCCATTCCGGATTGAGCAGGTGGTCGCCATGGTCGCGCCATGCCTCCTCCACCGGCGCCCCAGCCTGATTGAGCGCCCGCGTGCGAAAGTCCTCGGCGGAAAATGGGCTTGTTTCACTCATTGCGACAGCTGATCCAGCTCCCGCGCAGGCATCACCGGGAAGATCTCGTCACCCGAGCGAACGGCGAACATTTCCTCTCCGTCAATGCTGACTGTTTCACCTAGCGCCACCAGATCGTACATCACCGCTCGCGAAACCAGCGCCTCCAGCCTTCCGCGCACCAGGAGATAGGGCTTCAGCTCCGAATGGCCACCCGCCATTTCGAAGCGAAGCGGATGGTCTGGCCCGGCTTCGATGACATCGCCGACATTCGTCCGGAAGGTCAGAACCTTCTGCCCGTTCTGCCCCGACACGTTCATCTCCACGGCAAGGAACGGCGCATCCTCCACTTCGATTCGGACCTTTTCCACAGGCGTGACCAAATACGTCTTTCCGTCCTCATCCTTGCGCAGGACGGTTGAAAACAACCGCACCAGCGGCTGCCGTCCGATCGGGGTTCCCATGTAGAACCAGGTCCCGTCGGCTCGGATCTTCATGTCAAGATCGCCGCAAAAGGGTGGGTTCCACTTCTCGACCGGCGGAAGGCCAGGCTTTCCGCTGGCCTTCTGCTCCGCGGCACGGGAGATCATGGCAGCCAGTCCGGCGGCATCCGTCGCTGTCTGAATGGTGTCCTCTGCCATCTTTCAGTCCCGCTTCCGCTCTAAGCACATCTGTGTCACGAGATAGTCATTCGCAGCGTGCTTGTCAGCCGCTGTGGTGGCAATAAGTTGGTTTGAAAGAAGCGTATGCAGCAGTGCAGCGATTCGCAGTCCCGGCATGAGGTCGGGAGCCATGCCTGATGGAGAGCGCGAAATGGGACTGATGAATTCCACCGATACCGTTCTCGACGAAAAGGCCGTCGTGGCCGCAGCGGAACGTGCGCTTGCCGATGTCGCCGCCGTGCGCAGCGAAGTGGCCAAGGTGATCTTCGGCCAGGAGCGGGTGGTGGAAAACACCATGCTCGCCCTGCTGTCGGGCGGCCACGCGCTGCTCGTCGGCGTTCCGGGATTGGCGAAGACGAAGCTGGTGACCACGCTCGGCACGGTGCTCGGCCTGCACTCCAGCCGCATCCAGTTTACCCCCGACCTGATGCCGTCCGACATCCTTGGCTCGGAAGTGATGGACCAGGATGAGAGCGGCCGCCGGTCGTTCCGCTTCGTCAAAGGTCCGGTTTTCGCGCAACTGCTGATGGCCGACGAGATCAACCGCGCCTCGCCGCGCACGCAGTCCGCCTTGCTGCAGTCGATGCAGGAATATCACGTGACAATCGCCGGCCAGCGCTACGACCTGCCGGCGCCCTTTCATGTGCTAGCCACACAGAACCCGCTGGAGCAGGAAGGCACCTATCCCCTTCCGGAAGCCCAGCTCGACCGCTTCCTGCTACAGGTCGACGTGCTTTACCCGGAGCTGGATGCCGAGCGGCAGATTCTGCTCGAGACCACCGGGCGGTCCGAGGCGAAGCCACGGGAGGTCATAGCGGCGGATCGGCTACAGGAAATTCAGTCCCTGGTGCGCCAGATGCCGGTGAGCGACAAGGTGGTCGACGCCATCCTTGCGCTCGTCCGCTCCGCCCGCCCCGGCCATGGGAACGCCACCACTGACAAGAACGTCGCCTGGGGCCCCGGTCCCCGCGCCGGGCAGTCTCTGATGCTCACCGCCCGCGCCCGTGCGCTCTACGAGGGCCGCCTGGCGCCGTCGCTCGACGACGTCTACGCGCTCGCTGAGCCGGTGCTGCAGCACCGCATGGCGCTGACATTCGCAGCGCGTGCCGAAGGCATGTCGGTGCGCGACGTCATCGGCGGGCTCGTCAAACAGGCCCGCGGCTGACGCGGCTGCGCCCCTAGAAAGGACCCTGCGTGGCATCCATTGGCCAGATCGTGCAGCAGACTTCAGGCAGCGAGGTGCTGTCGCGTGCGCAAGCGCGCGCAGCCTTGGTGCCCGACTGCATGGTCGAGGCCAAGCGCATCGCCAATACGGTCATCGCCGGCTGGCACGGCCGCCGCAAGCGCGGCATCGGCGAGAACTTCTGGCAGTTCCGCCCCTATGCCGAAGGGGAAAACTTCGCCGCCATCGACTGGCGCCGCTCTGCCCGCGACGACCACACCTATGTGCGTGACCGCGAATGGGAAGCGGCCCATACCGTCTGGCTCTGGGCCGATCTTTCCCCCTCCATGATGTACAAGTCGACCTTCGGCAGCGTCTCGAAGGAAAGCCGCGCGCTCGTCCTGATGCTGGCGCTGGCCGAGATCCTGGCGCGCTCCGGCGAGCGCATCGGCTGCCCAGGCGTCATGGAGCCGGTATCGTCCCGCAATGCCGCAGAACGGCTAGCGACGGCGATCATGCACGCTCCGCAGACGAGCGGCATGCCGGACACGGCGATGATCCGCGGCAACAGCGATATCGTCTTGATCGGCGACTTCCTTGACGAGGCCGACCGCATCATGGAGCGGATCGCACCGCTCGCCCGCCGCGGGATGCGCGGTCATGTCGTCGAGGTCGCCGATCCCGCGGAAGAGACCTTCCCCTATACCGGCCGCACCGAATTTACCGACCCCGAAACCGGCGAAAAGCTCGTCTCCGGACGTGCGGAGACCGTGCGGGAGGAGTATCGGCGCGCTTACCTGCTGCGCCGTGAGACACTGGGCGAAGCCTTGCGGCGCCTCGGCTGGAGCTTCGCCTTCCATCGTACCGATCATCTTGCCTCCGAGGCGCTGGTCGCGGTCCACGGCTATCTCTCCGGAATGCCGGTCACAGGCTACGGAGGCCGCTCATGAGCGCCTTTGCATTCGCAAGCCCCGCCGTCCTTCTCGGCCTGCTCGCCCTTCCTATCATCTGGTGGCTGCTGCGGCTGACGCCGCCGCGCCCGAAGACGGAAGTCTTTCCGCCGCTGCGTATCCTCGCAACGGTCCTGAAGCGGGAAGAAACACCGGCGCAGAGCCCGTGGTGGCTGACGCTGCTGCGCATGGCACTGGCCGCGGCGATCATTCTCGCCATCGCCAACCCGGTAATGAACCCGCGCGCCAACTCGCTGAATACCGCCGGTCCCCTCGTCCTGGTGATCGACAATAGTTGGGCGACCGCTCCCGACTGGGACCGCCGCGTCCGCACGGCGGAAGCCTTGATCGGCGACGCGGAGGATGCCGGCATTCCCGTTTCCATCGTCTTCACGGCAGAGACAAGCTACGGCGCCATCCCCGGCAGCGCCGCCGCAGCGCGCGAAAAGCTCGCTGCGGCGCGTCCTGAGCCGCTTGTTCCCGATCGGCAGCGTGCGGCAGCAGCCGTGACGGAAGCGCTGAACGGTACACAGCCCGGCAGCCTCGTGCTGCTGACCGATGGCATATCAGGCGCGTCGGATGAGGCGGCTCTCGCCTCGCTTTCCTCTCTCGCACCTGCCGAAATGAGGATCATCGAGGGCGACGGCGCAGGAACGGTCGCCCTCAGCGGAGCAGTCAACAATGCAGACTCCATGTCCGTGATGGCCACGCGACTGAACACCGCCTCCGCCCAGAGTCTTTCTGTCAACGCGGTCGACACCCAGGGACGCTCCCTGGCATCCGGCACCCTCAGCTTCTCCCCCGGCAGCGGCGCGGCGACGGCCGAGATCTCGGCGCCCTTTGAGCTGCGCAATGATTTCGCCCGCCTGCAGATCGCAGACAGGGCAACCGCGGGTTCGGTGCGTCTTCTCGACGACGGCTTCAAGCGGCGCCGCGTCGCCCTGATCGCCGGCGACAGCGGCAGCGATTTCCAGCCCCTGCTGCAGCCGCTCTACTACATCAGCCGGGCGCTCCAGCCCTATGCCGACCTCATCGAACCGACGACTGCAGATCTTGCTGTCTCGATCCCGCAGATCCTGCAGAGCAACCCCTCCGCCATGGTGATGGCCGATGTCGGCCGACTGCCGGCTGAGGTCTACGAGCCGCTTGAGCAGTGGATCTCGCGCGGCGGCACGCTGATCCGCTTTGCGGGTCCTCGCCTTGCCGCAGCGCCCGCCGACGATCCGCTGGTGCCGGTGGTCCTTCGTCAGGGCGAGCGCGCACTCGGCGGCGCTATGTCGTGGTCCGATCCGCAGTCGCTCGCCCCATTCCCGCCGACCGGCCCATTTAACGGATTGCCGCCGGCCGACGACATCACCATTGCCCGCCAGGTGCTGGCGGAACCGACCCCGGATCTGGCCGAACGCACATGGGCAAGCCTTGAAGACGGCACACCGTTGGTCACCACGCGGGAACAGGAGAACGGGCGCATTGTTCTCTTCCACACCAGCGCCGAAGCCACGTGGTCGAACATGCCCTTGTCCGGAACCTTCGTCGAGATGTTGCGCCGGCTCGTCCAGATGGCACGGGCCGGAGGCGCTGCGAGCGCGGCAAACGGCGCCGAGGGTGCAGCCGTCCTGCCGCCCTACCGGCTCCTGACTGCCGACGGTTCACTGACCACGGAAACCGGCATCGCCAAGCCGATTGCAATCGAGGCGGGGGAAACACCGGTGGCCGCCTTCGATCACCCGCCCGGCCTCTACGGGACCGAAGACGGCTTCACCGCCGTTAATCTTCTGGCACCGGGAACAGAGCTGCAGCCGTTCGACGCGAGCGCCGCCGACATGAACGTGGCGCGCGAGGGTTTAATCGGCGAGGAAGCACGTTCCCTGCGCCCGTTCCTGTTTGCCGCAGCCTTCGCCCTCATCCTTCTCGACAGCCTCATCGTCCTGTTCATGAACGGTGCCTTCTCCCGCCTGCCCCGCCCGAGCCAGTCAGCGACCGCAGGTATTGCCGCGATCGCTGCCCTTACCCTCGTCCTGCAGCCGGGCCTCAGCCAAGCGCAGGATGCCAAGGCCGGCGACGAGGTGATCATGGACCGCCTCGACACCACCCACCTCGCCTATGTTGTGACCGGCGAGGACGAGGTTGACCGGATCTCGGAACAGGGCCTGCAGGGGCTTACCCAGTTCCTCACCTACCGCACGACCCTTGAGCCCGGGGAGCCCGTCGGCGTCGACATCGCAACCGACGAGCTCTCCTTCTATCCAATCATCTATTGGCCGATCTCGGCCGATGCACCGATGCCTTCGCCCGCTGCGATCTCCCGCATCGACGCCTATATGCGCAACGGCGGCACGGTTCTCTTCGACACGCGCGACCAGTTCTCCAGCCTCGACAATTCCGGCGCAACGACACCGAACGGAGAGCGGCTGCAGGCGATCCTCGCCAACATCGACATCCCGCCGCTGGAGCCAACGCCGGAAGACCATGTGCTCGCCCGCTCGTTCTACCTGCTGAACGACTTTCCAGGTCGATACGCCGGAAGCCCGCTTTGGGTCGAGGCCCGACAGGAAGCAACGCAGTCCGGCAGCGAGCTCTCCTCGTCCGGCGATGGCGTGACGCCACTCCTGATCACCGCCAACGACTTCGCCGGGGCATGGGCGATAGACGCCCAAGGCTCTCCCGTCCTGCCGACCGTCCCTTCCGACGCCATGCAGCGGGAATACGCCTACCGCGCGGGCGTCAACATCATGATGTACATGCTGACTGGCAACTATAAGGCTGACCAGGTGCATGTCCCCGCCCTCCTCGAGCGGCTCGGCCAGTAGGACGCGACGGCATGACCATCGAGTTTTCACCCTTCTTTCCCTGGACCGTCATGGCGGTTCTTGCCGTTCTGGCAGCGATCCTCGCCGCGCTCGGCTTCTGGCGCGGGGTGCGCGGCGCACTTCTTCGCACGGTGGCTCTCGCGGCCATGCTTCTGGCGCTTGCAAACCCGCTGCTGACCCAGGAGGACCGCGAGCAGCTGACGACTGTCGTGCCGATCGTCGTCGACCGCTCGCAGAGCCAGGAGACGGCCGGTCGCGGTGCTCAGACCGATCAGGCGCTGGCAGGCCTGGAGGAGCGCTTTTCCCGCTTCCCTCGCATCGAGACCCGCGTGGTCGAGGTCGACGACAATACCGATACCGACACCCCGTCTACCAAGCTCTTCTCCGCCCTTTCCACCGCAATCTCTGACGTTCCGCCCGGCCGCATCGGCGGCGCAGTCTTCCTGACGGACGGACAGATCCACGACCTGCCCGGCGTCAACCAGGACCTTGGCTTCGACGCACCGGTGCACGGGCTCATCACGGGGCAGCCGGATGAGTTCGACCGCCGGGTGCAGATCGTCAAAGCCCCTCGCTTCGGCATTGTCGGAGAGGAGCAACAGCTCACCTTCCGCGTCTTTGACGACGGCCGCAGCGCCGGAGGCACGACCGAAGTGGCGGTCAGCATGAACGGCGAACCGCTGGCAACACTGCAGGCAGCCCCGGGCGTCGGCACGCCTTTCTCCTTCACCGTCCCGCGGGGCGGCAACAACGTAATGGAATTCGCGGTAGCCGAGGTGCCCGGCGAGGTGACGCCGGTCAACAACCGTGCCGTCCACGTCATCGACGGCATCCGCCAGAACCTGCGCGTCCTGCTCGTCTCGGGGGAACCGCATGCGGGCGAGCGCGCTTGGCGCAACCTGCTGAAGTCGGACGCTTCCGTTGACCTCGTCCACTTCACCATTTTGCGCCCCCCGGAGAAGCAGGACGGTACGCCGATCAACGAGTTATCGCTGATTGCTTTTCCGACGCGTGAACTCTTTGTCGAGAAGATCGAGGACTTCGACCTCATCATCTTCGACCGCTACACGCATCGCAACGTGCTGCCGATCCTCTACTACGACTACATATCGCAATATGTGCAGAAGGGCGGGGCGCTGCTGATCGCCGCGGGACCCGAATATGCCGGCGAAAGCTCAATTGCGACTACTCCCCTCGCGCAGGTCTTGCCCGCCGTCCCCACAGGGGAGGTCCATGATGCAGGCTTCTATCCGCGCCTGTCCGAGGACGGTCGGAAGCATCCCGTCACTCGCGGACTCGATGGGTCGGGCCAGGAGCCGCCGGCCTGGGGCCGCTGGTTCCGTTCTATTGACGTCCCGCAGCCGGAAGGCCAGACGGTCATGCTCGGAGACGACAACCGCCCGCTTCTGGTGCTCAACCGCGAAGGGGAAGGCCGCGTGGCCATGCTGCTCTCCGACCACGGCTGGCTCTGGGCGCGCGGCTTCGAGGGCGGCGGGCCGCATGTGGGGCTTTATCGCCGCATCGCCCACTGGCTGATGAAGGAGCCGGATCTGGAGGAAGAAGCGCTGACGGCGCGGGCCAGCGGGCGAACGCTCGAAGTGACCCGTCAGACGATCGGCGACGATCCTGGCCCTGCGACCATCACCTACCCGTCCGGCCGGACAGAAACGGTCCCCCTCACCCAGTCAGGTCCTGGCCTCTACCGCCTTGATCGGCGGATGGAAGAAACGGGTTTGTTCGAGATCGCAAATGGCGACTTCACCACGCTCGTCCATGTCGGAGCCGTCGACGCCCCTGAATTCACCGCCATGATCTCGACGGAAGAGACGCTTGCGCCCTATGCGGAACGCACGAAGGGAATCGTTACCCGCATCGCAGATGTTAATAGCATCCGGTTGCCGAACATCCTGCCAATTCGTGGCGAAGTGCGCATCAACGATCCGGACCGCATGGTCATCCGCCTGACCGACGAGACGGTGCTGCGCGGCGTGAACACCATCCCGCTCTTTGCCGGCTTCGCAGGCCTCTCGGTGCTTCTCTTTGCCGTGGCCGCCATGTGGTGGCGCGAAGGACGCTAGGCAGGGTTTCCGCACATCGGCATGCCTGTTATCGCTCCCTCTCTTTAAGCAAGGAGAGGGGGATGCATCCAGAACTCGAACTCGTCGATACCTGCTCCCCTGAAGAAGAAAAGGCGATCCTCGACCATCTGGTCGCCTATAACGTCGATCGCTTCGGCCCGATGGACCGCAAGGACATCGCCATCATCCTGCGCAACAAGGATGAAGAGCCGGAGGGTGGCCTTGATCGGGCGGACCGACCGAGGCTGGCTTTATGTCCAGATGCTGTTCGTCCCGGATCACCTTCGCAAACACGGCATCGCGACCCGCTTCCTCGCCATGGCGGAACAGGAAGCCAAAGCCCGCGGCTGCCGCGGCGCTTATCTGGACACAATGAACCCGCAGGCGCGCGACTTCTATATAAAGCTCGGCTACAGCGTCATTGGCGAGCTTGCAGACCTTGAGGGCGGTCACGCCATCACCTGGCTGAAGAAGCCATTCTCGCTCTAGACGGGGCAGACAGCGGCGGCGCGGTTTTTCCGCAGTCACCACTTATGGGCTGCAAGCGACGCTGAACCAAACAAGAAGTTGACTTCCCGCCATAAATCGCGTATCAGGTGCCATCGATACTTTGTCTGCCGATATTTGTTTTTGCTGCGCCTCGCGCTTCTAGACGAACTTCCCTCTTTCAAAAGTCGAAACCCCGCCGTGCGTCGCCCGGCGGTGATCAATCTCGCTAGGAAAGGGTTCGTTATGACCACTGGCACAGTAAAATGGTTCAACACCACAAAAGGCTTCGGCTTCATTCAGCCTGACGACGGCAGCGCTGACGTTTTCGTTCACATCTCGGCCGTCGAACGCGCCGGCATGAGCTCGATCGTCGAAGGCCAGAAGCTTGGCTTTGAACTGGAGCGCGACAAAAAGTCGGGCAAGATGTCCGCCGGTCAGCTTCGCGCTGCCTGACACTTCCAGCCGCCGATGACCACGGATGTACTGGCATTGCGGCGATAAGTTCTGAAGGGCCAGGCATAACGTCTGGCCTTTCTTGCGTTGCGCTGGCTGCTCTATGGGCCAGCCTCAGATCCTAAAGGAAACCAATTGAGACACCCCAGCGACAACGGCTTTGCCGACCGCCGCACGGCCGCGGCGGATGCCAAGCGGAAACTACTGGAAAAATTCGCATCGGCGCCGAAGCCGACCGATCCTGAGATGCAGGAGAAGCTCGCTGCGCGGGAAGCCGTAGCGCAGGCACGTGAAGCACGCCGCGCCGAGCGCGAAGCCCAAAAGCAGGCAGAACGCGAAGGGATCCTCGCAGAGGCGGCTGCAATGGCGGCAGCGGCTGAGGCAGAGCAGCGTGCCGAGGCAGACGCCCGGCAGGCTGAGATCGCGGACCGCGTATCTCGCGTCATTGCAGACGAAGCTGCACGGAAAGCAGAGCGCGACCGCCGTTATGCGGCCCGCAAGGCACGTCAGCGCTAGAAACTAGGCGCCCGTTCGGCTGCCGCGCAGTCGAGCGGTGCAACAACACCACGACCAGGAACACGAAAATGACAGAACTGACGCCGACGCAGGTGAGAGCCCTGAAGCTTGCCAAGGATGGCGACGTCCATCCGCAAGAGGGCAAGAAGTGGACGCATCTTAATGCGCAGGTCACCTATGCCCGCAATGACCGCTTCAAGGAACGCCCGCAAAAGATCAAGTCAATGACGACTGCGACCCTGAACGAGCTGCGACAGCACGGCTTCCTTCAGCCTGTAGACCCCGAGCTGGACCCCGACCAGTCGCCGCACGCAATCACCATGGCAGGCAAGATCCACCTGCTGAAGATCAAGTAGGTCCGTCATGCGCGCTGGCGCTGTTACGCCAGCGACACCTGCCGCGTTTCCGTGTCGATCAGGAACCCGGCAATAGCAGCAAGCACCAGCAGCGCTGCAAAGATGGCGACGGCGAGCCCGAAGCTCTGCGCGACGATCAGGCCGACAAGCGACGGCGCAAGCAGTCCGCCGAAGCGCGCCATTGCGCCCGCGGCCCCCATGCCGGTCGCCCGCGAGGCGGTGGGATAAAGCTCAGGGGTGAACGCATAGAGAGCGCCCCAGGTGCCGAGAAGCGCAAAGCTCATGAGCAGCAACGCCCCGCCCACCATGACAGCGCTCCCGCCGATGACGAAAAGCGTGCAGCCGGCCGCAGACAAGAGGCAGAAACCGATCAGCGTCGGCCGGCGTCCCCATTTCTCCACTCCGTAGGCGGCGAGCGCATAGCCGGGCAGCTGGGCGAGTGCGATCAGCACGAGGAAGCCGTAGCCGCGCACGAAGCCGAACCCCTCGCCCGCTAGCCGCGGCGGAATCCAGGCGAAGACGCCGTAATAGGACACCGAGACGAGGAACCAGATCGCAAGGATCATGAGGCTGCGCCGGCGCAAGGCACCGGAAAAGATGCGCACCTCGTCGATCGGCGGCGGCGATGCCAGCTGGTAGCCGGAAGGCAGCGGCAGCTTTCCATTGACGACGAGGATCTGGTCGAGGATTGATTTCGCCTCATCGCTGCGTCCGGAGCGGACGAGGTAGAGTGGCGATTCCGGAACGAGAAAGCGCAAGCCAACGCCAATCAGGGCGGGGACGGCGGTTACAGCAAAGATATAACGCCACGCGTCTTCCACGCCGGCGAGGCTGGTAATCCAGGCGGCAAGTGCCACCACAAGCGTTCCGACCGCCCAGAAACCTTCCAGCAGCACCAGCCAGCGCCCGCGGTTCTTCGACGGCAGGAACTCCGCCATCATCGCATAGTCCACCGGCAGCGTACCGCCGACGGCAGCCCCGGTAAGAAAGCGCAGCAGCAGGAGTATGGTGAAGTCGGGCGCGAAGACGGACAGAATTCCGAACACCGCATCGCACGACACGGTGACGATCAGCACATTGCGTCGCCCGATCCTGTCCGCAAGACGTCCGAAGCCGAGCGCCCCAAGCAGCATTCCGAGGAAGAACAGCGTCCCGGTCTGCAGTGCCTGCGGCACCGTTAATCCGAATGAGGCAGCGATCGAGGCAGCGGTGAAGCCGACGGCCAGGACCTGCATAGCGTCAGCGGCCCACACAAGCCCGAAGATGCCGATCAGTCGCTTCTGGTAGGACCCGGCACCTGCCCGGTCCAGCGCCTCGTCGATCGTTATTGTCGCCATTCCACTTCCCCCGCGATATAGGAAGACGCCGCCGAGAGGCGGTAACCCCATCGCCTGCTTAGAGGACTTGGCCTAGCTGCGCCAGTGGATTGTTCCAGTGATCCGCGGATGCACATTGTGACCAAGCGTCACCACCAGAACCCGCCCCGGGTCGACAGGACCTGGAAAAGCCAGCGCATTGTAGGCGACCTTCTCGAAGCCGAGCGGCATGTAGTACGGCGGGTCACCGACTAGGATCACGGCCTCGGAACTTGCCCGTCGCGCCGCCTCGATCGCGATCCGCACTAGTTCCCGCCCGATGCCCTGGTTCTTGTGGGACGGCCGGACAGCTAGCGGGCCCAGCAGATGGCCGCGAACCTCCCCCGCCATGACAGGCGTCATGCGCACCGAAGCGATGATCTCCCCATCGTCGGCGCAGACAAAGGACAGGCTACGGTCGTGCGGCCCCTGTTCGCGGATACGTGCCGCCGCCCGCGCATGCCGGCCCGGACCGAAGGCCTCGGCATTGATCAGTTCGATGACGTCGTCATGCGAGGCATCCTCGGTCATGTAGACGAGGTCGTGCTTGGGGAGAAGTTGCGGAGCCATGGTGAACCGAAGCCGTAGAAAGAGAGCAGACAGGACAATGAGATCTCATCGATGCCGTTCGGCATCGTTTCGTCAGATCAGCGTCGTCGCAATGCTCGTGCTTCGGTCATGAAATCAATCCACGGTGTTGAGCCGCATTATCAGGAAAGAAATCTGCCGCCAACCAAAAAAACGCAGTATTCGCAAAATCGCAGTCTCGCATTTGCAGTCGCCTGCCGTAAGTAGAGCACAGGTCGAAAGGAGAACCGCATGGGCATGCTCGTCGATGGAAAGTGGCAAGACGTCTGGTACGACACCAAGTCGACCAAGGGTCACTTCAAGCGATCCCAGTCGCAGTTCCGAAACTGGATAACGGCAGACGGATCGCCGCGGCCAAGCGGCAACGGCGGCTTCAAGGCGGAGGCCGGGCGGTACCACCTTTATGTCTCCTATGCCTGCCCCTGGGCGCACCGCACGCTCATTTTCCGCAAGCTGAAGCGTCTGGAGGATTTTATCTCGGTGTCGGTCGTCAACCCGCTGATGCTGGAGAACGGCTGGGAGTTCGGCGGCACGGATGGCGCGACAGAGGATCACCTGTTCGGCTCGGACTATCTTTATCAAGTCTACCTGAAGGCCGATCCCAACTATTCCGGTCGGGTGACGGTGCCCGCCTTGTGGGACAAGCAGCAGCAGACGATCGTCTCCAACGAAAGTGCGGAAATCATCCGCATGTTCAATTCCGCCTTCGACGGATTGACCGGCGAGAGCGCCGACTACTATCCCGCACCTCTGCGCAAGGAAATCGACGAGATCAATGCCATTGTCTACGACACCGTCAACAACGGCGTCTACAAGGCCGGCTTCGCCACCACGCAAGAAGCCTACGAGCAGAACGTGCTCGCCCTCTTTCGGACGCTCGACATGCTGGAGGAGCGGCTCGGCAGGAGCCGATATCTCGTGGGCGACCGGCAGACGGAGGCGGACTGGCGCCTGTTCACCACGCTGGTGCGCTTCGATCCGGTTTATGTGGGCCACTTCAAGTGCAACATCCGCCGCATCGCGGACTACCCGAACTTGAGCGGCTATCTACGCGACCTGTACCAGACGGCAGGGGTCGCAGAGACAGTGCAGTTCGATCACATCAAGCAGCACTATTACCGCAGCCACCCGACCATCAATCCCACCGGCGTCGTTCCGGTTGGACCTCAGATGGATCTCGAGGCCCCGCACGGGCGAGAGCATATCGGCGGCTGACGGATTGGCCGAAAGCTACCAAAGGTCGGAGGGTGGGCTCTCGCCCCGTAACTCCTTCACGCGGGCGAGCGTCGCGGTCGTCGTATCCTCCGGAAGATCATCGAGGTGGAAGAACCGCGCTTCGGCGATCTCCCGATCCGAGGTGCGCGGCGCCGTCTGCTCCACCTCGACGCGGTAGAGCACCACATGGTCGCGTTTGCTAATGCGGCTGTTGAAGTAGACGTGAAACAGCGACGGCGCCGCCGTCATCACTAGATTGCCTTCTTCCCGCAGTTCCTTCTCCAGCGCCTCGCCCACCGTCTCGTGCCGTTCGACACCGCCGCCCGGCAGGTACCAGCCGGGCACATAGGTGTGGCGGACGAGGAAGATCCGGCCTTCCCGATCGAAGCAGGCGGCCCGCACGCCGAGCGTCATCCCTCTCGTCAGGATGAAATAGCGGTGGAAGATCCATAGGGCCAAGCGGCTGCGCAGGCCCCCGACCTCGGGAATGCCAGCCGCCATCAGCAAAAGCTCCGGGACACGAAGGATTTTCTATAACCAATCATGGCTTTGTGCGTTATGTCTCCGCCATGTTCAAATTTGCCCATATCTCGGATATCCATCTCGGACCGCTGCCGAAGCTCACGCTCCGCGAATTGATGTCGAAGCGCATCACCGGCTTTGTGAACTGGCACAGGAATCGGCGCAAGCACCTTTTCGTCAACACGCTCGACCTCCTGATCAGCGACATGAAGACCCGCGAACCGGATCACCTGATGATCACCGGCGATCTCGTCAACCTTGCGACAAGCATCGAAACCAAGCTTGCCGGTGAATGGTTGCAGTCGGTGGGAGAACCGGAAGACACGACTGTCGTGCCCGGAAATCACGACGCATATGTACCCGGTGCGCATGAACGCTCAGTCGCCGAATGGTACCCCTACATCATCGGCGACGAGGGCACGCGCGACTGGTCCGACGAAACAAAAGTCTTCCCCACCATCCGGCGGCGAGGACCGGTTGCCGTTATCGGCTGCTCGACCTCGGTCGCCACCCCTCCCTTTTCCGCCTCCGGCTATTTCAGCCCGCGCCAGGCGCGCGAGACGGTTAACCTCCTGAAGAAGGCGGGCGAAGAGGGGCTCTTCCGCGTCGTGTTGATCCACCATCCGCCGATCCGCGGCGCCGCCTCCTCCCACAAACGGATGATTGGCATCCGGCGGTTCGCTGCAGCGATTTCAACCGGCGGTGCAGAGCTGGTGCTACATGGCCATACCCATCTCAACACCGTCTACTGGCTGAGAAGCCACCACGGGCGGGTTCCGGTGATCGGTATTGCCTCCGCATCACAGGGTCCCGGCGGATCCAAGCCGCGGGCGGCCTACAACCTGTTCCGCGTCTCCGGCAGCCCCGGCACCTGGAACCTCGTCTGCGACCGCTATGCCCTTACTGAAGCCGGCGACGGCGTGGAACTCCACGATAGCCACGTCTTCTATGGCGAGGACCCTGGCTCACTGTCAGTCCAGGAAGCGGCGCGGATGATTTAGGCCGAAAACTTGTGGAATCGCCACATTCGCTTCATACCTTGGCGATAGGGGCAGTATCCAATCATCGATAAGGCCTACTGATTTGACCACGACATCCGGCGCACCGCTCGATATCCGGCGCGATTTCGTTTCGCTCTTGCCGCGTCTGCGGCGGTTCGCGCTGACCTTGTCCACCAGTGTCGACGCAGCCGATGAACTTGTCCGCCTGGCCTGCACGAAGGCGATCATAAAGGGCCAGTGCCCCTCCAGCGACCACCCCGTCACCCCGTGGCTTTTCAAGCTCGTGCGCAGCGCAGCCTTGGAGACCACGGCCAAGCCAAAAAAACTTCCGGCCTTATCAAATGCCGCTCGCTCACCTGCGACCGAGCAGCAGGCGATCGTCCTTGGGCTGCCGACAGGCCAGGCGAGCGCTTTCCTGCTCGTGGAGATAGAAGGCTTCAGCTATGCGGAAGCTGCCGACATCCTCGACGTCAGCTCTGAAAGCCTTGTCGCGCGATTGTGTGAGGCCCGCACGAATTTTGCCGCCATCGCCGCTCCCACCGCCGAGCGGAGAGCCTGATGGCCGGCACCAACCACAAGCTCGATATGCGCCTCAGCATGCTGCTCGACCGCGAAATGCCGCCTGAAGAACAGCAGGAGCTCGAGGGCCTTTTGAAGGAGGATGCGCAGGCTCGAGCCGCCCATGACATCCTGGGACACGGCAACAGCCGCGGTCGCGAGATCTTCGACGACCTGTTAAAGGAGCCCGTCCCGCTGGACCTCGTCCGCATCATCAAGACCGCACCCCCGCCACGCAAGGCAGTCCGGCTGCCGGCAGAGGAGCGCTCCAGCCTTTCCTTCCGCCCGAGCCCCATGCAGGCGGTGCTGGGCGGCGTCCTGCTTCTGGCGCTGGGCGGCGGATTGGGCTTCATGGCGGGTCAGCAGGTCTCTATGCCGAGCCAAGCGCTGGTGATCGAAAGTGGCGATTGGCTGGACGACCTAGTGGCGCACTACCGGATGTTCTCCCGCCAGCCTGGCCACCTCGTAGAGATGCCGGCCACAGATTCAGCCGCCATCGTCGAATGGCTTCTCGGCAACACCGGCATAAACTTCCGGATCCCGGATTTGAGCGAGAACGGCCTCACCTTCGAGGGTGCAAGATTGTTTACCGCCGGCGGCCAGCCGGTCGGCGAGTTGATCTACACTTCGGCGGAAGGCGAAGTGATCTCGATCCTGTTTCGCAAGAACCGGCCGGATGACGACGGTTTCTCCGAGCTGATCCGCGATAACATCGCTCTAATCTCCTGGAAGAGCGCCACGGCCACCTATGTCGCCGTCGGCCCCTCCTCCGCCGCTTCCTTAGACGAGGTCGCGGCGAAGGCAGCCGGCCTGATCTGACGGATCAGGCCTTCTTTTCGTCGAGTACCCGATTGGCGGCCGAGACGATTGCTTCGAGCGACGCCGTCACGATGTTGGTATTGACACCGGCGCCGAACAGCTTGCCGCCTGGATGCTCCATCTCGACATAAGCGATTGCCGCGGCATTTGAGCCGTGCTGCAGCGAATGCTCCGAATAATCCGCCACCGAAATCTCAATCTCGAGATAGCTGGACAGCGCGTTCACGAAGCCGTCGATCGGCCCGGTCCCTTTGCCTTCGATCCGCCTCGTCTCGCCCCGGTCGGTGATCTCCGCCGCAACCACGCGCACGCCCTTGTGTTCGGTCCCGGCGGGATAGGTGTGGTGGTCAACGAACTTCAGCCGCGCGCCGGGCTGCTCCACGTAACGCTCCATGAAGCGCTGGTAGATCCGCTTCGACGGAAGCTCCACGCCCTCTTCGTCCGTGATCCGCTGGATGTCCTCGCGGAACTCCACCTGCAGGTTGCGCGGCAGGTTGATGCCGTAATCGGCCTGCAGGATGTAGGCGATGCCGCCCTTTCCGGACTGCGAGTTGATGCGAATGATCGCCTCGTAGGTGCGTCCGACATCCTGCGGGTCAATCGGCAGGTAAGGCACTTCCCAGACGGGCGAGTTGGCTTGTCTGATCGCCTTCATGCCCTTGTTGATGGCGTCCTGGTGCGAGCCCGAGAAGGCGGTATAGACCAGTTCGCCCACGTAGGGATGACGCTCCGGGATGAGCATCTCGTTGGAGTACTCGTAAACGGCCTTGATCCGCTCGATGTTGGTACAGTCCAGCTTCGGATCGACGCCCTGCGTGTACATGTTGAGCGCCAGCGTCACGATGTCGACATTGCCGGTCCGTTCGCCATTGCCGAACAGCGTGCCTTCGACACGATCCGCACCCGCCATCAAGCCCAGTTCCGTGGCAGCGATGCCTGTGCCGCGGTCATTGTGCGGATGAAGCGAGATGATCACGTTCTCGCGGTTGTCGATATTGCGGCACATCCACTCGATCTGGTCAGCATAGATGTTCGGCGTCGACATCTCGACGGTCGAAGGCAGGTTCAGGACCAGCTTGTTGTCCGCCGTCGGCTTCACTTCGGCGATGATTGCGTTGCAGATCTCCAACGCCACTTCCAGCTCGGTGCCGGTGAAGCTTTCCGGCGAATATTCGAAGCGGTACCCGCCGCCCGCCTTGGCTGCCATGTCGGTGATCATCTTCGCCGCGTCGACGGCGATCTGCTTGATCCCGTGGACGTCCTTGCCGAACACCACTCGGCGCTGCAGTTCAGACGTCGAATTGTAGAAGTGAATGATCGGTCGGTGAGCACCCTCCAGCGCCTTGAAGGTACGCGTGATCAGCTCCGGCCGGCACTGCACCAGCACCTGCAGCGAGACATCGGCAGGAACGCGCCCCTCCTCCACGCACCAGCGGGCGAAGTCGAAGTCGGTCTGCGAGGCCGACGGGAAGCCAATCTCGATTTCTTTGAAACCCATGTCGAGCAGCAGCTGAAACATGCGCGCCTTACGATCATGCCCCATCGGGTTGACCAGCGACTGGTTGCCGTCGCGCAGGTCCACTGAGCACCAGATCGGTGCTTCGGTAATGGTTTTGCTCGGCCAGGTGCGGTCGGAAATGTCGATCTGCGGATAGGGCCGGTACTTCACGGATGCATCGGGCATGCCGTTCTTCGAGGAAAAGGTCTTTGCGTCCATGGTCGTCGTCTCTTCTCGCTTCACGCGCCACAGCATGATCTGCCGTCGCAGGCGCGGACCCTAGCAGGTCTTCTTGGTCTCATCTTGAACGATTGTGAGAGGAGCTCTTACGCCGGCAGGCTTTTCGGCCGCCGGGCGCTCCTCATCGGACCCGGCAACCGCGCGTAAGGTCGAGGCTAAGAAGCGAGAGAGGCGCGAAAACCATCGCCCCGGCTGCGGTGCAGCGGGTGGCAAAACGGTCAGACATGATCGCGCCTGTCATGGTCATGATCGAAGCTATAGCCGCAGAGTATGGCCGTGACAAGGCTGACGAAGCCAATGCGGTACGCCCGTACGCTCACCCTCTGCGCACCACCCGCTGCAGCCCCATCATCAGCCCGCCGGCGACCAGTCCCCAAAAGGCGCCGGAGATGCCGGCGAAGGACACGCCGGAGGCCGTGATTAGGAAGGTGACTGCTGCTGCCTCACGCGTTTCCGGCTCCCTGAAAGCCGCAACAGCCGAGCCTGAGAACGCGCCGATCAGAGCCAGTCCCGCCACCGCCTGGATGAGGATCGGCGGCGCCAGTGACACGAAGGCTGTCACAGCACCGGCAAGCAAGCCGAGCACGATGTAGCCTGCCCCACCGATGATGGCCGCCCAGTAGCGCCTCGCCGGATCCGGATGCGCATCCTCGCCGGCGCACATCGCCGCCGTGATTGCCGCGAGGTTGACCGCATGCCCACCGAACGGTGCAGACAGGGCTGAAAAGGCGCCGGTTGCGGCAAACAGCGGACCAGGATCAGGGCTGTAGTGATTGACCTTCAGCACCGCGATCCCCGGGATGTTCTGCGACGCCATGGTGACGATGAAGAGCGGCAGCGCGATCGAAATCAGCGCCGGCAGCGTGAAGAGCGGCGCCACGAATTCAATCGGCGGCGCCAGCGATTGCGACCATTGCGCCAGCGCCCCTTCCGGCAGTTCGACACCAAAAACCATCACCGCGACGAAGGCTGCAAGCGCTGCCGGAACGGCAAAGAGCCGCTTCACCATCAGCACCACCGCCCATGCAACAAGGATCGGCAGCCCGAGAAGCGGATTGAAGGCAATCGCCTTGAAGGGCGCAAAGCAGAGGCCGAGGATGACGCCGGAAAGCATGGCATTGGCGAGCGGCGCAGGAATGGACGCCACAGCCCGGCCGAGCGGCCTGAACAGGCCGGCAGAGACGATCAGCGCTGCGCAGACGAGGAAGGCGCCGACGGCGGCCGGGAAGCCGCCCTCCACGCCTCCCGCGCTGACCAGCAGCGCGGCACCGGGCGTCGACCAGGCAATCGACACCGGCAGCTTCGTCCAAGCGCTGAGAACGACCGCGCAGACGCCCATCGAAACCGAAAGCGCCATCAGCCCTGAGGCCGCCTCGTAATCCGTGGCACCGACGCCTTTCAACCCTTGGAGAACCACCGCAAAGGAACTGGCAAAGCCGACGAAGGCCGTCAGGCAGCCCATGAAGAAGCTCTGCAGCGAAAGGTCTTTGAGCATGAGGGACTCAGGAAAAGAGATTGAAGAACACGCTTATCGAGCAAAGCTGACGGGCCTTTGCAAGTCATCCCGGCTCACGAGCCGTTCGGCTCCGTCAGCTGTGAGGTCACCGGCAAATGAAAAGCCCCGTCAGCGGAGGCCGACGGAGCCCAAGGTCTGCATCTGAGGCAGAAGTGTCAGCCGATCTCGGACTGGTTCACGACGACGCGGGAAGCCAAGCCATAGGCCACGCCTTCTTCCGCCGAAAGCCAGTAGTCCCGGTCGATGTCCCTGGCGATCTTCTCTTCGGTCTGGCCGGTGGCCTTGGCGAAGATCTTGATCAGCCGCTCGTTCATCTTGATGATCTCGCGCGCCTGGATTTCGATGTCGGAGGCCATGCCGCGCGTGCCGCCGGACGGTTGGTGTAAGAGGAAGCGCGTGTTCGGCAAAGCGATACGACGCTCCTTCGGAGCTGCCACATAAATCAGCGCGCCGGCGGAGGCGACCCAACCCGTGCCGATCATCCATACCTTCGGCTTGATGAACTTGATCATGTCGTGGATGGAGTCACCCGATTCCACATGACCACCAGGCGAATTGACGTAGATGCGGATGTCTTCGTCGCTGGCCGCGGCAAGCGCCACGAGCTGCGTGTTGACCTTCTGCGCCAGTTCCTGGGTGATCGGACCATAGATGAAGATCGAACGCGACTTGAAGAGGTTCGCTTCCGTTTCCTTGCCGAGCGGCAATTCCTTGACCTTGTCGTCGTCGTTTTCGTCGTTCATCAGCATCTCCAGTATGGAATTGTCCTGACCGACATAATGCGTTCGTGGCCGTAAAACAATGCAGTCTGCGGACTAAGGTGAATGACGTAGCCGCAGCACCTCTCCTGCCTTGTTCCGCCATGGACAGGCGCCGCTGCCCTGTCCTATCCTGCCGCCGATATTACAGCCTCGGCGCCCGCGAGGGTTCGATGCGTCTTACAGAGGGGTAAAAAATGTTGAAACGTCTTTCCATCGCCGCAGCCATTTCCGTCACTGCCGCAGCGCCGGCCGTTGCACATCTTGACCCCACTGCGCACGGCTCCATCATGGCCGGCGTCTCGCATCCGCTCTTCGGCGTCGATCATATCCTCGCCATGGTGGCAGTCGGGCTCTGGGCCAGCCAGATCGCGGCGGGCTCTAGCAAGCGCAACGCCCTTTGGATCGTCCCGGCAGCCTTTGTCGGCACCATGGCGCTGGGCTTCCTCGCCGCGGTCGCTGGCTTGGGTCTACCCTTCGTCGAGCCTGCCATCCTTGCGTCCGTCGTGGCGCTCGGCCTGCTGGTGGCGATGGCAGTGCGACTGCCGGTCACCGCCTCGGCGGCGGTGGTCGCCATCTTCGCTCTCTTCCACGGCCACGCTCACGGCAGCGAACTCGGCTCGGCAGGTGCCTTGCAGTTTGGCATAGGCTTCGTGATCGCAACCGCCCTTCTGCATGCAGGCGGCATCGCCCTCGGGCTTGGCATCGGCCGCTTCGCCCCCTGGGCAGCCCGTCTGGCAGGCGGCCTCGCCGCGCTTGCCGGCCTGTCGCTCGCCTTCGGCTGAGCCTCACGGCATGAAGGGCACCGAAGCAGTGCCCTTTATTGATCTAGCGACGCGATCGCAGATCAGCCGCGGCCGCGATAGGGCGCGACACCCTGCTCCGGCAGCCACACACCCTTCGGCGCCTCTCCCGTCTGCCAGAACACGTCGATCGGAATGCCACCGCGTGGATACCAGTAGGCCCCGATCCGAAGCCACTTCGGCTGAAGCAGTTCCACCAGCCGCTTGGCGATATAGACCGAGCAATCCTCGTGGAAAGCGCCGTGATTGCGGAAGGAGTGGAGGAAGAGCTTCAGCGACTTCGATTCCACCAGATGCGCGTCGGGAATATAGTCGATCACGATATGGGCGAAGTCCGGCTGCCCCGTCATCGGGCAGAGCGACGTGAACTCCGGCGCCGTGAAGCGCACGACGTAATCCGTCCCCTGATTGCCGTTCGGCACCTTTTCCAGAACCGCCTCTTCCGGGTTCTGCGGTGCCTCCACCTGCCGGCCGAGCTGGGAGAGGCTCGATACGTCCGTCATGCTCATTCTTATGTTCCTTCTACCTTGACCTTGATGCCATGCGCGCGCTCCCCTTCGGGCTCCACATGGATGGCGAGACTAGCGCCGGGTATGACGCCCTTGATGGCGTCTTCAAGGCGATCGCAGATCTCATGCGCCTCACCGACCGGCATGCCCGCCGGCACCACCAGATGAAAATCGATGAAAGCGGCCGAACCGGCCCGCCGCGTCCTCAGGTCATGCACCCCAAGCGACCCCGCCGCATTGGCCGTAATTGCGGAACGGATCGCCTCCTCCTCCTCCGCCGTCACCGCGCGATCCATCAGACCGCCGAGGGAGTGCGAGATCACCTTGTAACCCTGATAGAGGATGTTGATCGCCACCACGATCGCCAGCAGCGGATCGAGGATCGCATAGCCGGTCGATACTGCCAGAACTAGGCCGATGAAGACTCCGGCGGACGTGACGACATCCGACATGATATGTTGCCCGTCCGCGGCAAGCGCTGGGGACGCATGTCGCCGTCCGGCCCGGATGAGAACGCGGGCCCAGATCAGGTTGATGACACCCGCCGCCGCGTTGATGGCAAGTCCGAGAACCGGCGCTTCGAGAAGCCCCGGCGCGAGCAGCTCGCCCCAGGCTTCCTGCACGATCAGCAGTGCGGCAACGACGATCAGCACCCCCTCTACCACGGCGGAGATGTACTCGGCCTTGTGGTGGCCGAACTGGTGATCCTCGTCGGCAGGCCGCCCGGCATAGCGGATCAGGAAATAGGCAATGAGGGCCGCAACTACGTTAACGGTCGATTCCATCCCGTCGGAAAGCAGCGCCACCGAGCCCGTCACCCACCAGGCAAGCATCTTCAGGCCCATGACGCCGAAGGCGAGCGGGATCCCCCAGAATGCCAGCCTTTCCACGATCGTACCGGTTCTCGTGCCCACCATGACGCCCATGCCTTTGCGAGTGAATTGCAGGAGCATTGCTCCAGAACGCCAAAACCGCCCGGGCGAACCCGGGCGGTTTTGTAGGTCGCGGTATGGCTCAGACGGAGGTGTTTGTCAAAGCATGACGAAGCTGACCAACAGCCCGCAACTTGCTCGTCAATCCGCCGGCTCTGCCGGATTGTCCTCCAGATCGCCGACGGCCGGAGGTGGCTGCAGGTTCTCGTCTTCTTCCGGCCACATGGTAAATGCCATCACGACAACGACGAGGGCGGCAACCAGCCAGATCAGTGCTCTTCTGCTCATGTCTCTCCCCAGGTTGGAACATCCTTCGACGCCCTAACCCGAGAGAACCGCAAAAGGTTGCCTTCCCTCCCCGGCCGCCTCAGGCGGCCTGCACTTTCCGGCGCCGCGCCAGATGTGCCACCACGTTCTCGATCATCCGCATGCCGGCGTCCTGGCCGAGCGTCATGATCGATTCCGGATGGAACTGCACCGCCGCGATCGGCTCCTTCACGTGCTCGATCCCCATAATCGTGCCGTCCTCGCTTTCCGCCGTAATCGTAAAATCCGTCGGCAGCGTCTTCGGATCGGCGAAGATCGAGTGGTAGCGCCCGACGGTCACCTCGTTAGACAGACCGGAGAAGACGACGCCCGGTTCCAGCACCCGGATGCGCGACGGTTTGCCGTGCATCGGCAGCGCCAGGTGGCGGAGTTCGCCGCCATAGGCTTCCGCCAGTGCCTGCAGCCCAAGGCAGACACCGAAGATCGGCAGCCCCTTGCCCCGCGCGGTCTTGATCGTCGTTTTGCAGTCGAAATCCTTGGGATTGCCAGGCCCCGGCGACAGCACGACGAGATCCGGATCGACGCGGTCGAAAATCTCCTCCGGCACCGGCGTTCGGACGGTGGAAACCTCGGCACCCGTCTGCCGGAAATAGTTCGCCAGCGTGTGCACGAAGCTGTCCTCGTGGTCGACGAGCAGGATGCGCACACCCTTGCCGACCGGGGCCACGTCGCGCACCACCTTCGCCGAATTCCCTGCGCGGGCATCGAGGATGGCGGAGAGCATGGCCGATGCCTTCAGCTCAGTCTCGGCCTCCTCCTCCTGCGGATCGCTGTCGTTGAGAAGCGTGGCGCCGGCCCGGACCTCGGCGATACCGTCCTTGATGCGGATAGTGCGCAGTGTCAGGCCGGTATTCATGTCGCCGTTGAAGCCGACCATGCCGATCGCCCCGCCGTACCAGGCGCGCGGGCTTTTCTCGTGGTTCTCGATAAAGCGCATGGCCCAAAGCTTTGGCGCGCCCGTCACGGTGACCGCCCAGGCGTGGGAGAGGAAGCCGTCGAAGGCATCCATGTCCTCGCGCAGCCGCCCTTCGATATGGTCGACGGTGTGGATCAGCCGCGAATACATCTCGATCTGACGGCGGCCGATGACCTTGACCGAGCCCGGCTCGCAGACTCGGCTCTTGTCGTTGCGGTCGACGTCGGAGCACATCGTCAACTCGCTCTCGTCCTTCTTGGAGTTGAGAAGCTTGAGGATCTGTTCGGAGTCGGCGATCGGGTCCTCGCCGCGCTTGATCGTCCCAGAGATCGGGCAGGTCTCGATGCGCCGGCCCGACACGCGAACGAACATTTCAGGTGAGGCACCTATCAGATATTCCTGCTGCCCCAAATTGATGAAGAAGGAGTAGGGCGACGGGTTGATCGCCTTCAGCCGGTTGGAGATCTCCGAGGGCTTGCTGTCGCAGCGCTCCATGAACTTCTGGCCCGGCACCACTTCGAACAGGTCGCCACGGCGGAAGCTTTCCTTCGCCTTCGTCACCAGCTCGGCATATTCGCCCGGTTTGTGGTCGCCCTTCGGCGGCGTCACCGTGGTGCGCTGGAACGGCTCCGGCGCGATGGCCTCGTCCTTGCCCTCGGTCGTCACGCCGCCCTTGGCAAAATCATAGCGGTCGATCCAGGCCTTGGCGGCGTGGTGATCGACGACAAGGATCTCGTCCGGCAGGAAGAGCACCATGTCGCGCTGGTCTTCCGGCCGCTGCATGGAAAGTTTGATCGCATCGAACTGGAAGGCGAGATCGTACCCAAAGGCGCCGAACAATCCGATGGCGGAATCCGCCTCGGAATAGAAGAGATCGACCACGGCGCGCAGTACGGTGAAGACCGTCGGCATCTTCGAGCGCTCTTCCTCGGTGAAGGCGCGGGTTGGCTCGTTGATGTCAAGATCGAGGCGCCGCGCCGTCTGCTCGCCGAGCGTCAGATCACCAACGGTCTTCAGCTTCTCGACAATGAAGCCGAGCAGGACCTCGCCACGGCAGTTAAAGGCATCGATCCAGACCTTCTTGCCATGCGAGGAAATACCGAGCGGCGGGTCGACGATCGCCGTGTCCCAGCGGGTATAGCGGCCCGGATATTCGTAATTGGAGGAAAACACGGCGCCGCGCCGCTCGTCGAGCTTAGCGACGTAGCTCGCCACGGCATCGGCATATAGCGTCGGGCGCCGCTTGCGGCTGACGGCGATCCGACCCTTGGTCTCGTAGGTCTCCGAACCGTCGTCCCGAATGATCGTCACCATTTCCTGCTCTCCGAAATCTGTCGCCCGGGGTCCTGCGGCGGATAACAAAAAAGCCGCCTCGGTTCTCGGGCGGCTTTGGGGTCTTGTCGTTGGACATGACTGATCAAGGCCGCGCTAGCGAGCCCACCACCAGTTACCGATGTTCATCGACGTGATCATGGCTGAACAGATACCGCGCGTCTCATTTCTCTGCAAGCGTATTTGTCGGGCATGCGACCAAATCCGGATTTGTGCGTTGCCCTTGGCAAGACCCGCAGCCAGAACGACGATGGAGCCATTGCAGTGCCGCGCCACCTTCCCCTCCTGCTCGCGGCGCCGCTCCTGCTGACTGGCGCCGCACTGCCGCGCACCGGCCCGGTGCCGGAGGAGAAGCCGGCGGTTGCGGAAAAAGCCACGCCAAACGGTGAGGCACAGGAGAAGCCGGGAACCGCCGCAGAGCCGGAAGCCACAATAGAAGCAGATAGCGCCGTCGAGCCGACACCCGCAGAGGTCCCCACGCCCGAGCCTAAGCCGCCGGTCGAAGCGGAAGAGCAACCCTCCTCACCCTCCGCAAGCGACCCCACCTCCGACGAAGACGCCTCCGCCGGCAAACAGGAGCCAGACGCCTCCTCGCCGGCAGAGGAGCCGCAGGACAAGACCGATAAGGATGCCCCGGCTGCCACCGGGGATGAGGACGAGGACCAGCAACCCGAGCAGGCGGAAGCGCCACCCCCGATCGCGACGGAAGATCCCGAAGCCCTTAAAGCCTGCCTCGCAGACCTCGTCGCCCTCGGCACGAAATTCGAGACCGCCGCACGCATCGACGATGGCGAAGGCTGCGGCATCGACCATCCGCTGGAGGTTGCGGAAGTCTTGCCGGGCATCGACACCGGCAGCGCACAGATGCGCTGCGAGACGGCCCGCGCGCTCGGCAACTGGCTGAAGGACACGGTGAACCCGGCGCTGAAGATCGCCATGCCGGACCGCAAGATCACCGGCCTCATCACCGGCTCCACCTATGCCTGCCGGTTGCGCAACAGCGCCGCCGAAGGCGAAATTTCCGAACACGCCCGCGGCAACGCCATCGACATCGCCGCCTTCCGCCTCGATGACGGGTCGGAAGTCCCGATGAAGCCGCGCGCAGAGGATGGCACAGTGGAAGGCGCCTTCCAGCGCACCGCCTCAGCCGGCGCCTGCCTCCACTTCACCACCGTCCTCTCCCCCGGCAGCGACGCCACCCACCAGGACCACCTGCATCTCGATGTCCTGGAGCGGGAGAGCGGCTATCGATATTGCCGGTAGTAAGGGGATGGATGAGCAGGCTCACTTTGCGCCAAAAGCATGTGTAATCGTGCGGTCCCACAAGGGCCAAGCTCCCACCACAATCCCGGCGTTGCCGAGATGAAGGGAGAGAACGATGATATGCTGCTTTGGACGGTTCACTGCGCTCAGTGGCGATCTGCATCATTGATCAGGACGGGAAGGTTCGGTTGGAGCGGTCGGTTCCTTCTGATGTGCCTGATTTGGTCCGGTGCCTGTGCGAGTTTGGCGAGCCCATTCACCAAGTTGGGCTGGAAGCGGGCACCCTGACCCAGCATCTAACCTATGGACTTAAAGAGGCAGGGTTTGACGTGGTGTGCATGGGGGCCCGCTATCGGCCGACAACAGCCATCACATCGGCCAAACTTCACTAGAACAACCCCTCTACATTCCCCTCATCACTGAGAAAAATCCGCTCCGCCGCGGGTGCGCTCGGCAGGCCCGGCATGGTCATGATCTCGCCGGTGATGGCAACGACGAAGCCGGCGCCGGCGGAAAGGCGCACCTCGCGCACATGCACCACATGGCCTTCCGGCGCACCGCGCAGGCTGGGGTCGGTCGAGAAGGAATATTGCGTCTTGGCGATACATACCGGCAGGCTGCCATAGCCCTGCTTTTCCCAGGCGATCAGCTGGTCGCGCACCGCCTTGTCGGCCGTCACCTCGCCGGCATGATAGATCTTCGAGGCGACCGTCTCGATCTTCTCCATCAGCGGCATGGCGTCGGCATAAAGCGGCTTGAACTCCGCCTGCCCGCCATCCGCCAGCTCCGCCACCCGCTGTGCAAGTTCGGAAATGCCCGCAGAACCCTCCGCCCAGTGGCGGCAGAGGATGGCATCGGCGCCATGGCGCGAAACATAGTCCTTGACGGCCGCCACCTCCGCGTCAGTGTCCGTCGTGAAATGGTTGATCGCCACCACCACAGGCACGCCGAAGCGGCGCACATTGGCGATATGGCGGCCGAGATTGGCGCAGCCGCGCGTCAGCGTCGCCACATCCTCACGGCCGAGATCTTCCTTCTTCACGCCGCCATTCATCTTGAGCGCCCTGACGGTCGCGACGATCACCGCCGCCGCCGGCATCAGCCCCGCCTTGCGGCACTTGATGTCGAAGAACTTCTCTGCGCCAAGATCCGCACCGAAGCCTGCTTCCGTCACCACGTAATCGACGAGCTTCAGCGCCGTCTTCGTCGCAATCACGGAATTGCAGCCGTGGGCGATATTGGCGAAGGGGCCGCCATGCACGAAGGCCGGATTGTTTTCGAGCGTCTGCACCAGGTTCGGCTGCATGGCGTCCTTCAGCAGCACGGCCATCGCCCCGTCCGCCTTCAGGTCGCGGGCAAAGACCGGCGACTTGTCGCGTCGATAGGCGACGATGATGCCGCCGAGGCGGCGCTCCAGGTCGAAGAAATCCTCAGCCAGGCAGAGGATCGCCATCACTTCGGACGCCACGGTGATGTCGAAGCCGCATTCGCGCGGGAAGCCGTTGGCGACTCCGCCGAGCGCGCCGACCATCTGCCGGAGTGCCCGGTCGTTCATGTCCATCGCCCGCCGCCAGGTGATGCGCCGCATGTCGATCTCGAGCGCATTGCCCCAGTAGACGTGGTTGTCGATCATGGCCGCCAGAAGGTTGTGGGCGGCGGTAATCGCATGAAAGTCCCCGGTAAAGTGGAGGTTGATATCCTCCATCGGAATCACCTGGGCATAGCCGCCACCGGCAGCACCGCCCTTCATGCCAAAGCAGGGGCCGAGCGAGGGTTCGCGCACACAGATCATCGCTTTGCGGCCGATGCGGTTTAGCCCGTCGCCCAGGCCAACGGTGGTGGTCGTCTTCCCCTCGCCCGCCGGTGTCGGGTTGATTGCCGTGACGAGGATCAGCTTCCCGTCAGGCCGGTCAGCCAGCGAACGGATGAAGTCCGCGCCGACCTTAGCCTTGTCGTGCCCATAGGGCGCCAACTGCTCCGCCGGGATGCCGAGGCCAGCGCCCACCTCCATGATCGGCTTCTTCTGCGCCATGCGCGCAATCTCGATATCCGACTTCACCGCCATTTTGTCGTTCCCCCGTGAATTCTTGCGCGGTGAATTGGCCACAGAGAGCGTGCCTGCACAAGCACCGCACCGGCCGACGCCCCTGTTGTGCACGCAGTTATACACAACCCTGAATCTTGCATTTTACCTGAAGATGTAGATGCTGGCTCTGCACGCTGGAGAGGGCGCTCGATGAACCTCATTATCTGCTGCGATGGCACCTGGAATACCTCCGATGCAATGGAGGATGGGCTGTCGAGCCCGACCAACGTCGTCAAGTTCTTCAATGACTTGGCTGCTGACGAAGAGAACGGCGGCGCCCGAGAGGCCTACTAGCACCCCGGCGTCGGCACCGATGGCAGCTGGATCGACCGCATGCTCGGTGACGGAACCGGCAAAGGCCTCGATTGCAACATCAGGAGCGGCTATCACTGGCTTGCCCGCAACTATCGCGCCGGCGCCCGCATTTGACTGTTGGGCTTCAGCGGCGGCGCATATGCCGTCCGCAGTCTCGGCGGCATGATCTCAGAATGCGGCTCCTCGACCTCAAGAGCTCGGAGATTCCGGAGGATGAGGTCGCGTCGACGACCCGAGCCCAATCCGGGACAGCAGGAAGCATCGCTTCCACAAGACCGCGGAGGGGAGCTTCCGCTCCATCACCCCCCGATCCACTTCATCGGCGTGTGGGACACGGTCGACTCGCTTGGCATCCGGGACGACATGGCACTCCTCAACCTCTTGGACAATCCGCAAAAGCACCGCTTCCACGACACCACCTTGAGCCCCATCGTCCGCCACGTCCGCCATGCGGTGGCACTCGACCAATTCCGCCAGAGCTTTCTGCCACCCCTTGGGAAACGCCCGAAGACTGGCAGGGAACGCTGAAGCAGCCGTGGTTTCCGGGGGCGCATGGCGATGTCGGAGGTGGCTACAGCCAGTCCGGCCTTTCCGACGGCGCACTCTAATCGATGATGGAGGAAGCGCAGGAGCAAGGGCTGCGTCTCAACAAGGGCGCCGTCAGTCTGCTGAAGTCCGACCCGCGCGGCCTTTTGCACGGCCGCGTAAAGGGTCTATTCAAAGGCGCTGAAGACGCGGCCCGAGCGTCACCGCTCGTAACCGACGCACCGCCCGAACACGTCCATGCCTCGGCCGCCGACCGGCACCGCAATCCCGCCGCTCCTGCTTGGCCGCTACCGCCCGCTGAAGCCCTCGCTGCCGGGGCGATCGGCATCTTCGCCCGGGAGCACTGGAACTACACCGGCATCTAACTGGAGGCTGGCAAGACCTAATGCCTTGTTGCGTCCCGGGAGTGGATGGACGCTTCGATTCCCTGCGGCCCCGGAGGGGTCTCGCGTGCCCGAGAACGGAAAGAGTGGAAGAAGCGGCGCAACCAGGTCCGCCGCTTCTTTCGTCCTCGTCTGCGCGCCTAGAAACGCTGCGTCAGCGAGACCTTTAAGGTCCGGCCTGGCTCTGAGTAGAAGTCGACGGGCTGGTTGGTCGTGCTGACGGCGTTGGGATTGACGTCTCGTGTACCAACCGCGTTCCAGTATTTCTTGTCGAATATGTTGTAGACGCCAGCCTGCACACGAAGACCGTTGACCTGCGAGGGCTCCCACCAGCCGGTCAGGTTGGCAATACCGTAGCCGGGTGCATCGAAGGTGGAGGCATCATCGTCGTCACGCATGCCGGCGGAGAAGACGCCCGTCAGCTCGGTCCCCCAGTTCTCCTGCGCATAGCCGATGCCGATGATCGACTTGAAGGGCGCAACGGAGCGGATGAACTCATCCGTGTCCATGTCCACGCCATAAGCGTAAGCGAGCGAGGCATGGGCAAAGAGACCGTTGGCGAAGTCTTTGCGGACCTTCGCCTCGACGCCTGAAATCCGGACGTTGGGAATGTTGCGGTAGATAAAGAGCGTTCCGCTGCCGAAGCCGCCAAAGCCCGGATAAAGCGTCGTGTCCTCTTCCTGTTGCTCGATGAAGTTCTTGTATCGATTGTGGAAAAGGGTGACCTTACCAGTCAGGTCCGACGAATCGTAGGTGGCACCCAATTCGATCCCGTTGCTGATCTCCGGCTCCAGATCGGAATTGCCAACGACTGCATACCCGAACGCGACGTTGGAGAAGTTCAGGTAGAGCTCATTTACCGTCGGCGCTCGATAGCCCATTGACCATTGCGCGAAGAGTTGCACTTCGGGCGAAAGGTTGTAAGTGGCAAGGAGCTTGGGTGAAAAGCGCGAACCGTTGCTGCCTTCTGGCAGGCCGAAGGTATCGTAGCCGCTGTTGCTCGATACCGAACCGTCCGGATCGTAATCGTAAGCATCGAACCTGATCCCGGGCGTCAGACTGAAGCCGCTGCTTCCAAACGCCATTTCGTCTTCGACATAGATGCCAACCGACTTGCCTGTGACGTCCGGAATGTCGGACTGCGAAGAGGCGGTCGAGCTGCCGGTCCGGGCATAGAAAGCCTCCTCGAATTTTAGAACGGCCGCGCTGCCGCCAAGGCGGATGGTATGCGACACATCACCGGCGTCAAATCCTCCTTCCAAGGCTCCGATGAAGCCGAAGGTGTTATTCTGCATGCTGTCTTCGCGCTGGTAGGCAGCTCCGGAGGTGAGGCTGTTGCCGGAACCCGACTCCTTGTCGAGGCGCTGCCAGTAAACCGACGCGCTGGCGCGGTCGATGATGGCATCGATGGACGGCGCTTCGTACTGGTAGTCGAGCGACACGCGGTCGCGTTCGGTATTTTCGTAACCGTCAAAGTCGCCGATCGGATAGGAGGCCGATCCGCTCTGCGACGTCCTCAAGTCGGTATCTGCGCCAAGGTAATAACGTTCAGCCGTAAGCCCGATCCGGTGACCGCCTTCGATGTCCTGACGCAACTTGAAAAGCAAGTTCATTTTATCGGAGTCGAGGGGATTGGGTTCGGTACGGCTGGCGCCGTAGACGTCCTCGGTCCCCTTGTTGTCCCGTTCGTGTCCCCGGGTATAGGAGCCCTGAAACAGCACGGAAGTGTTCTCGATCCGTCTGGCGAAAGCAACCGACGCGCCGATGCTGCTGTCTTCGCTGTCGTACGTCGTCTTTGCTATGCCGCCCCGGTCTCTGCCGTCAGCGATGAGATCGTCCGGCTCAAGCGTCCGCAGCACAAGTGCGCCGGCGAGTGCACCGGAGCCAATCCGGCTGGAGTCCGCACCGCGCACGACGTCCACCGTCGAAAGCGACTGGAAATCGAAGGCGGAGCTCGTATCCGTTAATCCGGTCGTAGCCTGCCCCTGGCGGGCGAAGTTCTCGAAGAAGGGAATGGGAATTCCGTCAACAAGCGTTACCACCCTGGGACCTGCGAGGCCTCGAATGAACAGGCCGCCCGGTCTTCCGGGCTTCGTATCGACATATTCGACCCCGGGCTCTGTCGTCCGGGCGAGATCCTGCAAATCCTGAATGTCACTCTTCCGGATCTCCTCCGCCGCCGTCTGGGAGGCGAGCGGCGTATCGGCCACGTCTCCGGCGGGAACCAAAACCCGTTTCCCCTTCACAACGATCGTTTCGAGCGCCGTCGCCTCGGCAGTAGCCTCCTGAGCGCGCGACTGCGGCGCAGAAATCGCCAGAACGGCCGTGCAGGTCAGCAAGAGCTTGGATGCGGGGGAAATCATGATGTTCCTTTCTAGAACAGGCACGCACGCGTCATCGCCGGCGCGCGAGAGGACACGCCGCCTTCAGAAGCAGTCGAGATGGCATCAAGGTCTCGGCGGCAGAACGCCGCCTTAGTTCCGCCATCTAAAAAACATGATCTTTTTTGTCAACAAATAAAACATGACCATAAAGTTCATATTTTAACTTTCGCCCTAATGCGCCGTTAACGACATCCTCGAGTTGCTTGTGAACACGGGTACAACGCCACCTTGGTCGCATTGCCATTGCGGGAATCGCCGACTAATCCCTAAAAGCTGATGCTATGTCGTAAATAACCAGCAGGGTCTCCGCTGTAAGATCCAGCCTGGTTTATCAGCTTTGGATGAAATTGTTGTCGGCGATAAGGGTAGCAAATCCAGAGAGGCAGGAAGTCGTGAGCCGGACCATCGCGGCCGCGACATCGCGAGCCGATGTCCTCTCTGCCCTGACCTTCGCAGCCCGAGCCTTCGACTTCTCCTTCGTCACCCTTCTGGTAAAGCCAGTCGGCCAAGATGAGCTCCTCGGGCGCATCCTCGTGCACACAACACTACCGTCGGAATACATCCAGGAGTACGATCAGAACCGCTATCTGGGGATGTGTCCCCTGGTGGAGCACCTCTTCTCCTCGATGCTGCCGCGCACATGGACGATAGATGCCGTTGAGCGACAGCATGCTGGCAAGCTCCCCAGCGATCTGCCGCGGCTGCTGCGTCGCTTCGGCATCACCACCACCGCCGCCATGCCGCTCCACTCGCTTGAAGGCGAACGGTTCCTGCTGCGTTTTGACGGCAGCCGCCCGCCACTCGAATTGCCGGAGCTGAACGAACTGGGCATGATCGCGCTGCACGCGTTCGACGTCTTCGAGAAATTCCGCCGCACGGAGCGCTTTTCAGTGCCGAGCCCCCTGTCGGCGCGCGAACTCGAGGTTGTGCGCTGGACTGCGCAAGGCAAGACCTCAGTGGAGATCGGCCAGATCCTCTCACTCTCAGATCACACCGTCAACGCCCACATGACCAACGCCATCAAGAAGCTCGACTGCGTCAACCGCACCCAACTGGTGGCAAAGGCCATGCGCCTCGGCCTGATCAGCTAGCACACTCCGCGAAGGGATTAGCGGTCGAGCACCGAGCGCACCTCCACCAGGTTGGAGCGGACGCGCAGGATATAAAAGCCCATCGTCGCCAGATGCGTCGGCATGATCCAGCCGTCCTCTCGTCCGTTCGAGATGATCGCCGGCTGGATGCGCAGCGCCGCCTGGAACTGCGCCAGCGTCTCGCTCCACAAGGGGCCGAGGTTGCGCTCGCGGATCACCTGCGAGAAATCCGCGCCGGCCGCCGCAAGCACAGCGTAATAGCCGTAGAGCTGGCCATAGGCGAACCAGAAGCGGTCGTCCGCGCGGGTATCGAACCAGCCAGAATTATAGTTCTCCGACCGCTCGCGCAGGATGGCCGAAGTGCTGCCGAGGTCGTTGGCGATGCGGTCGACGAACTGCGCCAGGTTGTCGGCGCGGGTGTCGAAGGTGGCGTTGCAGGCGGCAAGATCAGCGTTGAACGCGCGGAAGCTCCGGATGGCCGTTCGGTAATAGCTGGGCGTCGGCGTCTTCGGGCCGAAGGGGCTCAGGCCAAAATACCAGGAATATTCGTCGAACTGCAGGTTGTTGCGGGCGTCCTGCAGGTCGGTATTGATGCCGGACGTCCCGCGCACCCGCGCCAGGGTATCGACAAGCTCCACCGAGGTTCGGCGAACCGCCTGGTTTACGCCGCGCTGGAACGACGCCTTGTTGTCGAGAAAGGGCGTGTGATCCCAGTCGATGCCGAAGAAGCCAAGCCGGTAGAGCAGCATGGAGGAAATCCAGGCATTCTGGTTGACGTTGACGTCGGTCAGATTGGCGACGACGTCGACGATCGCCGATGACTGGCACTGGGCAGCCGAGGCCGCGGTCGCGGCTTCAGTCTCAGGAAAGGCCGGTGCCGATGTGCCGATCTCCTGCCCCGCGGGGATCGTCCGCTCCGACCAGCGATAGTCGTCGACAAAGGCGGGGTTGAACCCTGTCCAAACCTGCGTCTGCCAAAAGAAATAGCCGTAGAGGCCGATGAAGAGCGCCAGCACCGCGAGAAGCGGCGCCCGGATCATCCAGGTCCGGCGGCGATACCAGCCATGGGCGGCAAGGAACGGCCAGACCAGCCAGGCGACGAGCAGCCCGAAAGCGCGGCCGATGGCGCTGAAGATGCGCTGGAAGAACTGCACAATCGGCTCAAGCACGGCTCACCTCTCGCGTATCCTGCACTTCATCGCCCTCATCCGCAGATGTCTGCCCCTGCGCCGGCGTCTCATGGAAGGTCTCTACGAAACGCTGGTCGACCCGACCGCGCCGCCGCTCGAGCTCCTGGTTCGACAGCATGCCGGCGTCGTTGAGATCGATGAGCGGTGCTAGATTCGGAAGCTTCGCCTCGTCCAGTGCATGACGAAGCGGTCGCTCCGCTCTCTCCTCGGCAAGCACGGTGCTCAGCACGATTGCCCGCTCGCTGTCGATGGTCAGCTTGTGGAGCGCCGCGTTCATGTCCCGGATCTGATGGTTGAGGTGCATCGTCAGGTCCTGCACCGCCTGAAGGGCATGCTCGACCATCCGCCAGACGGCACTCACCTCGCGCTCCTCCTGCTCGGCAGCGGTCACGATGGCGTCCGCCAGCGCCTGCCGGTGGCCGGTCAGCTCCACCAGGTCGGATTCCACCGCATGCCGCAGCGCGATGATCCGCTCGCGCCGCGGCGCCAGAAGGCCGTGCAGCCGGTCGGACAGCACGAGCGCCTGATCAAGAGAGGTAACCTGCGGTGCGCGCCGAGGCGTCCAGTCCATCGACAGCAGATGCTGCCACGCGAGCTTGAGCCGCTCTTTCCTCGTCGGCTGCGGCTTGTCTTCGAGAGGTGCCATCGCGGTGTCGACACGGCGCCCCATCGCACCCACGAGGTCGGCGAGCGAGCGTCGCGCCTTTGCCCAAGTTACGGAGATATTCGAGAACGCCCCCTCACCAGATGTGTCCTGCCATGCCTCCGGCAAACTCTTGCTGCGGGCGCAGGCGCTGATCTCCTCTGCCACCTCGACGATCTCGCGGTCGAGCTCCTCCAGTTCGGCCGTCAACGCCGCGAGCTCGCTCTCGATCCGTCTTCCCCACGCCATTGCCGTCCCCACACCCGATTCCGTCGCACCAAACATAAGGCCGCCGGGTGAAATTACCACGGCGGCCATGTATCACGCGGATCGAAATCCGTCCGGCTCAGAGGCCGAGTTCGGCCAGCTCCGCATCCAGCCGGTCTTTCGCCTTCTTCGGCAATTTTGCATTCCTCACCGCATCAAGGTTGGCCTGGGCTCCCTCGCCAACAACCACCAGTGCGATCATGCCCATGCCCAGATGCGGCGTGCACTTGATCACATAGGCGCCTTCTTTCTCGGCGGTGAACACCAGTTCCTGATCGATCTTGCCCTTGAACTCTTCCACGCCTTCCGGGATGAGGCCTTTCATGGCGGCCGCATCATGCCCCTTGTCGACGGGCACAAACTTGATGACGTCGCCCGGTGCAGCCTTCACGGCGGCCGGCTCAAACACCATTGCCTCACCGTTCGCTCCCTTGTTGAGCATCTTCACCTCGATTTCCGCACCAAAGGCCGGAAGCGAAAGAAGAGCAAGGCCGGTGGCCAGTACGAAGGCGGTCTTTGCGGTATTGAGCATTGTTTTTCTCCTGTAGCGAGCCTGAGATGGCGTCGCGGGAAGATAAGGACGGACGTGCGCCCGCGCGCTCTTTGACCAAGGTCAAGCGGGAATTAGATGCAGCGGATTTTCCCCTCCCAATGGCGGCGGCAGAACGAGATGTATTTCTCGTTGCCGCCAACATCCACCTGCGCGCCTTCGCGCACAAACTCGCCGTTCTCGTCGAGGCGCGCCACCATTGTCGCCTTGCGCCCGCAAAAGCAGATCGTTCGCACCTCGCGCAGTTCGTCCGCGATCGCCAGCAACTCCTGCGAGCCCGGAAACAGCTTGCCCTGGAAGTCCGTGCGCAGCCCGTAGGCCATCACCGGGATGCCGGACCGGTCCGCAAGTCGAGCCAGCTGCCACACCTGTTCCGGCGCCAGGAACTGTGCCTCGTCGACGAAGACACAAGCCACCGGCTCGATCCCATGCAAATCCTCCACCAAGGCATAAAGGTCGTCGCTCTCCCGGAACGAAATGGCATCTGCTTGAAGGCCGATCCTCGATGCCACGCGGCCCACGCCCGCACGGCTGTCCAGCGCGGCCGTCAGCACCACGGTTCGCATCCCGCGTTCGTGATAGTTATAGGACGCCTGCAGCAGCAGCGTCGACTTTCCGGCGTTCATGGTGGCGTAATTGAAGTGGAGTTTGGCCATGCGGATCTTCTGGTCCGGGCGGCGCTTGAGGAAAAGTCTACAGATACCTCAAACCACAGAAAAACGCCGCAAACGGTGCATCAAGCGGCGCTCGTTGCAAAGCCGACACGATCTGCCGCCGTGGGGCAAGCTTGCCTCATCGCCGTGGATACTTATAAAAGGCCGGGAACATAAGAACAGGGAGCGCCATAATGCCAATGACCAAACCCTTGAAGATCCTGCTCACCGGAGCGATCTCGGTTTTCGCACTCACTCAGGTCGCCACTGCAGCCGAACCCGAATCATGCGGCACCGTCCGCTTCTCTGACGTCGGCTGGACCGATATCACCGCCACCACGGCAACCGCGTCGGTTCTCCTTCAGGCGCTCGGATACGAGACGGACGTCAAGGTTCTGTCCGTCCCGGTCACCTACAGCTCGCTTAAGAACAAGGATATCGACGTCTTCCTCGGCAACTGGATGCCGACCATGGAAGGCGATATCGCCCCATACCGCCAGGACAAGTCGGTGGAATCCTACGGCCCGAACCTGACGGGCGCCAAGTACACGCTCGCAACAAATGCCAAGGGCGCCGAGCTCGGTATCAAGGACTTCAGCGACATTGCCGAGCACAGCGAGGAACTGGACGGCAAGATCTACGCCATCGAGCCCGGCAACGACGGCAACCGCCTGATCCTCGACATGGTCTCCAACGACACCTTCGGCCTCAAGGACTTCGAGGTGGTGGAATCCTCCGAGCAGGGCATGCTTGCGCAGGTGGCCCGTGCCGACCGCGCCGGCGAGCCGATCGTCTTCCTCGGCTGGGCGCCCCATCCGATGAATGCCAGCTTCGACCTCACCTACCTTTCGGGCGGCGACGAGGTCTTCGGCCCGGACTACGGCGGCGCTGAAGTCTTCACCAATGTCCGCGCCGGCTACATCGAGGAATGCCCGAACGTCGGAACCTTCGTGAAGAACCTGACGTTCTCGCTGCCGATGGAAAACGAGATCATGGGAAAGATCCTGAACGATGGCAAGGAAGCGGAAGCAGCCGCAACCGAATGGCTGAAGAACAATCCGGGTGCGGTTGAGCCGTGGCTCGAGGGCGTCACCACGAAGGACGGCGGCGACGCCATGGCTGCCGTGAAGTCCGAGCTGGGACTGTAAGGCACGTCTTCCCGCGGCCGGAGTCCGGCGGGCTCCGGTTCCCTCCTCACCCACCCAAACGGGAAGTGACGCAGTGGATTGGCTGACAGATTTCAAGATCCCCATGGGACCCTGGGCCAAGTCTTTTGTTGACTGGCTCACCGCCAACGGAGCGTGGTTCTTCGATTGGCTCTCCACCGTCCTGGCGACCGTCATCGACGGTCTGCTCTTCGTCCTCCAGACGCCCCACCCGCTGATCATTGTCGCGGCGATGACAGCGCTGTCCTGGTGGTTCCGCCGGTCACTCGGTGTTGCCGCCTTCACCATCCTGGGGCTGCTGCTGATCATCAACCAGGGCTATTGGGAAGAAACGACCGAGACCCTTTCGCTCGTCGTGGCAGCCACTGCCGTCAGCATGCTCGTCGGCCTGCCGCTCGGCATCGCGGCCGCCCGCCGCGCCTGGCTCTACGAGATTATGCGGCCAGTGCTCGACCTCATGCAGACAATCCCCACCTTCGTCTACCTGATCCCGGCGCTGATCCTCTTTGGCCTCGGCATGGTGCCCGGCCTGATCGCGACCGTGATCTTCGCCATACCCTCGCCGATCCGCCTGACACGGCTCGGCATCGTCTCCACGCCGGAAGCCCTGACCGAAGCCGCCGTCGCCTTCGGCGCCACCCCCAGCCAGATCCTCCGCAAGGTGGAACTGCCCTACGCCATGCCGCAGATCATGGCAGGCCTAACCCAGACCATCATGCTGTCGCTGTCGATGGTGGTGATCGCAGCCCTTGTCGGCGCGAACGGCCTTGGCGTTCCCGTCGTGCGGGCGCTCAATACCGTCAACATCGCCCGCGGCTTTGAAGCCGGCCTTTGTATCGTGATCCTCGCGATCATCCTCGACCGGATGTTCCGCCCAGCCTCGGGAGACGGCACATGACAGACGCAGTCGTCTTCGAAAACGTCGATATTGTCTTCGGCGAAAAGCATGCAGAGGTTCTTTCCCTCGTCGATCAGGGCAAGAGCCGTGACGAGATCAGCAGCGAGACGGGCATCGTTGTCGGCGTCGCCGATGCCTCGCTCTCGGTGAAGCAGGGTGAGATCCTCGTTCTCATGGGCCTCTCCGGATCCGGAAAATCCACGCTCCTGAGAGCGGTCAACGGCCTCGCACCGGTTGCCCGAGGTAATGTTATCGTGCAGACGGCGAACGGCCCGATCGACCCCTACAAGGCCAGCGCCAGGACGCTGCGCGACCTGCGCATGCACACGGTCTCGATGGTCTTCCAGCAATTCGGCCTCCTGCCATGGCGCACGGTCGAGGAAAATGTCGGCTTCGGCCTTGAGCTTGCTGGCGTTTCCGAACGTGAACGCAAGCAGCGGGTTGCCGAGCAACTGGAACTCGTCAGCCTCGACCAGTGGGCCGACCGCAAGGTGGGCGAACTCTCCGGCGGCATGCAGCAGCGCGTCGGCCTTGCCCGCGCCTTTGCCACCGGCGCGCCGATCCTCCTGATGGACGAGCCCTTTTCCGCCCTCGACCCGCTGATCCGGACGCGGCTGCAGGACGAGCTGATGGAATTCCAGAGCCGCCTGAAGAAGACGATCCTCTTCGTCAGCCATGACCTGGACGAAGCCTTCCGCATCGGCAACCGGATCGCCATCATGGAGGGCGGGCGGATCATCCAGTGCGGCACGCCGCAGGAAATCGTCCGCAATCCGGCAGACCAGTATGTTGCCGACTTCGTCCAGAACATGAACCCGATCTCCATGCTGACCGCTGGCGACGTGATGCGCCAGGGCGTGGCGGCCGGCGGACCTGCCTCGGGCGTCACGGCAACGGCGATGCGCCAGACGCCGCTCGTCGACGTCCTCGACGCCCTGTCCCGGCAGCCGGGAGCCATCGGGATCGTCGACAACGGCACGGTGGTTGGCACGATTTCCGCCGAAGACGTTATCGCCGGCCTGACGCGCCATAGACGCTAGCGTCCTGTCATGGCTGATGAAAGAGGTGACAAACCGTCATTGCTGAGGGAAACGGACGAGGAGGCGCGCCACCTCGCCCGCACCCTTGTCCGCGGTGCACGCTACATGGCGCTCGCCGTCCTCGACCCGCAAACCGGCTTCCCGTCGGCCAGCCGGGCATTGACGGCAACGGATCTTGATGGCGTGCCCGTGATCCTCGCCTCCGCGCTGTCCGGCCACACCAAGGGACTGGCGCAGGACCCGCGCTGCTCGTTGCTCGCCGGCGAGCTGGGCAAAGGCGACCCCCTCGCTCACCCGCGCATCACCCTCCAGTGCCTTGCCGAGCTGGTTGACCGGCCGGGTCCGGACCATGACCGCATCCGCGAGCGCTTCCTCGATCACCATCCGAAAGCCGCCCTTTATGTCGACTTTCCCGACTTCCGTTTTTTCCGGCTGGTCCCACAATCCGCCTCGCTGAATGGCGGCTTCGGGCGCGCCTATGCACTGGGTGCGGATGATCTCGTTCTCGCCGAATTGCCAGACCCAGCTGACTGGCTGGATCTGCAGCGGACGTTGCGCGGCATGAGTGACCTGGCATCCGCGGTCGCAGAGAAGCTCACAACCGAGAAAGGCGGCGCCTGGCGATTTGCCGGCATCGATCCGGCGGGCTTCGATCTGATCGCTTCCGAAAGGCAAATCAGACACGAATTTCAGCAACCAATGTCGACATCACAGGCCGCCTACGACTATATTTCGTCTGTCTTGACCGTAAATGCACGAGGAATACCTTCACCCAAAAATTAGGGATATACAACTATATCTGGCACTTGCTAATCTTCCACTTTACATTGGGCATTTTGAAGCGCTTGCGCTTCCAGGGGATAATTACCGACATGAATACGATGCCGCTTTCCGAGCATTCGCCGGCCGCCGCCGGTTTGCTGTCAGCAATGGCAAACCCGAAGCGCCTTTTGATCTTGTGCTGCCTCGTTCAGGACGAGATGGCCGTCGGCGTGCTGGCCGGCAGGGTTGGCCTTAGCCAGTCTGCGCTTTCGCAGCACCTGTCGAAGCTGCGCGCCCAGAAGCTGGTGAAGACGCGTCGCGATGCGCAGACTATCTACTACTCCTGCACCTCGCCGGCAGTCCTGAAGGTTCTGAAGTCGCTGGAAGACATCTACTGCGAGCCCGTGCGCGCTACAGTCGCCGCTTGATGTTAGCGCTGACATTTCGTGAGCTTGTTTGGTAAGGCCGGCGCGAGGAAGCATCACGCTCCGCCCGCCGGCTCGAAGCCACAGTTGACGCGACGAACGCCCCTGATAATTTGACCGAACAGTCAAAATGCCGGCACCTGTCCGGTCGGGGAGCAACGCATGTCCAATCGCCTTAATTCCACGCCGAACGATCTTCGCGCCTTCTGGATGCCGTTCACGGCAAACCGGCAGTTCAAGAAGGAGCCGCGTCTTTTCGTCGGCGCGAAGGACATGCACTACACCACCCATGACGGTCGTCAGGTGCTCGACGCCACCGCCGGCCTCTGGTGCGTCAATGCCGGCCACTGCCGCCCCAAGATCACCGAAGCAATCCGCGAACAGGCCGGTGAGCTGGACTATGCGCCGGCCTTCCAGCTCGGCCATCCCAAGGCCTTTGAGCTTGCCAACCGCCTCGTGGATATCGCGCCGGAGGGCATGAACCATGTGCTCTACACCAATTCCGGGTCCGAGTCGGTCGAGACGGCGCTGAAGGTGGCGCTCGCCTACCACCGGGTCAAAGGCAACGGCTCCCGCTTCCGCCTGATCGGCCGCGAGCGCGGCTATCACGGTGTCAATTTCGGCGGCATCTCCGTCGGCGGCATCGTCGCCAACCGCAAGATGTTCGGGACGCTGCTGACCGGTGTGGACCACATGCCGCACACCCACCTCCCCGGCCAGAACGCCTTTACCCGCGGAGAGCCGGAGCATGGCGGCGATCTCGCGACCGAGCTTGAGCGGATCGTGACTCTGCACGACGCCTCGACAGTCGCGGCCGTCATCGTCGAGCCGGTCGCCGGCTCCACGGGCGTCCTGATCCCGCCGAAGGGCTACCTGCAGAAGCTTCGCGACATCTGCACCAAGCACGGCATCCTGTTGATCTTCGACGAGGTGATCACCGGCTTCGGTCGCATCGGCGCCCCCTTCGCCGCACAGTATTTTGACGTCAAGCCGGACATCATGGTCACCGCCAAGGGGCTGACAAACGGCGTCATCCCGATGGGCGCCGTCTTCGTCACCTCGGAGATCCACGACGCTTTCATGAGCGGCCCGGAACACATGATCGAGTTCTTCCACGGCTACACCTATTCAGGCAATCCGATTGCCGCCGCGGCAGGCCTTGCGACCCTCGACACCTATAAGGAAGAAGGTCTGCTCACCCGCGCCGGCGAGATGGCCTCCTACTGGGAAGACGGCCTGCATTCGCTGAAGGACTGCCCGAACGTCATCGACATTCGCAATATCGGCCTGATCGGTGCCATCGAACTCGACCCGATCGCCGGCGAGCCGACGAAGCGCGCCTTCTCCGCCTTCCTCAAGGCCTATGAGAACGGCCTCCTGATCCGCACCACTGGCGACATTATCGCCATGTCGCCACCGCTGATCGTCGAGAAGCACCACATGGACGAGATCTTCGGCAAGCTACGCGAGATCCTGAAAAGCAACATCTGAGGAAACTGAAACGGATTAAGTGGCGCTCCACTCCTGGGCGCCCCTTGCCTTTCTCAGTTCACACCGCTGCGTTTGCGAGCTGGATATAGACCGGCATCCCGGCCAATAGATTGAAGGGAAACGTCAGCCCGAGCGACAGGCTGAGGCAGATCTCCGGGCGGGCATCAGGCGCAGCGATTCGCATGGCGGCCGGCACCGCAATATAGGATGCGCTCGCCGCCAGCGTTACGAGCAGCGCCGTATTGCCGACGGACAGTCCGAAGGCAACTGCGAAGGCCAGGGCGAAGGCCGCGCCGACCAGGGGCATGACCACGGCAAACCCCAGCAGTCCCGGGGTAAGCACGCGCCAATCCCTGCGGAGGCCATTGCCGGCGATTGCGCCGAGGTCGAGCAGGAAGAGGCAGAGCACGCCGCGGAACGGGTCGGTCACGAAGCCAGACAACTCCTGCATCCCCCGCTCCCCCGTGATGGCGCCGATGGCGAAGGCGCCGAGCAGCGTCACGATCGTCACGTTGAGCATTACATCCCGAAGCGCGGCACTCTGCCGGCTCTCGGCCTGCACCGGGTCAAGGCCAGGCGCTGGATTGCGCAGCATGAGCCAGAGTGCGGTCAGGATCGCCGGAGCTTCCATCGCCGCCGCCACCGCCACCATCCCGCCATCGAAGCCGATGCCCAGCCGGGTCAGCGCATCGCCGGCGGCGACGAAAGTGACGATGGATATCGATCCGTAATGAGCAGCCAGCGCGGCGCGCTCCCGGGCCTCCAGACGCGTCATCGCACCCAGCATGACATTGCCAAGCAGCGGCATGGACGCCGACAGCAGCACGCCGACCAGAAGCGCCAGCATGATCTCCGGACTGAGGCCGTGGATGCCTACCGCCGCGCCACCTTTGAAGCCGATGGCAAGCATGAGGTAGAGCGCCAGCATCTTGCCGACCCCTCCGGGCAGCGCAATGTGCCCACCGGCAAGCGACGCCAGGAAACCGAGAGCAAAGAAAAGCACCGGCGCAGAGAAGAGGTTCTGCGTGGCAAGCGACAGGTAAAGATCCAAGGGTTGTACTCGTGAAAAGGCCGTGCGGATGCGCCCATAGGCGAGGCATCAGCCCGGCGGTTTGAAGGTTCGGAGTTTTAGAAGATGATCAAGACTGCGGAAGCGGCGCCCGAAGCGGCATCATGGCCGCGTCGAGTGACCGGCATCAAAACCGCCAGCCGACGGCGGATCGGCTGACGGTTGCGGGACAGGCGAGATGCCGGTCAGGACGTCGCGGGACGTCGCTTGGACCTCAGGCGGTCTCTCACCGGCTCCGTGCTTTGCTGGAGCACCCGCTCGAGGGACACGATCTGGTCGCGCAACTGAAGCCTGATCCGCTTTAAGGACAGCAGGCTGAGGCTGTTCGGCATTGGCTTGCGTTGCTCCTCCTGAACACGGGCTTCGACGATTTCGTGCCGTGCCCTCAGGGCCTTCAACAGTCGGTTCATGTCGGTCTCCTTGTTGACCTCATGACAATGCGGGATACCTCCTCATTGAGCAAATTGATTGCTAATATGGTTTCCATAGATAATAGCTATGGGATGCCATACCGTCCGACCGTTCGTCAGCTGGAATACCTCGTGATGCTTGGCGAAACCGGGCACTTCGGCGAGGCTGCGAAGCGCTGCCATGTTTCCCAGCCGACGCTCTCGGTACAGATTGCGCTGCTGGAGGACCGCCTCGGCTGCGCCCTAATCGACCGCAGCCCCGGCAAGGTTGCACCGACACCTGCGGGAGCCGAGATCATCGCCTCCGCCAGAACCGTTCTCCACACGCTGGACGGAATGGTCGCCATGGCCTCCACGAGCCAGGGAGCCCTCGGCGGTCTGATCCGCCTCGGCGCCGTGCCGACCTTCGGCCCCTACTTCCTGCCCCGGCTCCTTCCCCGCCTTCGCGAGGCGCATCCGGACCTCAAGCTCCATATTCGCGAGGAGCGCCCGCTTCTCCTGGAGGAGCAGGTGGCAGACGGGACAATCGATTGCGGTCTCGGCCAGCCGCCGACCGACGCGGACGCTTGCGAATTCGCCGCCGTCTGCGAGGAACGGATCTTTCTCGGCGTGCCGCGCGGACACCGGCTGGCGCAGCGCGACAGCGTCGACCTCGCTTCCCTTGCGCACGAGCCGCTGCTCACGCTCGGGCGCGGGCATCGGCTGCTGGACACGGTCCGTGACCTGGCACGGGCATCCGGCGCGCATCTCGTGGAGGATTACGAAGGCACCAGCCTCGATGCGCTGCGCCAGATGGTGTCGATCGACATGGGACTGTCGCTCTTTCCGGAGCTCTATGTGCGTTCGGAGTTCCGCAGCGACCAGAACGTCCATCTGCTGCTGATAGAGGATTGGCCGGGCGCACGCGTCATCGGCTTCTTCTGGCGCCGCGGCAGCGTCAGGGCCGACCACTACCGACGCCTTGCAGCCCTCGGCCGTGCCGCAGCAGAAGGACTGTTCGACTGAGGACTGTTTCCAGGATCTGTCGACCGGTGCGCAGGCGCTGAATCAAGAGGCAGAGGCGCTCGATGTCGCCTCTCCCTTGCTCATTGACGGCTCAGCCCTGGATGAAGGCGAGCAGGTCCGCATTGATGACATCGGCATGGGTGGACGCCACACCGTGCGGAAGCCCTTCGTAGACCTTCAGCGTCCCGTTCTTCAGCAGCTTGATCGCCAGACGGGCAGAATCGTCGATCGGCACGATCTGGTCATCATCGCCGTGCATCACCAGAACCGGCACCTCGATCGTCTTCAGGTCTTCGGTGAAGTCGGTTTCGGAGAAGGCTTTGATGCAATCGTAATGGGCCTTGGCGCCGCCCATCATGCCCTGCCGCCACCAGTTGCGGATCAGGCCTTCCGAAACCTCGGCGCCGTCGCGGTTGAAGCCGTAGAAAGGCCCGGTCGGAATGTCGAGGAAGAACTGCGCTCGGTTCGCCGCCAGTGCCGAACGGAACCCGTCGAAGACCTCGAGCGGCAAGCCGCTCGGATTGTTCTCGGTCTTGACCATGATCGGCGCAACGGCACCGATCAGCACGGCCTTGGCAACGCGGCCTTCATGACCGTACTGGGCAACATAGCGCGCGACCTCGCCGCCGCCGGTCGAATGACCAACATGCACGGCATTTTTAAGGTCGAGATGAGCGGCGAGCGCGGCAACGTCTGCCGCGTAGGTATCCATCTCGTTGCCGGTATCCGTCTGGCTGGAGCGTCCGTGGCCGCGGCGGTCATGGGCGATCACGCGATAGCCCCTGCCGAGGAAGAAGAGCATCTGCGCGTCCCAGTCGTCGGCGCTGAGCGGCCAGCCGTGATGGAAGACGATCGGCTGTGCGTCCTGCGGACCCCAGTCTTTGTAGAAGATCTGCGTACCGTCCTGGGTGGTGATGAAGTTGCTGCTCATGTCTTTAATCCCTTTCCAACGTGATCTTGTGAAAGTCGAAGCCACTGAGGCTCCGGCTTATTGCATCCCTGCGTGTCGGCTTGCTGACACGTCGGTCGCGACCGTGACGCCAGTAATGTTTATCGCGATAAACACCATTTAGCAGCGACAGATGGTTGTGTCCACAAGAAACTTTATCGCAATAAAATTTCATGTTAGAAAAGGCGCTATCCGACATAAAGACCACGGAAAAAGTTCGGGAGAAACGCCGTGACCGCCCTCGCCGCCTACCCCTTGGATGAGCAGCTCTGCTTTTCCCTCTACGCCGCCAATATCGCGATTAACCGCACCTACAAGCCGATGCTCGACGAAATGGGCATCACCTACCCTCAATATCTTGTGCTGAGCACGCTGGCTGAGAACGATGGGCTGACGATCGGCGCTATCGCCGAGCGGCTGTCGCTGGAATCGAGCACGATCACGCCGCCGGTCAAACGGCTGGAACAGGCAGGTCTTCTCGAGCGGCGCCGCAGCAAGATCGATGAGCGCCAGGTCAACGTCTTCCTGACGCCCGCCGGCAAGGACCGAGTGAAGCAGTGCCGCTGCCTCGGCGATACATTGCTGCGCCGCTCGGGGATGTCTCCTGAGCAGTTCGCAGCCTTCAACCGCCAGATCCAGTCCTTTATCCACGCCCTTCTCCACGAGCAGATCGCAGGTTCGGGCAAGATTTAAGCAGCGGCGGGCACCGCCGCAGCAGCAACTTGATCAACCGGCACATTTTTAAGCAGTATCCTTGCGGAGGCCAAGGTGAACCGCTAGGACTTGGCACTGCCCGCGCTGCAGCCAAACATGGCGCGCCGGGCAAGGACCTGCCACGGACGTTCGCTTGGCACAGCCTTATGTGGCTGATGCGGGCCGACCGGCGGCGGGACGAACAGGGCCGCGGCCCGATCCAAGGAGACCCACGATGAACCGGAAACTTCTCGCCGGCGCGACCATGCTCGCGTCGCTCGCCTTCTCCCCGCTCGCCCATGCCGAAATCGTCATCGGCCTCATTGCGCCGCTCACCGGTCCGGTCGCCGCCTACGGCGCACAGGTTCAGAACGGCGCCCAGACGGCTGTCGAGGAAATCAACAAGGCGGGCGGCATTCTGGGCGAACAGGTCGTCCTGAAACCCGCCGATGATGCCGGCGAACCGAAGCAGGGCGTTTCTGCCGCCAACCAGCTGGTCGGCGAAGGCGTCCGCTTTGTCGTCGGCCCCGTCACCTCCGGCGTCGCCATCCCCGCCTCCGACGTGCTGGCGGAAAATGGCGTGCTGATGGTTACCCCGACCGCGACCGCTCCGGACCTCACCGCCCGCGGCCTGCCCAACGTGCTGCGCACCACCGGCCGCGACGACCAGCAGGCCGAGGTCGCTGCGAACTACGTGCTCGAAAACATGAAGGACAAGCGCATCGCGATCATCAACGACAAGGGCGCCTACGGCAAAGGCCTCGCCGACGCCTTCAAGGCGACGCTGAATGCAGGCGGCGTCGATGAAGTGCTCAACGATGCCCTCACCCCCGGCGACAAGGACTTCAGCGCGTTGACGACCCGCCTCAAGTCGGAAAACGTCGATGTCGTCTATTTCGGCGGCTACCATCCGGAAGCAGGCCTGCTTTCCCGCCAGCTCGCCGACATCGGCGTCGACGCCACGATCATCGGCGGCGACGGCCTCTCCAACAGCGAATACTGGAGCATTGCCAACGAGGAAGCGGCCGGCACGGTCTTCACCAACGCAACCGATGCGACGAAGAACCCCTCGTCCAAGGCTGCGGCCGATGCGCTGGCGGCCAAGAACATCCCGGCCGAGGCCTTCACGCTTAACGCTTATGCCGCCGTTCAGGTCATCAAGGCCGGCATCGAGAAGGCCGGCACTGCCGAGGACACGGAAGCCGTTGCCGCCGCCCTGAAGGACGGCTCGCCGATCAACACGGCGATCGGCGACGTCACCTATGGCGAAGCCGGCGACCTGACCTCGCAGACCTTCGACCTCTACAAGTGGGAAGACGGCAAGATCGTGCCCGTCGAATAAGGCTTCGACCGCGACCTCTTGAAAAGCGGCCCGCGACGGCCGCTTTTTTGTTGGCCGGCACGCAGGTCGCTGACATCCTGCCGAAGATGAAGAAGGCGTGGGAGGGTGCAGGATGGCCAGACGAGATTTCGACCCCGAGAGCGTGAAACCTGATGGCAGAACGCCCGCCAAGGGAGTCCTGTTTGACGCCGGTTCCGCCGGTCCCTGGCGTGGTTCCCTAGCGGGAGAGGCAATTGGCGGGCAGCTGACCATACTTGCCTATGGCAACGACACACCCGGCGAAGGCCCCCGCCTCCATGTTCACCCCTATGACGAGACCTTCGTCGTCATCACAGGCCGAGCGCGCTTCTTCGTGGGAGATGCGGTCATCGAGGCCAGTGCGGGAGAAGCCGTCCTCGGACCGGCCGGCCTGCCGCACCGGTTCGAGAACCTTGGTCCCGGCCGGCTGCAGACGATCGACATCCACCATTCGCCGTGCTGGATTCAGACCAATCTGGACTGACCGCCGAGACGTTACTCTTCGTAGATCATTCTGCGCGTCATGCCGCCGTCGAGCACCACCACCTGACCGGTGATGAAGCCGGCGGAGGCAAGGTAAAGCACCGCATCCGCAACATCCCTCGGCCGCCCGACGCGCCCGACCGGATGCTGCTCGTGATCGACCGGCCGCAGATCATCCTGACCGGAGATCCAGCCCGGGGCGATGGCGTTAACCCGGATCTTCGGTCCGAGGCTCACCGCCAGCGCATGGGTCAGCGCCACCAGCCCGCCCTTGGAGGCGGCATAGGCTTCGGTTTCCGGTTCCGACATGAAGGCGCGGGTGGAGGCCATATTGACGATCGAAGCCCCCTCGCCCATCAGCGGCACCGCCGAGCGTGTCATCAGGAAGGCTCCCGTCAGGTGGCTATCGGTCACCTTCCGCCAGTCCTCCAGCGACAGGTCCGCAATGGGCCCGTTCGTTGGACCGGCAATTCCGGAATTGTTGACCAGCAGGTCGAGCGTGTCCCAGCCGAGCTCCTCGAAGGCGCCGGTGACCGAGGTCTCGTCGCCGACATCGCAATGGATCTGGCGAACACCCTCCGGCCCCTGCTCCACATCGAAGGAGGCCACTTCGAAGCCCTGCTCCGACAGGGCTCTGCACAATTCCGTGCCGATGAGGCCGGCACCGCCTGTCACGATTGCTCTTTTCATCCCGCCGAAGATAGGCGCGGGTCCTGATCTGTCGAGCGAAGCTGAGCCAATTTTTGCGACTCATCATGCCGGCCGGCGAACCGGCGAACTACGACCGAACGAGGATACCGGCCTCCGACGCCGCGGCAACGAAGGACGCGCGCGCCTCGTCGGGCTTGCGCTTGCCTTCCATCACCCCCGTGCAGGTGGTGAGCGCCCGGTCAAGCGCTGGGCCCTCCTCCGTCGGCCAATCTTCGATCAGGGCCCAGGCGGCCGCCTCGATCGAGCCGATGGATGTCTCTACCGGTGGCTCGCCTATCGAGATGATGACGGGGGTCTTCCAGGAAGCATTCATGCAAGCGAACATAGTGGAACACCGGCTCCGCTCCTAGTCGGTTTTCGCGATGATCGGCGTCTCGTACTTTCCCCGCCGCCGAAGACCGCGCTACAAGCGAGCACGACCATCGAAATCGGAGACGCAGAATGAGCCAACGCCTCGAATGCCTGATCGACCAGGGCACCGGCCGCGAGCCCGCCGACATTGTCTTGAAGAACGGCCGCTTCTTCGACCTCGTCACCGGCGAACTGGTCGCCTCCGATATCGCCATCTGCGGCGACCGCATCGTCGGCACCTGCGGCGATTATTCCGGGAAGACCAAAATCGACATCTCCGGCCGCATCGTCGTGCCAGGCTTCATCGATACCCACCTGCACATCGAGAGCTCGCTCGTCACGCCGCACGAATTCGACCGCTGCGTCCTGCCCTACGGCGTCACCACCGCCATCTGCGACCCGCACGAGATCGCCAACGTGCTCGGCGAGGACGGCATCCGCTTCTTCCTCGATTCGGCCGAACAGACGATCATGGACATCCGCGTCCAGCTTTCCTCCTGCGTGCCGGCGACCCACCTCGAAACCGCAGGCGCCGATCTGCCCATCGAAAAACTCCTGCCCTTCCGTGACCATTCGAAGGTGATCGGGCTCGCCGAATTCATGAACTTCCCCGGCGTCATCCATAAGGACCCCGGCTGCCTCGCCAAGCTGGATGCCTTCTGGGACGACCATATCGACGGCCATGCACCCCTCCTGCGCGGCAATGACCTGAACGGTTATCTTTCCGCCGGCATCCGCACGGAGCACGAATGCACGACTGCGGAAGAAGCCTTGGAAAAGATCCGCAAGGGCATGCACATCCTCGTGCGCGAAGGCTCCGTCTCCAAGGATCTCCACGCGCTGATGCCGATCATCACGGAGCGCCTGTCGCCCTTCCTGGCCCTCTGCACCGATGATCGCAACCCGCTCGACATCGCCGAACAGGGTCATCTCGACTACATGATCCGCTCCGCGATCGCCCATGGCGTCGAGCCATTGGCCGTCTACCGCGCCGCCTCGATATCCGCCGCCAAGGCCTTCGGCCTGCGCGACCGCGGCCTCGTCGCCCCCGGCTGGCGCGCCGATCTAGTGGTGGTCGACAGCCTGGAAAACTGCAAGGCGGAGATGGTCTTTTCCGCCGGTCGCCGCGTCACCGACGATCTCTTCGCCACCCGCAAGCCCGTCGCCCCCGTCGGCCTCGACAGCGTCAAGGCGCGGCCCGTGCAGGCCATGCATTTTGGCGTGCCGGTGAGCGAGGGCGAGACGCCGGTGATGGGCGTCATGCCCGGCAAGATCATCACCGAACACCGCCGCTACCGCGTGCCCGCCGCCGGCAACCAGACTGGCGTCGATCTCGACCGCGACATCATCAAGGTCGCCGTCATCGAACGCCACGGCAAGAACGGCAACCACGCCAACGGCTTCGTCCAGGGCTTCGGCCTGAAGAAGGGCGCAATTGCCTCCACCGTCGGCCACGACAGCCACAATATCTGCGTCGTCGGCGTCTCGGAGGAGGACATGGCGCTCGCCGCCAATCGCCTCGGCGAGATCAAGGGCGGCTTCGTCGTGGTTGAGGACGGCAAGGTGACGGGCGAGATCGCGCTTCCCGTCGCAGGCCTGATAAGCCTTGAACCCTATGAAGTGGTTCGCGACACGCTGCACGACCTGCGCAAGGCCGCCTACGCGCTCGGCACGACACTCGAAGAACCCTTCCTCCAGGTCGCCTTCCTCCCCCTGCCGGTCATCCCGCATCTGAAGATTTCCGACAGGGGCATGGTGGACGTGAACCAGTTCGCGCTGATCTAGCTCAGGCAGCCGCCAGGAGGCTTTCGGTCTCATTCAACCGGCGCCAGATCTGCGCGACGGTCGTGTCGTCCAAGCGGAGGCCGAACAGACCCCTTAGGTGGCCATCCAGCTCATCGGCCGAGGCGATCTGCGTGTCGACCGGCCCCTGATCCCCAACCCGCCGGAGGTTGCGACCAAGCAGTGCAACGTCCTCGCTCGGCAAGCGGATGCTCATCATCAGGTTGTTGCGGAAGGGAAGCATACCCCAGGTCGCGCACAACTGATTGGCGCCCTCGATGTCCGCCTTGGTGAAGGGCAGCTCGTTAAAGCCGAACAAGGCAAACCAGCCATCGGGATTGCGCCACTCAAGGACCCATTCCCCGCTCTCCTCGTCCTGTCGCAGACGGAACTCTGTGCCGCCGCTCGTCAGAACGCCCTGCTGCAAGCGCACCGGATCTCGGGGGCCTGGCCCGCCGAAGCCGGCATCTGCCAGCCAGTCCTGCCCGTCGATCGTCACGATCCACGCGAGATGCGCTCGGATTCCGCCGACCGGCGCTCCCATCCGGACCCGCCCGAGGATCGGGCGCACTGCAAACCCGAGGTGCTTCAGAGCTTCGCCGAAAAGCCAGTTGAGCTCGAAGCAGTAGCCGCCGCGTCCGCCGGTGACGAGCTTGGACCAGATCCGCTCCGGCTCCAGGCTCGGAACGCGGCCAAGATAGGCGTCGATATCTTCGAAGGCGATGGTGGCAAGCTGTGCGCGCTGAAGGGCGAAGAGCCCGGCCTCAGTGGTCTCGCAAGAGGAAAGGCCGATGCGCTGCGTGTATTGGTCGATGTCGAACATAGTTGGATACCCCGGTTGAAGAACGGGGCGGCTTCTAAGGCGCCTCGACCGGGAGCGCTTCCTAAAAGTTTGCTAAGTTGCGCTGCCGATGACTATTCTGGTGTCACCAACGGGCGCGGGACGCAGGGTGCATCTGGTTTCGGAGATTACGGACTTCATCCAGGGCGAGGTGATGATCATCCTCGGCACCTGCAGCCGCGGGAAGCTGCCGGACATCGGCCGCGGCGTCGGCTGCCGGGTGCTTGCCGCCGGCGATACCGTCGAGGTGCTGGTCTCGGCCTGGCAATGGCCCGGGACCGTCGCCAATCTCCGCGACACCGGCGAGGTGGCGGTGACCTTCGTCCGCGCCGCCGACTACCGGGCCTATCAGATCAAAGGCCGCGCGACCCTTGTAGACTGCACCCCCGAACATCACGGCCTCTGTGACCGCTACATCGCGGCAGCAACGGCAGCCCTCGCCGACCAGGGCGTGCCGACGGCGATGACTGAGATGTGGCTGATGCCGCGCGATCTGGTTGTGGCGCACATCGGGATCCGCAGCCTGTCCATCAAGACCCCCGGCGCTGACGCCGGCACGCTGGTGGGGGAGCGCCGATGACGGAGGTCTCGCTGCGGCTGTCCGACATGGAACGCTTCTTCGAAGGCGTCGTCCCCTCGATCATCGCCACCTGTTCGGCCGATGGCATCCCGAACGTCTCCTATCTCTCGCATGTCGTGCTGGTGGACGAGCAGCACGTCGGGCTGTCAAACCAGTTCTTCGCCACCACGGCGGCGAATCTCGCAGAGAACCGGCATGCCGCCATCCTGCTGGTCGATGGCACGAACGGGAACCAGTGCCGCCTGCGGGCGGTGTTCGTCCGCACGATCTTTGAGGGGCCACTCTTTTCCCGGATGTCGAGCCAGCTCGACGCCTCCAGCAGCCAGGTCGGCATGACCGGCATCATGCGGCTGCGCGGCGTCGATATCTTCCGCGTCGAAAGCGTAACGCTCACCCCTGCCCCGTCACCGGCGCCAGTCACGCCGCCGCAGCGGGAACCGCTTCTCACCGCAACAGCCGAAATGACAAGAAAGCTCATCGAGCCCGGCGGCAGTCTCGATCGTGCAATCGACGAGCTGCTCGCCTGGATGCGGACCGTGCTCGGCTGCGACCGCGCCGTCGTCTTCATGGCTGATAATCAGGCCCGTAGCCTGACCACAGCGGCAAGCCTCGGCTATGAGCGCTCCGGCGTCGGCTCGGAAATAGCGTTCAGCTCCGGCATCTTTGGCGGAGCGGCAGCAACAGGCGAAATCGTCAAGATCAGCGATCTCAGCCGGACGCGCCGCTACAGCGAGGCGGTCCGTGCGTCGACGCGAGACGAAAACCTTACCCGCACCATTGCCGTGCCGATGGATCCCGACAGTCTGAGCCAGATCGCAGTACCGATGATCGTGCATGGCGAACTGCAGGGCGTGCTGGGCGCGGAAAGCCGTCAGCGGCTTGCTTTCACTAATATCCACGAGTCGGCACTCATCATCGCGGCGCAGCACCTCGCCGTGCTCGTAGCCCTTTCGGAAGCGCAAGCGGAGGCTCCCAAAGCCGACCGGCAGTTTGAACGCCCCGCGGCGGAGCCGACGCTGCCGGTCATAGAGGTCCGCCACTTCCGGTTCGACGACAGCATCTTCATTGCGGGGGAGTACATCATCAAAGGGATTGCCGGTCGGCTGCTGAACCATATCCTGCGGGTTCATCTGGAAACCCGGCGTCTCGGCTTTACCAACCGGGAACTTCGGCTGGAGGCTTCGCTGCGTCTGCCGGAGTTCAAGGACAATCTTGAGACCCGGCTGCTCCTTCTGCGTCGGCGCCTGGCCGACAAGGCCTCGCCCATCCAACTGGTGCCGGTCGGGCGAGGCGAATTTCTGCTTCAGCTGAAGGGCCGACCCGTCGTCGTTTCCGTCGAGGACCCCCGCAGCTGAACGACGAACTCACCCCCGCGTCAGCATCACGCCCGCATGGTACAGCACGTCGTTGCGAAACTCGCCGTCGGCGATGAAGCCGCTGTCGTCCTTGTAGTCGATATGGTCGCCGGTCACGCGGTACTCGCCGTGGTAGACGCGCTCGCGGTGGCCGCGCGACTCGAAGTAGCGGCCGTTCGGCAGAAGCTCGTAGCGGATGTAGTCGTCGGGGGTGACCCAGAGGCCGACATAGGGATGTGTGCTCATGGTGTTCTCCTGTGGCATGACGCCGGCGAATGCTGTGACGCCGGCGATGAAGACGAAGGCCGCCGTGAAGGCTGCGAGTGCGAGGCGGTGACGCAGGTCGCACTCAGCCATTCATGTATTTCCGTCTGAGGGCCTGCTGGCGCCGCTCGGCAAGAGCGCTCCGGGCCTCCTGGAAAAGCTGGCCGCCAAGGCCGGAAAGCCACCGGAAGGGGCTTTCGAGTAGACGCTGAAAACTGTCCATCACCATCTCCATTTCTGTCCGGTTTGGCTTCATCGGACGAGGCGGAATATGGCCGATCAACAGCAACAGGCGGTAGACCGAAGCTCCGATATGATTGCACGATCCTCCAGGATCGCGAATTTCCACTTCCTTCCCGCCTGAACCGGGCGTAGAGATCATTGCAGAAAAACGTCGCAAATTCGGAGGTTTCCGTGCTCCCTACGCCAACCCACATGCCTCAGCTGGACGAGCTCGCCTCCATCGTTGCACAAAACACCAACGGGGATGGCGTCTTCGAAACGCCCATCCCGCGCCTGTCGCTGGTCCGCTTCTCCAAGCAGACGGAGCCTTTGCAGACGGTGCAGCATCCGGCGCTGTGCATCATCGTGCAGGGCGCCAAGCAGGTGATGCTGGCCGACGAGATCTACATCTATGGCCCGGCGCGGCACCTCGTCGTCTCTGTTGACCTGCCGGTCAGCGGCCAGATCATCGAGGCGAGCGAAGAGAAGCCCTATCTCTGCATCCGGCTTGATCTCGACCTGCCGGCGCTCGGCGCAATGTTCATGGAGGTGGCGCGCCGGCCGCCGAACCGGCGGGCGGATGCTCCAAGGCGATCTGCCTTGCCGAGACCTCACCGCAGTTCCTCGATTCCGCCCTTCGCCTGCTGCGGCTCCTGCAATCGCCGGAGGACATCGCCTATCTCGCGCCGCTTGCCGAGCGTGAACTGATGTACCGCCTCCTGCGCGGCCCGCAGGCGCACAAGGTGCGTCGCATGTTGATGCCGGACAGTCGCCTGCAGCAAGTCACCCGCGCCATCACCTGGATCCGCCAGAACTACACCGCCCCCTTCTCCATCGATCAGGTGGCGGCGGAAGCGCGCATGAGCGCATCATCGCTGCACCAACATTTCCGCGACGTCACCGCTATGAGCCCGCTGCAGTACCAGAAGCAGCTGCGCCTGCAGGAAGCCCGCCGCCTGATCCTGACGAGCGCGATGGATGCCGCAACGGCGGCCCAGCGGGTCGGCTACGACAGCCCGTCCCAGTTCAGCCGCGAATACCGCCGCCTCTTCGGCTTCCCGCCGATCCAGGACGTCGCAAGGCTGCGGCAGGAGCCGGGACGGTTCGCGGAGGCATAAGCTGCGAGAGAAGTCGGGGGGTGCGAAACTGCCCGAACCGGCCCAAGACTCCCGTCGCAATGATCTGCCTGCTCAAGCTGACATGGCGCAGCAATGGTGGGAAGGAGGCAAGAGAGAGCCGGGTGGGTGAACTTCCCCACCGCCGGGCGCATCACTAATTTGATGGAGGCTAGATAGCCTGAGGATGCGGCATCTGGGGACGCGCTACAGTATTGGCAAGCTGGAGGATGAACCGGGAGGTCAGCGAGGCCAGCGGCGTCGAAAGTATGCGCCACCGAATCGCTTCGGAGACTGCTCGGGTGCGGTTGGCGCAGCCGAGCTTCTTTGACAGGATGTTTGTTTGCGGCAGGAACACAGTCCGGTGGCAGCGATTGAGGTTCCTGCAGAGAAATGCAGGTGCCGCCAGTGATCAAGCGAAGCGAATAGCATTGGTGGCTTTGTCGGCCATCACCTTCGGCCCAGGGCGCATGGCCTATGGAATGTTTCTTCCCCAGTTGAGGGACGAGTTCGGCCTTGGCGCCGGAACAGGCGGGGCTATAGCCGGTCTTGGCTTCGCAGCCTTCTTTCTGGCCCTTCTCGCCACCGCCTACTGACGCCCCGCTTCGGGCCGAAGCCGCCTCTCCTGATCGGAGGAAGTTTGGCGGTTGCCGATCTCGCCTTTAGGGCGGCCGCGCCAGGACCCGCGGTATTCAGTCTCGGGATTGCACTCGCATCTGCCAGCGAAGGTTTTGCCTGGACACCCTTCAACAGCATGACCGAACAGGCCGTACCGGAGCAGTATCAGAAGCGCGTTCTGTCGGTCGTCAGCACCGGAACGACCTTCGGCATCATCCTTGCCGGCTTGCTCGCAATGGCGATCGCTTCCGCGGGCCTTTCCTGGCGGACCGCGTGGTGGGCGTTTGCCGCCTTGGCGCCCATTGCATTGATCCTTCCCGCGCTCCTCCTGTCGAAGCAGGATAGCTTGAGCATGGAAGCCGGCTGAACATCCGGAAGGTGCTGGCGCGGCTTAGACGCCGCGAGGCCGTGCCCCTTTACGGCCTCGCCTTCTCCTTCGGCGCCACGAACGGCACCTACCTCTCCTACTGAATAGACCACATCGGCCAGTCCGGTGGCCTCGCAGGCATCCCGTCCGCATGATCGGGCCAGCACTGTTCGTCGCCTTCGGAGCGGCGGGTTGCCTTGGTCTCTTCACGGGTGAGATAACCGACAGGCTTGGCCTGCGCCCGGTGCTCCTGTTCCTGTTTGCCGCCTCGGCCGCCTCGCTGCTTCTGGTTGCTTTCGTTCCGACTAGTTGGGCGGGCGCCATCATCTCCGCCGGTCTACAAGGCATCTGCGTCATGTGTCTGAGCGCTGTTTTCCCTTCTGGAGCGAACGTATCTTCCCAGATATTCCTTCCGCCAGCTTTACTGCTGTCCTGATGCTTTACGCCACAGGCAGCGTGTTCGCGCCGCCGCTGGCCGGCCAGATGAGTCCAGCCCTCGGGCTAAGTCCGGCGCTCGCCCTTTTCAGCGGTCTGTCCGTCTGTTGCCTGCTTCTGGTTCGCCGGGTAGAAGAGGTCAGGTAACGAGAGCGGCCCGAAGCGCCCTCCTCAAACCCTCCCGCAGAATGCATCCAGCGCCATAAGCTTCACCACGCCGCTGTCCACGGCCGGCGCAAACCCGGGCATCGGGATCGGCAGGCAGCTGCGCATGGTCGTCGGCAGGGCAAAATCCTGCGGCTCGCGCGTCAGGTTGAAGACGAAGAGCAGACGCTCGCCTTCCTTCTCTCGGATGAAGGCGAGGAGGTCATGGTTGTGCGTGTCAACGAAGGTGAGGTCGCCGTCGAAGAGAGGCGGATGCGCCTTGCGAAAGCCAAGCGTTTCCCGGTAATGACGCAGCACCGATTCCTGGTCGAGCTCCTGCACGTCGACGGACGCGGCAGCATGCTCCGGCGGCACCGGAAGCCAGGAGCGGCCGGCCTCGGTGAAGCCGGCATCCGGCTTCTGCACCTCCCAGGCCATCGGCGTGCGGCATCCGTCGCGCCCCTTGAAGGCCGGCCAGAAGCGGATGCCGTAGGGGTCGGTCAGGTCCTCGAAGGAAAGCTCCGCCTCCGTCAACCCCAGCTCCTCACCCTGGTAAAGGCAGATCGAGCCGCGAAGGGTCGCGAGCACGCTGATCGAAAGCTTCGCCACCCGCTCGCGCTCCTCGGCGGTGTGGGCAAAACGCGTCACATGGCGCACCACATCGTGGTTTGAAAAGGCCCAGCACACCCAGCCGTTCACCACCGTATCCTGGAAGGTGGAAACCACGCGGCGGATGAAGCCGGCGGAAAACGCCGGTCCCAGCAGGTCGAAGGTGTAGCACATGTGCAGCTTGTCGTTGCCGCTGGTATAGATCGCAAGTGTCGTCAGCGAGCGCGGACCGTCGCCCACCTCCCCCACCGTGGTGCGGTTCGGATAGCTGTCCATCAGCGCCCGCAGCCGCTTCAGGAAGTCGATGTTTTCCGGCTGGCTCTTGTCGTAGAGGTGGTTCTGCATGGAATAGGGGTTGGTGTCTGACTCCAGGCCCGCCGTCTCGGCATCGTAGACGATCGGCGGGTTGTCGCGCAGCTGCTTGTCGTGGAAGTAGTAGTTCACCGTATCGAGCCGGAAGCCGTCGACGCCGCGGTCGAGCCAGAAGCGCACCGCGTCGAGCACCGCCGTCTGCACCTCCGGGTTGTGGAAGTTGAGGTCCGGCTGCGAAATCAGGAAGTTGTGCATGTAATATTGCTTGCGCACCCCGTCCCATTCCCAGCCCGGCCCGCCGAAGATCGACAGCCAGTTGTTTGGCGCCGTGCCGTCCGGCTTCGGATCGGCCCAGACATACCAGTCGGCCTTGGAATTGGTGCGGCTGGTGCGGCTTTCGACGAACCAAGGATGCTTGTCGGAGGTGTGGCTGATCACCTGGTCGATGATCACCTTCAGCCCCAGCCGGTGCGCCTCCGTCATCATCGCGTCGAAATCGGCAAGCGTGCCGAACATCGGGTCGACGTCGCAGTAGTTCGACACGTCATAGCCCATGTCGGCCATCGGTGAGGTGAAGAAGGGTGACAGCCAGATGGCATCGACGCCGAGCGAGGCGATGTAGGGCAACCGCTGGGTTATCCCCTTGATGTCACCGATCCCGTCGCCATTGGTGTCCTGGAACGACCGCGGATAGACCTGGTAGATGACGGCGCCGCGCCACCAGTTGGCATCATCCCGCTTTGCCGTTTCCGCAGCCATTGCCGTCTCCTCTTTTGCGTCGCGATGCGTCAACCTAGAGCCGCCGCCCCGAAAAGCAATCCGCTCGCCCCGTACCGCCTAGCCCCCGACCAGCTTGCCTTGCAAGCCACTTCATCCTATTGCGACGAGACGATGATCAGGGGGAGAATGCGCGTGGCGGGACGGTTGCTATCCATCGGAGAATGCATGGTCGAGCTGTCGCAGGCGGGCGAAGGCCTGTTGCGGCACGGCTTTGCCGGCGACACGTTCAACACCGCCTGGTATGCCCGCGCCTGCCTGCCGGCCGACTGGACGGTTGACTATCTGACCGCGCTTGGCGACGACCCCATGTCGTCGGAAATGCTGGCCTTCATGAAGAAGGCTGGCGTCGGCACCGACGCCATCCGCCGCATTCCGGGCAAGACGCCGGGCCTCTACCTGATCACGCTGAAGAACGGTGAACGCACCTTCAGCTATTGGCGCGACACGTCCGCCGCCCGCAAGCTTGCCGACGATGCCGATCATCTGCGGCGTGCGATCGAGGCAGCCGATATCGTCTACTTCTCCGGCATCACGCTCGGCATCCTGACGCCGGAAGCCAGCGACACGCTGCTTGCGGAACTGCGCCGTGCCAAGGCTGCCGGCAAGCGCGTCGCCTTCGACCCGAATGTCCGCCCGCGCCTCTGGGCCGACAAGGACACCATGCTGAAGACGATCAGCGACGGCGCCCGCGCAGCGACCCTCGTCCTGCCGAGCTTCGACGACGAGACAACCCATTTCGGCGACCGCAGCGTCGAGGAGACGATCGCCCGCTACCATGGCCTCGGGGTCGAAGGCGTGGTCGTCAAGAACGGCGAGCATGGCGCCGCCCTGAGCTTCGGCAGCGGGACGACCCATGTGCCGGCCGTTGCCGCTCCCCAGGTGGTCGATACGACGAGCGCCGGCGACAGCTTTAACGGTGGTTTCCTGTCGCGCCTCGTTCGCGGCGCGAACCCGGAGGAAGCGGCCGCCTATGGCGCCGCCGTCGCCTCGATCGTGGTGCGCCATCACGGCGCGCTGATCAGTCCGGCGCTTCTGCCCAACTGACCAGCAGTCCGGCCTGACATCACCCTGTAACAAATCCCTTCGATACCATTCCTGTCACCCGCGGTGCCGACAGCCGAGTCGCAGCGCCCGCAGTGCCGGGAACGGATCATGAAAAAGATCACCATCATCACGGATGCTTGGTATCCTCAGGTCAACGGCGTCGTCCGCTCGATCCAGAACACCAATCAGCAGCTGGAGCGGATGGGCGTGACGGTGACGATGGTCACCCCGCAGACCTTCCGCAACATCCCCTGCCCCACCTATCCGGAAATCCGTTTGTCGGTCGCAACCTATTGGCAGGTCGCGCGCGAGATCGAAGCCTCCGCACCGGAGGCTGTCCATATCGCCACCGAAGGACCGCTCGGGCTTCTTGCCCGCCGCTGGTGCCTGAAGAACAGTGTGCCCTTCTCCACCAGTTACCACACCCGTTTCCCGGAGTATGTCGCGGCGCGCTTTCCCGTGCCGATCCGCTTCATGCAGGCCTTCGTGCGCTGGTTCCACAATGCCGGCAATGGCTGCATGGTGGCAACCGCGAGCCTCGAGCGGGAACTGGCAAAGCTCGGCCTGCGCAACCTCCTGCGCTGGAGCCGCGGTATCGACCAGAGCATGTTTTCGCCAAAGCCCCAAGAGAACCGCCCGTTCGGCCTGCCCCGGCCGATTTTCCTGACCGTCGGACGCGTCTCGGTGGAAAAAAACCTGCCCGCTTTCCTCGACCTCGACCTGCCCGGCTCCAAGATCGTCGTCGGCGACGGTCCGGCCCGCGCGGACCTGCAACGCCGCTATCCGCACGTGCTGTTCACCGGCCTTAAGACCGGCAAGGATCTGGCCAATGCCTACGCGCAGGCGGATGTCTTCGTCTTCCCGTCGCGCACCGATACCTTCGGCAACACCATCCTGGAAGCGCTGGCGAGCGGCGTGCCGGTGGCCGCCTACCCGGTCACCGGTCCGATCGATATCCTTGAGCCCGACAGCCGCGCCGGCGCCCTCAACGAGGACCTGCAGCAGGCCTGCCTCGACGCCCTCCAGTGCTCGCGCGAAGACGCCCGCGCACTCGCCCGCACCTTCACCTGGGAAGCCGCATCGCGCCAGTTCCTCGACAATGTCCGCCTCTCACAGAGCCGCCTCGCACTTCCGGCGCGGTGACGATCGCGCTGCCTCAGCTCCTTTGGAGCGCAAGATGGGCGCCAAGCCCAACGAGCACCACGCCGCCTGCGCGCTGCATCAGCCTTTGCACACGTCGCGATGCGCGCAGGCGGCCGATCACGGCCCCTGCGAAGAAGACGCAGACGAGATCCGCGGACGAGAACAGCAGATTGACGACCGATCCGAGGATGACGAACTGCAGCCAGACGAGGAGCGCTGCCGAAGCGTCAATGAACTGGGGCAGGAAAGCAACGAAGAAGAGTGCCGTTGCTGATGCCATTCCGATGCTCCTGCCTGTCGTCTTTTAGATTCACGCGAGGCGGCAGAATCGGATTCTCCGCTATCGCCGCTTCTTCTTTGATTCGAATGGATTTTCCGACGCCCGTAGATGAATGCGGATCGGCACGCCCGGCATCTGGAAGTCCATGCGCAGCCCGTTGGTCAGGTAGCGGAGGTAGGATTCTGGCACTGCTTCCGGCCGCGTGCAGGAGATCATGAAGGCCGGTGGGCGGGCCTTCACCTGCGTCATGTACTTGAGCTTCAGCCGGCGACCGGAAACGGCCGGTGGCGGATGCTGGACCTGCACCCCTTCGAGCCAGCGGTTGAGCTTGGCCGTCGAGATGCGCGTGTTCCACACGCGGTCAGTGTCGACGATGTTCTGCATCAGCTTGTCGAGCCCGTAGCCGGTCTGGCCGGAGATCGGTACGGCGCGGATGCCGCGCGCCTGCGGCAAGAGCCGCTCGGTCTTTTCGCGCAGGTCGGCCAGCACCGCCTGCGGCTCCTCGACGAGGTCCCATTTGTTGAAGGCCAGCACGGCAGCGCGGCCCTCGCGCAGCACGAGGTCGACGATCTGCAGGTCCTGCTTTTCGAACGGGATCGTGGCGTCGAAGACGATCACGACCGTCTCGGCAAAGCGTATGGCGCGCAGCGCATCGGCGACGGAAAGTTTCTCGAGCTTCTCCTGCACCCGCGCCTTGCGCCGCATGCCGGCGGTATCGAACATCTTGATCGTGCGGCCGCGCCAGTCCCATTCCACCGAGATGGAATCGCGGGTGATGCCGGCTTCCGGCCCGGTCAGCAGCCGGTCCTCGCCGAGGAAGCGGTTGATCAGCGTCGACTTGCCGGCATTGGGACGCCCGACGATAGCGACGCGCAGCGGTTTCGTATCGTCATAGGTGGGCTCGGTCTCCTCGTCCGCGTCACCTTCCAGTTCTCCGGCCGGGATGCTGACATCGGTGACCGCTTCCTCGTCGTTCTCGCCGGCAAAGGCACGCTCCTCGCCGATCGCCTCAACGATCGCATCGCGCAGGTCGATCATCCCCTGCCCATGCTCGGCCGAAATCGGCACCGGCTCGCCAAGCCCCAGCGTGAAGGCGTCGTAGAACCCGCCATCGGAGCCGCGCGCCTCGGACTTGTTGGCGACCAGCACTACCGGTTTGCCGCTGCGGCGCAATAGTTCGCCGAAGGTCTTGTCGAGCGGCGTCAGCCCCATCTTTGCGTCGACCACGAAGAGCGTCAGATCCGCCTCGCCGATCGCCAGTTCCGTCTGCGCCCGCATCCGGCCTTCCAGCGTCTCCGGTCCGGTTTCTTCGAGACCCGCCGTATCAATGATGGTGAAGCGCAGGTCGACGAGCTTGGCGTCGCCCGGACGCCGGTCGCGCGTAACCCCTGGCGTATCGTCCACCAGGGCGAGCTTCTTGCCCACCAGCCGGTTGAAAAGCGTGGACTTGCCTACATTGGGACGTCCAACGATCGCGACAGTGAAGCTCATGCGTCTTTTCCTTCAGCCCTTCCCGGTGCGGGACTTAGGGCGCCTTGCCGGATGCGGCGATGTTGTCGAGCATGATCTGCGCGCGGTTGGCCACGTTGCGCGGTGCAGCCGCGTCGTCGGCGATCGCCTGGAACCACTCCTTGGCGCGCACCATGTCGCCCGCCTTGTATGCGGAAAGTCCGAGCGCCTCGCGCGCCGAATTGCGCAGCGCGTGATTGCCGGTGGTCAGCACTTCGGCCTGCGCCGAGACCTCTTCATAGGTGCCGCTGTCGATCAGCAGCCACGCGCCGCGAAGCCGCGCAACGTCGCGCATGGCGTCCGGAGCGGCGTTGTTCTCTGCAACCTGAGAGAAGGCGGCAACGGCGCCGGCCGTGTCGCCTTTCTGCGCCAGAACGGATGCCGCCCGCATCTGCGCCAGCACTGGATAGGAGCCGCTGCCGTCCTCTTGCAGCGCCTGAAAAGCGGCCAACGCCTCGTCGTGCTTGCCTTCTTCCGACAGCTTGAGGGCCGCCAGGAAGCGATCGCCCGAGGCCGACGCATTGTGCGTTTCCCAGTATTCGAAGCCGCGATAGCCGGCGGTGGCGACGACGATGAGAACGGCAACACCGATGATGATCTTGCCGTAGCGGCTCCAGGCCGTCCTGAACCGATCGGAACGCAGTTCCTCATTCACTTCGCGGATAAAGCTGTCGTTGTCGTGCGCCATTCCAGTCTCCGGCCCCCGTCGGCCCATCATGCGGAAAAGCGCCTTCTAGAGCCTTTCCCGGCAAAAGGGAACCGGGTCTGTGCTCTCCTTGCCTTCGCCGCAATCACGCCACACAAGCTGACGCCGACCTTTGCCAAACCCTCATTGCACGGTGTTCATGTTTCTGCGCATTTTCTTGAGCCTTTTCCTCTGCCTGCCGATCTCTGCCCTCGCCGAAGAAGTGCAGCCGGAAAAACCGAAGCAGTTGCTTCTCGTCTCCTTCGACGGCGCCGGCGACAACACGCTCTGGCAGCGCAGCCGGGACTTCGCCCGCACCGCAAACATCCGCTTCACCTATTTCCTTTCCTGTACACTCGTCCTCGCAAAGCCCGATGCTGCGGCGTACAAAGGCCCGCATCACAAGGCGGGCCGATCCAATATCGGTTTCGCCCAAAGCCGCGAGGAAGCGCGCACCCGGCTTGCCCATGTCTGGCAGGCGCATCTGGAGGGGCACGAGATCGCCAGCCACACCTGCGGCCACTTCGATGGCGCCGACTGGTCCGAAGCGGATTGGGCAACCGAGATGAAAAGCTTCCGCTCCGTCCTCTCCGACGCCTGGGCTGCCAACGATGCGGCAAGGGACGAGCCGCAAGGCTGGCGCGCCTTCGTAGAACAGGGCATCCGCGGTTTCCGTGCCCCCTATCTCTCGGTGCCGGATACGCTGTTTGCGGCAGAGAAGCAGGCAGGCTTCCTCTACGACGCAAGCTCCGTCACCCGCGGGCCCGAGGCGCCCGTAGACAAAGGCGGCGTCAGCCGCTTTGGGCTGCCGCTGATCCCGGAAGGCCCCAAACAGCGCCCGATCATCGCGATGGACTACAATCTCTTCATCCGCCATTCGGCAGGTGTCGAGAACCCCAGCCGCTCGGCTGAATTCGAGGAACGCGCCTATACCGCCTTCCGCGCCGCTTTCGACCGCCAATATGAGGGCGACCGCAGCCCCCTCCAGATTGGCCTGCACTTCGTCAAGATGAACGGCGGCGCCTATTGGCGCGCCATGGAGCGGTTGGCAACGGAGGTCTGCAAACTGCCGGACGTCGCCTGCGTGACGTATGCGGAGGCGATGGAGGTGCTTGAGGACGGCCGGGTGCAGGAGAGTTCGGGGCTGTAGAGACGGCTTGCAAAGACTCTTGCGCGCGAACTTCACTGATTGCTAGCATTGCCCCTTGAAGGAGAAGTGCCATGAGCGGCAGGAACTTCAGCAGCATGTCAGCGACTTCGTTGATCGTGAAGTGGCCTCTGGCAGACATCGAAGCGCCAGCGAGGTGGTGACTGAAGCGCTCAGACGTTACGAAGACGACATCAGCGCCGTATGGCTGATCTGACTGTGATCGCAGAGGTTGCGCGCAATGGCGAAGCCGTTGCGCGCAATGGCGAAGCCGCAATCGACGACGGCGATTTTACCCTCATAAGCGGCAAGGACGGCTCCCAAGAGCTTCTTGAGCGGCTGAATGAGCGCTTCTCGCGAAAGCAGCAAACCTCCCAAGCAATGGCTGATTATCGACTTTCAGCCTTTGCGCTGGAACAGATCGGCGAGATTCTGGAACGAAGCCAGGAAAAATTCGGCGACATCGCCCGCGAACGCTGCGCGGCTCTTCTCGTTACCGCGATGCAGGATGCCGCCGATGATCCACGTCGCCCCACAGTCTCATGGAGATCCATACCTTGTGGAAAGGTCGGCATCTACCACATCCGGAACAGCGAAAGCGTGTGCCCGATCCTTTCGGTCCAGTCGGAGAGCCACGCCACTATCTCATCTTCCAACTGGGTGCGGACGACATCGTTGATATATTGGGCTTTATCCATGACAGCATGCTGTTCAGCCGCGCATTCCGGCGGGTGACGAAGGAAGGCTGCCAGCCGGATTGAGCGCATCGCCTCGGCAACCGTACAACCGAGCGATCATGGGCTTTCGGAGGGTGAACGTTTCAATTCCAGATAAATGAATTTCACCTTGAACTTCCGAGGCTTGGCTGCCGGTCACACGGTATTTCATCCCTCTCCCCACCGGAGGGAGCGACAATGCGTGCGTCATCGGACGGGAACGCCGGGTCGCGAACCGGTTAGCATCCTGGTCAAGGCCTCGGCGCCGGTGATGCTGCAGTGACCAAAGCGGCAGCAGGGAACGCCGCAGCGGAAACGGCAGCCGGCGCAGGCGGAACACCTGAAACACCAACCCGAACGACGACCGCCTGCCCCCTTCCCGTTATCCCCGCGCGGCTTCCGCCGGCGCGGCAAAGACGGCTGCCTCGCTTTAGGTCGGACGGTCAGCTTCCATCTCGCCGCTCATTGCCTCGCGCTGCAGGTAATGCTGGTCGATCTCCGGCAGCGGCTCATTGTCGATCGCCTTCTCGAAAGCGCGCAGGCGCTTGTAGATCGATAGAAGCTCGACGATCGTCGGCCAGGACGAAACGAGATATTGGAACGACGATGTCACCTGGGTGAACGCGCCGGAAATTTGGTTCAGCGCCCCGAGCGAGATGCGCCCCGCAATGATCGACGGCGCCAGGATCAAGAGCGAGAAGATGTTGTTGATCTGCAGGTAGAAGATCCGGGCGATGTTGAAATAGAGGTAGTGGAAGTAGAGCGTGAAGTAGTTGCGACGCACGTTGTCGAAGAGCTCCGTCACCGTCATCGGCTGCGCACGGTCGGCATTGTCCTCACCGTAGACCAATTCCTTGCGGTAGGCCGCCTCGACGCGCTGGTTGCGGAACTCCAGCCCCGGCAGCTTGATGCCGACGAGCGCCATGAACACCGTACCGAAGACCGACCACAGCACCGCCGCCGTCACCAGCGGATAGGGAACCTCGCCGATCAGCGGCAGCTCCGTGATGTTCCGGGAAAGCCGCATCAGCACCGGCGTGAAGGCGATCAGGGTCATGATGGAATCGATGAAGCTGACGCCAAGCCCTTCCACCGTCGAGGAGAACCGCATCGTGTCCTCTTGCACACGCTGCGAGGCGCCCTCAATATTGCGCAGCTTCGGCCACTGCGACATGTAGTATTCGTTCATGGCCGTGCGCCAGCGGAAGATATAGTGGCTGACGAAGAAGCGGGTGAGAACGGCAACCGCGACGGCCACCATGGCGATGCCGAGGAAGATGCCGATCTGGCCGTAGAACTGTTCGGCGGTGACGGGGGCGGACTGCGACACCGCCTGCTGCACCAGATCCCAAAAGGGGCCGTACCAATTGTTGATCGCTACACTGACCTGCACCTGGAAATAGGTGGTGAATAGGATCACAGCGGAGCCGAGGATCGACCACATCTGCCAGCGGTGCGGCCGGTACCAGAACCAGAAGGCCGTGAAGATCAGCGACACCAGCGTGAAGTAGAGGTAGAACCACAGGAAGGCCGGCGACCAGAAGGTCGAGATGCCGATTTCCGGCTGCGCATCGACCGGTATCGGCGGCATGCCGAAATAGGTGCCCAGGTCCTCTCCGATCGCGTACCAGAAGACAATGACGAGCGCCGACCATGCGGCAGCGGAGATGAAGAACAGCTTCGGTTGCGGGAAGAAGGACTTGAACACGGTGGCAGCACTCGTTTGCGCGGTTACGGCGTTGATTGGCGGGGTGGTGGCGGCAAACTAGGGCAGAACTGTGTGAGCAGCAACGCTGCCCGCCTGTCTTACATATTTGTAATCCAGCCTGATCAGGCGCTTTTGCGAAGGAGCGGGAGAACGAGCAGGGCCGAGGCGGCGAGCATGGCCGCAGCGACGATGGTCGGCAGGGTGAAGCTGCCGCTTCCTTCCGCCAACCAGCCCGCCACCAGCGGGCCGATGATCTGCCCGGTGCCGAAGGCTGCGGTCATGATCGCCAGCGCTCGGCGCGGGCTTTCCGGCGACAGGATCCGCCCGAGCTGCAGCCCATAGGCGGTGACAGCTATGAAGGTGAGGCCGAGGAAGAGCCCGCCGATAAGTGCACCGGCAACGGGCGGCAGCAGGACCGAGGCCAGCACGCCGATCGCTTCCAGCACGATGCAGGCAAGATAGGTCGCCGCCAGTCCCGCGCGTCGCACCAGCCGCCGCCAGGCGATCAGAGACAGCGCCGCGGCCGTCCCGGTGACGAACCAGGCGAGGAATTCCACCACCGGACCCGCGGATGTCGAACGTGCAATCGCGACGAGGAAGGTGGCGGTGATCACATAGCCGAAACCGAACAGGCCGTAGGAAAGCGTCAGCAGCACGAGCGGCCGGCGCCAGGAGAGTGCCGGCTCCCGCACCGGCGCCGAACCCGGCATCGGCCGCGGCAGAAGCTGCGCAACCACCGCCACCACGACCGCCGCAAGGACTGCGCTACCGATCCAGCTCAGCCGCCAGCCATGCGCCCCGTCGCCGGCGAAGAGGTTGATGACGAAGACGAGCGCCGAGGACAGCGCGATGCCGAAGCCGACGCCGCCGAAATGCAGAAGCGGCACGGCCTCGCTCTCGGCACCATGCGGCAGCACGATCGATGAGGTGAAGACCATGGCGAAGGCGCTGGCGAGACCCGCAAGAAAACGGATCACAAGGAAGGCCGACAGGGTGTCCGTCACCGCCATGGCCGCCAGCAGCACCGCCGTGGCGAGCAGCCCGAGGAGCGCCACCCGCCGCTCCCGGCCCGCCGCCCAGCCGAAACTGGAAAGGATCGCACCGGCAAGGTAGCCCAGGAAGTTCGCGCCCGCGATCAGGCCGGCATCGGCCGCCGAAAGGGAGGCACCCTCCATCATGCCGGGCAGGATCGGGGTAAAAACGAAACGTCCGAAGCCCATGGCCGCCGCCATCGCAAGCGCCCCGCCGAGGCCGACAAGGATGGGCGAGGATGCGGGCGGGACGGAGCGGAGGGTCATGGCTCGCTTATTGCACCGCAGCCGCAAGCATACAAACGCGCAAAAGTGATCAAGCGATGCATGCCGTTGATGCAACCGAGCCGAAAACCCAAGGCACGACAAAACGTCCGCCGACGCAACTTTCGGAGGAACATTAGCCATGATTTCTTGTTCGTCATCCGTCTCAACATGAAGGAGAGAGTCATGTTCTATACCGACGGTAAGCTGCAATACCCTGTGCGCGTCGAGAATCCCGACCCGCTGTTCGCCCGTGCCCTGCAGCAGGCGATTGGCGGCGTTGAGGGAGAAATTCGCGTCGCCATGCAGTATTTCTTCCAGGCGTGTGGTGCTCGGGGAAATCCCAAGTTCCGCGATCTGCTGATGAACACTGCCGCCGAAGAACTCGGCCATATCGAAATGCTGGCCACGGCCGTCGCGATGAACCTGGAAGGCGCTCCGCTAAGCCTCAAGGAAGAAGTTGCCAATGACCCGGTCGGCGGCGCCGTCCTGGGCGGCATCAACCTGAAGAACCTGCTATCGGCCGGCCTTTCCGCCATGCCGATCGACTCCGACGGCGTCCCTTTCAACATGTCGCACATCTATGCCAGCGGCAATATCGCAGCCGACATGTCCGCCAATGTCACGGCGGAATCGACCGGGCGTATCCTTGCCGTGCGCCTCTACAACATGACGAACGACCCGGGCATGAAGGACATGCTCTCCTTCCTCATCGCGCGCGACACCATGCACCAGAACCAGTGGCTGGCAGCGCTGGAAGAGCTGGGCGGGCATGAAGAAGTCTTCCCGATCCCCAACAGCTTCCCGCAGGAGCAGGAGAACCAGGACTTCAACTATACCTTCCTGGGCTTCCAGAACGATGGCAGCGAGCCCGTCCAGGGTCGCTGGTCGGAAGGCCAGTCGATCGACGGCAACGGCTCCTTCTCTAGCCGACCGATGCAGCCGCTCGGCGAAAAGCCGAACCTCGGCCGCGCCAAGCCCAACAGCGGCGCCCAGGCCGAACAGCTCTAGGAGGGCGACATGGAAAGGCGTTCCTTCCTTACAGGAGCAGGCGGAGCCCTGGTGGCACTTCCCTTCGCGGCCGGTAGTGCAGCAGCGGCACCGGATGCGACTGGGGGCGTCCGAGTGCTGCGCTCCTATGTTGCCAATAGGGACCAGTTCCCTCAGGCGCAAGCGCCTGAGCCGAACGAAACCTTGCGCTTGGAGCGGCGTCCGGATCGTGCATACGATCCGACCAGCATCGCTGTTCTGCGTGGCGACGGCAGCCAGCTGGGTTATCTTCCTTCGGCTTCGGCCGGCCTTCTGGCGGCACTGCTGGACCAGGGCTTCGCTGCCTATGCAGCCACCCTGCCCCGCACGGCAGGCTCAGACATCCCGGTCGAGGTCTTTCTCAACAAGGACCTGAGCCGCGTCCACTGGAGGGCCTCCGCCTGATTTGGCGCAAGCAGCGGCATAGTCTAAAGGGCCACGGGAGCACGCTTCCGTGGCCTTTGCTTGTTTGCATATGCTCGAGGCCGACAGTTTTTCACAAGCGCCCCCCGGCAAAAGGGTCCGGAAATGCGCTAGAACCGTCCTATTTTGACGCAGGCGCACGCTAGAGGCGGCTGATCAGTGCTCTCAGCATCAGCCCTCGTTAACCTTGCATAGGCGCGGCCGCGGCGGCACCTGAACCTTGGCCGTGGTTCTGACTTACACTCACAACGTCGATCGAGTCGGATCAGCGACATGATGTCGTCGGCGAAGGGCGGACCTGCAAGCCGCTCCCGGGCCACCCGTCTCGCGGCGGTGCGGGCACTCCTGGCGAAGCCGGTTCAATGACTGAACCCGTTCGCCGTGACCCGCATTCTTTTCGCTTCAGCCCGGCAGCGTCAGTCCGGCAGCGTCAGGATGATCGGCCCGTTCTTCGTGGCGACAATCGTGTGCTCGTATTGCACCGTCAGCGCCCGCGGCTCGCTGTAGAGCGTCCAAGGGTCGCCATTGCCGCCGTCTTCGGCCCAATCGGCGCCGAGCGACAGGAAGGGCTCGATGGTGAACACCAGCCCCTCCTCGATCACCCGCGTTTCCGTTGGATCTGGCCAGGTCGGCACTTCCTTCGGCTCGTCATGCAGCGTCTTGCCGATGCCATGGCTGGAAAGGTTCTGGATCAGCGTGTAGCGGTTCTTCTTGGCAAACGCCCCGATCGCGTTGCCGATGCCGGCGAGCGGCCGTCCGGGCTTCACCTGCTGCAGCCCGGTCCAGAGCGCCCGGCGCCCGTCGCGGCAGAGCTTTTCCACCTGCCGCGTCACCGGCGGCACGGCGTAGGAGGCACCGGCATCACCGAAGAAGCCGTCCTTCACGGCGGAGACATCGATATTGACGAGATCGCCCGCCTGGATCACCCGCGCCCCGGGCATGCCGTGGGCGACTTCCTCGTTGACGCTGATGCAGGTGGCGCCGGGAAACTTGTAGCAGAACTCCGGCGCCGACTGTGCACCGTTGTCTTCCAGCACCTTGCGGCCGATGGCATCAAGCTCAGCCGTCGTGATGCCAGGCTCCAGGGCCTTCGCCATCGTCTCGATCGAGATGGCGCAGAGGCGCCCGACATCCTTGAGCTTGGCGAGCTCTTCTTCGGTTTTAACGATCATTCCATCATCCGGTTTTGGCGGCTGGTTTCGCGCCATCCGCCGAGCCGGTCAATGCTTTTCTGACGAGAGGGGCGACTTTCGTGCCATAGAGCTCAATGCCGCGCATGATCTGGTCATGCGGCATCAGGCCGATCGCCATCTGGATGAGGAAGCGGTCGTTGCCGAACACCTTGTGCGCCGCGACGATCTTTTCCGCCACCAGTTCCGGATCGCCGACAAAGAGGTTGCCGGTCGGTCCACGGGCCGCGTCGAACTGTGCCCGACTGGTCGGGCCCCAGCCGCGCTCGCGGCCGATCCGGTCCATCACCGCCGCCTGCGGACCGTAGAATCGGTCGGCGGCAATGTTCGTCGTGTCGGCGATAAAACCGTGCACGTTGATGCTGGTCTTCAGGCTCGCGGGATCATTCCCGGCCCGCTGGGCGGCCTCGCGGTAGAGATGGAAGAGGGGTGCGAAGCGAGGATACTCGCCGCCGATGATGGCGAGCGCCACCGGCAAGCCGAGGGCGCCGGCCCGCGCCACCGATTGCGGCGTGCCGCCGACCGCGATCCACAGCGGCAGCTTCTCCTGCAGCGGACGCGGATAAACGCCGTGGCCATTGATCGGCGGCCGCAGCTGGCCTTCCGTCCAGGTCACAACCTCTTCGTCACGGATCGCCATCAGCAGATCGAGCTTCTCGGAAAACAGCTGGTCGTAATCCCCGAGGTCGTAGCCGAACAGCGGAAAGGATTCGATGAAGGAGCCGCGCCCCGCCATCATCTCGGCGCGGCCGTTCGAGATGAGGTCGAGCGTCGAAAACTGCTGGAACACTCGCACCGGCTCGTCGGACGACAGCACGGACACGGCGCTGGTCAGCCGGATGTTTTTCGTTTTGACCGCCGCAGCCGCCAGCACCGTCGCCGGTGAGGAAACCAGATAGTCCGGCCGGTGATGTTCCCCCAGCCCGAAAACATCGAGCCCGACCTGATCGGCCAGCTCGATCTCCTCCAGCAGGTTCTTCATCCGCTGGACGCCTTCTGCGCCCTTGTCGGGCGCAATGGGATCCACATCCGCGAAGGTATAAAGGCCAAGTTCCATCGCTTGCATCCGATCTTGTTTGATCCGCTGGAGATAGAGATCTGGGCGGGACCTCGCAAATGCGAATATTTCGGTGGGTCATTTCGAGATATTCGATGCCTCCAACCAGAATATCGCGTCCCCTGCCGCGCAAACCCCGGAACTTGGAACCGACGGCGGTAGACGCCCGGCGACAGCCCCGTCACCCGCTTGAACAGCCGGCGGAAGAAGGCGGGTTCTTCGTAGTCCACCGGCCAACCGATCTCGTTCACCGAAGCCTCCGTACGCTCCAGGCACGGCGGAAGGTCTCCGCGTAGCCGAAGTGGACGGTGGCGTCTGCGCTGTCGAAGTGCTGGCAAGGGACGGGACGGTGATTCTGGTGGAGCCGTTTGCCAACGATCGGGTAGAAGACAACATCTCGCCCGTCGGCCGGCTCTACTACGCGGCCTCAACGACGATCTGCTGCGCCCATGCGATCTCGGATGGCGGCCACACCGTCCTTGGCGCCCAGGCCGACGAGGCAAGGGTGAAGGACATCTTCCGCAAGGCGGGCTTCACCCGCTTCCGCCGGGCGATGCAGACGCCCTTCAACCTGATCCTCGAAGCCCGCCTCTGAGCGGAGCGCCGGATCAGATGGCGATCGAATGGCGGTCGCGGGAAGTGTCCTCCCGCGACTGCCTCTGCGCGTGCCCTGGTCGAACGCGACACCGGTGCCGGTGGTGCTATCCGAGGAAGAGGACACTTTCCCGGCGGTTACATCCGCGCCAGCAGCGCCGCCAGCTGGTCGGCAGCCTTGCCCCAGCCTTCGTGGAAGCCCATCTGCTCGTGGGTCTTCTTGTCTTCCTCGCTCCAGTGCAGCGCCTTTGCCGTGTAGCGGGTGCGCCCGCCCGGCAGTTCCTCCAGAAGCACGGTCGCCACCATAAACGGCTTCTCCTGCGGCACGAAGCCTTCGGTGAAGGCGTCGGTGGTCACGATCTTCTCGTTTTCGACAAGTTCGAGGTAAACGCCTTCATTCGGCACCACCTCGCCCTTCGGCCCCTCCATCACGATATTGCAGCGACCGCCGACGCGAAGGTCGAGATTCGCCTCAGTCACCTTCCAGGGCACGGGACAAAACCACTGCTTGAGAAGCTCCGGGGTCGTCCACGCCTTGTAGATCTTCTCTGGCCGCGCATCGAATTCGCGCACCAAAACCAGTTCGTGGCCGGGCTTCTTGTTCGTCATGTCCATCGTATTCCCTCCGATGATCCGTGTGATGGCCAAAGGACGGATCACGCCTCCGCTTGCCGACATGCCTGGCAAAAAAACATCACGACGCCTGCAGCTCCTCCTTCAGCTTGTCCAGTTCCTGCCGCACATGGGCCGCCTCCGCCGGTGAGCGGGCAAGGGCGATCGCACGGCTGAAGGCTTCCCTCGCCTGCCCCTTTTGGCCCGTCTGGACAAGCAGCGCGCCGCGCACACCGTGGAAGTAGAAATAGCCGTCGAGCGCCTGCGCCAGCGGTTCCAGCATGGCAAGCGCCTCGGCAGGGCCGCGGACCTTGGAGAAGGCGACGACGCGGTTGAGGGAAACTACCGGCGACGGGTTCAGCTTTTCCAGCAGCTGGTAGAGGAGTTCGATCTCCCGCCAGTCGGTGTCGGCTGCCCTTGCCGCACGGGCATGCAGGGCGGCGATCGCCGCTTGCACCTGGTATGGCCCTGGCGTCCGGTGACGGATCGCCTTGTCGAGCAGCGCCAGCGCCTCGTCGATCTGCCGCCGGTCCCAGAGCGAACGATCCTGGTCTTCGAGAAGGATCACCTGCCCATCCGCAGTCTGGCGGGCGTCACGGCGGGAATGCTGCAGCAGCATCAGCGACAGGAGGCCCATGATCTCGGCTTCGCCTGGAAATATCCGCAGGAGCAGCCGCGCGAGCCGGATCGCCTCGTCGCACAGCGATGCGACATCCGAATTGTCGGCACCGGCGGAATAGCCCTCGTTGAAGACGAGATAGATCATCGCCATGACCGGCGGCAGGCGCTCTGCACGCTCGGCAGCACTCGGCGCCTCGAAGGGCAGTCCGGCCTTCCCCACCCGCGCCTTGGCACGGGTGATACGCTGCTCCATCGCGCTTTCGGAGACGAGGAAGGCGCGGGCGATCTGGGTGACGCTGATGCCCGACACGATCCGGAGCGCCAGCGCGATCTGCTGCGTTGCCGGAAGCTCCGGATGGCAGCAGATGAACATCAGCCGCAGGATGTCGTCGCGATAATGGGAGCTGTCGAGCCTTTCCGCCATGCCGGCTTCGGCGTCGGAAAGGTCGGAGAGCAGGTTCTCGTCCGGCAGCGCCGTATTGCGGGCGCTCTTGCGGATCTGGTCGACCCCGCTGTTCCTGCCGACAAAGATCAGCCAGGCGGTCGGATCCCGTGGCGGCCCCTTGTCCGGCCAGGTGCGGATGGCCCTCAGGCAAGCTTCTTGGAAGGCTTCCTCGGCGGTGTCGAGATCCCGGAAATATCGCAGCAGCGCGCCCATCGCCTGCGGCCGCGCCGCCGTCAACGCCAGGTCGATCCAGGCGAGGTCCGTCATGAGGGCACAGCTCCCGGATGGAACACATAGAAGGGCCGGATTTCATAGGAGGTAGAGCCGGGATTGACGGCCGAAAGCTGCTTGGAGAAAGCGATCGCCTCGTCCAGCGTCTCGACGTCGACGGTGTAGAAGCCGAGCAGCACTTCCTTGGTCTCGGCGAAGGGGCCGTCTATGACGATAGGCTCGTCCTTGCCCTTGCGAACGGTGGTTGCCGCCGTCGTCGGCATCAGCCGCCCGGTCGGCCCAAGCTTGCCGGCCTTCGCCAGCGGTTCCTGAACGGCATAGAGGCGCCCCATCACGGCCGCCTCCTCCTCCTTCGACCAGGCGAAGACAGTTTCCTCGTCGGCATAGCAGAGGATGGCATAGAGCATTGGCGTTCTCCTTCTCCCGTGGATGACGAAGGAGTAGCGCCGAAACCGACAGGCCGCAGCAGAAAAACTGCGCCCTGTAGAAGCTTTGTCAGGCGACCCGCGGCTTGCCTTTTGCTGGGCGGGGCTCCGCCATCAGTCCCTTGAACAGGCACCAGGTGGCGACAAGCAGCACGATGGCAAACGGAAAGCCGGTGGAAACGGCCATGGCCTGCAGCGCAGCCAGTCCGCCGCCCAGCATCAGCGCGATCGCAACCAGCCCTTCGAAGGTCGCCCAGAACACCCGCTGCGGCACCGGCGCGTTGACCTTGCCGCCGGCGGCGATCGTGTCGATCACCAGCGAGCCGGAGTCCGACGAGGTGACGAAGAAAACGATCACCAGGACGATGCCGATCAGCGAAGTGAGCTGCGTCAGCGGCAGGTGCGACAGCATTTCGAAGAGCTGGATCTCGAGCGCTGCATCCTGCACCGAGGTCAGCCCCTGGCTGACGACCTGGCTGATCGCCGTACCGCCGAGCGCCGTCATCCAGATCGTCGAGACGAGCGACGGGATCAAAAGCACCGCGATCAGGAATTCGCGCACCGAACGGCCGCGGCTGACGCGGGCGATGAACATGCCGACGAAGGGCGACCAGCTGATCCACCAGGCCCAGTAGAAGGCCGTCCAGCCATGGCGGAAATTATCGTCGTCACGGCCGAACGGGTTCGACAGCGCCGGCAGGTATTCGACATAGGCCAGAAGATTGAGGAAGAATCCGCGTAGGATCTGCAGCGTCGGACCAACGAGGATAACGAACATCAGCAACAGAAAGGCGAGCGCCATGTTCGCTTCCGACAGGCGCTTCACGCCCTTGTCCATGCCGGCAATGACGGACGCGGTCGCGATGCCCGTGATGATGATCACGAGGAAGGCAGTCATTCCCACACCCGACGGCAGCCCGAAGAGGAAGTTCAACCCCGCCCCCGCCTGCTCGGCCCCGATACCGAGGGAGGTTGAGAGGCCGAAGATGGTGGCGAAGACGGCGAGAATGTCAACGACATGGCCAGGCCAGCCCCAGACGCGTTCGCCGAAAATCGGGTAGAAGACCGAGCGCAGCGTCAGCGGCAGGCCCTTGTTGTAGGCAAAGAGCGACAGCGACAGCGCAACAACGGCGTAGATCGCCCAGGGGTGCAGCGACCAGTGGAAGATGGTCGCGGCCATCGCAAGACGTCGTGCACCTTCCTCGTCTCCCGGCGCGCCGCTCAAAGGCGACCAGTCGGTGCGCACGCCGCCCTCGATTACCGGCCCGGCGAAGGCGGCGGTGTAGTTGCCGAGCGGTTCGGAGACGCCGTAGAACATCAGTCCGATCCCCATGCCGGCGGCAAACAACATCGAGAACCACGACAGGCGGCTGTAATCCGGTGTCGCCTCCGGGCCGCCGAGGCGGATCCGCCCGAGCGGCAGGAAGATCAGCACGATGCAGACCAGCACGAAGATGTTCCCGGCGAGCAGGAAGAACCAGGCAAGGTTCGAAGTCAGCGTATCGCGCACCGCCACAAAAACGGGCCCGAGCGTTGTCTGAAACATCAACGTCAGGAAGGTGAAGGCGACGATGGTCAGCGCGGAGACGCTAAATACCACGTTGTGGATGTCCATCTCGAAGACGAAGCGGCGCCGGTAGTTGATGTTGTCCTGACCGATCTCGTAATCCGTCTCGATGATCTGCGTCCGGCCCTCCGGGGCGGGAATGGCTTCGTCTGCGCTGGAAGCGCCCAAGTCGGTCATCATCTGCTCCATTCTGTTGCGTCCGCTGCCACGACCTCAATCCCGCTCGGGGCAGGGCCGCCAAAGGCCGGGTGGCACGCGCCAAAGCGCTGCAGCCTCGTCTGGGCCGCGATGGGCGGGAGGCTGAACAGCATCAGAAGGGCGTAGATGGCGCAGCCTTGTCTTCAGGGCAACCCCCTGCGCCACATTTCCGCCGTAAAACGGAGCCCGCTCTGGCTTCCTTTCTGGCGCGCCCTATAGTGCTGCGCAACAGCAACCGCGCGAGGCACCCGATGGCCGATCTCTCCGCCTTCCCGATCACCAGCCGCTGGCCGGCAAAGAACCCGGACATCCTGCAGCTTTACTCCACGCCGACGCCGAACGGCGTGAAGGCGTCGATCATGCTGGAGGAAATCGGCCTGCCCTACGAGCCGCACTTCATCAATATCGGCGAGAACGAGACCTGGGGCGACGAGTACCTCTCGCTCAACCCGAACGGAAAGATCCCGGCGATCCTCGACCCGAACGGGCCGGACGGCAAGCCGCTGGCGCTCTTCGAAAGCGGCGCGATCCTCCTTTATCTGGCCGAGAAGTCGGGAAAGCTGCTGCCTGCCGATCCGGCCGGCCGCTACGAGACGATCCAGTGGGTGATGTGGCAGATGGGCGGGCTCGGGCCGATTTTCGGCCAACTCGGCTTCTTCCACAAGTTCGCCGGTAAGGACTACGAAGACAAGCGCCCGCGCGACCGCTACGTCAAGGAAAGCGCAAGACTCATCCGCGTGCTGGAGACCCGGCTCAAGGGACGCGACTGGATCATGGGCGACGAATACACGATCGCCGACATCGCCATGCTCGGCTGGGTCCGCAACCTGATCGGCTTCTATGGCGCCGGCGAGCTGGTGAATTATGCGGAGCTGCGGAACGTGCCGAAATGGCTGGAGCGCGGCCTGGCGCGGCCGGCCGTGGAGCGCGGGCTGAACATTCCGGCGAAGCCCTGAGGAGGAATACGCAATGCCGATGCCGAAATTGCCGATGGAAGGTTCGTGCCGCTGCGGCCAAGTCCGGATCCGGATCAGCGCGGCACCCCTCCTCGCCATGGCCTGCCACTGCCGCGGGTGCCAAAAGATGAGCGCCAGCGCCTTTTCCTGCAGCGCGGCCATTCCCTCGCAAGGCTTCGAGGTGCTTGAAGGCAATCCGGTGATCGGCGGCATCCACGGCGACGATCTGCATCATTATCACTGCCCGCACTGCAAGAGCTGGATGTTCACCAAGGCGACCTTCATCGATGCCTTCGTCAACATCCGGCCGACCATGCTAGACGACGCTTCCTGGTTCGCCCCCTTTGTCGAAACCTACACAAGTGTGAAACTCCCTTGGGCAGAGACGGGCGCGGTTCGAAGCTTCCCCGAGTTCCCACCCATGGATGCCTATGAAGAGCTCACCAAAGCCTTCGCCGAGCAGTAGGCGGCCCTTCGTCGGGCCATCTGGCCAACTGGGGCGGGGGGCATTTTACGGGCAATTCTCGTCCCGAAATCGGGCAGCCTCACCCCTTTGTGACCGGCGTCACCATCATTCGAACCCATAAGTTAACTTTCCGGTAACCCTGCGGGTCTGTATTAGACCCTCATTAGAGACGGCCGCGGGAGGCGAATTCCGGGCCAAAACCCACCGCACAGAAACAGATGGAGGCAAGATGTTCACCCGGACGTGCTGCTTTGCTCTTTCGCTCATCCTTGGTTCGGCCGCGGCGGCCAGCGCGCAACCGACGCGCATCAAGCAGTTCGACGCCTGGGGCGTCTACTCCTACAGCGCCGGCGGGCAGAAGAACTGCTATGCGCTTTCCGTGCCGCTTTCGGCGCAGCCGACCAATGTCAACCACGGCGACAACTTCATTCTCATCGCGCCCTCGGGCTCGGCTTACGCACCGCAAGCGATCATGGGCTATAATCTGAAGTCGGATGCCGACCTCCGCGCCCGCGTTGACGACAAGGCGTTCAGCATGCGGCCGAAGGAAAACGCCGCCTGGGTCAGCAACCAGGCCGCCGAGCCGGATATGGTCAATGCCATGAAGGCAGGGCGCCAACTGGTGCTGCAGGCGACCTCCGAGCGCGGCACGGATACGAGCTACACCTTCTCGCTGAGTGGCGTGACCGCAGCGCTTAAGGAAGTCGAGAAGTGCAATTGAGGCGCAGGCTCGTATGCGCCTGCAGCGTGGTGGACGGGGCCGGCGCATGATCCGGCCGCGGCGAATGCTCAAAGACCACGCGCTTGCCGCGGGCACGCTGCTTGCTCTGGCTCTGGCGGTAGTCTCCCCCCATGACGCGGCGGCCCAGGCCGGTGCGGCGAGCGGCTTCACCAAGGGCCGCGAAACCGGCTTTGCCGTGCCGCGCTACGTCTCGCTGAAGGCAAGCCGGGCGCGCATGCGCATAGGCCCGTCCACGGACTATGCCACGAAGTGGATCTACACCCATCGCGGCATGCCGCTGGAGATCACCGAGGAATACGGCAACTGGCGGCGCGTGCGCGATTACGATGGCGTCAGCGGCTGGATGTACGGCTCGCTTCTCTCCGGCGACCGCACCGCCATGATCGGCCCTTGGCTGAAGGAGCCGGTCGTGCTGCGTAAAGGGCCGTCCTCAGCAACCGACGTGGTTGCCAAGCTCTCGCCGAAGGTGATGATGAGCGTTACTACCTGCGACGGCACCTGGTGCAACGTGGTGCTGAAGAAGGCGGGCATGGAAGGTTATGTGGAGCAGGCGTCTCTCTGGGGCGTCTACCCCGGCGAGCACATCGAATAGCGCATCGAACGAGCCGGGCGGCGGCTTAGAAGCCGCCCAGCGTCCGCCGCACGGCATTGCGCCAGCCATCGATCTTGGCCGCCCGCACGGCCTCCTCCATCTGCGGCTCGAAGCGCCGCTGCCGTTCCCACTTGCGCGCGAACTCGGCCTGGTCGGGCCATACCCCAGCTTTCGAACCGGCAAGCCATGCCGCACCCAGTGCGGTAGTCTCGAGGATGGTCGGCCGGTCTACCGGCGCGTCGAGAAGGTCGGAGAGCCGCTGCATCGTCCAGTCGGACGCCACCATGCCGCCGTCGACGCGCAGAACCGTATCGCTTTTCCCGTTCTGCCAGTCCTTGTGCATGGATTCTAAGAGGTCGCGCGTCTGGTAGCAGACAGCCTCCAGTGCGGCCCGAGACAGCTCGGCAGGACCGGTGTTGCGGGTGAGCCCGAAGATTGCCCCGCGCGCCTCCGCATCCCAATGCGGTGCGCCGAGCCCGGTGAAGGCCGGCACAAGATAGACGTTCTGTTCCGGATCTGCGCTGTCGGCGAGCGCACCGGTCTGCTCGGCCTTTCGAATGATCCCGAGCCCGTCGCGCAGCCACTGGATGGCCGCGCCAGCGATGAAGATCGAGCCTTCCAGTGCATAGGTGGTCCGACCGTTCAGCCGGTAGGCGATGGTGGTCAGCAACCGGTTCTTCGACGGCACGATCTCGGCTCCCGTATTGAGGACGGCAAAGCAGCCGGTGCCATAGGTCGACTTGATCATGCCGGGCTCGAAGCAGGCCTGCCCGATGGTCGCCGCCTGCTGATCGCCGGCAACGCCAAAGACGGGGATGGCGGCACCGAACAACCGCTCGTCGGTGACCCCAAATTCGTCGGCGCAATCCTTCACCTCCGGCAGCATCGCCGCGGGCACCTCCAGCACCTTCAACAGGTCTTCGTCCCACCGGTTCTCGGCGATGTTGTAGAGCAGTGTGCGGCTGGCATTGGTGGCATCGGTGACGGAGCTCTTGCCGCTCGTCAGCCGCCAGATCAGATAGGAATCGATCGTGCCGAAGCAGAGGTCGCCGTTTTCTGCCCGCCGGCGAGCACCGTCGACGTTCTTCAACAGCCAGGTGAGCTTGGTGCCGGAGAAATAGGGATCGAGCAGCAGGCCGGTCTTTCCGGTGAAGAGCGGCTCCAGCCCCTCTCCCTTCATCCTCTCGCAGTCGCCGGCCGTACGCCGGTCCTGCCAGACGATGGCGTTGTGGACGGCCTGTCCCGTCTCGCGCTCCCACATCACAACCGTCTCGCGCTGGTTGGTGATGCCGATCGCGGCGATATCGGCGGCGCGGATGCCGGCCTTGCGGATCGCCTGGCGGATGGTCAGCACGACAGAGCCCCAGATCTCCTCCGGATCATGCTCCACCCAGCCGGATTTCGGGAAGATCTGCGTGAACTCCTTCTGTCCGACGCCGGCGATCTTCATGTTCTCGTCGAAGACGATCGCCCGGCTGGAGGTCGTCCCCTGGTCGATCGCCAACACATAACCTGCCATTTCCAACGCTCCTCCCGCTGTCATGTCCTCGGTCAGCGGTTTGAGCAGATGGAAGGAAGCCATGTCAACGGATGTCGCAGCACGTGCAGGACCAGAGGAACAACAACCGGGAACAAAATCCCCCTTCATCCGTACATGGAGTGACCGACGCTCTCCAGACACCGAGGCTGCCATGACAACCACCTACGCCACGACGACGACCGGGAGGGCAGGTTTTCCCCTTCGCTCCCTCTTCGTCCCCTTCCCCTTTGTCTGCTTCACGCTCGCACTTCTGACCGACATCACCTACTGGCAGACGTCCTATCTGATGTGGCAGAACTTCTCCGCCTGGTTGCTCTTTGCAGGCCTTGTCATGGGCGGCTTTGGCGTCATTGCCGGCGCCATCGATATGGCCCGCCGCTCGACCCGGATCGTCGGGCCCGGCTGGGCCGCCGCGATCGCCTACATCGTCGTGCTTCTGCTCGCCTTCCTCAACAGCCTGATCCATGCCGGCGATGGCTGGACCGCAGTCGTGCCGAACGGCCTCATCGTCTCCGCCCTGACGGTTGCCATGATCCTGGTGACGATCCTGCTTGCAGCCCGCAGACGGTCCCGCATCATCTGGAGTGTTGAACGATGAACCGCCTTTTCCGCACCTCCGCCCTCGCCTCCACGGCGGTCGTCTTCCTGGCGCTTGCCGGCTGCAGCGACGAAGGCTCCGGTTTCGACATCTCGCAGCAGATCGGTCCGGATCCGGTCCTTCCCGAACCCACCACCGACCTCCTGCCAGACCTGAAGGTCGCCGAAGTAGTCGGCTGGCAGGATGGCGAGACGCCGACCGTTCCGGAAGGCTTCACCGTCAGCGCCTATGCAGCGGACCTCGCCAATCCCCGCACCGTCCACACCCTGCCAAATGGTGACGTTCTGGTGGTTCAGGGCAAGGCGCCGGGTGGCAAGCCGCTGGAACGGCCGAAGGACTATATCCGCGGCTGGATCATGTCGATCGCCCATGGTGGCGGTGGCGGCCCACAGAAGGAAAGCAACCTCATCACCCTGCTGCGCGACAGCGACCGTAACGGAACCGTCGACGAGCGCCACGACCTCCTGACCGACCTCAATTCGCCCTTCGGCGTCGCCTACGCTGATAATACCCTCTATGTCGCCGCGACTGATGCCATCCTCGCCTACCCCTACGAACTCGGCCAGAACGAGATCACGGCACAGCCGCGCGTGCTGACGCCGCTGCCGGGCGGTCCGATCGACCACCACTGGACCAAGGACCTGGCGCTCAGCCCCGACAGACAGTTCCTCTATGCCTCCGTCGGCTCCAACTCCAACGCCGGCGAACGCGGCATGGAGGCGGAGAAAGGCCGCGCCGCCATCTGGCAGGTGGACCGCCAGACGGGTGCCGCCCGCGTTTTCGCCTCCGGCCTGCGCAACCCGAACGGTCTCACCTTCCATCCCGATACCGGCGTCCTCTGGACCGTCGTCAACGAGCGCGACGAGCTTGGACCTAACCTTGTGCCGGACTACATGACGTCGGTACAGGAAGGCGCCTTCTACGGCTGGCCGTGGAGCTATTACGGGGACCATGTGGACGAGCGCGTCCACCCGCCACGCCCCGACATGGTGGAAATGGCGATCGCGCCCGACTATGCCTTGTCGAGCCATGTCGCGGCCCTCGGCATGACCTTCTCCATGGGGTCCGCCATGCCCGAACCCTTTGCCAACGGCGCCTTCGTCGGCGAGCACGGCAGCTGGAACCGAACCAACTTCAACGGCTACAAGGTGATCTACATCCCCTTCGAGAACGGCCGACCCTCCGGGATGCCGGTTGACGTGGTAACCGGCTTCCTCGATGGCGACAGAGCCCGCGGCCGCCCGGTCGGCGTCGGTATCGACGGCACCGGAGCCCTCCTGGTGGCCGATGATGCCGGCAATACCGTCTGGCGCGTCGCACCGGCCGACGGAACGACCATTCCTGAGCCCATTGCCACGGATCAGTCGCCGTCGAGCACCGCAGCGGGAAGCTCGACAACATTGCCGGCTGGCGTTGTTGCACCCGCAGCCGAGGCCGGGACGGCACCGGATGCGGGCGGCGCCACCACGCCATCCGGTGCTGCAGCGACCACCGACCGCCTGCCGGCAGATGCCGGCGACGTGCCGGGCGCCGTTGCCCCGGCGCCCGCTCCGGCTGATGGCCAGACGCCGCCTGCTGCGGCGCCGCAGCAGAACGATGGTGCGGAGAGTGGTGCCGAGGCCACCGACGGCGAGGCGCTAACGCGACCAGCCCAGCAGCAGATTGCTCCGGCCGTCCAGCCGGAAGGCACGGTGCAGGACAATCCGTCCAGCGGGCAGAATTGAGCCATAGGACCAGCCGGCGCACCAGACGCCGGCTGGTCTGGACCTGACATGGCCTGCATGGCATCGTCCCCTCCGAACGAAGAGGGACGAGAGCGATAGAGGGGCCATCATGCGGGTAACCGTCTTCAGCACCAAACCCTATGACAGGCTGTTTCTCGACCGCGGCACAGGCCGCGGGCTCGACCTGCAATATTGCGAGGCGCGGCTCTCGCTGGAGACCGTGGCGCTCGCTGAAGGCTCGCAAGCCGATCTGCCCCTTCGTCAACGACAACCTGTCGGAACCCGTGCTGGAGCGTCTGGCGGATGACGGCATTAAGCTGATCGCGCTGCGCAGCGCCGGCTTCAACCATGTGAATCTTATTGCCGCCGAACGCCTCGGCCTCACCGTCGCCCGTGTCCCTGCCATTCCCCGCATGCGGTGGCAGAGCACACGATGGCAATCATCCTGTCGCTCAACCGCAAGATCCACCGCGCCTACAACCGCGTCCGCGAAGGCAATTTCGCTCTCGACGGCCTGCTTGGCTTCGACCTCAACGGCAAGACCATGGGCATCATCGGCACCGGCAAGATCGGCGCCATGCTTGCCCGCATCGCCGCCGGCTTCTGCTGCCGGCTCCTCGGCCACGATCTCAAGCCCAACCCGGACTGCGAGGCGCTTGGCATGACCTATGTCTATCGCGAGGAAATCTTCCGACAGTCGGACATCCTCAGCCTGAACTGCCCGCTGACGCCGGACACGCACCACCTGATCCGCAAGGACACCCTCCCGCTGCTCAAGCCCGGCGTCATGCTGATCAACACCAGCCGCGGCGCTGTCATTGACGCATATGCGGCGATCGCCGGCTTGAAGGACGGCACGATCGGCAGCCTCGGCCTCGACGTTTACGAGGAGGAAGCCGATCTCTTCTTCGAGGACCTGTCGAACACGGTGCTGCGCGACGACGTCTTCGCCCGGCTCCTGACCTTTCCCAACGTGCTGATCACGGGTCACCAAGCCTTCTTCACGCAGGAAGCGCTCGACGCCATCGCCGACACGACGATCGCCAACATCGAAGCCTTCCGCGATACCGGACAGCCCCTGCACGCCGTGACGGTGGCGTTTTTGGAAGGCCGGGGGTGAGGCGCGATATCCTGTCTTAGCCGCTTCACACAGGCGGCCTAGAAGAAGAGGCCGCAAATAGCATACCGCTGCGGAAACCGAGCTTCCCACCGGCAGATGGAATGCGCTCCTGAGGTTCTACATCATCTTCAATTCGCGCGCCGGCACGGCTGCGACGCTCGGCATCACGGCTGACATTCTTGCCGAGAAGTTCCGTGCCGCCGGACTGAATTTCGCGCTCGATGCCAATGACGGCCGGCCGCTGGACGAACGGATCGGCAAGGGCCTTCAAAGCGGCGCGGGCGTGATCGTCGCGGCCGGTGGCGACGGCACGGCGACGGCGATCGCCAGCGCGCTCGTGGAAACCGATACCAGCCTCGCTCTCCTGCCCTTCGGCACCGCCAATCTTCTGGCCCGCGACCTCGGCATCCCGCTCGACGTCGACGAGGCGATCGCGACGCTCACCGAGATGAAGCCGCAGCGGATCGATGTGGGCGAAGTGAACGGCCGGGTCTTCCTGCACAAGGCGGTGATCGGAACCTTTCCGGGCATCGCCGCCGCCCGCGAAGAGATGCGCGGCGACCGGACACTTCTCGGAAAGGTTCGTTTCGCCCGCCGGTCGATCCGGCGCATCGGCCGCGCCCGGCGCATGGCCGTCGAGATCGACCTGCCGCAGTCGGGCAGGCGCATCGCCTGCGTCCATTCCGTCGCCATCGCCAACAATGCCTATGACGAAGGCCTCGGACGCTTCTTCTCCCGCCAAAGGCTGGATCGCGGCACGCTGACGCTCTACCTCCTGAAACGGCTGAGCATAGTCGACCTGACGCGTCTGGCGGTGGAGATGCTGCTCGGTCGCTGGCGCCGCGACTATGCACTTGTGATCGAGGACGTTACGGCGGCGGTGATCCGCACCTGGCGCCCTGAGGCCGACGTGATGATCGACGGCGAGGTGGAGCGTATGGCGATGCCGCTCTCCTTCTCGATCCGCCCGCGGGCGCTCTGCGTCATCGCGCCGGCAATCGGTGAGCCGACAGAAGCTGGATCGGCATCGTGCAAGGCGGCGGAGACCAAAGCGGCAGACGGTAAAGCGGCGGATGCCGTTCAGCAGGGCTGAGGCATGCGGCTGATCCATCTTTCCGACCTGCATTTCGGTCGTCACGACGCCGACCTTGCAAACAGCCTGCTGTCCGACATCCGGCTGAATGTGCCGGACCTGATCGTCGTCAGCGGCGATTTCACCCAAGTCGGATCGGAAAGCGAGTTCGCCCAGGCTCGGACCTTCCTCGATAGTTTTCCGGCACCCGTCTTCGCCGTGCCTGGCAATCACGACGTGCCGGCCCGCAACCTCCTCCTGCGCTTCGCCGACCCCTATCGCCATTATCGCCGGCATATCGCCTCCGAACTGGAGCCCTTCCTCACCACAGGCGGCGTTGCGATTGCGGGACTGAAGACGTCGAGGCGTTTCCGGCTGGGGCTCAACTGGGCGCATGGCTCGATTGCCGCCGACCAACTCGACCTGCTCGAGGAGAGGTTTTCGCAGGCGGCGCCGGAGAGCGTACGGATCGTGGTTGCGCACCATCCGCTGCTGCAGCCGGAGGAGCCGATGGCGCGCCCGATGCGGCTGGTGCGCCGCGCCGACGAGGCGCTGGCCTGCTTTGCAAGGCTCGGCGTCCGGCTGGTGCTTTCCGGCCACTTCCACATGTCCTACCTGCGCCATCACCACGTGGCGACAGGGGAGACGGAAGGTCCGCTCCGGTCAGCGGCGGCACCCATCATGGTGCTGCAGGCGGCCTCCGCCATTTCCACGCGCGTGCGCGACCATGCCAACGCCTACAATGTGATCGACATCGCCGGCGACGAGATTGCGATGACCGTGCGGGAATGGCAGGCGGGCAGCTGGCGAAGCCGGCTGCACGAGGCGCGCCCGTTGCCGGATTAGCCGAGGCCTGCCTCGCAGGACGACGCCTACTGTACCCGCGCCCGCAGCCGGTCGGTGATGAACTCCATCACCAGCACGATGGCGAAGATCACCAGGATGATGGTGGACGCGTTCTTGTACTGGAAGAGGTCGAACGCGACCTTCAGTTCCTGGCCGATCCCGCCGGCGCCGACGAGCCCCAGCACAACAGAGGAGCGGACGGATTTCTCCAACGCAAACAGCGTGGTGTTGATGAGCGAGGGCATGGCGTCCGGCAACACGGCGCCGCAGAGCACCTGGAAGCGGCTGGCGCCAATGGCAAAGAGCGCTTCCTGCGGCTTCTTGTCGGCATCCTCCATCGCTTCAGCGAAGAAGCGGCCGCAGAAGCCGACCGTGTCGACCATGATGGTCATTGTTCCGGCAACGGCGCCGAGGCCGACCGAGGCGACGAAGATCAGCGCCCAGACGAGATCCGGCACGGTTCGGAACAGCGACACCATCATCTTGAAGACATGTCGCGAAATCCCGGCCGGCGATATCCCCTTGGCGGAAAGCCAGGCGATCGGCAGGCTGACGACGACGCCGATGGCGGTGCCAACCAGCGCGATCTGGAAGGTCTCGATCATCCGCCAGAAGACGCGCTGTAGGAAGCCATGCTCGAGGTTGGGCGGCAGCATGCGCCCCACCAGTTCCGCCATGCGGGGACCACCCTGGGCCAGCTGCGCCGGCGACGGCGCCACCTGCTGGAAGGAAACGATCAGCAGTGCGGCAGCACCGACGAGGAGCGCGAAGGTGACCGGAGAAAGGCGCGTGATGCGCGACGGGAGGAAGGACGCCTCACGCATGGAAGACCTCCTGCAGGTGACGGCGGGTCACGTCGCGTGTCGGCTGGTCGAAGAAGATGGAGCCGGATTTCAGCGCGATGATACGGTCCGAAAATTCCAGGGCATGGTCCATGTCGTGGGTGGTGCAGATCAGCGTGATGCCGCTGTCCTTCGCCAGCTGCGAAAAGAGTGCCATGACGTCTCGACCCGACGCAGGATCAAGGCTCGCCGCCGGTTCATCGGCAATCAGCAATTGCGGCTTGCGGACGAGCGCCCTCGCGATCGCGACCCGCTGCGCCTGCCCGCCGGAAAGCGCGTCCGCCCGGGCGCCGGCCTTGTGATCGAGGCCGACCTGGGCGAGCGCCGCCTGCGCATCCCGGCGCCATTCCTGGCGCGCGATGCACTGATGCCAGGCATGCCAGCCGCCCGAGAGGCCGAGCTTTCCATGCACGACATTGGTGAGAACCGATTGCCGCGCCACCAACCCGTGATGCTGAAAGACGACGCCGATGCGCCGCCGCAGCCGCTGCAACTGGCGTGGCGAAGCCGACGCACCAATGTTTTCGCCGAGCGTGCTGACCTCGCCGTCGTTCAGCGGCAGGAGGCCGATCAGGCATTTGAGCAAGGTCGACTTGCCTGCGCCGTTCGAGCCGATCAGTGCCACCCGCTGGCCCGGCGAAACGTGAAGGCCGATACCGGAGAACACCGTCTTTCCGTCCGCATATCTCTTCGTCAGGCCGCGTGCGCGGATGATCTCGCTCGTCATGTCAGTCCAGCTACCGTCTCTGCTATCGTGCGTGGCAAAGGCAGCCGGAGTGCGTCCGGCTGCCTCGGGTCGTTCGTGGAGAAAGTGGCGTCAGTTGACGAAGTCGGTGAAGGTGTCGACGCCGATCGTGCGGTACATCGAACGCACGTAATCGTAGTCGCTGTCCTTCACGTCGGTGAGGAAGAAGCCCCCCTTGAACTTCTGGTTATCATCGCCCCTCAGCACGGCCTGCATCAGCTCGCTACCCTTTTCAGCAAAGGCGTCGCGGACGGCGGTGAAGACTTCGTCGGAAATGTCCTGACGCGCGACGAGAATGTCGTTCGGCAGGTCACGGCCGCGGGCAATCACGGAGAAGGCCTTGTCCGGGAAGGCTTCGCGTACGGAGGCAAGATGGCCGAAATTGAGGCCAATCGCGGCAATGTCGCCGCGGATCAGGGCTTCGGCGGCCACGTTGCGCGAGATGATCACCGGCTCGTAGTCGCTGCCGTAGCTGAGGCCGAAATCGGCCAGCGCCTGGGCCGGGCCAAGATGCTGCGAGGTCGAGCCGACCGAACCGAAGGCGATCTTCTTGCCCTTCAGGTCTTCCAGAGTGCGGATCGGACCATCGGCCAGTACGGCGACCTGAGCGAAATAGTCCGGACGCTGCCAGGCCACGACGATCTTCGGCTGGCTGAGCTCCTTCATCACGACGTATTCGGCAGGCCCGGTGAGCACCAGGTCGACCTGCTTGGCATTCAGCGCCTCGACGGCGGTGGTGCGCGACGCGACCGGATAAAGCTCGATCTCAAGACCGGTCGCCTCTTCAAGCGCCGTTTCGAAAGCGCCGAATTCCTGCTGCAGGGCCTCCAGGCCCTCGATGTCAGTGACGGCGAACTTGACGGGCTCGGCGGCAAGGCCAGGCATGGCCGTGGCAAGCGTGATGGCTAGTGCGGCGGCGAGTTTACGGATCATGATTTTCTCCCTCTGCTGTGTAGACAGGATGGCTGCGACGGGCTACCTGTATAGACAGCAGATGACGTCCACATGACACTCACCCCTCCATCAACCACCCTCAAGGAATGCACATGAACTGGACCATCAGGGGCGGCCGCGCGCTTGTGGCGGGACAACTGACCAAGAGCGACATCCAAATCTCGGACGGCCGATTGGTGGCGGCACCGGCCGACGAGGCAAGGTTGATCGCGGCTAATGGTCTTCTCGTCCTGCCCGGCATCGTCGACATTCATGGCGATGGCTTCGAGCGCCAGCTGATGCCGCGCCCGGGGGTGCGCTTCGACACGGCGCTGGCGCTGCGCGACACCGACCGGCAGCTCGTCGCCAACGGGATCACCACCGCCTTTCACGGCGTCACCATCTCATGGGAACCGGGCCTGCGATCGGTGGAGGCGGCGATCGACCTCGTCGAAACGCTGATGGAGATCCGACCGAGCCTGCGCTGCGACACGCGGCTGCATCTGCGCTGGGAAACCTTTGCTCTGGACCAGTTGCCGACGGTGATGCAGTGGCTGTCGCTTAATCCGAAACCGATCGTCGCGCTGAACGACCACACGACGGGCACCATCCTCAAGGGCACGATCGCGCGCAAGATCGGCCAGATGGCATCACGATCGGGCCTGAGCCACGACGAATACCGCGACCTTCTCGACAGCGTGTGGGCGCGGCGCGGCGAGGTTCCGGCAGCCATCGAGGAACTGGCGGCGGCGGCAAAACTTTCCGGCAACGTGCTGCTCGCTCACGACGAGGCTTCTCCGGAGGAGCGGGAGGCGTTCCGCAAGCTCGGCGCTGTCACCTCCGAATTCCCGCTGACGCGCGAAACAGCCGAGGCTGCCCGCGCCGCCGGGGAGGAGATTGTGCTCGGCGCTCCTAATGTCGTGCGCGGCGGCAGCCACAACGGCGCACTTGATGCAACGCAGGCCGTGCGCGACGGCCTCTGCACCGTGTTGACCAGCGATTACCATTACCCCTCGCCGCTGCATGCCGCCTTCAAGCTGGCGGGCGCGGATCTTGCCCGACTTGGCAGCAGCTGGCCGCTAGTTTCGGCCAATGCCGCAAAGGCGGCCGGACTTGCCGACCGCGGCGAACTGCAGCCGGGCAAGCGGGCGGACCTCATTCTCGTCGACGCAGCCGATCCGTCCCATCCGCAGGTGATGGCCACGATGGTGGCTGGACGCATGAGCTATTCGGCCGGAATCCACGAACTTCCGATGCGGATCGGAGCCTCCGCATGAAGACGAACACGCATCCGGCGCAGGCCGCAGAGAAAGGCGGCGACATTCTCGCCGGCTTCCAAGATGTCGTCTTCCGCCCGCGCAGCGATGTTGCGATCTGGCAGCAGATCTACGACCACATTCTGGGCCTGATCGAAACCGGCTTCCTGGCGCCGGGTAGCCAGCTGCCGGGCGAAACTCATATGGCCGAAAAACTCGGCGTCACCCGCATCACGTTGCGGCGTGCCTTGCAGCAGCTGCAACGCGAAGGGCATCTGACGGCGCGCAAGGGCGTCGGCATCTTCGTCCGCAGCCTACCTTCAGTGTTTACCGTTCGCGACGACCGGCCCTTCCTGGAAAACTTCAACGCCCGCGGACGCGAGATCGTCACCCAGACCCTGGTGCTTTGCCGCGAGATAGCGACGACGACGATCGCCAAGAAGCTGGATCTTGCCGAAGGCGACGAGATCATCCGGCTGTGCCGCACCCGCATCGCGGACAGCCAGCCGCTCTACGTGAACACCAAGATCTTCCCGGCGCGCCCCTTCCCCGACTTCGAGACGGCCTACCGGCAGCGCCAGTCGGTGACCGACGTCTTCAACGCGCACGGGATCGGCAAGTATCACCGGGCGGAGACCCGCGTCAGCGGTGGCTTCGCCTCTTCCGACGAGGCCGGACTCCTGAAGCTGACCCCCGGAACACCGGTCTTTCGCATCAACGCGATCAACCACGACGCCGGCAAGCGGCCGATCGAATGGACGCTGGGCTGCTGGCCGCTGACCTCGGTCGAGTTTGTTTTCTAAGGGAGAATTCGCGATTGGGGGTTAAGGCCGCAGGCAAAGGTTGCGGCATCAACACGCTTGATCGTGGCTTAATTTGCCGTTTTGGTCCCAGTCGCCGGAGCTATCGGTCGACTGCACCAGGCACTCCTTATACTCCGTCTGCGAGATGTTGCCGTCGCCGCTTTCGTCGATGGCGGAGGAGGCGGCCTCCAGCTTGGCCGAAGCTTCCTGCTGGGAAACGCTGCCGTCACCGTCACTGTGGACCTCGGACCAAATGTCCTCGCAGGAAACGGTGACCGTGTCGTCGGTCTGCTGAGTGGTGTTGCTCTGCTGCGCGTAGCTGGGATTGCCGTTCCGAGCAAGAGCACGAAGCCGGCAAGAGGGATGGTGCGGATTATCGGTTCTCCATGTTTGCCGGTTTGCCCTCCAATGGGAGCGCAACTGTCACAGTTTCACCGGCCGACGCTTTTTCTCGCACGACCAGAGGGGGATCGCCACCGCGCTGCCCGATTGCCAGCGCCTGCCATTTCCGCATAACCTCGCAAATCAGCGCGGTGCACAAGAACACTGCGGATTGGGAGGTCTGACAATGTCCAGAACCGTCGTCGTTACCGGCTCCACCAGCGGGATCGGTCTCGGGATTGCCAAAGCGTTTGCGGTCGAAGGCTGCCATGTCGTCATCAACGGTTTCGGCAAGTTGGACGAGGTCGAGGCGGCGCGGCGCGAGCTGGAGGTCTTGGGCGGCGGGCGTGTAATCTATCATGGCGCCGACATGACGAAGCCGGAGGAGATCGCCGAACTGATCGGCACGGCGAAGGAGACCCTCGGCTCGGTCGACGTCCTCGTCAACAATGCCGGCATCCAGCATGTTGCCAAGATCGAGGAGTTCCCGCCGGAAAAGTGGGATCAGATCATCGCCATCAACCTGACGAGCTCCTTCCACACCATGCGGTACGCGATCCCGCTGATGAAGACGAAGAAAGCAGGCCGGATCATCAATGTCGCCTCGGCCCACGCGCTGACCGCCTCCCCCTTCAAGTCCGCCTACGTCGCCGCCAAGCATGGTATTTTAGGACTGACGAAAACAGCAGCCTTGGAACTTGCCGAATTCGGAATTACCGTCAACGCGATCTGCCCCGGCTATGTGCTGACGCCGCTGGTCGAGAAACAGATCCCAGATACGGCGCGCGAGCGCGGCATATCGGAAGAGCAGGTGAAGACGGACGTGATGCTGAGGCTGCAGGCGACGAAGGATTTCGTCTCGATCGAGGAAGTGGCGGCGACCGCCGTCTTCCTGGCAAGCGATGCGGCGCGGCAGATCACCGGCACCCATATTTCGGTCGATGGCGGCTGGACCGCCCAATAAAGAGAACAACGGAAATGACAGATGCAATCCGCTTCATCCTCAATGGCGAGGACGTGACGCTCGGCCAGTTCGGCCCGACGGAGACACTCCTCGACTACCTGCGGCTGAAGCGCAGGATGACCGGCACAAAGGAAGGCTGCGCCGAGGGCGATTGCGGCGCCTGCACCGTACTGGTCGGACGACTGGTCGAAGGCTTCCTGCGCTATGAGACGGTGAATGCCTGCATCCGCTTCCTCGGCTCGCTCCATGGCACCCACGTGGTGACCGTGGAGCACCTCGCCGCCAAGGACGGAACGCTGCATCCGGTGCAGCAGGCGATGGTCGACCAGCACGGGTCGCAGTGCGGCTTCTGCACGCCGGGCTTCGTCATGTCACTCTACGGGCTTTGGCTCTCGAACGACGCGCCGTCTCGAGCCGAGATCGAGAGCGCACTACAGGGCAACCTCTGTCGCTGCACGGGCTACGAGCCGATTGTCAAGGCCGCCGAACAGGTGGCGGCGGCGCGGCCGAGCTCCCTCTTCGACCCGCTGGAGCGCGACCGCACCGAGATCGCAGCCAGGCTCTGGGACATTCGCGCCCATCCCGATACCATCGTCGTGGAGAAGGACGGCGCCCGCTCGATCATTCCGGCAAACCTGCAGGCCTTTGGCGATTTCATCGCTGAGGAGCCCAAGGCTACGCTCGTCGCGGGCTCCACCGATGTCGGACTTTGGGTGACAAAGCAGATGCGCCTGCTTGACCCCGTCGTCTTCATCAATCACCTGACGGAACTGCAGACGATCGCGGCGGACGAAAAGGGCATCACCATCGGCGCCGGCGTGACCTATACCCAGGCCTTTGAGGTGATGGCCGCGGAGATCCCGCAGATCGCCCGGCTAATCGACCGCATCGGCGGTGGCCAAGTGCGTAATATGGGCACGATCGGCGGCAACATCGCCAACGGGTCGCCGATCGGCGACACGCCCCCGCCCCTCATCGCGCTCGGCGCTGAGCTGACCCTGCGCTCCCACAGCGGCAAGCGCACCATGCCGCTGGAGGACTACTTCCTCGCCTATGGCAGGCAGGACCGCATGGCCGGCGAATTCGTTGAGAAGGTCTTCGTGCCCCGCCCGCGGGAGGACGCGTATTTTTCCGTCTACAAGATCTCCAAGCGGCGTGACGAGGACATCTCCGCGCTTTGCGGCGCCTTCAACATCGAGCTGGACATGGAAGGCCGCGTGGAACAGGCCCGCATCGCCTTCGGCGGGATGGCGGCGACGCCGAAGCGGGCGCGCCATGTGGAAGAGGCGCTGGCGGGCGCAGACTGGAATTGGGCGACCGTGTCGGCCGTCCGCGACCTGTTCGACCAGGACTACCAGCCGCTGACCGACTGGCGGGCGACGGCAGAGTACCGCTCGCTGACGGCCAAGAACCTGCTCACCCGCTTCTTCCTGCAAACCGCCGGTGCTCCGACCGAGCTGCACCGGTTCGAGATGGAGGAGGCTTGACCATGGACACTTCGGCCTTTGACCCGAAAAGCACCATCAACGGGCAGATGCATGCTCCGCTGCGGCATGATTCCGCCCACAAGCATGTGACCGGCACGGCTGAATATATTGACGACGTGCGCGAGCCGGCAGACACGCTGCATGCGGCGCTTGGCATGGGGGACCGGGCGCATGCGGAGATCGTCTCCGTAGATCTGGAAGCCGTGAAGGCGGCACCGGGCGTCGTCTGGGTGATGACGGCCGACGACATTCCCGGCTTCAACGACGTCGGCTCGACCGGCCGCCACGACGAGCCGCTGCTGGCGGAAAAGGAGGTGCACTTCCACGGCCAGCCGATCTTCGCGGTGATTGCGGAGACGCGCGACCAGGCCCGCCGAGCAGCGCGCCTGGCGAAGATCACCTACCGCGACCTGCCGCACTGGGCCGACATCGAGGGCGCGCTTGCCAATGGCGAGCCGCTGGTGGTGCAGCCGATGACGCTGACCCGCGGGGAACCGCATACTGAGTTCGACAAGGCGCCGCGCCGCCTGCAGGGCCGCATGGCGATCGGCGGCCAGGAGCATTTCTACCTCGAAGGCCAGATCGCCATGGCGATCCCCGGCGAGGACGACGATGTGACGGTCTGGTCGTCGACGCAGCATCCGAGCGAGGTGCAGCACATGGTGGCGCATGTGCTCGGCGTCGCCAACAACGCGGTCACCGTCAACATCCGCCGCATGGGCGGCGGGTTCGGCGGCAAGGAAACCCAGGGTAATCACTTCGCCTGCCTTGCGGCGGTCGCCGCCAAGAAGCTCGGCCGTGCAGTGAAGTTCCGCCCCGACCGCGACGAGGACATGGCGGTCACCGGCAAACGACACGACTTCCGCGTCGACTACGACGTCGCCTTCGACGACGAGGGCCGCATCCATGCGGTGGATGCCACCTATGCCGCCCGCTGCGGCTGGTGCGCCGACCTATCCGGCCCGGTGACCGATCGCGCCCTCTTTCATGCGGACTCAAGCTATTTCTATCCGCATGTGCACCTGACCTCGAAGCCGCTGAAGACGCATACCGTCTCCAATACCGCGTTTCGCGGCTTTGGCGGCCCGCAGGGCATGCTCGGCGCTGAGCGGGTGATCGAGGAGATCGCCTATGCGCTCGGCAAGGATCCGCTGGAGATCCGCAAGCTGAACTTCTACGGCCAGCCAGGCTCCGGACGCACCACCACGCCCTATCACCAGGAGGTGGAGGACAACGTGATCGCCCGCGTGGTGGAGCAACTGGAAAAGTCGTCCGACTACCAGGCGCGTCGCCGGGCCATCATCGAGTTCAACGAGAACAGTCCCGTCATCCGCAAGGGCATCGCGCTGACGCCGGTGAAGTTCGGCATCTCCTTCACCATGACCGCCTACAACCAGGCGGGCGCACTTGTCCACATCTACCAGGACGGCTCGATCCACCTGAATCATGGCGGGACGGAGATGGGCCAGGGCCTTTACGTCAAGGTGGCGCAGGTGGTGGCCGACACTTTCAACGTCGACATCGAGCGGGTTAAGATCACCGCGACGACGACCGCCAAGGTGCCGAACACCTCGGCCACCGCCGCCTCCTCCGGCTCCGATTTGAACGGCATGGCGGCCTATGATGCTGCGCGGCAAATCAAGGAGCGGCTGATCGACTTTGCCATGCGCCAGTTCGAGGTGGCGCGCGAAGAGGTCGAGTTCCTGCCGAACCGGGTGCGGGTGGGCACCCAAGTAGTGCCGTTCGACACGCTGGTGCGCGCTGCATATTACGACCGCGTCCATCTCTCCGCGGCCGGCTTCTACAAGACGCCGGACATTCACTGGGACCGCGAGGCGGGCCAAGGGCGGCCGTTCTACTACTACGCCTATGGCGCCGCCTGCTCGGAAGTTGTGATTGACACGCTGACAGGGGAATACATGGTGGAGCGGACCGACATCCTCCACGACGTCGGCAAGTCGCTCAATCCGGCCATCGACATCGGCCAGATCGAGGGCGGCTTCGTGCAGGGCATGGGCTGGCTGACGACCGAGGAGTTGTGGTGGGACGACAGGGGGCGGTTGAGGACCCACGCGCCGTCGACCTACAAGATCCCGCTTGCCTCCGACCGGCCGAAGGTTTTCAACGTTAAGCTGGCGGAGTGGTCGCAGAACGCCGAGCCGACGATCGGCCGTTCCAAGGCCGTCGGGGAGCCGCCCTTCATGCTGGCGATCTCGGTGCTGGAGGCGATCTCCATGGCGGTCGCGAGCGTCGCGGGTTACCAGGTCTGCCCGCGGCTTGATGCGCCGGCAACGCCGGAACGGGTGCTGATGGCGGTGGAGCGGCTGAAGGCGCTTTGATGGCTGACGGCCCGCGAATACGGCCGGAGCGACCGGGCGACGAGGACGCCATTCACGACCTCACGGCACGGGCGTTCGAGACGATGCCATTCAGCAGCGGCACGGAGCCCGCCATCATCCGTGCACTGCGGACCTCAGGCGATCTTGTTCTGTCGCTGGTCGCCGAGCAGGACGGGGCTATCGTCGGCCACGTCGCCTTCTCGTCGATCACAATCGACGACACCTGGGACCATTGGTTCGGTTTAGGCCCCATCTCGGTCCTTCCCGAGCTTCAGCGGCAGGGGATCGGCAAGCGCATGATTCAAGAGGGGCTCGAGCGGCTGAAGCAGAGAGGTGCCAAGGGATGCGCTTTGGTTGGCGCACCGGAAGTTTATCGCAGCTCGAGCTTCACCAGCGACGGTTCGCTGCGTTACGCGGGAGTCGACCCGAAATACGTCCAATGGGTCGTCTTTCACGGCGACGCTCCTGAGGGCGAACTCACCTTCGCACCTGCATTCGACGTCAAAGCCGAGTGAGCAAATCCGCTACTGCGCCGCCTGCTCCTGCTGGGCAGCGGAGGCCGGCATGCGGAAGGTGAAGCGGGTCTCGCGCTCATCGGAGTTGACTTCGAGTCGTCCGCCATGCGCTTCGGCGATCTGTGACGCGATGTAGAGCCCGAGGCCAAGTCCCCGCAGGCTGGAACCCTTTTCGCCGCGCTTGAACGGCTGGAAGAGTTTCTCCAGCGCCTCCTGCGGGATCGGGTCCCCCGCATTGGCGACGGACAGGTGCAGCTCACCCTCGGCAATCGTCGCGTTGACCCGGATCGGGTGGTCGGCCGATCCGTGGGTAATCGCATTGCCGAGGAGGTTGGAGAACATCTGCGCGATCCGCTGATGATCCACCGGGACGACATCCGACAGGCGATGATCGAACTCAATGCTCCGCTCCGGATGGCCCGAGCGGATTTCAGACACGACCTGCTCCAACGTCGGACCGAGCGGATTGTCGTGATCCCGTTGCAGCGCAATGCCGCCGCCGAGCCGCCCGCGGGCAAAATCCATGACGTTGTCGATCATGCCGGACATGCGAAGCAGGCTGCTGCGCATGATGTTTAGCACCCGCGTCGACTTCTCCGTCTGCGGTTCGCGCTGAAGAATGCTGATCCCGCCGGTCAGCGAGGCGACGGGATTGCGAAGGTCATGGCCGAGCACCGCGATGAACTGTTCTCGCAATTCCGAGGCCGCCTTTTCGCCGATCAGGCTGGCGCGCGCCGAACTGAGCTTCTCTGCGGCGTCGAACTGGAAGCCGACGAGTTGGGCAAACAACTTGAAAGTCGCCAGTGTCTGGGGATCGCTGAGCTTGGCAGGCTTTGCATCGATAGCGCACAAGGTTCCGAAGAAGCGCCCGTCCGGCAGAGTGATGGGAACGGAGATGTAGCTCTGCAATCGATAGAGGTGCGGCGTGTGGTGGTTGCAGTAGAACGGATCCTCCGCAAAATTGTCGATGACGATCACGTCGCGAAACTGGCGGACTTCGTGGCAGAGCGTCGTCTCGACATCAAGCTCGCCCCCGGCGGGCAATCCGAAGCCGATGTTGTCGAGGACCTGACAGGCGATCCAGCGATCTTCGGTGACACGTGCCACGGCTGCGAAGCCCATGCCCGTGGAGCGGCACATCACTTCGAGGATGCCCGGGATCGCTGCGATCCCCTGCATCACCTCTACGTCCTGCTGAATATCGTTCGCCATCGACCGAGAAGAAAACGCTAAACCCGAAGCCGCCACCCGAGGCGCCTTCCCCTTCCGAAGACTATAGAGCAGTCGATCTAGATTCCAAGACGGCGACGAGCCTCATCGGAGCGCTGTCCGCAACACATAGACCAGAGCGCCGAAGATCATGAGCGGCAGGACGAGGAGCTTGACGAGATAAGCAACCGCTATCGCGATGGAAGCAGAGAAGAGGTCGGCGGAGATCGCCACGCCATCGGTGATGATGCGGGCATTCTCGCTGACGCCGCTGGTGACGGACTGCGCGAGGCCCGAGGCGGCGCCCAAGGTGCCGCTGATGGCCGAGCGCGAGGCATCGACGGCGGAGCCGAGGCGGTCGAGGATGCCGTCCTCTTCGGTGACGGGCGGGGTGGCGGCGAGCGGTTTGGCATCTTTGAGAACCTCCACCTGCTGCTCGACCGCCGCAGGCTCGTATTCTGCATCCATGCGGCGAAACACCTGCGTCGCTCCCTGCCAGGCCTCCTCGGTGATGGCGTTGCCGGCATAGAAGGCAAGCGAATAGGAAGCCGGCAGAAGAATGGCGCCGAGCGCCCCGATCACCACCACCGAACGCGACAGCCTTTCCAGCGCCGGCGGAACGGAGCGCGTTGATAGAAGCAGGAGCGCCGAGAGAGCGGCGACCACGGCAAGCACGGTCGAGGCCGTCTTCGCCACCGGCACCAGGACCAGCGACAGGATGCCGGACGCCACGGCCAGGTAGAAGAGCAGATCCGCCATCCGGTCGATCGTGTTGGTGACCGGCTACAGCAGCTGGCCAGGGCTTGCGGTGACTGAGGCAACACCGACGCCGCCGGTGACGTCCGCATCCTTCGCCACGCTCATCAGCGAATTGGCGACGCGCAGCGTACCGTAGAGCGCGCCGGTTGCAACTGTCACCTCGCGGCTGAACCGGGCAGCGACATCGGCGAGCGGATTGACGAAGAACATCGCGGTGGCGAGGCCGCCGATCAGCAGCCATGCAACAGCATGGAGACGTTTGTTCATGATGGCTTCCCGGTTGGTCCGGGCAAACCTAGCACATCATGGTCGAAGCCACACGGGCATCCTCAGGATCCGGAAGCCTCTGCCGGGAGGCGGAGAGTGATCACCTTGTCGCGGCCCGATCCCTCCGCCCGTTAAGGCGCATCGTCGGCACAGGTGACGAGAACATCCAGCGCCGAAGCGTCAACCTCTCCGGACGCAAGGCCTGCGCTTGCCGTCAGTCTTTCCGCGCCTGAATGGCCCCAGGCGAAGCGGGATTGAGCGAAGGCCAAAGGGGACGTCCTCCGTGATATTCAGCGCCGCTTGGTCCGCTACGTCCGGCAGAAAGAGAACAAATTCCTCGCCACCCCATCGTCCGGCAAGGTCCTGCGGTCGTGAATTGGCCGGAAGGATCTCAGCAGAGCCGGATGACGCCCGCCTCATCGATGCCGATGATGCCGTCGGCAATCTCAGAGACGATCTTTCTATAGAGGTCCTGCGATGCAGGAATGAGAGAAGCAATCGAGAAGTTGTTTGTCATGGTGCCCGACAGCGCGCCGCGCAGAATTATGCGACGGATTGAACCGCCCCAAGAATCAGGGACCAAAGGCTAAGAAGATTTTAACTACGCCCCCGCCGCCAGACCGGGAGGCGCGGAGGGCGATGCACGCCAATATCTGTCTGTGCTATAGCGTGCGACCATGCCCGAGAAATCCCTCCCCACCTTTCTGGCCGCTCATCCCAACACCGTCCTCGTCGAGATCGCTGACGCTCGCGGGTCCACGCCGCGCGATGCGGGCACCGTCATGCTGGTGAGCCAGGCCGACATCTGGGGGACTATCGGTGGCGGACGGCTGGAGTTTCTGGCGATCGACAACGCGCGCGCCATGCTCTCAGGGAGCGGCCAGGCTGTGATGGAAGTCCCGCTCGGTCCGGAAATCGGCCAGTGCTGCGGCGGTCGCACGCGGCTGGCGTTTTCGCCGCTGACGCCGGCTATTGCCGAGAGGCTGAAGGAGCGGCTGCTGAAGGAGGAGCGACAGCATCCATCCGTCTTCCTGTTCGGTGCAGGCCATGTGGGGCTGGCGCTTGCTCAAGCGCTTCGTCCGCTGCCCCTCTCGGTGACGGTAGTGGAGACGCGGCAGGAAGCGCTGCAAGACCTGCCGCCGGACGTGGCGAGGCGCTGCGTCGCCATGCCAGAAGCGGTGGTGGCGGAGATCCCGCCGGGTGGCGCGGTCGTCATGCTAACCCACGACCACGCGCTGGACTTCCTGATCGCGCGCGAAGCGCTATCGCGGACTGACCTCGCCTATGTCGGGATGATCGGCTCGCAGACCAAGCGCGCCACCTTCGCCGGCTGGCTGAAGCGCGAGGGCTTGGACAAAAGCCTCATCGACCGCCTCGTACTTCCGATCGGCGGCAGCAGCGTGCGCGACAAGCGGCCGGCCGTGATTGCCGCACTGGTGGCCGCTGAACTGCTGACACTCCTGTCGTAGCAGCCGCTCAGAGGCTGCGCGGCGGGAACGTGAACAGTGCCTCGCGCCAGGCGCGTCTCCGGCCGGCATCTTTCTGGATCGACCTTCCGTCGCGAAGACCGATATCGCGCAGGACATCCTCCGACAAATCCTCCAGATCAATTCTCTTTCTGGGTCGGCGCGGCGGTGCAAGCATGAACAGCAGCCCTGCCGGTCGGGGCGGATAAAAGCGCACCTTCCGCAGATCATAGGATAAACTATCGAGAATAGACATCTGAGCCCACTTTCGCTGGAGAAATGTGAGCGTATGATGCGCCGTCACGCGGCTGCGCACCAATTGAATAATAAGCATCTTGGATCAAGAGAGCTTATGCATGAAGATGTCACGGCAATATCCGCTCAATGCACTCCGCGTCTTCGAATCAGCTGCCCGCCACATGAGCTTCACCAAGGCGGGCGATGAGCTCGGGCTGACCCAGACGGCCGTAAGCTACCAGATCAAGCTGCTCGAGGACATGCTGGGGGAACAGCTGTTTTTGCGCCGGCCTCGCCAGGTGAGCCTGACGGAAGCCGGCATCCGGCTGGCGCCGAAGATCACGGAAGCCTTCTCCATCATTTCAGACGCACTGGCAGGCATGAAAGATGCGTCGCAAGGCACCCTGACGATCCACACGACCGCGACCTTCGCCGCGCGCTGGCTGGCACGCTATCTTGGTACCTTCCAGCTGGAGAACCCGGGTATCGCAGTCCGGCTGGAAACCTCTCAGGAAATCATCGACTTCTCCAAAACCGCAGCGGACATTGCCATCCGCTCCGGCACCGGCGTCTGGCCCGGACTGAAGGCGCATTTCCTGATGAAGAGCCAGTTTACGCCGATGCTGAGCCCCACGCTTGCCGCCACAGTTGGCGGCGTCGAGAAACCCGAGGACCTGCTGAAGCTGAGACTGATCGACCCCGACGATCCCTGGTGGCGGCTCTGGTTTGCCGCCGCGGGTCTTCCCGACGTCGACCTGTCCGGCCGGCCCGCCAGCCGCTTCGGCGCACAGGCTTTCGAGGCGGCAGCGGCCGTCGCCGGCCACGGAGTGGCGATCCTGATGCCGGACTTCTATTCTGACGACGTCGCGCTCGGACGTATCATCCAGCCCTTCGATCTGCTCGCCTATGATGGGACCGACTATTGGTTGGCCTATCGGAAGAACCGCCGCAACGCACCGAAGGTTCGTGCCTTTCGCGATTTCATGCGCAAGACGATGCCGACCTTCCAAGACTGAGCGCCGCTCGTGTCCGGAGGCGGGGTCCGCATCTAGAACGCCATCGGCGGCGCGTAGAAGCAGCGCAACGTCTCTTCCGTGGGATAGAGGCAGAGATGGTGCTCGGCGTCCCTTGAACGGCGCGCCTTGCTCTGCGGCAGGGTGAAGTGATGTGGCCGGGTGACCAGTCGGTGGTCGCCGGGACCAAGAGAGATCTCGTAGCCTCGTTCGGTGATCTTGACGTTCTTCGTCGATATCATCTGGCAGTCGCCATTGTGGCCATCGCCGTTGCAGCAGAACTTGTCGTATTGCCAGCCGGCCGGCGCGTCGTGCGATCCTGCAGGCAAGGCGGCAAATAAGAGGCTTTGCGCCAGGATGAAGGTCATCGGTATGCTTCGCATGGGTCATTCTCCGTTGACGGACGATCAGCATCGGCGAAAGCGCAGCACCCCCCATGCAGACACCGGCTGATGGCATGCGCTGCGGATGCAGGAAACGCGAATATTCGCGCATACGCTTTGCCACTTTCTCCCAAGAGCCCTGGCTCCTGTGGTACGCTGCGGCAACCGGGGCACAGACACGAATTCCCTCCGGCCGGTCATTTATCTCCGGCGTGAATCTGACGCCGCAGCCCCTTCCCTCTCCCGCCAATTTTTCGCAATGTGCCGAGTCGGGGGAAGGTCTCCTGAGGGATTTGCAAATGTATGAATATGCCGTGACCTGGGAATGGCTGTCGCTTGCGGCACGCTGGCTGCATGTGATCACCGCCATCGCCTGGATCGGCTCGTCCTTCTACTTCATCGCGCTTGATCTCGGGCTGGTGAAGCGGCCGCATCTGCCAGCCGGCGCCTATGGCGAGGAATGGCAGGTACACGGCGGCGGCTTCTACCACATCCAGAAATACCTGGTGGCGCCGGCACAGATGCCCGAGCACCTGACCTGGTTCAAATGGGAAAGCTACATGACCTGGCTTTCCGGCTTCCTGATGCTGGCGATCGTCTATTATGCCGGCGCGGACCTCTTCCTCATCGACCCGCATGTGATGGAGCTGTCCCAATGGCAGGCGGTCGCCATCTCGCTCGCCTCGCTCGCGGTCGGCTGGATCGTCTACGACCAGCTCTGCAAGTCGCCGATCGGCCGCAACACCTGGGGCCTGATGGTGCTTCTCTACGTCGTGCTGGTGGCGATGGCCTGGGGTTACACGCAGGTCTTCACCGGCCGCGCCGCCTTCCTGCATCTCGGCGCCTTCACCGCCACCATCATGTCGGCCAACGTCTTCTTCATCATCATTCCCAACCAGAAGGTCGTGGTGGCAGACCTCATCGCCGGCCGCACGCCGGATCCGAAATACGGCGTCATCGCCAAGCAGCGTTCGTTGCACAACAACTACCTGACGCTGCCCGTCATCTTCTTCATGCTGTCGAACCATTATCCGCTGGCGTTTGCGACCCAGTTCAATTGGATCATTGCGGCACTCGTCTTCCTGATGGGGGTGACGATCCGGCACTGGTTCAACACCACCCATGCCCGCAAGGAGAAACCGACCTGGACCTGGCTTGCCACCGTCATCCTCTTCATCCTGATCATGTGGCTTTCGACCGTGCCGAAGGTGCTGACGGGCGAAGAGGATGCCGCAGCACTTTCACCGATCCAGCAGCGTTTCGAATCGAATGCCCACTTCGAGGCTGCGCGTGACGTGGTGCTGTCGCGCTGCTCCATGTGCCATGCGGCCGAACCTGTCTGGGAGGGCGTCAACTTCCCGCCGAAATCCGTGAAGCTGGAGACCGACGGCGAGATTGCGGGGCACGCTCGCGAGATATACATCCAGGCCGGCCGCAGCCACGCCATGCCGCCCGGCAACATCACAGAGATTTCGGCGGAGGAGCGTCAATTGCTCACCGCCTGGTATGAAAGCACAGTTTCGCAATGACGAAGACCCTGATCCGCGGCCGCCTGCTGACCTTCAAGCGGGCGCCGATGAGCCTGACCGATACCGAGAGCTACGCCTACGAGCACGACGGCGGCCTGTTGATGGACGACGGCAAGATTGCCGCGATCGGGGAGTATGCGCAGGTGAAGGCTACGGCCCCGGCGGATGTCGAGGAGACCGACCATCGGCCGCATCTCATCCTGCCGGGCCTGATCGACACGCATCTGCACTTCCCGCAGATGCAGGTTATCGCGTCCTACGCCGGCAGCCTTCTGGAGTGGCTGAACACCTACACCTTCCACGAGGAACTGCGCTTCGTCGATACGGATCATGCAACACGGATCGCCGGCCGTTTCTACGACGAACTGCTGCGCCATGGCACGACCACGGCAGTGGCCTATTGCTCCGTTCACAAGACCTCCGCCGACGCCTATTTCGCCGAGGCGATGAAGCGTGGCATGTGCATGGTCGGCGGCAAGGTGATGATGGACCGCAATGCGCCGCAGGGCCTGCTCGACACGCGGCAGATGGCCTATGACGAGACCCGTGCGGTGATCGCCGACTGGCACGGCAAGGGCCGCAACTATGTCGCCATCACGCCGCGCTTCGCCATCACCTCGACGCCGGAGCAGATGGAGGTGGCGCAGGCACTGGCGAAGGAGTTCCCGGACCTCCACATCCAGACGCATCTGTCGGAAAACCTCGACGAGATCCGCTACACCTGCGAACTCTATCCGGAGGCGAAGGACTACACCGACATCTACGCCCATTACGGTCTACTGGGGGACAAGACGCTTCTTGGCCACGCGATCCACCTTTCCGACCGCGAAGCGGACGTTCTGAGCGAAACCGGCTCGGTCGCCGTCCATTGCCCGACCTCCAACCTCTTTATCGGCTCCGGCCTGTTTCCGCTGAACGCCATTCGCCGGCGCGAAAAGCCCGTGCGGGTGGGAGTGGCGACGGATATCGGCGGCGGCTCGAGCTATTCCATGCTGCGCACGATGGACGAAGCCTACAAGATCCAGCAGGTCCAGGGCGAGCGGCTGAACCCGCTGGACAGCTTCCACCTGATGACCCGCGGCAATGCCGAGGCGCTCTCGATGGTCGACCGGATCGGGACCCTAGAGGTCGGCACCGATGCCGACCTCGTGGTGCTGAACGCCGCCGCCACACCCGCCATGGCGCTGAGGATGGAAACGGTGACGACGCTGCCAGAGGAGCTCTTCCTGCTGCAGACCATGGGCGATGATCGGGCGGTGGCGGAAACCTACGTGGCGGGCAAGGCGATGAAGCGAAGCCTTGGTTCATAACTCTTCAGGCGCACTTCGGCTTCTGCATACTTCGAACGTCATGGTGCGTCTTTTTTGCTGACGTCTTCAAATGACTCATGCTAGCTGACCATGAGACTGCGCCGGGGGAGGAAATTCCGATCATGTCCAAGCCGCTGACCATCGCCGACCTGAAGACGCACGCGCGGCGCCGGGTGCCGAAGATGTTCTTTGACTATGCCGACAGCGGCTCCTGGACCGAAGGAACCTACCGCGCCAACGAGGAAGACTTCGCCAAGGTGAAGTTACGCCAGCGCGTACTGGTAGACATGACGAACCGCTCGCTCGCCACCACGATGGTTGGCCAGGAGGCATCGATGCCGGTGGCGCTGGCGCCGACCGGGCTTTGCGGCATGCAGCACGCCGACGGCGAGATGTTGGCGGCCAAGGCTGCGGAAGAATTCGGCGTCCCCTTCACCCTCTCCACGATGTCGATCTGCTCGATCGAGGACGTGGCATCGGTGACGTCGAAGCCCTTCTGGTTCCAGCTCTATGTGATGAAGGACCGCGACTTCATCAACAACCTGATCGACCGGGCCAAGGCGGCGAAGTGCTCTGCTCTGATGCTGACGCTCGACCTGCAGATCCTCGGCCAGCGCCATAAGGATCTCCGAAACGGGCTCTCTGCCCCGCCAAAGTGGACGCTTCACCACGGAATGCAGCTTGCGACGAAACCGTTCTGGTGCATGGACATGCTGCGCACCAAGCGCCGCGGCTTCGGCAACATCGTCGGCCACGCAAAGAACGTCTCCGACCTTTCCTCACTGTCCTCCTGGACCGCGGAGCAGTTCGACCCGCAGCTCTCGTGGAAGGACGTCGCCTGGATCAAGGAACGCTGGGGCGGTAAGCTGATCCTTAAGGGGATCCTCGACGAGGAGGACGCGCGCGCCGCCGCCGAGACCGGCGCCGATGCCATCATCGTCTCCAACCACGGCGGACGGCAGCTGGACGGTGCCCTCTCCTCGATCAGCATGCTGCCGCGGATCGTGGACGCCGTCGGTGACCGTATCGAGGTCCATCTTGATGGCGGCATCCGCTCCGGCCAGGACGTGCTGAAAGCCGTGGCGCTCGGCGCCCGCGGCACCTATATCGGCCGTCCCTATCTTTATGGGCTGGGCGCCATGGGCAAGGCAGGGGTGACGACGGCGCTGGAGATCATCGGCAAGGAGATGGACGTCACCATGGCCCTCTGCGGCAAGCGGGACATCCAGACCGTGGACCGCAGCGTGATTGCGGAGACGCGGCTTTAAGCAACAGTATCCTTGAGGGTGTAGCTGTGTGTACATATTGCACAGATGAAGAGTGCTGACGGAATCGCCGCGCTTGAGAAGAACGGTTGGCGTGTAGTTGCCCGAAAAGCAGCCACGTGCAGATGAAGCAATCGTTCAAGCCATGCCGTGTCACTGTGTCTCACCCGAACGCGACATCCCGGTCGGCACCCTGCAAAGCATCGAGAAACAGTGGGTCTGAAACTAAGGCGAGCAGATCAGCTACATCGCCTCATTCACAAGGAAGAAGGCAGCGATTACGGCGTCTCGTTTCCTGATTTTCCGGGCGTCGTCACAGCTGGCGTGACGCTGGATGAGGCAAGACATCTTGCCGAAGAGGCACTGTCCTTTCACGTCGAAGGATGCTTGAGGATGGCGATACGCTACCGGAGCCTGCACCCTTCGAAATCGTGATGAGCGACCCCGCCAATTGAGACGGCCTCCCATCCTCGTCTCGGTGAAGAGCCAGAGACTCGGGCAGTGCGCATCAACATCACCTTGCCCGAGGACGTCCTGAGGAGGGTCGATGCGTTCGCTTCTCGTCAAGACGACGCGGTCGCGGTTCCTTGCAGGAGCGGCGCGACATGAAATGGAGCGAGAAGGCGGCCCGCTCTAAGCGAGCAGACACAACTCCGGGCGCTTGAGACTATTCGCCCTCTTCCAGCCTCGCCTCAACCTTCTTGCGGCTGTTGCCGACGTCGTGCACGGCGTCCTTGACCTCTGCCTTGGACACACCTTCCTTGTCGGCTTCGTAGCGGACTTCGTAGTCCTGTCCGGCAGCGACGCGGGCTCGATCTTGCGCCCGTCCGCGGTTCGTGTGGCTCATCGTCAGATCCTCCTGAATGCTGTTACGCAAGTAGAATCCTCGGCGATTCAAAAGGTTCCGGACGAGCGGCGGATAGTGAGGAGTGCGCCTGAGCGTTCAGAAGCTGAGGGCCGTCTAGCACCAGCCGCCGATGGAACCGGGGCGCTTGGCGAGGCCCTCCCGCACGAGCACGTCCGACAGCGACACGCCGTTGCGCATGATGGCGCGGATCTTGTGGCCGCCGCTGTCTTCATCGCCGGCACTGGCAGCGATGATGTCGAAGGGCCCGGAGTCAAGGAAGGCTCGGATCCGAAGCTTCGCGTCGCTCGCCTTGATTCGCTCGGCTTCGCACCGCGGCTTCTTGATGTCTGGTACCTCGATGCCGGCGATCCTGATCGTCTCGCCCTTAAGCATGAAACGATCAGCGGCGATAACACAGTCATCCTGCTTGGCCGTGCCGCACAGAAAGAACTTTGTCTGATGGCGGCCACCGGACGCCTCCGGGGCGTGCGGCTTGATCGCTGCAGACCTCACGGCAGACGCGCGGCTGGCTTCAGGCTTGCCGATTGGCGCCGGCGGGCTGATGGCCGCCGTCTGCATGCCGTCATGGCGCTGGTGCACCGCGATCCTCTTGCTCTCGCGCTCACCTTGACCGACCGGGCGCTGCGGCACCGGGACATGTCTGGCTGCGGACTGAGGACGATGCGCCGTCCGCTCCGCCGGCGTTTTGGCAGCTTCGCGCGAGGCCGTGAGGGCCTGCTTCCCGTCCATGACGGACGCCGCGAAACGCCGCAAGGCGATGGAGTTATCGTAGGCTGCGATGCCGCCGACCACTGCCACGAGCGCCACGCCCCACATCCAGGTGGAACTGCCGCCATGGCTTGCGGAGCGCTTCCTGCTCCCGCCGCCCTTGCGTGCCGTCTTGCGTTTCGGTCCCGCCATCTCGCCCTCTCATCGACTCGCGGCAGAGTATGGGTGCGCGATGGTTTCCGAAAGGTTTCCGCGGGTCCCTTACCCGGGGTTCAACTGCCCCGGTAGGTGGAGTAGCCGAAGGGCGAAAGAAGCAGCGGGACGTGATAATGCGCCGTCGTATCGGCGATGCCGAAGCGGATTGGGATGACATTGAGGAAGGCGGGCTCCGGCAGGTTGTGCCCCGTCATGCGCAGGTAGTCTCCGGCGTGGAAGACCAGCTCGTATTCGCCGGCCTGGAAGGCATCGTCGGCAAGAATCGGCCCGCCATCGACACGGCCATCGGCATTGGTGTCGACGCTCTTCACTTTTTCACGCCCGTTGCCCGAAAGCCGGTAAAGGTCGATCTTCAGCCCCTGTGCCGGGACGCCTCGCGCCGTATCCAGGACATGGGTGGTGAGGCCGGTCATAGGCTTGGCTCCTCGATCAAATAGGGTCTCTCGTAGGCGGATTCTTCCAGGTTCGTTTCCGGCCGATCGCGGTCGACCACCAGGAAATCACTGACATCCCCGAGCGCCATCAGCGGGTGATGCCAGACGTTGCGACGGTAGTTCACCCCTTGGCTGCCGGTGGCCAAGAAGACCTGCGGCGGGCCGGGCCGTCCATCCTCATCCTCAGCGACGGCGACGAGGAAGGGACGCCCCGAGAGCGGCGAGAAGCTCTGGCTGCCGAAGGGATGGCGCTCCATCATGGCGATCGCGTAAGGAAAGCGCCGCGGCTGGCCGCGGAACAGGCTGATGATGACATTCTCGCCTGCGGCCTCGGCAACCGAGAGACGGTGGAAGCGCTCGGTTGTGCCGCCGTTGATCAGCCGCACCGTAGAAGGATCGGCTTCCAGGACTTCACCGAAGGGCGCGAATGTCACGGCCGTTAAGGGACGAATAGGGAGTTCGATGGGCAAAGGGATCATTCTCCCTGGATATGCGGGTGGCGGAGCTGGTCGATCTGTCGGACAAGCTTCGGCAGGTAAGACTGCACCGTCTCCCATATGATACGCCAATCCAGCCGGTCATATTGGTGAACCACGAGGTTGCGCAGCCCCTGGATCTTGCTCCAGGCGGTCTCCGGTTGCTCGGACGCAATGTCCGGAAACAACGTCTGGATACGTGCAGCGGCGGTCGCGAGTAAAACGAAGGTCGTCGCTACGGCACGCTGATGCAAGAGATCCTGCTCGAGTTCCCCAAGGCTCACCTCCTCAAGGGATTCGATCGCTTCCCGCGCCGCCTCCTCCATATCGATAACGTTATCGAGCAGGCGCTCTTCCGGTGTCATATGGTGCGCGCTTCGGTAAGTATCCGGTCGCGCATCCGCGCCTTCAGGCCACTGGCTGTGACCACGTCGACCCGGCAAGGCAGTAGATCCTCCATCTCGGCTTGAAGCCCTCCGAGATCGAACAAGGTCATGCCGGGCAGAGCATCGATCAGGATATCGAGATCGCTGTCTGACCCGTCCTCACCCCGCGCAACAGAACCAAAAACACGCCGATTGGGCGCCCTGCGACGGGCCGTTGCAGCGCGGATCGCTTCTCTGTTCTGCTCCAGCACCTCGGAAGGTCTCATGGTCAAGTCACTCCTGATGCCGTCAATATAGGCGATCGGAGACAGGCTGGAAAGAACATGCCGCTCATCCCTCCGGGAGAAGCGCTGCCAGACGAAGGCTGGCGATGCGTTCGACTTGGGCTGCTGCGGTCCCGAACTCCTGCTCCGGGCTGTTGTGGATCCGCCTCTCGAAGGCCTCGAGGATCTCGTGCTTGTCGAGACCCTTGACGGCGATGATGAAGGGGAAGCCAAATTTCTCCGTATAGGCAGTGTTGAGATCGGTGAAGCGGGCGTGCTCCTGCGGGGTCAGACGGTCAAGGCCGGCGCCCGCCTGCTCATTGCGGCTGTCTTCCGTCAGTTCTCCCGCGATGGCGAGCTTGCCGGCGAGGTCGGGATGGGCCCGCAGCACGCCAAGCCGTTCCTCGCGGCTTGCCTGCCGGAACACGCTCACCATCGCTTCATGAATGCCCTTTGCGGTCAGCGGCACAAAGATCATGCCGCTGTCATAGGCACGCTCCGCGATGAAGGGCGAATGTTCGAAGACACCGCCGAAGCGGGCGATGAAATCCTCGCGGGCGGTCATGCAGCGCCTCCGGGCTTGTGATGCTCGTGCCAGTGGCGGGCGACCTCGATCCGCTGCGGGATCCACACCTTCTCGTGGGACAGGACGTATTCGATGAAGCGACGAAGCGCGGCGGCGCGGCCGGGACGCCCGACGAGGCGGCAGTGCAGGCCGACGGACATCATCTTGGGCGCGCCTTCCTTGCCCTCCTGGTAGAGCACGTCGAAGGCATCCTTCAGGTACGTGAAGAACTGGTCGCCAGAGTTGAACCCCTGCGGCGTGGCAAACCGCATGTCGTTCGTTTCCAGCGTGTAGGGGATGATCAGGAACGGCTTGCCGCCGAGACCGGGCACCCAGTAAGGCAAGTCATCCGCATACGAGTCGGACGAGTAGAGGAAGCCGCCCTCCTCTATCACCAGCCGCAGTGTGTTGTCGGACGGCTTGCCCTGGTACATGCCGTAGGGGCGCTCGCCCGTCAGTTCCGTGTGCAGGCGCACGGCCTCGCGAATGTGCTCGCGCTCTTTCTCCTCCGGGAAATCCTTGTATTCCAGCCAGCGGTAGCCGTGGCTGGCGATTTCCCAGCCTGCCTCTCTCATCGCCGCAACCGCTTCCCGATTGCGCGCCATGGCAAGTGTCACGCCGTAAACGGTCGTCTGCACCTTGAGTTCGGTGAACATCCGCCATAAGCGCCAGAATCCGGCACGCGAGCCGTATTCGTAGATCGACTCCATGTTGAGGTTGCGCTGCCCCGGCCAAGGAGCGGCGCCGACAATCTCCGACAGAAGGTTTTCCGAGGCCGAATCGCCATCGAGGATGCTGCTTTCGCCGCCCTCTTCGTAGTTGATGACGAACTGGACGGCGACATGGGCGCCGTCCGGCCACTTCGGATCGGGCGGGTTCCGGCCATAGCCGACGAGATTGCGGGGATAATCGTTCACGGACATCAAATCACCTTGTGAAACATGGTGATGACGGTAGCCAGCCGGTCCGCCGCTGTCGAGACGGAAACGACAGCTAGCGACCCGATCAGGACGGCTGTTTCGCAAGCGCCAGATGACTGACGAAGGTGAAAGATGCCGGGACGTCCATCGGCCGACCGGCCATGGCCGACAGGGCTGCATCCGCCAGCCGGTGGGCGATGCCGAAACTGACCTTGAAGCCGCCGGTCAGTGCGATGAGCTCAGGGTGATCGGTATGCGGCCCGACCATGGGCTCCCGGCCGATGGCTTTCGGGCGAAGGCCCGCCCAACGTTCGACAACCTCCGCCTGACACAAGGTCGGAACCAACTGGCGCGCGCGCTCAATCAGGTCGTCCAGCTTTTCATCCGTTCCGAAGGGCGCTTCGAACTCTTCCTCGCTGGTGCTGCCCACCGCTACCATGCCGTCGTCATGGGGAACGACGTAAAGCCCGTTGAGGAAGATCACCGGCTGCGCCGGGTCCATAACGGCCTTCAGGAGCGCCGCCTGCCCCTTGACCGGGCGGCCAAGCGAACGTGGCAAAGGCGCGCCAACCCTATCCAGCGTGGGAAATGACGCAGGTCCTGCCGCGACCACGCAGTGGCCGAAGGAGATCTCGGCGCCATCCTTCATCACAACGCCTTTCTGCTCCGGCGCGACGCGAGCGACCGGCGCCCCTTCGATCACCGTCACATGTTTGGCCGTGCGCAGGCGCTCCGCCAAGACCGACATCAGCATGCGCGGCGAGACGCGCCCGGCGAGCGTCTCGTGAACCACCCCCGCTTCGGTAAAGGCCGGATCGAGACCGAAGCTCTCCGACGCATCCAGCACGTTCCACGCAAAGTCGCGGCCGTCGGCGCGCCAGTTCTCATTTGCCCCCTCCCGGTGCCGCAGCGCGATCTCCCGCAGATGCGGTTTTGGCAGCGGGATCAGCCGCCCCGAGCGGCGATAGCCGCAGGATCGGCCGGTTTCTAGCTCAAGCTGCTCAATCTCCGCTTCCAGCGAAACGAGCGCATCGAACTGGAACTGCTTCTTGTCGTTCCAGCGGTCCGGCACATGCGCCATAAGCGCGCCAAGCAGTCCACCGCTTGCGCCGCTGGCGATCCAGTCAGCTTCTAGCAGAAGCGTCGGGATGCCGAGCCGATCGGCCTTGAGGGCGGCCCAGAGGCCCATGATGCCGCCGCCGATGATGACGAGGTCCTTCTGCGAGGGAAGCGATTGACCGGCCCGGCCGGCGAGACTATCGGCTGAGGTCATGAGCGACGAGATTTCCAAGGATGGTGGCGAAGGCCTTCAATGGCATGAGGGCGATATGCCCTTTTCCACCCAGTTTGGCGACCACTTTTATTGCCGCAGCGACGGGCGGCTCGAATGCGGCCACGTCTTTCTTGCCGGCAACGGCTTGCCGGAGCGGTGGCAGGCCAGCGGCAATTTCCGCATCGGCGAACTGGGCTTCGGCACCGGCTTGAACTTCTGCGAAACCTGGCGTCAGTGGAAGCGTAACTGGCGGCCGGGCTCAAGCCTCCACTTCACCTCCTTCGAGCTCTACCCTATGCAGGCTCAAGAGATCGACCGTGCCTTGTCCCACTGGTCGGAAATCGAAGACGAGCGACGGGCCCTGGTCGAGGCCTGGCCGGCGGAGCCGCAGGGACGGGTGGAGATTATTGCCGACGAGCAGACGCGGCTGACGGTTTCCATCGGGCCTGCGCTGGAGGGTGTAAGCGCAGAATCGGCATGCTTCGACGCCTGGTTCCTCGATGGCTTCGCTCCGTCCCGCAATCCGGAAATGTGGTCGCCGGAACTGATGCAGGCGATCCATGACCACACCCGGCCGGGAGGCAGCTTTGCCACCTATGCCGCAGCGGGCTTCGTGCGGCGCAACCTCCAGGCGGCAGGCTTTGCGGTCGAGCGGCGACCGGGCTTCGCCGGCAAGCGCGAGATGCTGTGCGGGCTCAGGACTATGAACGGGACGACCTAGAGGCGCCCGCATCTCCCAGCCACTGGCGAATCTTCTGCTCGAGCAATTCCGGACTGATGGGCTTCGACATGTAGTCGTCCATGCCGGCGGCGAGGCAGAGTTGCTTGTCGCTTTCCAGCGCATGCGCCGTCACGCCGATGATCGGCACATGGCCGCCGGTCTGCTTTTGCAGTTCACGGATCTTCTGAGTCGCCTGATGCCCGTTCATCACAGGCATGGAGACGTCCATGAGGATCAGCGAAGGGTTCTTCTCCTGCCAGGCCTCGACAGCCTTGGCGCCGTTCTCTGCAATCTCGAAGCGCCAGCCCGTCGCCTGCAGGATCTGCGTGAAGACGATCTGGTTGACGTCGTTGTCCTCCGCCACCAGCACGTCGAGCTCGGGCGCTGCGCGAGCGGCAGGCGTCGATGCGCTGATAGGACTGACCGCGTCAGGCACGGCTGCAACGGGCCCAGCAACGACGGGCGTCGATTGCTGCGTCATGGCCGCGTTCCGCTTGATGCGTACGGCGCGCACCACTTCGATGACCGTTGCCCTCAGAAGGTTTGCCCGCGCCGGCTTCATCAGATGCGCCTGGATGTTGAGGGCGGCGAAGGTCGCCTCGTCGCCGGCCATGTCCATAGAGGTGAGGAAGATGACCCCGACGCCATCGAAGCGATGGTCGCCGCGGATGCGGCGGGCGACGTCGAGACCGTTCATCTCCGGCATGTGATAATCGAGCACAACCGCATCAATGGTGATGCCCAGACGTGCAGCCTCGCCCATCACCGCCAGCCCCTCCGCACCGCCGTCGGCCGCCACCGTATCAAAGCCCCACATGGTGAGCTGTTCGGTCAGGATACGTCGGTTGACGGCATTGTCGTCGACCACGAGCACGCGCGCGCCCGCCGTGTTGACCGGCAGCGTCGTGTTGCTCTTGCGCTCGCTGACCACCTGGAAGGGCAGATAGACGGTGAAGACCGAGCCCTTGCCCACCTCGCTCGACACGTCGATATGGCCGCCGAAGAGATCGACGAGGCCTGCGGTGATGGCCAAGCCAAGACCCGTACCCTCATGACGGCGGGTCGAGGAGGTATCGACCTGAGAGAACTTCTCGAAGACCGACTTCAGCTTCTCGTCGGGGATTCCGAGTCCGGTATCCTCGATCCGCACGCTCAGCATCATCTCCCCTTCGGCAAGTGCCTCCGAGTGAAGGTCGATGAAGACGTGACCCTTATCGGTAAACTTGACTGCATTACCGACGAGATTGGTGATGATCTGGCGGAAGCGGCCTGCATCGCCCTGCACCGTTTCCTTGACCGAGGCGTCGCCCCGGACGATCAGCTCGATGTCCTTTTCCGCTGCCGAAGACGACAGAAGCGTCGCGACGTCCTCTATCGCCTCCACCGGATCGAAGGGCGCCTTGCGCAGCTTCATCTGTCCTGCGTCGATCTTGGAGAAGTCGAGGATGTCGTTGATGATCGTGAGCAGCGCGTTGCCGGACTTGACGATGATGTCGATGAAGGTCTTCTGCCGCGTATCGAGGTTGGACTTCGCCAGCAGTTCGGCCATGCCGAGGACGCCGTTCATCGGCGTGCGGATCTCGTGGCTCATGTTGGCTAGGAACTCCGACTTCGCCTTGTCGGCAGCCTCGGCCCGTTGAACGAGCCGCGTCAGTTCCCGTTCGCGCTCCTTGACGTCGGTGACGTCGGTGAAGACGGCAAGCCAGTGGTCGCTGCCGCTGAGATTGGCTTCGACCTGGATCCACTTGCGGCCTTCGATCTTGAAGGTCGCCTCGACGGATTTGCCCTGGCTGACATCCTCTTCCCAGGCGCGCAATGTCTCCATCGCCTCGTCGGTGGGACCGAGATCGCCGCGCTTGACGCAGTGGCGGAAGAGGTCGCGCCACAAGGCCCCGGGATCGCCGAGCTCTTCCGGGATGTCGAGCATCGTCGGAAGCGCATTGTTGGAGAAGACGATCGTGCCCTCGTGCAGGATCAATAGCCCCTGCGACATGGCGCTCGTCGCCTCGCGCATCAGCGCGCCCTGGCGGTCGAGCGCCTGCTGGGCTGCCCGCACCTCTTCGTCGCGCTTGCGGATCGCGGTGATGTCCGTGTAGCTGAGCAGCAGTTTTTCACCGGTCAGCCGCGTGCCGGAAATCAGGATGACGCGCCCCTGGGCGCTGCGAACCTCGATCGGCGGCTGCTCGCCATCATGGGTGAGATCGGCAATCCGCTGGTCGTAGATCTCCTCGAAGCTCTTGCCCGTGTGGGCGTAGATGCCGTTGTCGAAATTGGCCTGGAGGAAGTCGCGATACGGCCGGCCGATCAGTTCGAACCGCTCTCCTGCATCCCAGAAGCCGTAAAAGGCCGGATTAACGTATTCGAAGCTCAGATCACGGTCGAGGATGGCGATCCCGACGGGGATACCGCCGAGGATGGTCTGCATGTCTTGGCGCAGCTTTTCCGCGTGCTCCGTCGCCTGCTTGTAAGGCGTGATATCGGTGATCGAGCCGACCAGATGCGGCTCGCCTTCCGCATCGACCACCCGCATCTGACGGGTCAGAACAGGAACGACGCGGCCATCCGGAAAAGTCTTGTCCTCCGCCTTCTCAGCGGCTTCCGAGCCCGCCAAGATTCGCTCGTTCTCCGTCTGGCTGCGCTCCGCCTTCCACGGAAACATCTCGGCATCGGTCTTGCCGAGGATGTTGTCGCGCTTGTCGCCGAACATCTGTTCGTAGGCGGCGTTGACGAATTCCAGCCGCTGCTTGCTGTCGCGCATGAAGACGGCCACCGGCAGGTCTTCCAGCACGGCGCGCAGCAGCTCGGTTTCGCCGAAATTCTTGCGCAGGAGATGCTCCTGCTCCTTGAAGTCGGTGACGTCGGAGCGAAGTGCGATGACGAGACCGTTGTCCAGCCTTTTGTTGATGCTCTTCAGCCAGCGCCCGTCGAGCAACTGCTCCACCGTTTCCGAATAGGGCAGGCCGAAGGTCTTGACGCGCTCATCCACCCAGGCTGACTTTTCGGGAGGCTGGCGGCCGGCCAGCCGCGGGCTGTTCTTGACCCGCTTCTCGTAAATCTCCTCGAGGATCTTCTCGAACCTCAACCCGTGCCGAAGCGAGACGCCAAACGTGTCGAAGAAGTCAGCAAGCTGCGCGTTGTAATAGATCAGCGCATTGGTCTCGTCATAAATCCCGATACCGACATCGAGAAGGTCGAGCGCGTCCTCGAGCTGCAGATCCTGCCATTGTCCGTCTGCGTCCAAGCGCATGTCCTCTCCCCTCCCCTGTGGCGCAACCAGCCGCGTCACCTTGCCCGTCTCCTCTACGGGGCTGAAACGACCGAACACGAAGGTCCGGTCGTCTTCGGTGACGAAGCGCTCGATTGCGATCTCGAAGACCGGCCCGCCACCGGTCTCGACGAACTGCGCCTTCTCTTCCGTTCCGAAGATCAGTGCGCGACACTCCTTGTCGCGCCGGTCTGCGCCGCCGGTGGCAATTTCGACGGTGCGGGTGGGCTGACCGAGAAGCTCTTCGGGCACGGCATCGAACAGTGCCGCATAGGCGCCGTTGACCGCGACGTAATTGAGTGCGCTGTCCTTGATGAAGGCGGGCTCACGCACATCGTCGATCCGCGCGCAGGCCGTCTCCAGCAGTTGACCCTGCATCCCCACCGTCTTCCGCTCCAACCGCATTCGGCCGGTGCCGCGCGATTTGTGTTGTGCTCCGATTCGGGAATAACACCATAGCGAGCGTTAACAACTTCTTGAGACGGTGGTCGGCGCCGCCCAAAGGTCCGCAATCCCGCCGATTTCGCGCTCTTGATTCCTTTCCGCCGCTCCTCACGGTTCCGCCACGCGATTGCCGTCGCGCCGACACAGTTCCCGCTGAGGCTGCAAAATTCTGCAGCATCTTCAACCGTGGCGCGGTGGCAGCCCGCGAGTCCGTTCAGCCTGCGTTCATTCGCATTCCTTCAAAGTGCTTGCATCGTGGCCGACGCTGCTTGCGTGCCCTGGAGAGGGAAAGGAACAAGAGATGTCCATGTTCAAGAAATTCACCACCGCGGGCCTGGTCGTTCTGTCGACGGCCGGCGCGCTTTCGGCAACCGCACCGGCAGCCCATGCAGGCGGCCGTCACCATAGTGACGACGTCTGGGTCGGCGTCGCAGCCGGACTGGCCGGCGGCCTGATCGGCGGCGCGATTGCGTCGCAACCGCGCCCTGCCCCTATCTACGTGGAGCCGCAGTACGAGTATGCGCCGCCGCCGCGCCGGGTCTACCGCCGCACCTACTACCGTCCCGCACCGCGTTGCCACTTCGAATGGGTGGAAAACGAGTGGGGCGAAGCCTACCGCGCGCGCGTCTGCTACTGAGCAGCCAGGACCTCTCGTCGAAGCCCGTCTCCGCAAGGACGACGGGCTTCTTGCATTCGGGCGTCGCAAAATCGTCACTTGACTTTGCGCCGCCGTTCCACCACATGACGCTCAGCTTTCACCTTCCGGCCGCCGCGTGAGCTGGCCCTGCGACAACCGATCGCGAAGAAGGAACAAGGCGCACAGATAGATCTCCCTCGCCCCCGAGGGTTTACGCGCTGGGAAGCAATTTCCAACAAACAAGTTCCCACTTCACGCGGGGTTCTTGACGCCAAGGGCAAACCGGACGGCATGGTGTCGTACCCGGTCGTGCGCTTTTGGCGCCCCGAAAAGGTATTCGACTTGACGAATTTCCATGAGCTTGGCCTCGCCAAGCACCTCGTAGCCACCCTTTCCACCCTCGGTTACGAAAACCCGACGCCGATCCAGGCGCAGGCTATCCCGCATCTCCTCGAAGGCCGCGACCTGATCGGCCTTGCCCAGACGGGCACCGGCAAGACGGCCGCATTCGGCCTGCCGCTGATCGAGATGCTGTCGAAGGACCCGAAGCGTCCCGACAACCGCACCACCCGCACCCTGATCCTGGCTCCGACCCGCGAGCTGGTAAACCAGATCGCCGTCAACCTGAAGAGCTATGTCCGCGGCATGCCGCTGAAGATCAATTCGGTTGTCGGTGGAGCTTCCATCAACAAGCAGCAGCAGATGCTGGAAAAGGGCACCGACATTCTCGTCGCGACCCCCGGCCGCCTGCTCGACCTCGTCGCCCGCAAGGCGATCGGGCTCACCACCGTCCGCTACCTCGTGCTCGATGAAGCGGACCAGATGCTGGACCTCGGCTTCATTCACGACCTGCGCAAGATTTCCAAGATGGTGCCGAAGCGCCGGCAGACGCTGCTCTTCTCCGCCACTATGCCGAAGGCGATTGCCGAACTGGCCGGTGAATACCTGGCGGATCCGATCCAGGTCTCCGTGACGCCTCCTGGCAAGGCTGCCGACAAAGTCGAGCAGTATGTGCATTTCCTCGGCGGCAAGAACGACAAGACCGAACTGCTGAAGCAGACGCTGACTGCCAATGCCGACGGCCGCGCGATCGTCTTCATGCGTACCAAGCACACCGCCGAGAAGCTGATGAAGCATCTCGACCAGGTCGGCTACTCGGTTGCCTCCATCCACGGCAACAAGAGCCAAGGCCAGCGTGAACGGGCGTTGAAGGGATTCCGCGAAGGCGAGATCCAGACGCTGATTGCGACCGACGTCGCTGCACGCGGCATCGATATTCCGGGCGTCACCCACGTCTTCAATTACGACCTGCCGGAAGTGCCGGATGCCTATGTCCACCGCATCGGCCGTACCGCACGCGCCGGTCGTGACGGCATCGCCATCGCCTTCTGCACGCCGGAAGAAACCGGCCTGCTGCGCGACATCGAGAAGCTGATGGGCATCGAGATCACCACCGCCTCCGGGGAGCGGCCGGAAGGCCTGAACCGGCCGGCGCGGGGCAACAACAACAAGCGCGGCGGTAACCGTGGCCGCGGCGGCAACGGCCAGCCGGCCGGCGGCGAAGGACGTCCGAGACGCGAACGCCCTGCCCGGAAGCCGTTCTTCGCAGCGGACGGTGAGGGACGTAGCGAGGCTCCGGAACGGCAAGCCCAGCCGAACGGCAACCGCGCGGCGCGCAACGATCAGCGCAAGGAACACCGCAAGGGCAATGCGCCCGCGGCACACGGCGCGCATGAGAGCGCCAACCAGCGCAGCCGCAACGGCCACGGCCGCCCCGCCCAGAAGGGCAGCGGCAACCCCGGCCCGGTCCGCTTCGGCGGCGACACCGGTGGCAACGAAGGCCGCAAGCGTCGTCCGGCCTGAGCTTTAGGCTGATACGAGAAGATCAAGCGGCGGGCTCTATGCCCGCCGCTTTTGTTTGCGCCTTCCGGTTCACCATGTAGACGCCGGCGACGACGATGATGGTTCCAACGATCATCGGCGGGGTCAGCGGCTCGCCGAACAGGAAGAGCGCCTCGACGGCGACGACCGGCGGCATGAGGTAGATCAGAGAGGCGGCGCGAGAAACCTGTCCGCGGCGGATGAGATAGAGAAGCAGTCCGACCGCCCCCATGGAAATGCCGAAGACGGACCAGGCCATGGCAAACATCGCCTCGCCCGTCCAGTCGAAGCGCAGATCCTCGAAGATCAGCGCCAGGGGCAGGGTCACGATGAAGGCGCCGATGAACTGCAGGACGGCGATCGCCAGGAGGTTGCCCTGCTGCAGGTTTCGCTTCTGGTAGAGCGTGCCATAGGTGACCGAGAACATGGCGGCGAGGTTGACAAGGACCGGTAGGCCGAGCCCGACCAGGCCGCGCTCGACCGTGTCGAGCAGCTGCGGCGAGATGGCGATCAGGATGCCGGCAAAGCCGAGCACGATGCCGATCTTCTGCAGCGGACGCAGGCGTTCTCCGATGAGGAAAGGGGCCGCAAGCGCCGTCAAAAGCGGCTGCAGCCCAGCGATGATGCCGGAAAGCCCCGCCGGCACCCCCTGCCCAATCGCCCACCAAACGCCCGCAAGGTAAAGGCCGTGGAGGAAGATACCTGACATCATCCCATGGAAGATCGCCGAGCGCTCCCGCGGCCAGCGTGCGCCGACGGCCAGACACAGCAGGGTGAAAGCGATTGCTGCAAGCGCATGCCGCGCAGCCATGAAGGTCAGCGGCTCGGCGTGCGCCACCGCAAACTTCGCAACGAGCCAACCCGTCGACCAGAGGAGGACGAAAAGCACCGGAGCGAGTCTGTCGAGCATGCGGGGATTCCGGCGGAAGGAGGATCGAACTTGCTTGGTAGACACAGGAGCGCCGGCGGTCAAAGCAGAAACGCTGACGCTTGGCCTCAATGCGGCTGATGGTGACGGGGCATCCCCTGCCCTGCAGCGACGGGGGACTGCTCAAGTTCCAGGCAGCCTCGCCGGGAGGCTGTACCCGAGGCGCCCGAGATAGCTGGGGTAGGCGAGCTCCCATATGCTGCCCCGCATCTAGCACGGTTCTTGCATTACCACATAGACTGGGTTCAACTGGAGCGAAAGGGAGGAACGGGGAATTGGCGTTCGATGAGATGTTGACTGCGGACGACCATCCGCGATCACCCTACCGGGACTACCACACCTGGTATGCGGGCCAGCATCCGGCGCATCTGATCCAAAAAGCTCGCGATGCGGAGAACATCTTCCGCAAGACGGGCATCACCTTCGCCGTCTACGGCCATGCCGACTCCTCCGAAAAGCTGATCCCCTTCGACATCATCCCGCGCATTATCGCGGCGCGCGAATGGCGGCGGCTCGCCCAGGGCATCGAGCAGCGCGTACTGGCCCTCAACGCTTTTCTGGAGGACATCTACCACAAGCAGGAGATCATCCGGGCGGGCCGCATCCCTCGCGAACTGATCGAGAAGAATGACGCCTTCCTGCCCGAGATGATCGGCTTCCGGCCGCCCGGCGGCGTCTACACCCATGTTGTCGGGACCGACATCGTGCGCACCGGCGAAGACCAGTTCTACGTGCTTGAGGACAACGCCCGCACGCCCTCCGGTGTCTCATACATGCTGGAGAACCGGGAAACCATGATGCAGATGTTCCCCGAGCTCTTCACGCTGAACCGCGTGCGGCGCGTGGAGGATTACCCCAAGCAGCTGCGCCAGTCGCTCGCCTCGCTTGCCCCGTCCGGCTGCACGGGAAGACCCTGTGTCGCCGTGCTGACGCCGGGAATCCACAATTCTGCATATTATGAACATGCATTTCTTGCCGACAGCATGGGCGTCGAACTGGTCGAGGGTTCGGACCTGAGGGTCATCGACGGCAGGGTCAAGATGCGCACCACGCGTGGCTACGAAGAAATTGATGTGCTCTACCGCCGCGTCGATGACGAGTTTCTCGATCCCCTCACCTTCCGGCCTGATTCCGCGCTCGGCATTCCCGGCATTATGGATGTCTACCGCGCCGGCAACATCACCATTGCCAACGCGCCGGGGACGGGCATTGCCGATGACAAGGCGATCTATTCCTACATGCCCGAGATCGTCGAATTCTACACAGGCCGCAAGCCGATGCTCGAGAACGTGCCTACCTGGCGCTGCTCTGAACCATCCAGCCTTGCTTATGTGCTGGAGCACCTGGAAGAGCTGGTGGTCAAGGAAGTCCATGGTTCTGGCGGCTACGGCATGCTCGTCGGTCCGACGGCGACGAAGAAGGAGCGCAGCGAATTCGCGGCGAAGCTGAGTGCCCGGCCCGCCAACTACATCGCCCAGCCGACGCTTTCGCTCTCCACGGTGCCGATCTTCGTCAACAAGGGGATTGCGCCCCGGCACGTCGACCTGCGGCCTTACGTGCTGGTCTCCGATACGGTGAAGATCATTCCCGGCGGATTGACCCGCGTGGCGCTGAAGCAGGGGTCGCTGGTGGTCAATTCCAGCCAGGGCGGCGGCACCAAGGACACCTGGGTACTGGAGGACTGAGCGATGCTTCTCGGCAGAACCGCCAATGGCCTCTACTGGATGTTCCGCTACATAGAGCGCGCCGAGAACATCGCACGGCTGGTGGACGCCGGCCTTCGCGTCTCGCTCACCCGCTTCGACAGCGGCGACGACGACTGGGACGGCGTGCTACAGAGTGCGGGCGCGCGCCAAGCTTATGCCGAGGTGCACAGCACCGCGACCTCGGCTGATGCGGTGGACTACCTCCTGCGCGACCGGCACAACCCTTCGAGCGTCATGTCCTGCATCGAGGCCGGGCGCAACAACGCCCGTATGGTGCGCACGGCACTCACTCGCGAAACCTGGGAAGCCACCAACGAGTGCTGGATCGACCTCAAGGCGCACCTCGCCCGCCGCCCGAAGGCAGCGGACCTGCCGGAACTGATCGACGTGATCAAGCATCGCTGCGGCCTCATCCGCGGCGCCTTTCACGGCTCGATGCTTAGAAACGACATCTACAACTTTTCGCGCATCGGCACCTTCATCGAGCGGGCCGACAATACGAGCCGCATTCTCGACGTGAAGTATTACGTGCTGCTGCCTGCCGTCAGCCAGGTCGGTTCATCGCTCGACAACATGCAGTGGGAATCGATCCTGCGATCCGTTTCCGCCCACCGATCCTATGGCTGGGTCTATGACGGCGAGCATCGCCCCGCCAACATCGCCGACTTCCTGATCCTCAATGGCCGCATGCCGCGCTCGCTCGCCTACAGCTACAGCAAGATCACCAGCAACCTTCATTATTTGGAGCGCGAATACGGCCTACGGCCACAGGCCATCGATACGGCAGAAACCATCAACGCGATGCTGACGCGCGGCTCAATCGTCGACATCATGGACCACGGCCTGCACGAGTTCCTCGAAGAGTTCATCAGCCGCAACAACCAGCTCGGGCGGGAGATCTCCGAGGGCTACCGCTTCTATCAATAGGACGACGCGCCCATGCGGCTGACCATCACGCACTCTACCCAATATCTCTACGACCAACCCGTCTCCTACGTGCTCCAGCGGCTGAGGCTGACGCCGGTCGACGGGCCGACGCAGCGCGTCTTGAACTGGTCGATCCAGCTGGAGGGCGCGAAGGTCGAGACGGGGTATGCAGACCAGTACGGCAACCGGGTGGAACTAACTTCCGTGGAAGGTAGCGCCTACACGATCCGCATCGTGGCGAGCGGTGAGGTGAAAACGATCGACACCTCCGGCGTCTTCGGACAGCACCAGGGGTTTTGCCCACTCTGGCTGTTCCTGCGCGAAACGCCGCAGACCAAGGCGGGCAAGCTGGTGCGGGAGATTAACAGCGGCCTTGCCGAAGACGATGGTCTGGCGCGCATGCACGCCCTGATGAACGCCATCCACAAACAGGTGGCCTATGTTCCGGGCGCCACGGACAGCGAAACTACGGCGGAGCAGGCGCTGGAAGCCGGTCGCGGCGTCTGCCAGGACCACGCCCACATCATGATCAGCGCCGCGCGGCTGCTTGGCAATCCGGCCCGCTATGTGTCGGGGTACCTGATGATGGAAGGCGTGGCGGAACAGGTGGCCACACACGCCTGGGCGGAAGTCCACCTGCCGGGCCTTGGCTGGATAGGCTTCGACGCTGCCAACAACATCTGCCCCGACGAACGCTATGTTCGCATCGCCAGCGGCCTTTCCTACCGCGATGCCGCCCCGGTCTCCGGCCTACGCATCGGGTCCGCCAATGAAGACCTTCATGTGGCGGTGACGGTGGAGCCGACGGTCAGCCAGCAGCAGAGCCAGAGCTGAGCCCGAGCCGGGTTTGTGCGCGGCTCAGGCGGCTGAGGAGAGCTGCTGGTAGCGGCGGCGGAGCGTGTTATAGGCCGCCTGCATCATGTCCATGTCCTGCAGGTGGCTGACGCCTGCCGTGGTCACCATGAGCTCTCCGACCAGAGTGGCGACGTCGCCCTCGTGGCCTCCAGAACTTTGCAGAAGCGCTTTCGCCTTGGCCTCGGATCCGCCCAGGCTGCAGTACAATGCAAACGACGCCTTGAAGAAGTTGTCTCGCAAATCTTCCACGGTCATCGGATGGGCGTCAGGGTCCATCTTCATCAGGTCCACGGCGCGGTTCTGGATTTCACTCATGACAACACGGGGATTGGCTTTACTGCGGAGAAGCACGAGACTAAGCGGGAACCTTTGTCACCGGTTAAATCCGCTAATGTTAGATCTTATCCGCAAGAAATGACATCACCGCTCCAAGACAAGCCCTGCACCATCTTCCCGTGCTCTCCTTGATCAAATGGGAGGCGCCATGCTGTTGGGGCAGTCGGTGTTCCAGTCGGTGCTGACGCGGCTGGACGAAGAGAAGCAGGAAGACGAACCGCCTGCCGAGGGGGCGGTTTTTCGCGTGCCCGGATTGACGTCTGGCTTCGTTGCCGCGACGAAGGAAACGGTTGCGTTCGGCAGTTCCGGCGCGGGCGATGCCTATCTCGAGATGCTGGCCGACAAACCGCCGCCGGAGCCGGATCCACCAGCCGAAGCACCACGAAAAGAGCCATTTGTGCCGGAGCACCTCCTGCGCATCAGCGACGCCGAAATCGCAGAAGATCTTGCGCTTACCCCCGATGAAACCGCCGAAACGCTGGCGGAAAAGCGGCGGCGCTTTGCCAAGGATAACCATCCAGATCGTGTACCTGAGGCACTCCGCGACAATGCGACCCTGCGGATGAAGACAGCCAACATCCTGATCGATCGGGCAATCCGCGACCTTTACTGGTGCTCGTCCTGATCGGCCGGCTCCGTCTTGGGCTTTCGGCCGAACTCGTAGAAGAGCTTGTAGCCGGCATAGATGCCCATCGCCCCGACGATCATACCCCAGAACGGCTCGCCGCTATAGAACTCGAACCCGGCCCAGGCGACGCAGACGCCGACGATGAGGAGGCGCGCCCAGAGCGGCTTGTACATAGGGTGGTCGATATCGATCATCTGCTCATTCTCCCGCCGCCTGGAGTGGCGCACGCTGAGCAATGATATCCTGGTCGATGAACGAAAAGGCAAGCCCGAGATGCCCTTCGAACACCAGCGACGGTTCGTCTGCCGCCACTTCCAGCCGCGGCATGCCCGACAGCTTCACCACCTGCGTCTGCGCCAGCCCCTCCTCGACTCCCTGGCTCAGGAGATCGTAGTAGCGCATGCCCGGCCCGGTAATGAAGACCGGCATGTGGCCGTGCAGGCTAAGGAGGCGCGAGAGGCCGTTGCCGAGCGCGATCCCCGCTTGGCGGAAAGCAAAACCCGCCATGCGATTGCCCTGCCGTGCCTTCCCGGCGATCTTGTCCACTTCCGCAAGCGGAACGATCTTGGCCGGGATGGTGTCGAGCGGCACCTCGAATGCGGCGCGAAGCACGGCATAGAATCCGGCATAGGCTTCGATGCAGCCGCGGGCGCCACAACGGCAGAGCGCCCCACTCGGAATGTGCAGCATGTGACCGAAATTGGGAGCCGAGATTTCTGTTTCCCCTCCTGGCCGCATCTTCGCGATGCCGAGACCGATGCTGTGGCCAAGTGACACGGCAGCAAGCGCCGGCAGAGCCGGATTCTGCCGCTGCTGCAGGGCCTTAGCGACAAGCAGGGTTTCGTTGTTGAGGAGGGTTCGCGCATTCCACCCCTGCCCCAGGACGATGCGGAAGTCGATCCCTTCACCCCCCAACATCGGCGACCAGACGAGGAGCGGCTTTTCTGCACTGACCAGCCCCTTGCTGCTGAAGGAAACCAGCAGGACTTGCTCGCGGTCGATGCTACTGCGGGAGATGAGCCGCTCGAGCGCCGCACGGATCGCCGCGGCGAAGGCTTGCGCAGAATTCTCCTGCCGCCCTTCCGTGAAGCGGTCGAGCAGGGTGCCGGCGTAGTCGACGAGGGAATATTGGATGAGGTCGGAGGAGATGACCACCACGATCACAAAGCCGCAGTCGCGGCGCTGGCCGAACAGCACGCGCGGACGGCCCCGGCCTGCGGCAGCCTGCTGCTCGATCTTCTCGATGATGGCGTGCCGCTCGAGGTCGGCGGTGATTGCGGAGACCGTGCCAGACGATAGTTTAGTGGTCTCGGAAAGCTCCGTATGGGACAAGCGGCCGTGACGTCGCAGGACCGAAAGAACCAGGGCGCTGTTCTGCTGCCGGACCAGCTCAGTGCTCGACTTGGCCAGCATCTTACGCCCGCTCCTCCTGTTACGATCTCGTCGATAGACCAGTCGGCGCCGATGCTCAATCCGCCGATTGACTCCTCAAAAAATCTCTGACATCTAATTTCTTGACTGTCGAGAAAAAAGCATTCGGCTTTGACTGGCAGCTTATCTGGCGGGGGGAGAGCACGGAGGCTTTGGCCATCCGCCGTCAATCGGGAGGATCCTATGAAGTCCATCATCAAGCTGATGGCCGGTACGGCTATCGTTGTGTCCATGGCCACTGCGGCCCTGGCCCAGGAAAAGACTGTTGGCGTGTCCTGGTCCAACTTCCAGGAAGAACGCTGGAAGACGGACGAAGCCGCCATCAAGAAGGCGCTCGAAGAAGCCGGCGCCAAGTACATCTCCGCCGACGCCCAGTCGTCCGCCGCCAAGCAGCTCACCGATGTCGAGTCGCTGATCTCGCAGGGCGCCGACGCCCTGATCGTTCTGGCGCAGGACAGCGACGCGATCGGTCCAGCCATCGAAAAGGCAACCGCGGAAGGCATTCCGGTCGTCGGCTATGACCGCCTGATCGAGAACCCGTCTGCCTTCTACATCACCTTCGACAACAAGGAAGTGGGCCGCATGCAGGCGCGCGAAGTGTTCAAGGTGGCACCGGAAGGCAACTACGTCTTCATCAAGGGCTCCTCGTCCGATCCGAACGCCGACTTCCTGTTCTCCGGACAGATGGAAGTGCTGCAGGACGCCATCGACTCCGGCAAGATCAAGAACGTCGGTGAAGCCTATACCGACGGCTGGAAGCCGGAAAACGCCCAGCGCAACATGGAGCAGTTCCTGACCGCCAACAACAACGAGGTCGACGCGGTCGTTGCTTCCAACGACGGCACTGCCGGTGGTGCGATCGCCGCGCTTGACGCCCAGGGTCTAGCCGGTTCCGTACCGGTGTCCGGCCAGGACGCCGACAAAGCCGCCCTCAACCGCGTCGCTAAGGGCACGCAGACGGTATCGGTCTGGAAGGACAGCCGTGAACTCGGCAAGAACGCTGCCGAGATTGCGCTGGCACTCGCCGATGGCAAGACCATGGACGAAATCGAGAACGTCCAGACCTTCACCGGCGGCCCGAAGGGTGCCGAAATGAAGTCGGTCTTCCTCGCACCGCTGCCGGTCACCAAGGACAATCTCGACGTCGTCATCGACGCCGGCTGGATCAGCAAGGAAGAAGCCTGCCAGGGGGTACAGCCCGGCTCGGTCGCCGCCTGCGACTAAACAAGGCTGAGCAACCGGATCCCGGCGCTGCGCGGCAGCGTCGGGTTCTGTCTTCATGGGCAGAGCCGCGAAACAAACGCGAGCGGCGGCCCGAGCCGGCGCGGCGGTCATCCCAGACGAACTGGTGATCCACTGCGCTCTCGAGAGGTGGAACGGCGGGAATGGCCGATACGATGCAAACCACGACAACCAGCGGTCCGCGACAGGCGGACACGAATGCGGTGACGCGCTTCTTTCGCGCCACCGAAATCGACACGCGCCTGCTCGGCATGGTCGGTGCGCTGCTGATCATCTGGATCGGCTTCCACATCATGACCGACGGGCTGTTCCTGACGCCGCGCAACCTCTGGAACCTGACGGTCCAGACCTCCTCCGTCGCCGTGATGGCGACTGGAATGGTGCTAGTGATCGTCACCCGCAACATCGATCTGTCCGTCGGCTCGATACTCGGCTTTACCGGCATGATCATGGGTGTGATGCAGGCGCAGATCCTGCCCAACATCCTTGGCTTCGGTCATCCGGCGATCTGGGCCCTGGCACTTGTCTGCGGTCTAGTAGTCGGAGCAATGGTCGGTGGCCTTCACGGCCTGATCATCGCCTTCCTCGGCGTTCCCTCCTTCATCGTTACCCTCGGCGGCCTTCTGGTCTGGCGCGGCGCCACCTGGTTCGTGACGAGCGGCCAGACGGTTGCCCCGATGGACCCCACCTTCCGCCTGATGGGCGGCGGCACGGAAGGCTCGATCGGCGCCACCTGGAGCTGGATCGTGGGCCTCGCCGCCTGCGTTGCCATCATCGCGGCGATCGTCAACGCACGCCGCCAGCGCAAGCGCTTCTCCTTCCCGCGCAAGCCGATCTGGGCCGAATACGTCATCGGCGGCATCGGCTGCGTGATCGTCCTTGCGGTCGTTCTAGTTGCCAACAGCTATCACTGGCCGGTCGCGATCGCCCGCCGCTATGCTGAGGCGAACGGCATTGCCTGGCCGGAAGGCGGCCTGGAGATCTCCCACGGGATCGCCGTCCCGGTGCTGATCGCGATCAGCGTCGGCATCGTGATGACCTTCATCTCCACCCGGCTGCGCTTCGGCCGCTACGTCTTTGCCATCGGCGGCAACCCGGAGGCGGCGGAACTGGCGGGCATCAAGACCCGCTGGGTGACGGTGCGCATCTTCGCCCTGATGGGCATTCTTGCGGCCATTGCCGCCGCCATCTCCACAGCCCGCCTCAATGCGGCGACGAATGCTCAGGGCGAGCTCGACGAGCTTTACACCATCGCTGCGGCGGTGATTGGCGGGACCTCGCTTGCCGGCGGCGTCGGCACGATTGCCGGCGCCATGCTCGGTGCGCTCGTCATGCAGTCGCTGCAGTCCGGCATGGTGCTGCTCGGCATCGACACGCCGCTTCAGCGGATCGTCGTCGGAGCTGTTCTCGTTCTGGCCGTCTGGCTGGACACGGTCTACCGCGCCCGGGCCAAGTAAACAGGAGTTTTCATCGTGACGGACCAGCATACTCCGCTCGTGGAAATGCGGAACATTTCCATCTCCTTCGGCGGCATCCACGCTGTCGAGAACGCCAGCATCGACCTTTTCCCGGGCGAGGTCGTGGCACTGCTCGGCCATAACGGCGCCGGCAAGTCGACCCTGATCAAGATCCTCTCCGGCGCCTATCGCCGCGATGCGGGCGACATTCTCATCAACGGCGAGCCGGCCGAAATCCGCAACCCGCGTGACGCCAAGCACTACGGGATCGAGACGATCTACCAGACGCTTGCCGTCGCCGACAATGTCGATGCGGCCGCCAACCTTTACCTTGGCCGCGAGTTGCAGACCCCCTGGGGCACGCTGGACGACGTCGCGATGGAAGCCAATGCCCGCGAGGTGATGGGCAGGCTCAACCCCAACTTCAAGCGGTTCAAGGAACCGGTGAAGGCGCTGTCTGGTGGTCAGCGCCAGTCGGTGGCGATCGCCCGCGCGATCCTCTTCGACGCCCGCATCCTGATCATGGACGAGCCGACGGCCGCCCTTGGACCGCAGGAGACTGCGCAGGTGGGCGACCTCATCAAGCAACTGAAGCGAGAGGGCATCGGCATCTTCCTGATCAGCCACGACATCCACGACGTCTTCGACCTGGCCGACCGTGTCTTCGTGATGAAGAACGGCCAAGTGGTGGGCCATGCGCGCACGCAGGACGTGACCAAGGACGAAGTGCTCGGCATGATCATCCTCGGCAAGTGCCCACCCGGCGCCACCCCCGGGCCGGGCGCCATGGTGGCCGCCTGAGAGAGGACAGGAAAACCGGCATGCAAGTCGCCTGCCGGGTTTTCCCCTCGCCCCTCACCACTCGATGACGCTGCCGTCATAGGCGAAGAAGCCGCCGCTCAGCGCAGGCTCCAGCCGGTCGAGAACATCAAGTAGTAGGGCTGCCGACTGATCTGGCGAAAGCTGGTTGCACCGGGCGCCGTAAGAGTCCGAAAGCCGCGTAGCGACCGTTCCCGGATGCAGGGCCGCGACCACGGCACCGGGATGGGTGCGACGCCCTTCGATGGTGGCAGTCCTGACGATCTGGTTGAGCGCGGCCTTCGAAGCGCGATAGAACATCCAGCCGCCGAGCCGGTTGTCACCAATTGACCCTACGCGGGCGGACAGCGTCGCAAAGATCGCCCGCTCCTGGCGTGGCAGGAGCGGTAGGAAATGCTTCATCAGGAGCGCCGGGCCAATTGCATTGACGGCAAACTGCCGCGCCATGGCCGCCGGATCGAGCGCCTTGATGGTCTTTTCGGGCCCGATCCCATCAATCGTCAGCGCGCCGGATGCATCGAAGATGAGGTCGAGGCCCCCTCCCCGACCCAGTCGGCTGGCTGCCTCCGCCACTGATGGCTCATCTGTCATATCGAAACCGGGATCGTCCCTGCGGGACAGTGTTTCGAACGTTGCGCATTAGGGAACTGCCCGCAACCGCGCTGCCACGGCACTCCCGATCCCGCCGTTCGCGCCCACCACCAGCGCCCGATACCCCTGTTTCAGCGATTGCATGATCCCTTACCCTCAGCTTGGACAGCAATACGTGCGCCCCCACAGGCCGGTTTCACCCTCGCCGCGATTTTCCGCCCGCCCCGCGCCAAGAGGCATTGAAGCGCCGCGCATCCTGAGGTAAGGAACTGCCATCGGAGCGGCGAGTCATCTCGCTGAAGGTTAGCACCCGTAGCTCAGCTGGATAGAGTGTTGGATTCCGATTCCAAAGGTCACAGGTTCGAATCCTGTCGGGTGCGCCATTCTCTCTCACGCTCACCATGAGCGCGTTCCAGCCGGGCACTAGCGCGTAGCCAGCCCGGCGTGAGAGCGAACTTTCTCATCTACGGGCCTATTTCTCTTATCGATCAAAGCTAGGACTCGCCATCACTATCTGATCGGACGCAGCAGGCGCAGCGCGTTCATGGTCACCAGCACGGTTGCTCCGGTATCGGCAAGGATGGCCGGCCACAGCCCGGTGATCCCGATGATCGTCGTGACCAGAAAGACCGCCTTGAGGCCGAGCGCGATGGTGATGTTCTGGTAGATGTTGCGCATCGTGCGCTTCGAGAGATCGACCATGAGGCCGACGTCGCCCACCCGCCCATGCAGAACCGCTGCATCCGCAGTCTCCAGCGCTACGTCGGTTCCGCCGCCCATGGCGATCCCGACGTCGGCGGCGGCAAGGGCCGGAGCGTCGTTGATACCGTCGCCGATCTTGCCGACCACGAACCCTTCTCGCTTGAGCTCGCCGACTATCCGCTGCTTGTCTTCGGGCATCAGTTCAGCGCGGACCTCGATGCCGAGCTGAGCTCCGATGGCGGTGGCTGTCCGCTTGTTGTCGCCTGTCAGCATGACGATCTTGATGCCCGCATCCGTCAGCGTCTTCAGCCCGGCTACTGCGTCGGCCCGCGGCTCGTCTCTCATGGCGATCGCACCTGCAAGGACGTTTCCGATGACGAGAACGGAGACGGCCTTCCCTTCGTCGTTGAGGGAGGTAATCGTCTTCGAATGCGCCATCGGCATCGAAACACGTTCGGCGGCGGCCTTTGGCGAGCCGAAGAACACCTCGACCCCGTCAATTACTGCGGTCACGCCCTTTCCGCCGAGCGCCTTGGCGTCGGTGGCTGCCGGAGCATCGATCCCGTCCTCGTCGGCCCTTTCGAGCACCGCCAAAGCGAGCGGATGGCTTGAGCCCATTTCGAGCGCGGCTGCATAGCGCAGGACCTCGTGGACCTTTCGGCCGAACGGAACGACGTCGGTCACCTTGGGCTTACCTTCCGTGAGCGTGCCCGTCTTGTCGAAGGCGATGGCGGTAAGCTTGCCAAGTCCTTCAAGAACGGCGCCGCCCTTCAGGAGCAGGCCGCGGCGCGCACCCGACGACAGCGATGCGGCGATGGCGGCCGGCGTCGAGATGACGAGGGCACACGGGCAGCCGATCAGAAGAACTGCGAGCCCCTTGTAGACCCATTCGCTCCAGACGCCGCCGCCGAGCAGCGGAGGGATGACGGCGACCAGCACGGCCACGACGACGACCCCCGGCGTGTAGTAGCGGGAGAAGCGATCGATGAAGCGTTCGGTCGGAGCCTTCGATTCCTGCGCCTCCTCGACAAGCCTTACGACGCGGGCGATGGTGTTATCGGCGGCGGCGGCCGTAACTCTCACACGTAGCGCAGCATCGCCATTGACCGTGCCCGCGAAGACATTGTCCTCGACGGCCTTCCGGACCGGAACGCTCTCACCTGTAACAGGGGCCTCGTCGACCGAACTCTCGCCCGCGACGATGACGCCGTCGGCCGAGATCCGGTCGCCTGGGCGGACGAGGATGATCGCACCCACTTCAAGCGTCTCTGCGGGAACTTCGCGGATCTTCCCGGCGTCCTCCAGCAACGCCGTCTTGGGCACCAGTGCCGTCAGCGATCTGATGCTGTCGCGCGCCTTGCCCGCAGCCACGCCCTCGAGCAGTTCGCCTACCAGGAACAGGAACACGACGGCGGCCGCCTCCTCCGTGGCGTCGATGAACAGCGCGCCGACGGCGGCGATGGTCATCAGCATCTCGATCGAGAACGGAGTGCCTGCCATTGCCGCCATGATGGCGCGACGGGCGATCGGAACGAGGCCGACCAGCATTGCGACGATAAACGCGTAGGTCGCAATGTCAGGGAACAGAAGACCGATGCCGTAGGCAAACACGAGTGCGGCGCCCGCCATGATGGTCAGGCGGCCCTTCCCGCTCCTCCACCAGGGTCCTTCGGACGGGCCGTGGTCGTGGTCGTGGTGGTTGGCGTGATGTTCGACCCCGGAGCCTACACCGTGCGCGTGTTCCGTCACCGGGGTAGCAGAAGCCGACCTCGGACGTATTGGCGTCGCCTGAAATCCCAGCCCCGAAAGCTTCGTACCCACGGCCTTGAGATCGCTGGCGTCGTCATGGGTGACCGTCATCGTACCGGCAGTCACGGAAACGGTGACGTCGGAGATGCCAGGCATGCGCCTGACGGCCGTGTCGATCTTGGTCGCGCAAGACGCGCAGTCCATCCCGTCGACGCGGAATTTCGTCTGTGTCGGCCCATTCATGTGCGGATCCTCATGCTGTCCATAAGGATGGTCTACGACCTCTAGCCGCTAGAGGTGCAAGAGAAAAAATGAGAAGTGCGAATCCTTGTCCGGACGAGGACGATGAAGAGGTATCGCGGGGGAGTAGATGGTTTCTAAACCGCCGACGGTTCATCTCCGCTCGCCGCGCGTAAGTTTTGAAGACGCGCAACGCAAAGAGCCCATCATTGAACAGCGTGGACGTCTACAGTCAGGGCAGAAGCCGCGACAGCGATGCTGCGAGAAAACTGCCGGCCTTGTCCGCCCCTTCGATGGAAATTGTGTGAGGCAGACCAGGAACTATGACTGTCTCGACGGCGACGCCGAGTGCCCGAAGAGTGACGGCAGCCCTGGTGCTTTCAGTTGCCGGGATAATCTCATCCCCGCTGCCGTGTATCAGCAGAACAGGAGTACGCAGGGCTGGCTGAAGCGGCAGCGGCGAGGCAAGCCGTCCGGAGATGCCGACTACTGCGCCGACCGGCCACCGGCCTGACGCCACCGCGTCGAGTGCCATGATTGTGCCCTGGGAAAAGCCGACGAATGCGATACGGTCCAGCCGGTTGGAGAAGTCGTTTTCCTCGATGACCGCCGAGACCACGGCATCGAAGGAAGGCCGCGCGTCGTGGACTCGTCCGGCACGGTTTTCCTCTGTCACTCCGGCGACGCTGAACCACTGGTAGCCCGAACCGAAGCTGGAAGCGGCAGGTGCATCGGGGGAAGCAAAGGCGGCGCCAGGCAAGGCGGTTGTCCAAGCGTCGGCAAGCGGTGCGAGGTCGCTGCCGCTTGAGCCGACACCGTGGAGCATGATGACAAGGACATCGGCTGCGTTGGTAGACATCGTTTCGTCCTTCATGCCGTTGCGAACGGCAGTTGCGGGCCGACGGGAACGATTCCTGTCGGATTGAGTGCCTTGATCGAATAGTAACCGCGCTTGATGTGGTCGATGTTCACTGTTCCTCGGACGCCGGGGATAGCAAGCACCGTCTCGACATAGCGGCTGAGACTTGGGTAGTCCGCCAGCCGGCGCAGGTTGCACTTGAACAGGCCGTGATAGGCGGCATCAAAACGGATGAGAGTAACGAACAGCCGCACGTCTGCCTCGGTCATCCGGTCGCCGAACAGGAACGGGCCGCGGTTCTCAAGCCGCGTCTCCAGTTCGTCCAGCATTGTGAAGACGTCGGCAAAGGCTTCTTCATAAGCGATCTGGGTCGTCGCGAAACCCGTGCGGTAGACGCCGTTATTGAGCATCGGGTAGATGCGCTCGTTCAGCCCGTCGATTTGCGCGCGCAGATCTTCTGGGTACAGGTCGATGCTTTCGTCACCGAGAGACCCGAAGCCTGAGTTCAGCATTCTCAGAATATCGGCGGACTCGTTGTTGACGATGGTACGGCGCTCCTTGTCGAACAGGACTGGGACTGTCGCGCGGCCCGTGTAAACAGAATCGGCGCTCGTGTAGATCTCATGGAGGAAGCTCGCTCCGTTGACGTCATCAAGGTCGGAGCCGGGATAATCGCCGAAACGCCAGCCCTGATCGGAAAGCGCCGGCTCGACGATGGACACCGAGATCACGTCCTCGAGCTTCTTGAGGGCACGCCCGATCAAGGTGCGCGACGCCCAGGGGCAGATCAGTGCGACATAGAGATGGTAGCGCCCAGCTTCAGCTTTGAACCCGCCTTCGCCGGTCGGGTCGGCTTCGCCATCCGGGGTGATCCAGTTGCGGAAACCGGAAATCTGCCGAACGAAACCGCCCTTTTCGTCCGTCGCTTGAACCGGATGCCAGTCGGCCGTCCATTTACCTTCGACAAGCATGTTTCACTCCTTGATCTTCTTTTGCGTCGCAGTCGCGACTGTGATCTCTGTCCCCCATGGATCGACGAGGGTCAGTGTGTCGCGCTCTTGTCGAGTCTGGTCGGCCCTGTTACCGACCGCTTCCACAAAGTCGCGGGAGGACACGATCTCGACATTGGCAAGACCGGTGCTCGGAAAGGTGCGTGCACCCGCACCCCGACTGTTCCAGATGTTGGTCGCTAGGTGATGATGGTATCCATCGGCAGCGTAGAACGTCCCACCGGGATAGCGTGACGTCACGGCGAAGCCGAGCACGTCGCGATAGAACGCCTCCGCCGTCGGTATGGCACCCACCTGGAGATGAACGTGGCCGACGGTCGCCCCCTCGGGAAAGCCATTCCATTCCTCGCCACCGCTGGCGTCGACCAGAGCGTCGATGTCGAGCGGGTCGCTCGGCATGTCGACCAGGCCGTCCTTCCATTGCCATGACAAGACCGGCCAGTCAGCATAGATCTCCACTCCGTTGCCTTCCGGATCGGAGAGGTAGAGCGCTTCGCTTACGCCGTGATCGGATGCACCGACCACGGGAGCCTTCGATTTCATTGCATGCTTGATCCACCGGCCGAGGTCGGCGCGGGAGGGAAGCAGAAAGGCCGTATGGAAGAGGCCTGCCTCGCGGGGCGAACGGCGGCGTGCCGCCGTGTCGCGCCGTAACTCCAGAAGGGTGTCTCCATCCACGCCCAGCTCTGCGGTGGAAGCGTCGCCGCGAAGGAGATGGAGGCCGACAGCTTCCTGGTAGAAGCCACTCACGCGATCGAGGTCATTGACCGTCAGGGTCACTTTGCCGATGCCGGTCTTCGATGATTGTATCATGCTCATGGCTGCCTCCGGTCGAAATCCTTGTTGAGATGTTACTTGCGCAGAGGTGTGGGGCGGAGCGCCTTGGCGCCATCACCGATCAACGCCAGAACGATCAGGCCGACGATCCAGAACGCCGGGAATTCCCAGCCGCCGTTTGGATTGTTGAAGAAGAAGCCGGCCGCGCCGTGGACGGTGAAGATTGATCCGAGCAGAACCGGGATCATCGCAAGCGAGGCTAGACGCGGCCAGATGCCCAAGATGAGAGCGACGGCGCCTGCCAGTTCCCAAAGGATCGTGACATAGGCCAGCCAGCCCGGAAGTCCGAGCGAAGCGAAGAACCCGGCAGTTCCCGTCGGGGTGAATACGAAAATCTTCAAGCCCGCGTGGGCAAGGAAGAGCAGGCCAAGCGTGACACGCAGGACGAGTGCGGCGTAGGGAGCAGTGCGGTTGTCGATCATGATGGGTCTCTTCTGTCAGGGTGAATTCCTGAGACGGAATATGCACCTTCTTCAGATCGACTATTATCCCCTCGAATAGAGAAGGATTGCTTCCGGATCGGATGCAATCATACCCATCCATCATCCCACTTCGGCTGGCCTTTGAAAGCGGCGGCCAGAAAGTCGACGAGGACCCGCACCTTCAACGCGAGGTGACGGCCGGGCGGATAGACAGCATAGAGGCCCCGCGGCTCATCCTCGTACTCGGCCAGAACAGATCTGAGTTTGCCTGCCCTCAGACTATCGCCCGCAACAAAACTCGGTACACGGGCTATGCCCAGTCCCGCCTCGGCGGCCGCAAGGCAGGCTCCGGCGTTGGAGAAATGAAGCCGGCCTTTGACCTCAGTGGCGATCGCCTGTTCCCTGTCGACGGTTCTGAACCGCCATGATGTTGGATCACGGAAATTGGAATCGACGATACAACGATGTTCAACGAGATCGCTCGGATGGACGGGTAGCTTTTGAGCATCGAGATAGGAGGGCGCGGCAACGAGGACGATCCGTATCGCTCCCAGCTTCTTCGCCATGAGGCTACTGTCGGCGGGCTGGCCTATCCGGATTGCAGCGTCATAGCCTTCGTCCACGAGACTGACGAGGCGGTCGGAAAAGCTGACGTCGAGTTGAATATCAGGAAAGGCCGTGGCGAACGAGATCAGGACCGGCGCCAACTGCACGGTGCCGAAGGTAACCGGCGCCGTTATCCGAAGCCTGCCCGTCGGCGCTCCGGATGCACTGCGGACCGACGCGTCGAGCAGATCAAATTCCTCGATGATGGCCTTTATGCGCTCGTAGTAGGCACGCCCGACCTCCGTCAGGGCCAATGCCCGAGTGGTCCGCGTGAGAAGCTGGACGCCGAGTTCCTTTTCTAGCCGGGAGACCAGTTTCGATGCTTGGCCCGTGCTGGTTCCGAGACGAGCTGCCGCTGCTGCGAAGCTTCCTGTTTCGATCACTGCGGCGAACATGCGGTCGCATTCGAGGCGGTCCAAGTCATTCGTTCCTTGCTTTGGATGTGCGTCAGTCTGCGGCTAGTGTAGCTTGATCGGTGAGCGTCGGCGAGCGAGCCTCAGGTCACCAGGATGACGATCTTGCCTCCCGCAGCGTTCGATTCCATGCAGCGATGAGCTTCAACGATCTCGTCGATCTGGAAGGTAGGACCGAGCGCGATGGTGAGCTTTCCAGATGAGATGTCGTCGACGATGCTCTGAAAGGGCATCTTCATGAAGTCTTCCGGCTCGCCGCTATAGGCGGTCAACCCCACGCGGTTCGGAATGTCGTCCATCGGCGCGAAATGTTCCAGCGACCATTGGCTCCCGACGATGCCGACCATCGAAACAAGCCCTCCGCGAGCTGCGCATTTCAAGGAGTCCCGAAGCGTCGAGGTGCCGATCAGTTCGAGCACCTTGTCGTAGCGTGCCGGTCCGTCAGACAGTGCTCCGTCGTCGATACGCGTCTCCCGCGCGCCCAGCTCCTGCAGCATTGCAAGCCGCTTCTCGCTGCGGGACGTGGCGGTGACATGAGCGCCGTGACGTCTGGCCAAGGCGATGGCTGCCATTCCGACCGACGTGGTCCCGCCTCGGACGAGCAGCCGGTCGTGGGGTTTCAGATCGAGCGAAGAGAATAGAGCGCCCCAGGCCGTCTGCATCATCTCCGGCAGGGCACCCAGGACGTTCCATGGGAGGGCCGTCTCAACCTTCCGAACCTGACCGGCGGGGACACAGGTGAACTCGGCATATCCCCCGTCGAACTGCCTGCCCATGCCGCCCATCACCGTTGCTACGGTATCTCCCTTTCGAAACTCTCCACCCGGCGCATCGTCGACCACACCCACGGCCTCGATGCCGAGCACGCGTGGAAAGGTGACGCTGGGCGAATGTCCCTGCCGCGTGAACAGCTCGGATCTGTTAAGGCCGAACGCCTTCACCGCGATCCGCACCCAACCTGCCCGAGGAACAGGAACTGGCCACTGCTCCACCCTGAGGACCTCCGGCCCTCCGGGTTCCCGGATCACGACCGCCGTCATCGTCTGCGTCGACATCGCCATTCCTCAGTTTCGGCTCGATAGCCTCAGCGTTTGACCCACGATCCGAGCCACCGTAGGAGGCGGGGCATCACGATCCAGTACATGGCCAGCACGATCAGGGCGGTGACGATCATCATTCTTGGAATGTATGGCAGATCGGTGAGAAGCGGAAACAGGAATGCGACGGCAAGAGAGGCCAAAGGAAATATGCCCATCCAGGTGAGGACGGCCATACGCCATCTGGCTGGCTGCTTCTCCCCTTCCAGGCCCGTTGCCGAAAACCACAGGTCGGATGTGTTGAAAACCCTGTATTCCGGGTCCTTGTCTGCCACCTCTTTCAGACGGTCGTGCCACTCCGCAGACTCTTTCGAGTGCCGCCAGGTATCCAGAGCGGCCTGTGTGGTGAAGCACTGAACGATGTGGAACTCTTCGCCATCTACCCGCGGCGGTATCACGGTCGAGAACAGATAGCCGGGCGTTCTGGAGCAGTCGGCAAGCATGTCCCGCACGAGCTGCTCGTACTGACGCTCCTGACCGGGATTGGCGCGGCGGTGGACGATGCGTGTAACTTGAACCATTTGAAACCTGCTTTCGATAAAGGAAATGCCGCAGGACGTAGATGACGTCCTGCGGCGGCTTTCATTTATTGCTTCTTCGGCAGAGCGAAGGCGATGATGTAGTCGCCGTAGTCCGGAGCCGCCCGCGAGCCGTGCGCCGTGACGACGACGTATTGGCGGCCGTCCTCCGGCGAGGTGAACACGAGAGGCGTGGAACCGGCGCCTACCGGGAGCGGGCTTTTCCAAACCTCTTCGCCGGTCAGCACATCGATCGCCCTCAGATAGTAGTCCGAGGTGGCGGAGAAGAAGACCAGACCCGACGCTGTAGGAACAGCGCCGCCGAGCGTCGGCATTCCCAACTCGATCGGCATGTGCGTCTTGATACCGAGCGGGCCGAACTGCTCCGGCGTGCCAAGAGAGCGGTGCCACAGCATCTTCTGCGTTTTCATGTCGATCGCGGCCATGGTGCCGAAGGGCGGCGTCGTACAGGGAACGCCCAGGAAGGATTCCACCATGCCCCGCTCCGCTCCGTAAGGCGTCTCGCTCATGGGAACGACGCCACCGGTGCTGTGCGAGCCCTTGCCACTCTCCTTCGTCCGCCGGATTTCGTCTTCGCGGGACAGGAGACGGCCTTTCATGGCGATCCGCATGTCATTGACGATCATTATGTCATGACGCTTGTCGATGGCCTGTCCACCCCAGTTGGTGGTGCCGTACCAAGACGGATTCTGGAGATACCACTGCAACTGAGGAGGCGTATAATCTCCGACATAGTACAGGCTCTTGAATTGGATGCGGCAGTAGAGCTGGTCGAGCGGCGTGATCCCCCACATCGTCGCCTCTGTAAGAACCGCATCTCGCATGGACGGCATGCCAACCGAGTATGGCTGGGTCGGTGAAAGCCGCTCGCCGGGGACACCTTCCGTCGGGACCGGTCGCTCCTCGACTGCGGTGATCGGCTTGCCGGTGCGGCGGTCGAGAACGAAGATCTCTCCGTTCTTCCCCGCCTGGATAAGCGCCGGCGTCCGACCGCCTTTACCGTCCGGCATGTCATAGAGCACCGGCTTGGAAGGCAGGTCGAAGTCCCAGACGTCGTGATGAACCAGTTGGAACGTCCAGCGCTCCTCGCCCGTCGTTGCATCAACCGCGACTACGGAAGTGCCGACCCGTTCGGTCGGCTCCGACCGCTGACCGCCGAACAGGTCGGGCGTTCCGCCACCCGTCGGCAGATAGACCATGTTGAGTTCTGGATCATAAGTCGGAGTGGCCCACATGTTAGGTGTGCTACGGGTGTAGCTCTCACCCTCGGCCGGTGGGTTCGGCTGACCCGGACGACCGACATCCCATGCCCAGGCAAACTCGCCGGTCACCGCGTTGAAGGCACGTACGACGCCCGATGGTTCGTCGGCCGACTGGTTGTCCATGACCCAGCCACCGATGATCAGGTTCTCCCCGGCGAGCAAGGGTCCTGACGTCGGGTTGTAGAAGCCAGGAATGACGGCTCCCATGCCGGTGGCGAGAAACACAGTTCCGTTCTCGCCAAAGGAAGGAACCGGAGACCCGGTCGCAGCATCGAGCGCGATCAGCCTCATGTCTCCAGTGGTAACGTAGAGCCTACGTTTACCTGGAGCGTCGTCGGCCAGTCCCGGTACTTCGTAGTAAGCGAGTGAGCGGCAACGCATCCAGCCCGCGGTGTCGCCGGGGTTGACGCCCGGATCAAAGTGCCAGAGCTGCTCGCCGGTATCGCCGCGCACCGCGAATACCTGGTTGGTAGCCGTACATGGATAGAGCGTGTTGCCGATCTGAAGCGGGGTGTTCTGGTTCTCGCGACCGTTGCCGCCGGGATCACCGGTGTGGAAGGTCCAGGCAACTTCAAGCTGGCTGACATTCTCAAGGGTGATCTGCGTATCCGGCGCGAACTGCTCGCCGGTCGTGGTGCGGCCAAAGCCGACCCAGTTGGCCGGCTCGCTCGCTGGATCGTAGTCTGCCACGACTTCAGGCTTGTAGCTCGGCTTGACCAGCCAAATCGGTCCAAAGGCGCTGATGAACGCAAGCAGGACCCCGACGGCGAGGATGCCGGCCGTCCCGTAGGATATTGGGCGGACATGCCTGACCTTTTCCGCGCCGCTCAGCTTCGGCATGCAAAGCGCGATCAGAAGTCCCAGAACCGCGAACAGTCCGAGGCGCGCGGCTAGCGGCCAGAAGTGAAAGCCTACTTCCCAGAGACCCCAGGCAAGGGTCCCGAGGAAGAACGCGAAGTAGACGTAGCCGGCGCGGATGTCCGCCCGAAAGAGCAGAATCGCGGTTGCGAGAAGTGCTGCTCCGGCCGGAAGGTAGTAGAACGACCCGTCAAGCGACAGAAGCTGAATTCCACCATAGACGAAGTAACCGCCCACGATGGCGGAGAGGACGCCGACGAGGAAGGCGTATACGCGCGGCCCTGCCCCCACGGGGGCTCCGCTCGTTCTGAGATTTGTTGACATGATATCTCCTTGGATCGTCCGACTGAGCCGCCCGTTATCGGCTCTCCGGTCCTTCCAAGGCGGGTAGTCGAGACGTACTTGCCCCGTGACAGCGGCTGCTGTCCGGCAGAAGCGGGAACGCTGCGGGCAGCGACGTGTGTCAGGCCGATGTGCTAGCGCCGAAATGTCGCAGGATAAATCGCCCCGGAGGCTACCGAGTGTATCCTGCGGGGCGACAATCGGTTGCTACTTAGTTATGGAGGCCGACGAGCGGCGTCAGATATACGGCCCCGAAGTCATCCAGCTTGTTGCGGATGTCGAGGGTTGTCTCTCCGTACACATACAGCGCCTTGATCTGAGCCAGCGCCAGGAACCGCTGCGCGTAAGGCGCGAAGGTCTCGTTGATGTGAGGCAGCACAGCATCGGCCTGGTAGCGCTCGACGATATGGATTTCGGTCTCATCGGCTGCATTGATGGAGTATTCGTAGATCACGGTGCCGGTCTCCCGGCGCGCGTCCTCGACGATGTCGTTGATCAAGGATTTGAATTCGCCCAGATGATCGGGCTCCACCGCGAGATGGAAGACACAGGTGATATGATTCATCGACATTTCCGTTCGTCGAGGGAGTGGAAGAGGACCATGGTTCCATGGCCCTCTTGTCCAACGTTCAGGCTTTCTCGGCTTCCTCGCCGAAAAGCTTTCCGGCGCCGGCCCAGTTCGACGGCGCGATGTCTTCGAACAGGACGTAGATGTAGTTCGGATCTGTTCCGGTGTTCTTGACGATGCTCTCGGTGATTTCAGCTGCAACAGCCTTCTTCGCCTTGGCGTCCTTACCGTCAAACCAGCTTACGCGTACAACAGGCATGCTATTTCTCCTCGTTAGACCGGCGGCGCCGGGAACGTTCGTTGTGGTGGTTATGGGGTCGAGGCTGGCCTTTTGGGCTCAGCGTTCCAGAAACGACGTGAGGTCGTTCGTGAACTTGATCGGGTTCTTGAACATCAGGAAGTGGTCCCCCTGCTCGGCCGATGTGTAGCTGTAGAGGGTGGCGTCCGGGATGGTGGATGCAGCCCATCTCTGACTTGGAAGATTTGTGCTCTCCTCGCCCGAGAAGATGGCAACGGGAACGTCAATCTTGTGCGCAATAACGTCGCGCCAGTCGTTGGTGACGTGGTCGAACAGGACCCGCCTAGTCGCTTCCGGCTCCGTCTTGATGAACTCGCTGGCGAAGGCGCCGGAATTCACGAAGTACGGCGAGTCCTTGAGCATCGAGCGTTCAAGCGCCTTCAGATCGGTGACAAGGCTGTTGAGCGGTGCGCCTGCCGTGTATCCTGCGACCATCCGCTCGGCGCTCGTCGTGGTGCCGCCAGCATCGAGACGCTCCTGCTCCGACCAGTCGGAATGGGAGTAGATCGAGATCGGCTCGTCGACGAACACTGCCTTGCGGATTGTCTTCGTGCCGAAGAGGTCAATGTAGCTCCAGATCACGGAAGCGCCCATCGACCATCCGCTGAAGTTCGCCTCCTCGATCCCGAGGTGATCGACCAATTCCTTGAGGTCGGCTCCGAACCGGGAAATCCGCGATCCGTACTCGACCTTCTCGGATAGACCCTGGTTGCGGGGATCCAAAACGATCACCCGGTACTTCTGCGCGAGCAGGTACATGACGTTGACGTATTCGGCACCATTCGCGGACCAGCCCGGCACGAAGATCAGGGTTTCGCCCTCTCCGGCTTCCCAGTAGGACAGCGTAACGCCGTCGCTCGTGTCGAAGGTGTTGATCTGCAGACCCTGGAAGTCCGACAGCTTGCTTGGCATTCCTTCAATCTTGTTGGGGAACTCAAAGTCCTTGCCCAGCACCTCGAGTGCCGGGGCGGCCAGAACCATCGAGGTGGAAATCGCCAACGACGCCACGGTGAGCGCAAATCTGGATAAAAATCGCATCCCAGCTCCTTGGGCGACCAGGCCTTGCCGACGGCCACCATCTGTTTGATATGCCGTGTTAGATAATGTAGACCTTGAAGCAGATAAACATCGCGGTGGGATACGTTGCGTAGCCTGAAGGGATACAATGGCACAGCTTGAGCAACTGGATGGGGTGATCGCGTTCGTTGAAGCCGTAAGCCTCTCAAGCTTCACGGCGGCGGCAGAAAAGCTCGGGATCACCAAGTCGGCCGTCGGGAAAAGCGTCGCGCGGCTGGAGGCTCGTCTCGGCGTCAAGCTCCTCCATCGCACAACCCGGCGTCTCACTCTGACGCCGGACGGCGAGGCCTACTATGCAAGCTGCAGACACGCCCTCGAGGAGATTGGGGCAGCGGAATCTGCCCTGGCGGCCACAAGTCAGGCGCTTACGGGCCGATTGCGGATCGATGCACCAGTTGCCTGGGGACGGCAGTTCCTCCTACCCATCCTGACAGGGATCGCCAAAAAGCATCCGGGTCTCACATTGTCCTTGTCGCTAGCGGACCGCATTATCGATCCGGTGGAGGAAGGTGTGGATCTCGCGATCCGCTTCGGAGAAAGCAAGGACACCAGCAACCTCGTCATGCGCAAGCTGACCGAGCAACGGACCTGCATCTTCGCTTCACCGGACTATTTGGCCGTAAGGGGGCACCCCACGACGATCGAGGATCTCCAGCATCACGACGGCATCGTAGGTTTCCGAAGGGATATTCCGGCGACCTGGCGGGTGACGGCGCCGAACGGAACGGTGGAGCGCATCCTCCCGCGCGTCACCCACGAGATCGGGGATGGTGCCGCCATCGTCGACGCGGCCGTCGCAGGGCTTGGCGTGGCTCAGATGCCGATATCGATCGTGGCGGATCACATCGCAAACGGACGGCTGGTTCCGCTGCTGGAGGATGCAACGGACGTCAACGTCGGCATCTACGCGGTGTGGCCGGCCAGCCGGCATCTGCTGCCTAGAGTACGGCATGTCGTCGAGGTGCTGGTCGAGGAAGGCAAACGAGGTGGCCTAGGCGCGCCAGGTAAATGACCGCCCTTCTTAAGAGGCTGCAAACCCTAACTTCTTGTTGAGCCCGTCATCGGCGGCATAAGCGTCCGTCACCGTTGCTGTTTCGTTAAGGCTGGCCAACCCGTCGAATCCTATGGGTTCCGCTAGGATTTTACCGATCCGCTTACCGGTGCCGAAAGATCCGATACCCTATGAAGCGTCCCAGAAGGGGACACTCTCATGGCGACGGACATCGACATCAAGGCACAGGCGCTCTCGTCCGCCCGGACACGAATCCTTGCTCTCCAGGAGCAGATGACCGAGCGCGTCCTGGCAATGGCGGCGGAAGTCGAAAAGCTGATGGACGTCGTCTCCGCGACGGAGGCGAAGGCTTTCCTCAAGGCGCGATGCAACCTGCCCGCCGTCGAACTGTCGACCTATGTGGGATTCGAGAAGGCCCTGAAGGGAGCGGAAGAAGTCCTGCGAACCGGGCGAGTATCCTTCCCGGTCGTGAAGGCGCTCGTCGCGGCGGACGCTGACACGCGTGAGGACGTTCTCGCTCGGATCGCGGCGGGGGCGCAGATCGATACGCGGGAAAAGCAAGCCCTTGCTTCGCCGGTTCCGCTGTCGCCCCTCAGTTTGTGAGGGCGACGGACGGCTCCAGACGAAGCAGGGAATTGATGCCGGTTGGCGGAGCGACGTCTAAGTCAGTCCCGGACAATGACTGTCAACGGGATACGACGATGATCAATGAGTGCTTTCTCTACCAGGCCAAGCAGCTGAAGGATCGGCTGGGATGCAGCCTTCTTTGATATTCCCGGCTGCACAATCCAGACCTTGTATTCGAACCGATACTGGTTCCAGCTGGCATACAGCCTTCGTAACGCGCCGATAGTGCCGCGATCAAAGCGGGTTGGTTCACCCCGCTCCAAGCGGCGCTTCTCGCGGTTCATCATGTTCCTCAGGAAGCGCTTGGGCTTGTGACAGAACTGAACTGACTTCAATGACTGACCGGCGACCTCGTACAGATCGTCCAGCCGCGCTGCGCCCGCATCGGTGCCCGCGTACTTGCAGTGACACATCAGGACATCGACAGTTGTTTCGCGGATCTTGATCGCGATCACATCCGCGAATTCGCCAGTGCCGTCATCATCAAAGATGATGTCGTAGTCTCCTTTTTTCAGCTCTTGGATGACCCGGTACTGGATGGAGTCTGGCCGGCGTTCAGGTCCCTGCGACTCGATACGGGGATTGGTGCCAGTCCAGTTCCAGGGCACGATCGCGGTGTCCATCACTGGAGCCAGGTCCAGCTCCTTGGGCGGAACATAGAGATGCGAATATATGAGGAACGAGCCATCGCCGAAATCGATCTGGGGCGCGTCGTCCGCGAAATACTCCGCCATCGGCAAATCATGACGCGGTGTTCTGATGCGGCAGGCAGGTCCGGATGTCTGCACGTAAATTGCATCCGTTGCCGTGAACCCGATCTCGAACCCGGCGCTGATATCGTGAGCACGCACTTCGAATTTCAGAGGGCCGCTGCGGTCGTTGTTCGAGAGCGCAACCTCGCATTCTGCGAACGGATAGCGCACGTCGCCGAATGAAATCGCGACCCGCTCTGCGAAAGAAAGAAGCAGGCTCATAGGCCAGTAGATAACAAGAGGATGGGCGTCGGGCCGTGTCGATATCAACCGGGGCCGCATCGCTGACGCGAAGGCAGCAGAATCCGGGATGCTGTCGTTATCGAGCAGGGCCCCGATGCGGTGACACCATTCGGTCCAGTCTGTCAGGTCATGGATGCGCGACTGCGACCAGAATTTTCCTTTTATGGAGCACCCTAGTGTCCGGGGTTCGCCGTCTTCAAACCCGGAACCGAAATGTTGTTCTGGATGCGCTCTGACCTCATCAGGCTGTCGATACCGTCGCTGACGTCGATGCCCATCAGCATTGAGTAGCGGGTCCCGGCGCCCTGCCGGTGTGTCATGCCCAGATTGCGGATCACCAGCTGATTGAAATCGTGAAAGCATCGGAAAACGGCCTGATCGCGGATACGTGTCGTCTGGTCGCCGCAAATGGCTTTTGCAAGATCGTCAGAAGCGGATCCTCCCGTGCCGGTCAGATAGAGGAGGCCCGCATTTTCATCCCAATGCGCGAGGACCAGTTCCCAGACAACGTCAGTTGCCATCGCCGATGTTGTCCACTTGGCAATTTTTTCATGTCGGAGTACGCAGACGGCGATGCGCTCCTTCTGATTGAGCTTCATGCCTATGAATGATCCGGCCGGAGCAACATCCTCGATTCTGTGCGGGTCCCAGTTTTCGCACTGCTTCGCCCGGAACACGAGAGTGCTCATTGTTGGCTCGATTGTCTGGAGGGGTACTTCCCTTAGCTCGCCGGTGAATCCCGCAAGCACCTCGGCACGCCCCATTTCCCGGCCAACGCGATCTGCGTTGATCGTGGATACAAGGATATTCCAGTCCGCCTCTTCAGCGTAGAGCTTCGCGAGCGCGCGATCCACGCGATCCTGATCGGTATTCGCGATCACTGTTGCGATACCAAGGTCATCACGCGCCCTGGCAAACCGCCCGACAAAGTGCAGTGTAACCGCCACGCTGGCAAAACCGTCATGGACACCGGCTATTTTCAGTTCGGGAAGATCGAAACCCTCGCCGAGCATATCGACGCACACGATAATCCGGCTCTCAAACTGGCGGAGAGCAGCGATATTCTGGCGGCGTTCTGCTTCGCTCTGTTCGCTATGGACGATGACCGGATTGTAACGTGGCAACGCAGCGGCATACTTGGTATGAAGGTCCTTTGCTCGCGCAATCTTCTTGCAACGGACCTCGCGAGGTGGCTGCGCCCTTCTGCGATGTCGCGATCCAGCGTCTCTCCGACGAGACGCATGATTTCATCATCAGCCTCATTGCCTTCCAGATCGCTGACGGCGCGGAAGGCGATCTGCCCGAAATAATCTTCATTCTGTGCTTTCGCCAGAGGATAATAGTAGATGAACTTGCCATCGACCTTGCCGCCGTCTTCGCGGAATGGCGTTGCGGTGAACTGAAAGATCAGCTTGTCCGTTGCCGCTTCAGAGAACCATGCCCGAAAGGCTCTCCAAGTCTTTGCCTTGACGTGGTGGGCCTCGTCGATAAAGAGGGCCCCGCACATTTGCGCCATGCGCTCCTGAACTTCCGCTTTTGCCTTTCCCGCAATCGACATGGTTGTTACAATGACATTGGCGCGGGCGAACATTTCTTCAACGTCTTCAGGGGACTTCGGGATGTGCTTGAGGCGCAGCACGACGGGATACTCTGCATCGGCCGGAAGACATTCCTGCTGCTGCAGTATGCCCATCGTCTCGAATTTGCCTGCAACCTGGTCCCGAAGAGCATCGGTCGGCACCACGACCATCAGGCGCTCGAACCGTTCGTGAGCGTAAATCGCCAACATAGTTTCCGTCTTGCCGGTACCTGTAGGCATGACAATCGTGGCTGGCTCCACAGAGCTTGTGATGTGAGCAAGAGCGGCATGGAGTGCGCCAACCTGCGGCTTTCTGAGCCCCGGCACGGCAGGTGTGGTCTCCGTTTCGCGATGGCCTTCACGGAATGTGAATTTCCCCCGCCAGGTTTCGAGGATTCTCCGGCACAGATCACCTGATTGTTCGACAGGAACTGCGGCAGGCTTTGCAGGCTTTGGCGACAACCAGATGCCGCGGCCTCTTGTCAAAGCGTCGCGTATCGCTTCCGGTGTTTCGGCATCAGCGACCAGCAGTATCGGTTCGCCATCTACGACCGTCAGGGTCTTTCGCGGAACAATGATGAATGTTTCGCCAGAAGTAGATCGAAATCGAAAGCCCTTTAGCTGCTTAAAAGAGAACGGTTCAAACGTACCCTCAAGCACCCGCGCCCTTTTCCCGTACTGGCGAAACGGGTTGCTTTCGATCGAACCGTCGACGGACAGCAAGGCAGGCAGCGGGAGGGTGAACCGGGACGGATCGGGCTCTGTTGCTGCCTCTGATGGTCTGGAAGAGGATTTATATGGCAGTCGTGCTTTGCCACCGCCGGGGCGTGGAGACTCCGTTACGGGTTCGCCGAATAAGTCGCGCGCGACAATGTCTCGCTCTTCCAAAGGTACCCCGCCTGTTTGATTACCAAGTATTACAGCCAGATTCACGTTTCGTCGAGGTATGTTCTGCAGGTGTTCTTTGATGACGCGCATCTACAACATGTTATTTACGAAATTCATTGCTGACAGGCAGCGAATGCTGCCGCTTCCAACCTACCCGGCAGAGACACTCATGGCTCTTTGAGTGCACTGGACATGCAGAGGCTGGGGATTGCTCTGTTTTATGGCAATAATCTGCCTGTTCGCGGTTGCGATCAGGCGTTGAAATAGCCATTATGGCCACATTGTCAGCGGGGCTTCGCTCATGAAAACGATGTCGGCGCGGGACGCTAAGAACGCGTTCGGCCTGCTTCTGGACACGGCACGGGCTGAACCGGTCGCTGTAGAGAAGCACGGCCGGCCAGTGGTGGTGGTCTTAAGCGTCGAAGAGTACGAGCGCATGAAAATGTGCCGTCTACAGGCGTCCGGAGACGAAGCGGTGGAAGACGAAATTGCAGTGGCCGGGAGAAATGACAGGTCGCGATCAGATGTCAATCAAAGAGCTGGACCTTGCGCGACTTGAGCCTTTTCTGGGTAAGGATGCCGCCGCGCTATTGAGGCGCTATATCGGTCGGATGCCGATCCCAGAGGAAACGGTCGCCACACGGCAGGACGATCTTCAATCGGTTATTGCGGAACGCCGGCGGGTTCTGCGGGAAATCAGCCTGCGTCGAGGCCAGTCGCAGTTCCGTGAAAGGCTTATCCGGCGGTACGGGCTGCGCTGCCAGATAAGCGGATACAATTTTGCCGCCGCCGTGGAAGCGGCCCACATCCGGCCTTATGCAGCATATGAAGAGAACGGTGCGGGGAATGGACTTCTGCTTCGCAGTGATCTTCATACACTCTTCGATCTGGGCTTCATTGGAATCGATCCCTCGACCTTGCGTGTGTCATTCAGCCCGGCATGTTTGTGCGCCGAATACACTGCCTATGATGGAGTCATGCTGTCTGTGAATGGCACCAGAGGTCCGGATGTCAGCGCTCTTGCGGAGCGCTGGGAATTTTTTCAGAGCTGTCTTTCTGGTGGATAGAAGGATTGGGGCGCTGTCGGCGTGGCCGTGGACCGATGCTTGGGCATGGTGCGGATGACTTCACGTCGGACGCCGAGAATTACTTCTCGTGTATCAGCGCGACGCAGATCGTAGCGGCGCTATGTGAGGCGAAGGTAGGCGGCCCCCCTACTACTCAAAGGAGGAAGGTCATGGCACGGCGGACACGCGGAAAGGGTGACTTTACGTTGCCGCTCGTGGTGCCCGGCGAGTGGCAGGGCGAGATTTATAGTGGTGGGAGCGTCAACCTGGGGCAGGTCGTGCAGTCTGGGCCGCCGCGTCAGAGCTTGGAGTTCTCCTATATGGTAATCCCCGCATCCTTGCTGATGCCGAGCCCGAAGTTCCGCTGGCCCGGTATCGTAATGATAATGGCCCCGACGCCCATGAAGACCGAATACACTGATGCCGGATCGCTATTCGCAAACGCCGGTCTTCCGTCGCTCAGCCTGTCGTTCAACGTGACGCGGGAGCAGTTTTCGGACCTCTTGCGTTCGCTGGAAACGCAACGTTTTAAAGAGTCACTTCACGGTCGAGGACGCTGAGCGGGAGAATGCGTGGCCCGTGCGAAGTTGGGGCATGGCTACGCGACTTAACTAGGCATCGACGGGACGGTCTAAGGCGCAAGCTTCATGTAAGGATCTGGTTTAATAGGGAAAATCTCAGTGCGGGATCGACTGAACCTAGGATATAGCTTGACAGGAGGTCCCGAAACATGATGCACTGTCCTCAGTCCTAGGACAAAGGACAGCGTGTATGAATGGAATGAAAAGTCAGGATATCGTCGTTCTGCTGAAGCTTGTAAGCCTTCAGGAACAGGAGGATGCGGCAGCGCCGGGAGAGTTCCAGTGGAGCTTTCAGGGAGAGGCGCCGTACTCGGTGCGCAGCCTTGAGGCGCTGCTGGGCATCAGCAAGACGGAGGTGAACGCTTCCATCAAGCGCAGCCTGTCATCGGGATTGGCCATAAAGGACCGGGATGCCGGGCGCGCAAAGCCCAACCGCCGCAATCTTCATAATTTCATCGTCCATGGCCTGAAATTTGTCTTCCCCGCAAAGCCCGGCGCCATGACGCGCGGCGTTCCAACGGCTTTTGCCGCCCCCATGCTGAAAAGCCTGCTCATAAGCGCCGGCGAGTACATCTATGTCTGGCCTTCTGCCGAAGGACAGGACATGGGGCAATCGGTGCAGCCGCTGTTCAAGACGGTCCCTGACGCTGTCCGGAAAGATGAGAGGCTTTACGAGTACCTTGCCTTGGTGGACGCCATTCGTCTTGGCAATCAGCGTGAAGCCGGGCTTGCTGGTGAACGTCTTTCAGAAAGGCTCCTGAAGAAATGAGCGTCAGGGGCCAGCTTCTCCAAATGCTGCAATCCGTGGCCGAGGCGCTGGGGAGTGATCTGCGCGAGCGGCTGGTATTCGTCGGAGGATGCACAACCGCCCTGTTCATCACTGACCCTGTGACGCTCGAAGACGTCAGGGCCACGGATGATGTTGATCTTATCGTCGATCTTGCCGGTTATGCCGCATGGGCCGAGCTACAGGAGCAACTGCGGGAAAAAGGCTTCAGGGAGGCGCACGACGATACCGTCATCTGCCGCATGCGGCTTGGTGAGCTCAAGGTCGATTTCATGCCGGACGATGCCGAGATCCTTGGATTCAGCAACCGCTGGTACGCGAAGGGCATCGAAACGGCGGAGACCTCCCCTCTTGAAGGGGAACTCACCATCAGGCGACTGACGCCGCCCTTGTTCGTAGCGACGAAGCTGGAGGCCTATCTCCATCGCGGCGAAGGCGACCTGTTTACGAGCCGCGATCTGGAGGACATCCTTCTGGTTGTTGATGGCAGGCCGGAAATCGCCGCTGAAATCCAAGAGTGTGATCAGGACGTCAGAAACTTCATTACCGGCCAGTTTGCCGATTTGCTCCGCGATGCTGATTTTGACTATTTCCTTGAGGGAAACATCCGCGGTCCGGAGGGTCGTGTTGATATCGTTCGCGGCCGCTTCATCGCCATAAGTCAGAGCGGGGCCTGAATGGGAATGGAGGTCAGCTGGCACAGTCAGGCGGGGGTGCGGACCGACGACAACCGCGATCATGGCGGGATCGGGATACGTGGCAATGAAACACTGTGTATCATCGCGGACGGCTCCTCGACGGCCCCTGACAGTGGCGCGCTTGCCCAGGCGATCATCCGCGAGCTGGTCGACTGGTATGTCGTTTCAGATCAGGCGATGACGCCTGAAACCCTGCTGGCGCAACTGCCGCGGCTTCACGAGAACCTCTCGAAACAGCACCGCCGTGCTTCGGCCAGCTACATGATCGTGCATATTGGGTCAGACGGAACGGGGATTGTCCTGCACGCCGGCGACTGCCTGCTGGGTCAGCGCAACGATGACGGCTCAATCGAGTGGCTGAACCGGCCCCATACGCTTGCCAATGCGACGGGCGATTTACCCATAACCATGATCGCCGGTCTTCCGGAACGTCATCGTCTGACCCGCAGCTTTCGAAGCAGGGAGTGCGTGGCCCCGGACATTGGAGAAACTAGAATCGAGACCGAGTTATTGCTGGCGACCGACGGGTTTTGGGCGGAACTGCAACCCGAAGATCAGCTTCGTTTCATCGAAGGCAACGACATCCCCATGCCAGCCAATGGAGACGACCGTAGCGTCCTCCGGATTCGACTTGAAAATGCAGCGCAGGACGGCGGTGTACGGATTCGAGAGGCCTTGGCCGGGAACTTCTATGTAAGGCGCGGCTGAGGCGTACTAGAAAATCACAAAGCTAAAACAGCTAAAACAGTTACATACGAGTTCCCAGTTTCATCCTGTCCGGCGCGCCATTTTCGTCAAAAACGAGCAGCAATATCAATGACTACATTGATTGCGCTCCGCTGATTTATCGCTCTGAGCGCACCTTTGGGCCATACGCACCGATAGTTTTGTCAGAATTCAGCGAAGACGATTGATCGCTTATGGCATAGCTTCTCCGTCGCGAGCGTAGTCTGGATAACTAGACGATGTTTGGGCGCTAAGAGATTCGAGTTGCCACGCTGAAGGCTCGGATACGCGCTCATGCTCCTTTGGTTCGTCGCCTGCCCGATCTTGCGCAATGGACCTTCCGCTTCCACCTAAATGTGAGATTTGGTGGGAGGGGACTTTGACACGGTCAGACACACTGCGTGGCGATATTGCAAAGCTCCAGAAATCAGAAGCCGACCTTCGTAAGGACATCAGCAAGGCCGAGGCATCTGCTGCATCAGCACGCTCAAATGCGGCGAAGAAGCGCGCTGATGCTAGCAAGACGAAGTCAGATGTGACCCGACGTTCCAACCTGCGTGCAGCGGAAACGGAGGACAAGAAGGTCGTGACAGCCGAGAAGAAAATCGCCGATTTGAAGCACAAGATCGCCAAGAACGCTCGGGATCAGGCCGCCAAGCAGAAAAGCCTGTCTTCAGCTGAAAAAGCAGCAGATCAGGCAACAGCGAGGAACGATTCCAAAAGCGGCGGGAAGAGCTGCAGCATGCCAGGGAGGTATCCCGCTTGTCAGGCCCGACGGTTAGATACGTCGAAGTCCAGAAACCTAAGCCTGAAAAGCTTCGCGTCTTGTACATGACCTCGAACCCGGAAGCGACCGAGTCGGAAGTTGTGAACCCAGACGGGTCCATCGTTCGCGAGAGCTACTGGCTTAGAACAGAAGCAGAAGTTCGGCAGGTGAAGCAGGCACTGCGCGGGTCGAAATACCGTGATCTCGTCCAGCTTGAACACATGCCTGCGGCCACCTTTCAGGACCTTCTTGACGGCATCAACGACGTGCGTCCTCACGTGATCCACTTTTTAGGCCATGGAGGTGATCGGTCGCTCTACCTGGAGAACGGCAGCGTTGAAGGCCCCGAAGGCCGGGCAATGACGTTCGAAATCCTCATGGAGGCACTCGCGTCCCCTGACACGCCTCCAACCATGCTGGTGCTAAACGCCTGCGACACCCTGGAGGGCGCAGACGAAATCTTGCCTGCAGTTCCTGTCGTGATTGCCATGTCTGAACCTATAGGTGACGTATCCTCTACGGTATTCGCGACACGGTTCTACGCGGCGATTGCCAGCGGCCAGTCAGTGGGCTCTGCGATGCGTCAGGCAAAAGTACGTATGCGGAGCGCGTCGCTCGCAGATGCCAACCTACCTCAACACGTTGCTCGGGACGGGCAAGATCGACAAGCTGATACTCGTCAGCAACCAAGTGGACTAGTTTCGCGGCAGTCGGCGGGCGGATTTGAACACGGCGCGCAGGCCTCTCAAAGACATGGCTCACTCCCAGGAGCGTGTAACGCCATCGCACTATGCTGCGCGAACTTGCGCAAGAATCAAGATCGTTTGGACGTCATCTGACCAGAGCATCCTCGAGATAGAGCTCCAGCGTCCTTGCCGTCCCCTCGGCCCAGAGCGTCTTCAGCGCATGC
>NZ_JALJRA010000009.1 GCF_022968135.1 Pseudorhizobium tarimense
GGCGCCAAGGACGGCTTCATTCTCGCTAACCTTGCTTTCGCCCTGCAGCGCGGTGATATCCGCCCAGCGATCGAGGGGCCGCTGAAGGATATGGTCGGCAAACTCGGCTGAGCTGGTATGACCTAAAGGAACGAGCGCCCGGCAAAGTGCCGGGCGTTTTGCTATCGGCGAAGGGTAAGGCCGAGGCCGGCTCGAAGCGTCTTGGTGTCTGTGCCGACGCGGTCGGTCAACTCGTATTCCAATGCGGTCGTCAGATCGAGATAACGGCTCAGGCTCCAGGTCACGCCGGCGCCGGTGATCCAGGTCGTCTCGTCCGCAGCATCCGGGAACTCACGCTGCGTTGCTCCACCTGTCAGACGGCCGACGAGGTTGTGCCGCAGCTGGTGGGTCACGGTCGCCGCCGCGTTATACTCAATCCAGCCGCTTGCACCCGGCGAGGTCGCGTCCTGCAGCGTCGTGCCTAGCGCCAGCTCCACATCCGTCCCGCGGCGTGGAGACCAGAGGACGCGGGTATCCAGCGCAATCCCGTCGAGTGTCGCCAGCCGCCCGTCGTCATAGTCTACCCACTCGTAGCCGGCTCCGAGTTCCCCCCTCAGCTTCTCGCCAAGATCGAACTCGACGCCACCGCGCCCGCCATAGGTCCAGGAGGAGCGCTTGTAGCCAGCAATGTCCTGCCGCTCGTCGTAGAACGTTCGACCGCCGCGGATCTCGACGAAGGGAACGAGGGCGGGGGAGAGCTCGTAGCCGAGGCGCAGTCGGCCATCAACCAAGGTGCGGTCGCGGTCGCTGAGGTCGAGACTGGAGCCGTCCCGTAGCTTTGCATCGCCATAGATCTCGCGATTGACGCCCATCCCGACCAGGCCGCGGATCAGACCGGCATCGCGCTCCAGGGTCATGCCGCTGCTGAACTGGTGGACGGTCGACTGCGTGGAAGCCCCGCCGACGGCGTTCGGATCGCTGTTGTCTTGCCGCTCGAAGTCATAGTCGGCGGAGATGTTGGCGACGGTGTCGTCGGCCAGATCGAGCCGCAAGTTGGCATCGATCTGGCCCTCCGGACGCGGATGGTTGCCGTCGTCGATGTTGCGCTCGATGATTGTTTCGCCGCTTACGGACAGCTCGTGCCTTGACCAGTCCGAGGTCAGCGTCCCGCGGATTGTGGTGCCGAGGTAGTTGCGTTTCGTCTCGTTGGACCCGTCCCGGATCGTTTCGCGGTTGATCGACTGGCCGATGGATGGGCGCAGGAGCACAGTACCGAGGCGAATCCCTGTAGGATCGGCGGGCGCGGCAGGTGCATCGGAAAGGTCGGCGTCCTCTGCCGGGGGATCGAGCAGATCCTCATAGGGCTGGTTGAGGTCTTCCACATAGGGCGAATCATTGACCGGCGTGCTGTTGCCGGCACTGGTCGCACCGGTGACAAGTTCGGGCACGTCCGTATCCGCAGAAGCGGCTCCGGCGGAAGCCGCCGGTTCTGAAATCGCGCTGCCGGTGGTCGAGGCACTCCGGTCGGCGCTTGTGGCGGATGCAGCGCCGCGAAGCGGTGCGATGCCGACGGGAGGTGCGGATGCCCACGTTCCTTCGCCACTCGCATCTGCGATCCCGAAGTTGGATGTGGTCTCCTCGGGCGGTTGGGAAGGATACGGGCTTTGTGCGACGGCCGGAGCAGGGGCGATGAGAGCCGACGAGACGAGCAAAAGTGCCAGCGCATTTCGCTGCGCCGCAGGCCGCCCGCCTTGCTGGTCCGTTGCTCTCATCTCAGGTGCCTGGTCTTGCCGATTGTTACGCGACCGTAAAGCGTCATGGTTAACAGAGCGTGAGGGACGTGGATTATTGCCTTCCGCGCAAGCCGCTAGACTTCAATCCGCGAAGGCATTACATGCCGCTGATGATCAAGAGCGCAGCTAAATCCGTCGAGACTGACGTTATCCAGTCCGCCCTGCGGACGATCGACATCGAAAAGAGCGGCCTTTCGGCGCTGGAGCTGGCGCTGCAGAACGGGCTGGCAGATCCGTTCCGGCGGGCGGTCGACCTGATCCTCGGGCTCAAGGGACGGGTGATCATAACCGGGGTTGGAAAGAGCGGCCATATCGGTGCCAAGCTTGCAGCATCGCTTGCCTCGACAGGGACACCGGCATCTTTCGTCCACGCCGCGGAAGCCGGACATGGTGATCTTGGCATGATTTCGCGCGACGATGCGGTACTCGCTGTCTCCTGGAGCGGCGAGACGGCGGAACTGCAGACGATCGTCGCCTATTGCCGCCGCTTTTCCATCCCCCTGATAGCGGTGACGGCGGGCGAGCTGTCGACGCTGGCAAGGGAGGCCGATGTCGTGCTGCTCCTGCCGAAAGAGCAGGAAGCTTGCCCGCATGGGCTTGCGCCGACGACGTCGACGCTCATGCAGCTGGCCGTCGGCGATGCGCTCACCGTGGCGCTGCTGGAGGCCCGGGGCTTTACGGCACTCGATTTTCGCGTGTTCCATCCGGGCGGCAAGCTCGGCGCGATGCTCAGCCATATCGGCGACCTCATGCATACGGGGGATCGCGTTCCGCTGGTGCCGAAGGGAACTCCTCTGCCCGATGCCGTGATGGTGCTTTCGGAGCGCCGGTTCGGCTGTGTCGGCGTGCTGGACGATGATGGGCGGCTCTGCGGCATCGTCACCGATGGCGACTTGGCGCGTGGGCTGAACCTCAACCTCGGTGCGATGCGGGTCGATGACATCATGACCCATTCGCCGAAGACCGTCGGTGAAAAGACGCTGGCGACCAAGGCGATGGCCATCCTCAACCAGCACAACATCTCGGCATTGATCGTCACGGACGAGGACAAGCGTCCGGTCGGCATCGTGCATTTCCACGATCTACTGCGCGTCGGCGTCGCCTGATCAGGCCGCTTCGACCCTGACGTCACGGCCTTCGGCCGAGATCACCCGCACGCGGGTTCCCGCCGGCAGATCTGGCCCGATCACCGGCCACCATGTGTCATCCAGATGGATCCGGCCACGGCCTTCGCGGATCGGCTCGTGTAGGGTGGCCGTGCGCCCGACGAGGCTTTCGCCGCGCCGGTTTAGCAGCGGCTGGTCGCTTTCACCCTTGTCGGAATAGAAGCGCCGCCCGGCGAAGGCCAGCACGATGGCGAGCCCCGCGAAGAGCACCAGCTGCAGCTGCCAGGCCCAGAAGGCCGCCTCCCAGAGGAGGAGTGACAGGGCGCCGATTATGATCGCTGCCAGCCCGATCCAGACGAGGAAGACGCCCGGTGCCAGAAGCTCGGCCGCCAGAAGCACGATGCCGAAGATCCACCAGCTCCAGGGGCCAAGGGTTGAGAAGAGGCTCGCCAGCATGATCTCAGCTTTCGCCGCGCGGCGCGAACGGGTTCGCGGGGCGTTGCGGGGCCGGGGGTGCGGGAGGCGTGGAGCGCGGCGGTGCCGGTGGGGCAGGCTGTTGCGGTGCGGCGGCGCGAGGACGCGTCGGTCCATCACCATCGCCGAACACTTCCTTGGCAATCGCGCCGATTCCGCCGAGCGAGCCGATCAGCGACGACGCCTCCATCGGCATCAGCACGATCTTCGAGTTAGGCGCCTTGCCGATCTCGGCCAGCGCTTCGGTATAGCGTTGCGCGACGAAGTAGTTGATGGCCTGGACGTCGCCGACCGCAATGGCCTGCGAGACGGCCTGCGTCGCCTTCGCTTCCGCTTCGGCCAGACGCTCGCGTGCCTCCGCCTCCCGGAAGGCTGCCTCGCGCTCACCTTCCGCCTGCAGGACGGCGGCCTGCTTGGCGCCCTCGGCCCGCAGGATCTGGGCGTTGCGCGCACCTTCGGCTTCCAGCACCTGGGCGCGCTTTTCCCGCTCGGCCTTCATCTGCCGGCCCATGGCCTCCACCAGATCGGCGGGCGGCTGAATGTCCTTGATCTCGACGCGTGTGACCTTGATGCCCCAAGGCCCGACGGCTTCGTCGACGACCCGCAGCAGGCGCTCGTTGATGATTTCGCGGTTTGACAGCAGCTCGTCGAGATCCATCGACCCCATGACCGAGCGGATGTTGGTCATGGTCAGGTTCTGGATCGCGTTGCGGAGATCCGAGATCTGGTACGCGGCCTGCGCCGGGTTCAGTACTTGGTAGAAGGCCACCGCATCGGCCGAGACGCTGGCATTGTCCTTGGTAATCACCTCCTGAGTCGGAATGTCCAGCACCTGCTCCATGACGTTCATCCGGGCGCCGATGCGCTCGATGAAGGGCGTGATCAGGTTAAGGCCGGGATCGAGCGTGCGGGTGTAGCGGCCGAACCGCTCCACCGTATAGCGATAGCCTTGCGGCACCGTCTTGATCCCCGCAAACAGCACGAGGATCACCAAGACGACAATGGCGATGACGACGATATCGAGGCCGCCGAGAACCATGCTCATTCCTCCAGCTATGATAGTGGAAGATTGCCTATCATGTTACCCTCGGGAGGGAAATAACGGTAATCAGATCCAGCCCTGGAGTTCGCGCCGGACGACCTTCTCCAGCACGCGCATGCCTTCCGGACTGTCGTTCAGGCACGGGATGTGCAGGAATTTCTCGCCGCCGTGATGCTCGAAGATCTCGCCCGCCTCGCCGGCGATCTCTTCCAGGGTTTCAAGGCAGTCGGAGACGAAGCCGGGATTGATCACGGCGATGCGCTTGACGCCTTCGTCACCGAGCTTTTCCATCGTCTTGTCCGTATAGGGCTGCAACCATTCTTCCGGCCCGAAGCGGGACTGGAAGGTGACCATGAACTTCTCCTTCGGCAGGCCGAGACGCTCGCGCAGCAGTCGGCCAGTCTTCTGGCAATGGCAGTGGTAGGGATCACCCTTCTTGAAATAAGACTGCGGGATGCCGTGGAAGGAGGCGACCAGCATTTCCGGTTCCCAATCGATCTTTGCCAGTGCCTTCTCGACGGAGATTGCGAGGGAATCGATGTAGTCCGGATCGTCGTGATAGGGCGGAACCGTGCGGAGCGCCGGTTGCCAGCGCATCTTCATCAGGTGCTCGAACGCCTTGTCGTTGACGGTTGCCGTCGTTGATGCGGCGTACTGCGGATAGAGTGGGAAGAGCAGGATCTTTTCACAACCGGCGGCCTGGAGCGCGTCGAGCTTCGAGGCAATCGACGGATTGCCATAACGCATAGCCCAATCGACGACGACGTTAGGCAGATCCTGCAGTGCGGTGGCCATCAGCTCGCCCTGGTTGCGCGTGTAGGTGCGCAGATAGCTCTCGTTGCGCTCCTTGTTCCAGATCTCCTCATAAGCCTTGCCGACCTTCTGGGGGCGCTTGTTGAGGACGATGCCGTAGAGGATCGGATACCAGTAGAGTCGCGACCACTCGATGACGCGCTTGTCGGAGAGGAATTCTGCGAGATAGCGGCGCATCGGCCAGTAATCCGTCCCGTCGGGGGTGCCGAGGTTCACGAGAAGCACGCCAACCTTCCCGAACTTGACCTGCGGGTGACCAAGCGGCATTTGGCTGACAGTCGCATCCATCTTCTTATTCCGATTGCTGTTTCGCCGGCTACTACGGCACGGCGAGAGGTTCGGTTCTATCTAGAAAGAAAAAACGGCCCGGGAAAGCCCCGGGCCGCATGTCGCTGCGGGACAAATCGTCTTAGTTGGCCGGCAATTCCACTTCCTGTCCTACGATCAGCAGGTTCGGATTGTGCAGGCCGTTTGCCTCGGCGATCTTCGCCCACATTGCACCATCGCCGTATCTTTGGACCGCGATCTTCCAGAGCGAGTCACCCTGCACGATCACATAAGTCGTGGCTGCGCCCTCTGCGGCAGCCGGCGCTGCTGCGTCTGCAGCGGGCGCCGGTGCTGGCTCAGCGGCGGGTTCAGGAGCCTGGGCCGCGGGCGCCGGCGTCTGCTGTGCAGGCGCTTCGCTCGCGGGTTCCGGTGCAGCAGGTGCCTGGGCTGCCGGTGCCTGACTTGCAGGTACCTGGGCGGCCGCCGGAGCCTGTTCAGACGAAGCGGGAGCAGCCGGTGCTGCCGCCGTCGGGGCAGGTGTGGCTGGTGCTGCCGTCGTTCCGGCAGGCGCTGCCGGTGCCGCGGGAGATTCCGCCGTGGCGGGCGGCGTGTAGTCGGCTGGCGTCACGTCCGTGATGCGGCCATCGGTATAGGGTTCATAGGGGCTGTTGGCCGACAGGTAATCTGCAACAGCTTGCTCCAGGTTCGGGCCGAAGTCATAAGGGTTGATCGCCTTGGTGGCGAAGGTCTTGTAGCCATCCCCACCGCCGCGGACGTAGTTGTTGGTGACGACGCCATAGGTCTTCTCCGGATCGATCGGCGCGAAACCATCGCCTTCCTTGACCTGGGCGTCGCTGATCCGCTCGCCGACCGGCTTGGAGCGGTCGAAGGAATACTTCAGCCCTGCAACCTGCGGGAAACGACCGGCGATCTCTTCGATCTGGCTGACGCCGTTTTCAAGCGCGGCGACGATGTCGGAGCCCTTGAGCTGGAAGGTCGCGACCGTGTTCTGGAACGGCAGCACGGTTAGCACTTCGCCCATAGTCACGTCGCCGGAATCGATCGAGGCCCGGAGGCCGCCGCTGTTGGCGATCGAGATCGTGATGCCCTGATCCTTGACGCGGTCGAGCTGTGCATCGGCCACCAGGTTACCCATGGAGCACTCCTCGACGCGGCAGATGTTGCGGTCGCCGACGATTGTGTCCTGCGATGATCCCACGACCTTCTGCTTCAGTTCCTGCAGGGGCTTGCCGAGCTCTTCCACCTTGGCGGCGTAACCGGCATCGGGAACGACCGCGGAGTCGAGCAGCTGAGGAGCGCCTTCGGCGGATGTCACGACGCCCTCGTCGTTGAAGACCACCTTCAGGTCACCAAGGTATTTGGAATAGGCATAGGCCTGCACGATCGGCACCTCAACGCCGGCCGGGTTCTTCACCATAGTCGGATAGGGGCCTGAGGCCTTCTCGTCGGTGCTCGAGAGAAGCGTATGGCTGTGGCCGCCGACGATGACGTCGATCCGTTCGACGGCTGCGGCGATTTCCTTGTCGCGCGCGTAGCCGACATGGGAAAGGAGCACGATCTTGTCGACGCCCTGGGATTCGATCTCCTGGACGGCCTTCTTCAGATATTCCACCTCGTCTTCGAAGCTAATCTTGTCGCCGGGCGAAGAGGTTTCGTCGGTGTCCGTTGCGAGGACGGAAACGACGGCGACCTTCTCGCCGCCCATTTCCTTGATGACGTAGGGCTCGTACTTGCCGGAGAGGATGCTGTCCTGCGTGGCGATCGTGTTGCCGGAAATGATCGGGAATTCGGCGGCATCGATGAACTTCAACAGTTCTTCCGGCCCGTCGTCAAATTCGTGGTTGCCGATCGCCATGGCGTCGAAGCCAATGCCGTTCATGAAGTCGGCAATCGGGCCGCTCTTGAACATGCTGTAGAACAGCGAGCCCTGAAACTGGTCGCCGGCATCGAGCACCAGCACGTTTGCGTCCTGAAGCTCGCCGCGGCGGCTGTCGATGGCGGTCTTCACGCGGGCGATGCCGCCGAAGCATTCGTTCTTTTCCGTTTCTTCGGCAGAGCAGGTGGAGTCGTACTTGTTGATCGCCTCGATGCGGGCGTGGAGATCGTTGATGTGCAGGATATTGAGTTCGTAATCGGCGAGTGCCGTGCCGGCAAACAAAACGACAGCCGATACCGTCATCAGCCCCAGTCTCAATGTCTTCATCATCTTTCTCTCCTGGTTGAGGGCCTGAGGGCCTCGCGCCGCCCGCTCTCTCGTGGCAGTTGAGCTGCCCGGGCGCCGAACGCTGCTAGCATGTTTCCATCAAGGAGATGCGACATCAAGGGAAATGTGCCGTGCAAGGACGCCGGTTAAGCATGTGCAGCCAAAGAAAAACCCCGCCGAAGCGGGGCTTTTGGAACCTGCTGCTCACCGGGTCAGGTGCGGCGCGTGAGCGAGAACTGCGCGCCGCTGTCCTGCGTGCAGTTCAGCTGGCTCGGCGTCACCAGCGCGCAGTTGACGCGCGACTGCGTGTTGCGGACGAGCGACGTCATGTTGATCTCGACGAGCGTCGGCGAGAGCGACGTATAGGTACCGGATGCCAGCAACGTATTGCTGTCGGTTGAGCGGGTGCTGAAGGTGCCGCCCTGGAAGGTCGAGACGATGCCGTTCGGATCCGCCCAGGTGCCTTCGACACCCTGCGGCTGGGCCTGTATGGGCGGAAGGCGAGACGGTGGCGGCGAGGAAACGCAGGCAGTCAGCGTGGCGGCGGCAATGAGCACGATGCTCGCTTTCAATTTCATGATCGGTGTCTCCCGCAATTCGTCCGGCCTGTGCCGTTTTAACACGACCTTCTATGTAGCGCAGCCCGGCGGCTTGCACAGCCTCCTTTACCGCCTTTCAACAATGGAAGGTTGCCGGAGAGGCATCCTTCCCTGCTGACGACGTCAGTGCTCAGCGCACGAGGATGTTGCGGAACTGCCAGGGATCGGAGGTGTCGATATCCTCCGGAAAGAGGCCCGGGCGGCCATCGAGCGGAGTCCACTCGGTGTAGTGGCCTTCCACCGGCCCGAGATAGGGCGACTGGACTTCCAGGCAGCGCTTGTAGTCGACCTCGTCGGCCTCGACGATGCCGGCCTTCGGGTTCTCCAGGGCCCAGACCATGCCGGCCAGAACCGCCGAGGTCACCTGCAGGCCGGTCGCGTTCTGGTAGGGCGCGATGCGACGCGTTTCTTCCAGCGACAGACGCGAGCCGTACCAGTAGGCATTCTTGTCGTGGCCGTAGAGGAGGACGCCGAGCTCGTCGACGCCGTCCACCAGTTCGTCCTCGTCCAGCACGTGCTGGACCGGTTGCGCATGGCCGCCATTGCCGAACATCTCGTGCAGCGAAAGGACTGCGTCATTCGCCGGGTGATAGGCGTAGTGGCAGGTTGGGCGGTAGCTCACTTCGTCATGCTTGTCGCGGACGGTGTAGTAGTCAGCGATCGAGATGGACTCGTTGTGGGTGACGAGGAAGCCGTATTGGGGGCCGGGCGTGGGGCACCAGCTGCGTACGCGGGTGTTCGCGCCCGGCTGCTCCAGATAGATCGCTGCCTTGCAGCCCTTCTTGTGCTTCTTGGCGTTCTTCGGCATCCATTCTTCATGGGTGCCCCAGCCCAGTTCGGCCGGCTGCAGGCCCTCGGCGATGAAGCCTTCGACGGACCAGGTGTTCCAGAACACGTTGAGTGGCTTCGGGTTCTTGGTGCGCTGGGTATCACGCTCGGCGATGTGGATGCCCTTGACGCCGACCTTCTTCATCAGCTTCGCCCAGCCCTCGCGATCATCGACCGAGGGCTCTTCGTAGTTGATGCCGAGGTCGTTGGCGATGTTGAGCAGCGCCTGCTTGACGAACCAGGAGACCATGCCCGGGTTTGCGCCGCAGGTGGAAACGGCGGTGGTGCCGCCCGGGTTTCTCGCCTTTTCCTGGCGCACCGTTTCGCGCAGCGCGTAGTTCGTGCGATCGGCGTTCTTGACCGAGGTGTCGAAATAGAAGCCGAGCCAGGGCTCGACGACGGTATCGATGTAGAGCACGTCCATCTTGCGGCAGAGCTTCATCAGGTCGAGCGAGCCGGTGTCGACGGAGAGATTGACGCAGAAGCCTTGGCCGCCCTTGCCATCGTCGAGCAGAGGCTTCAGGAGATCCTTGTAGTTCTCCTTGGTGACATGTCCCTTGATGTGCTTGACGCCGTGCTTGACGAGAAGCTCCGCCTCGTCGTCGCGCGGATCGATGACAACCATCCGGCTCTTGTCGAATTTGAAGTGGCGCTCGATCAGCGGCAGGGTGCCGCGACCGATGGAGCCGAAGCCGATCATCACAATCGGGCCGGTGATTTCGCCATGAACCGGATACGTCATTTCACTCATATGCTTCTCCTTCAGAGCCGCGGCATCACGCCGCTGCGCCGTGGGCTGACAGGGTACGGATGAGAGCGCTCAATCGCAAATTCGCGCGCTCTAGATCATAAATCCTCGTCACAATAAAGAGGTTGCAGAGGGGGGCCGGAAAAACGGCAGATGAGGCTTTGCCGGGCGTCATGGCAGGGTGTCAAAGCCTCTCCGGTGCTTGCTTGGCTCAGAGTTGTCGCTCGGCGGTGCAGACTGTCACGGCTGCCGGTTGCGGCGCAGGTGGTCCATCAGCGCCCGCAGCTTCGGCGCCATGTTGCGGCGGCTCGGATAGTAGAGATAGAAGCCGGGGAAGCGGGGGCAGAAATCCTCCAGAAGCGGCACCAGTTCTCCCCGATCGATCGGTCCTCGGGAGCTCTCTTCCATACCAAAGGAAATGCCGGCGCCGGCGATAGCGAGCCGGACCATCAGGGACATGTCGGTGGTGGTGATCTCGTCGCCGACCGCAACGGAGAGCTCCTTTCCGTCCTCTGCGAACTCCCAGCGGTAGGAGGCGACGCCGGCGGCGGTTCTCCAGCCGATGCAGCGGCGTAAGGAAAGCTCGCGTGGATGCTGAGGCGCACCGTGGCGTTCAATGTACGCAGGGGAAGCGACCGCAAGCTGCCGCTGGTCGCCGGAAACGGGAAGGGCAATCATGTCCTGCGCGATCACCTCCCCCAGCCGCACGCCTGCATCGTATCCTCCCGCGACGATATCGAATTCATCATCCGTGACGGTAACATGGATCTTTACCTCCGGATTGGCCTCGGCGAAGGAGGCCAGAAGGTCGCCGGAAAGGAAGCTTTCGGCGATGGAGGAGACGGCGAGGTTCAGCTGACCGCGCGGGCGGTCCCGCAGGTTTTCCGCTGCCTCCACCGCTGCCTGCAGGCCAGCAAGGGCAGGGGCTGCATCGGCGTAAAGCCGCTCGCCCGCTTCCGTCAGGGACACGCTGCGGGTCGTGCGATTGACGAGGGCGATGCCCATCGATTCCTCAAGCTTGCGCATGATCTGGCTGACGGCCGCCCGCGTGACGCCGAGGCAGTCTGCAGCGGCGCGAAAGTTCTTCTGTTCTGCAACGGTGACGAACACAGTCAACGCATTGAGATCGACTGTCATTGGTTAGATCCGCTTACCAATCCGGAAACGTTGAGGTAGCTACCGCTGACAATGGCGCGTCCTTACCTTCCGATCAAGCTCAATGAAGCTTCACGGAAGGAGAGAAAGATGGAAAAGATCGTACTCATCACCGGCGCATCAAGCGGTATCGGAGCAGGAATCGCCCGCGAACTGGTGAAGGGCGGGGCGACGCTGATGCTCGGCGCGCGACGGACCGACCGGCTCGAGGAACTGGCTGCGGAGGTTCGCAGCAATGGTGGGACCGTCGTCGTCCGGCGGCTGGACGTCACGGATCGCGAAGACGTCGCTGCCTTCGCGGCAGCCGCCCGGCAGCAGTTCGGGCGTGTGGACGTGATGATCAACAATGCCGGCATCATGCCGCTTTCACCGATGGCTTCCATGAAGGTCGACGAGTGGGACCGCATGGTGGACGTCAACATCAAGGGCGTGCTGCACGGCATCGCTGCGGTTCTGCCGGAGATGACGGAGCGTGGCTCCGGCCACATCATCAACATCGCATCAATCGGGGCGCTCCAGGTCGTGCCGACGGGTGCGGTCTACTGCGCCACGAAGTTCGCTGTGCGGGCTATATCCGACGGGCTGCGGCAGGAGCATGACGACATTCGCGTCACCTGCATCCACCCGGGCGTGGTCGAGAGCGAGCTCGCCTCTACGATCACCGATCCGACCGCAGCCGACGCGATGAAGAGCTACCGCTCGATTGCGCTTCAGCCGGAGGCGATCGGCCGTGCCGTCCGCTTCGCCATCGAGCAGCCGGAGGACGTCGACGTCAACGAGATCGTCGTGCGGCCGCTGCGTTCGCCGAATTGAGGAGAAGACGATGCCAACCAGAAACACGATCCTGATTGCCGCGGCCTTGACTGCTGCGGCCTGCAACACCGCAACTGCGGAGGACAAGATGACCAAGCAAACCGAGGTACAGACCCACCCTTACGTCGGCATGTGGGTGACCGACGACAACCGCGTGCGCCACGAGCTTCTGCCGAACGGCCGCTATGACGAGGTGCGCGGAAACCGCGAAAGCGCGTATCAAGGCAGTTACGTCGTCACCGGAAGCCACATCGACTACTGGGACGATACCGGCTTTACCGCCGACGGCGAATTCGTTGACGAGGATACGCTGCATCATGGTGGCATGATCTTGCGGCAGGTACGCTAACTTCCGTCCAGAAGCTCAGCCGGGATCAGGCCCCGCAGGGAATTCCCGACAAAGAGCCGGCGGTTCGCAAGCGCCGCCGGCTTCAGCACTTCTGCCCGCGCCTTGCCATCGCGGATCAGTTCTGCTCGCAGGATTCCCGGCAGGAGCCCGCTGGAAATCCCGGGCGTCAGCAAAATACCGTCGGCGCCTTCGACAAAGAGATTGGTGATGGTGCCTTCGCAGAGCTCGCCCCGCTCGTTGAGCAGGAGCACCTCGTCGGCCTCTTCGCGTAAAAATTCGGCGCGTGCCGCGTCATAGGCGTCTCGCCGCGTGGTCTTGTGCCGCAGGAAGGCGTCATCTGCAGAAAGACGCTGCTTGGCGATGCGCAGGCGCCAAATCTTGTCGACCGGCTCAGGTTCGAAGGGCGTCGTGGTGACTTCCGTCTTGCCGCGATAGGTAACGGCCAGCCGCACCCGGAGTGGCTGGTCGCCGCCGGTTGCCAGTTGAAGTGCGGTCGCGGGATCGACCGGCGGAAGGAACCCGAGGGCATCGATGGACCGCCGCAGACGGCGCAAATGCTGGTCGAGACGCAGGAATCCGGTGCCGGGCTCCCAGCGCATGGTTTCGATCAGCGCGAGATCGCCTGATTGCCTATCGCGAACTTTGCCTTGAGAAGACATTCGTCATATTCCGCCTCGGCATTCGAATCGATCACGATGCCGCCGCCGACATTGAAGACAGCCTTTCCGGTGTTGAAAAGGGTCAAGGTGCGGATTGCCACCGAAAATCGCATGGGGCCCGCCGGATCGCACCAGCCGATTGCGCCGCAATAGACATCCCGCGGACCAACCTCCAGCTCGGCGAGGATCCGCATTGCCCACATCTTCGGCGCGCCGGTGATGGATCCGCAGGGAAAGAGGGCGGTGAGGACGTCCGGCAGGCCGATCTCGGAGCGCAGCTTCGCCCGCACATGGCTCACCAACTGGTGCACGGTCGGATAGGTCTCGACGGCGAAGAGCTTGGTGACGGAGAGCGTGCCGACGTCGCTGATGATCGAGATATCGTTGCGCAGGAGGTCGACGATCATCCGGTTTTCGGCCTGTGTCTTTTCGTCCGCCAGCAATGCCGCGACGATGGTCGCGTCCTCCTGCGGCGTGGAGCCGCGTGGTGCGGTGCCCTTCATCGGATGAGCCTCGATCCACCCGTCCCTATCGACCTTGAAGAACAGTTCAGGTGAGCGCGAGAGGATAACGGGTCCGCCGAGATCGACGAGGGCACCATAGTGGACGGGTTGGCGGGCGGTGAGCGACCAGAAGGCGGTGGGCGGATCGCCGCTCCAGCGGGCGGTGATCGGCATCGTCAGGTTTGCCTGGTAGCAGTCGCCGCGCCGTAGGTGCTCGTGCAGGTGCTCGAAGCGGGTGCGATAGGCCGCAAGATCCCAAGCGGTGTGCGGCCTACTCAGGAACGACTCTTCCACGGCAGCGTCGGGCGGTGCGGCGAGGCGATGATCGGCCGGTGCCGGTTCGTCGAAAACGCCGAACGTCAGCAGCGGCGTCTCGCGGTGGTCGACGACAAGCGGCCGGAGTTTCTCCTCGAAGACATAGCCGGCCTCGTAGGAGAGGTAGCCTGCTAGCCAGAAGCCGCCGCGGCGCGCCTTTTCCAGCCGCGCCAGCGCCGGCAGCACCTCGTCGGCCGTTCGGGCGGTGACGATTTCCCGCGGGTTGTCGAAGACGATGCTCTCGCCGCGCTTGTCGTCGCGAAAGAGGATGTAAGGCTGGTGCTTTTCCATGCCCGCTTATCCACCGGATGCCTGAAGACATCCTCCGCCGGGGAAGCAGAGGATGTTTGCGTTTTGTCTGAGCATTGAAACGAGACGGAAAGCAAGTGGCCGCCGGACGGGCTCAGCCCCTGTCCAGCGCTTCTAGTTCGTCGATCAGGCCCTCGATCATCGACAGGCCCTTGGACCAGAAGGAGGGGTCGGTGGCGTCGAGGCCGAATGGCTTCAGCAGTTCCGGATGATGCTTGGTGCCACCGGCCTTCAGCAGCTCGAAATACTTCTGCTGGAAGCCCGGCTCGGCGTTCTGGTAGACGGCGTAGAGCGAGTTTACCAGGCAGTCGCCGAAGGCATAGGCGTAGACATAGAAGGGCGAATGGATGAAGTGGGGGATATAGGCCCACCACGTCTCATAGCCTTCCGAGATGCGGATTGCCGGACCGAAGCTTTCCTCCTGAACGGACAGCCACAGCTCGCCGATCTGTTCCGACGTCAGCTCGCCGTCCTTGCGGGCGGTGTGGAGCTTGCGCTCGAACTCGTAGAAGGCGATCTGGCGCACGACCGTATTGATCATGTCCTCGACCTTCTGGGCGAGCATGGCCTTGCGCTCGCGTTTATCCTTGGTCTTCTCCAGGAGTGCGCGGAAGGTCAGCATCTCGCCGAAGACGGAGGCGGTTTCAGCCAGCGTCAGCGGCGTCTGCGCCATCAGTGCGCCCTGTTCGCCGGCCAGCACCTGATGCACGCCGTGGCCGAGCTCGTGGGCAAGCGTCATCACATCGCGCGGCTTCCCCATATAGTTGACGAGCACATAAGGGTGCGCAGAGGGCACGGTCGGATGGGCGAAGGCGCCGGGCGCCTTGCCGGGGCGCACCGGCGCATCGATCCACTCCTCGTCGAAGAAGCGGCGGGCAATGTCCGCCATCTGCGGGGCAAAGCCGGCATAAGCGGAGAGCACCGTTTCCTTCGCATCCGGCCAGGAAATCAGCGCCTTCGGCGTCTCAGGGAGCGGCGCGTTACGATCCCAGAAGTTCATTTGCTCCATGCCGAGCCACTTCGCCTTCATGGCGTAGTAGCGATGCGACAAGCGCGGATAGGCTTCCCGAACGGCAACAGCCAAGGCGTCGACGACCTCGCGCTCCACCCGATTGGCGAGGTGGCGGCTGTCGGCAATGTCGTCAAAGCCGCGCCAGCGGTCGGAGATTTCCTTGTCCTTGGCGAGCGTGTTGGTGATCAGCGTGAAGACGCGGATGTTTTGCTGGAAGGTCTTCGACAGCGCTTCCGCCGCCTTGTGGCGAACCGGCTCTTCCGGCTCCTGCAGCATGTTCAGCGTGATCTCCAGCGGGAGCTTCTCGCCGTCGACCTCGAAGCGTAGCTCCGCCATCGTCTCGTCGAACAGCCGGTTGAAGGCAGCGGCACTGGTCATCGACTTTTCGAGGAAGAGCTGCTCCAGCTTGTCGTCGAGCTGGAAGGGCTTGTCCTTGCGCAGATCGATGACCCAGGGGCGGTAGTGCGCCGCCTGCGGGTCGCGATCGAGTGCGGTGTCCATGGTCGCGTCATCGATGCGGTTGAGCTCCAGGGCGAAGAACAGGAGGTGAGAGGCGAGGTCCGTCAGCTTCGACTGAACGTCGCCATAGAACTTCCCATTCGCAGGATTGGACGTGTCGGAGAAGTAGGTGAGGCCGGCAAAGGAGCCAAGCTTGCCAAGCAGATCTTCCAGGATCTCATAATCCTTGAGCGCCTGGCCAAGGCCATCTGCGCCCGTATTGGCGGCGGCGTCCGTGAGGCGGCCCTTCCAGCGCGCTTCGAATGCCTTGGAGAGGTCTGCGGCCTTTTCCATGTCCGTCTTAAACTCGGCGGAGTCGCGGGAAGGATAAAGGTCCGACAGCTTCCAGATCGGCAGCTCGCCCAAAGAGGTGGCCGTTGATGCTGCCTGTTCCGCAGATGCCTGCTTCACCGGCGCGGTGATCTCGGGACGTGTCATTCTACCTTCTTCCTTCTCATCGCGGTCGCTCTCACCGGTCCTGTTTTCCGTGACAGCCGTTAAAATGCAAGCGTTTCTCAAAAGACGATCTTCAAGCCTTTCTGACACAACCGGCATCATTCCGTACCCCCACCTGGGACATTATGATTGATGTCGGGAGCCGAGCATGATCGCCCAAATCCTCGTGATAGATGAAGATCCTATCCAGCGTCGCCTTCTCAAGGGTGCGCTCGAAACGCATGAGTATGTCGTGCACCTTGCCGAGAACGGAGGTGCAGGGCTGGAGTTCCTGCGCCGTCACGGCAATCAGATCGACGTGATCGTGGCTGACGTGACGACCACTCCCGCGGACGGCGAGAGACTTCTCGCGGAAATTCACGAGGCGGGTTTCAGCACCCCCGTTATCGTGCAGACGAGCCATGCAGGCAGTGATGCGGTTGTGCAGGCGATGCGTGCTGGCGCATTCGATTTCGTCAATCGGCCGGTCTCTCCGGAGCGGATCTCAGCCTCGGTTGCAAATGCCCTGAAGCTTGGGCGGAAGAACGGCCGTGGCAGGACGACCCGCAGATCCCGCGGTGGGGCAGTTGCACTCGACGATATTGTTTCGGCCAGCGAAGACATGCTGCGCGTGCTCGATCTTTCGCGTCGCGCGGCCCAATCCTCCATCCCTGTCGTGCTTGAAGGCGAGCCGGGTGTCGGCAAGGAACTTGTCGCGCGCGCCATCCACACCGCCAGCGACCGCGCCACGAAGCCTTTCATTGCCGTCAATTGCGGCGCAGTGCCGGCGGAGCTCCTGGAACCGGTGCTCTTTGGAAGCGACCGGCAGGCCGGCAAGTTTGCCGAAGCCGATGGCGGTACCCTGTTCCTCGACGAGATTGCCGACTTCCCGTCGGATGTGCAGGTAAAGCTGCTGCGTGCGGTTCAAGACGGAGTGGTTCAGCCGGTCGACTCTTCAAACGTCGTAGCCGTCGATGTAAGGGTGATCTCAGCAACGGGCAGGGACCTCATCGAGGAAGTCAGGGAAGGCCGGTTCCGTGAAGACCTTTATTACCGCCTGAACGTCTTCCCCATCACGATCACGGCGCTCCGCCGGCGCAGGGAGGATATCCCGCATCTTGCCCGCGTTTTCGCCGAACGCTTTTCCGTGGAACAGAAACTGCCGCGTCCGGTCAAGGTTGGCTCGGCGGCCATGGCGCTGCTGACGGCACATGACTGGCCGGGCAATGTGCGGGAGCTGGAAAACGCGATGTTCCGAGCTGTCGTGCTTGCTCAGGGCGAGGAACTGGTGGAGCACGACTTCCCACAAATCGCCGCACAGCTGCCACAGTTTCACGGCGGGGGTGACTGGGTCGCAAGTGCGTCGTTGGAGACAGCGTTGCGCCAGGGGCAATCTGCTCCCGATGGCCGCGGATCGTCGCCTCTGTCGCGCCTTTCGCCGGACGCCTTCCGGACGATGCCTCCCCGTCCGGCCCGCCCGGATCCGCGTGCGCTTCTGGCTGCCGCTTACCCCGCAGCGAGCATCTCCGAAAATGCCATTCCGACTGTCGACCCCACGGGCGAGGTGCGCAAACTTGCCGAAGTGGAAGAAGAACTTATCCGGTTTGCGCTGAAGTTCTACCGGGGGCAGATGAGCCAGGTGGCGCGCAAGCTCGGGATCGGCCGATCGACGCTTTACCGCAAGCTCAAGGATTACGGTATCGATCCTGACGATCCGGTGAAGGAGGCTGCTTGAGCAGAGGCGTATTAGCGAGCGTTAACTTTCACGCAAGGATGTTCTGCCAGCTTCTGTCAATCGCTCGGTAGCGAATTGTTGACTCTGCCGAGGATAGTTGTGATTGTGTGGCAAATTTGCCATCGTCTCACCTTAATTGACGGTCATTTACGGCAACGAGGGATGTTGTCGACAGGACGGGGATCGCCTTGCCGGATCTGAATGTACAGAAGGCGCCTGCGGGCGTAAGCAAACGGCTACGCAAAGGCGGTCTTCTGAGGTCCCTGTCTGCAGGCATCGTTTCCTGTCTTGCGGCAGCCTGTCTTGCGCTGCCGCTGCTCGCTGCCTCCGCCACGGAGGCGTCCGCCGAGACGCGCAGCCTCAAGCTCTACTTCATCCACACGAAAGAACGCGCCGAAATCGTCTTCAAGCGCAATGGACGATATGATCAGCGCGGTCTCCAGCAGATCAACCAGTTCCTGCGCGACTGGCGCCGCAACGAGCCGACGAAAATGGACCCGCGGCTGTTTGATCTCGTATGGGAAGTCTACCAGCGCAGCGGTGCGCGGGACTATATCCACGTCGTGTCGGCATACCGCTCGCCGGCCACCAACGGGATGTTGCGTTCGCGCAGCAAGGGGGTCGCAAAGAATAGCCAGCACATGCTGGGCAAGGCGATGGACTTCTACATTCCGGGAGTGAAGCTTGCGACGCTGCGCAGGTTGGCGATGCAGATGCAGGTCGGCGGCGTCGGCTACTACCCGACATCCGGCTCGCCCTTCGTACACCTTGATGTCGGCGGCGTGCGCGCCTGGCCGCGGATGAGCCGGCAGGAGCTTGTCAGCATCTTCCCGAATGGGAACACGCTTCATCTGCCGGCGGACGGCAAGCCTCTTCCGGGCTACCAGCAGGCGCTGGCGGACTACAAGAAGCGCATCAGCGGCAGCAGCATCGAGATCGCCAGCACCGCCGGCGGCAGCAGCCGCTCGCAGGAAAAGAAGCGCCCGAACCTGTTCGCCGTGCTCTTCGGCGGTGGCGACGAGGATGAGGATGCCGATGCGATCGCCGCCCCGGCGGTAGAAGAACGCCCGACGCAGGTCGCTCCTGTACAGCCGCAGCCGCAGGCGCCGGTTATGGTCGCCGCGGCCGAGCCGCAGGGCTTGCCGGGCGTCGAGACGATTTCTGCACCTGTGCCCCAGTCACGTCCCGCCTTCCGCCAGGACGGTGGACCCGGCGGCCTTGCAACCGCGCTTTATTCGCCTGCTCGCAATGCGGCGCAGGAGGCCCTGCAGGCAGCGCTTCCGCCGACGCCACGTCCGGCAGAAGGACTGGCCGCTCCCGAAGGCGAAGCATTTGCCGATCTGCAGCAGTACGCCATTCCCGTTCCGACGCTGCTTAGTGCCCGCGGTATGAAGGGCGACAGCGAGGGCGGCGTGATGGCGGCCTCGGCCACCGGCGAGCTGCCGGAAGAGGTTCTGGCGTCGATCCCGCTGCCGGCCGCACGGCCTTCCGTTGCCGAACCGCTGCTGGCGTTGGTGACGGCTGATGTCGAAGCTGAGGCCGAGCTCGACGAACAGCAGGAACTGACGCCTGCCGTCGTTGCGGCTCTGGCCGAGAGCGGCGCCTATGCCCGCTCTGCCATCGCCGCCCCACAGACGCCGGAGCCTGCGCAGAAGCCGGTCGAAGTTGCGTCCATTCCTCAGGCTTCGAACTCTGTTGAGGCGATGCGCTTCGGCGACGGGTTCGACGCGCCCGCGCCGGCAGCCGAGGTGACCGCACCGATGAAGGGTGGCCGCTCTGCAGCCAGCGCCAAGCAGGAGGCCGTTCCGGCACTGACTGGCGATCTTCTGACGAAGTGGGCCCTCAGCAACAATCGTGTCGCAGAGGTGGCCTCGGTCAAGGCGCCCCGCGTTGTCACCCGCACCTTGAACAGCGAGTATTCCGCCGCCTACGCGGCAGGTGCATTCAAGCCGGTGACGCGAGCCGCAGTGATCGATCTCAACCGCTTCAGTTCTGCACCGGCGACCCGCTGAGGTCGGTCAGCATACACAAAAAACCCGCCTCGAAGGCGGGTTCAGCTTGATGACAAACCCCCGCCCCACCTTCTCAAGGACCCAGATTCACGGAACGTCTCTGAATCGAAAAGCGAACGGATCGGAGTCGAAGTAGCGCCAGCAAAGGCAAAGAGGACTTTGTCAGCAGTCTGAACCCGCCTCGAAGGCGGGTTTTTTCGTCTGTACTGCGTGCTGCTAGTTAAGCCGCGTCCTGCTCCGGAGCGCCCTCGATCATGCCGAGTGCCTGCAGGTAGGTGTCGAGGATCAGGTCCTCTTCCATGCGCTCCTGATCGTCCTTCTTGCGCAGCGCGATCACCTTCTTGAGGATCTTGGTGTCGAAGCCCATGGACTTGGCTTCGCCGTAGACGTCCTTGATGTCGTCGGCGATTGTCTTCTTTTCTTCTTCCAGTCTTTCGATGCGCTCGACAAATGCGCGGAGTTGGTCGCGAGCGACGCCATGAGCATCAGACATCGAGGGTCTCCTCTTGGTGCGGGGTTTTGAGATTGTTGTGTCACCTGCCGCGAAGGGCGCCGAAGGTCAAGCCGAATCGACCGTGGCCTCAGTGATCAACGGGCTTGTTTCGTTCGAATGCGGCTTTTTGATCGCCAGTCGCTTCGTTCTGGTGGCGTTTCTTCCATTCCTCATACGGCATGCCATAGACAATTTCGCGAGACTGGTCCTTGGTGATGTCCAGGCCGGCCTCCGTTGCGGCGTCGAGGTACCAGTTCGAGAGGCAGTTGCGGCAGAAGCCTGCAAGGTTCATCAAGTCGATGTTCTGCACGTCCGCCCGTTCGCGCAGGTGCTGCAGGAGACGGCGGAATGCCGCAGCCTCTAGTTCCGTCTTCTGCTGGTCGCTCAGTTCGATCATGGCCTTGCTCCGATCCTTAGTTCAGGTGGGGTAGGGGCCCGTGCGGGAGGCAAAGACCTCATAGTGATGAAGAAGCGGGTCCTCGTTCAATCGAGCGAAAACCGGCGCGAGGCGATCCGCCCATTCGTTGATGCCCGCTTCATCTCCGATCAGGTCCTGGCGCACTTCCAGCAGCGCATGGGGGGTGCCGGACGTCATGCAGTGGCGATACATGGTGTCGCCGCGCAGTGCCCCATCATACGGTTCGTTGTCGCCAATCACCAGACTTTGATCCTCGCGCAGCATCGAGAGAAGGGGGTGGACGGCGCGGTAGTCCGTGTCCCACAGGACTGCGGCATGCCACGGGCGGGGAACGCCTTTCCATGTGGGCGTGAACGAGTGGAGCGAGAGGACGAGCGGCGCCCGCCCTGACGCACCTGCCTTGGCAAGTGTTCGCTCCACGGCGCGGTGATAGGGGCGGTGGTAGATCTCCAGCCGCCGGTCCCACTCCTCCTCCGAGATCGGATAGTTCCCGGGAATGATCGCGCCGTCGGAGATCTTCATGATCAGCGTCGGATCGTCCTCACCGCGGTTGGGATCGATCAGCAGCCGAGAGAAGCAGCCGAGCACCGCAGGAACGTTCAGCCGTGCGGCGAGCCTCCGCGTGAGGCCTTCGATACCGATGTCATAGGCAATGTGCCGGCTGAATGCGCTGTCGGGCAGGCCGAGGCTGCCATATCCCTGCGGCAGCCGGTTCATCGCGTGGTCGGCGAGCAGGACCATGCCGCCGTCATAATCGCCTTCTATGATCTCGAAGGGTACCAAATCCTGCATGGGGAAGAGCTGATCCTGACATGAGTTTGATGAGTGTGGGGTTGATCGCATGCGGCGGTCAAAGGCGCAAGCTTGCTTCCATTCCTGCCGGTTCGCCGCCGGTATAATCGATTAGACTTGCGTTGACTTTCCACCCCTGCCGGGCGAGAAAGTGCTTCGCGAATAACCATGGGGTCCCATCGGAAGCCGTGTCCAAATCAATCCGCTTTTCTCTTATCCGCCCGCTCAGCATGGTGCCGGCACTGGCATTTGCCGTGTCGCTCGGCGTGCCGCTTCTGGCCGCCGGCGCAGCGCATGCGGACTTCCGCGTCTGCAACGGCACGCAGAACCTCGTCGGTGTGGCGATCGGCTATCGCGCCCAGGAAGGCTGGACGACCGAGGGCTGGTGGCAGGTTCCCGCCTCCACATGCGCTACGCTGATCGAGGGCGAGCTGCAATCCCGCTACTACTATCTCTATGCGGAGGACGCCGCACGCGGCGGCCGCTGGACCGGTGATGTCAACATGTGCGTCGCCGAGAACGAGTTCAAGATCGTTGGTGTGGAGGACTGCTTCGCGCGGGGCCATCAGCGCATGGGCTTCAAGGAATACGATACCGGGCGCCAGGGCAGCTGGATGGTGCAGCTCTCGGACGCACCAAGCACGCAGGAAGGCCAGAATTGATGAAGCGTAACCGCAAAGTGAAGATCCTCGCCACGCTCGGCCCGGCCTCTTCCGAAGAGGACATGATCCAGAAACTGCACGAGGCAGGTGCTGATCTGTTCCGCATCAACATGAGCCATGCCAGCCACGAGATGATGCGTACACTGATTCAGCGCATCCGTTCTGTCGAAGAGCGTTGCGGCCGCCCGATCGGCATTCTTGCCGACCTTCAAGGGCCGAAGCTGCGCGTCGGGAAGTTTGCCGAAACGAAGGTATCACTGGAGCCCGGCCAGACCTTCACGCTCGACAATCGTGACGAACCGGGTGATTCCACACGCGTCTTCCTGCCGCATCCAGAAATCTTGGAAGCGGTGAAGCCGGGCCATCGGCTGCTGATCGATGACGGCAAGCTCCTGCTGCGGGCCGAGAAGACCGACGGTACGAAGATCGTCTGTACCGTCGTGTCCGGCAACAAGATCTCGGATCGCAAGGGCATAAGCCTTCCGGACACGCTTCTGCCAGTGGGTGTTCTAACCCCGAAAGACCGGGCCGATCTGGATGCGGCGCTGGCAACCAACGAGATCGACTGGGTGGCGCTGTCCTTCGTACAGCGCCCGGAAGATCTTGCCGAAGTCCGCAAGATCGCCCGTGGTCGGGTCGGCCTGATGTCGAAGATCGAGAAGCCGCAGGCAATCGAGCGGATCGAGGAGATCATCGAGCTTTCCGACGCCCTGATGGTTGCGCGTGGCGACCTTGGGGTAGAGATGCCGCTCGAGGCGGTTCCCGGGCTGCAGAAGCAGCTGACGCGCGCCTGTCGTCGGGCCGGCAAGCCGGTGGTCGTCGCAACCCAGATGCTGGAATCGATGATCACCTCGCCGGTGCCGACCCGCGCCGAAGTGTCCGACGTCGCGACCGCCGTCTTCGAAGGCGCCGACGCCATCATGCTTTCGGCCGAATCCGCCTCGGGCGAATACCCGGTCGAGGCGATCGCCACCATGGCCTCCGTTGCCAGCACCGTTGAGCGCGACCCCTATTACTCCAACATCATCTACGCCCAGCGCCCGACCCCGGAAGCCACCGGCGCCGATGCGATCTCCCTTGCAGCACGGCAGATCGCTGAAACGCTGAGACTGTCGGCCATCGTCACCTACACCTCTTCGGGAACGACGGGCCTACGTGCCTCACGCGAGCGGCCGCAGGTGCCGATCATTGCGCTTTCGCCGATCGTGCAGACGGCACGCCGCCTTTCGGTCTGCTGGGGCCTGCATTGCGTGGTCGCTAAGGACGCCGAGGATCTGGACGACATGGTCAACCGTGCCTGCCGCATCGTCGTGTCGGAAGGGTTCGGCAAGGCGGGAGATCGCATCATCATCTCGGCAGGTGTTCCGCTTGGTACGCCCGGCGCCACCAACATGCTGCGCATCGCCTATATCGGCGCCGACGGCCAGAGCGGGATCTAGGGCTCGAGCGGTGCTCCGGGCGCCTGCGCCGCGACGCCGTCAGGCCGCGTGACCGGGACATCAAGGCGGCTTGCAATCGTCTGCAGGTCGCGCTTGCGGCCGGCGAGCTTCTCGATCGCCGCGACGGCAACTTCGGTCGCCATGTAATCGGGCTTGTGGCCGCACTTGTCCACCCAAACCAGTTCCGAGTCATCGATGTCGAGCTTGAGGCCGGCCGAGTGGATCTCCTCGGCCACGACACCATCACGGTTGCCGCTGATGATGACCGTCGGCGCCTCAATGTTGTGGTAGGTCGGCGCCACGCGGCGGGCATAGTCGTTGAGGTTGACGACGTCGATCGCGTTGTTGCGGAAGTTCCGAGGACGAACCGCCAGTGCGGGGGCGCCATGCTGCATGTACTCCTCCGGGCGTGGATTGGGGTCGAACACGCTCTTCGTTGCTTGGCCGAGCCGCATCAGGCCCGCCGGAATGAGCACGGTGCGGGTGAAGAGCCAGCCGATATAGGGCTTGGCTGCAAGTTCATAGTACCAGTCAACGCCGCCCGGCCAGGGATGCGTCGCCGGCGCGAGCAACACCAGCCCTATCGTCTTTTGCGGCTGATAGAGACCGAAGCTCGCTGCAACGGCGCCGCCGAAGGAGTGGCCGACGATGATGGCCTTGTCGATGCCGCGGGCCTCCATCAGGCTGGCAATGGCTGCTGCCTGGCCATCTGGCCACGCATTCTCCTCGCCGCCACGCTCGGAATAGCCGTGCCCCGGACGATCGACGAACAGCAGCTCGGCACGGCCTTCCAGCGATGGACGAAAGGCGGCTTCCTGGTCGCGCAGGTTGCCGCCCGCACCATGGATGAATACGATCGGCGGCAGATCGGCGTCGGGGCCCGCCGGGATGTGGAGGGAGTTCATCTGGAACTCGCCAAGGTCGATCAGTTCGCCGCGGTTGGGGAACTCCTCTTCGATCGCATGCGCCTTCCAGGCGGAAAAGCCCATAGCTGCGGCGATCACTCCGGCAATGACGACGGGTACGGCAATGACAAAATGAAGCATGATCAGGTGCGGCTGCCGGCAACTTTTTCGGAGAGCTTGATTGCGGCTTCCTGTGCATCGCGGTCGGCAGGATAGATCTCGAGGTACCGCTGCCAGGCTTTCAGCGCGAGCTCGTCCTGTCCGGCGTCGGCAAGAATGGCTGCCATGCCGGCGATGGCGCCGAAGTGGCGCGGCTCCCGCTGCAGGACCTGATTGATGTCCGCCATGGATTTGCGGGTATCGCCCATTGCGTAATGCAGGCCGGCGCGCCGGTTCCACGCTTCGGCGAAATCGGGCTGCAGCAGCGTGACTTGGTCAAGAAAATCAAGTGCCGCGGCGTTGCGCTTCTCGCCAATGGCGGTCGCCGCCCATTGCATCAGAAGATCCACGGTGGCGCTGCCCGACTCGTTCAAGTCCGCCATGATCTCCTGCGCGATGCCTCGCGCCTTGTCGGGGTTGCGCTCGCGCCTCAACGCCTCAAAGAGAGAGGCGAGCTTCTCATCCTCTGTGGTCGCCTTCGGTGCGGACGGGTTTTCTGGTGCCGCCGGAGAGGGTTGCGACAAGGCGGGCGTGGCAGCCATGAAAGCTGCTGAGAGAAGGGCAGGGATCAAACGAGTTCGGCGCATGCAGATATAGGTAATCTGCATGCGCCGAAGGTCAAACCGTAAATTCCGCGAGTTGCGACAAAGTGAACGGCAAGAATGCCGCTCGCCGCAGATCAGCCCTGGCGAGCCTTGAAGCGGGGGTTCTGCTTGTTGATGATGTAAACGCGACCCTTGCGGCGAACCAGGCGGTTGTCGCGGTGGCGGGCCTTCAGCGCTTTCAGCGAATTCTTGATCTTCATTGTTCTCGTCCGCAAAGTTTACGAGCGCCGTGGCCCGATTGTCTTTTACATTGAAAAGCGCGCCGCTTTTCAGAGGAAGAGGGGCGCGCTCTGAGGTTGGGCGTGCTGATAACCCACGCCATGGCGCATGTCAACCTTATGACGCGGCTTTCGGCCTCGTCAGCTCGGTGACATGGCCCATTTTTCGGCCGGGGCGGGCTTCGGTCTTGCCGTAGAGGTGAACGAGCACGTCCGGGCGCTTCAGCCAGTCCGAAAGCTCGTTGACTTCGTCGCCGATCAGATTGGTCATGCGGCAGTCGGAATGGCGGCGCGGATCCCCGAGCGGCAGGCCGGCAACCGCGCGGACATGCTGCTCGAACTGCGAGATGACGCAGGCGGCCTCGGTCCAGTGCCCCGTGTTGTGAACGCGCGGCGCGATCTCGTTGGCGATCAGAGCCCCGTCCGGCATGACGAAAAATTCGATGCCGATAACGCCGACATAGCCGAGCGCGTCGAGCAGCCGTCCTGCTGCATCCCGTGCCGTCGCCGCCGTCGATTCGCCGATGCTGGCCGGTACGACGGAGGTATGCAGAATGCCGTTGCGGTGGACGTTCTCTGCCGGATCGTAGGCCAGGACCGCACCATCCTGATTGCGCGCGGCAATGATGGAGATCTCCCGGTCGAACGATACCAAGCTTTCCAGAATCAGCGGCACGCCGCCCAGCGCATCGAAGGCGCCGGCAGGGTCGTCGGAGGCGGCACGGAAGACGCGTTGGCCCTTGCCGTCATAGCCGAGCCGACGCGTCTTCAGGACGCCTTGTCCGCCGAAGTCCTTCAGAGCGGCGACGAGATCCTGCTGGCGGTCGATGGCACGGAAATCGGCCGTCAGGATGCCGCAGCCGTTGAGGAAGCGTTTCTCTGTCAGCCGGTCCTGCGCCGCATCGAGCGCTTTCGGCGGCGGGTAGACGGCAACGGCATTCTGCAGGCGCTCCGCGGCGGAAACTGGCACGTTCTCGAATTCATAGGTAACGACGTCGCAGGCGCGCGCCAGCGCATCAAGCGCGTCAGGGTCGTCGTAAGCGGCAACGATCTGTTCACTCGCCACCTGCGCTGCTGGACAGTCGGACTGCGGCTCGAGAATGATCGTGCGCAGGCTGAGCCGTGCGGCCGCCATCGCCAGCATGCGCCCCAGCTGGCCGCCGCCGATGATTCCGATCGTGGTGACGCTCATGCTTCCTGGTCCATGGGATATTCCGCGACGGCAGCGCTCTGCGCCGCGCGCCATTCATCCAGGCGGTCGGCCAGATCTTCGTCGCTAAGGGCAAGAACGGCGGCTGCCAGAAGAGCTGCATTCACCGCGCCGGCCTTGCCGATCGCCAGCGTTCCGACGGGGATGCCGGCCGGCATCTGGACGATTGAGAGAAGGCTATCCTGGCCAGACAGCGCCTTTGACTGGACGGGCACGCCGAAGACCGGGAGAGGGGTCATGGAAGCTGCCATCCCGGGCAGATGGGCCGCGCCGCCTGCCCCGGCAATGATGACCTTGAAGCCCTCATCGCGGGCACCCTTGGCAAAGCTTACCAGCCGGTCCGGCGTGCGATGGGCCGAGATGATTCTCGCCTCGTAGTCGACGTCCAGCTGGTCGAGCGTATCGGCGGCGTTCTTCATGGTTTCCCAGTCGGACTGGCTCCCCATGATGATGGCGACTAAGGGGCGATCGGAGGTCGTCATCGGCTCGTCCTCACGCAATGATGTCGGGAAGGATCTGGTCTTCGAGCTGGGTGATCCTGTCCTTGATGACCAGCTTCTTTTTCTTCATCCGCTGGATCCGGAGGGCTTCGGATCCGACCTGGATCATGGCGTTTATCGCGGCGTCGTAATCCTCATGCTCCTGTCGGAGTCTTGCCAGCGCCAGCCGAATATCCGCCTGTTCCTGGTCCGCCATGATTGCTGTCCCCATTCCAATCAAACCTCTGCCCGATTGCCGGCAATGTGCGCAAGCTCCTAGCACCAATCACCCTTAACTGGAAGTTATGCAGGGTCATCAATTTGCCCCGGACAAACCACGATTTCACCTTCGACAAACGGTGAGGATCGTGTCACACTTCCTTCGCAAACCTGAAGCTTCGGCCACAGGGATGGCCGGGGTAGGTTACCTTAAGGAGGACATGCCGCATGACCATTCAGGCCCATATTGCATCGCTTGAAAAGAAGCACGGTGCTCTGGAGGACGAGCTGCAGAACATCCTGTCGTCTCCCTCTTCCGATGATCGCGAGATCGCCGATATCAAGCGTCGCAAACTCCGACTCAAGGACGAGTTGGAGCGTCTGAAGGCCTCCACGCGCCACTGAGCCCGTGGGAAACCTCCTGCCGCCAACCAGTCCATAAAGGAGACTGGAGAAATGGCGGCTGATAGATCCACCCAAGCATATTCTGGTCGTGGCTCCGGTCACGACCAGAACTGATCCAGCCAGAGGTTCAGCCTGTCGAATCCCTTGGAGTTGATAGAGTAGATCCTCCGCGTCCCGCTGCTGCTGACGGTCACGAGATTACAATCAAGAAGCGCCTTGAGGTGCTGAGAGACCGCGGGCCTGCTGATCGGAAGGCCGTGCGCCAGTTCGTTTACGGTCTTCGGCGCACGACGAAGCTCTTCCAGCAAATAACGCCGGTTCGGATCCGCGATCGCTGCAAATGGATCTGCCCCTGTCATGGGTTCAGGCTAATGGAAAGACTGCCTTCGGGCAAGCAATGGTCACAACTCTCGGCTGTCCATGCAGTAATGGCGCGCTAGAAGAATGAATCCCACAGAAGCTTTAGCCCGGCAACGAGGGCAAGGCCGTAAGTGAGCGGGTAGAAAACCTCGGTCTTGAGGTGGCGGACGACCGCCGCACCCAGCATTGTTGCGACCAGTGCCACTGGCAAGAGCGTCGCCGAAGCGGTTAGATTTTCCGCATCCAGTGCGCCAAGGGCAAAATAGGGAATGAGCTTGATGGCGTTGACGAGGGCGAAGAAGCGGACGCTGGCGCCGGTGTAGTCCTTGGGGTCAAGCTTCAGCGGCAGCGTGTAAATCTGAAACGGAGGTCCGCCGGCATGGGCGACGAAACTGGCATAGCCGGCGAGGGATCCCCAGAAGGTTGCCGCGATCGGGCGCTGGGGGAGCGGTGCTTGCGCGCCAAGGCCGTGGGGCCAGTATGTCTGGTAGAAATAGCGGCTGGCAAAGACGATGGTCGTCACGGCGATCAGAAACCGCAGCACGTCCGGCGGTACCATGGCCGATGTCGCCCAGCCGAGCGCGATGCCGAAGATCCCGCCCGGCAGGATCATCAGCAGGGTTTTCCGGTCGTTGTAGTTTCGCCAGGCCCAGAGCGCGACGATGTCCATGACGATCAGGATCGGGAGGAAGATCGCTGCCGCCTGCAGGGGATCGACCACCAGGGCGAGCAACGGCACGCCCATTAGCGCGAAAGCGCCGCCCAGCCCTCCCTTCGACAGACCGACGAGAAGGACCGCCGGGATGGCCGCGGCGAAGAACAGAAAATCCAGATGCATGACGGGCAGTTGATCCAAATATCGGTCCGGTCTATCGAATGGGAGGAGGGACGACCGGTACTCGTCTCATAAAAATGCCGAACAGGAAACACCATGAGCGATCCCGACAACCGCTGCCGCCTCGTTTTGATCCTGCCGCCCAATGATGACCTGGAGCAGCAGGCGAAGCAGCTGGAGGAGGCGCTGTCCGCCGGAGACGTGGCGACGGTGATCCTGCCGCAGTACGTGCGCAACGATCAGCAGTTCCAGTCGGTCGCCGAGCGCCTGGTGCCGATCACCCAGGCGTATGGTGCTGCGGCGCTGGTTGCCGGGGACAGCCGCGTTGCCGGCCGCGCCAAGGCGGACGGGCTTCATTTCGAAGGCAGCAACGAGGAACTGCACGACGCTCTGGCAAAATACACGCCAAAAATGATCGTCGGCGCGGGCGGCGCGTCGGAGCGCCACCGGGCGCTGGAAATCGGCGAGGCGCAGCCCGATTACATCTTCTTCGGCAAGCTCGACGGCGACATCAAGTCGGAGCCGCATCCGAAGAACCTCGGGCTTGGCGAGTGGTGGGCCTCGATGGTCGAAATCCCCTGCATCGTGATGGGCGGCAATGACGTCTCCTCAGTGGTCGCTGTATCGGAAACGGGTGCCGAGTTCGTGGCCCTCCGGACCGCCGTCTTTGACCATTCGGAAGGCCCGGCTGCGGCTGTTGCGATGGCGAACGCTCTCTTGGACGAAAAAGCGCCACGGTTTGAGGCTTGATGGCCCACATGTGGTCTATCTCTTCTACCCGCACTCTTGGCACGATGCTTCTTGCGACTGCGGTTGCCAGCGCCGTCTCGCCTTTGCCGGTCCTTGCGCAACAGTCTCAACGTGCCGTGACGCGGCCCGTCGAACGGGATGCGCAGCCGATAAAGAAGGGCCGGGTCGAGGGCGGTGAGGCGGGGCAGGCCCAGCCCAATGCCATCGTTCCCTCAGGCGGTGTCCAGCTCTACCAGCGCATGGGAGCCACCCTCCCGCCGGTGCCGCCGGAAAAGCCCTATGAGGGGCCGGTGGACGAGGCTTATGGCGCCTATCAGCGGGGGCTCTACGTCACGGCGCTCGCCAAGGCGCTGCCGCGAGCCGAACAAGGCGATTCGGCCGCACAGACGCTGGTCGCCGAGATGATGACCAAGGGGCTCGGCATCAAGCGCGACCCAAAGGCTGCCGCCTTCTGGTATGGGCAAGCGGCGGAGCGGGGCGATCCGGCCGCCATGTTCCAGTATGCGCTGCTGCTCATGTCCGGGCGCAACGTCGCGCGGGACAAGGCGAAAGCTGACGAATACATGCGCAAGGCCGCAGAGGCTGGCAATGCGTCGGCTCAGTTCAATTGGGCCCAGATCCTTGTGTCCGACAACCCTGGCGAGAAAGGCCTGAAGCTTGCGCTTCCATTCTACGAGAAGGCGGCGGCACAGGGGCTTGCGGATGCACAATATGCCGTTGCCCAGCTCTACCTCGCCGTGGACAACCTGCCGAAGGAAAAGAAGGAGAAGGCGCGCCTCTGGCTTGAGAGAGCCGCGCGGGCCGGCTTCGACACCGCGCAGCTCGACATGGGACTGTGGTTGGTGAACGGTGTCGGTGGCGAACGCAATTACGAGGACGGTTTCCAATGGATGCGGGTTGCTGCTCTGCGCGGCAACGTGGTGGCGCAGAACAAGCTTTCGCATCTTTACATCAATGCGCTTGGTACCCGACCTGATCCGGTCGAGGCTGCCAAGTGGTACGTGCTTTCGCGGCGGGCCGGCCTTAGCGACTACGAGCTCGAAGACTTCTACCTCGGCATCGACGAGGAGCAGCAGAAGAAGGCAATCGAGGCGGCAAACCGCTTTCAGCGCAGCAGGTGATCAACCTGCATGTGCCATCGCATGGAGCACAATCACCCCATGCCCTGTGGCCAGCACAGTGGAGATAAGCAGCCACAGCGAAATGAAGCTTCGCGACGCAGCGGCCTTAGGGTCGCGCTTTGCGCTCAAGACAAACAGCGAGGCGGAAAGAAGAGCTGCTACAGGCATCGTCCATAGCGCAATTGGTTTTGAGGCGTAGCCGTTCGGCGTGCCGTCGATGCCGAAATGGATGGCAATAGGGAGATCGGAAGGGATGGCCTCCCATGCCGCCAGGGTAGCGGCAACCATCGCCGCGATTAGAGCGGAACTGAAGGTTATGGGCAGCGCGAGCTTCAAGACGGGCGTCCCTAAGTTGCCATGGATGGCGAGATTGCCGACGCGCCAGGCGGCTGACAAGAGGCGGCGGCAGCGGGACACTTGAACTTGCCGGCTTTTTGTGGTCTTGAAGCCGCCCATCACTACATTGGCAATGATATCCGTCCCGCCGAAGACGATGCGGGGCAAGCTTCCGCACTTAAGGATCTCCCTGCATGGCTCGTTCCGCCCTTCTCAACGTCATGGTCCAGGCTGCCCTCAAGGCCGGCAAGTCGCTTTCGCGCGATTTCGGCGAGGTGCAGAACCTGCAGGTCTCGGTCAAGGGACCGAGCGATTTCGTCTCGCAGGCGGATCTCAAGGCGGAGAAGATCGTACGCGAGGAGCTTCTGAAGGCGCGGCCGACCTATGGCTTCCTCGGCGAGGAAAGCGAAGAGATTCAGGGTACGGATGGCGCGCACCGCTGGATCGTGGATCCGCTGGACGGCACGACAAACTTCCTGCACGGCATCCCTCAGTTTGCGGTGTCAATCGCGCTCGAGCGCAATGGGGAAGTGGTTGCGGGCGTGGTCTTCAATCCGGCGACCGACGAACTCTTCACGGCGGAGCGTGGCGGCGGCGCCTTCCTCAACGATCGCCGCCTGCGGGTTGCAGTGCGTCGCGTGCTTTCCGATTGCGTGGTCGGATCCGGCGTACCGCATCTCGGGCGCGGCAACCACGGCAAGTTCCTTGTCGAACTCCGCCACGTGATGGGCGAAGTCGCCGGCGTTCGCCGCCTCGGTGCGGCGGCACTCGATCTGGCCTATGTGGCGGCCGGCCGCTTCGACGGTTTCTGGGAGACGGATCTGTCGCCTTGGGACATGGCTGCGGGCATGGTGCTGATCCGCGAGGCGGGCGGCTTCGTCAGCGACATGAAGGGCTCCAGCGACATTTTCGACAGCGGCAGCATCGTTGCCGGTAACGAGTATGTCCAGAAGGCTCTGCTGGAAGTGACCAACCGGCCGGTGCCGACCCGCTGAGGCCAAGGCGGCCTGCAACCTGCAAGTGCCGCTGACGCTTCGGCACTTCAATTCGTCGCATTTTTCCACTAGCCTCCGGCCAAACAGTACCGGAGGCCGAGTCACAATATGGTGGATGCGAGAGTGGACGATCTGGACGAGTCGGAAACGGGCCGCGGCGGCTACAGCCACAAACTCTCCAACCCCGTCCCCTTTCTGTGGACGATGCTGATCTTCCTGATCCTTGTCGGGTTCATCGTAGCCATCCTGTATCGTCAGGCGCACAACGCATTCATGACCAACCCGGGGCTGAATGGCTTCATCCTCGGCGTCCTGATCATTGGCATCGTGCTGGTGTTCAATCAGGTGATCAGCCTCATTCCCGAGGTGCGCTGGTTCAACTCCTACCGGGCGGCCGGAAGCGCCGACAAGGTCGGGCGCGAGCCGCGGCTCCTGGCGCCGATGCGGGCGCTCATCGGGCGGCGGCAGACCATGTCGCTCTCTCCGTCGTCTCAGCGCTCGATTCTCGATTCGATTGGCACCCGGCTTGACGAGTCGCGCGAGATCTCGCGCTACCTGATCGGCCTGCTTGTGTTCCTCGGGCTGCTCGGCACCTTCTGGGGGCTGATCGGCACGATCGGCTCGATCAGCACCGTCATCCAGACGCTAGACCCGAGCGGTGGCGATACCAATGATGTGCTGGCAGCCTTGAAGAGCGGCTTGACCGCGCCGCTTGCCGGCATGGGGACGGCTTTTTCCTCCTCGCTCCTCGGCCTTTCCGGCTCGCTCATCCTGGGCTTCCTCGACATCCAGGCGGGACGTGCACAGAACCGCTTCTACACCGAGCTTGAAAACTGGCTGTCTTCCGTCACCGATGTCGGTTTCGACCTTGCCCCCGCCGGCGGTGCTGCAACGGCTGCCGGGTCTTCGGAAGACCTGAAGGCGCTGACCGACCAACTGCGCAAGCTGACGGCAGCACAGGCGAGGGGTGAAGGCGGCGGTCAGAGCGAGAAATCGCTCTCAGCCATGGCCAATCTTGCCGAAGGCATTCAGGGGCTTGTCAAGAACATGCGCAACGAGCAGCAGATGCTGCGCGACTGGATCGAGGCGCAGCAGGAAGAATCAAAGGCGATGCGGCGCACGCTCGACCGGCTTTCCGAGAAGATCGGGAGCAAATAGCGAATGGCGCTCGTCAAGAACCGCCGCAGGGAGCGCGGCGTCGACTATTGGCCGGGCTTCGTGGATGCGCTCTCCACGCTGCTTCTGGCCATCATGTTCCTGCTCACGGTCTTCGTGCTGGCGCAGTTCATCCTGAGCCGCGAGATCACCGGTCGTGACGAGGTGCTGAACCGGCTGAACAGCCAGATTGCGGAACTCACCGAACTGCTGGCGCTCGAGAAGGGGAATTCCCAGGATCTCGAGGACACGCTCGCCAACCTGCGCTCTTCTCTCGCATCCTCGGAAACGGAACGTTCGCGCCTGCAGGCCCTGCTCGACCAGGGTGCGGGCAGAAGCGACGCCGCCAACAGCCGGATTGGGCAACTGACGGACCAGCTTAACGAAGAGCAGCAGGTCAGTGCGCGGGCGATGAACCAGATTGAGCTGCTCAACCAGCAGATCGCCGCCCTTCGGGCGCAGATCGCAGCCGTTGAGGAAGCGCTGCAGGCGTCGGAGGCGAAGGACCAGTCAGCGCAGGCGCAGATCGCCGATCTCGGCCGTCGGTTGAACGTGGCACTGGCGCAGCGGGTCCAGGAACTAAACCGCTACCGGTCCGACTTCTTCGGCCGCTTGCGAGAGATCCTCTCCGACCGCGAGAACATCCGCATCGTGGGCGACCGTTTCGTCTTCCAGTCGGAGGTGCTCTTCCCCGTCGGCGGTGCGGAGCTCGATCAGGCCGGACGTGCGGAAATGGACAAGCTTGCGAACGCGCTTCTGGAACTTGCGGAGGAGATCCCGCAGGAGATCAACTGGGTGCTGCGCGTGGACGGTCATACGGACAATTCGCCGCTCACGGGGACGGGGCGCTACCAGGACAACTGGGAGCTTTCCACAGCGCGCGCGACCTCCGTCGTCAAATACCTGATCTCGCAGGGCGTTCCTGCCAATCGCCTGGTCGCCGCCGGATTTGGCGAATATCAGCCAATCGCCGAGGGCAATACGCCGGAAGTGCGCTCGCAGAACCGGCGCATCGAGCTGAAGCTCACGGAGCGCTGATCTTTTCGCGGATGCCGTCGTTGAACTGCAGGCGGGCGAGGCGGGCATAGAGGCCGCCCTTGGCGATGAGGCTCTGGTGGGTGCCTCCCTCGACGATACGGCCATTGTCCATCACGAGGATGCGGTCCGCTTTCAGGACCGTTGCCAGCCGGTGCGCGATGACGAGGGTTGTGCGGTCCTTCATCAGCCCGTCGAGCGCCTTCTGGACCAGCGTCTCGCTCTCGGCGTCCAGTGCTGATGTCGCTTCATCCAGCAGCAGAACCGGCGCATTTCGGAGAATAGCGCGAGCGATCGCGATGCGCTGCCGCTGGCCGCCGGAGAGCGTGATGCCGCGTTCGCCGACGAGCGTGTCGTAGCCTTCGTCGAGCCTGGAGATGAATTCGTCGGCCTGGGCGGCGACCGCCGCCGCTTGAACGGCTTCGCGGCTTGCCTCAGGTGCGCAGAAGGCGATGTTGTCGTGGATGGAGGCGGCGAAAATGGTAACATCCTGCGGCACGATGGCGAGGCGGTCGCGCAACTGCTCGAGCGTGGTTGCCCGCAGGTCGACCCCATCGAGGCGGATTGCCCCGGACTTCGGATCGTAGAAGCGCAGGAGCAGCGAGAAGATCGTGCTCTTGCCGGCACCCGACGGGCCGACGAACGCCACCGTTTCTCCCGGGCGGACTTGGAAGGAGAGGCCGTTGAGGGTGATGCTGTTTTCGCGCCTGGGGTAGGCGAAGGACACCGACTCGAAGGCGACGTCGCCGCGGGGCGGGGAGGGGAGTGCAGCCGGGTCCGCGGGATCCTGGACCGACGGCTGCTCGTGCAGGAGTTCGGTCAGTCGCTCGGCGGCACCGCCTGCTTGGGAAAGCTCGCCCCAGACTTCCGAAAGCTGTCCAAGGGCGCTGGCACCGATGACAGAGTAGAGAACGAACTGTCCCAGCGTGCCCGCCGTCATGGCGCCGGAAAGCACGTTCTGGGCGCCGTACCAGAGCACACCGACGATGCTGCCGAAGACCATCAGGATGGCGAACCCCGTGAGGAGCGCCCGTGAGCGGATTGCCGCGCGTGCGGCCTCGAAGGCATCCTCCACCGTGCGGCCATAGCGCTGGGTGGCGGCGGCCTCGCCGTTGAAGGCCTGCACGGTGCGGGCCGCACCGATGGTTTCGGCGGCGAAGGCGGAGGTGCGCGCTAGCGTATCCTGTGCCGCACGCGAACGGCGACGCACGGACCGGCCGAAGGCGACGAGCGGGAAGACGATGATCGGGATTGCCCCCAGCGCAAGCCCGGACAATTTCGGGCTGGTGTAGATCATCATGCCCATGGCACCAAGACAGAGGATGGTGTTGCGCAGCGCCTGTGACGCTGCCGACCCGAAGGCGGACTTGATCTGCGTCGTGTCGGCGGTAAGGCGGGACACAATCTCGCCCGACTGGTTGACGTCGAAGAAGGCGGGCGAGAGCGTCGTGATCCGCGCGAAGACGTCACGCCGAAGGTCGGCTACGACGCGTTCTCCGACGGTAATGACGAAGTAGTAGCGCAAGGCGCTTGCCACAGCGAGCAGGATGGCGAGCGCAAACAGCATGCCGAAGTAGTTGTTGATGAAGGTGCCGTCTGCGGCGGCAAAGCCGTGGTCGATCATGCGGCGAACGGCGAGCGGAAGCGCCAGTGTCGTCGCCGCCGAAAGGATCAGTGCGAAGAGGGCTCCGACGACAAGTCCACGATAACGCGAAAGGTAGGGAAGAAGCCGCGCCAGCGGCCCGATTGCTTTGCCTCTCGGCTTTTTGTCTTCGTCGTATGCCACTTTACCCTCATACTCGACGGCATCTTTCTGAGGCCGACGGGCCTTGTGCTTCCGGCGCCCTTCCTGTATAGGCTCCGCATCGAATTGGGAAGCCGTGGCCGTCCGGTCTGCGGCTTCATTTATTGAAGAGGGTCTGCGATCGCAAATGCGACATATGGACCCCGGACAGCAGGAATAGGGCCATGAAGACTGACATTCATCCGGAATACCACACGATCAAGGTCGTCATGACCGACGGCACCGAGTACGAAACCCGCTCGACCTGGGGTTCGGAAGGCGCGACCATGAACCTTGAAATCGACCCGAAGTCGCATCCGGCATGGACCGGCGGCAACCAGCAGCTGATGGACCGCGGCGGCCGCGTTTCGAAGTTCAACAAGCGCTTCGGTGGTCTCGGCCTCTAATCGCCGATCGACATAGCGAGTTGAGAAAACCCGGTCATTGGCCGGGTTTTTTGTTGTCTCTAATCAAGAGTGGCACCGAAAAAAAAGCAGGCCGAAGCCTGCTCTTTTCGGTGGATCGTCATTGATCGTGATCTAGGCGCTGAAGGCGGTCTGCAGGAGATTGAGCTGGGCGCGCACGCCGTTCTCGTTGTCCGGCGTTACCACCGGATCGCTCGGGCGATAGATTTCGCGGTCGAGGATGGCGACGCGGTTCTGCAGGCGCAGCGAGCGCTCCACGAGGTCGCGGAAGCCTTCCGGCAGATCCAGCCAGCCAGGCGCGTTCTTGTCGACGTTGAAACCGTCGAGGCGCACCTTGTTCTTCTCGACCAGGACCTGATCGCGGCTCATCTCGCCGTTGTTGACGGCGCGCTGCAGGAGAAGCCAGGAGGCCATCTGCATGAGGCGGGTCGTCAGGCGCATGGATTCCGCAGCATAAAGCACCGACGCCACGCGCGGCAGCACCTTGGAAGCGGCCCGGCCGGGGCCATCAAGATAGGCTGCGGTTTCCTCGACCAAGCTCATGCCCTCGGCATAGAGTGCTTTGAAGTGCGATGAGGCGGCAGCGCGACCCGCGAAGTTGACCGTGTTCAGTCCCTGTTCCGACATGAATTCACCTTGCTAACGCATCACTCTCAGGCAATGACGAGCAGAGAATAAAGTTCCGCTCTCGCCTCTTGTCGAAGTTAAGATGATGTTTATAGCGGCAATCGGCAAGCCGTTTCTTAAGGAAGGGTTAATACCCACACTTTTGAAGAGGCGAACAAAAAAGAAGAGCCGCAAAAGCGGCTCTCAAGGTAAAACAGGGAGAAAGTCAGACCTCTTCGCCACTTGGTGAAACCGTCTGAGTCCGGGAAGCCCGGATGTCTGGGATCATGCTCCCTTTTGCTTAACATACTATTAAAATTAGAATTGGTTTACCTCGAATCTCGGATCTAAGGCGCGTCAGCGGAAAAAACTGTCCGCTGCACGTCGCCCCGCCGCCTTTCTTTTCTTATCCGCCTGAAGGCGCGCAACTTCGCTCTGCAGCAAGGCGATCCGGTGCTCCAGATCTTCAACCGAAAGTGAACTGAGATCACTGCCGATCTCATGGGAGACTGGCCGCTTGATGGGTCTGTCGTCGTCGGCAAAGCTCATGCGGACTGCCTTTCCTGTAGCTCATCGGTGCCCTCGGCGGCTCTCGGATTAAGCAGCAGGCTTTCCGGTGTCGTCAAGGAGGGGGCGAGAGCCGGCGAGCCAGCATAGCTGTCGCGTTCCTCGATCGGAACCGGTGCGCGCCTGCGGCTGCGGAAGATCGCATAGGCTGTGACCAGGATGTGGCTGATGGCCGTCACGGCGAAGAGAGCATAGGGCCCGAGCCAGGTCATGACCGGGCCGCCCAGCGTCGGGCCGATGATCGTCCCGATACCGTAGAGGAGAAGCAGGCCGCCGGAGACCTTGACGAAATCCTCCGGCGCCGCGTGGTCGTTCGCATGTGCCACGGCAATCGGGTAAAGCGCGTTAGAGGCGGCGCCGTAGAGCGCCACGAGCACCAGGATGATGTAGACGCTGCCCGGCTGAAACAGGCTCAGTCCAAGCCCTGCGACGGCGCCGGCGCCCGCGAGCGCTGCCAGCACGAAGCGGCGGTCCATACGGTCGGAGAGGCGGCCGGCCGGGAACTGCGCTATCGCACCGGCGAGGATGGTGACGCTGACCATGATGGCAATCGTGTCCTGCGGCAGCCCTGCGCGAGCGCCGAAGACCGCAACCAGCGTCCCGTAGGCGCCGTTTGCCGTCCCCACCAGAAGGATGGCGATGAAGGAGACGGGAGAGTTCTGGTAGAGGCCCTTGAGGTCGAGGCGGACCCGCTTCAGCGGCTGGGGCGAGGCGGCTCTGGAGACGGCGGTCGGAATGATTGCAAGGCAATAGAGGATGCCGCAGATCATGAACAGGATGGGCGTCGAGATGTCCGCGAACGGAACCATCATCTGGCCGCCGACCACGCCGAACAGGCTGATCGAAATATAGAAGGAGAAGATCGCGCCGCGGCTTTCATTGGTAGCCCGCTCGTTCAGCCAACTTTCGATGATCATCGACGTCCCTGCCGTGCAGAGGCCGGTCACGGCACGCAGGATCAGCCAAGCGGTCTGGTCAACGAGGATGCCGGTCAAAAGCACGTTGAGGCAGATGAGGGCGCCGAAGCCGGCGAACGCCCTGACATGGCCTATGCGACGCACGAGATTGGGAGCGACGAAGCAGCCGACGACGAAGCCCGTCGCCCAGGTCGTACCGATCAGACCGAGGATCTCGTTCGAGTAGCCTTCCATTGAGCCGCGCACTGGCAGGAGGAGGCCCTGCAGGCCGTTTCCAAGAAACAGGAAGAGCGTGCTCGTCAGGAGTGCCAGAACCGGCAGCAGGTTACGTCGCATTATCTATGACCAGTCTTCAATCACTCGAAGGAGGTGCCCGCAGCGGGGACCTTACGCGGAATATGTTGCCACTACCGTCAATTGCGGATTAACGACCGGTGGCGAGAACGTTCCAGCCCGATTCGCTGCGCCGGCATTGGTGGCCAGCAAAGATGTCCAGCCTGTGACAGGGCGGGCTCAAGGAGAATATCATGTCGAAGGTGATCGGCATTCTGCTGCTCCTTGCCATGCTGGTGCATATCATCCGTCCTCTCGGTCTCCCGGGCCTGAAACGGCGGGCCGACTTCTGGAAAGTCGCCGTCGCCGCGTTTGCCATCTGGGCGCTCGTTCTCTTGGCGCGGGACTTCACCTAGAGCGTCTATCGCGTTCGGCAAAGAAAAAGGCTGCCCCGTTTCCGGCGCAGCCTTTGTTAAGAACGGCCTGAAGGGCCGCATCAGACCTTGTTGACGCTGGCGTCGCAAATCTGATCGATCGTTTCGGCGAGGCTCGCGTTGAACTCTTCGTCGCTCATCGAAACCCGCAGCTTTTCCGTCAGCGCACGCGAGAAGCTTGCGATCATACCGGGGTTGCGGCTGAGCTTCTCGCAGGCCTCGACGGTGCTGTAGCCGCCGGAAAGGGCGACCACCCGGATTACCGAATTGTGGGCCATCAACGGGGAGTAGAAGCCGGCGACCGTCGGGATTGTCAGCTTCAGCATCACGTCCTCGCCGGCCGGCAGCTTGTCGAGCTGCTGGGCGATCTCGTCCTGGAGAATGTTTTCGGCCTCTTCCTTCGTCGGGCTCTTGATGGAGACCTCCGGCTCGATGATCGGCACCAGACCGTGGCCGATGATCTGGCGGGCAACCTCGAACTGCTGCTTTACGACCGCGGCAATGCCGGCCTTGTCGGCCTGCGCGATGACCGAACGCATCTTGGTGCCGAAGATGCCCTTCTTGACGCCGCGCGACAGGAGCGCGTCGAGGTCCGGCATGGGCTTCATCATCTGGACGCCATTCTCCTCGTCGAGGAGACCCTTGTCGACCTTCAGGAAGGGGACGACGCCGCGCTTTTCCCAAAGATAGGAGGGGACTTCCTGGCCCTCGACATCGCCGTCCATGGTTCGCTCGAACAGGATTGCACCGATGACCTTGTCACCGGTGAAGGCGGGCGCGCTCATGATGCGGACGCGCATTGCGTGCATCAGGCGGAACATTTCCTCATCGCCCTGATAGTCGGACTCGGAAACGCCGTAGAGGCGCAACGCTTTGGGTGTCGAACCGCCGCTCTGGTCCAGCGCGGCAATGAAGCCCGGCGCAGAGCTCATCTTGTTCAACATCTTCGCGTCCACCATTTCCCACTCCCTATTCCTAACCGGCGCGAACCGCGCTCACGACATTGTATTCCGAGGCTATAACTGGCCGATAACAGATGTAGGGCGGAAGTAAATCCTGGAGTAAGTCGTTGAAACGATTGAATTCAATTCAATCGTTTCAAACGGCTAAATATTTTAGACGTTGTTGACGATGGTGTGGACCAGCCTATCTTCCGCGCCTTCGTCAGGCGCATCGTCATTTGCTCAGGACTGCAACGCCCGGCAGTTCTTTGCCTTCCATCCATTCCAGGAATGCGCCACCGGCGGTGGAAATGTAAGTGAAGTCTTCTGCGACACCGGCATGGTGCAGTGCAGAGACCGTGTCACCGCCACCGGCCACCGAGACCAGCTGGCCTGAACGGGTCCGTTCGGCAGCATGGCGCGCGGCAGAGACGGTCGCGGCATCGAAGGGCTCGATCTCGAAGGCGCCAAGCGGACCGTTCCACACAAGCGTCTGGGCCTTGGTGATCCAGTCGTTGACCTTTTCCACCGACCTTGGCCCGACATCCAGCACCATGGCATCGGACGGGATGACGTCGATGGCGACCGTCTCGTTGGCCGCGCCGGCCTTGAACTCGCGTGCCACGACCCCGTCCACCGGCAGTATGATCGAGCACCCGGCGCCTTCGGCCTCGGCCATGATCTTGCGGGCGGTGTCCGCAAGGTCGTGCTCGCAGAGCGATTTGCCGACATCGATCCCCTGTGCCGCAAGGAAAGTGTTGGCCATGCCGCCACCGATCACCAGGGCGTCCACCTTCTTCACGAGGTTCATCAGGAGGTCGATCTTGGTGGACACCTTTGCGCCGCCGACGATCGCGACGACCGGGCGGGAAGGATTGCCGAGGCCTTTTTCCAGCGCTTCCAGTTCCGCCTGCATGGTGCGGCCCGCATAGGCGGGCAGGTGGTGAGCAAGGCCTTCCGTCGACGCATGGGCCCGGTGGGCGGCGGAGAAGGCATCGTTGACGTAGATGTCGCCATTCCTGGCCAAGGCGGCGGTGAAATCCGCCTCGTTCTTTTCCTCTCCCTTGTGGAAGCGGGTGTTCTCCAGGAGCAGGATATCGCCGTTGTTCATCCTGGCGATGGCGTCCTCGGCGGGGGCACCGATGCAGTCGGTGGCGAAGAAGACCGCGCGGTCCAGCACGTCCTCCACCGCAGACGCAATCAGCGACAGGGACATGTCACCGACCGGCTGGCCCTTCGGACGGCCGAAATGGGCCAGCAGGATCACCTTGGCGCCCTTGTCGGAGAGTTCGCGGATCGTCGAAGCAACGCGCTCGATGCGGGTCGCGTCCGTCACGCGGCCTTCGGAGACGGGAACGTTGAGATCGACGCGCACCAGAACGCGCTTTCCGGCGATGTGGTTGAGGTCGTCGAGTGTCTTGAACGCAGGCATGAGATGGATCCTCGTCGGCTTTGAAATGCGAAGCGGACCATACTATTCCTGATGTGCGGCGCAAGGCGGAGCGGCGATTTGCTCCTGCCCGACCTATTCCTGCGGCGGGTGGTCCGGCGTCTTCTTCTTGACGGCCTTGCCCCGGTAGCGGCGCAGCTGATCGCGTACCCGGTGGGCAATCTCGCGCATGTTGATGAAGACCGGCAGGGTCGTTGCCGGCTCCACCGGTTCAAGCGAAACGCCGACGGCTGCGATCGCATCGTGTTCGTCGAGATCACGGACGATGAGGACGACAGAGCCGAAGCGCACGCGGTCGGCATATTCGGCGCGGCCCCCCAAACGGTGGGTCATCAGGTCGGCAATGGTCATGTTCTGCTCGGTCGGCGAGAGCAGGCCGGGGCCATAGGCGGCGTCAAGTTCCCGGGCCGGACGCGAGGGCGAGACGGAGAAGGCGCCAAAGAAATCCTCGTCATCGTCTTCAACTGGAACGCGGCTGGCGAACAGCCGGTCGAGCAGCCGGATATAGGTCGGCGTGACGAAGAGATAGACCTGATCGTTTTCCTGCAACCGGCCGGCGTATTGGTAGCGCATGCTGCGGCCGTCGCGGATGACGAGGGAGGGCATTGCCCAGCGCGGCACGCGTTCCCCGCGAAGGACCGGGCTGTCCTTCATGACGCGGTAGGACAGGAGCTCGTGCGTCGACTTGCCGGGCAGATCGAGCTCGATCTTGTCGATTTCTCCCAGCCTTGGCGGGATGATGAGGCCCAGCTTCTGCGCCATCGGCTTGATCGTCCAGCCCTGCAGCAACAGCGAGACGAGCACCACGATGAAGGCAGTGTTAAAGTAGAGGAGGCCGTTCTCCAGGCCGCCGATCATCGGCATGATCGCAAGCAGGATGGAGACTGCGCCGCGCAGGCCGACCCAGGCGACGAAGCCGGTTTCCTGCTGCGTCATCTGGAACGGCAGAAGACTGAGCCAGACGGCAAGCGGGCGGGCGACGAAGACGAGAAAGAGCGCCAGGCCGATCGCCGGCAGGATGATTGACGGAAACTGCGAGGGGGTAGCAAGCAGGCCGAGGACGATGAACATGATGATCTGCGCGAGCCATGTCATCCCGGCTTGGAAGCGGGCGATGGATTCGCGGGCGAACATCTTGCGGTTGCCGGAATAGATGCCGGCCACGTAGACGGCGAGGAAGCCGCTGCCGCCGATGGCGCCGGTGAAGGCGAAGACCAGCAAAGCAAGCGCCAGGACGAAGATTGGGGCAAGGCTCCGGTCCCTGGTGAAGCGGTTCAGCACCCAGACGATCATCATCCCGCCGAGCAGGCCGAAGACGACGCCGAGCGCCATCTGCTCGACGAAGAGCATGAGGAACTGGGCGTCCAATCCCTGAAAGCCTTCGCCGCTGGCGATCACCTCGACGAGCGCAATCGTCAGGAAGATCGCCATCGGATCGTTGGTCCCCGATTCCACCTCGAGCGTCGAACGGACCTGATCGCGGATGTTGATGCCGCCGATGCGCAACAGGAAGAACACGGCCGCGGCATCGGTCGAGCCAACGATGGAACCGAGCAGCAGTCCTTCGAGCCACGAGAAGTCAAGGAGCAGCATGGCCGCGAAGGCGAAGATGGACGCTGTTACCAGCACACCGATCGAGGCGAGGGTGAGGGCAGGCCAGGCAGCCACCCGGAAGGAGTGGGTCGAGGTGCCGAAGCCCGAATCGAACAGGATGATCGCCAGCGCCAGCGAACCGACCATGTAGGCCAGCGGGAAATTCTCGAACGAGATGCCCAACCCGTCGACGCCAGCGATGAGGCCGATCGAAAGGAAAACGAGAAGCAAGGGCGCGCCGAAGCGGAAAGCGATGAGGCTGGAGAAGGCGGCTGCCAGCACGAGCACCGTGCCGACCAGCAAGAATATGTAAAACGCCTCCACCATTGCGGTCTTACCCTACCTTTCCCCAGGGGACTGATCACATCATCCCCTTGCCAACGGCGATACGCCGCGGCCCGCTGGACCCGATCAATCCTGGAAGTCCGCACGACGGACGATTCGACACGAGGAATAGTAGAGGCGGGAACAAATCCGGCAACAGAAGGGCAGGTCACAAAAAAGAATGGCGGGCCGAATTATTCGGCCCGCCATTCTCATCAGCTCAAGGCTGCAATTCCTTAGATCAGCTTACCGAGGGCGACCGCGGTGTCGGCCATGCGATTGGAGAAGCCCCACTCGTTGTCGTACCAGGAAAGGATGCGCACGAGGTTGCCTTCCAGAACCTTCGTCTGGTCGCCGGAGAAGGTCGACGAATGGCTGTCGTGGTTGAAGTCGATCGAAACCAGCGGCTCTTCCGTGTAGCCGAGCACGCCCTTCAGTTCGCCTTCAGCGGCTTCCTTCATGGCAGCGTTGATCTCGTCTTTGATCACGTCGCGGGAGGCCACGAACTTGAAGTCGACCACGGACACATTCGGCGTCGGAACGCGGATCGAAGACCCGTCCAGCTTGCCCTTCAGTTCCGGCAGAACGAGCCCGACGGCCTTGGCCGCACCGGTCGAGGTCGGGATCATCGACAGCGCTGCGGCGCGGGCGCGGTGCAGGTCCTTGTGCATCGTGTCCAGGGTCGGCTGGTCACCCGTGTAGGAGTGAATCGTCGTCATATAGCCCTTCTGGATGCCGAAGGTCCTGTGCAGGATGTAGGCAACCGGCGCCAGGCAGTTCGTGGTGCAGGAGGCGTTGGACACGACCAGATCGTCCTTCGTCAGGCTGGCGTGGTTGACGCCGTAGACGATCGTCTTGTCGGCGCCGTCCGACGGGGCCGAGACGAGAACGCGCTTGGAGCCGTTGGAAAGATGCGCCGAGGCCTTTTCCTTGGAGGTAAAGATGCCGGTGCATTCCAGTGCGATGTCGACGTCGCCCCAAGGCAGCTCCTTGGGATCCTTGACTGCCGTTACCTTGATCGGGCCGCGGCCGACATCGATCGTGTCGCCGGAGACGGTGACCGTGCCGGGGAATTTGCCGTGCACGGAATCGTATCGGATCAGGTGGGCGTTGGTCTCGACCGGGCCGAGATCGTTGATCGCAACGACCTCGATGTCGGTGCGCCCGGATTCCACGATCGCGCGCAGAACGTTACGTCCGATACGGCCGAAGCCGTTGATGCCCACTTTCACTGTCATATCAAATACTCCCGCTAGTCTTTCGCAACGTACGATTCAAAGTGCTGAAGAGGGAGCGGCTTTTCAGGAAAGTCGCTTCTCTGCCGCTTCCACCACGGCTTCCGCCGTGATGCCGAAGTGCTTGTAGAGGTCCTTGGCCGGACCCGAGGCGCCGAAGGATTTCATCCCGACGAAGATGCCGTCGGAGCCGATGATGGCATCCCAACCTTCGCGAACGGCTGCCTCGACGGCGACCTTGACGGGCGAGGTGCCGATGATTGCCTCGCGGTAATCCTCCGGCTGGTCCATGAAGAGCTCCACGCAGGGTACGGAGACGACACGGGCGGTGATGCCCTTCTGCTCCAGCATGCCGTGTGCCTTCAGGGCGACTTCGACTTCTGAGCCGGAGGCGAAGATCGTCACCTTGGCGTCGCTGGCGGAAACCAGGTCGTAGGCGCCATATGCGCAGAGGTTCTTCTCTTCGTATTCGGTGCGTGCGGGCGTCAGGTTCTGACGGGTCAGCGCGAGGCCCGAGGGACGATGCTTTTCCTTCAGAGCCAGCTGCCAGCATTCCGCCGTTTCGGTCTCGTCGGCCGGACGGAAGAGCAGGAGGTTCGGGATGGCGCGCAGGGCCGCGAGATGCTCAACCGGCTGGTGCGTCGGACCGTCTTCGCCAACGCCGATGGAATCATGCGTCCAGACATGGACGACGCGGATGCCCATCAGTGCTGCAAGGCGGACGGACGGGCGGCAGTAATCGGAGAAGATCAGGAAGCCGCCCGAATAAGGGATGAGGCCGCCATGCAGCGCGATGCCGTTCAAAGCTGCGGCCGTGGCATGTTCGCGAATGCCGTAATGGATATAGCGGCCGGAGAAGTCGGTCGGCGTGATCGACGTCATTTGGCTCGTTTTGGTATTGTTCGACGGCGTCAAGTCGGCGGAGCCGCCAATCATCTCCGGCAGCAGACCGTTGATGACTTCGAGCACATCCTCGGAGGCCTTGCGGGTGGCGACCGTCGGGTTGTTGGTGGCGACCTTCTTCTTGAAAGCGTCGATCGCGCTGTCGAAGCCGCCCGGCAATTCGCCGGCGAAGCGGCGCACGAATTCTGCGCGCTTCTCGTTCGGCGTTTCGGCCAGGCGATCTTCCCATTCCTTGCGGGCCTTGGCCGAACGGAGGCCGGCGAGGCGCCAGGCATCAAGAACATCAGCCGGAACACTGAAGGCTTCCGCATCCCATTCGAGCGACTTGCGGGCCGCGGCGATCTCTTCGGCACCCAGCGGGCTGCCATGCACCTTGTGGGTGCCCTGCTTGTTCGGAGCACCGAAGCCGATGACGGTCTTGCAGGCGATTAGCGTCGGCTTGTCGGAAACATGGGCCGCCTCGATGGCGGCGGCGATCGCATCCGGATCATGGCCGTCGACCGAAATCGTGTTCCAGTTCACCGACTTGAAGCGGGCGATCTGGTCGGTGGAGTCCGATAGCGAGACGGCGCCATCGATGGTGATGGAATTGTTGTCCCAGAAGACGATCAGCTTGTTGAGCTTCAGGTGGCCCGCAAGCGCTATTGCCTCCTGGCTGATGCCTTCCATCAGGCATCCGTCGCCGGCAAGGACGTAGGTGTGGTGGTTCTGCAGCTCACTGCCGAACTCCTCCGACAGCTTGCGCTCGGCGATCGCCATGCCGACGGCATTGGCAATACCCTGGCCCAGCGGGCCGGTAGTGGTCTCGATGCCGGAGATGTGTCCGTATTCCGGATGGCCGGCCGTCTTGGACCCGAGCTGGCGGAACTGCTTGATGTCGTCGATCGTGATGTCGTCGTAGCCCGTTAGGAAGAGCAGCGAATAGAGCAGCATCGACCCATGGCCGGCCGACAGGACGAAGCGGTCGCGGTCGGGCCACAGCGGGTTCTTCGGGTCAAAGTTCATGAAGCGGGTAAAAAGAACCGTCGCGACGTCGGCCGCACCCATCGGAAGACCGGGGTGACCGGAATTGGCCTTCTCCACGGCATCCATGGAGAGGAAGCGGATCGCATTGGCCATCCGGTTGTGTTTTTCGCGAGAGATCATGACTGTTCCGCTGTTTTCCGGGTGTCGTTCACGGTCTTCGGACGGACCGCGTGAAAGCGGCTGATCCTTAGCAGGTGCAACGCGCAAGTCAACAAAAGTGCCCTGCGGACGGCGCGGCTTTAGGCACGGCTGTGAGCTTTGCCTCCTCCGAAGGCAGAGGTCACGGGCCCGCGATTTTGCTGATTCACAAGTTAGAACAAGTCGGCGGCGCGGTTTTGTTGACCCGACTCCGGTGCCGGAATACTGTGTTGCTTCAGTCGCATCGGCGCGAAAGCCGATTCGCCACTTCAGACGGAAGACGTTAATGCCGGCGGAAAAGTCGTTGGATCAGGCGCTTGCAGAACTCAAGGCTGCCATCGGCGGCCTCGAGAATGCCGTCGACATGCGTCTCGAGCATCAGCGCCAGGCTGCCGATGCCGAGAGCGAAGTGCGCCGGGTGCACGAGGATCGGGCACGGTTGGCGCAAGAACTGGACCAGTCACAGTTTCGCGCCAATCGGCTGGAGGAAGTGAACCGCGAGGTCTCTCGCCGTCTCGTTACGGCAATGGAGACGATCCGGGCGGTTCTCGACCGTTGATCATTTGAAGGATACTCAATGGCTCAGGTGACGGTCACAATCGACGGCAAGACCTACCGAATGGCCTGCGAGGAGGGGCAGGAAGGTCACTTGACCGATCTTGCATCACGCTTCGACCAGTATGTCGGTCACCTCAAGAGCCAGTTCGGTGAGATCGGCGATCTGCGGCTGACGGTGATGGCAGGCATCATGGTCATGGACGAGTTGTCGGAAGTGCAGCGCAAGCTCTCGGCACGGGAGGCGGAGATCGCTTCGCTGAAATCTGCTCTGGACGGCGAAACGGAGCACCAGCAGAGTAATGAGCAGATGATTGCCTCGAGCCTCAGCGAGATTGCAGGGCGCATCGAAGTGCTGACCGGAAAGCTGACCGGGCGCGCAACGCCGGTCAATTGAGCAAAAGCGAAGGCGACCTCTGGTTAAGGGCTGGATTCGGGATTATATCTTGGATGCGGTCTGCGCCTCACGACAGGAACCACAATCCCTGGGGCCATACTCGATCCAAAGGGAGCTGTCCCTGACCAGGCCCGTGGGCTTGGACATATGGCGCCCACCTACGTTTGTAGGCACCCAGGATCGTAACTCTCCATCGGTTGCGTGGATCGCACTCTCGTAACCGTACGGCATTCAAAATCCGGGCTTGGTCGCAGTAAAAATCAGACCGGCCTGGCGCGCACTCTTGTGTCAGAACAGGGAGTAGCGGCCCCTGCAGGGACTGTGGTTTCGCGCGCCACCGACACTCCCAGCCTTAGGCTCTGTCCTATAGCCCATGACATAGCAAAGGCCTCTATCCTGAACTGGCGTTCGGTCAAAGTGCCGTTTTCGACGACGCTTACCTTAAAGCGTCCGCTATCCGTTTCGACGAAGACGACACCGTCACTTTGCATCGCAGTTGCCCCGTTCCAGACTGGGACGATAACGGGTTTTCAGGCGTGGGATAGTGCGAAAATTAGCATTGACTAAAGGATACCTTATACGAAGGTCGTATTCTTGACTTTATCCCCTGGACGACCGAGTTTCCCCCGGCCTTTCAGCTTCCCGGGATCCCATGCCGCTCACCACCAATACCTTCGCCCGTTCGTCGATCCTCATGCTTCTGGTCGGGGCCGCCATTCTTATCGGGATCGTGCTGTCGTCGCTATTTCAGGCGCGAATGACCCAGTCCTATTCGGACGAGGTGATCGAGCTCCGCAACGCACGCACGTCGGCGTCCAACCTGTTTGCTCTCGTGCAGGCTGCGGAGACCGGACAGCGCGGTTATCTTCTGACCCAGAACGACAACTTCCTCGATCCCTACGAACGCTCAATGGAGCAGGTGATTGAAAGCCTGGAGAGGCTGGACGGCGCTCTTCGCCAAGAGCAGACCTACTCTGAAACCATTCCGCGGATTCGCTTCCTCGTGGAGGAAAAGCTGACGGAACTGCGCGACACTGTCGCACTGGCGCAGGCGGGAGATAGCGCGCGGGCGATCGAGATCGTCCGGAACGAGTATGGTCGAGAGGTGATGGAAGAACTGCGGGAGCTTCTGCTCAGCCTGATCCAGTCTCTCGATACCCGCTTGAACGAGGGGCTTGCCGAACTGACGGATGCCTCGAAGTCGATGCAGTGGTTCGCGATTGGCGGCGGCATCGTCATTATTGCCGTGGTGGGCGGTGCGATCATCATCGTAAGCCAGCATGTGCGCGAGCTTTCCCGGGCGCGCAGCGCCGTGGAGGAACTGAACGCAAGCCTTGAAGAGCGCGTCGAGGAGCGCACCGAAGACCTGATGCAGGCGAACCGCGAAATTCAGCGTTATGCCTACATCGTCTCGCATGATCTGCGCGCGCCGCTCGTCAACATCATGGGTTTCACCAGCGAGCTCGATGCCACCCTGGCCGCCGTGAAAAGCTATGTGCTGGCGGATGGAGGCACGCCGACGGAGGACCAGATCCGCGAGGCCCGCCTTGCGGTGGAGGAGGATCTGCCGGAGGCGATCGGCTTCATTCGGTCCTCGACCAAGAAGATGGACGGGCTGATTAATGCGATCCTGAAGATTTCGCGCGACGGCCGGCGGGAGCTGAAGCCCGAGCCGGTTGACCTGTCGCAACTTTTGGAGAACACCGCTGCCAGCATCTATCATCAGGTGGACGAGGCGGGCGGCGAGATCCGGATCGCTGTCGGCGGTGCCCGCGGGATGGTTTCGGACCGCTTTTCGCTGGAGCAGATCTTTGGCAACCTGTTCGACAACGCCGTGAAATACCGTCATCCTGACCGGCCTCTGCATCTGGCGGTGCGTGCCATGCCGGCACGTCGCAACTCTATCCGCATCGAGGTGGAAGACAACGGACGCGGCATTGCGCCGGAGGACCACGAGCGGGTTTTCGAGCTTTTCCGAAGATCAGGGGTGCAAGACAAGGCGGGAGAGGGTATAGGCCTTGCCCACGTCCGATCGTTAGTCAGAAATTTAGGTGGCGAGATTACCGTGACCTCAACCTTGGGGGGCGGTTCCACCTTTATTATCCGCCTGCCTTCGGATCTGTCCCAGTTTGTCAGGAGTAGCGGGTCATGAAAGCTGCAGCAAAAGAAGTCACCATCGTCATGGTCGAAGACGATGAGGGACATGCGCGCCTCATCGAGAAGAACGTCCGGCGTGCCGGCGTCAACAACGAGATCGTGCCCTTTACCGACGGCAATTCGGCCCTCGACTTCATTCTCGGCAGCGACCGCACGGGCGCCAGCACCCAGGATCGCCATCTGTTGATCCTTCTCGATCTCAACCTGCCCGACATGTCAGGCATTGACATCCTCGAAAAGGTGAAGTCCAACCCACATGCGAAGCGCCTGCCGGTTGTCATCCTGACCACCACGGACGACGAGCGGGAAATTCAGCGTTGCTACGACCTTGGCGCAAACGTCTACATCACGAAGCCCGTCGACTATGACAGCTTCGCCAACGCCATCCGTCAGCTCGGCCTGTTTTTCTCTGTGATGCAAGTGCCGGGGCAATAACGGAAGCAGATGCCGCAAACCGTTCTTTATGTTGATGACGATCTCGCGCTGGCACGCCTGGCGCAGAGGCATCTAGGTCGTGCCGGCTATGAGGTCGTGCACGCGGCGGATTCCGGGTCGGCTCTCGCGGCGCTGGACGGTGGTACATTCGGGGCGATCGTCCTCGACCATTACCTGCGGGCGGAGACGGGTCTGCAGATCCTCTCCATGCTCAAGGAGCGGCAGATCGTCCTGCCGGTGATCTATGTCACCGGCTCAAGCGAAGCGACGATTGCGATCGAGGCACTGAAGAGCGGCGCTTCCGACTACGTGATCAAGACTGTCGGCGAGGAATTCTGGCCGCTGATGGAGAGCGCGCTGCGCCAGGCCATGGCAAATGCCGAGCTGCGCAAGGCCAAGGAAAAGGCAGAGCAGGAAATCCGCATCGGCAAAGAACGTGCGGAGGTCCTGCTTGCCGAAGTAAATCACCGCGTCGCCAACAGTCTCGCCCTCGTCGCAGCCCTCATTCGCCTGCAGGTCTCCAACAGCAAGAGCGACGAGGTGAAGGAGGCGCTGGCGGAAACGCAGGCCCGCATCACCGCCATCGCCGGCATGCACCGCAGCCTCTACACCTCCGATGACGTCCGGCACGTGGAGATGGACAAGTACCTCGGCACGCTGGTCAAGGAAGTTCAGAACTCCGTCAACATGGACCAGCAGGGGCCGATCATCCAGCTCAAGGCGGATCCGGTCTCGCTCACCTCCGACCGCGCCGTCTCCGTCGGCATGATCGTCACCGAGCTTCTGACGAACGCCATCAAGTATGCCTATCCTGAGGGTGGGGAAGGCGAAGTCCGCGTTGCGTTTACGGCGCGATCGCCGGAGCAGGCGCTGCTCGTCGTTGAGGACGACGGCATCGGCTGGAGCGAAGGGGATACGCCCAAGGGTACGGGCCTGGGCAGCCGGATCGTCAAGTCGATGGCCGCCACCCTCGGATCGGCTGTCGAATACACGTCGAAGAAAAATGGCACACGGGCCGAGCTTCTCCTGATGCTGCAATCGTAGCCGGCAAGGCCAGCGCAGCAGCCATTGCCTAGCGGGCAGAGGAGCCCTATCATTCCTCCCGCCTGGAACAGGCGGCTTCCGAAGCACAGAGGTGCAACGGTGGCATCAAACCTCAGGACGGTTATAAAGCCGGGTTCGTAGGGAATGCAGGCTCGACGCACAATAATGCCGGTCGTTTCCGTCCCAACTGAGAGCTCCTCTTGTTAGTCGAAATTCTCATCGTCGTGGCCCTCACCGTCCTCAACGGCGTCCTTGCCATGTCCGAGCTTGCCGTCGTCTCGGCGCGTCCTGTGCGACTGAAGGTGATGAGCGAGCAGGGAAACCGCGGCGCAAAGCTGGCTATGCAGCTGGCGGATGATCCCGGCCGCTTCCTGTCTTCGGTGCAGATTGGCATCACGCTTGTTGGCATCCTGTCGGGTGCCTTCTCCGGCGCGACGCTCGGGGCGCGGTTCGCAACCTGGCTGGAAATGCAGGGCCTACCCGACAACTGGTCGGATGCTCTTGGCGTGGGATCCGTTGTCGTTGCGATCACCTATCTGTCGCTGATCGTCGGCGAGCTCGTTCCGAAGCAGATCGCTTTGCGGTCGCCCGAAAAGGTAGCTGCCCGCGTCGCGCCGGCCATGACACTAGTCGCAAAGATCGGCGCGCCGCTTGTCTGGCTCCTCGATATCTCGGGGCGGCTCGTCTTGAGCCTTCTCGGGCAGAAGGAGGAGACAGGCGATCGCGTGACGGACGAGGAGATCCGGACGGTTCTGGCGGAGGCGCACAGCGCCGGCGTGATCGAGACGGAAGAGTCAGCGATGATCTCCGGCGTCATGCGTCTTGCCGACCGGACCGCGCGCGGCCTCATGACGCCGCGGCGCGATGTCGAGGTGGTCGACATCGAGGACGAGCTTGCAGACATAAGGGAGCAGCTTCGCACTACGCAGCGCTCAAGGCTCCCGGTTCGCAACGGCAGTTCCGACGAGATCCTAGGCGTGCTCTTCGTCAAGGACGCCTTCGAGTTCATCGCGTCGGGCAAGGGACCGGGCGTTCGCGACCTGATGCGCGAGGCGCCGGTAGTGTCCGACCTGACCGGCGCACTCGACGTGATCCAGGCGCTGCGGCGCACACCGGCGCATATGGTGCTCGTCTATGACGAGTATGGCCACTTCGAGGGGATCATCACGTCGGGCGATGTGCTGGAGGCCATCACCGGCGTATTCCAGGAAGACGAGACCGACGAGCCGGCGATCGTTTCGCGCAATGACGGGTCCTTCCTTGTCGCCGGCTGGATGCCGATCGACGAGTTTTCCCACGAGATGGGCCTAAGGGTCGACGAGGATCCGGATTACGAGACGGTGGCGGGCTTCGTGCTTGACGAGATCAAGCGGCTGCCGGAACTGGGAGAAACCTTCGAGCGCCAGGGCTGGCTATTTGAAGTCATCGATCTGGACGGCCGGCGCATCGACAAGCTGCTCGTGCGCCGCGTCGAGGAGACGCCCGTCTGATGGCGGAGATATCTGCGCTCAAGGCGGAGCTGCGTGCCGGCCGGCTGGCCGCCCGTGACGCCATGTCCGCTGTCGAGCGGATCGAGAAGAGCCTTCAACTGGCGGACCATGGTCTGGCTGCGATCGAGTTGTCGCCCGGCACCGTCGTCTCCGGCTTCCTGCCGATCCGGTCCGAGGTGGACTTGCGACCTCTGATGGCGGGGCTCAGGGGACGCGGGGCACGCATCTGCGTGCCGGTGATCCTGGACAAGGAGCGGATCGAGTTCCGCGAGCTCCTGCCGGACACGAAGCTGATCGACTGCGGCTTCGGGACGTCCGCTCCGGGGCTCGAGGCGAGGGTACTCTACCCTGACATCATGCTGGTGCCACTTGCGGCCTTCGACCGGAGCGGCCACCGGATCGGTTACGGCGGCGGCTATTATGACCGAGCGATTGCGCGCCTGCACGACCAGGGGCGGGACCCGAGGCTGATCGGGATTGCGTTCGACCGCCAGGAAGTGGCATCAGTGCCCGCAGAACCCCATGACATCAGACTGCAGGCGGTGCTGACCGAGAGCGGCCTGCACAGCTTCGATACTAGATTGGACAGGAATGAGACTTCTCTTTTTAGGTGACATGGTGGGCAAGACTGGCCGCACGGCGGTATGGGAAAGGTTGCCCGGCCTCGTCTCCGACCTCAAGCTCGACTTCGTCATCGTCAATGGCGAGAACGCGGCCGGCGGCTTCGGCATCACCGAAGACATCTTCCTGGAAACGATCAATGCCGGCGCCGACGTGGTGACCACCGGCAACCATGTATGGGACCAGAAGGACGCCATCGTCTTCGCCGGCCGGCACGATCAGTTCCTGCGGCCCGCCAACTATCCGGCCGGAACGCCAGGGCGCGGCTCGAGCGTCTATTATGCCAGGAACGGTGCCCGCGTCCTCGTCGCTAACGTCATGGGGCGCGTCTTCATGCATCCAGAACTCGACGACCCCTTCAAGACGGCGGAGGCCATCCTTGCGGCCTGTCCCCTGAAGGAGCAGGCGGATGCGATCGTGTTCGACTTCCACGCGGAAGCGACGAGCGAAAAGCAGTGCTTCGGCCACTTCGTCGACGGTCGCGCAAGCCTCGTCGTCGGCACCCACACCCATGTCCCGACAGCCGACTGCCAGATTCTCAACGGCGGTACCGGCTATATGTCGGATGCCGGCATGTGCGGCGACTATGACTCTTCGCTCGGCATGGAGAAGGAGGAGCCGTTGAACCGCTTCATCTCGAAGATGCCGAAGGGGCGATTCGAGGCAGCGAGCGGCCCGGCGACCATCTGCGGTCTCGGGATCGAGATCTCCGATTCCACAGGATTGGCCGAGAAGATCGCGCCGCTGCGGATCGGGCCGCGTCTGGCGGAAACGATCCCCGCCTTCTGGGCCTGAGGTTCGCCTTCGAATGACAGAAAAGTGAGATCGGCCGGCGCGCAATGCGCTGGACCGGCCTGCTGCCTTGCCGCATCCTCCCGCTCGCAACCGATCAGGGAGTGGCATGATGCTGCGGACTGTCGTTTTCATCCTCTTCGGCCTTCTCGGTCTCACCCCTGTGCAGGCGCAGGATGCGCCGATGGCGGTCAGCCAGTGCCAGGCGATCGCAAGGGCGGTCCCGGGCGCCACCTTTGCCAGCTACATCCCATCGGCGCCTGCGCCGATCGTGCTTGCCCAAGGCACCGATCAAGCGGACCTGGCTGCGCGCGAGGAGGTGCGGATCACCTATGTCGGCCACTCCACCTACTTCATCGAGAGCCCCGGCGGCGTCGGCATCGCCACCGATTACAGCGGCGTCCACCGACCTTCGCGGCTGCCCGACGTCGTGACTATGAACAAGGCCCATTCCACGCATTTCACGCTCTCGCCTGACGCTGGCATCGAAGAGGTACTGCAGGGCTGGAGCGACGTGCCGGGTGAGAAGATCCGCCACAACGTGGTGGTAGGCGACGCCTATATCCGCAACGTCACCACCGATATCCGATCCTGGGGCGGTGACTTCGAGAAAGACGGCAATTCGATCTTCATCTTCGAGATCGCCGGCTTGTGCATCGGCCATCTCGGCCATCTGCACCATGAGCTGACGGAAAGCCATTATACTGAAATTGGCAGGCTTGATGTCCTGATGGTGCCCGTGGACGGTGGGCTGACGCTTGGTGCGGACAGCATGAGCCGCGTTGTCGAGCGGCTGCGCTCGTCCATCATCCTGCCGATGCATCGCCCGGGCGGGCTCACCAGCTTCATCGGCATGCTGGCCGGCACGGTCGATGTCTCCTATGCGTCGGAGCCGACGATCCGGGTCTCCATCCGGACCCTCCCCAAGCGGCCGACGATCCTGGTGCCGCAGGGCATGTAGCTTGGCGACGGCGGCAGTGTCGCTGCCAAGGAAACGGTCCCGGTGGCTTGAACCGGCGCCGCTTGGAAACTATAACCCCCGGCATTCCGCAAAATAGACGTGATCAGGGGTGCCATGGCCGGCCATTCACAGTTCAAAAACATCATGCACCGCAAGGGAAAGCAGGACGGCATCCGTTCCAAGATGTTTTCCAAGCTTGCACGCGAAATCACGGTTGCCGCAAAGACCGGTTTGCCCGACCCTGCGATGAATGCGGCATTGCGCCTCGCGGTGCAAAATGCCAAGGCGCAGTCGATGCCGAAGGACAACATCGAGCGCGCCATCAAAAAGGCGTCCGGCGCTGATGCCGAGACCTATGATGCGATTCGCTACGAGGGATACGGTCCCGGCGGCGTTGCCGTCATCGTGGAGACGCTGACCGACAACCGCAACCGCACCGCATCCTCCGTTCGCTCGACCTTCTCCAAGGCCGGCGGCGCGCTTGGCGAAACCGGTTCGGTATCCTTTTCCTTCGACCATGTAGGCGAGATCACCTACAAAGCTTCCGTCGGCGATGCGGACACGGTGATGGAAGCAGCGATCGAGGCTGGTGCCGAAGACGTCGTATCCGACGAGGATGGCCACACGATCTACTGCGCGTTCGAAGACATGAATGAAGTGTCCAAGGCGCTCGAAGCTGCGCTCGGGGAAGCCGAGTCCGTCAAGGCCGTCTGGAGACCGCAAAATACGATCCCGGTCGACGAGGAAAAGGCGCAGTCGCTGATGAAGCTCATCGACACGCTGGAAGACGATGACGACGTGCAGAACGTCTATTCGAACTTCGAAGTCTCGGACGAGGTCATGGCCAAGCTCTCGGCCTGACCTGAAATGTGGAGGAGGCGCTAGGGCGCCTTCTCCATCAGCGGCAGGCCGGCAAAAAGCTCAACCGACTTCAGCCGTGCGTTGATATCGTGGATCGGCATCGAGACGATCAGTTCGTCTGCCTGCGTTTCCTTCAAGAACTCACCAAGCTTTGCTTCGATGGTCGCCGGCGATCCGACGGTTGCAAAGCGCAAGGTATGCTCCACGCTCATCCGCTCCATCTCGCTCCAGAGGCCGTCCATGCTCGCCACGGGACGTGGGAACTGCGTGCGGATGTTCTTGCGCAGATTGACGAACTGCTGCTGCGATGAAGTGAAGAGCCGTGCGGCTTCCTCGTCCGTATCCGCGGCGACGCCCATGACGCCCACCATTACGTACGGCTTTGCCAGCGTTTCTGATGGCTGGAAACGGTCGCGGTAAATGGCAATCGCGTCCATCAGCATGTCCGGTGCAAAATGCGAGGCGAAGGCGTAGGGAAGCCCAAGCGCCGCTGCGAGATGGGCGCTGTAGATGCTCGAGCCGAGCAGCCAGAGCGGCACGTTCGAGTTCGAGCCCGGGACCGCCAGGATCGCCTGGTCCTCGGTCGGTTCGCCCAGCAGCCGCTGCAGCTCCACGATATCGTGCGGGAAGTTCTCGGCCCCCGCTTCGAGATTTCGGCGGAGTGCCCGGGCGGTGCGCATGTCCGTCCCCGGCGCCCGGCCGAGGCCAAGGTCGATCCGGCCGGGGAAAAGCGCGGCGAGGGTTCCGAACTGCTCGGCGATCACCAGGGGAGAATGGTTTGGCAGCATCACGCCACCGGAGCCTACCCGGATACGCTTTGTTGCCGATGCGACGTGTCCGATGACGATCGAGGTCGCTGCGCTGGCGATCCCTGGCATGCCGTGATGCTCGGCGAGCCACAGGCGCTGGTAGCCGCATTCCTCCGCCTTGATCGCCATCTGGCGGGACTGCTCCAAGGCATCGCTGACGGTCAGGCCTTCGGGAACGGGTGAAAGATCGAGAATGGAGAATGGGATCATCATGCGGGTCCTGGACGGAGGATGTGTCACGCCCATGTAGGTATTCCGGCCACGGTTACGAGGCCGGAATGATGGCACAAGCTGCCGCGTTTATCCGAACAGTGATCCTAGGATTTGACCAGACGGAGGTGCGAGCGGCCGCCCGTCCCAGTGGTGGGAGCAGGCGGCGGGGGAAGGATCGTGCGGACCGGCGTGAAACGGCTGGTCTGGTGCTCGATCACAGCCAGCGCCCTGTCGATATTGCTCAGCTGGAATTCCGGCGAAGGCTGTGCCGGGTCGAGTGGACGCCTTGCCCGCGCCAATTCGTTGAGGCCGCCCCGGATGGATTCAGCATCCGTGGCATGCTGTTGAGTGCTGTCGCTCAGCGAACCAATTTGTGCATCCAGCGCCTCGGTGTAGAGATCCATGGCATCGAACTCGCGCGTGACCTGAGTGCCGGCCTCTGCCGCAGCGTGAGCGTCCGCGAGAGCGCAATCGGCAGCCTCTCCCAGGGCTTCGATGGTGGACCCCACCTGACGCGTCAGCGAATGCAGCGATTTGGCGGCATCAAGTGCCTCTTCGCCCTCAGGTCCTGTGTGAGCGGCATTAATGCCGCCGTTCAGGGCAAGCAGCGAGGCCTCACGCAGCAGCGCCTTCACCTCATCCGTTAGGCGCTTGAGATGGGCAAGCGAGCGGCACGTCATTTCCGTTCTTTCGACAGAACGAGCAGCCGCTTCCTTCGGGCGACGCATGTCGAGCCGTGCATTGTGTAGGATCGTCGAGACATGCTCGACATGGGCCGCCTGACTGCGGGCCGTGTCGGCAATACTGCCGGCCTCGGCAACGAGAGCCGAGAGGGCTGCATCACGCTCAGATTCCTCTTCAGCCTTCTGCTTCAGGGTCAGTCTAAGCTCGCTCGATTCCAGCCGCACGTTCTTCGTGCGCGTGATGATGGCATCGATCGTCGCGCTGACGGATGCCAGACCGCGGTTGAAATCCTTGCGAAGGCCGTCATAGCCACGCGGGAAAGGGTGGTCGATCTGCTGGTAGACGTCTCCCATCGCCAGGCGGCGCAGGCTGCCGTCGAGTGCATCCACGACGGTGCGCAGTTCCAGCAGTTCACTCTCGAGCTTATCTCGATCCTGCATAACGGTCTCCTCATGATTCCGGATGCTTTTGTATCTGGACGGCCAACGCGCCAATCGGGAGGCCGTTGCGGCGGAAGCCGCCCTTTTGCACGGGACTTGGCGGATAAGGTTAATGAAGCTTAACCATCTCGACGGACGGGCGTTTCTCTTTTGTTCACATTCTTCATGGCAGTGATGGGCTGCGGAAGCTAGAGTGACGACATGATAGACACGATTCGCATCATCGGCATCGATCCCGGCCTGCGCCGGACCGGCTGGGGCATCATCGAGACGCTCGGCAACAGCCTGCGCTTTGTTGCATCGGGAACGGTGACGTCGGACGGCGACCTGGATCTCGCGTCGCGGCTTTGCCAACTGCATGACGGGCTGGCTGATGTGGTGCATGCCTACCAGCCGCAGGAGGCGGCCGTCGAACAGACCTTCGTCAACAAGGATGCCGTCGCCACCTTGAAGCTTGGTCAAGCACGCGGTGTGGTGATGCTGGTGCCGGCACGCGCAGGCCTGCGGGTTTCGGAATATGCGCCGAACGCGGTGAAGAAGGCGGTAATCGGCGTCGGGCACGGCGAAAAGCAGCAGATCCACATGATGCTGAAGATCCTGATGCCAAAGGCAGCCTTCGTGGGCAATGACGCTGCCGATGCGCTGGCGATCGCCATCTGTCACGCGCACAATCGCGGCGGCGATCGAATGCGGAAGGTGCTGGCGACGGTGTGAGGTGTTCTTGACTTGTTCTTTCGGTAATAATATTTATTACCGAAGGAGATCGTCATGCGTGTTACGTCGAAGGGCCAGGTGACCATACCGCGGGATCTGCGGGAACTGGTCGGTATCGAGCCGAACTCGGAAGTCGTCTTCACGATCGAGAACGGCAAGCTGACTGTCGCACCGAAGAACGATCCGTTGCAAGAGCAGGAAAAGCAGCGGCTAGAGGTATTCGTGGAGACGCTGCGGCGTCTGGAAGGAACCGGTGACCCGTCGATCGATGCGGATGCCCTGATGGGCTTGACGCGAGACCGCTAAGATGGCCGTACTCGTTGATACCAGTATCCTTGTCGATATCGCCGTGCGCGACCCGGTCTGGCTCGCGTGGTCACGCGGAGCGCTTGCAAAGCTTGCTGCGCGCGTGCCGCTGATGATTAACCCGATCATCTATGCCGAATTTTCCGTGCGCTACCGCGATATGAATGAGGTTGAGGCTCTGCTGCCGGCGGAGGAATTCCGACGCGAAGGTCTTCCCTGGGCTGCCGCTTTTGCAGCCGGTGCGGCTTTCAGCATGTATCGCCAGGCCGGCGGGGCGCGCGAGCGCGTGCTGCCGGACTTCCTGATCGGGGCACATGCTCTGATCCGCGGCTATTCCATCATCACGCGTGATCCGAAAGGCTATCGTCGTTACTTCCCGGACGTTCCTCTCATCACTCCCGAAACCCACCCCAACGGACGCAATTCATGATCGGCAAGCTCAAGGGCACCATTGACGAGATCGGCGAAGACTATGTGCTCGTTGATGTGCACGGCGTCTGCTACGAGGCCTTCTGCTCGGCGCGCAGCCTGTCTCGCATGGGGTCGGTCGGCGAGGCAGTGGTGCTGTTCATCGAAACCTATGTGCGCGAGGACCAACTGAAGCTCTTCGGCTTCCTTTCGGCGCTGGAGCGGGAATGGTTCAACCTGCTGCAGAGCGTCCAGGGGGTAGGGGCCAAGGTGGCGCTCGCAGTGCTTTCAACGCTAACGCCCTCCGAGCTTGCCAATGCGATCGCGCTGCAGGACAAGACGGCCGTATCGCGTGCGCCGGGCGTCGGGCCGAAGGTGGCGGTGCGGATCGTCACCGAACTGAAGAACAAGGCGCCGGCCTTTGCCGGCGAGGCGACGGCCGGTATCGGGCTGAAGCAGGAACTGGGTGAGGGTGTCGCCTCGGCACCGGTGTCGGATGCCGTCTCGGCGTTGACCAATCTCGGCTATTCGCGCGACCAGGCTGCCAATGCCGTCGCTGCAGCGATGAAAACGGCGGGCGATGGGGCCGACAGCGCGAAGCTGATCCGGCTGGGGCTGAAGGAACTGGCACGATAGCCCGTGCCACGGTGTCCATTGACGTCGCCTTCGTGTAACGAACGCTGTGAAGACTGAACGGAACATGCCCTGATGAGTGATGAAGACCGCCTGATATCCGCGGAGAAGCGAGGCGAAGACCTGGACGTCACGCTGCGCCCGCAGACGCTTGACGAATTCACCGGCCAGGCAGAGGCGCGCGCGAACCTCAAGGTCTTCATCGAGGCGGCGAAGAACCGCGGCGAGGCGCTGGATCATGTGCTGTTCGTCGGGCCTCCGGGGCTTGGCAAGACGACGCTGGCGCAGATCATGGCGAAGGAGCTCGGCGTCAATTTCCGCTCCACCTCCGGGCCGGTGATCGCCAAGGCTGGCGACCTTGCCGCTCTGCTCACCAATCTCGAAGAGCGCGACGTGCTCTTCATCGACGAGATCCACAGGCTCAATCCGGCGGTCGAGGAAATCCTCTATCCCGCGATGGAGGATTTCCAGCTCGATCTGATCATCGGCGAGGGCCCGGCGGCGCGTTCGGTGAAGATCGACCTGTCGAAGTTCACGCTGGTTGCGGCGACGACGCGGCTGGGGCTCCTGACGACTCCGCTGCGCGACCGCTTCGGCATTCCGGTGCGCCTCTCCTTTTATACGGTCGAGGAACTGGAAGGCATCGTGCGCCGCGGCGCTCGCCTGATGGGGCTTGGAATGACCGACGACGGCGCCCGCGAGATCGCCAGGCGCGCCCGCGGCACGCCGCGCATCGCCGGGCGGCTCTTGCGCCGGGTGCGTGATTTCGCCGAAGTGGCACGTGCCGAGGCTGTCACGCGGGAGATTGCCGACGAGGCACTGACGCGGCTCAACGTCGATAACATGGGTCTCGACCAGCTCGACATGCGCTATCTGTCGATGATCGCCGCAAATTTCGGCGGCGGGCCGGTCGGAATCGAGACGATCGCGGCCGGCCTTTCGGAGCCGCGTGATGCGATCGAGGACATCATCGAGCCCTACATGATCCAGCAGGGCTTCATCCAGAGGACGCCGCGCGGACGCATTCTGACGGCCACCGCCTGGAAGCATCTCGGCTTGCAGCCGCCGAAGGATCTGGAGGCAGCGCAGTTCCGCCTCAGCCTCGACCAGGACTAGGCCGCCTCAACAATGTGATTGCGACAAGGTCGAGTGGAAGTGGGGTGCCAACAGGGCCGAAGGCACGGCCAAGGATCGCTTCACCAACGATGTGGAGCGGACCATCAAGGGCACCAAGGTAAAGCGTAAAGCTGACAAGGAACGAGCCAGCCTACCTCATCAAGCAGGAGGACGGCGACAGGGTGCTGAAGAGCCAGTCGGAGCTGAAGAAGAAAAATGGCAAGTGAGGCGAACGACTTCATGCCGCCTGCCGATGTCGCGGCGGCTGCTGAGAAGGGGCTCGAACTGCGCCGGTATTTTCACCGTGGCGGTACCCAGGTCGGCGTTGCCCGAGCGCGTGACCTGAAGAACCGACGCAAGCTTTCCGACGACACGCGGATGGTGAGCTATCTTGCGCGGCACAAGGTCGACAAGCGCGGTAAGAACTTCGGCAACAACGGGGATCCTTCTGCTGGCTATATTGCCTGGCTGTTTGGGAGCGGTGATGCCGGCAGCGCATGGGCCGAGGAGCAGAAATCGGCCTAGAGAGCTCGCAGTGATGGCTATGGCAACTGGTAAGCGATAGCCAGCCGTTCCAGCGAACGGAGGAGCAAAGCCTCTCCACCCGGAACCCAACCAAGAACGTGAATTGCGCTCGTGATCATCTCCCGTACGGCTCCTGTATCGGCTTGCCGCGGGAGGGGATGTGGGCAGCGCGACAGGGCCTTCAGCGGCGCCAGGATCGTGGCGGTGTCTGTGACGACGTCGCTGACGTTGAAGCTCCCCTGTGCCTCATCATTCTGCAGCATCAGCCGCACTACCGCTGCAACGTCCCCGCCATGGACCTCTGTCCCTGCACGAGAGGGAATGGGATTACCAGCGAGATAATCGAGAAACAGCGGGTCCCACTTATTCGGGCGGAGATCGCCGTACACGCCGGTGAGACGAAGGCTGGCGGTCCTGAAGTTGGGCGCTGACAACCGCGCCAGCGCCGCCTCAGCCTCAAGTTTCGCCTGTCCGTAGAGCGAGTTCGGTGCGAGATCAGCGGTTTCGATCAGCGGCAAGCCATCGGCAAGTCCATCATAGACGGCGCGGCTGGAGAGAAAGATGCAGCGGCGGACGCCGGCAGCCTTGGCTTTTTCAAAAACGCGGATCGTGCCGTCGACATTCAGGCTCCGGAACCGGCCAGGATCAGCTCCTTCGCCACCGCGATATTTTCCTGGAAGGTGATCCAAGGCTGCGTGAACGAAGGCATCGGCACCGTCGAAGGCATGTGCCTGAGCCGCAGTCGGGTCCAACGTCAGAGGCACGAAGCGGGCTTGGCCGACGAACCAGCCCTCCGGCGGCGGTGTCCGTCCGCCGACGGTGACATCGTAGCCCGCTTCCAGCAGTCCGTTGACGATGTATCGGCCGACCAGCCCGGATCCGCCGGCAACGAGCACCCGCATGGCCTAGCTCCGCGGGTTTGGTAGTTGTGTAGGGTCCGGGACCCGCCCTTCGTGGAAATCGCGCCAGAGATCGATCAGAGGGCGAAGCTGGTCCGCCTTTGGATGGTCTTCCTCCCAAGGCTTCTCATACTGGTAGTGCAGGATGGCGACGCTTCGCCAGTCCCACAGGGCCGGCATGTTGAACCAGACGTATTGCAGCATGTTCATGAACACCGGCAGGCCGTGCCAATCGGGGAAGAAACTTCCCAGAAAGGTCTGATCGGTGCGCCGCCAGAAGGCTCCGGGCTGATCCAGGCGCTGCAGCATCCGGTTGAAGGTATCCGCCGACGGTCGCGCAACGAAGACGCCGGAGTTGAGCCGATGGAAGTCGGCGAGGCTCTCGTAGACGTTCGGGGCGGCGGAGAATTCCGGGTAGCCGAACAGCTTGTCGACGTTCCTAAGCACGACTGCATCGGCGTCGATGAAAACGCAGCTAAGGTACTCGGTCAGCTGCCAGAGCCGCAGCTTGCAGAAATTGTCCAACGGTGTGTGGAAGTCAGGCTTCCGCCCCTTCGTGAACGGGGCGGCACCGTGGATGTTCTTGCGGGCGTGGCGCTCGTTGAAGGCCTCCGAAAGCGGCAGGTGGTCGACCTCGACGAGCCGGCAGCCAATATTGGCGAGGCGCCCGAGATCCGCCGTCTCTACTGCTCCGGTGTGAAGCACGACGATGTCAGCCGTGGTGCGGGTATGTCGCAATGACTTGGCTAATGCGGTGGCGCCCTTGGCGTAGTCTGCATTGGTAACCAGGGTGACGAAAGCGCGGTCGCTGCCGGCAGGGGAGGCGGGGCGAAGGCCCTGGGTACCGAAATCGGCCGGCATCAGGAGACCGACTTCAGCCGCTTGCCTTCAGGATCGTGTTCCACAGTGGCGGCGATGTCTTTCGTCCAGGCGGAGACGGCCGGAACGCGCGAGCGGTCGACGCGGTAGGCGAATTTTTTCGCCACGTCGACGATCTCCTCCAGCAGGCCTTCGCCGAGCGTCGTTGGTTGCAGGCCAAGCCCGAGGAACTTCTCGTTCTTGACGACCAGGTCGTTCTCCGGCGCTTCCTTGCGCGGGTTCGGCAGCCAAGCGATCTCGGCCCCTGTCATCTTCGCTACCAGCTCGGCGAGATTGCGCACGCGGTGCGTTTCCGTCATCTGGTTGAAGATCTCCACGCGTCCGCCCCGCTGCGGCGGGTTCTTCAGCGCGATCTCGATGCAGCGGACCGAATCCTGGATGTGGATGAAGGCGCGAGTCTGCCCGCCCGTGCCATGGACCGTCAGCGGATAGCCGATCGCCGCCTGGATCAAGAAGCGGTTCAGAACAGTGCCGTAGTCGCCGTCGTAGTCGAAGCGGTTGACAAGCTGCTGGTGTCGACGGGTCTGCTCGGTATGGGTGCCCCAGACAATGCCCTGATGCAGGTCGGTGATCCGAAGGCCATCGTTTTTAGCGTAGAAGGCAAAGAGCTGCTGATCCAGGCACTTTGTCATGTGGTAGATCGAGCCAGGATTGGCTGGATAGAGGATTTCCTGGCTGACGGTGCGGCCATCCATCGTCTCGATCCCGACGGGCAGATAGCCTTCGGGAATAGCGGCACCCACCGTGGAATAGCCGTAGACGCCCATGGTGCCGAGGTGGACGAGATGGGCATCGAGATCGAGCTCCACCATCGCGTTCAGCAGGTTGTGCGTCGCATTGACGTTGTTGTTGACCGTGTAGTTCTTGTGCCGGTCGCTCTTCATCGAGTAGGGCGCCGCACGCTGCTCAGCGAAATGGATGATGGCGTCAGGCCGGTGCTTGGCGAGCCAGCCCTTCAGGAGCTCGTAATCCTTCGCGAGATCGATCAGGTGGAAGTGGATGCGCCGGCCGGTTTCGGCATGCCAGACGCGGGTCCTCTCCTGGATCGAGTCCATCGGCGTCAGCGACTGGACGCCGAGTTCGGTGTCGATCCAGCGGCGGGAGAGATTGTCGAGGATATGCACCTCATGACCGGCATCGGACAGATGGAGGGAGGTGGGCCATCCGACGAAACCATCGCCGCCAAGGACTGCAATCTTCATGAGATAACTCCGCTGTTTATCGGACCGAACTTCCTGATAGGGAGGTTTTGTGACAGAAGCACAATACCGCATGGCAACCATCCCGCCACCCGCTGATGACGACCGTCCACTAAGGCATGACGATGACAGACGAGAATTTTTTGCTTTCCGGGCAGTTTAGCGATGCAGGCCACCGGCTGGTCCAGCGCGTCTATTATGAAGATACAGACTTTTCCGGCCTCGTCTACCACGCCCGCTACCTGCACTTCCTCGAGCGCGGACGCACCGATTACCTGCGCTGTCTCGGTTGCCAGCAGAGCGACCTTCTAGCGGCGGACGAGGAGGGGCTGGTCTTCGTCGTCCACCGAATGGAGATCGATTTCAAGGTACCGGCCAGGATGGACGACGTGCTGACGATCCTGACAGCGACCGAGAAGGCAGGCGGCGCAAAGATGTTGATAAACCAGGAGATCCGCCGGGGCGAGACACTGCTGATTGCGGCCAAAGTCGTGATTGCTGTCATCAATCGGCAAGGCCGGCCGCGGCGCTTGCCGGAGGCGATCGCCCAGAAGTTCCTGGGGGTTCAAGCGCCGCCGCGATAGTGGGGCGAGTCAGGCAGCTCCCAGCTTTCTCCGGTGCGCTTGTTCATGACCCAGTGATCGCGCCCGCTGATCTTCTGGCGGGCAAATCATCTGCGGAAAGCCTAGGCAGGTCTCGACCTCGTCTCCCATTTTGGATCTAGGAAGTGCTTCTTCTCGTTCGTAGGAGACCTGTCGCCCGCCGTGGCGTATTCGACGACGGTGCCCGACATGAAGGTTCGGGTCGTCACTGGCTTTCTCACCCATTCGTGGGTGAATGTCGGTGATGTGATGGTGACGCATTCTCTTGGTTGCCGGGGCAGGGACTGATTTTGCTGCGCATAAGCAGTTCCTTGGGAGAGGCTTGCGAGCAGGTGTAACGCGACTGGCCATGCGGTAAGCTTCACGATCTTCATTCCATAAGAACAACTGCGCCAGCGTCTTGCGCAACGCCAGCGATACCTTGATCACACTTTCTTAACCATAATGATGTCTTGTTGAAGCCCAAGGAATTTGTGCAATGCACGCCTTCCTTTGACCAAATTTGAAAGCGAGAAGCCAATGCTGAAAGCTCAGGGCACCTTGGGGTAGAAGAGCGCATCCGGCGGCCATGCACATCTCGCGAGAGCGCTTTTGAACCCGCCCGGTCCTGTGCCGGGCGTTTGGATTCGGGGAAATAGGTAGATGGAAGAGGTAGGTTTGGCTGCGGCGACCCATGACGTCAGTCTCTGGGCGCTGTTCATGCAGGCTGGTTTCGTCGTCAAGTTGGTCATGCTAGGTCTGATCGGAGCATCGGTCTGGACCTGGGCCATCGTCATCGACAAGTATGTGAGCTTCGGCAAGGCCAAGCGTCAGTTCGACCAGTTCGAGCAGGTGTTCTGGTCCGGCCAGTCGCTCGAGGAGCTTTACCGCACGCTGGCCGAGCGCCAGAACGGGGGTCTCTCAGCCATCTTCGTCGCCGCCATGCGTGAATGGAAGAAGAGCTTCGAGCGCGGTGCGCGCTCGCCGATCGGCCTGCAGATGCGCATCGATCGGGCAATGGACGTCACCATGGCGCGCGAGAGCGAAAGCTACGAAGCCCGCCTCGGGTCGCTGGCGACCATTGGCTCGGCCGCTCCCTTCATCGGTCTTTTCGGAACGGTCGTCGGTATCATGACCTCGTTCCAGGCGATCGCGGGTTCCAAGTCGACCAACCTTGCGGTTGTTGCGCCCGGTATTGCCGAGGCGCTTCTGGCAACAGCGATCGGCCTGGTTGCCGCTATCCCGGCAGTTATCGCCTACAACAAGTTCTCCGCCGATGCCGGCAAGCTGTCGGCCCGCATGGAAGGCTTCGCCGACGAATTCTCCGCCATCCTCTCGCGGCAGATCGACGAGAAACTGCAGCCGCGCCAGGCTGCGCAGTAACGCAGCCGGGAAGGAGCCAGTCTCATGGGTATGTTAGTCGGTGCGAAGGGTTCTGGCGGTGGGCGCAGACGGCGCGGGCGCAAGCACGGTCCGGTCAGCGAAATCAACGTCACGCCGCTCGTCGACGTCATGCTGGTGCTCCTGATCATCTTCATGGTGGCAGCGCCGATGATGACCGTCGGCGTGCCCATTGACCTGCCGGAAACGCAGGCGAAGGCGATGAATGCCGATACGCAGCCGATCACAGTCTCGGTCAACCCGGCTGGCGAGATCTACCTGCAGGAAACGGCGATCGGGATTGACGAGGTGGTGCCGAAGCTCGAGGCGATCGCCACCACCGGCTACAACGAACGCATCTATGTCCGTGGTGACACCACTGCCGCCTATGGCGTGGTGATGAAGGTAATGGCGCGCATTTCCGCAGCCGGTTTCAAGAACATCGGTCTTGTCACGCTGCAGGAACAGGAGCAGTGATCGGTTCGCGATGAAGGGAAGTCTGGGGACATCTCTGGTTTTGCACACCATGGTGCTTGGCTGGGCGCTTGTTTCGCTCAGCGCGCCTGCGTCTTTCGACGTGGCCGAAGTGGAAGCGCTGCCGGTCGATATCATCCCGGTAGAGTCGATCACGCAGATCCAGCAGGGCGACAAGAAGGCGCCGCTCGCCGAGAAGGCCGCCCCTGTCCCGACCACCAAGCCTAATATCGTCGAGAACGCCGAAAATGTCGGCGACAATGAGGTCGACCTGAAGTCTCCGCCGACCCCGGTCAAGCGCCCGGTCGAGACGGAGGTCGCGGCCGCGCCGGAAAAGACGGAAAAGCCGCTTCCGGATCCCACGACCGAGACGAACGACATCAAGGACATCGTTCCGGAAGAAACCGCACCGAAGCCGACAGACGTTGCGGCGCTGCCGGAGGCGAAGCCCGAGACCACACCGCAGCCCACGCCCGAACCGATTCCGGAGCCGGCGCCAGAAGAAACAACCGCGGAAGAACTGCCGCTCCCGGATTCCGTACCGGTTCCGGCCGCGCGCCCGAAGCCTGAGCCGCCGAAGGAGCAGGCCAAGCCTGTCGAGAAGCCTGCGGAGAAGAAGCCGGAGACACCGAAGGCTGCCGAAAAGCCGACGGACAAGAAGGTGGCCGAGAAGAAGCAGGAAAGCGCAAAGTCGACCTCCTCGAAGGACAGCGACTTCAATGCCGACGAGATCGCCGCCCTCCTCAACAAGCAGGAGGCTGCCGGCGGTGGCGCGAAGCGCTCGGCCGAAACCGCAGCTCTCGGTGGCAAGAAGACAACCGCCGGCTCGACGCTGAGTCAGAGCGAGATGGACGCCCTGCGCGGGCAGATCCAGAATAACTGGTCGATCATCGCCGGCATCGAAGGTGCGGAAGGCGTGATCATCACCGTTTCCATGAAGCTGGACGAGACCGGCGCCATCATTGGCCGGCCGGAAGTCTCCGCAACCGGTGGGTCGGACACCGCCCGCCGCACCCTGGAAGGCAGTGCACTTCGCGCCGTGATGCGCTCGGCGCCCTTCAAGAACCTCCCTGTCGAAAAATACGATGCCTGGAGCGAGGTCGTCGTGAATTTCGATCCCAGCGAAATGCTGTAAAAGCTGAAAGGCTGAACATAATGATGAAACGCACATTCATCCGCCTGATGATCGCGTTTGCCGGCATGGCGATGTCCTTTGCCCCGGCTTACGCGCTGGTGGAGATCAACATCAACAAGGGCAATGTCGAGCCGCTGCCGATCGCCGTTACCGACTTCCAGTCTGGCAACGAGCTCGGCGCGCAGATCAGCCAGGTCATCGCAGCTGACCTGCAGCGCTCGGGGCTGTTTGCGCCGGTCAACAAGGCCGCCTTCATCGAGAAGATTTCCAACCCCGACCAGCAGCCCCGCTTCGAGGACTGGAAGGTCATTAACGCCCAGGCGCTGGTGACCGGCCGGGTGACACGCGAAAGCGACGGCCGCCTGCGCGCCGAGTTCCGCCTGTGGGATACTTTTGCCGGCCAGCAGATGACCGGCCAGCAGTTCTTCACCCAGCCGGAGAATTGGCGCCGCGTCGCGCACATCATCGCGGACGCCATCTACGAGCGCGTCACGGGCGAGAAGGGCTATTTCGACACGCGCGTCGTCTTCGTTTCCGAAAGCGGCCCGAAGACCGCCCGGCAGCGCCAGCTCGCCATCATGGACCAGGACGGCTTCAACGTTCGCCAGCTGACCAACAGCAACGACATCGTGCTGACGCCGCGGTTCTCGCCGAACCGTCAGGAAATCACCTACATGTCGTTCGAAGGCGATCAGCCTCGCGTCTACCTGCTGCAGCTGGAAACCGGGCAGCGTGAGGTTGTCGGGAACTTCCCTGGCATGACCTTTGCCCCGCGCTTCTCGCCGGACGGGCAGAAGGTGATCATGAGCCTTCAGCAGGAAGGCAACTCCAACATCTACACGATGGACCTGCGTTCGCGCACGACGACGCGGCTCACCAATACGGCCGCGATCGACACCTCGCCGTCCTATTCGCCGGATGGCACGCGCATCGTTTTTGAAAGTGACCGCGGCGGGCGTCAGCAGCTTTACGTCATGGGTGCGGACGGCTCGGGCCAGACCCGCATCTCCTTCGGCGATGGTTCCTATTCGACCCCGGTCTGGTCCCCACGTGGAGACCTGATCGCCTTCACAAAGCAGTCGGGCGGCAAGTTCTCGATCGGCGTGATGAAGCCGGACGGTTCGGGCGAGCGGATTCTCACCACCGGCTTCCACAATGAAGGCCCGACCTGGGCGCCTAACGGCCGTGTGCTGATGTTCTTCCGGCAAAATGCAGGCGCTGGCGGGCCGCAGCTCTACTCGATCGATCTGACCGGCTACAACGAACAGCTGATCAAGACGCCGGCCTTCGCGTCCGACCCGGCCTGGTCGCCTCTCCTCGAATAGTGGCAACAACCGGACGAAGAGGCTGCACCCGCCTCTTTGCCGCCCTATTCTCCTGAAAAAGGAGCGGGGAAGGGACATCGAATCGGTTTGTTAACCATATGTGTTTCATGGGATTTAACCGAGCTCGGTTAGAGTCTGGCAACTCTATTTACGTTGATCTAAGGAGAGACCGGCTATGGGCCGCACTGATACTTCGGCAATGAGCCGCATGCAGACACTCGCTCGCAACCCGGCCGTCGTCGCATTGGCGCTGACGCTGGCACTTGCTGGCTGCGCCAACAAGAAGAACCTGCCGAACAATGCCGGCGATCTCGGCCTCGGCGGCGCAGGTGCGGGTGCTGCGACACCTGGCTCCACTCAGGACTTCACCGTCAATGTCGGCGACCGCATCTTCTTCGACACGGACTCGACCACGATCCGCGCTGACGCCCAGCAGACGCTTGACCGCCAGGCACAGTGGCTGTCCCGCTACCCGAACTACGCCATTACCGTCGAAGGCCATGCTGACGAACGCGGTACTCGCGAGTACAATCTTGCTCTCGGTGCGCGTCGTGCGGCCGCGACGAAGGAATATCTGGCGGCACGCGGCGTTCCGGCTAACCGGATCCGCACCATCTCCTACGGCAAGGAAAAGCCAGTCGCGGTCTGCGACGATATTTCCTGCTGGTCGCAGAACCGTCGCGCTGTCACGGTTCTCGGTGGCGCCGGCATGTAATCGGCGTTGAAACGGACGCAAGCGTGAAGGCGGTTCTTCAGAGCCGCCTTTTCGTTTTCCATAGTTTGGCCGAACTTGCGTTGATTTTAGGCGCCGAGCTCAGTTGCTTTTTGGCGTGGATTGACAAAATCTGCAGTCACGCCAAATCGGCGCAGATCAAGGCAGGACGGACAACATGAAGAAAATTGTCTTGGCAGCAATGCTGGGGCTGATAGTGGCTGGCGGCCCCGCCGGGGCGTTCTCGTTGCCGGAGCTTCTCCAGCGCAACGGCCAAGCATCGCAGGCACCGCGAGCATCAGAAGCGCCGGTGGTCCTGGCGCAAACCAGTGATCCAGCCCGTATCCAGCAGCTCGAGGAGGAAATCCGCCAGCTCAACGGGCGCATCGAGGAAATGAGTTTCCAGCTTCTGCAGATGCAGGAGCAGATGCGCAAGACCCAGGAAGACAACGAGTTCCGCTTCCAGGAGCTTGAAAAGAGCGATAACGGAGCGGCCGGGTCACCGGCCGCTACCGCTTCGACGGAGCAGCCGGCAGCGCCTGAGGCCCCGGCCGACGACGTTGCGCGCGTCATCGACACGCCGCCGCCTGCCGCTCCCAGCACCGGCAGCGGTGCCGGCGCGCCGGAAACCGTTCTCGGCTCCATCGACTTCGACCAGAACGGCAATCCGCGCGATGTCACGCGCAACGAGAATGCCAACAACTCGTCCGGGCTTCCAGGTGTCGACACAGGTTCGGGCGTGCCCTCCCCGGGTCAGTCGACCGACGCGCAGCAGACGGCATCGCTGGGCAACGAGAACGACACCTACCAGGTGTCCTACAATCACGTGCTGTCCGGCGATTATGCGCTGGCAGAGCAGGGCTTTACGCAGTACCTGACCGAGTTTCCGGAAGGGGAGCGGGCCGCGGATGCGAGCTTCTGGCTCGGCGAGGCCCAGTACTCGCAGGGCAAGTACAACGAGGCGGCGAAGACCTTCCTCAACGCCCACCAGACCTACAACAAGTCGGCGAAGGCGCCGGAAATGCTCCTGAAGCTTGGCATGTCACTTGCCGCTCTCGACAACACGGAGACGGCCTGCGCCACTTTGAAGGAAGTGCCGAAGCGTTATCCTGAAGCGCCGCGTCCGGTGCTTGCGAAAACCTCCTCCGAGCAGAAGCGCCTCGGCTGCTGATCGGCCGCCGGTGTTGACGACCGCCGATCATTCTTCGCTCTCGCCGCAAGAGGCGATCGAGCGACTTTTGAAAAAGATGCCGAGCCCTTGTCGGCTGCTCGTTGCAGTCTCCGGCGGCAGCGACTCGGTAGGCCTGCTCGCGGCGCTCTGCCAGAAAACTGACCCTCAGGTGGAGCTCGTCGCTGCCACCGTCGATCATCGGCTCCGCCCAGAATCGGCGGCTGAGGCGGCAGATGTCGCCGCGCTCTGTGCCCGACTTGGTGTGCCGCACCACGTGCTCGTCTGGCAGGGCGAGAAGCCGAAAGCCGGACTTCCGGCCGCAGCACGCGAAGCGCGCTATGCGCTGCTTGCGAAGGCTGCGGAAGAGGCGGATGCCGATGCCATTCTGACCGGGCATACGCGCGACGATCAATTCGAAACCATTGCCATGCGATCTGCGCGTGGGGGAGGCGCGGATGCTCCCGGTCTCGCCGGCATGGCGGAAGCAGTATTGCTGCAGCGCCGGTGCTGGCTGTTGCGACCGTTTCTGCGAACGCGGCGGACTTACATCCGACACTATCTGACACAAAGGGACTTCGGCTGGATCGACGACCCATCCAATGTTGATCCCCGATTTGAACGTGCGCGGATCCGGAACGAAGCCGGCGGGAGTCAGCCGGAGCGGTTGGAGCCGTTGGAGGCTGCGGCCACAGAGCGGACGGCTCTTTCCGAAGCGGCAGCCGATCTCCTCGCCACACATGCGACTGTGCAGCACGGGGTGCTGATGCATCTTGCGCCGCCAGCTCTTCTCAATGGTTCGCACGCTCTAAGATACGCGCTGGCGATCTCCGCCGCAGTTCTCGGTGGTCGGGAGCAAGCGCTTGCGTCACAGAGCGTTGAACGCGTGATGGCGGCGGTGCGCGACCAGCAACCTTTCCGGCTGACGGCTGGCAGAGTGATCTTCGATCTGCGCCGCGGCGGTCTCTTTCTCTGCCGGGAAAGACGAGGGCTGGCCGATGCGGTTGTTCCTGCAGGACAGACCCTGATCTGGGACGGGCGCTACCGCATCACGAACGCTGGAACCGAAGCCGCAAAAGTAGGTTTGGAGGAGGAAGATCGGCAACAAGCCGCCGCGCTCTTCTCTGATGTGTCTGCCTCGGTGGCGATGAGAGCCAGACGGGCATTGCCGCATGTCGCTGCTGTATCAGGGGGGAGCGTAAAGATCGAGGCCATGCTTGCTCCCTATGACCGCTTCTTGCCGCTGTTCGACTACAAACTCGCGGGCGTTCTGGGGAAGCTTTTCGGATGCGACAATTTTCCCCCGCTTCCGTTCCGCGATTGCGAACTTAAAAGGTAACCAGTCTGTCCGGTTCGCCTTGGCAAGCAGAGGGCGGAACCCTATGTTAGCGGCAAGCAAGGCGGCTCTCGGGCTGCCATACAGTTCCGGGGAGTTCGATGAACCCAAACTTTCGAAATTTTGCCCTCTGGGCGATCATTGCGCTGCTGCTGATTGCGCTGTTCAGCATGTTCCAGACTGCGCCGTCGCAATCGGGCTCTCGGGAGATACCCTATTCGCAGTTTCTGAGCGATGTTGACTCGGGCCGTGTTCGCGAGGTGGTCGTCACCGGCAACCGCGTGATGGGAACTTACCAGGAGAACGGCTCGGGCTTTCAGACCTATTCGCCCGTTATCGACGACTCGCTCATCGAGCGCCTGCAGTCGAAGGACGTGACGATCGTCGCCCGGCCGGAAACCGACGGTTCGTCCGGCTTCCTGAGCTATCTTGGCACGCTGCTCCCGATGCTGCTCATCCTCGGTGTCTGGCTTTTCTTCATGCGCCAGATGCAAGGTGGTTCGCGCGGCGCGATGGGCTTCGGCAAGTCCAAGGCCAAACTGCTTACCGAGGCGCATGGGCGCGTGACGTTTGAGGACGTCGCGGGCGTCGACGAAGCCAAGCAGGACTTGGAAGAAATCGTAGAATTCCTGCGCGACCCGCAGAAGTTCCAGCGCCTCGGTGGCCGTATTCCGCGCGGTGTGCTGCTCGTCGGCCCTCCGGGTACCGGTAAGACGCTGCTTGCGCGGTCGGTTGCCGGCGAAGCGAACGTGCCCTTCTTCACCATCTCCGGTTCCGACTTCGTCGAAATGTTCGTCGGTGTCGGTGCATCCCGTGTACGCGACATGTTCGAGCAGGCGAAGAAGAACGCGCCCTGCATCATCTTCATCGACGAAATCGATGCGGTCGGACGCCATCGTGGCGCCGGCCTCGGCGGCGGCAACGACGAGCGCGAGCAGACGCTGAACCAGCTGCTCGTCGAAATGGACGGCTTCGAAGCGAACGAAGGTGTCATCCTGATCGCTGCGACAAACCGCCCCGACGTCCTCGACCCGGCGCTGCTGCGTCCGGGCCGCTTCGACCGTCAGGTCGTCGTGCCAAACCCGGATATCGTCGGCCGTGAGCGGATCCTCAAGGTTCACGCGCGCAACGTGCCGCTGGCGCCGAATGTGGACCTCAAGGTTCTTGCCCGTGGTACGCCCGGCTTCTCCGGCGCTGACCTGATGAACCTCGTCAACGAGGCGGCCCTGATGGCTGCGCGGCGCAACAAGCGCCTCGTCACCATGCAGGAATTCGAAGACGCCAAGGACAAGATCATGATGGGCGCGGAACGCCGCTCGTCTGCAATGACCGAGGCGGAAAAGAAGCTCACTGCCTATCACGAGGCAGGCCACGCCATCACGGCGCTCAAGGTCGCGGTTGCCGATCCGCTGCACAAGGCGACGATCATTCCCCGCGGGCGCGCGCTCGGCATGGTTATGCAGCTGCCCGAAGGCGACCGCTATTCGATGAGCTATAAGTGGATGGTCTCGCGTCTCGTCATCATGATGGGTGGCCGCGTGGCGGAAGAACTGACCTTCGGCAAGGAGAACATCACGTCGGGTGCTTCCTCCGACATCGAGCAGGCCACCAAGCTTGCCCGTGCCATGGTGACCCAGTGGGGCTTCTCTGATGTGCTGGGCCAGGTCTCCTACGGCGAGAACCAGCAGGAGGTCTTCCTTGGTCACTCGGTTTCGCAGTCGAAGAATGTGTCGGAAGCGACGGCACAGAAGATCGACACTGAAGTTCGCCGTTTGATTGATGACGCCTATTCGGAAGCGCGCCGTATCCTTACCGAGCATCACGACGAGTTCGTCGCGATCGCTGAAGGCCTGCTGGAATACGAGACGCTGACTGGCGAAGAGATCAAGGCTCTGATCAAGGGGCAGAAGCCCTCCCGCGACGCCGACGACGCACCTCCGACGCGAGGCTCTGCCGTACCCACCACAGGGGCCAAGAAGGATGAGCCGCGCGGTGGTGAGGCAGAAGGTGGATTGGAGCCCCAGCCGCACTGAAGCATCGGCTTCTTTCGAAAAGGAAGGCCACCCGCCGTTGCGGGTGGCCTTTTTCGTCGGTAACGAGATGTAATCACTTTTGACGCTATTTTACGTGCCAGGCCCTTATTAATGTGGCATGACCGCAGCCCCTGACGGGGCGGGCAACCGCTCGACCGCGGCGCGTGCCGCGATGACGCGCCATGAGGTGCGGTGACGAAGGAGCATGCATGACACGTCGATATTTTGGCACCGACGGTATCCGTGGCCATTCCAATGTATTCCCGATGACGCCGGATCTCGCCATGCGGGTGGGGATTGCAGTGGGCACGATCTTCCGCAACGGCAACCATCGCCATCGAGTGGTAATTGGCAAGGATACGCGTCTTTCCGGCTACATGCTGGAGAATGCCATGGTTGCGGGTTTCACCGCCGCCGGCCTTGACGCCTTTATTCTAGGTCCCATTCCGACTCCCGCGGTTGCAATGCTGACGCGTTCGCTGCGCGCCGACGTCGGCGTGATGATTTCCGCCTCGCACAACCCTTACCAGGACAACGGCATCAAGCTCTTCGGCCCCGACGGCTACAAGCTGTCGGACGAAATAGAGATGCAGATCGAGGATTTGATCGAGAAGGATCTTTCGACACAGTTGGCGAAGTCGGCTGATATCGGCCGGGCCAAGCGTATCGACGGGATCGACGACCGGTATGTGGAGCACGCCAAGCGGAGCCTGCCCCGCGATGTGACCCTGCAGGGGCTCCGCGTCGTCGTCGACTGTGCCAACGGTGCCGCTTACAAGGTCGCGCCGACCGCCCTGTGGGAGCTCGGCGCGGACGTGGTGACGATCGGCAACGAGCCGAACGGGCGCAACATCAACCTAGACTGCGGCTCGACCAGCCCCGGCGCACTGCAAAAGAAGGTGCACGAGGTGAGGGCGGATGTCGGTATCGCGCTCGATGGCGACGCGGATCGCGTCATCATTGTCGACGAGACGGGTGCCGTCATCGACGGTGACCAGCTGATGGCGGTCATCGCCGAAAGCTGGGTGGCGGAAGAGAAGCTGCGCGGCGGCGGCATTGTCGCCACCGTCATGTCGAACCTCGGGCTGGAGCGCTTCCTCGCTGACAAGGGGCTGGAACTTGCCCGTACTAAGGTCGGCGACCGCTACGTGGTGGAACACATGCGCAACCATGATTTTAACCTCGGTGGCGAGCAGTCGGGGCACATCGTGATGTCCGACTTTGGCACGACAGGCGACGGGCTGGTTGCCGCCTTGCAGATCCTTGCGCGCGCGAAGCGCCTCGAGGTTCCGGTCAGCGAGCTGTGCCGCCGTTTCGAACCGGTGCCACAGCTTTTGAAGAACGTGCGATTCTCTGGCGGAAAGCCTCTCGAGGACATCATCGTGCGGCAGGCAATTGCCGATGCCGAAGCGGAACTGGCCGGCAAGGGCCGTCTGGTCATCCGCCCGTCGGGAACCGAGCCACTCATTCGCGTGATGGCCGAAGGTGACGACGAACGGCAGATCGAGCGGATCGTCAACGATCTGATCGGCGTGATTTCGGGCGTTCGTACCGCAGCCTGAACGAGGCGCAGTAACTCAGAAATGCCGGCTCTTGAGTCGGTTTTTTTCTTCCTATTGTGGTAAATTAGTATAGTTAAGCCCACCTTTACTTTTCTTGTTCATTATCCATGGCGGATCAACCAGTTGGCACGTGCTCGCTGGCCAATGACGACGACCTTGGAGATGAAGCCATGAGAAAGAGCCTACTGGGCGCTGCCGCACTGGTGCTGTTGGCCGGTGCCGCCCATTCTGCCGATATCTATCAACCTGAACCGCTGCCATCGATCATGGACGCGCCTGAAATCACCGTGCAGGAAGCCAGCGGCTGGTACCTGCGTGGCGATATCGGCTACAGCTTCAACAAGAGCCGCGGCGTGGAATACTTCCAGGGCTCCAATGCCCTGCTGTCTGACTTCGACACGGCCTCGCTGAAGGATAGCTTCCTCGTCGGTGCTGGTGTCGGCTACCAGATCAACAACTACCTCCGCACGGATTTAACCTTCGACTACATGGAGTCCGATTTCGAAGGGTCGACTTCGGGCAGCGGCGCGAGTTTCGGTGCCTGCATCGGACCTTGCACATCAACTGACCGTTCTACAATGCGCGCTTACTCTCTGCTGGCGAACGCATATGTGGATCTCGGCACCTATGGTTATGTCACGCCCTACGTCGGCGCTGGTATCGGCGGCACTTACGTGAACTGGAAGAACCTTCGGAATACGTCTTGTGCCGATGACGGCAGCGGTTGCGACGATACGGTTGAACACCGCGGTCGCGGCAGCTGGCGCTTCACCTATGCGCTTATGGCAGGTGCGACTGTGGACATCACATGCGCACTCAAGGCGGACGTCGGATACCGCTTCCGTCACGTCGACGGAGGAGACATGTTTGGCTTCGCCGAAAACGGCGGTCCCGGGTACGACAAGGGCTTCTACAGCCACGAAGCTCGCGTCGGCGCACGCTATGTCTTCGGCGGTTGCGATACGCCCGTCAGCTATGAGCCGCCGATCGAGCCGATCGTCTATAAGTAGGCTTCTCGAACTTCGCATAAAGCCGCTGGAGCAATCCGGCGGCTTTTTTGTTCGTCCGGGATGCCGCTTGCAAGTGCGCCTGCGTCATTTGCCGCTTGACTAAGACAGGCGCGAGGAATAACCACGGCGGCGGGACACTCCTCCCCAACGAGGAGCTTTCTATCTGGAAGGATAGCCATATGAGCGATCTCGCAAAGCCGGACACCCGTCCGAACAATTCCCATTTCTCTTCTGGCCCTTGCTCGAAGCGCCCCGGCTGGACGCTGGAAGCTCTCTCCGATGCACCGCTCGGTCGTTCGCACCGCGCCAAGATCGGCAAGGCGAAGCTGAAGCAGGCCATAGACCTCACCCGTGAAATCCTGAACGTGCCGGCGGATTACCGCATCGGCATCGTGCCGGCTTCTGATACCGGTGCCGTCGAGATGGCCATGTGGTCGCTGCTCGGCGAGCGCGGCGTCGACATGCTCTCCTGGGAGAGCTTCGGTGCAGGCTGGGTGACCGATGTCGTCAAGCAGCTGAAGCTGAAGGACGTGCGCAAGTTCGAGGCAGATTACGGCCTGCTGCCGAACCTCGTCGAGGTCGATTTCGACCGCGACGTCGTCTTCACCTGGAATGGCACGACCTCGGGCGTCCGCGTCGCAAATGCAGACTTTATCCCCGCCGACCGCAAGGGCCTGACGATCTGCGACGCCACCTCGGCCGCATTTGCCCAGGACATGGACATCTCCAAGCTCGACGTCGTCACGTTCTCCTGGCAGAAGGTGCTGGGCGGTGAGGGCGGCCACGGCATGCTGATCCTTTCCCCGCGCGCTGTCGAGCGCCTGGAAAGCTATGTTCCCGCCTGGCCGCTGCCGAAGATCTTCCGCATGACCAAGGGCGGCAAGCTGATCGAGGGCATCTTCACCGGGGAGACCATCAACACGCCGTCAATGCTTTGCGTCGAAGACTATCTCGATGCGCTCAACTGGGCGAAGTCCATCGGTGGCCTGAAGGCGCTGATCGCCCGGGCCGATGCGAATGCGAAGGTCATCTTCGACTTTGTCGGGAAGAATGACTGGATTGCGAATCTTGCCGTCAAGGACGACACCCGCTCCAACACGTCGGTGTGCCTGAAGATCGTCGACCCCACGGTCACGGCTCTCGATGCCGATGCGCAGGCGGCCTTCGCCAAGGGAATGGTCTCCATGCTGGAGAAGGAAGGGGTTGCCCTCGACATCGGCGCCTATCGCGATGCCCCGTCGGGCTTGCGGATCTGGGCCGGTGCCACGATCGAGAAGGCGGATATGCAAGCCTTGACGCCCTGGCTTTCCTGGGCGTTCGAGACGCAGAAAGCTGCCCTCGCCAAGACTGCTGCCTGACCTGATCCCGGTCCCGCACTCCGAACTGGTTGGCGGGACCGCCTCATTTCATTCCAGAGACTGAACCTCTTTCAAGGAGCCCAGACCATGGCACCTCGCGTTCTCGTATCCGACGAACTTTCGGAAACCGCCGTCCAGATCTTCCGCGACCGCGGCGTAGAAGTTGATTTCCTGCCGAAGCTCGGCAAGGACAAGGAAAAGCTTGCCGAGATCATCGGCAACTATGACGGCCTCGCCATCCGTTCCGCCACCAAGGCGACCGAGAAGCTGATTGCCGTCGCAACCAACCTCAAGGTGATCGGCCGCGCCGGAATCGGCGTCGACAATGTGGACATCCCCGCCGCGTCTAAGCGCGGCATCATCGTGATGAACACACCTTTCGGCAATTCGATCACCACGGCCGAGCATGCGATCGCTTTGATGTTCGCCGTCGCTCGCCAGCTTCCGGCAGCCGATGCCTCGACGCAAGCCGGAAAGTGGGAGAAGTCTAAGTTCATGGGCGTCGAGATTACCGGCAAGACGCTCGGCGTCATTGGTGCCGGAAATATCGGCGGCATCGTCTGCAAGAAGGCGCTGGGGCTTGGCATGCATGTCCTGGCCTATGATCCCTTCCTGTCTGCCGAGCGGGCGCAGGAGATGGGCGTGACCAAGGTCGAGCTCGACGAGCTCTTGGCAAAGGCCGACTTCATCACGCTCCATGTCCCGATGACCGACAAAACGCGCGGCATCTTGGGCAAGGAAGCGCTTGCGAAGACGAAGAAGGGCGTGCGCATCATCAACTGTGCCCGCGGGGGCCTGGTCGATGAGGCGGCCCTTGCCGAAGCCATCAAGTCCGGCCACGTCGCCGGTGCAGGCTTCGACGTCTTCGAGGTCGAACCTGCCACCGAAAGCCCGCTGTTCGGCCTGCCGAACGTCGTTTGCACACCCCATCTTGGCGCCTCGACCACGGAAGCGCAGGAGAATGTTGCGCTGCAGGTGGCCGAGCAGATGTCCGACTACCTCGTGAAGGGTGCCGTCTCCAACGCCATCAACATGCCCTCGATCACTGCAGAAGAAGCGCCGATCCTGAAGCCCTTCATCCGACTCGCAGACGTGCTTGGCGCCTTTGCCGGCCAGGTAACGGAGAGCCCGATCAAGGAAATCGAGATCCTTTACGACGGCTCCACCGCTGACATGAACACGCGGGCGCTTACCAGCGCACTTCTTGCCGGTCTGATCCGCAACCAGGTGCAGGACGTCAACATGGTGTCGGCGCCGATCATGGTGAAGGAGAAGGGCATCGTCCTGTCCGAGGTCAAGCGCGACAAGACCGGCGTCTACGACGGCTACATCAAGCTGACCGTGACGACGGAAAACCAGACGCGCTCGATCGCCGGCACCGTCTTCTCCGACGGAAAGCCGCGCTTCATCCAGATCAAGGGCATCAACATGGACGCCGATGTCGGCGCCAACATGGTCTACATCTCGAACACCGACGTTCCGGGCATGATCGGCTTCATGGGAACGACTTTGGGTGAGGGCGGGGTCAACATCGCCAACTTCCAGCTCGGCCGCGACAAGCAGGGGGGCGATGCGATCGCGCTTCTCTACGTCGACGAGCCGGTAAAGCAGGAGGTGCTGGACAAGCTCACGGCGCATCCGGCCATTCGGCAGGCAAAGCCGCTGACCTTCAACGTCGACTGACTTCGGATGACGTCTCAAAAAGCCCGGTGCGCGCGTAACGCCGCGCCGGGCTTTTTCTGTTCTCGCTGTTGGAACAGCCACCGATGTCAATGGTTGTGGCCGCGCCAGTGAAGCCTGTGAGGTAGCGACGCTCGCTCTTAAATAATCAGGCATCCATCGCTATATAGACTGCTGGTCCGCGACAGGCGGATTTTGAGGAGAAAAGAATGTTGTCATCCATCCGCCGCTTCAGAAACGTCTTTGCGATCGCCGCGATCGCCATGGCTGTTTCTCTGACGGCTGTCGATTTCGCAGAAGCTCGGCGCGGCGGCGGCTTTGGCAGCCGCGGGAGCCGTACCTTCAGCAGCCCCGCTATCACCCGGACTGCACCTAATCCGGCCGCGCCGGTCGAGCGCAGCATGACGCCGCGTCCCCAGCAGAATGCCGCAACACCGAACGCAGCGCGTCCCGCGACGCAGAACCGTGGCCTGTTCGGCGGCCTCGCCGGTGGCTTGCTCGGCGGGTTGTTCCTTGGCGGCCTGTTCGGCATGTTGATGGGCACCGGGTTCGGCGGCGGCTTCGGCTTCCTCGGCATGTTGCTGCAGGTGGCGCTGATCGCAGGACTTGCGATGTTCCTGATGCGGATGTTCGGCCGGCGCCAACAGCCGGTAGGCGGTGCTGCCGGACACGGCAACGGCTACGCCTATGAGCGGCCGCAGCAGCAGGAGCGGTCGTTCCAGATTCCGAAGATCGGCGGAATGGCGGCCGGATCTACGACAGGCGCCGCGCAGCCTGTGCGCCATGCGTCCGACGCGACCGACGAGATCGGCATCACCAACCGCGACCTCGATCAGTTCGAGAAGCTGCTTGCTCAGCTGCAGGCGGCCTATGCCGATGAAGATTACGCAGCTCTGCGCGCAATCACGACGCCGGAGGCCATGTCCTATCTCGCGGAAGAACTGGGCGAGAATGCTTCGAACGGCCTGAAGAACGAGGTCCGCGACGTGACGCTGCTGCAGGGCGACCTGTCTGAAGCATGGCGGGAGAACGGCCAGGAATACGCGACCGTTGCAATGCGTTATTCCAGCGTCGATTTCATGCGCAACCGCGACACAGGGGCCGTCGTCCAGGGCGATCCGGATCACGCGACGGAGACCGTCGAAGTCTGGACCTTCGTGCGCAAGCCTGCGCAGGAGTGGAAGCTCTCGGCGATTCAGAACGCCTAAGGGCGGAGCAGCGCGATCGTCTTGCGGTCGCGCTCGCCATGATAGAACGAATCAAGGGCTCGCTCGAAAGGCGAGCCCCTTTCGCTGACGGCGGCAAAGAGCGTCATGCAGCTCCTGAACTTCATGTCGTCCGGTGAGCCCAGGATCTCGTAAGCAGTCTTACCCATGTGCTGAAGCATCAGCGCCGTGCATTCGATCAATCTCTCCCCCAGCAGCGGATGGTCGAGATAGGCATTTGCTTCATCCTGTGAGGAGATGGCAAAGCGCTTTGCCATGGACGAGAACCCAAGCCCCTTCATCTGCGGAAAGACAAACCACATCCAATGGCTCCGCTTCGCGCCTGCTTCCAGTTCGGCGAGGACGTGTTCGTAAACCGGATCTTGAGCGTCCACGAACCGCTGGAGGTCGAATGTCTTTGGGGTGGCCATGAGGAACTCCTGCTTTTGTCAGCTCCCGGACGGAGAAGCCTCAGCGGTGGATTTTGTTGCGCAGGGTCTTTCCGATGCTGCGTCGCACCCTACCATATGAGGCATGGAAGCGCGCCTGGAACAATATATCCACGAGTTCATCCGCTGGGTCCCCGATCCTATTGAGAGCATTCTGATCCTGCTCTTGGCTTTTGGTTTGGGCCTCATCATTCACAAGATCGTCTACCGAATCCTGACACGGGTGACGGAGAACCGCGATCTCTTCTGGCGGTCTCTCGTCCAGCGGACGCGGCGGCCCTTGAGGCTTGCGATCCTCACCTGGGTCTTGTCGCTCGGAGTCGTGATCGCGCCGTTGAACAGCGAGCAGGAAAGTGTTCTCCGCCACATTCTGCTGCTCTGTTTCATCGTCCTGCTCGGCTGGATGGCGCGGACGGCTCTGCACATCTGGACGACGGTTTACCTGCGCCGCTTCAAGCTCGATGCAGAGGACAACCTGTTGGCGCGCAAGCACGTCACGCAGTCGCGCATCATGGAACGCGTCGCGGCCACCGCCATCATCGCCGTGACCATATCAGCGGCCCTCATGACCTTTCCGGGCGTGCGCCAGTACGGTGTTTCGCTGCTCGCCTCTGCCGGGGTCGCCGGTATCGTCCTCGGTCTCGCGCTTCAGCCCGTCCTCAAGAACCTGTTTGCGGGGATCCAGCTTGCCATCACCCAACCCATCCGCATCGATGACGCGCTGCTGGTGGAGGGAGAATGGGGAAAGGTCGAAGAAATCACCTCCACCTATGTCGTCGTCAAGCTGTGGGACTGGCGCCGCCTGATCCTGCCGCTCGGCTATTTCATCGAGAAGCCGTTCCAGAACTGGACGCGCGAAGGCGCTGCGCTGATCGGGACGGTAATCATCTATCTCGACTACAGCGTGCCGGTGAGCGTTATCCGTCGCAAGGTGGAGGAGATCGCGGCAGCGTCGCCGCTCTGGGATCGGGATGTGGTCAATGTCGCCGTGACGGATTTCAAGGAGAGTGTCATGGAGGTGCGTATTCTCGTCTCTGCATCCAATGCCGGGCGAGCCTTCGACTTGCGCTGCGAGGTCCGCGAGAAGCTGATCGACTTCATTCAGGCCAATTATCCGTCGAGCCTGCCGAAGGTTCGTGCGGAGGGCACCTCCGATGCCGCTGGCCGGGCGACGGCCGCCGAAGCCTCCCAGAGCACGCCGCTGCAATCATGAGCTTTGGCCGCCGCCTTGCATGGCTGCGCAATCCTTTCTATATCCGCCCGGAAACCCTCTTGCGGCCGACCCCGCTGGAGCTTGGATGCGCCGCTTCGATCTAAATTGACGGCCAAGCGATGAGAGTTCCTTTGAATACGCTGGATTTTAACAAGAGGCCGGAAGACACGCGCGTGGTCGTTGCCATGTCGGGCGGCGTGGATTCGTCCGTTGTCGCCGGGCTCTTGAAGCGCCAGGGCTACGACGTGCTGGGCATTACGCTGCAGCTCTACGATCATGGTGCAGCGGCCCACCGTGCCGGCTCCTGCTGTGCCGGGCAGGATATCGATGATGCGCGCCGCGTCTCCGAAACGGTGGGCATTCCGCATTACGTGCTCGACTACGAGAAGCGGTTTCGCGACGCGGTGATCAACCCGTTCGCCGAAGCCTATGCCATGGGGGAGACGCCGGTCCCCTGCGTTGCCTGCAACCAGACGGTCAAGTTCGCCGATCTTCTGGCGACGGCCAAGGAACTTGGCGCGGATGCTCTGGCGACCGGGCACTACATCCGTTCGCGACCGAACCCGTCCGCGGACAACCTCAATCGCCGCGCGCTCTATCGGCCGGTCGACAGCGAACGCGACCAGAGCTGGTTCCTGTTTGCCACCACGCAAGAGCAGATCGACTATCTGCGCTTTCCGCTCGGCGGCATGTCGAAGGCCGAGGTGAGGGCGCTTGCGGAGGAGATGGGGCTGGTAGTTGCCAAGAAGGCCGACAGCCAGGACATCTGCTTCGTGCCGCAGGGCCGCTACACGGACATCATCAACAAGGTGAAGCCGAACGCAGCACTCGGAGGCGACATTGTCCATATTGACGGGCGCGTCCTTGGGCAGCACGATGGCATCCTGCACTACACGATCGGCCAGCGCCGCGGCATCGGGGTGGCAACCGGCGAGCCGCTTTATGTCGTTTATCTCGATGCACGCGGGCGCCGGGTCATCGTGGGGCCAAAGGAAGCGCTCGACACGCGCCGGGTCTACCTGCGCGACGTGAACTGGCTGGGAGACCGGCCGCTTTTAGAAGACGCCCGGGACGGCTTCTCCTGCTTTGCCAAGGTTCGCTCCACGCGCCCGCCCACGCCCGTCACGCTGCACTGTGACGACAAGGGCATCTACGTCGACCTCGCGGTCGGGGAAGCGGGTGTTGCGCCCGGCCAGGCCTGTGTCCTGTACTCCGCCGAAGGACCGGATTCCCGCGTCTGGGGCGGTGGCTTCATCGAACGCTCGGAACGCGCTGCAGAGGCCGAAGCATCGCTGAAGGCGCTGCTTTCGTCCCCCGCCGCGGCTTGAGGCAAGCCGGTCTTCAGTGCACTGCTTTTCCAAGCGAAAGTGCAGAAAGCGTGCTTGACACTGCGGCGAAGCCAGCTTTATAAGCCGCACATCCAAACGGATCGGTCGCTCAGGTTTCAGACGGCGCAGGTCTTGTGGCGGGGTAGCTCAGGTGGTTAGAGCAGCGGAATCATAATCCGCGTGTCGGGGGTTCAAGTCCCTCTCCCGCTACCACTCTTTCTCGATTTCATCCGAACATGGCTAAGTGCCAGGCCGTCAGCTCTTGCGCGGAATAACACTGATCGAGCCGTCGCTCTCGAGGATCACCGCATCCACATCTTCGATGCCCTGAAGCCCCTGCGACCGGATCGAGGAGAGCACCTCATCCTCGGTCAATCGCTGGTCGAGTAGGGTCTGGCTGCAGAATGCGCCGTTGCGGGCGACTAGAGTCGGCTGTGACCTGACCATCTTCGCAAAACCGTGGGAGCGCACGGAGATGAAGGTCAAGAGATACTGAAGGCCGATCAGCAGCCCCAGCGCGACCGCCCCCTCGGCAAGCGCAATAGACTTCTGGAGCAGGATGGAGGAGAGCGTCGAGCCGAGCGCGACGGTCACGACGAGGTCGAAGGCGTTCAGCTTCCCTAGCGTCCGTTTGCCCGAGATTCTGACGAAAAGAACCAGCACGACATAGGCCAGCCCGCCGACGATGGCGGTCCGGACGATGCTCGTCCAGTCTTGATAAAACATCTCGCTCCAGTTCAAGACCACCTCCATTGCTGATCGGGAACTGCAGGAACGCCCGGAAAGTTCCGAAGCGGGATCCCACGAGCACAGTTGGAGATGCGGGAGAGCTGGCAGTCCTCCCGAGGCGGAAACCCTTCAAGGGTGCCAGGGTGCGACGACATGATAGTAGTCCATCGCTGCAGATCGGGGTCTGCAGACGGAGTGCGATGAGGCGGGCACGATGCTCGAAGGCAGCATTTCCTCTTACATGGAGATCTCAGCTTCACGCCGCAGCTTCAGCGCCGCCGTCAGGATCGTTCTCGTCCTGAAGGCCACGAACGGCACCGGTTTGTTGTCCGCCTCGGCGCCCCTTAGCTTCATGTCCATGTAATCGATTGCAGCGACGATCTCGTCACTGTCGACGGAAATATCCTGAGCAAGCGTGCTCGCCATGGTCGCAAGTCTTTTCGGCATGGTGCCCCCTCAACTCGCGTAGTTGATAATGCGTACCACCTACGCAGAAGTTTCATTGTGAACCTATGCTGTGTGCCGTTCAATCGACCTTTGGAGTAGTTTGGCTAGACAATATGCCTTAGGATTAGCCCCTTGGCTTAAACAGCGGCGGCCGGTTCCTTTTGAACTCCGAGCAGCGCCGCGCGAGAGTTGCGGAAGAGCGCCGCGATGAGATCCGACTGCGTCACCATGCCCACGACGTGATTGTTGTCGTCGACGATCGGCATATGGTGAAGCCCCATGTCGGCCATGGGCGGCACCAGCTTGGCAATCTTCGTTTCCGGCAAGGCGGATTGGACACGTCTCGTCATGATCTCGCCGACACGCTTGGGGCCGCCGCCGGACGGCAGGATCCGTCCTGCCCTCACGCGCAGGCTCAAGGTGCCGCGATCGTTGAGCACGGACATCCGCATGAAGTCGGTCTGGGTGACGATGCCGACGAGCTCGGATTTTTCGTCGACGACGGGAAGAGCCTTGAGCGGGCCCTGTGCCAGCAATTTCCAGCAGACGCGCAGGCTCGTCTGCGGCGAGACGGTCTCGATGTCGCCAGACATGATTTCCCCGCAGGTGACTTCGCCGGAGCGTCGCTCATACGCGCGGATCTGGGCCTGATGCAGCAGAGCGTCCAGTTCCTCCGGGCTGATGTTGACCACCTCGCCATACTGTTCGAGCACGGCACGCAGATCCTCCGGCACAACACCGATTTGTTGGGCAGGCAGTGCGGTCTCAGCCTTCGCGCCATGTCCTGCAGCGGGTGCCAGATGCGGGTAGGGACGGCCGGTCGCATTGTTGAACACATAGGCGCTGGCAAGCAGCAGCAAAGTGTTGATACCGACCGGCGACAGAACGAACCAGTACCCCCAGTCATGGATCGCGTTACCGCTAAGAACGGCCGTTAAAGCGACGGCGCCACTTGGGGGATGAAGGCAGTTCAGGAGCAACATCAAGCCAATCGAGATGGCAATGGCAGCGCTTGCCGCCATGACCGGATCCTGGAGCAGCAGCGCACACGTGATACCCACCGTTGCCGAGACAAGATTTCCGCCGAGGATCGACCACGGCTGAGCCAGGGGGCTGCTCGGCGCGGCAAACAGCAGTACTGCGGAAGCTCCCATCGGCGCAATCAGCAGCGGGAAGCTCCCACCATCTCCCAGCGCCATGCGGCTCAACAGTCCCGTCAGCAGGATGCCGACAAGGGCACCGGACGATGCGCGGATCCGTTCAGCCGGGCTGACGGGGACGATGGACGGGTTGAGACGTCGGAGGAGGGACATGAAGGGGCACCCGTGGCAGAGGAGCCTCTGATACCAGAGCCTGTGCCACTGGAATAGGCAGATCGCCCTAAGATGCGCCATCGCCTTGGAAAATCCGTCTGCGATGTGCGGCCATTGACGTCACAACTCGTCCGCCGCAAGCGCCTCAAGATCCACAAGCATGGGCACTTGACCCTTGAGGATTTTGGTTCGAGCCTGCTCCAGGGCAAACCATTCCGCTTGATCGATTTCAGGGAAGCTCTGCTTGCGTCCGGAACGGGGTGGCCATTCCAGTTCGAATGTGTTGCTGACGATGGCGGAGGCGTCGATCGGCTGTTGCGGCTCCACCGCCCAGACAAGCACCAGCTTGCCTCCCGGCTGCCGGTATTCTCCAAGCCAGTGGAAGTCGCCGGAGACGTCTGTGCCGAGCTCCTCGTGCGCTTCGCGACGGGCGGCGAGAAGCGGATCCTCGCCCGCGTCAACCAGACCCTTGGGAATGGTCCAGGCACCGGCATCCTTGCGGGACCAGAAGGGACCGCCCGGATGGCACAGCAGAACCTCGATCCCATCGCCCCCACGGCGGAATATCGCCAGTCCAGCGCTTTGTTTCACCATGCCAGTTTCCTTTGTTCGTCTGGACGCGAAACGCACCAATGCGAGCCTATGACGCGATATCTTTCATCGCTCAAGGACCTGCCGCCGCCGGTATGTCCGCACTTGACAAAGATCAATGTGGGTCGTCCGCGGTAGACGTACATGGTTCGAAAATTCTGCCGTTTGCAGAGGAGGTTAGCAGATGCCCTTCAAGACCATCCTGGCCGTTCTCGGCGGCGACGACATGAGCAAGCACATGCAGCGCGCGCTGGAGCTGGCCTTGGAAATTGACGCGCATCTTTCGGTCGTGGCGCTGCAGGTGGCGATGGCGCCGACGCTGAGCGATTATCCGGTGGATACGGACTGGCTCGATCATCGCCGGGCGCATCATGAGACTTTCAAGGCAGCTGCAGAGGCTGAGAAGGACCGTTGCGCGGCGAGCGGAGCATCTTTCGACTTCTCGACCTTTTACGATGAGCCGCTCTTCCTGACGGAGGAGCTTTCCGACGTGCCCTCTACGCCGACCTGGTTGTTCTGGGAAGCGGGGCGAGAGAGAACGAGGATCTGACACGGGTCACCGTTAACGGCGCGCTCTTCGACGCAATGCGTCCGGTGGTTCTGCTCCCGCAGGACAAGGCGCCGACGCTGCAGCCAAAGCGGATCGTGGTGGGGTGGAACGACAGGGTCGAGGCTGCGCGAGCAATCCGGGAGTCGCTCGATCTCCTCAAGGGTGCCGAAACGGTGCATGTGGTGATGGTTGATCCGCAGAGCCCCTATGGCGACAACGATGGGGAACCGGGGGCGGAAATCGCGACCTACCTTTCCCGCCACGATGTCAATGTTTCCGTCGATCAGCTGCCAAGTGGTGGAGGTGATGTCGCGGAGGTGATCAGTGCTCACGCGGCCGATGTGTCGGCCGATATGATCGTGCTCGGCGCCTATGGCCATTCGCGGCTGCGCCAGCGCGTCTTCGGCGGTGTGACGAGTTCGGTGCTCCGCCAGGTGCAGCTTCCGACGCTGATTGCCCGCTAGCTGGATACGCCCGGAAAAACGCGACTGGCAATAAAGTCTTTGTCCGGAACCGCGGTCGCCTGCAGGAGTTAGGCGCGTTTGCCCTTGATCAACTCCGGAGGGAACGCATGCCTGCCAGCAATCCGGCGGAACAAGTAGCCACGAAAGTCCCCTTTGATTGCCTCGTACTCGGTGGCGGTCCGGGCGGCATGACGGCGGCGATCTATCTGGCGCGGATGAACCGCAAGGCTCTCCTCATCGACGGCGGATGCAGCCGCGCGAGGCTCATCCCGCGATCCTATAACCATCCAGGCTTTCCCGGCGGAGTAAAAGGGCGGGATCTGCTTGGCCGTATGCGCGAGCAGATGGCAGAGCTCGGCGTGTCCGTCGTGGACGGAGACGTCACGGGCTTGGAAAAGACGACGGACGGCTTCTTCCAGATGGACATCGACGGTCGGCCTGTCTTTGGCCAGAACGTCATCTTCGCGACGGGCCTCGAGGACAACCTCCCGCCGTTCGAAGATGCAGCGGATCTCGTTTCGTCGGGTTACCTGCGGATCTGTCCTATCTGCGACGGTTACGAGATCGCTGGCCGGCCGGTTGCGGTGATCGGCTCGACCTTGCGGGCGGTCGCTGAAGCCCGTTTCCTGAAGACCTTCACCACCTCCATCGCCATCGTGACGCTGGGCGAGGTCCCTGGCTGGGACGAGGCCACGGATGCCGAGTTGCGAGACGAGGGCATCGCTGTCGTCGAGCAGGAGCTATTGACGCTTTCCAGAACCGAGACCGGTGAGCTCGACCTGCTGTTTGAGGACGGGAGCCGGATGAACGGCGTCGTGCTCTACACGGCGCTCGGCGTTCGCCCGAGATCGCGGATTGCGCAGCAGATCGGCGTCCGTCTCGAGGAGGACGGGCGCATCACGACGGGGCCGCACCAGGAAACGAATGTTGACGGCTGCTTCGCCGCAGGCGATGTCGTGACGGGCTTGAACCAACTGGGCGTTGCGATGGCGCATGGCGAGGTCGCTGCCGTCGCCATACATAATCGGTTGCGCAACGGAACCGGCTGACCGCTGCGGAACTCGGAAGGGGACCGATCGGTTGGGTTGCGCGAAGGAAAGGCAAGGTGGCTCATGAGACATATCGCGATCATTTCCGCACTGGTGGTGGCGCTTAGCGCCTGCACCACGACCGTTGCATCCACGTCGCCGGGCCTTGAGCCCATCCCAGGCAGCATCACCTATGGAGGGCAGCCCCGCACGCGGCTGACCAAGGCTCCGATCGGCAGTCCGGTGCATCATCAGTTCCGCAACGAGTTCGGGCAGCGGGTGGAAGAGCTCTACATCATCCAGCCCGACCGCAGCCTGAAGCTGGTCTCGCGACACGTCTATCGTGGCTGGCCGTTCGGCGACGACTGAGCGTCTTCGCAGGAGAAGAAGCCCCGCCGTCACGGGGCTTCTTCATTCAGTTGGCCTTGCCGCTGCCGGGTTCGGCCATCTTGCGGTGCTGTCCGGCCAGCATGCCCGCCGGCGTCACATTGGCGGCCGCCGACATGATTTTGTTCTTCCAGCCGGCAACAACATCGCCTTCACCGTCCATCATGGCCTTGAAGCCGACTTTGGCGACATAGGCCGGATCATCCTTCTTTCCTTGTCCAATCGCCGTATCCATCAGATCGGCCCGTTCGAAGAATTCCGTGTCCGTCGGCCCTGGCATAAGGCAGGTGACGGTGATGCCCGTGTCCTTCAGTTCATCCCGAAGGGCGAGCGAGAAGCTGTTGATGAAGGCTTTGGTGCCGTTGTAGACGGCCTGAAATGCGCCGGGCATGAAGCCGGCAATCGAGCCGGTGAAAAGGATACGGCCTGACCCGCGGGTGCGCATGCGGTTACCGATCGCATGGGCCAGATGGATGGTTCCGGTGATGTTGGTGTCCACCACACGCTGGGCATCTTCCGGATTCTCGTCGAGAAAACCGTGACCGAGGCCAACGCCGGCATTGGCCATTAGAAGATCGACGGGGCGGCCCAGGGAGGAGATGCCGTCGACGAACCGGTGCACGCCGTCTCGTGTGGCAAGGTCCACCTGCATCGCCTCGACCTGAATGCCGAATTCCTTCAGTTTCATCGCGGCTTCCTGGATGCGCGGCTCGTTTGCCGCGATTGCCAGGTCGTAACCTTCCTGGGCGGCGCATTTGGCCAGTTCATAGCCGATGCCGGTTGAGGCTCCGGTTATGACCGCCAGGCCCTTGCCTGTTTCCACCGGGTTCATGGGGTTCTCCTTGTAGCTAGGACGACGCTCCGGCGCCAGTCTTGTTGCCGGACAGAACCAGAGGCCGGATGAAAGGTTCCTATTCCGCTGCGACGGCTCGTGTCGGGGCAGATTGACGCGCCGTGAACGGAAACCCTTGCTGAGAGAGCAGGTTCGGCAATATGGCAGGAGAAGTTTCGGAAGGACCAGACATGACATCTGATGCGCATTGGGCTCCCTTGTCCCCCTACAGCACCGGGCTGAGGGGCCGCTGCCCGCGATGCGGGCAAGGACACCTGTTCGACGGATTCCTGAAGCTGCGGCCGAATTGCGAAGTCTGCGGCCTCGATTACTCCTTCGCCGATCCGGCGGATGGGCCGGCCTTCTTCGTCATCTGCTTCGCCTGCGTGCCCAGTGTCGCCCTTGCGGTCTGGATCGAGGTGGTCTTCCAGCCGCCGTTCTGGGTTCACCTGCTGACTTCGCTTCCCTTCATGCTGCTGACCTGCATCCCGCCACTGCGGCCGCTGAAGGGTTGGCTTGTGGCGAGCCAGTATTTCTATAAGGCGGAGCAGGGAAAGTGGGATCAGAGCGATCCTGCAAGCTCTCCACCGGCCACCAGACAAGTTCAGCCTCAACCTGAGGAATAGTCGGAACTTTTCTCCCGCCAAGTAATTCGTCAGGTAGCCAGCAGGGAGCCCGACATGCTTGACGTAGAAAAAGACACCGACCGAGAGAGCCATCGCCGAGCGCTTGCCGTGGAGGGCGTTCTCCTCCTTCTGATTGATGGCTTGGCCGCACGCGGCACGATCTCGGCGGACGAAGCCGAAGACATGCTACGGATACTGTCGAAGAGCAGTGATTTCTCCGCCGCCCGTGCCTCGAGCTCCCTGCGCATCGTCGAGCAGCTGCGGCGCCTGCGTGGGGGAGACGGGATGGCAACGCCGGGCGCGTGACAAACATAGTCAAAACAACAAAGGGCGCGATCACCGCGCCCTTTGTTGTTTGGGAGGACAGACAGAGAGGTCAGGCAGGTGCCGCCGCAATCTCACTCCAGTTGCCGGTTCCGGCGCCGGTGCGGCGGGCCTTGATACGCTCTACGGGAGCAGCCGCCTTGCGACCGATGCTGACATATTTCAGGCCACGTGCCGCGACGGCCTCAGGCTCAAAGAGATTGCGGCAGTCGATCACGACGCGCCCCGACATGGACTTGGCGAGCCGGTCGAGGTCCATACCCGCGTATTCGTCCCATTCCGTCAGGATCACGACCACATCCGCATCACGGGCCGCTTCATAGGGGCAATCCGCCCAGGCAGCGCCGGAGACGTGACGTTCCGTTTCATGACGGGCCTTTGGATCATGGGCGGTCACCTTGGCGCCAGCCTTCAGCAGGAGCGGCATGATCGTCAGCGCTGCGGAATCGCGCACGTCGTCGGTATTGGCCTTGAAGGCCGTCCCGAGGATCGCCACCCGGCGGCCTTTGCCGCCGAGCTCGGACAGGATGCGTTTGGCGAGGGCAGACTTTCGCACCTCGTTGCGGTCGATCAGCGTCTCCACGATCGCCTGCGGCTGGCCGAAGCGGCGGCCAATGGCGGCAAAAGCGCGGGTATCCTTCGGGAAGCAGGAACCGCCAAAACCCGGCCCCGGGTTCAGGAACGCCCGGCCGATCCGCCGGTCGAGGCCAATGCCGTCTGCAACCGCCGCCACGTCACCGCCTGCGGCTTCGCACAAATCCGCCACTTCGTTGATGAAGCCGATCTTGAGCGCCAGGAAGGCGTTGGCGGCGTATTTGATCATCTCGGCATTGGTGGTGTTGGTCGCGATATAGGGTATGCCCTTTTCCCGCAGCGGCGCGTAGAGCTGTTCAAGCACTTTGGCTGCCCGCGCATCGTCTGCTCCCGCGACGATGCGGTCTGCTTCCAGGAAGTCGCGGATCGCAGATCCTTCGCGGAGGAACTCCGGATTGGAGGCGACGTAGACATCGCTGCGGCCGCGGGCCTCGTGGACCAGGCGACGAACCATCTGAGCAGTGCCCGCCACAACCGTCGACTTGATGACGACCACGGCTTCGGGCTTCAGAAGCGGTGCCAGGGAGGTTGCGGCATTCTTCACATAGGAGAGTTCTATGTCACCATCTGGACCTGACGGCGTGCCCACTGCGATGAAGACGGCGTCTGCCTTGGAGGCCGCCAGCGCTGGTTCATCCGAAAACGAAAGTCGGCCAGACTCGACATGCTTGCTGATCAGTTCGGAAAGCCCCGGCTCATAGATCGGGATTTCGGCTCGCCTCAGTCGCGCAACCTTCAGTGCATCATTGTCGACGCAGGTGACCCGGTGCCCAAGCTCTGCGAGGCAGGCGCCCGTGGTCAATCCCACATAGCCTGCTCCGATCATCACAACATCCATGCTGTCTCTCCCTGGCATTGTACATTCGCAAGCCGCGGTTCCAGCAGCTGCAGATGCACATGAAACACCGCCGGAGGTCGAGAGTTCCGGAAGAAGTCATTGTTGTTGAAGTTATTGATGAAGATGCGCGGGCAGCGCTACGCGATTGAGTTCACGATGGAACCTAGCGCGAGGGATGGGGTTGGGAAGGGCGATCCAGTTCCCACCTGAAACGAGGATGCCATGAGCCATTACCCCACGCCGCCTTTCCCTGAAAAGACGTTACCGATGCCCGGCCGGACCAAAGACATGGAGCCGATCCCCGATCACGGCGAAAAGAGCTATCGTGGGTCTGGCCGGTTGAACGGCCTGAAGGCCGTGATTACCGGCGGCGACAGCGGCATTGGGCGCGCGGTTGCCATTGCCTATGCCCGCGAAGGCGCGGACGTTCTGATTGCCTATCTGGAGGAAGACGAGGACGCGCAGGAAACGAAGCGGCACGTCGAAGAGGCAGGCCGCAAGGCTGTCCTGGTGCGTGGCGACATTCAGTCGGCGGAGCACTGCCGCAAGATCATTGATACCGCAGTGAGCGAGTTGGGTGGCATCGACATTCTTGTCAACAACGCGGCCCACCAGGCGACCTTCTCCTCGATCGGCGACATCTCCGATGAGGAGTGGGAGCTGACCTTCCGCGTCAACATCCACGCGATGTTCTATCTGACCAAGGCTGCCGTGCCGCACATGAAGCCGAACAGCTCGATCATCAACACAGCATCCATCAATTCGGATTCGCCGAGCCCGAGCTTGCTGGCCTATGCGACCACGAAGGGCGCGATCCAGAACTTCACCGCGGGTCTCGCTCAATTGCTGGCCGAGCAGGAGATCCGCGCGAATGCCGTTGCGCCCGGTCCGATCTGGACGCCGCTCATCCCTTCGACGATGAAGGGGGACCGTCTGACGCAGTTCGGCAAGCAGGTGCCTATGCAGCGTCCGGGACAGCCGGCGGAACTGGCGACGGCGTATGTCATGCTGGCCGACCCGCAGTCGAGTTACGTGTCGGGCGCGACGATCGCCGTCACCGGCGGCAAGCCCATCCTCTAACGCTCTGCTGAAGGCGCGGCTTAATGATCAGGCCGCGCCTTTATCTCTTCAATCACGAAGCCGCTGTCGGGGAGGGCGGGGACGCGGTTCATCTCCACCGATAGATCCTGTGGCGGCACGGTATAGTGCATGCTCTCCATCAGCAGCCTGACTGATTGCTTCAGCAGTTCGACGGTGATCGTTTCGCCGGGGCAGCGGTGGGTGACGGCTGCCTGTCCCGCACCCTGCGGAATGAACTCATAGTCCTGGTCGCGCCAGGATATGGCGCGGTCGGTACGGAAGCGGTCCGGCTCTGGAAACAGGTCGGGGGCGTGCGTCGTGCCGTAGAGGTCTAGGAGGAGCCACTGTCCCTTCGGCAGCAGGTGACCGTGCCAGCTAATCTCTTCTTTCACTCTTGCGCCGACGAACGGAAAGAAGGGGCTCTTGCGCCGAACCTCTTCGGCGAAGGCTTCCAATTGCTGGTCGTCTTTTAGGTCTGCTGTCTGCTCCGGTTGCTCGTGCAATTGCAGAGCGGCAAAGACGATGAAGCGCCCCACTGCGACCACCGGCCGGAGTATGTTGATAAGCTCGACGGCCGCTTCCTCCACCGTCAGAGGCTTGCCATCCATGTCGACGAAGGTTGCAACACGGTGCAGAGGAATTTCGGGCTCCAGCGGGAGGGCGCCCGAACGGACCTGTTGAACCAGCTCCCGGGACCACCGTTCGGTACGCCTTCGCCGCCAAAGCGCGGCCACAGTCGCGGGACGGAAATGTCCGGCGTGCTCCACCATCCCGGCCAGTTCAGTTGTCATCTCTGCATCATCGCGGACCGGCACACCCGTCCATCGGCAGACAGCCCGCGTCAGGATCAGGTTGACCTCGTCGATCAGAACGACCCGCTCCTGCGCTTCCCAGGACGCCAGACGGGCGAGCCACTCCTCGCGAAAGATGTTTGCAAGCCGCTCCACCTGGCCTGGCGCCATGAGGATGGAGATGAAGAGGCCCTTGCGATGGCGATGCTGGTCCCCATCCAGCTGCTGAACGCTCCCCTTGTCCTGCAACAGCCGCAGGACGGTCTGCGGCATGGACTGCTGGCGCGTGAGCGGCGCCTGGCCATAGAAGAGTTCGGCCGCCTGCGGTCCCTGCATGCAGATCACGTCGGTCAGCGTGAGCCGGGTCCGGAAGATGTCCGTGCCGAGGCGCCGGCAACGATTGGGAATGAAGTGGTAGCCCTCGCGCAGCAGCGAAAGCGTCGCGTCCCAGGCGCCGTCACTGGGAATGGCGGGTGAAGATGAAGCATTCTCGGACATGTCGCCTCGTCAGGTGCGCCGGCCGACCTCGCGGGCAAGGTCTTCGAAGTCGAAGGCCTCTCCACGTTCGGAGGCTTCGTTTGCCAGGAGCAGGATGCGGATCGGGAAGGCGACGGCCTTCTGGTGCGACTGCGAAACGGCAAGCGGCTGGCTGTCATCCAAAACCGTCTGCTCCGCTTCCTGCAACACCGTCTGCAGTTCCGAGCTGGTCACGACCCCCTTGCTGACGAGCAGGCGGTTGATGGCGGCCAAGGCGAGGTAGAGGCCTTCCAGTTGTGGGTTTGCGGTATTCATGTTTCTCTCCTCTCGGTCGATGCCGGCACCTCGATCCCCGCATTCTCGTCGATCAGGCGGGCGCCCCGCTGGCGAGTGGCGTAGCGCCAGATCCACTGGATGCTGACGAGCAGGCGTTTTTCGAAGTTCACGAGCAGATAGACGTGCACGATCGCCCATAGGAACCAGGCGAGCCGGCCCTTCATCTTCCACGTGCCGAAATCGAAGATCGCCGCGTTGCGGCCGATCACGGCGGTGTTTCCGCGGTCGTGGAAGCGGAAAGGCTGCGGTTGGCGTCCCTCCAGAAGCTTTGTCCTCAGCGCTGCTCCAAGATACTCGCCCTGCTGCTTTGCGACCTGGGCGAGCGCGGCGAGCGGTTTTCCCTCCTCGCCCATGCCAAGCGCCGTATCGCCAACAGCATAGATATTGCTCATCCCGGTGACGGCGAGATCGGGATCGACTGGAATGCGGCCACCGGCTTTGCCTTCGATCCCCAGCCAACTGGCGGCCGGTGAGGCTTTCACGCCCGCGCCCCAAATGATGCATCCGGTGCGAAACGTCTGGCCGCCCGCAATCACCTCTTCCTTTGAGATCTTCTCGACCGGAGTGTTGGTCAGAACCTGCACGCCCGCCTTCTCCAGCGAGCGCTCGGCATACTGCGCCAGATCGTCGGGGAAGGCCGCGAGAATGCGTGGCGCGGCTTCGATGAGAATGACCCGGAAATGTTCGGGCGCCAAATCGCGGAAGTCACGGGTGATCATGAAGTGGCCGAGCTCGGCGATCGCGCCCGCCATCTCGACGCCTGTGGGGCCACCGCCGATGACGATGCTGGTCAGCAGCGCCCGCTTCTCTTCCGGATCCCGCGTCTGTTCAGCTTTCTCGAACGCGAGCAGCAGGCGCTGGCGGATCAGGCGCGCTTCGTGGATCGTCTTCAAGCCCGGTGCATGAGCGCGCCAGTCGTCATGGCCGAAGTAGTTGTATTCCGATCCCGTGGCGATGACGAGCTTGTTGTAGGCAATGGGCTCGCCTTCGGAAAGATGCACCACCTTGGCAGCCGGATCGACGCCGACCACCTCGGCAAGCGCCACCTTTATGTTGCGGTAGCGACCGAGGGTGCGCCTGATCGGTTCCGAGATATCTGCAGGTGAAAGGGCGGCGGTGGCAACCTGGTAAAGGAGCGGCTGGAAGAGGTTGTGGTTGCGCCGGTCAACGACGGTGACGTCAATTTCGGTGTTGCCGAGCTCTCTGGCACAGGCGAGGCCGGCAAAGCCCGCGCCGACGATCACGACGTGCGGACGACCAGCCAGTGATCCAGTTGTTGTCGTTCCTTCTTCGACCATGTCTCCCCGCGCTTCTGCGGCCATTCACCGGCGACAGCGACAGTTCAACACGAGCTTTGGGCAAATGTTCCATCGCCGTCAGAGCCTGGAACCTTTTTGCGGTGGCCCCGTTCAACTTGCCGAGAAACACAGGAGAGAAGCATGTACAGCATCGTCTGGTTGGTCGGCGCAATCGTCATCGTGATCGCCATCCTGAACCTTATCGGCATTGCTTGATCGTCATCTTTGGTCCTCAGACAAAGGAGAGGAATATGAACAGCATCATATGGCTCGTCGGAGCGGTTGTTATCGTTCTTGCCATTCTGTCTTTTCTCGGCCTCGGCTGAGAAGACACGCATCCCTCAAGGGATTAAGAAAGGCCGCTGATCATGATGATGAGCGGCCTTCTTCTTTATCGTTCTCTCACTGAGAGACCAGCAGAGCAAAAGGATGACCCGCAAAGCACCAGTTCACCGACAGGCTGCCCTTCGGCTGGTATTCCCGGCCCGTGAAGATGTCTTTGTAGCTTCGTCCAGCCAGCGTGTCCGGCAGGTCGATGTCTGTCTCCGCCCAATGTATGGAGGTGTAGTGCCCGTGCCGGAATGCGCCGAAGACGAGCCGGGGCGCGATCAGGATCATTGCGTTGTCCCCGCTCTGCCTTGCACAGCTGATGATATTGGGTGCCCGCTTTCCTTTGATGTCCAAGGGAAGGTAGTTGCCGGCGGAGAATAACGCGGGCTCCTTTTGGCGCAGGTTCAAGACCTTCGAGATGACGTTCTGCTTTAGGCGGCCGCTATGCCAGTCCGCTTCTTCCGATGGCAGCTGCGGCCCGTCAGCCAGCCCCTTCCCCAGAAGCGCGAAGTCGGGCGGGCGGCGGTTGTCGGGATCGACCAGACTGAGATCGAGACGCTCGCTGCCCTGGTAGATGTCGGGTACACCCGGTGCCGTGAGCTTGATCAAGGTCTGCGTTATGCCGTTGACCAGCCCGGTACGGACAAACGGGGTGATGGTGTTGGTGAAGTCGGAGAGGAACTCCCTGTTGTCGGGGGCGAGAAGTGCGGCGGCATAGGCCTTCACCGCGCCTTCGTATTCCTCATTTGTGTCGTTCCAGCTCGTCCGCTGTTTTGCCTCGCGGAGAGCCTTTTCGACGAAGGCGAGAAACCGCTCTTCCAGTGCCTTCAGCCCAGCCGCATCCTCGGCTGCCAGATCCGCCGGCCAGGCACCGAGGAGAGCCTGGTAGAGCATCCATTCCACCGCCGGCTCGGGTGCGGGTCCATCGGCGAGCAAAGCGACGTTGGCGCGGTTCATCGCGCGCCAGCGGGTTACCGCCTCGGCCCAGACATCCGGCGCCTCGCTCAGGGTGTAGAGGCGAGCCCGCGCATCTTCTCCCCGCTTGGTGTCATGCGTCGATGTGCCCGACAAAGCATGCGGCTGACGCTGCAGACGCGTCTGCATTTCCTGGTGGAAATGCTCCAATGACGCCGGGTGCGGCTCCGCCTCGCTGCCGACTTCGTTCAGGGCGATGAAGCGGTGGTGGCGGAAGAAGAGCGTGTCCTCCAGCGACTTGGCCATCAGCGGGCCGGTGAGCTGCTGGAAGCGCATCCGGAAAAGCGATGCCACGTCTGCTTGTTCGGTCGCCACCTCCCCAAGCAAGATTCGCTGAATGAACTGGAGCGCTTCCCGACCAGGCGCGTGCGGTCCTTGCTCCACCGACCGAACCACTTCGGCCAGCCGCTCGCGGCCTTCGTTCGGCATGCCGTCAGCCGTGCCGTAGGTGCGGTAGACGGGGAAGGCGACAAGAAGTTCGCGTAGTGCGTTGTGCAGGTCATGATCCGATATCGAGTCTGATGCCTCTCCTGCATCGCGCAGTCGGACTGCCAGCTTTCTCAGGGCGGCAACCTCGCCTTCGAAGTTGTTATTCGCCATCAGGAGCTTCGCCTGACGCAGTTCCTCCAGCGGGCGGCCCGGTTGTCCCGTGACAGCCTCATAGGCATCCGTCAACGCATCCGACTTGCTGCCGTCGACTAGGGCGTCGCTGAGGGCGCCGATGAACTCATAGCCGGTGGTGCCGGAGATCGGCCAGTCGGCGGGGATCTGCTCGCCCTCACCGAGGATCTTCTCCACGACGATATAGGTCTCGGGCCCAACCTCCTTGCGAAGCCGGTCGAGATAGTCCTTCGGATCGGCCAGCCCATCCACGTGATCGATCCGCAGCCCATCCACCCGTCCGTCCCGTACGAGCTCTAGGACCGTCCGGTGCGCGGCGTCGAACACCTCCGGATCTTCGACGCGCAGGCCGACGAGGCCCGTGATCTCGAAAAAACGGCGGTAGCTGAGTTCGCGCGGAGCATCGCGCCACGACATCAGCCGCCAAGGCTGGCGGTCGTGAAGGTCGGCAATCTCTTCCGGCTTTCTGAGAGAGAGCACCTCTTCCTCTCGTCCCTCGTAGCTAGAGGGTTTGAGCGGGTAGTCGGTCTCGTAGTAGGTAAGGGATGGCTTGCCCGTCTTCGGATCCCGTTGGATCGAGAGTTCGCCGTTGGAGAGAACCGTGTCGAAGGTGTCGCCGAGAAAGGGCAGAGTGAGGCGGCGGCTCCAGTCGATGTCGAAGTAGTGGGCGAACCGGCTTTCCTCGCCATGCTCGACGACGTCATACCACCAGGGGTTTTCGAGCGACGCCGCCATGTGGTTCGGCACGATATCGAGGATCAGGCCCAGCTCATTCTCCTGCAATGCGCGCGACAGCCGGTCGAACCCTTCGCGGCCGCCCAGCGTCGGGTCCAGTTCATTTGCATCGGTGACGTCGTAGCCATGGGTGGAGCCGCTCGTCGCCGTGAAGATCGGCGAGGCGTAGAGGTGGCTGATTCCGAGCCGCTTCAGATAGGGAACGAGGGCTGCTGCCCCGTCGAAGGTCATGCCGTTGCGGAACTGAATGCGATAGGTGGAGGAGGGGATGATCACGCTTGGCCTCGCGCAGTGGCGGTGACGACGACGGAATTGGACGCAAGGGATGAACCCGACGCTTGCGCCGGATAACGGAAGATGGGCTCCCCTGGGAGGTTCGGTAGTGGCCGGCCACCGTCGCCGAGGTTGATCGCCAAGCCAAGCTCACCATCCGGGAACGTCCAGCGGACGGCGACGACGCCGTCGCCGGCTTCTAGTATGGAGCCACCTGCTTCTTTCGCATTGCGGATCAGGGGCACGATCTTTTCTCGACGAAGCTGCAGGAGCTGCTTCGTCAGCTTCATCCAGCCGCGCCCATCTTCTGTCTCCGGCTTCTGCCAGTCGAGCTTGCAGTCGGTGAAGGTGCTCTTCAGGTTGGGGTCCGGAATGACCTCGTCCTCATCCCCGTGGCCGGCATGGCCTTCGAATTCCCGCCGGCGCCCATCGCGCACCGCCTTGGCAAGCTCGCCTTGAAAATCGGTGAAGAACAGGAACGGCCGGGTCTCGCCGAACTCTTCGCCCATGAAGAGCAGGGGGATGTGCGGCGACAGGAGCAGCGCCGAGAGCAGTGCCTTGACCTTTGCCTCGCCTGCCAAGGTGATTAGGCGATCACCAAAGGCGCGGTTGCCGATCTGGTCGTGGTTCTGGATGAAGTCGATGAAGGCGACGGGGGGCTGCTTGCGGCTGTCGACGCCGCGCTTTTCGCCGTTCAGCTTCGACTTTTCGCCCTGATAAGCAAAGCCTTCAGCGAGCGTTCGCGCAACGAGGTGCTCGGTCTTCTCCACGAAGTCTATGTAGTAGCCGTCGGTTTCCCCGGTGGCGTAGACGTGGATGGCATTGTGCAGGTCGTCGTTCCATTCGGCAGTGAACAGGGGAATGCCACCGTCTGCGGTCCGCTCGTGCAGGAATGTCACGTTGCGGGCATCCTCCGTGGTCAGGTGGATGCGGCGCTCGGGGAATTCGGCACGGATGCGCTCGGCGATCTCCACGAGGATGTGCTTTTCCGATTCTTCGTCAGCGATCTGATCGATCGCATCGAAGCGCAGACCGTCGAGATTGAATTCGTCCAACCAGTAGAGCGCGTTCTCGATGAAGAAGCGGCGCACGGCGTCCGTCTCGTAGGCGATGGCGTCGCCCCAAGGCGTATGCTTTTCCGGATGGAAGAAGTTCGGTGCGAGGAGAGGAAGGTAATTCCCTTCCGGACCAAAGTGATTGTAGACGACGTCGAGGAGCACCATCAGGCCGTGGCCGTGGGCCGCGTCGATGAAAGCCTTCATGTCCTCGGGCGTTCCGTAGGCGCTGTGTGGTGCGTAGAGCAGCACGCCGTCGTAACCCCAGCCGCGATCGCCGCCGAACTGCGCCACCGGCATGATCTCTACCGCCGTGATGCCGAGCTCGACCAGATGCGGCAGCTTGTCGATTGCCGCCCGGAAGGTGCCGTCTTCGGTGAAGGTGCCGACATGCATCTCATAGATGACCGCCTCCTCCCATGGACGGCCTTTCCACGCAGCGTTCTGCCACTCGTAGTTGGTCGGGTCGATGACGAGCGAAGGACCATTCACCTCGTCCTTCTGTCCCCGAGAGGCGGGATCCGGGATGGGCGTGCCATCGGCCAGCACGAAGGCGTATTCGGTGGCGGCGGTGACGCCCGTCGCCAGCAGCTCGAACCAGCCGTCATTGCTGCGGCTCATGGGGGTTTCGCTGGTGTCGAGGCGGAGGATCACCTCTTCCTGCCCTGGCGCCCAGACGCGGAAGCGCACCTCGCCAACAGCGACGAATTCGGCGCCCCATGTCTTGGGGAAGGCGCGGAATTCGGTGTTTGCGTCAATTTCTGATGTCATGGATCTACCCCCTGATGCGGAGACGGTCAAACGGACGAAGCTGAAGCTTGTTCCAGAGCCTGATTGGCCAGCTCTAAAGGGTAACGCCGCCGATCGAGGTCAGCCGCAGGATTGCAGTTTCGCCTCAAGGCTCTGTTCAATAACAAAGCGGCCGCACCAGGTCTGGCGCGGCCGATATCGCAAATAGGTATGGAAGCCTCAGCGGCCCGCATCGTCCTTCTTGTCCTTGACCTCCCGGCCATTTTCCTTGGCCTTCTTGTCGTCGCGGGCAAGCTCGTGCTCGACGACATCGCGCGAGCCTTCGGCCGGTTCCTGTTCGAGATGCGATCCGTTCTGCGTCATGTACTTTCTCCTTGCTCAAAGATCGAACCGCGACGGGACGGATAGGTTCCTCAGTTACAGGTCGAGCAAGGCGTAGGGCTTGCCCGTCGGCTTTTCGATATGGGATGCGACATTGTAGACGGGCGCGCCGCCCGGTGTGCGGCCTTCATAGGTGCCGCGATGGGCGTGACCATGAACCACGGCGGTTACTGGAAAGCGGTCGATCGTTTCTGCCAGGCGGGACGAGCCAAGGAAGGGAAAGATCTCTGGAGGTTCGCCTGCGACGGTCTCAACGATCGGCGCGTAATGGAGCACGACCATTGCCCGCTCGGAGCGAACCTGCCGAAGCGCGTTTTCCAGCCGCATCGTCTCCTCAACGCTTTCGGCGACCATCGCCTTGATCGCAGGTTCGCCGAAGGAGCCCAGCATGTAGCGTCCGAAACCGCCGGCAAACCCTTTTACCCCTGCAAAGCCGACGCCGTTGATCTCGACCGCCTGACCTTCCAGGATCTGGACGCCCGCGCCCTTGACGATGTCCTTGACCTCATCGACATGGCCGCATTCATAGTCGTGGTTGCCAAGGACGGCGACCACGGGGATGGAGCAGGACCTGAGATCGTCGGCCAGCAATTCCGCTTCCTTCGGCTTGCCGAGGTCGGTCAGATCGCCGGTGAGCACGAGGATGTCGGCCTCCTGCGAGATTTCGGCGAAGAGATCCTTGTAGGACGCTGACCCTGTTTCCTTCACATGCAGGTCGCCCATGGCCGCGACCCGCTGCAGGCCCTTGGGCTTCTTCGTTTCGCTCTTGGCGTTGCCTTTCACGGATGCGGATTTGCCCAAGCCGAGCCTCCTTCTGCTGTTTCCTCTCTTTCACGGAGTTCGCCTTCGCCTCCGACATCGGCGAAGCCCCATTCCTTCACGTCGATCTCGAAGTCGACACGGCTGAACATGCGTCCGCGGCAGATCTTCATCTGCGGAAGCGGCAACTGGCGCTGCGCCTGCAGCCGGTCGAGGAGTTCGTCGAGCAGCCAGTCGGGGACCTTGTCGCGCTCGGTTGGGTAGATCCAGCGGAAGTTAAGGAGGTGGATCAGCAGCACCTCCCAGTGCACTTCCATGTGGTTGAGCAGGCGCTGCCAGTCGATCTGGTCATGTGCGCGCAGGATCACGTGGACGACGTCGCCGCCGTCATAGCGATGGCGCAACTGGACGAAGCATTTCGACCAGATCAGCTCAGTGGGCGCAATGATGCGAACCGGATGGCCGTTCAGCGGCATCTGGCGCGCGTTGTCGAACCAGGCGTCGCCGATCGGCATGGTGCCGTTGGAGCCAGCAAAGATGACGTCAAAGAAATGGTTGCCGCGGATGACCTTGCCAAGCCAGCGATCATCCTCCACCGCGATCTGGTAGCCGCGCTGCTTGAAGTGGGCGAGAATGCGGGCATAGTCGCCGGCGCGGCAGAAGATGTCGAGATCCTTGGTCGGCCGCGTGATGCCGGTATAGGCGCTGACCGCATAGGTGCCGGCCAGCAGGAAGGGGATGCCGCAGGCGGCTAGTTCATCCAGCGCCTCCTGCACGAAGGCTTCGGCTTCGGCATCGACCAGCGTAGGTGATGCCTTGGCTTCCATCTGCGGCATCATTTCCATCTGATCGCGCGCAGGCTTTTCGGCAGGCGGTAAGAACTCGGCTTCCATATGTGTCTCCAGTATAGGCGGGTGAACACCTCCGGCCTTCCGCGGGTTCCGCCAAAACGATGATCGGCCCCCGGGGGCGGGAGCCGATCAGGTGCCGAGGGAAGGCGGCGTTCAGCGCTCCGGATTGTCCGCATTGGCCAGCGCGCTGATGCTGCCGTCGTTGTTCTCGACGTCTTCGCGCTCATCCACGTCTTCGAGATCAGGCTTCACCAGATACGTATCTCCGCCGCCGAGGCGCGAAGCTTCCTTCACCGCGTCCTGATTCGTCATGTCGGTCTGGGCGTGCAGCGCATCCTCGGAGCGCTCTCGGCCTTCGCGTTCAAAGCGGGCGGAGGCGTTCGAATTATCCGCGACCTTGTCCTTGGCATCCATGATGATGTCCTTTCGTTCATGTCTGGCTGTCCAACCGCATGGCCGCGACTTGGTTCCCGATCGCCGCGGGAACCAACGAACCGGTAACCGGTTGGATTGACGGAACGAAACCAAGGAGCAAGACGATGCCAGCCAAATCGAAGTCGCAGCAGAAGGCGGCAGGCGCAGCATTGGCCGCCAAGCGCGGTGACATGAAGAAAAGCGACCTGAAGGGCGCCTCCAAGAGCATGGAGAAATCCATGAGTGAGAAAGATCTGCACGACATGGCGTCCACGAAACGCAAGGGCAAGCCGGAGCACGCGTCGCAGTAACCCGCTGCGGCGCCGTCGGCGGCGACGGCTGCCACTCACGTGGCCGCGTGGCTTTCAACGCCTGCCGTTGCTATTCTAAGCTTTATACCGCTGCCGGCTGGTAATCTCTTATCCGAGTTGCCTCGCCGGCTTAGCCTGAACCATTAGGCCGCCACTTCACCGGAGGACGATCATGCCGCCCGAAGAACTCGACAAGACACTTGCTGCCATGCCGCTTCGGGTGGGGACCTATGTTCCGGATGACCTGCTGGAAGATTGGTTCGCGCCGGGGACGGGCATGAACCCGGTGAGCCGGGAAGCGCTGGACGCGGCCGAAGCCTACGGGCGCCGCTTCGAATGCGAGTTCAAGTATTACCCAGAGCGCCAGGAAGGCGTGTTCTGGAAATGGGTGCCGGCAATCTGACGCCAGCACCCATTTTGGGCCTTCAGGTCTAGCTGCCGCGCCTCGGCAAGCCTCATGCGTAGCGGCTACGCAAGGCTTCGAAGCGACTGAGTTGCTCGGCGTTCAGTTCGCGTTGCTCGTCACGGCGGACGAAGACCTTGAACATGGCTGCGCCCTTCTCGTTCATGAACCAGACGGAGCAGGAGCGGCGGCCATGGAACTGGCGGTCGACGAAGGTGATCGAGGCGCAGTTCTCCTTGCGGATGTGACCGCCGATCGGGCTGTCGCCGTGAATGTTGAACCACCCGTGGCCTTCGGAGCCCTCCGGCAGGCTGCCTTCCGCCTCGAGCACGATATCGTCCGTGTGGACGATGAAGAGGACGTCACCCCAGCCCGTCATGTCGGACCAGATATTGGCGAACGCGTCCTTCGCTGCGATCACCGCTGCGCCCGCGGGCAGGACCTGCAGGATTTCGGCCGGCGTCACCTCGGCCTTGGCGGCCAGCGCTTCCACCACTCCATCGGGCTTTTCGGCCAGAGCGGCCAGAGCCCGCTGCCGTCGATCATCCGATGCTTGAGCCAAGGCACTCATGTCCGTCGCCTCACGCTGCATCGGCCTTGCGCGCCCCGTTGCGGTCTTCGTGGATGATGACCTCGAACCCTTCGAAATGCGGGCCTGAAAGATATTCGACCTTGCCGCGGTTCTCTCCGGCCTTGGCGTGCGCTGCCCGGAACTGCTCCGACTTGGTCCACGCCTGGAAGTGCTCGAAGCTCTCCCAGACCGTGTGAGAAGCATAAAGGGTGTGGTCCTCCGCCTTGGCCCCCTTCAGCATGTGGAATTCCACATAGCCGGGCATTTCGGCGAGGCGGCCTTCGCGGCCTCGCCACATGGCCTCGAAGGCTTCTTCGTAGCCCGGCACCACGCGGAAGCGGTTCATCGCAATGTACATTTTTGCATCCCTCTCAAAAGTTTCCGTTGCCGCTCAAGATATCCATCGGCCTGCCTTGAAAAGCCGAAAAAACTTGTCTAGTCAACTCAAGTTATAGCCGCTGTTGAAGGCGGAGAATGGTAGGGGCCTCATGTTCAGATCCATATTTCCTCGCATCGTCGTCGCTTTCACACTAACGGCTGCAGCCTTCGCCGCTGCGCCCGCCGGGGCTTCCGAGGCTGGCAATCCTGCCGCACAGCGCATCGTCTCCGTCGGTGGCACCATCACCGAAATTCTCTACGCGCTCGGCGCTCATGACCGCCTGGTGGCCGTGGATTCTACTAGCTTCTATCCTTCAGAGGCGACGTCGAAGCCGGATGTAGGATATATGCGTCAGCTTTCCGCAGAAGGCATTCTAGCACAGAAGCCGGACCTTATTCTCGCCGAAGATGGCTCTGGCCCGCCGCCGGTGCTGGACATCCTGCGCGCCAGCGGCGTGCCAATGGTGCTCGTGCCGACCCCTGCGACGGCCGAGGGCATCCAAGACAAGATCCGTAACGTCGGCGACGCTGTAGGGCTGGCTAAGGAAGCCGAGGCCTTGGCGGCGAAGACGGGTGCGGATCTTGAGCGGATCACGGAAGAGGTCGCTAAGCTGGATGTAGCCAAGAAGCGCGTGCTCTTCGTGCTGTCGCTGTCGAATGGCCGCATCATAGCAAGCGGAACTGGCACAGAGGCTGCCGCCATCATCGATATGGCCGGTGGCATCAACGCCGCATCCGGCGTCTCCGGCTACAAGCCGTTGACGGATGAGGCGGTGATCGCCGCCAAGCCGGATGTGATCCTCGCCATGGCGCGCGGAGACCACAAGCTGACGCCGGAACAGGTTTTCGCCGTTCCCGCGCTGCAGGGAAGTCCTGCTGCCGCTGACCACTCGCTGATCAGCATGGACGGCCTGTTCCTGCTGGGCTTCGGTCCGCGGACTCCGGAGGCTGTCCGTGCACTTGCGACGCAGCTCTACCCGGGCGGGATCGGCGGATGAGGTCGCTCGCTTTGCCGTTTCGCACAGAGGCTGACGGAGATCGCTCATCGCGTGGGATCATCGTCGTTGCCGGACTTGTCGTCTTGCTGTTTGCCGCTACGCTCGTCTCGCTCAGCAGCGGCCCGACAGGCGTTGGTCTCGGCGAGCTCTGGCTTTATGCGACCGGCAATGCCGCCAGCCTTCCTGCACAGGATCTGGTCGTGCTGGAGGCCGTGCGTTTGCCGCGGACGGCGCTCGGAATCGTCGTCGGCGCCGGCCTCGCCGTATCGGGTGCAATGATGCAGGGTCTGTTTCGAAACCCGCTGGCCGATCCCGGCATTGTCGGCGTCACCTCCGGTGCGGCATTGGCCGCTGTCGTTGCAATCGTTCTCGGTCCGACGCTTCTTGCACCCCTGACGATGATCCTTGGCAACCAGTTCCTGCCGCTGATGGCGTTTTGCGGCGCGCTGGTGAACACCTGGGTGCTTTACCTGATTGCGACGCAGGATGGGCGCACCTCCACGACAGCGCTGATCCTTTCCGGTATCGCCATCGGTGCCTTGAGCGCAGCCGTCATGGGGCTGCTGATCTTCCTCGCCGACGATCGCCAATTGCGCGACATCACCTTCTGGAGCCTCGGCTCGCTCGGCGGCGCCACCTTCGGACGCGTCCTCTCGATCTTGCCCTTCGTCGCAGGCGTCATCCTCGTCATCCCGTTTGTCGCCCGCGGGCTCGACGCGCTGATCCTCGGCGATGCGGCGGCATTTCACATGGGGGTTCCGGTGCAGCGGTTGAAGAAGGTGGCGATCGTTGCCGTGGCGGCGGCATGTGGGTCAACCGTTGCCGTCGCGGGCTCGATCGGCTTCGTCGGCATCATCGTGCCGCATCTGTTGCGGCTCGTCATGGGGCCATCGCATCGCTTCCTGCTGATCGGTTCTGCGGTTGGTGGCGGTGCGCTGCTGCTCATTGCCGACAGCGTTGCGCGCACCGTCGCTGCGCCTGCCGAGCTCCCGATTGGTGTGGTCACGGCACTCTTCGGCGCGCCGGTCTTCCTGTTCCTGCTGCTCGGCAAGGGCGGTATTCTGATGAGGGACATGCCATGATTTCGGCAAAGGATGTCACCGTCGCTCGCTCCGGCAGGAAGCTGCTCAATGCGGTGGACATCCAGCTTCTGCCTGGGCGATTCACCATCGTGATCGGTCCCAACGGTGCCGGCAAGTCGACGCTGTTGAAAGTCATGTCCGGTGAAATGTTGGCGAACGAAGGCGAGGTCACCTATTTCGGTGCCGCCGCTCATCTGCACTCGCCGGAGGAATTGGCGCGGCGGCGTGCCGTTCTGCCACAGGCGGTGCAGCTCGCCTTCCCCTTCACGGCGCTCGAGATCGTGCGGATGGGTTCCGTGGCACAGGGGTCGCTGCAGCCGACGGAGCAGGCGCGCAAGGCGCTAACGCGCGTAGGCTTACTTGGCTTCGAGGCGCGACCCTATCCCTCCCTCTCGGGAGGCGAGCAGCAGCGGGTGCAGTTCGCCCGCGCTCTGGCCCAGGTCCCGGAACCGGTGGTGGAGGGGATGCCGCGGGCGCTTTTGCTCGACGAGCCGACGGCGAGCCTCGACATCGGCCACCAGATCTCGGTCCTCGAGGTGGCGCGGGAGTTCGCTGATGCCGGTGGGATCGTCCTTGCGATCCTGCACGACCTGAACCTTGCCGCCGAATTTGCCGATCATCTTGTCGTGCTGGATCAGGGCAGGGTGGTGGACGAGGGAGCCTGCGTCGAGACCGTCAGCGACAGGACCATCGGCGGCGTCTACGGCATTTCCGGAGCGGTGGGGCGGCTACCGGCCGCACACATCCCGTTTGTGCTGCCGCAGTCGCGATATCGTTGATCAGGTGCTAGGCTCAGGCCTTGTCACCACGAAGATTGCCGGAGCGATCATGACGGCTGCGACCAAGACCGCGCGCCAGAACGGCGGCGATGTGCCGAACCAGAAGAAAGCGTAGCTAGCCGCCATCATGGTGACGGCCGCAATCTTCGCCTTGCGGGGGATGGCGCCCTGTTCCCGCCAGTCCCGCAGCGGCTTGCCGAATTTCGGATGGTCGAGCAGCCAGACTTCGAGCCGCGGCGAGGAGCGGGCGAAGCAGGCAACGGCCAGGATCAGGAAGGGCGTCGTCGGCAGCACCGGCAGGAAGGCGCCGATCACGCCGATCGTCACGAACAGCCAGCCGAGGCTCAGGTAGATCGCGCGCATGTATCAGATGTCCCCGAAGAAGCTGGCCTTCCTGCAGCGGCTCACCGCCTGCTGCAGCGCGTCAAGGATATGATCACCTGCCGAGGCGAAATCAATTGCCGGCCTGCGGAAGCTTGATGTGAATTGCCGCGGCAATTGCCCAAGATGGCATTGGCAAGGGTGCGGGCAAGGCCGATAACAGGGCCGTCGCAGATGACAGGGAGTGCCGCATGGCAAAGATGATCCACTCGATGATCCGTGTGCTCGAGGAAGAGCGCTCACTCGACTTTTACCGGAAGGCCTTCGATCTTGAGGTGGTCGAGCGTGTTCCCTTTGACGGCTTCACGTTGATCTACCTCGCGAATGCGCAATCCGACTTCGAGCTGGAGATGACGGTGAATGCGGGGCGTTCGGAGGCTTACGATCTCGGCGACGGCTATGGCCATCTGGCCGTGTCAGTCGAGGACGCCGAGGCGGAGCACAAGCGGTTTTTGGATCTCGGTCTCACCGTCGGTAGGCTCGTCGACATGCCGCGAGACGGCAATCCCTTCGCTCGCTTCTTCTTCGCCACCGATCCGGACGGCTACAAGATCGAGGTGGTGCAGCGCGGCGGGCGGTTCAAGTAGAGGCGGCCGTGATGCAGGAGGGGGTGAAGCTGGAGGAGAGCTGGAAGCAGGCCTTGGCGCCCGAGTTCGGCAATCCCTACATGAACGAACTGCGCCGCTTCCTCCTCAACGAGAAGGAGGCGGGCAAGCGCATCTTCCCGAAGGGAAGCGAGTATTTCCGGGCACTCGACCTCACGCCGCTCGATGAGGTGAAGGTCGTGATCCTCGGGCAGGATCCCTACCATGGATTCGGCCAGGCGCACGGCCTCTGCTTCTCCGTCCAGCCGGGCGTGCGCATTCCGCCCTCGCTCGTCAACATCTACAAGGAACTGCAGACGGATCTCGGCATCCAGCCTACCAAACACGGTTTCCTCGAGCACTGGGCGCGGCAGGGCGTGCTTTTGCTGAACAGCGTGCTGACGGTGGAGGAGGCGCGGGCCGCTTCGCATCAGGGCAGGGGATGGGAGCGGTTCACGGACGCGGTGATCCGCGCAGTGAACGAGCGTTGCGATGGCGTCGTCTTCATGCTGTGGGGTTCCTATGCACAGAAGAAGGCAGCCTTCGTTGACAAGGAGCGCCACCTCGTGCTGAAGGCGCCGCATCCATCGCCGCTTTCCGCCCATAACGGCTTCTTCGGCTGCAGGCACTTTTCCAGGGCGAACGCGTTTCTGCAGTCACGGGGAAAGTCGCCGATCGACTGGCAGCTGCCGGAACGTCCTGAGGTGTGAACGGGAATGGCTGATGTGTTGCTGGATGGTGAACGATGCGTTCGGATGTGGTTCTCTAGGCATGGAGGGTCTCCCTCGCCAAATATCGCCCAGAAGAGGCTCACGGAGCCAGAAGGGGTTTGGAAATGATCGACCAGATCAGAGGGCTGCATCACGTCACGTCGATGGCCGCAAGCGCCCGCACCAACAACGCATTCTTTGCCGATACACTTGGGCTGCGCCGGGTGAAGAAAACCGTCAACTTCGACGCACCGGACGTCTATCATCTCTACTATGGTGACGAGGTCGGGACGCCGGGCTCAGTGATGACCTACTTCCCGTTCCCCCATATTGCCCGTGGGCGACCCGGGACGGGCGAGGTCGGCACGACGTTGTTCACCGTTCCCGAAGGTTCGTTTGGCTTCTGGAGCGAACGGCTAACGCAGGCTGGGGTCGAGGGGCTGAAGACCGGCGCCGCGTTCGGCGAGAACCGCCTGTACTTTTCGGGTCCTGATGGGGATGGCTTTGCCCTCGTCGAGGCGAAGGACGATCCGCGCGCACCCTGGACCGGCAACGGCGTCGGGGAAGACCACGCGATCCGCGGCTTCCACTCCGCTTCGCTACGCCTTCGCGACGAAGGAGCAACTGCGGAGCTGCTGAAGTACATGGGCTACCAGCAGATCGACAGCCAGGACGGGGTCCTGCGCTTCGGGATTCTTGGCGGCAATGGCGCAGACATCATCGACATCGAGACGATGCCGAACATCAACGGCGCCCGGCTCGGTGCCGGTTCGGTGCACCACATCGCCTTTGCCGTGGAGAACCGCGAAAGGCAGCTCGAGGTGCGCAAGGCGCTGATGGAGACTGGTTACCAGGTCACGCCGGTCATCGACCGCGACTATTTCTGGGCGATCTACTTCCGCACACCGGGCGGCGTGCTGTTCGAGATCGCCACCAACGAACCGGGTTTCGATCGCGACGAAGATACGGCGCATCTGGGCGAAGCACTGAAGCTTCCTAGCCAGCATGCGCATCTGAGGCCGATCCTCGAAGAGCAACTCGAACCGCTGGAGGCTTGAGGCGTTAGGTTTCCCAAGGAGTTTGTATGAGTTACGACAGTTACATCCATCGCGCCAAGCCGGGCGAACCGGGAGCGCCGATCCTCTTCGTCTTTCACGGCACGGGGGGCGACGAGAACCAGTTCTTCGATTTCGGCGGCTGCCTCCTGCCGAACGCCACGATTGTTTCGCCGCGGGGAGACATCTCCGAACACGGCGCAGCGCGCTTCTTCCGGCGCAAGGCGGAAGGCGTCTACGACTGCGAGGACTTGGCGCGCGCCACCAATCGCATGAGCGACTTCGTGACGGCGAACCGGGAGCGCTATCAGTCCGGTCCCGTCGTGGGGCTCGGCTTCTCCAACGGCGCCAACATCCTGGCGAGCGTGCTGATCGAGAAGCCCGGTCTCTTTGACGCGGCCGTGCTGATGCATCCGCTCATCCCCTATGAGCCGGAACAGCGGCCGGTCTCGTCCAAGACACGGATCCTGATCACTGCAGGCCAGCGGGACCCGATCTGTCCCGTCGAACTCACCACGCAGCTCGGCGACTACTTCCGTCGCCGGGACGATCAGGTGGAGTTCGAATGGCATTCGGGTGGGCACGAGTTGCGCCCCAACGAGATCGAGGCGGCGAAGACCTTTCTCGCTCCATATCGAGGCTGATGAAGGGGTTGCGAGGGTCGCGGGCGTGCCCGATAGTGGAGACTGTTCCGCTTGGGGGTGTGCCCGATGACCAGCAATCACTTGAAGTTCTTCATTGATGGCGTCTGGGTCGAGCCTGTGCTGCCGGTTGCCCTGGATATCATCGATCCGGCCACCGAGGAGCCTTTTGCCCAGATCGCGCTCGGCAGCGAGGAGGATGTCGGCCGCGCCGTCGCGGCCGCGAAGGCTGCTTTCCGGAGTTTTTCCTGCTGGTCGCGAGAAGAGAAACTGGCGCTGCTGTGGCGCATCCTTGCCGAATACGAGAAGCGTTACGAGGATATCTCCCAGGCAGTGAGCCGGGAAATGGGAGCTGCGATCACCTTTGCACGCGACAGCCAGGCGGCGGCGGGGAAGGCGCATCTGCTTGCGACGATCGAGGCACTGGAAACGTTCCGCTTCTATGAGCAGCGGGGCACCACGCGGATTGTGCGGGAACCGATAGGCGTCTGCGCCCTCATTACGCCGTGGAACTGGCCGCTCAACCAGATCGTCTGCAAGGTCGCACCTGCCCTTGCCGCCGGTTGCACTATGGTGCTGAAACCGTCCGAAATCGCGCCGATCAGCGGCTTGCTGTTTGCCGAGGTGATGGAAGCGGCAGGCACGCCGGCGGGCGTTTTCAACCTGATCAATGGCACTGGACCGGATGTCGGCCAGGTGATGGCCAGTCATCCAGACGTGGACATGGTGTCCTTCACCGGCTCGACCCGGGCCGGCATCATCGTCGCCAAGGCTGCGGCAGATACGGTGAAGCGCGTTGTGCAGGAAATGGGAGGCAAGTCCGCCAACATCATTCTGCCGGATGCGGATCTCGAACATGCTGTCTCCGAGGGCGTCATCTCGTGCTTTGGCAATTCCGGCCAGTCCTGCGATGCACCGACGCGCATGCTCGTGCCGGCAGACCGGCATGACGAGGCGCTGGCAGTCGCCAAAACCGCTGCCGCGACGCTGAAGGTGGGGGATCCGCGTGCAGCCGACACCGATATCGGGCCTGTGGTGAGCGCGCAGCAGTTCGACAAGATCCAGCGGTTGATCGAGACTGGCATGAAGGAAGGGGCCACGCTGGTAACCGGAGGACCGGGACGCCCCGAAGGTCTCAACCGCGGTTACTATGTCCGCCCGACCATCTTCGGAAACGTCTCCAATTCGATGACCATCGCACGGGAGGAGATCTTCGGCCCGGTGCTGTCGATCCTGCCCTATGGCAGCGAAGAGCAGGCGGTCGCCATCGCCAACGATACCGTATACGGGCTTGCAGCCTATGTCCAGGGGGCGGACATCGATCGGGCGCGCGATGTGGCGGCCCGGCTACGGGCAGGATCCGTCTATATCAACTATCCCGATTGGAATACGAGCGCTCCCTTTGGCGGCTACAAGCAGTCCGGCAATGGACGCGAGTATGCCGATTGGGGCATTCACGAGTTTCTGGAGATCAAGGGCATCGTCGGCTACGGTGCCTGACGTCCTGTCTGGTGCTCCGCTATAAGCGCGGCGTTCAACCCGGCGGGTTCGGGTAGGTCCAGGATTTAAGCGCGCACAGGTTGGGCGTTTTCTTAGTGATGTGCTCGTCAATGCGGGACATGAGGTGGTCGAGCAGGCTGACCGCCTCCGCAACGGCTGCACCCTTGTTCAGCATCAAGCATTCAGCGCGCGCCGCCATGGCCGCATCGGTCATCTCGCCGCGTGTGGGGATCCCGCTTTCACCAGGTCTTCCAGCACGTGGGTCGCCCAGATTGTCGGGACGGACGCCGCCTCGCAGAGCCAGAGGATCTCCTCCTGCATATCGGCGGCGCGCTCGAAGCCGATCTCGGCCGCAAGATCGCCGCGGGCAATCATCACCCCGAGGAGCGATGGTGCCGAAGAGCGACGGCGATCAGCGCCGGCAGGTTTGACAAGGCCTCTGGCTGCTCGATCTTGGCGACCAGGCCGAGCGGACGGTCGCCGGGCGGAAGCTCGGCCAGGATGTCCTCCAGCATGTCGATGTCATCCGGTCGGCTGAGGAAGGAGTAGCCGAGCATGTCCGCATGTTCGGTCACAACGGCCAGATCTTCATGGTCCTTTGTCGTTGATGGCGATAGGCCGAGGGCAGTGTCCGGCAGGTTCAGGCCCTTTTCCCACTTTAGCTTGGTGCCGTTGATCTTCGTGCGGGTCACCCGGATGACAGCTCGTTTTGCGAGAGTTCTTCGACCAGCCCCTCGAGCTTTCCGTCGTCCTAGCGGATGCGGTCGCCCACTTTGAACAGGGCTAGTAACCGCAGGAGCGGAGTTGGGCCTCGTAGCGGGAGGCGATATTGGCCGATCGCTGAGCACCTTTTCGCGCAGTTGACGTGAAGGAGCCGCGTGAATAGCCGGCATGGCCGGTGTAATAGGCGAGGTAGAGGTTGTAGCTGTCACCGAGCGGTATGCCGTTCTTCAGGTGGCTGCGATTGTGATACCAGCCGATGAAGTGGATCGCATCGCCGAAATCGCTCCGCCTCGCCGACCACCGGCCAGTCGCCCGCTGATACTCCGCCCACGTGCCATCCAAGGCCTGGGCATAGCCATAGGCGGTCGACTGGCGCTTCCAGGGGATGAAACCGAGCAGCTTGGTGCGCGGTGGACGGGCACGGGGGCGGAAGCCTGACTCAGTATAAACCGTCGCCATCAGCACCGGCACCGGAACGCCGAACTCTCGTTCGACCTTCTTGGCTTCTCTCGACCAGTTGTTGAACAGCCCGTCACGCTGCTCGAAGATCGCGCAGGCATTGGTGATCTGGCTGGGGGCGGACGCGCAGGCTGAGAGCAACAGCAGGAGCGCGATGGAAAACGCAATACGCATCGCTAGACCTCTTGGTTGAGAAGAGTGTTGGCGCGTAAAATTTAACGAAAAGTTTAAGGACCCGGATTCCGGCCGCTGCAGAGCAAAAAAGGCAGACTGTCCAATGCGGGAAAGAAAACGACTTTCGATAAATTCGAATCTTTTTGCTTAAGCCGCCTGAAATTCCCATCCGCTATCGGGATACATAACGGCATCAGGCCAGCAGCTCGGGATGAACCCGAAACCATGAGGCGGCAACAAAGCTGCCCGACCAGAACAGGGTCTCAGTCATGTCGATGAAACGTCTTGCCAGTATGGCATTTATGGCTGCAATCATCTCCGCGCCTGCGGCTTATGCTGCCGGCCCTGCCGGCTTTGCGGCATCTCCGGCACATGAACTCCAACTGGCGGAAGGGGGTATCGTTGAGAGGGCTGCTCGCATCCTCGACCGGAATAGCGCGATGGGACTGCTGCGCGTCAACCAGGCGGTCAATCGGGCGATTGGCGATCTGGATAGCTATTTCGACGGGCTTGCTGCGGGGTTGGCGTCCGGTGCGGAAACGGGCGGTTGCACCGATTGTGCAGACATCAAGCGCGACCGGCTCCTGGCTCTTGGCTGGCGAAAGGACATGATGCGGATCGCCTACGCCGTCAGCGACCGTGGCCGCATTCAGCGTGTGCTGGTTGTGCGAACGGATCGTGGCGAGGTGGTGCTCGGAGAGCACCTCGCGTTCATCCGGGGTTCGCGTGAGCAACAAGCGGGTTTGGCCGCTGAGACGTTCCGGCGCGACACATCGCCAGCAACGTCCTATTCCGATATCTAATTCATCTGAAACGCCAGAAAGTCCACCTCAGACTGAGGCGGGCTTTCCGCGTTCTGCGATTGCGATGCCGCCGAGCGCCAATACAAGGGCTGCGACGTGAAATGGCTGCATATCTTCACCAATAATTGCCACTGAAAGTAGCGTCCCGAACACGGGGATCAGGTTGATGAAGAGGCTCGCCCTGTTCGGGCCGATCCCTTCGACGCCCTTGATGTAGAGGATCTGCGCCACGAGCGAGGCGAAGAGAGCGGTATAGAGCGCGACGATCCAGCCGCGGGCGTCCGGCCAGATCGCCTGGCTGTTGGCCTGCTCCCAAAGCGCCAGAGGCACCGTCGTGAGCAGGGCGAAGAGGGCAGGGATCGCCATCAGCGTGCGCCAGTCGATGAGCGGCTTCCAGCGCAGTGAAACAGTGTAGACCGCGTAGGCGACGACGGCGATCAGCATCAAGGCATCGCCGAAGTTCACGGTCAGTTCGAGCAGCGTCGCGAGATCGCCATGCGCTGCGGTGAGCGCCACGCCAACCAATGTGAGCGAGAAGCCGAGGATCTGCGCGATCGACACCCGCATCCTGAACAGGATGAAGTTGATCATGAAGATCAGCATCGGGATGCCGGCCTGTTCGATCGCCACATTGATCGCAGTGGTGTATTTCAGCGCCGTATAAAGCGTCGCGTTGAACGTCGTGTAGCCGATGATGCCGTAGAACATCAGGATTGGCAGGCGCTTCTTCACGACCGGCCAGTCCTTGATCAGCTGCGGAACGGAGATCGCGAAGATGATCGCGACCGCAAAGGTCCAGCGCCAGAATGTCAGCATCATCGGGCTGATATGACCAACGGCAAGCTTGCCGGCGACCGCATTCCCGCCCCAGCACAGCGTCGCGATGACGAGACACAGATAGGCCTTCTTGTGCAAGGGAGACTCCGTAGGGGGCAGGCGGGAGTATTTCAGGTCGCAGGCTGATAGACCGCTCGTTTGTGCTTTGTCACGCAAAAACCGCTTTTGTCTCCACAAACGGTTCGCTTTCCTGGCATCTTGGTTTTATAGATGCGCCGGTTTGAGTGGGCGCAACAGCTTGCGCGGAAATAGGAAAGCGAAGAAATGACGAACGTCGTGGTGGTCGGTTCCCAGTGGGGCGACGAGGGCAAGGGCAAGATTGTTGACTGGCTGTCCGAGCGAGCCGACATCGTCGTCCGGTTCCAGGGCGGGCACAATGCCGGCCACACCTTGGTCATCGACGGTGTTTCGTACAAGCTTTCGCTGCTTCCCTCCGGTGTCGTGCGTCCCGGCAAGATGGCGGTCATCGGCAATGGTGTTGTCGTCGATCCGCATGCGCTGATCACGGAAATCGACAAGCTGGCAAAGCAGGGCGTGACGATCACGCCGGAGAACCTGCGCGTCGCCGACAATGCTACCTTGATCCTCTCGCTGCACCGTGAGCTCGACGGGATGCGTGAAGACGCCGCCTCCAACAGCGGCACCAAAATCGGTACGACCCGTCGCGGGATCGGCCCGGCTTACGAGGACAAGGTCGGCCGCCGCGCCATTCGCGTGATGGATCTGGCGGATCTCGATACGCTCGGCGGCAAGGTCGATCGCATCCTCACCCATCACAACGCGATCCGCCGCGGTCTCGGGGCCCCGGAAGTCTCGCACGAGACGATCATGGAGGAGCTAACCTCGGTTGCCGATCGCATCCTGCCGTTTCGCGAAACCGTGTGGCTGCTGCTCGACAAACAGCGCCGCAAGGGTGCGCGCATCCTCTTCGAAGGGGCTCAGGGCTCGTTGCTCGACATCGATCACGGGACATACCCCTTCGTCACGTCCTCCAACACCGTTGCCGGCCAGGCTGCGGCCGGTTCCGGCATGGGGCCTGGCTCGCTGGGCTACATCCTCGGCATCACCAAGGCCTACACGACACGCGTCGGCGAGGGCCCGTTCCCGACCGAGCTGCACGACGAGATCGGCCAGTTTCTTGGGGAGAAGGGCCATGAGTTCGGCACCGTCACCGGCCGAAAGCGCCGTTGTGGCTGGTTCGATGCGGCACTCGTCCGGCAGTCTGTCGCCACCAACGGAATCACTGGCATCGCGCTGACGAAGCTTGATGTCCTCGACGGGCTCGACGAGCTGAAGATCTGCGTCGGCTACAAGCTCGACGGCCAGGAGATCGATCATCTTCCCGCAAGCCAGGCGGCGCAGGCTCGCGTCGAGCCGGTTTACGTCACCCTTGAAGGCTGGAAGGAATCCACGGTAGGCGCCCGCAAGTGGGCCGACCTTCCGGCGCAGGCGATCAAGTATGTACGCCAGGTGGAGGAGTTGATCGGCGCGCCGGTCGCTCTACTTTCAACCAGCCCTGAGCGGGACGACACGATACTTGTGACCGACCCGTTTGAGGACTAGTGTTCACGATTGATCAATCATCATTCGGTGAACGACCACTGATCATGAGAAAGTGCTGATGGCAGATTTTGTTGCGGTGATCCGCCGCGCCGTCGACGGTCTGGCGAAGAACACGCCGGAGATGCGCGAAAAGGTGTACGACAAGGCACGCGGCGCGGTTCGGCGGCAGCTGGAGAACATGAAGCCGGCGCCACCGGAATCGATGCTTCAGCGGCAGATGGAAAAGCTGGAAGCGGCGATCGTCTCGGTCGAGGCGGAGCATGAGGAGGCCTTGCCTGCGGTTGAGCCCGTAACGGCGCCGATCGTTGCATCGGAACCGGATTATGAAGAGGCGCCGTACGAAGCGCCTGCTGCCGCCGAGGCGTATGACCGTCCCTCCGAAGAGGCTTACGAGCCCGAGGCTTCCGTTCCGGCACAGTGGCCGGAGGAAGACCGCGCCGCTGCTGCACCTGAGGAGGTCTACGCCGCCCCGGAAGCGCCGCAGACTTTTGCGCAAGAACAAGAACCCGCATCCTACGCCGAGCCTGCCTTCGAACAGCAGGACGAGCCACCCTACGAGCCGTCTGCTGCCGATCACGAGCCGGTCTCCGACCAGCATGACGATCAGTCTGCCGCTGACGAAGGCCTGGTCGCACCAGTCCATGGCGCAGACGAAAGTTGGCCACCTCGGGAAGAGGCTGAGACCTACGCCGGTGGCGTGCATGACGGCAATCATGTATCGGATGCCTCCTTCGAGGATAGGACCGCTCCAGAACCTCTCGGTATCTGGCCGACATCAGACGCAGACCAGCCGCAGGACGAACGCTCGGTAGAGGCCGTACCGGGCGAACAGCATGACTGGACGGTCACTGAGCCTGCCCCCAACGAGTCGGAGGTCGTTGCGCCATCCTGGGAAGACGAACGCCAGGAACTGGCTGCTCCCGCAGCTGACGACAGCTGGCAATGGCCGGAGGAGCAGCCCGCACAGGCAGAAGCCGCCTGGCAGGACGTTCCCGACCTGACGCCGGAGCCCGCTTCATCGGCGGTGCCCGAGACTGTCGACGCCCATTTCGACCAGGAAACGCGTGCCAGCGTCTCTTCAGTCCGCATGCCTTCAACAGATGATTTCCTGCCGTTCGGCCAGCCGCAGGCGGCTCACGAGCATCCTGGGCATGACAGCTTCGAAGAAGCACTCCGGGTTCCGGGCGATTCCGCAGCCGCCGCTGCTTCCCCCGCTGCGAAGGATCCGTGGGAGGATATCGAGGAGCTGATTGGTTACAATCAAAACGCGATGCCGGCCGGCGGCGCGGCGTCGAACGCAGACGATATGGTTAAGGATGCGGACATGGTTCCGCCTCCGCCGCGTCCCTACCGAGTAGCGCCGAAGAAGCGTAATTATACGGCACCAATTCTGGCACTGATCGGCCTGATCATCGTCGCCGCAGGCGGTTACGCGCTGTGGCTGAACCGCGATGTGCTGAGTGAAGTCGTCGGCCTCGCAGGAGAAGAGCCTACGGCAGTCGCACCTTCGGGGGAGGCTGCCGATGGCATCATAGAAGAGCCGACGGCGACCGCAGGCGATGACGCTGCTCCGGCAGAGCAGACGGCAACCGATACTGAAGCGACCGCTCCGGCCACACCTGAGGTTGCCGCCAGCAACAAATTCACGCAGCGCCTTCTTCCTGACGGCACGGAAGTGGATCAGGGACCGGGGCCGGCCGATGGTGCAGGTTCGGGCCAGTCTGTTGCCCAGCTGAATGCGCCGCCTTCCTCTCCGGCTGAAGCCGGAGATGCAGGTGCCTCCGCTGCACCGGCCGGTGAAGCCGCCCCGACGGCAACCCCTGCCGACACGGCAGCATTGTCAGGGGAGAAGATGTTCCTCTACGAAGAGCGTGTCGGGCAGACGGCGCCGACGGCGATCGAAGGTGCTGTCTCCTGGTCTCTGCAGCGCGAAGCCAATGCCAACGGCGTTCAGGAGCCGGTGGTGCAGGGACGGGTGAACATTCCGGGACGCGGTCTGACGGCGCTGATCACCTTCAAGCGCAATACGGATGCCTCGCTTCCCGCCAGCCATCTGGTTGAAGTGGTCTTTGCCGTGCCGCCGGGCTTTGAGGGCGGTGCGATCGACAGCGTTCAGCGGATCGCTATGAAGCAGACGGAACAGGATCGGGGTGACGCCCTGATCGCGGTGCCGGCCAAGATCACCGACGACTTCCACATGATCGCGCTCAACGACTTTCCCGATGCGCGCGCAACCAATCTCGAACTGCTGCGGACGCGCAATTGGATGGACATTCCGGTAACCTACCGCAACGGGCGCCGGGCGCTTCTCACCCTGCAGAAGGGTGAAGAGGGCACGCAAACCTTCAACGAAGCCATCCGCGAATGGCAATCGTTGAGCAACGATGGGAATACCGGCCAGTAGCCAACAAAAAACCGGCGGAGCGATCCGCCGGTTTTTTCATCGAGATTTTCTGACGCTTAGGCGTCGACGACGCGAAGAGCCTGGGCCTGAGCAAGCGCTTCCTTCTGCACCGCGTCCTGCACCTTCTCGAACGCTCTCACCTCTATCTGGCGCACGCGCTCGCGGCTGATGTCGAACTCCGATGACAGCTCTTCCAGCGTGATCGGGTCGTCGGCCAAACGCCGGGCCTCAAAGATGCGCCGCTCGCGGTCGTTGAGCACGCCCATCGCCTTTGAGAGCATGCGCCGGCGGGTGTCGAGCTCGTCCTGCTCGATCAACACCTGCTCCTGGCTTTCGTGCTCGTCGACGAGCCAGTCCTGCCACTGCCCGGATTCACCTTCGGTGGCGCGGATCGGCGCGTTCAGCGAGGCATCGCCGGATAGTCGGCGGTTCATCGAGACGACTTCTTCTTCCGAAACGTTCAGCTTGGTGGCGATCTCCGCCACCTGTTCCGGCTTCAGGTCGCCTTCGTCGATCGCCTGGATGCGGCCCTTGAGCCGGCGCAGGTTGAAGAAGAGCCGCTTCTGGTTGGCGGTCGTCCCCATCTTCACCAGAGACCAGGACCGCAGGATGTATTCCTGGATCGAGGCCTTGATCCACCACATCGCATACGTGGCCAGACGGAAGCCGCGCTCGGGATCGAACTTCTTGACCGCCTGCATCAGTCCGACATTGCCTTCGGAGACGACTTCACCGATTGGCAGGCCGTAGCCGCGATAGCCCATGGCGATCTTAGCCACGAGACGAAGATGGCTCGTTACTAGTTGATGTGCGGCGTCGCGATCCCCATGTTCGGCGTAACGCTTGGCGAGCATGTATTCCTGCTGCGGCTCAAGCATGGGGAATTTGCGGATTTCGTCGAGATAGCGGTTGAGACCGCCTTCGCCGGACGTGATGGACGGCAATGTATTGCGGGCCATGAAGCACCCCCTTCTGATCTAATCTGGGTTCCCTCGTCACGAGCGACTGGCGCTGAGGCGAACCGTACGGTGTAGGTCATTGACGACCTCCCACACCGACCCAATTGTCAGATAAGTGCGGCAAAAGGGTGATTCAAGTGATCACGCTAGCGTTATATCATTACAAGTTGGTAATGCTCAGGCCCCCTGGTGCCCCTGTTCCAGGGCGTCGACCAGTTCCTGCATATCGGCCGGAAGCGGAGCTTCGAATTCCATCACCTCACCAGTGCGCGGATGCTCGAACGCCAGAAGATAAGCGTGCAGCGCCTGCCGGTGAAATGCCTTGACGACGGTCTTCGCTGGCTCCGGCAGCAGGTTCGCCTTGGTCCGGAAGCCGGCGCTATAATCGGGGTCGCCCACGAGGGGGCAACCGATATGGGCCATGTGAACGCGGATCTGGTGCGTTCGGCCGGTCTCCAACTGGCATTCGATGAGCGAGGCGAGTGCTGTCGCATCTGGCCGCTCGAAGAAGCGCTTAAGGACCTCGTAATGGGTGACGGCTTCGCGCGCGTCGATGCTATCTTCGTGCTTTACCGCACGTTTCGTGCGGTCACCAGCTCGGCCCAGAGGAGCGTCAATCGTACCCCGCAGCTGCTTCGGCCGGCCCCACACCACCGCCTTATAGGCTCGCTCGAGTTGGCCTGTGCGGCCATGATCGGCGAACTGCGCAGCGAGATGGCGGTGGGCAGCGTCATTCTTGGCTGCAACCAGGACGCCGCTCGTATCCTTGTCCAGACGATGAACAATGCCGGGGCGCCGGACGCCGCCGATCCCCGACAGGCTGTCACCGCAGTGGTAGATCAGGGCATTGACGAGTGTGCCCGTCCAGTTGCCGGCGCCCGGATGGACGACGAGGCCGGCGGGCTTTGAAATGACAATCAGATCGGCATCCTCGTAGAGCACGTCGAGGGGGATGTTCTCGCCCTGAGGAACGGGGTCTTCCGGTTCCGGAAGAACGATCTCGACCCGATCTCCGGGCTGCACCTTCTTCTTCGGCTCGGTGCAGACGGCGCCACGCAGAAGGACGGCCCCTTGTTCGATCAAGCTCTTGATGCGGCTGCGGGAGAAATCGCCTTTCAGCGTGGCGGTCAGCCAGGCATCCAGCCGGCCTTCGGCATCTTCTCCGGCGACCAGCACTTTCCTTGGCGGCTCGGCTTGTTTAAAGGGATCGTTCATTCAATGGACCCGACAGCAGCAAGGAAACCCAGCATGGCAAATCCTGATCCCGAGGAACAGGAAGCACCGCTTGACCCGGCAATGGAAAGGATCCGCCGGAAGATGGTGCTGCTGCAACTCGTTTCGGGCGGGATTTTGTTCGTCTGCTTTATGGCCGTCCTCGCTGCGGTTGTCTACAAGGTCTCGCAAGGACCGGAAACGGCACCCGTTGCGGCCCTCGGCAATTCCGTTCCCGCCGATCAGCCGCTTGCATCTTCCGTGACGCTTCCCGAAGGTTTCGACGTTCAGTCTGTTTCCCTATCGGGCAGCCAGATGCTGTTCTATGGCGCGATCGGCGGCCAGCAGAAGGCTCTTGTGTTCGATCTCAACGTCGGGCGCATCGTTGCTGACGTGACGGTCGTAGGCGCGCGCCAGGGGCTATGACGGCACCGCGGCATGTGATCCGGATCGAGGACCCCGACGATCCGCGGATCGCCGCGTTTCGCAGCATCCGGGAGCGGGACCTGACCGGCCGCGAGAACCGCTTCATTGCGGAAGGCACGGTCGTTCTTCGCATGCTCGCCGCCGCCCATGCACGGGGAGGGGACTTCGCCGCCGAGAAGCTCCTGCTTCTGGAAAACAGGGTGGCAGGTCTGGCCGAGGAATTGGCAGCGTTTCCTCCAGACGTCCCCGTGTATGTCGCAAGCGCTTCCGTCCTCGACGCAATTGCTGGTTTTCACCTCCATCGCGGCGTACTGGCGCTTGGGCATCGGCAGACAGTGGCGAGTCCGGCTGACCTCATCGACCGGCTGCCGGCGTCGGCACTGGTGGTCATGGCGGCCGGCATCTCCAACCACGACAACATCGGTTCGATCTTCCGCAATGCCGCAGCATTCGGCGCCGACGCGGTGATCATGGACGCAACGTCTTGCGATCCGCTCTACCGCAAGGCGCTGCGCGTGTCCGTTGGTGGGGTTCTGAAGGTGCCTTATGCACGAAGCGGCAGCATCGAGGAGAACCTCTCGCTTCTTCTCCAGCGCGGTTTCGAGGTCTGGGCGCTATCGCCTGCCGGTCGAGCCGAGGTGCGGACAATTGCCGCCGCGCCACGGATGGCGCTCATCACCGGAACAGAGGGAAGTGGGCTTCCCTCTGCGATCCTGGATAGGTTCAACACAGCCCGTATTGCACAGGCGCCTGGTTTAGACAGCCTTAACGCGGCAACCGCAACCGGCATTGCCCTCTATGAGATTGCACGCGCCCAGGGTCGTCTTTAGGCGGGCGTGGCCGGTTCCTGATCGGCGAGAGCTTTTCGCGCCCGTGCGGCGAGGCTTTCCCGCATCTCGCTTTCGCTTTGGACATTCTCGAGCATCGTCCTGATAGGAGAGGACGGACCTTCCGCGCGGGCCGTTAGGGCAATCATGGACGCGGCAATGGAGGCCATCTCATCGCGGATGGCAGCATCATTGCCGTCTGATCTTGCCTTCAGCAAGCGCTCGGAGAGCGCAGTCGCCCTGTTATGGGCGCTGTCTGCCAGGTCGGACAACTCGGGAGAGGCGGCAATGACGGCGGCGATATCCGCCGGGCCGGAACTCGCGTCGGCGGCAAGCGGCGTCACTTCAACTTCGGAGGCGCCATTCCGCTTGGGCGCGGAGGCTTTTGTGCTGGACTTGCGAGATGCGCGAGACACTTCGCGGGCTTCCGCTGTTGCCACCTTCAACCTTTCCTTCAGGCGTGCCACCTCCTCGATGCGGCGCTCCAGCGCGTTTTCCTTGTCGGAGCGCACCGCAATTTCGCGCGAGAGCTTGTCTTCCAGCCGCAGCGCGCGGTGTTCTTCCTGCGCCAGACGGGCTTCGGCATCCTTGGCGCGAGTGGTCTGCAGCTTGACGTCGTTGCGCAGGCTCTCCCGCTCATCCCGGAGCGTTGCGATGCGAAACTTGAGGTTCTCGACTTCGGTGTCGCGCGCGGAGAGGTCGATGCGCAGGTTATCTGCGTCAGCCCTCAGCCTGGAGATTCTGCGCTGAAGTTCCTCGATCTCTATGCCCTTGGCAGCATCGGCTTCTTCTGCGGCTTCGACGGCCGCCTTCAACTGCTGGATGTAGCTGCCTTCCTGGCGCAGGCGCGCCCTTAAGTCAGCGGCTTCGACATCCATGTCGGCAATCTGCATCTGCAGGTCGTGGTTCTCGGACTGCAGCCGGCGCGCCTCGTCCGCAAGTCTGTCGTTGCGAAGCCTCAAGGCGACCCCGCTGTCCTTCTCCTGTACCAATTCCTGCTTGGTACGGGCGTTTTCCGCCGCATAAACGGCGCGCGCCATGTCGCGCTGGGCGCGCACCTCCTGCGGACTGATCGGCAGCGTCGCCTTGATGCGGTTTTCCGTATAGCGGACGATGCGCCCATGAACGGCTGGCGCGATCAACATGACGAGCAGGGCAGCGCTGAGGAAACCCAGTCCGAAGAGAAGAGCGAATTGGATCACGACAGGGCCATCTCGCCGGCTTGGACGCGGGGTGGGGCGGTGAGCCGTTTAAGCACAACCGCGGTGTCCCGGCAAGCGATGCTGAAAGCGCTGGGCCTCATGGCCGGCATCTGATCCCCCTTTGTCTTGGGGGCTATAATCCATTGGCTTAGAAAGGGTTCCAGGTGGGGGAAGGGGTGAGCTTCAGATAGCCGACATTGATGCCGAGGCGGGCACCGACGCCGGTGCGGATCGGAACCAGAACCACATCATTATTACGCAGCACCGTCATCCCCACCCCGGCGACCACGAAGGCGGATCCGGAAACGCCGCCGAAACGGGCGTAAAGGCTTGGAATCGATGGCAGGTCGTAGACCAGCATCATAGCGCGCGAACCCTGGCCGCCATAGTCGATCCCAAGCGATGGGCCCTGCCAGAAGACCGGGTGCTGGCCGGCGTTCTTCGTGTAGAGCTGCCCTTCTCCATAGGTGAGGCCGGCGATAAAGGCGCCGGAGCCTTCCTGGCCGAGGATGTAGCCGTTCGGAAGGCCGTATTGCTCGAAGGCCTTCTCCACCACCTTGGCCAGCCCGCCGCTGGTCGAGCCGAAGAAGCTGTGACCGGCGTCGACAATCTCCTGCGCGCTGTACTGGCTGCCCCCCTGCTGCGCATAAACCGGACTACCAAGGCCTAGACTTGCCAGCGTCAGCACGGCGACTGCGATTGCAGCGAGGCGGGCGGTAAGTGAAGTCGGGTACAGGCGCATCAATTGGGTCCGTCTTTTCTTTCCGTACGGGTGGACTTTCATATTGCGGGAGATCGCCTTAACAATCGGTTTACCAAATATGGTGTCATTATGACCACAAATCCGGCACCACCTTCGCACAATTTTCGCGCGCCATAGTGCTGGCACGAAACAGCAGGAGACAAGCATGCCCAAGAACTCGAATCTTACCCTTGACGGGCCAGATCTTGCGGCACTGCTGTGCAGTCGTGTCTGTCATGATGTCATCTCTCCCGTAGGCGCGATCAACAACGGGTTGGAGCTGCTCGACGAAGGCGGCTCTGACGCGGATGCGCTGGACCTCATCCGCACGTCGGCCTTGAACGCCGCGGTCCGGCTGAAGTTTGCGCGGCTTGCCTTCGGCGCATCAGGCTCAGTCGGTGCCTCTATCGACACTGGAGAGGCGGAAAAGGCTGCAAAGGACTTCGCCGCTGCGGAGAAGAAGACCGAGGTTACCTGGAGCGGACCGCGGGCCATTATCGCCAAGAACCGCGTGAAGCTGCTGCTCAACCTTTTCCTCGTCGCCTATGGCGGCATTCCGCGCGGCGGCAACATGGACGTCGGGCTGGAAAATCCGGAATATGACGCAAAGTTCACGATCACCATCCGCGGCCGGATGATGCGTGTGCCGCCGAAGTTCATCGAGATCACCTCGGGCACGCTCCAGGAGGCAATCGACGCACATTCGATCCAGCCTTACTACACCGTTCTTCTTGCCGACGAGTGCGGCATGGAACTCAGACACCTGGTGTCGGAGGACAAGATCGTGTTCACCGCTGAGGCGGTCGCTGCCTGAGCAGGTTTCGCAGTAACTATTCCTTAGCGGGCTGGCTTCTACCTTGGAGCTTGACCTCCCCAAAGGGGGAGGCGGCTGACCAGGAGGGGAAACCATGCAGCGTCTGATGATTGCCGACAGCTCGGACGTGGTCCGAAAGGTAGGCAAGCGCATTCTGACAGAGCTCGGTTTCGTCGTCGTGGAGGCCGGAACAGCGGCCGAAGCCAGGAGCCGCTGCCAGTCGGACCTCCCCGCGCTCCTGATCGTCGATGCAAGCCTCGACGGTGCGCTCGATCTGATCCGGGGCGTACGGTCCATGCCCAACGGCAAGGGTGTGCGGATCTTTTACTGTGTGATCGAGGCCGATCTGAAGAAGATGATGCTCGGCAAGCGTGCCGGTGCCAATGACTTCCTGCTGAAACCCTTTGACCGCAAGATCCTGACCTCCGTCTTTGCAGGACTTGCCGTCGCAGCCTGATCCTGCGGTCCTACAGCATCGGTTCCCTGTCGCCATAGGCGGTCCGCCGCCGCTGCGGCGATTCACGAATCGCTACGCGGACAAACGAAAAACGCCCGCGGCAACCGCGGGCGTTGGTACAGGGATGGCGGGTAAGGGATCAGGCGCTTTCTGCGTACTCGGCGCCTTCTGGTTCGCGCAGCACGTAGCCGCGACCCCAGACGGTCTCGATGTAGTTTGCGCCGCCGGCAGCATTGGCGAGCTTCTTGCGCAGCTTGCAGATGAAGACGTCGATGATCTTCAGTTCCGGCTCGTCCATCCCGCCGTAAAGATGGTTGAGGAACATTTCTTTGGTGAGGGTCGTGCCCTTGCGGAGCGAAAGAAGCTCCAGCATCTGGTATTCCTTGCCGGTGAGGTGAACGCGCTGGCCGCCGACTTCGACGGTCTTGGCATCCAGGTTCACGATCAGCTCGCCAGTGATGATGATCGACTGCGCGTGGCCCTTGGAGCGGCGGACGATCGCGTGAATGCGGGCAACCAGTTCGTCCTTGTGGAAGGGCTTAGTCATGTAGTCGTCGGCACCGAAGCCGAGGCCGCGGACCTTGTCCTCGATGCCGGCCATGCCGGAGAGAATCAGGATGGGCGTCTTGACCTTCGAGAGGCGCAGGGTGCGCAGGACTTCGTAGCCCGACATATCGGGCAGATTGAGGTCCAGTAGGATGATGTCGTAGTCGTAGAGCTTGCCGAGATCGACGCCTTCCTCACCCAGATCGGTGGTATAGACGTTGAAGCTCTCCGACTTCAGCATCAGCTCGATGCTCTGCGCTGTCGCGCTGTCATCTTCGATGAGTAGAACCCGCATAATTATCCCCTTTGCCGCCGCTCGGTAGTCCGTGCTCCCTACGCGTAACGGATCCAGACTGTGCCTGATTTGGAAGCTGCCACCAAATGGTTAACAAATTCTGATTCACTTAGGCAAGCGGTATCATATTTATTAAGCAACTGGAGGCACCTGTCTGATTTTCAACGAGGATCGGTCATCGCCTGACTTGAATCCTTACGTGAAGAAATCCCCGTAAGTGATTCATGCGACTCCACATTGTCGCGCCATTTAGGTCTCTGGCATTTACCGACCCTTAAATGATACGCCTTATTGTTAATGATGCCCGTAAACGAAAGGTTAACGCGGAAGGGGGTTCGATCAACGTGAGAACGTTTTATATCCTCGATGTGTGCCGATCAGGTTACAGCGAATGGGCGCCGCTACCACGGAGTATTGCGTATGAAGTCGCGTGACAGCCTGGTTCGCCTGAAGGAATTTCAGGTCAACGAGAAGCGTCGGCAGCTGCAGCAGCTGCAGATGATGATGGCAGAATTCGAGCGAATGGCGAAGGAGCTCGAATACCAGATCGGCCTGGAAGAGAAGAAGTCGGGGATCACGGATCCGAATCACTTTGCCTATCCGACCTTCGCCAAGGCTGCCCGCCAGCGGGCGGACAACCTGGAGGTCTCGATCCGAGAGTTACGGGTCCAGCAGGATGCGGCGGAACTCGCCGTCGAAGAAGCGCAAGCCGAATTTGCCAAGGCAACCGCTCTCGAGGAGCGAGACGTCGCCCTGCGGGCACGGGCCTGAGTCGGTCCGCCTCGATCTAAAGAAGGTCGCGAGCTCAATGGGCGCGCGACCGATTTCTCGTGCGGTTGAGAGCCGCAGCGGCTTCTTAGCCGCTGATGACGTCCTGCCAGTCGGAATGGCGCATCGCCTGGCTCTTGAAGAACGGGCATAGCGGCATGATCTTCCAGCCACCCCAACGCGCATCCTCGACAGCATATGCGGCCAAAGCCTGACCCACTCCACGACCGCGCTATTTGTCGGCACACCTGTATGATCGACGATGATCAGGTTCGGAGAGGCGGGGGAAGAGGTGAGCTCGCCTCATAGCCATCCAGCGTCGCCACTTAGCGCCCGCCTGACGATAACTGCTGGTGTTCGATCTGCATCTTGCTTTCTCATGCGCTTCTTGGAGGAAGCATATGTGGAGGTCGCGGGAAAGCGGAACCTAGTGATCTGACGGGATCTAAGGTTTGACTGTCGCGCCTTGCACGGCCATCGTTGAAGGGACGGATCAAGGCGCACCAAAAGGCGCCGCGGTGTGGTCTCCCAAGCGGCGCCTGAAGCAGTGTCTGGATGAGTGCGTACCGCTAGTGGCGGTATTGCTGGATCCGTGTGGTGCGAAGACCGGCAAGGCCGTGATCGTTGATCGACGACTGCCAGGACAGGAATTCCTCAACGGTGAGGGTGTAGCGCTCGCACGCCTCTTCAAGGCTCAGGAGCCCACCCCGAACGGCGGCGACCACCTCAGCCTTGCGACGTATAACCCAGCGGCGGGTATTGGCAGGCGGAAGGTCGGCAATCGTCAACGGGCTGCCATCGGGGCCGATGACGTATTTTACTCGGGGTCGTATCAATTCGGTCATGGAACTCTCTACACAAACACAAGACCACGTCGCGAAGGCTAGCGCCGCAGATTTAACATTTACCTAAATGTGGCGAAGCAATTGTTCCAAAGCGCGCAGAAGCGTTTCGCGACGGTCGCAGGTGATCCGTCGGTTGGTTGCGCGCCGCTTGTTTTCCCCCTTTAGACGCCGCCGCGCAGGACTTGCCGCGCGGCCACCATTTGCTGGAGCTCAACCGCTGGCCTTGGTCTATAGGAGGAGAGCCGTAAGTTCTGTCTTTCCTAGTCCAAGGTTGATCTGCGCGGTCCGGCTGTGGGAAAGCGACAGCATGCCGCTTTCATTCAGGTGAGCAATAGTGGACGCGGAATATGTGCCGGTGCCGCCGGCGAGCGACAGCAGTGCAAGATTCTCGCTGACCAGCAGGGTAATGGCATGGCCACTGGATGAGGCGACGGAGACGTTCAGGCTGATCAGAAAAGTGCCGGTGGTTGGAAGAGCATGGCCTGCCCACCGGGGGCAAGGCTTCCGCTTAATGTGCGGGCGCACGCAGCCACCTGATCTGACGGCCCAGCCTCCGCCGAGGGATTTGCGTCTATGAGATATGCCGTCCCTTCTTCCGGTGCGGCCGGAGGATCGAAGCGGTGTCGGCGAAGGCGAGGTTTACGTGAGCGTGGAGCGTCAGAAGCTTCGTTGTGCGTGACATGCTTTTGTGCCTGCGAGGGCAAGATGAAGGGCAGTTTTTAGACTTGGCGCAGTAGCGGTCACGGTCTCTCTCCTTTTCAGGAAGTAGACCTCAGCCAACGGCAAGGTGAATCATGCAGGCTTTAAGCTACTGCTTTTGTTCACCTGCGGATGCCGATTTGATGCCCTGCTATTGTTGTCGCGGTAAGAAGACCGGCGCTGACCCTGCGCGTCTACTGCATCGCACCAAGCGATTTGTGCGATGCGGTGAATAGAGCCTGGAGAACAAGCTGCCGACAGACGCGGCAGTTGGCTGCATCTTTTTTGGTCCCCGGCATTTTCTCTGTGCAGCCTGTTGAGAACTCCTCCGTTTTCGCCTCTCTCTCGGCTTTTTGTCTTCACATTTCTGCCGAAAACGGTATGGATGCCCCGGAAGTGAAGAGACCCTAAAGGGTCGAGAATACAAGAGATGCGGCCGTCGGGGATCGCATCCGGGGGAAAATATATATGGAGTACTTCGTCCAGCAGCTCGCCAACGGGCTGACTCTTGGATCCATCTACGGCCTCATCGCAATCGGCTACACGATGGTCTACGGCATCATCGGCATGATCAATTTTGCCCATGGTGACATTTTCATGCTCGGCGCCTTCGCAGCGTTGATCGTCTTCCTGATCCTGACATCGTTCTTTGCCGGCATTCCGGTCGCATTGGCGCTTCTCGTCATGCTGATCATCGCAATGCTGATGACGAGCCTGTGGAACTGGACGATCGAGCGGGTGGCCTACCGGCCGCTGCGCGGCTCGTTCCGCCTGGCGCCGCTGATCACCGCAATCGGCATGTCCATCGTGCTGTCGAACTTCATCCAGGTGACGCAGGGCCCGCGCAACAAGCCGATCCCGGCGCTCGTGACGGATGTCTATCATTTCGGTGACATCACGATCTCGCTGAAGCAGATCATCATCATCGCCCTGACGGCCGTGCTGCTGACGATCTTCTGGTACGTGGTCAACAAAACCCCGCTCGGGCGCGCCCAGCGCGCGACGGAGCAGGACCGCAAGATGGCGGCACTCCTCGGGGTCGACGTCGACCGCACGATCTCAATCACCTTTATAATGGGTGCGGCGCTGGCCGCGGTGGCCGGTACCATGTACCTCATGTATTATGGTGTCGCGACCTTCAACGACGGCTTCATTCCGGGCGTCAAGGCGTTTACCGCCGCCGTACTCGGCGGTATCGGTTCGCTGCCGGGCGCCGTGCTTGGCGGCCTGCTGATCGGCCTGATCGAGTCCCTCTGGTCGGCCTATTTCACGATCGCCTACAAGGATGTGGCAACCTTCGCGCTGCTTGCCTTCGTCCTGATCTTCAAGCCGACGGGCATCCTTGGCCGTCCGGAAGTGGAGAAGGTGTGATATGACGCAGCCTTCTGCTCTCGAAAACAGCGGCCTGATGATGCAGGCCGTAAAGGAAGCCGTCTTTGCGGGCGCCGTCGCCTTCGGCCTCTTCATTCTCTATGTCGGCATCGAAACCTATCAGGACATCAACAATGCCCTGGTCTGGCGGACCCGTTGGGGCCTGCTCTTCAGCTTCGTGGCGATCGCCGCGTTCGGACGCTTCGTGGTTGTCGGCTTCATCAAGCCGCACCTCGACAAGCGCAAGCGTGCCAAGGCGAAGGCCGGCATTCCGGAAGTCACGGATCACAAAGGCTTCTTCCATCGCCACTTCCTCAAGATCGCGCTGGTTCTTCTGCTGCTCTATCCGCCGCTTTCGGTCATGCTGGCCGGAACGCAGGGGTCGCTCAAATACGTCGACAACTTCGGCATCCAGATCCTGATCTACGTGATGCTGGCCTGGGGCCTGAACATCGTCGTCGGCCTCGCCGGTCTTCTCGACCTCGGCTATGTCGCCTTCTATGCCGTCGGCGCCTATTCCTATGCGCTGCTGTCGGAGCACTTCGGCCTGTCCTTCTGGGTGCTGCTGCCGATGGCTGGTATCCTGGCGGCGTTCTGGGGCATCATTCTTGGCTTCCCCGTCCTGCGTCTGCGCGGTGACTACCTCGCCATCGTGACGCTGGCCTTCGGTGAGATCATCCGCCTGGTGCTGATCAACTGGACGGTGGTGACCAAAGGAACGTTCGGCGTTTCCGGTATCCCGAAGGCTTCCTTCTTCGGCATCTGGTCCTTCGACGTCGGTGCACCGAACAACTTCACCAAGGCGTTCGGGCTGTCGATGTCTTCGGCCTACTACAAGATCTTCCTCTTCTACCTGATCCTCGCACTCTGCATGCTGACCGCCTATGTAACGATCAAGCTTCGTCGCATGCCAATCGGTCGTGCCTGGGAAGCGCTGCGCGAAGACGAGATTGCCTGCCGCTCGCTCGGTATCAACACCGTCACCACCAAGCTGACGGCCTTTGCTATCGGGGCCATGATCGGTGGGTTTGCCGGCGCCTTCTTTGCCACCCGGCAGGGCTTCGTCTCGCCGGAAAGCTTCGTGTTCTTGGAATCAGCGGTCATCCTTGCAATTGTCGTCCTGGGCGGCATGGGGTCCCTGACTGGCATCGCCATCGCTGCCATCGTCATGGTCGGGGGTACAGAGCTGTTGCGCGAAATGGAATTCCTGAAGCATGTCTTCGGGCCCGATTTCACGCCGGAACTCTACCGTATGCTGCTGTTCGGCTTGGCAATGATTGTCGTCATGGTCTTCAAGCCGCGCGGCTTCGTGGGTTCGCGTGAGCCCACGGCCTACCTCAAGGAGCGCAAGGCTGTTTCTGGCAGCTTCACCAAGGAGGGCCACGGCTGATGTCCCTCGGAACGAACAGCATGAGCAACGACACGATCCTGAAGGTCGAACACCTGTCGATGAGGTTCGGCGGTCTGATGGCCATCAACGACTTCTCGTTTGAAGCCAAGCGCGGCGAGATCACCGCACTTATCGGCCCGAACGGAGCAGGCAAGACGACCGTTTTCAACTGCATCACCGGCTTCTACAAGCCGACCATGGGCATGATCACGCTGACCCAGAGGGACGGCGAGCACTACCTGCTCGAGCGTCTTCGCGACTTTGAGATCACCAAACTCGCCCGCGTTTCGCGGACCTTCCAGAACATCCGGCTGTTTTCCGGCCTGACCGTGCTGGAGAACCTCCTTGTGGCGCAGCACAACGCGCTGATGAAGGCTTCCGGTTACACGATCCTGGGTCTCCTAGGCTTGCCGGCCTATAGGAAAGCTTCAGCTGCCGCCATCGACAAAGCAAAGTACTGGCTCGACAAGGCGAACCTGACTGAGCGCGCCGACGATCCGGCGGGCGATCTGCCTTACGGTGCGCAGCGGCGCCTCGAGATTGCCCGTGCCATGTGCACGGGGCCGGAGCTGCTGTGCCTGGACGAGCCGGCGGCGGGTCTCAATCCGCGGGAATCGGCTGCGCTCAACACCCTGCTTCACTCCATTCGCGACGAAGGCGTCTCGATCCTCTTGATCGAGCACGACATGTCGGTGGTGATGGAAATCTCGGACCATGTCGTGGTGCTCGAATACGGCCAGAAGATTTCGGACGGCACACCGGACCACGTGAAGAACGACCCGAAGGTCATCGCGGCCTATCTCGGTGTCGAGGATGACGAAGTTGAAGAAATCGAGGAACAACTGGACGAGGGGACCATCTGATGGCTGATGAACCTCTCCTCAAAGTCCAGGCCGTACAAACGTTCTACGGCAATATCCGCGCGCTCGATGGGGTGGACGTACACGTCAATCGCGGCGAGATCGTCAGTCTCATCGGCGCCAACGGTGCCGGCAAGTCGACGCTGATGATGACGATCTGCGGCAGCCCGCAGGCGCGTCACGGATCGATCATCTTCGACGGCGAAGACATCACCCAGCAGCCGACGCACCTGATCGCCCGTCGTCGTATTGCACAGTCTCCGGAAGGCCGGCGCATCTTCCCGCGCATGACCGTCTACGAAAACCTGCAGATGGGCGCCGGCCTCGACAACTTGAGATACTTCAAGGAGGACGTCGAAAAGATCTTCACGCTCTTCCCGCGCCTGAAGGAACGGCAGAGCCAGCGTGGCGGCACGCTTTCGGGCGGCGAGCAGCAGATGCTGTCGATCGGGCGCGCCCTGATGGCGCGGCCGAAGCTTCTCCTGCTCGACGAACCCTCGCTCGGGCTTGCGCCGCTGATCGTCAAGGGCATTTTCGAGGCGATCAAGAAGCTCAACAAGGAGGAGGGGCTCACCGTCTTCCTCGTGGAGCAGAACGCGTTTGCGGCACTGCGGCTGTCGGACCGGGCCTATGTCATGGTCAACGGCAAGGTGACGATGACGGGGTCGGGCAAGGCACTTCTCGCCAATCCGGAAGTCCGTGCGGCCTACCTTGAAGGGGGCCGGCACTGAGCCGCGCGTCGAGGGGAGATTGATATGCAAGGACTTTTCTTCGAGACTGACACCGGCGTCCGCTACGTGCTGCGCGTGCTCGTCATGCTGATCGGCTTCTGGACCGCTTGGCGGACCGGCAAGGCGGTGGCCGAGGGCTGGCAAGGCTACGTGACGGTGCTCGTCTACACCGCGCTGCTCGCCTGCGTGATGCGCTTTTTGCACTTCTCGCTGTTCGAGGGGCCGTTTATCAGCCCATTCTATTACCTCATCGACTTCGTGCTGCTGCTGGTGTTTTCCACCATCGGTTTCCGCATGCGTCGGACGGACCAGATGGTGCACAATTACTACTGGCTCTACGAGCAAACCTCCGCTTTCTCATGGAAGAAGAAAGATTGACAGTCGCGGAAAACTTCCCTCAGATTGGGGAAAGGTTGAACCGTGAAAAAACCTTAGAGTGGAACAGTTTCCGGCGCGATAATGGTGGGTATCGTGCAGGCTTTCGTAACCCAACCCGCTTTCAAAAACTGGGAGTAACATAATGAAGAAGTCTCTTCTTTCTGCCGTTGCACTGACCGCAGTGGTGGCTTTCGGCGGTAGCGCCTGGGCCGACGTGCTGGTCGGTGTGGCAGGTCCGCTGACCGGTCCGAATGCAGCGTTCGGCGCACAGCTTCAGAAGGGTGCTGAGCAGGCTGCCGCCGACATCAATGCTGCTGGGGGCCTGAACGGCGAGCAGATCAAGATCGTCCTCGGCGACGACGTCTCCGACCCGAAGCAGGGCATCTCCGTTGCCAACAAGTTCGTCGCTGACGGCGTCAAGTTCGTCATCGGCCACTTCAACTCCGGCGTTTCGATCCCGGCATCGGAAGTCTATGCCGAAAACGGCATCCTGCAGATCACGCCCGCTTCCACCAACCCGACCTTCACCGAGCGCGGCCTGTGGAACACCTTCCGCACCTGCGGTCGTGACGACCAGCAGGGCGGCATTGCCGGCGCCTATCTCGCTGAAAACTTCGGTGACGCCAAGATCGCCATCATCGACGACAAGACCCCGTACGGTCAGGGCCTTGCCGAAGAAACGAAGAAGGCAATGAACGCTGCCGGCGTCACGGAAGTAATTCGCGAAGGCGTCAACACCGGCGACAAGGACTTCTCCGCCCTCATCGCCAAGATGAAGGAAGCCGGCGTATCGATCATCTACTGGGGCGGTCTGCACACCGAAGCCGGCCTGATCATCCGCCAGGCCGCCGACCAGGGTCTCGACGCCACTCTCGTTTCGGGTGACGGCATCGTTTCCAACGAGCTTGCTTCGATCGCCGGCGACGCCGTCGAGGGCACGCTCAACACCTTCGGCCCGGACCCGCGCCTGGCCCCGCAGAACAAGGAGCTCGTCGAGAAGTTCCGCGCTGCCGGCTTCGAGCCGGAAGCCTACACGCTCTATTCCTATGCTGCCATGCAGGTCCTCGATGGCGCCAGCAAGGCTGCCGGCTCGAACGATCCGGAAGCCGTCGCCGAAGCCATGAAGGCCAACACTTTCCCGACCGCACTCGGCGACATGGGTTTCGATGAAAAGGGCGACCCGAAGCTTCCCGGCTACGTCATGTACGAGTGGAAGAAGGGCGACGACGGCAACTACACCTACGTTCAGAAGGAAGACTGATAGGTGTACCGAAAGGCTCATTAGGCTAGGAAAGCCCGGCTTCGGCCGGGCTTTTGCGTTAACGGCCGCAGTACCGTCGGCGGCATTATCAATAGGGCAGCCGAGGTGGATATGTTGGATCATCTAGACCCACGCGCGCTCATGGCGGCCAGCAATAATGCCGACCTCTACGCAGCTGTGTTCGGAGCCCACCGCGTAAGCTATCGGCGAACGCCCTTCTGCTTCGTTGCAGAAGACCAGCCGCCTCCCTACTACGCCTGCCTGACCACGACCTCCGTCGAGGATGCTGAAGGACAGGATTCGGAGATCGCCGTCGCGCGCCAACGCTTCGGCAAGAGTTTCGGCTTCAAGGACAGCTTCTGCCGGTACGACATGTCCGAGACGGGCATGCGGCTTCTGTTCACAGCCAGCTGGATTTTACGCCCACCGGTCCCGTACGAGCCGAAGCAGCTGCCGCAGGGCTGGGCTAAGGTCGATCAGGTGGACGAACTCGTGGCCTGGGAGGATGCTTGGCAGGCCTCCGGTTCGCCGGCCTCGCAAAGGGTCTTCCCGATCCCTCTGCTTGGTCGAGAGGACTTTTTCTTCCTTGGGTGCAAAGCCGAAGGCAGATGGTTAGCGGGATGCATAGCAAATCTGTCCCACGGAAGTGTCGGGCTTTCCAACGTCTTCTCCCGAGACCCCGACTATCCTGTTCACCGTTTCGCCGTCGAGGCGCTGACCGCGTTGGTGCCTGAGCTGCCCATCGTGGGCTACGACAGTGGCGCAGATCTCCAATCGATGTTGTCGCTTGGCTTCTCGCCAGTGGGCGACCTCAGGGTATGGGTCGAAGAGGAGAGCTGATGCGCTCACGCCTCGTAAAGCACCTGTGCCGCCTTCACCGCTGCAGACGCGCGGTTTTCGACGCCGAGCTTTACGTAGATCTGCTCGAGATGCTTGTTCACAGTTCGTGCCGACAGGCCGAGGATATCGCCGATATCCCGGTTCGACTTGCCCTTGGCGATCCACTCGAGAACCTCCGATTCCCGCAGGGTCAGCGCAAAATGATGGCGCAGGACATCCGGGCCGGCGCGCTGGCTGGAACCGGTGAGGCGGAACAGGAATTCATCGGAGCCGATCGCACCGAGATAGGTGAAGTGCAGGCCGGCGTCGCCCGTCAGCGTCAGAGAGAAAGCATCGTCCCGACCGCCTTGCATCGTTCGGGTGCTCAGCCAGATCCCGATTTGGTCAGAAACGACGTCCAGGCCATCGTCGCTGCGGGCCGCTGCGTTGACCAGTCGCGTCGCCTGCGGCGTCGACCAATGGATGGCACCGTTGCCTTTCACCGCCAGCAGATGGCGGCCCGCAGCATCGAGTGCCACGCGGGCGCTCTGGGCTGAGCGGGCATTGGCGAGATGGACGCGAATCCTGGCGCGCAGTTCATCGATGTTGATCGGCTTCGTCAGGTAGTCGACGCCGCCGCTGTTGAGCGCATTCACCACATGCTCGGTTTCGGTGAGGCCGGTCATGAAGATGACGGGTATCTGAGAGATGGCGGCATTGGCCTTCAGCCGGCGGCATGTCTCGAAGCCATCCATCGCGGGCATTACCGCGTCGAGCAGGATGAGGTCCGGGGTGATCCGTTCCACAATATTAAGGGCAGCCTGTCCCGAGGTCGCGATCAGCACGGAGAAGCCGGACTGCTCCAGCGCCTCGGTCAAAAAGCCGAGCGCTTCGGGACTGTCGTCCACCAGAAGGACGATGTCGCGGGGAAGGGCAGCCTCAGCCATCTGTCGTGGTTTCTCCCGTGAAGCGGTTCAGGAACGTCACGTAACCTTCGAAATCGAAGGCCCGCACGTAGGCCTCGAGCTCCTCGACGAAGGCGCGGTACTCATCCGATCGTGCGAGCTCTGCGAGCTTGGATTCGATGCCTCGGACGTAGCCGATCTCGCCGAGCCGCAACAGGTCTCTCAGGTGGTTTTCTGCTGGGGCAACAACGGCGGTAGCCGGTCGTGGCGCGGTCACCGCCGGCAGCTCGTCCTCATAGACCCAGGTGAGGCCGAGATGGCTTGCGAGGCGGTCGGCGAGATGGCGCATGTCCACCGGCTTGGCAATCGCGTCGTTGTGACCCTCGGCCTGTGCCGCGGTCCCGTCGCCGATATTGGCAGAGAGCATCACGATCGGCGCAGTCTGGCCCTGATCCCGGAGCCTGGTGACGAGGTCCCAGCCGCTCATGCCGGGCATGGAAATGTCGACCAGGAAGAGGTCGGGTCTCACCCCTTCGATCAAGGTCAGGCAGTCCGGCCCGCTGCTCGCGGTCAGCACGACGAAGTCCATCGGAGCAAGGGCTTCCTGCATCAGTTCGCGATGATCCTCGTTGTCGTCCACAACCATGATGGTGCGCCGCGGTCCGGTATAGGAGACGATGCGGCGCTCGGGCGCAGGCGCCGTGCTGGGCCGATCGACGGCCGAAAGCATCAGCCGGACGCGGAAGGTTGAGCCCTCGTCCTTGATGCTGGTGACGGAAATATCGCCGCCAAGCGTGTTGGTCAGGAGCCGCGTGATCGTCAAGCCGAGGCCGAGGCCGGGCATCGGCTTGATGCTGTCTGCCTCGCCGCGCTGGAAGGGCTCGTAGATCCGGACGAGATCCTTCTCCGCAATGCCACGGCCGGTATCGCTGACGGTGAACGTCGCCACCTGGCTGCGATAGGCGACGTCGAAGTAAACGGTCCCGGTATCGGTGAACTTGATGGCGTTGGAGAGCAGGTTGACGAGGATCTGGCGCAGCCGCTTTTCATCCGTGCGCACGTACTGGGGCAGAGCGCGTGACCGCTCGTGCTCGAAATCGAGGCCCTTCGCCTGTGCCTGCATTCCGAACATCTCGACGATCTGGTCGAGGAAATCCTGGATGTTGATCTCGTTGGAATAAACCTGCAAACGGCCTGCCTCGATCTTCGAGATGTCGAGCAGCCCGTCGATAAGGCCGGAGAGGTGGTCGGCCGAACGCTTGATCACCTTGATCGCCGATTGGCGCGGAGTGGGTATCGAGGGGTCGCGCTCGAGGATCTGGGCGTAGCCCAGCACGGCATTCAGCGGCGTGCGCAATTCGTGCGACAGGCCGACGACGTAGCGGCTCTTGGCTCGGTTGGCGGCTTCCGCCGTTTCCTTTGCCTGCTGCAGGGCCGCATCGGTCTTCTTATGGGCGGCGATCTCGCGCAGAAGCAGGGTGTTCTGGCGGGAGGATTCCTCTTCCGCCACCACGCGACTGTCATGAGCCAGCACATAGAACCACGAGACGATGCCGGCAATGACGGCAAAGACGAAGAAGACGATGAAGATCGTGCTGTAAATCACCTCGGCATTGGCCGGGGCGGCGAGCCCGGCCTGATAGGCGATCATGCCGAGAATGATGCCGATGACGGAGATGGATACCGCGGCCGCGATGGCATAGCGACCAAGGCGCGTCGTTAGCTTCGTCACGACGGTTTGCGGCAGCACCGCGCGTGCCACCGTGCCCATCTGGGCGTGGAGACGCGCCTTCGGTTTGCACATGTCGTGGCAGCGGCTATCGAGCGAGCAGCAGAGCGAGCAGATGGGGGCCGCATAAGCCGGGCACCAGGCCATGTCTTCCGGCTCGAAGGGATGTTCGCAGATCGAGCAGGTGATGGAACCGAGGCTCTTCCAGCTCTGTCGCGGCTTGCGGGCGAGGTAGAACTTGCCGTTGGTCGCAAAGGCGATGGCTGGCGAGAGAAGGAAGGCGATCAGCGTCAGGTAGGTGGAGAGCGACGCCATCACCGGGCCGAACAGGCCGAGGTGAGCAGCAAGGGCAATGGCTGCCGATCCCCCCATCGCGCCGAGGCCGACCGGATTGATGTCGTAGAGATGCGCGCGCTTGAACTCGATGCCGGGCGGGGAAAGGCCCAGAGGCTTGTTGATGACAAGGTCGGCCGAGATCGTGCAGAGCCAGGACATGGCGATGATGGAGAAGATGCCAAGCGTTGCCTCGAGCAGCCGATAGATGCCGAGCTCCATGAGGAGAAGCGCGATCGCAACATTGAAGATCAGCCAAACGACCCGGCCGGGATGGCTGTGCGTCAGGCGCGAGAAGAAGTTCGACCAAGCAAGCGACCCGGCATACGCGTTCATCACGTTGATCTTGAGCTGCGACACCACGACGAAGGCCGCCATCAGGAGAAGCGCGGCGGTCTCATTGGGGATCATGTAGCCGAAGGCGGTGAGATACATATGGGCCGGATCTGCCGCCTCCCGCACCGGCACAGCAGTCGAGAGCGTGAGGACCGCGAGAAAGGAGCCCGCCAGAAGCTTCGGCACGCCGACGACCACCCAGCCTGGCCCCGCCAGGAACACCGCAAGCCGGTGGCGCCACTTCCGCTGCCCTTCGGCCGGAAGGAAGCGCAGGAAGTCAACCTGCTCGCCGATCTGCGGCATCAGCGCCAGGATCACGGCGGACGCCGCACCGAACTCCAGCAAGTCGAAGGGGGCGACCCCGCCGATCTGGGCATTCGAGTGGTTGATGCCGGCAAAGGCGCGCCAAAGGTCGAACTTCTCCCAGTGGAGGAGGGCGATGAAGAGGAAGGGCAGGATGTTGAGAATGATCCAGAAGGGCTGGGTCACCAGCTGGAACCGGGAGATCAGCCGCACGCCATAGATCACCAGGGGTATGACGACGACCGCGCTGATGATGTAGCCGATCCAGGGTGGGATGCCGAAGGCAAGCTCCAGCGCACCGGTCATGATCGAAGCTTCGATCGCAAACAGCATGAAGGTGAAGGCGGCGTAGATGAGGGATGTGACGGTCGAGCCGATATAGCCGAAGCTGGCGCCACGGGTCAGCAGGTCGATGTCGACACCGTGGCGGATCGCGTAGCGGCTGATCGGCAGCCCGATCACGAGCATGGCGACCGCCGCGGCGATGATGGCGAAGAAGGCGTTGGTCGTGCCGTAGGAGAGGGTGATCGTGCCGCCGATCGCTTCCAGCGCCAGAAAGGAGATGGCGCCGATGGCCGTGTGCGAGATTCGGCTCGAGGAAAAGCGGCGGGCGCTCTTGGCGGTGAAGCGTAGCGCATAATCTTCCAGCGTCTGGTCCGCGACCCAGCGGTTGTACTCGCGACGGATCGGTATGATGCGTTGGCGTGCGGCCATGCCTAATATCTAGCGCCCAAGCTGATGTGATTGCAGATTGGGCACTGTCCCGTGCGGGCGAGGGATTTGCAAGCCCTACCGAAGCAGGATCACAAGTGCCTGACGGAAAGCCGGCCGCCCCATTTGCCGTTCAGGTAGTCGCAGACCAGCGTGCGGTGGCAGTGGTGCGGCTTGTCTTCTGAGCACAGAAGGCAGGCGTCGTCGAACATCTCCGCATTGAACTGGCTCTCGATCTTCCGCTCTGCCATGAGGCCAAGGAAGGCTTCGCGGAAGACGTTCCAGTCGCCCTTCTGCTTCTTGAACGCAGCGATGATCTCTTCCGTCGGCGCCAGAAGGGGCTCGTGCGTGTAATCTGCACCGCAGAGCTCTTTCAGGAAGAAGGGCAGGTCATCGGCTTTGGCGAAGCCGGCAAGCTGGGAGCTGTTGTGCAGGCGAACGTCGATCACCTTCTTGACTCCAGCAGCCTTGATCCGGCCAAAGAAGTTCTCGGCATTCGTCTTGGTGAAGCCGATCGTCATGACGTTCATTTGATCCTCTCGCTGCGATCCATTTCAGACGTTGAGTGCCAGCTGTCAACGGGATCGGTTCAGTCGAACCAGTCGACCTTTCCCTCTTCTCCCCCTCCGGTACGTCATTCTACGTATACGGGTTTGCGCTGCAACATCGGATAGTTCCCTCAGCACTGGTCAAGTTTCCGCTTCCGGCTGCGAACGAAGAAAAAGAGGGGTTCGATCATGAAGATTTCCGCAAAACTCGGCGGTGTGCTGCTCGCAGCCGCGCTGTCCACCACAGCCTTCCATGGCGCCTTTGCCCAGGAAGACACGATCAAGATCGGTGTGCTTCATTCGTTGTCGGGCACGATGGCGATTTCGGAGACGACGCTGAAGGACGCCATGCTGATGCTCGTCGAAGAGCAGAACAAGAAGGGCGGCGTGCTCGGCAAGCAGATCGAGGCGGTCGTCGTTGACCCTGCCTCCGACTGGCCGCTCTTTGCCGAAAAGGCCCGCCAGCTGATCAGCCAGGACAAGGTTGCCGCCGTGTTCGGCTGCTGGACATCCTCGTCGCGCAAGTCGGTTCTGCCGGTGTTCGAAGAGCTTAACTCGATCCTGTTCTACCCAGTGCAGTACGAGGGTGAAGAATCCTCGCGCAACATCTTCTACACGGGTGCGGCACCGAACCAGCAGGCCATCCCTGCCGTCGACTACCTGATGAACACGGAAGGCGTCGAGCGCTGGGTGCTCGCCGGCACCGACTACGTCTATCCGCAGACGACCAACAAGATCCTCAAGGCCTACCTGATGTCGAAGGGCGTGGCCGAGGACGACATCATGATCAACTACACGCCGTTCGGTCATTCTGACTGGCAGACGATCGTGACCGACATCAAGAACTTCGGCTCCGCCGGCAAGAAGACCGCCGTCGTCTCGACCATCAACGGCGACGCCAACGTGCCCTTCTACAAGGAGCTCGCAAACCAGGGCGTGAAGGCTGAGGACATCCCGGTCGTCGCGTTCTCCGTTGGCGAAGAAGAGCTTGCCGGTCTCGACACTGCGCCGCTCGTCGGTCACCTCGCAGCCTGGAACTACTTCCAGTCTGTCGACAGCGAAGCCAATGCCGAGTTCATCGAGCAGTGGCATGCCTTCACCGGCAGCGACAAGCGTGTCACCAACGACCCGATGGAAGCCGCCTATATCGGCTTCAACGCCTGGGTGAAGGCTGTTGAGGCCGCCGGAACTACCGATACAGACGCTGTGCTCGACACCATCATTGGCGTGACCGTCCCGAATCTTTCGGGTGGCTACGCGACCGTCATGCCGAACCATCACATCACCAAGCCGGTGTTGATCGGAGAAATCCAGGCCGACGGCCAATTCGAAGTCGTCCAGGAAACGCCAGCCGTCGTGGGCGACGAGTGGTCCGACTACCTGCCGGACTCCAAGGACCTGATCGCCGATTGGCGCAAGCCGATGGAGTGCGGCAACTTCAACGTCGCCACCGGCAAGTGCGGCGGCAAAGGTAGCTGATCTGCCGACCAATGGTGAGGGGACGGGGTGCTGGGGCCTCCGAACCTGACCCTCTTCCCGCAGCGGGAGGAGGGTCAGCGCCTCAACCGCCTTGTCGCTCAAGCGGGCACGGCGCAGACGTTTCTTCTCCCGGATGCGGGGGAAGGTGCCGGCAGGCGGAAGAGGGGCGGGTCGCGCCCCTCACGCGCAGCCAACCGGGGGCCAAGAGCATGCTAATCCGTTTCGTCACTCTGTTTTTTCTGATCATTTCCGCCGCCGCGCCGTCTCTGGCGCAGAGCGATCCCAAGCCTTTCATCGATCAACTGGCCGATGCGAATTTCAAGCAGGCCGAAGAGATCATCGGCCAGATCGCCGCGACAGGTGACGCTCGCGTTGTGCCCGCGCTGGAAGCCTTTGCCGAGGGCGACCTCTATGCCCGCAAGGCTGACGATGTCGTCTTCATCACCAAGACATCGGGCTCCAAGCTGGCGCTTGTCGACCCGCTGACGGGGGAGAGCGCCGGCGAGGCGGCCAAGGGTGCAATGACGAAGATCAAGGTCAATAACAACCTGCGCCGCGCTATCCGGGATGCACTCGGCGCCCTGACGCTGATGAGCCCGGACCGCAATGCGCGGCTGCAGGCAGCTAACACCATGCTTGCCGCGCCGAGCGAGGATAATCTCGAACTCATTGAAACCGCTCTTGCCAAGGAAACCGATGGCGAGGTGCGAGCCAGAATGGAGGAGGCACGGGCCGTATCGCTGCTCACCTCCGGCCGCTCCATCGAGGAGAAGCGCGAGGCGATCGAGCGGATCCGCAACTATGGCGGACGCGACGCGATCGGCGTGCTGCGCGGCGCCTATGGCTCCGTCGACGCCAGCCTTCAGCCGGACATCGACAAGGCGATCGGCGCGATCGAGAGCGAGATTGCGCTTTGGGACATGGCGCAGAACGTCTGGTACGGTCTGTCGCTCGGCTCGGTGCTGCTGCTGGCGGCAATTGGACTCGCGATCACCTTTGGCGTCATGGGCATCATCAACATGGCGCATGGCGAGATGGTCATGCTCGGCGCCTATTCCACCTTCGTGGTGCAGGACCTCATCCGCTCCAGCGCCCCGCAGCTCTTCGACTGGTCGCTCGCGATCGCGTTGCCGGTCGCCTTCCTGGTGACGGCGGCGGTCGGGCTTGCGATCGAGCGCGGCGTGATCCGCTTCCTTTACGGTCGCCCGCTGGAAACGCTGCTCGCCACCTGGGGGATCTCGCTCATCCTGCAACAGGCGATCCGGTCGATCTTCGGCCCGACCAACCAGGAAGTCGGCAATCCCTCCTGGATGTCCGGCTCCTTTGCGCTGGGAGGCATGAATGTCACCTGGAACCGCATGTGGATCATCATCTTCTCTCTTTCGATCTTCTTTGCGCTGCTGGTGCTGATGAAGAAGTCCTCCTTCGGGCTTCAGATGCGGGCCGTTACGCAGAACCGCCGCATGGCGTCCTCCATGGGAATCCGCACGCCCTGGGTCGATGCCTTCACCTTCGCGCTCGGCTCCGGCATCGCCGGGATTGCCGGTGTTGCGCTCAGCCAGATCGATAACGTCTCGCCGAACCTCGGCCAGAGCTACATCATCGACAGCTTCATGGTGGTGGTGTTCGGCGGGGTGGGCAATCTGTGGGGCACGCTCGTCGGCGCCATGTCGCTAGGGGTCCTCAACAAGTTCCTGGAACCTTGGGCCGGCGCCGTGCTCGGCAAGATCCTCGTGCTGGTGCTGATCATCCTCTTCATCCAGAAGCGGCCGCGCGGGCTCTTCGCACTCAAGGGAAGGGCGGTGGAAGCATGATCACCAGGTTCGTTCTTCGCGCGCTGGAAGGCAAGATCGTCGTCGCCATCGGTGTCCTTCTCGCAATTGCCGTGCTCGTGCCGGCATTGAACCTGCTGGTCCCGGCCGGAAGTGCCTTCCATGTCCCAACCTATGCTGTGTCACTGTTCGGAAAGTATCTCTGCTACGCGCTGCTGGCGCTCGCGCTTGATCTTGTCTGGGGCTATTGCGGCATCCTTTCGCTCGGCCACGGCGCCTTCTTCGCGCTGGGCGGCTATGCCATGGGTATGTACCTCATGCGCCAGATCGGCAGCCGAGGCGTCTATGGCGATCCCCTGCTGCCGGACTTCATGGTTTTCCTCAACTGGAAGGAACTGCCCTGGTTCTGGTACGGCTTCGACATGTTCCCCTTCGCCATGCTGATGGTGCTGGTGGTGCCGGGGCTGCTCGCCTTCCTGTTCGGCTGGTTCGCCTTCCGCAGCCGCGTCAACGGCGTCTATCTGTCAATCATCACACAGGCGATGACCTACGCGCTGATGCTCGCCTTCTTCCGCAACGACATGGGCTTCGGCGGCAATAACGGCCTTACCGACTACAAGGACATCCTGGGTTTTTCCGTGCAGGCGGCCGGTACCCGTAATGTGCTGTTTGCATTGTCGGCCATCATGCTGGCGCTCTGCCTGCTGATTGCGTCGGCCATCGCGCGCTCGAAGTTCGGCAAGGTGCTGGTCGGCGTGCGGGATGCGGAAAGCCGCGTGCGCTTCCTCGGGTTTCGGGTGGAAAACATCAAGCTCTTCACCTTCGTCGTCTCAGCCATGATGGCGGGCATTGCGGGCGCACTCTTTGTGCCGCAGGTCGGCATCATCAACCCGGGCGAATTCGCGCCGGCTAATTCCATCGAGGTGGTGGTCTGGACGGCGGTCGGTGGGCGCGGCACGCTGATCGGGCCGATCATCGGCGCTATTGTCGTCAATGCCGGCAAGAGCTTCTTTACCGGCGCCTTCCCGGAGTTCTGGCTCTACGCACTGGGCGGCCTGTTCATCGCCGTCACGCTGTTCCTGCCCAAGGGCATCGTCGGGACGATCCAGCATGGGTGGAACGCCCGCAAGGCCCTTAAGGCGGCCGCCGAGCGCGAGAAGGGCGAGGATACCGACATGATGCCACAGGCTGCGGAGTAGGACGATGACGACGGTTGCTGAAACGCGGTCAAAGAGCCTGCTCTATCTTGAAAACGTCTCGGTCTCGTTCGACGGCTTCAAAGCACTGAATGCATTGTCCTTCGTGGTGGAGCCGGGTGAGCTCAGGGCGATCATCGGCCCCAACGGCGCCGGGAAGACGACGATGATGGACATCATCACCGGCAAGACGCGACCCGATACCGGCACCGTGTTGTTCGAGGACGCCATCGACCTCACCAAGCGGGATGAGGCGGACATCGCCCAACTCGGCATCGGGCGGAAGTTCCAGAAGCCGACGGTGTTCGAGAGCCATACCGTCTGGGACAATCTGGAGCTTGCGCTGAACCGCTCCCGCGGCGTCTTCGCCACGCTGTTCTACGCGCTCACTGGTGAGGACCGGGCTCGCATCGAGGAGATCCTCGAGACCATCCGCCTGACGCATCGCACGGACGAGCTTGCCGCCAATCTCTCGCACGGCCAGAAGCAGTGGCTCGAGATCGGCATGCTCCTGGCGCAGGAGCCGAAGCTGCTCCTGGTCGATGAGCCGGTGGCCGGCATGACCGACGCCGAGACCGCCGAGACGGCCATCCTGCTTCGCGAGATCGCCGAGACGCGTTCGGTGGTCGTGGTCGAGCACGACATGGGCTTCATCCGCGAACTCGGGGTCAAGGTGACGTGCCTCGCCGAAGGGGCTGTCCTGGCCGAGGGATCGATCGACTTCGTCTCGAGCGATCCAAAGGTTATCGAAAACTATCTTGGGCGCTGAGGCGCGGTCGAACGGGGGAACAGCGTCGTGCTGACAGTCGACAACATCAACCTCCATTACGGTGCGGCACAAGCCTTGCGCGGGGTCTCCCTGACGGCGGAGATGGGAAAGATCACTTGCGTTCTCGGCCGCAACGGCGTCGGCAAGAGCTCGCTGTTGCGGGCCATCACCGGTCAGCATCTTGTGAGCGGCGGTTCGATCAGCTTTGGCGGCTCAGCACTCGATGGCCTTGCTCCTTATGCGAGGGCAAAAAAAGGCGTCGGCTATGTGCCGCAGGGACGGGAAATCTTTCCGCTGCTGACGGTCCAGGAAAATCTGGAAGCGGGCTTTTCGCCGCTGCCACGCAAGGAGCGGGTTATACCGGATGAGATCTTCAGCCTGTTCCCGGTGCTCGGCACCATGCTGTCGCGGCGCGGTGGAGACCTGTCCGGCGGCCAGCAGCAGCAGTTGGCCATCGGCCGCGCCATGGTGATGCGGCCAAAGATCCTCGTGCTGGACGAGCCGACGGAGGGCATCCAGCCCTCGATCATCAAGGATATCGGCCGCGCGATCCGCTACCTGCGGGACTCGACGGGCATGGCGATCCTGCTGGTGGAACAGTATCTCGACTTCTGCCGGGAACTCGCCGACCGCGTCTATATTATGGACCGTGGCGAAATTGTGCACGAAGGTCTTGCCGCAACGCTGGATACGGCAGAAGCAAGGCGGCACCTTACTGTTTAAGGTAACAACTCGCATAGCTTCTATCCCTTTAGATCGTTTCAAAGCCAGCTTGCATATGCTAATACCACCGCAGTTTTAGAGTATTGCGCACCGAGTGATACCCCCTGCACCCCTTTTGTGAGGCGCTGATGGCATCTGCACGCATCGCTGGCTTTCAAGCTTCAGCCGCTCTTGCTCGTTTGATCACGGTAGGAGCTTTTTTCTTGGGCGCCTGTTCCGGCGTCGCCGCCGCGGCAGGCTGTGGTACGTCGCTTCCGGCAGGCCGCTACGACCTTAGCGTCCAGTCGACGGATGCCATACGCTCCGGCGTCGTGTTCGTTCCGTCTTCCTACACCGGCAAGGAGAAGCTGCCGGTGGTCTTCGACTTTCACGGCAGCGACAGCAATCCAGATGGGCAGCTGAAGCGCAGTTCCTGGGACAAGGTTGCCGAGAAGAACGGTTTCGTTGTCGTGGCCCTGCAGGGCAGCCTTGCCGGTCACTATCCCGGCACACACGCCTGGAACGTGCCGCTCGTTACCACGGCGGAAGGTGGTCTCGACGAGGTCGGGTTTATAACGTCTGCACTGACGCAAGTGAAGCGTGACCTATGTGTTGATCCTGGCCGCATTTATGCGTCCGGCTATTCCGGGGGCGGACGCATGCTGTCCCACTACATCTGCAGCGGCCACAGCGACTTTGCCGCAGCCGGCTTCGTCCACTCGCTGCGCGCCGGCGCGCCGGTGGAGGTTGAAGGCAGCTGGCGGCCTGATCCGAAATCCTGTTCGCCGGCGCGGCCGATTTCCATCATGGCCTTCGCCGGCCAGAAGGACACGGCAAACCCGTACGCCGGCGGTGGCAAGCCGTATTGGCAGTACGGCTTTAAAACCGCGATCCAGCGATGGAGCGAGCTCGACGGCTGCAGCGGCAGCGCCAAGATCGAGACGGTCGGTGGCGTGACCTACGGCACCTACGACACCTGCAAGAACGGTGCGCGGATTGCTTCTTACGTCTTTGCTGACGGCACTCATGCCTGGCCGAAACCGAGCGCGACGGAAAACGTCCTTGCCGCGAATGCGGAGGCTCAGGCTGGACTGGCCAAGGTTGCGACGTCATCCAAGCCTTCGTTCGATCCGCGTGTTGATCCGGCAGAGCGGATGTGGGACTTCTTTCAGAAGGCCGACAAGGCGAGTCTGGTTGCGACGGCGGCACCTGCTGCCGCGATGGCAGGCGCTCCCTGTGCGGCGGCAACAACGAGCGACGAACCGGACGCCGATCTGCGGGGAACCACGTGCAGCAGCATTTCGCAGCCCATCGAGAAGCGCCGCAGCGGGCAAGGGGCAAAGGGCGCCTTGTAACCAAGCTCTTCGATGGACGTACGCGTCTTTCGGAGTTCTACCAGGAAGGCTGCGCCAAGATCCGCCTTCCGGACACCTTCTCGCCCGATATGGAGGCGATCCTTATCAATACGTCAGGGGGACTGACTGGCGGCGACGTGATCGAATGGTCCGTCGCCGCCGCTGCTTCTACCCGCCTCACCGTCACCACACAGGCGAACGAGAAGGTCTACCGAGCCGCCTCCGGCACTGCGTCCCTCACTACCAACCTCCGCGTTGCCGCGAACGCGGCGCTTCACTGGATGCCGCAGGAAACCATCCTGTTCGACCAGTCGTCGCTCAGCCGCCGGCTGGAGGTCGATCTTCACGATACATCAGAATTCCTGGCAGTCGAAGCTGTCCTGATGGGGCGGCAGGCAATGGGCGAGCGGTTGAACCGCGGGCTGTTTCGCGATCGCTGGCGGGTGCGGCGCGGAGGCCGGCTCGTTCATGCCGAAGACGTGCGGTTCGAGGGTGAAGTCAACGCGGTCGCCTCGCAGCCTGCGACGCTTGCCGGACAAACGGCTTTCGCGACCGTACTCTATGTCGGCCCGCTTGCCGAAGCACTGCTGCCGAAGGTGCGCGACGCGCTGGGCTTAACCAACGGCGGGGCGAGCCGCTGGAACGGCAAGCTCGTCGTCCGGCTGATCGCTTCGAGCGGATTCGAACTAAGAAAAGTGCTGGTACCGGTAATTACCGTATTGCGAAATGGCGCTCCGGTGCCGAAGGTCTGGAACATTTGATAATGAGTGCTGAACGATCATGAACCTGACGCCGAGAGAAAAAGACAAGCTGCTGATTTCCATGGCCGCCGTGGTAGCTCGACGCAGGCTTGAGCGGGGCGTGAAGCTCAACCACCCGGAAGCCATCGCGCTGATCACCGACTTCGTTGTCGAAGGCGCCCGTGACGGCCGCTCCGTCGCCGACCTGATGGAAGCCGGCGCGCATGTCATCAGCCGCGACCAGGTCATGCAAGGGGTCGCCGAGATGATCCATGACGTGCAGGTGGAGGCGACGTTCCCGGATGGAACGAAGCTCGTCACTGTGCATGAACCGATACGTTAAGAGGTTAGGGGGCTGATTCATGATTCCGGGGGAAGTCATTGCCTCTGAAGGGGAAATCGAGCTGAACGCGGACGCGCCGACGATCGTGATCGAGGTTGCCAATACCGGCGACCGGCCGATCCAGGTCGGCAGCCACTATCATTTCTTCGAAACCAATGAGGGCCTTGTCTTCGAGCGCGAGATGACCCGCGGCATGCGGCTCGACATTCCTGCCGGCACCGCCGTGCGGTTCGAGCCCGGACAGAGGCGGCAGGTGACACTGATCCCATTGTCGGGAACGCGCACGGTTTACGGTTTCCAGCAGAAGATCATGGGAGCACTCTGAATGTTGAAGCCCGTTCTTTCGCTCCTGCTGAGCGGATGCGTTCTTCTGGTCGAGGTGCCGGTCTCCGCCCAGGATCAGCCGGATATCGACTGCCAGAATGCGCAGACGCAGATGGAGATGACCTACTGCGCCGAGCGGGATTTCGCGGCGGCAGATGAGGTTTTGAACGCGCAGTACAAGCAGGCGCGGCAGGTGATGAAGGCTTGGGATGCCGATGCCATGGCGGAGTTCAAGGGTGCGGAGGATGCACTGGTCGCGGCTCAGCGGGCGTGGGTTGGCTTCCGCGATGCGCAATGCACCTCCGTCGGCTTTCAGGCTCACGGCGGCACGATGGAGCCGATGCTCATTTACGCCTGCCAGGCCGATCTCACCCGCACGCGCACGGAAGAACTGAAAGAACTGACGGATGTGATGGACGGCATCTGATCTGCTCGATTGCCAGTTCCCTGATCCCTATAGAGAAGGTTTTATCACATGCCGCACAAGATTTCCCGCGCCGCCTATGCCGCCATGTTCGGTCCGACCGTCGGCGATAAGGTGCGGCTCGCCGATACCGAACTCTTCATCGAGGTGGAGAAGGACTTCACCACCTATGGCGAGGAGGTGAAGTTCGGCGGCGGCAAGGTGATCCGCGACGGCATGGGTCAGAGCCAGGCGACACGCGCAGAAGGCGCGGTCGACACCGTCATCACCAATGCATTGATCGTCGACCATAGCGGGATCTACAAGGCCGACGTTGGCCTGAAGGACGGCCGCATCCACGCGATCGGCAAGGCCGGCAATCCGGACACGCAGCCGGGTGTGACCATCATCGTCGGCCCTTCGACCGAGGCGATCGCAGGGGAGGGCAAGATTCTGACCGCCGGCGGCATGGATGCGCATATCCATTACATCTGCCCGCAGCAGATCGAGGAAGCGCTGATGAGCGGCTTCACCTGCATGCTGGGCGGCGGGACGGGGCCTGCTCACGGAACACTCGCCACCACCTGCACCGGCGCATGGCATATCGAGCGGATGATCGAGAGCTTCGATGCCTTCCCGATGAACCTCGCGCTTGCTGGCAAGGGCAATGCCTCGCTGCCGAAGCCGCTGGAGGAGATGATCCTCGCGGGCGCTTCGTCGCTGAAGCTGCACGAGGACTGGGGCACGACGCCGGCTGCGATTGACAACTGCCTCACCGTTGCCGATGAACACGACGTGCAGGTGATGATCCACACGGATACGCTGAACGAATCGGGCTTCGTCGAGAACACGGTGGCCGCCATCAAGGGCCGCACGATCCACGCCTTCCACACGGAAGGGGCGGGCGGCGGTCACGCGCCGGACATCATTAAGGTCTGCGGGCAGCCGAACGTCATCCCGTCATCGACCAACCCGACGCGGCCCTACACAGTCAACACGCTGGCCGAACACCTCGACATGCTGATGGTCTGCCACCACTTGTCGCCGTCGATCCCCGAAGACATCGCTTTTGCCGAGAGCCGCATCCGCAAGGAAACAATCGCGGCGGAAGACATCCTGCACGACATCGGCGCTTTTTCCATCATTTCTTCCGACAGCCAGGCCATGGGCCGCGTCGGCGAAGTGGCGATCCGCACCTGGCAGACGGCCGACAAGATGAAGCGCCAGCGCGGCCGGCTGAGTGACGAGAAGGGCGAGAATGACAATTTCCGCGTCCGCCGCTATATCGCCAAGTACACGATCAATCCGGCGATCGCCCACGGCGTCTCACATGAGATTGGCTCGTTGGAAGTCGGCAAGCGGGCCGACTTGGTGCTCTGGAGCCCGGCCTTCTTCGGCGTGAAGCCCGAGATGGTGCTGCTTGGCGGATCCATCGCCGCAGCGCCGATGGGAGATCCGAACGCCTCGATCCCGACGCCGCAGCCGATGCACTACCGGCCGATGTTTGCCGCCTATGGCAAGCTCAGGACCAATTCCTCCGTCACCTTCGTGTCGCAGGCTTCGTTGGATGGTGGACTTGCGCAGCGTCTCGGCGTGGCGAAGAAGCTGGTAGCGGTGAAGAACGTCCGCGGCGGCATCTCCAAGGCGTCGATGATCCATAATTCGCTGACGCCGCACATCGAGGTCGACCCGGAAACCTATGAGGTTCGTGCCGATGGTGAATTGCTCACCTGTGAGCCTGCCACTGTGCTGCCGATGGCGCAGCGTTATTTCCTGTTTTGACGATGCCGTGCGATCTCGTTTCCGTCCGCTTGCTGACGCCGCCGGACTTCGAGCCATGGTCGGCATTGCGCCATTCCTTGTGGTCGGACCAATCGGCTGAGGCGCATCTTGCTGAGATAGAGGATCTGCAGCGTCGCCAAGCCGGCACCTGCTATGGCGCGTTTCGTGCCGAGGTCCTGATAGCTTTCGCCGAGATCTCTATCCGTCCCTATGCGAACGGCTGCACGTCGACGCCGGTGCCTTTCCTAGAAGGAATCTTCGTGGAAGAGGACAATCGCCGGATGGGGATCGCCCGGCTCCTGCTGGCACAGATTGAGGCGGATCTTAGGGCGAAAGGCTATGTCGAACTTTGTTCGGACGCTGAGATGCACAACATCTCCTCTCACAGGGCTCATCAGCACTGGGGTTTCATCGAGACCGAACGCGTCATCTATTTCCGGAAGCCGCTGGGGCGCGATCCCCGTTCGAGGACCAACGCATGCAACGCATAACCGCATACCACCACGCCGGCGTCATCACCGATCCCCCGGTCGACACGATCGCGCTGCCGCACGACCTGCGCCATCTGAGGCGCAAGGTGCTGCATCTGTCAAATGGCGAGATGGTGATGCTCGACCTGAAGGAGCCGGTGCTGTTTGCCGATGGGGACCGGCTGGTCCTGGAGGACGGCAGCAATCTCGCGATTGCGGCAGCTGCGGAGAAGCTGTTCGAGATTACCGCACGCGACCGCATGCATCTCACAGAGCTTGCCTGGCATCTCGGCAACCGGCACCTTTCGGCGCAGATCGAGGCGGAGCGTATCCTCATCCTTCGCGACCATGTCATCCGCAAGATGCTGGAAGGGTTGGGTGCGACCGTGTCCGAAGTGGAGGAGCCATTCCATCCAGTCCGTGGCGCTTACCACGCCCACGGCGGACATTCTCATGGGCACGACCATCATCACCGGCATGGATAGCCATGACGGGTGAAGAGCTTCGAACGCAGACCCTGCTTCGCTTGATGGCATGGATGTCCCCTGCCTTCCCGATCGGCGGCTTTGCCTGGTCCGGCGGATTGGAGCGGGCGGTGCATGATCGGCTTGTGCAGGACGCTTCGGAGCTGCGGTCATGGTTGGTCGCCGTGCTTCGCCATGGGAGCCTTTGGAACGATGCCATTCTGTTCGGTGAGGGTTGGCGGCGGCATGAGGACCATGAGGGACTGGCGGAGCTTTCTGAACTGGGCTTGGCGCTTGCCGGTTCGGCCGAACGCCATTTCGAGACGCTGTCCCTCGGCAAAGCCTTCGTCGCCACCGCACGCGCCTGGCCGGCGCCGGTGCTGGAGCGTCTGCCGGCTGACGTGCCGTTTCCAGTCGCGGTCGGCGCCATCGCTGCGGCGCACCGGATATCGCTTGAGGATGTGCTGGCGGCTTACCTGCATGCGGCCCTTTCGCAGGCCGTGTCCGCCGGCATCCGTCTCGGCGCCTGCGGGCAGATGGATGGCGTTGCCATTCTGGCGGCGCTGGAGACGGAGATCGGGCAAGTCATTCGCGATGTCTCGGGCGCCACTCTGGACGATCTCGGTACGGCAGCCATTCAGGTAGACATTGCTTCGCTACGGCACGAAACACAGCATTCCAGGCTCTTTCGCTCCTGAGGAACGAGCCTTCGCAGACGAAAGGATATCGCATGAAATCGCAGAATGGTCCGCTTCGCATCGGCATCGGCGGCCCCGTCGGGTCCGGCAAGACGGCGCTGACGGAAAAGCTCTGCAAGGCCCTGCGGGACAAGTATTCCATCGCGGTGGTGACCAACGACATCTATACGCGCGAAGACGCCGAGGCGCTGGTGCGGATGCAGGCTCTTTCCTCTGACCGCATCGTGGGGGTGGAGACAGGTGGATGCCCGCACACGGCAATCCGCGAAGATGCAACCATCAACCTGCAGGCGATCGCGGGCTTAAATGAGCGCTTTCCGGACCTCGATATCGTCTTCATCGAATCCGGCGGCGATAACCTCGCCGCGACCTTCTCGCCCGACCTGGCGGACCTCACTATCTACGTGATCTCCACCTGCCAGGGCGAGGAAATCCCGCGCAAGGGCGGCCCCGGGATCACGCGTTCCGATCTCCTGGTGATCAACAAGAAGGATCTGGCGCCTTATGTCGGCGCCGATCTTGATGTGATGGATCGCGATGCCAGGCAGATGCGGGATCCGAGGCCGCACCTCTTCACCGACCTCAAGAGCGGCGATGGCGTCGACCACGTCGTCCGCTTCCTGAAGGAGAACGGCGGCCTCTAGATGTCGCGCAGGGCGTTGACGTCGCCGATCTGGAGGATGCCGCCCACGCACGGCCACGCCGACGCGGCAAAGCGAGGAAAAGGCGCGCGAGAGCGCTTCCGGCGCAAGCCCCAGCATGCCCGCGAGCAGGCTCTTCTGGAACGGCAGGCGGAGCGACGTCGCGCCTCCGTCGACCAGACAATTCTTCAGCAGATATTCCGCCACCCGCTGCTGGGCGGTGTGAAGACGATCGTTCGCGACGCATTCCATGGTCGCCAACAGGTGCTGCGACAGGCAGCGCATGATCGCCTTGGCGACATCGGGCGCCTGTTCCGCCAGTGTCCGCACTGCGTGGATGCCGAAACGGGCAAGCGTGGCGTTTTCAGCCGTCTGAACATTGAAAGGGTAGGTGTCGTCGCCAAAGATCAGGCATTCGGCAAAGGTATCGCCGGGACCACAGATGCGGATGTCGGCTTCCCGGCCTTCGCGGTTGAAGGCGGTAGAGGCGTACATAGCCGGAGAGTACGCAGTAGAAGTGGTCTGAGGCTTCGCCCTCACCAAACAGAACATGGCGGGCAGGGACGCTGGCAATCGTCGCCGCATTCACCATCTTCACTAGCGAGTCGCCGCCGAGTGATGTCATGAACGGCGTGCGCACCAGAAGCGCCTTGTCCCGGCTGTTCAGTTTCAGGCTCTTGTTCATCTGGACCGTCGCTGTTTCCGTTGGCGCTTCCGGCTGTTTCAGAGACCGGTCATGGGGGGAATGTAACAGCCGCGGTGATAGAGCCATTTGACCTCGATCAATTGCGCCGACGTGCAACGCAAAAGGCCGGGCTTTCACCCGGCCTTGAACATGTTTCTGATCGCCTGCGCCGCGAAATCGCTACTCAGCCGCCCAAGGGGTGAGCCGCAGCACGTTCGAACCCTGCCCGCCCTTGTCGGGCTCTTCGGTCGCGCCGTTCTTCTTCTCGATCGAGGCGATGCGTTGCTCCAGCGTGGCAATCGACTGGGTGGTTTCCTCCGCATGCCGCGTGAGTTGTTCGGAGGAGAGCGTCTCCTCTTCCTCCTCCTTGCTGCCGACGAAGCGGCCGAAGACGCGGCCGAGCAGGCGGGAAAGGTCGTCCATGATCAGGAAGAAGGCCGGCACGACCACCAGAGAGAGCACGGTCGAGACGATGATGCCGCCGATCACGGCGATCGCCATCGGCGCGCGGAACGAGCCGCCTTCGCCGACGCCGAGCGCTGAAGGCAGCATGCCGGCAGACATGGCAATCGATGTCATGATGATCGGCCGGGCACGCTTGCGGCCGGCTTCCACCATGGCGTGCACCCGCTCCATGCCGTGACGGCGCATCTCGATGGCGAAGTCCACCAGCAGGATGGCGTTCTTCGTCACGATGCCCATCAGCATCAGGATGCCGATCAGAACCGGCATGGAAAGCGCGTTCTGCGTCACGATCAGCCCGATCGCCACGCCGCCGATCGCGAGCGGTAGCGAGAACAGGATAGTGAACGGCTGGATCACGTCCTTGAACAGCAGGATCAGCACCACCAGCACCAGCAGCAGGCCGAGCAGCATGGCATTGCCGAAGCCTTGAACCATCTCAGCCTGGACCTTCGCGTCGCCGCTTTCCGCAAGTCGCACCGTCGGCGGAAGCTCAGTCTCGCTGACGATACGCTTAAACTCCTCCGTGGAGGTGTCGAGCGCCGTGCCGAAAGGCACGTCCGAGCCAATGGAGACGACCCGGCTGCGGTCGTAGCGCTTGATCGAGCTCGGGCCTTCCGAATAATCGACATCGGCAACACCGTAGAGCGGCACCATTTCGCCAGTGGCGGTCTTTATCTTCAGTGCACGGATGGCGGCAAGGTCTTGCCGCAGGTCGAGCGACGCCTGCGCCCGGATCGGGATCTGCCGATCGTCGATCGACATCTTGGGCAGCTGCGCGTCGATGTCGCCGATGGTCGCGACGCGAACAGTCTCGGAGATCTGCTGCGGCGTGATGCCGAGGCGGGCCATCTCATCCTTGCGCGGGCGGATCTGCAGTTCCGGCCGGGGCAGGGCGCCTTCCGAGCTCACGTTGGCGAGGATCGGCGAGGTGCGCAGCTCCGATTCCAACCGGCTGACTGCGAGGTTCAGGTCCTCTTCGCTGGACGATAGGAAGTTAAAGCTGAGTTCACGTTCGCCGCGGTCGTTAAGCTTGGAGATCCGGACGTCCGGAATGCTCCGCACCTTCTCGAAGAGCTCGCGCTCCACTTCCCATTGGGGACGCGTGCGTCCGTTGTCCGGCACCTTCGGGATAAGCTCGCCGAGCACAGGGATTGATCCCAGCCCCTTGTTGACGAGCGTCTTGAACAGGGAGTGGTCGATGTTTTCCAAGATGACGCGGACGGTAGCACGGCGCAGTTCGAGGTCGCCCTTGGGCGAGGCGCCGCCCAGGACGAAGACGCTCTCGACGCCCTCAAGGTCGCGCACGGCTGCGTAGATCTGGTCGGTTGTCTGTGCCGTCTCGTCCAGCGTCGCGTTCGGCGGTAGCTCGACCGACAGCACGATCCGGGACGAGTCTTCCGGCGGCAGGAAGCTGCCGGGCACCTGGGCCAGGAGCGCGAGCGAACCAATGAGGAAGGCAATCGCGCCCAGCAGCGTTGCGTAGCGCATGTACCATTTGCTGGTGGTGCCGGTGACGAGACGGGTATAGGCCTTCATCAGGCGGCCGTCATTGTCGTGGTGATCGTCGATCGCGTCTTCGGCACGCATCCAGTAGGCGGCCATCAATGGCGTGATGAGACGCGCAACCATCAATGAGAAGAATACCGAGAAGGCAACTGTCAGGCCGAACTGGATGAAGTACTGGCCGGGGATGCCCGGCATGAAGGACACCGGAACGAAGACGGCAATGATGGTGAAGCTCGTCGCGATGACGGCAAGACCGATCTCGTCTGCGGCTTCCAGCGCCGCCCGGTAGGGCGTCTTGCCCATCTTGATGTGGCGAGCGATGTTTTCAATCTCGACGATCGCGTCATCGACGAGGATACCGGTCGCCAGCGTCAGAGCCAGGAAGCTCACGAGGTTCAGCGAGAATCCGAGGAGGTCCATCACCCAGAAGGTCGGGATCGCCGAAAGCGGCAGCGCCACGGCCGCAATCAACGTTGCGCGCCAGTTCTTCAGGAACAGCATCACGACGATGACCGCCAGCAGGGCTCCTTCCATCAGCGTGTGCAGCGCGGCTTCGTAGTTGCCGTAGGTGAAGTAGACGGAATCGTCCACCATCTCGATGTTGACGTCGGGATGAGTGGCGCGGACACCCGTCAGGCTCTCCTCGACGGTTTCTGCAACCGAGACTTCGCTCGCACCCTTGGCGCGGAAGACGGCGAAGGTGACGGAGGGAACGCCGTTGAAGCGGGAGAAGGACTTCTGTTCCTCATAGGTGTCCGAGATCCGGCCAAGTTCGGAAATCTTGACGAAGCGGCCGCCGGGCAGCGCTATTGTTGTGTCCGTCAGCTGCGCGACAGTACGTGCGTCGCCGAGCGTGCGGATGGTCTGTTCGTTACCGGCAACCTGTCCGCGGCCCGACCCCAGATCGACGTTGGTCCCACGCAGCTGGTTGTTCACGTCGACCGCGGTGATGCCATACGCATCGAGCTTGTCAGGATTGAGCGCGATGCGGATTTCGCGGTCGGCACCGCCATAGCGGTCGATGCGGCCGATGCCCGGCTGTCCTTGCAGTTCGCGCTTGATCACGTCATCGACGAACCAGGACAATTCCTCCAGCGTCATGTTCGGCGAGGAGACGGCGAAGGTCTGGATCGCCTGCCCCTCGACATCGATCTTCGAGACAATCGGCTCCTCTGCGCTTGCCGGCAGGTCGCTGCGGATGCGGTCGATCGCATCCTTCGTGTCCTGCACAGCCTCGTCGGTCGGCTTCTCGATGCGGAACATCACGACGGTCTGCGACTGTCCATCGGTGACGGTCGAGGTAATCTCGTCGACGCCGCTGATCGAGGCCACGGCGTCCTCGACCTCCTTCGTCACCTGCATTTCCAATTCGGCAGGCGAGGCACCGCTTTGGACGACGGTGACGGAGACCACCGGCACGTCGATGTTCGGGAAGCGGGTGATCGGCAGGGAATAGAAGGACTGCAGCCCCAAGAAGATCAGCAGCGCAAAGCCGAGCAGCGGGGCGATCGGGTTGCGGATCGACCAGGCGGAGAAGTTCATCTTGCGTCCTCGCTCAGTTCGAAGCGGCCGATTGGGCGGTAACCGGAGAGATGCGATCGCCGTCGCGCACGAATGCACCAGCCTTTTCGACAACCATGTCACCGGCCGTCAAGCCGTCTGCAATTTCAACGAAGCCGCCATCCTGAATGCCGGTCTGAATCTCAACCTGCTTGACGACGTTGTCCTCGACCTTGCGGGCGTAGGAGCCTTCGCGGCCGGAGGTAACGGCCGAAAGCGGCAGGGCGAGGGCGGTCTTTTGATCTACGGTGATCTCAGCGCTGGCATACATGCCGGCCCGCGCGCCGCTCTTTTCGTCAATGGCAATGCGGACATAGCCAAGGCGGCTGACAGGGTCGACGGTCGGCGAAACCAGGCGAACTTCACCTTCAGTGGTCTCATTGCCACCGGCAATCGTCATCTGCGCCTTCTGACCCGGCTCGACCTTCTGGATGTTCGTCTCCGAAAGGTCGGCTACGAGTTCGAGCGCGCCGTCTTCGATGACGGTGAACAAGGGTTCGCCTGCGCCGCTGGCGATGGCACCAACCTTTGCGTTGCGAGCGGAGACAATCCCCGCAACCGGCGTTTTCACGCCCGTCCGCGCCAGCTTCAGGTCGATGTCGGCAATCTGGCTGTCAACGACCTCGATCTCGGCCTGACCGACGGCGACGGCTTGCTTCGCAGCCTGAAGTCGCGCCTGCGCCACTTCAGCCGCCGCGGTTGCCTGCTCGACCTGCGAGGCGGTGCTGGTTCCCGACTCCTGAAGGCGCGTTGCGCGGTCGCGCTGGCGGATGGCGTCATCGAGGTTGGCCTGCGCCTCGATCACCTGTGCCTTGTACTGAGCAAGTCCCGCTTGCGCCTTTGCCTTGTTCGCCTGCAACTGGCTCTTCTGCAGGATCAGCGTGTCGTCATTCAGCGTCGCCAGTACCTGGTCTGCCTCGACACGGTCGCCGACCTCGGCCTTCAGTTCGCGGATGGAAAGTCCGTCGACCAGCGGCTGCACATAGACTTCCTGAACTGGGCGAATGGTGCCGGTTGCGTGAACGCGATCCGTCAGCGGCTTCTCGACCGCCTCCGTGACAACGATCGACGGCGAGGTCGGTTCGCGTGCGGCCTTCTCCTCGTCCTGCGCGAGCACAGGAGCGGCAAGGGCGAGAATGGCAGCCGGGATGAGACCGGCAAGAGAGGCGTACTTGCGAAGCATGCGTGTCGGTTCCAGAAGAAGTGGAGAGCGGTATCAGGGTCGAGTCACCCGGGATCCCGTACCCTCATGGCCCTATATACGATGTTCACTTGGGAGCCGATCACTGTAGTTACAAGATCAGCTTCCGGCGTTTCATCCGTTGGGTCCTTTTACGTGCGCAAGCCGCACAAATCAATCGTCAGCGGTTATGGGTGAAGCCAGTTTTTGTTATGTATTACGTAAACGCGCGACCGCTAAGCCGCGCGTTTCTTTGCTTATTGCAGTATACTTGAGTCACTGTTGCATGGCGGCGTCGGTGATCTCGGTCGTGTAGGCGCCCTCGGGTTTCTTCGTGATGATGTTCTGGTCGAGCAATGCCTGGGCGGTTCGCTCGTAGACGGCCGGATCCAGCTTGCCCGTCGCATCGCCGATCAGTTTGGCGACCTCGCCCATCATCCGCTTCTGGTGGTTCTCATCCTGGCCACCATTGTCCATGACGATTTCCGCAGCTTCTTCAGGGTTCTCCATGGCATATTTCCAACCCTTCATCGAGGCCCGGACGAACTTCACCATGTTCTCCTTGAACTCCGGATCCTGCAGCTTGTCTTCAAGAACGTAGAGCCCATCCTCCAGCAGGTCGTTGCCCATCTCCGTATAGTTGAACACCACCAGGTCCTCCGGCTTGAAGCCGGCATCGATTGCCTGCCAATACTCGTTGTAGGTCATGACCGAGATGCAGTCGGCCTGCTTCTGGACGAGCGGCTGGACGTCGAAACTCTGCTTCAGGACGTTCACGCCATCCGCTCCGCCCTCGGTGGATAAGCCCAGTTTGTTCATCCAGGCGAAGAAGGGGTATTCGTTGCCGAAGAACCAGACGCCAAGGGTGTGGCCCTTGAAGTCTGCCTCAGTTTGGATCGGGCCGTCCTTCGGGCAGATGAGTTGCAGGCCCGATTTCTGAAAGGGCTGGGCGATGTTGACGAGCGACACGCCCTTTTCCCGGGCAACCAGCGCACCGCCCATCCAGGCGACGATGACGTCGGCGCCGCCGCCAGCAATCACCTGTTCCGGCGCAATGTCCGGACCGCCGGCCTTGATCTCGACATCAAGTCCCTCGTCCTCGTAGAAGCCTTTGTCCTGCGCCACGTAATAGCCGGCGAACTGAGACTGGGCGACCCATTTAAGCTGCAGGGTTATGTCCGCGGCCATGGCCGCCTGCGCTGCCGCAAGCGACATCGCACCCGCCATCAATGTCATAAGGATATTTCTCATTGTTCTTATCCTTTCCCTCTGAGGTTTCGCCGCCCTCCGTCGTTGCGGAAGGCGGAAACGTCTAGCCACCACGGTTAGACGGATGCCAGAACGTCGTCGCCCGCTCGGCGAGCGCCACGACGCCATAAAAGACCGATCCGATAAGCGCCGCAACGGCGATCTCCGCCCAGACCATGTCAACATTCATGCGGCCGATCTCGGTGGAGATCCGGAAGCCCATGCCGACGATCGGCGTGCCGAAGAACTCCGCGACGATCGCGCCGATCAGTGCCAGCGTCGAGTTGATCTTGAGCGCGTTGAAGATGAAGGGCATGGCGGCCGGCAACCTGAGCTTGCACAGTGTCTGCCAATAGCCGGAAGCATAGGAGCGCATGAGGTCGCGCTCGATGGACCCGGATGCACCGAGGCCAGCCACAGTATTTACGAGCATAGGGAAGAAGGTCATGACGATGACGACGGCTGCCTTCGACTGCCAGTCGAAGCCGAACCACATGACCATGATCGGCGCCACCCCGATGATAGGAAGAGCCGACATCAGATTGCCGATCGGCAGAAGGCCGCGCCGCAGGAAGGCCACTCGGTCCGCCAGGATGGCCACGATGAAGCCTGCGGCGCAGCCAACCAGGTAGCCGAACAGAACGGCCTTTAAGATGGTCTGGCGTACGTCGGCCGCCAGGATCGGGAGCGAACCGGTGATCCGATCCCATATCGCCGACGGTGGAGGCAGAAGGATAAAGGGGATGCCAGCCCCGCGTGTGATCGCTTCCCAGAGGATCAGGATCCACGCGCCGAAGATCGCCGGGATCAGCAAGCGGAGCGCCATGGTGAACTGGCGGCTGGATGGCTTGATCTCGGCGAGTTCTGAGATGCACCGCCAGCCAAGGAGCCAGCTTGCGGCGATCAGCAGGAAATAGGAGAGCCGCGCCTGGCCCTCGTTGCCGGAAATGCCGCCGATCAGAAGCCAGGCTGCAAGATGCGCCGTCACCAGCAGGACGGACACCCGCGCCAGCCGCCCGATTGGCAGAAAAGAGACGAGGGCGCCGATGGCGATCAGCAGCAGGATGAGCGCAGTGGTCTCCATGCCAAAGGGGAAAGGCGCGTCCGGTGCCAGAAGAGGCAGCCGCACCAGGGCGACAAGACAGAGGAGCAGGGTAAGGACGCCCTGCCCGGAGCGGAGGAGGAGGGTCATGTCGCCTGGACTCCCATCCGCCGATCCACCACGCGTCCTCCTATGCCAACAATCGTCACCAGCATGGCGGCCAGTAGCGAACCGGCGATCAGCGCTGCCCACATGTCGATCGTCTGGCTGTAATAGGACCCGGCGAGCAGCTTTGAGCCGATGCCGGCAGCGGCGCCTGTTGGAAGTTCGGCGACAATGGCGCCCACGAGGCTTGCGGCGACTGCGACCTTCATCGAGGTGAACAGGAAAGGCATGGAGGCCGGCATTCTGAGCTTCCAGAAGGTCTGCCAGGTGCTGGCATTGTAGGTTCGCATCAGGTCGAGATGGATAAGGTCCGGCGAGCGCAGGCCCTTCACCATACCGACTGCGACGGGGAAGAACGAAAGGTAGGTCGAAATCAGCGCCTTGGGGATCAGACCGGTGACATTCACCGCCGCCAGCACCACGACGACCATCGGCGCGATCGCCAAGATAGGCACCGTCTGCGAAGCGATGATCCAGGGCATCAGGCTGCGATCAAGCGCCTTCACATGCACGATCCCGACGGCGATCAGCACGCCGAGAGCCGTGCCGAACGCAAAACCTGCGAGCGTCGAGGAGAGCGTCACCCAGGAATGGTACACCAGGCTTCGGTTGCTCGTCACCTTGCGCAGGAAGGTGTTCTCGAACACATTCTGCACCACCTGGTGCGGCGCCGGCACCACCGGCTTCGGCTGCGACAGTGTCTTGCCGACGAACTCCATCGTCGTCGACGTCACGTTACCGCGCCGGTCGAGATCGCGCTGGAACGGCGCGTTCATCCAGATGGCAGCCAGGTACCAGATCGCGATGATGATTGCGACAATGGTGAGAACGGGGACAATGCGGGAGGAGAGGCGTTCATTCCTCATAGCTGTGCCCCGCCCTCAAGCCTTCACGCACCCGGTGGGCGATTGCCAGGAACTCCGGCGTCTCACGGATGTCCAGCGGCCGTTCGCGCGGCAGCGTCGACTCGATCACGTCCGTCACCCTGCCGGGGCGGGGCGACATGACGACGATCTTGGTGGAGAGATAGACGGCCTCCGGAATCGAATGGGTGACGAAGCAGATCGTCTTCTCCGTCGTCGCCCAGAGCTTCAGCAGTTGGGCGTTGAGGTGATCGCGGACGATCTCGTCCAGCGCCCCGAAGGGCTCGTCCATCAGCAGCAGGTCGGCGTCGAAGGCAAGTGCTCGGGCGATCGAGGCCCGCTGCTGCATGCCGCCGGAAAGCTGCCACGGATATTTGTTGCCGAAGCCCGCCAGGTTGACGAGGTCAAGCGTGCGTTGGACGCGCTGCTTCTGCTCGGCTTTCGAATATTCCATGATCTCGAGCGGCAGCGCGACGTTGTTCTCGATGGTCCGCCAAGGATAGAGCGCCGGCGCCTGGAAGACATAGCCGTAGGCTCGCGCCTTGCGTGCCTCTTCCGGCGTCATGCCGTTGACGCTGATTTCGCCGCCCGTGTTCTTCTCCAGGTCGGCGATGACGCGAAGAAAGGTCGTCTTGCCGCAGCCGGAGGGGCCGATGAAGGAAACAAAATCGCCCTTTTCCACCTCCAGATCGACATCCGACAGCGCATGAACCGGGCCATCATTGGTCTGGAAGGTGAGGCCAAGCTTTCTGGCCGAGACGACGGAGGCAGGAGATGCGGTCATGCGGTGTGGCCAGCCATGAGTTCTGTGGGTGCGAAGATTGGTGCGCGTGATATGATCGGGCATCGCCGCGACCGTGATAATGTCCGCTCAAGAGGCGGTCGCGGGGTTCGGCCAAGGGAGAACGCGCATGGACGCATCATCGAAGCCAACCTGCCGGATCGTGAAGCCCGGCTCGACCTATGACGGCAAGCAGGGGCTCAGCTATTTCGAAGGCATCGCGGCGGAAACGGTCGGGTCGACCGGGATCTGCATGCACCTGCTCACTATCCCGCCGGGCGGGCGGGCGAAGGCCCATCTGCACCAGAGCCACGAGACGGCGATCTACATGCTCTCCGGCTCGGCCCACACCTGGTACGGCGACCGGCTGGAGCACCATGTCGTCGTCCATGCCGGCGAGCTCTTCTACATCCCCGCCGGCGTCCCGCACCTGCCCGCCAATCTCTCCAACACGCCCTGCACGGCAATCATCGCCCGGACAGATCCCAGCGAGCAGGAGAGCGTCGTGCTGTTGCCCGAACTGGATGCGCTGGTGGAGAACTAGGGACATAAGCTCGTTTACACCCCGCTCGCCGGAATACCCGTTCGTTCCACCTTGCGTGGGGCCGTCAGTTCCTTCCAGGTCGAGAGCGCCTTGTTGACCGCCTGGAAGGGCTCGCGCTTGACGAACTTGCCGTGGCCTTCCTGCGTCTTGACCGTGCTTTCCTCGATGGCGACGACGCCGCGGGTCAGGGTGTAGCGCGGCAAGCCAGTCACCTGCTTGCCTTCGAAGACATTGTAGTCGATCGCCGACTGCTGGGACTTCGCCGAGATCGTCTTCGAGCGCTTCGGGTCCCAGACGACGATATCGGCATCCGCGCCGAGCAGGATCGCGCCCTTGCGGGGATAGACGTTGAGGATCTTTGCGACGTTCGTTGAGGTCACGGCAACGAACTCGTTCATGGTGATGCGCCCGCTCGCCACGCCGTGGGTCCACAGCATCGGCATGCGGTCTTCCAAGCCCCCGGTTCCGTTTGGAATCTTGCGGAAGTCGCCGATGCCGGTGCGTTTCTGCTCGGTCGTGAAGGCGCAGTGATCGGTCGCCACCACCTGCAGCGAACCCGCCGAGAGGCCGGCCCAGAGCGAATCCTGGTGCTGCTTGTTGCGGAAGGGGGGGCTCATCACCCGGCGGGCGGCATGATCCCAGTCCTTGTCGAAATACTCGCTTTCGTCGAGCGTCAGGTGCTGGATCAGCGGCTCGCCATAGACGCGCATGCCGTTTTGCCGGGCCCGGCGGATCGCCTCGTGCGACTGCTCGCAGGAGGTGTGGACGACGTATAGGGGGGCGCCGGCCATATCCGCGATGATGATGGCGCGGTTGGTGGCCTCGCCCTCGACGGAGGCGGGACGCGAATAGGCGTGCGCTTCCGGCCCGTCATTGCCTTCGTCCATCAGCTTCTGCTGCATGGCCGCGACGACATCGCCGTTCTCGGCATGGACAAGGGGCAGGGCGCCGAGCTCGGCACAGCGCGAGAAGGAGGCGAACATCTCGTCGTCGTTCACCATCAGCGCACCCTTGTAGGCCATGAAGTGCTTGAAGGTGTTGATGCCGTGGTTCAGCACCACCGCCTTCATCTCGTTGAAGACCTGCTCGCCCCACCAGGTGACCGACATGTGGAAGGAATAGTCGCAATTGGCGCGGGTGGACTTGTTGTCCCAGCGCTTCAGGGCATCAAGCAGCGACTGGCCGGGGTCCGGCAGGCAGAAGTCCACCACCATGGTCGTGCCGCCGGCAAGGGCCGCCCTGGTGCCGCTTTCAAAGTCATCGGCGGAATAGGTGCCCATGAAGGGCATTTCGAGGTGGACATGGGGGTCGATGCCGCCTGGCATGACATAGCAGCCGGAGGCGTCGAGAGTTTCGTCGCCGGAGAGGTTTGGGCCGATCTCGATGATCTTGCCACCATCGATCTTGACGTCGGCCTTGTAGGTCAGGTCGGCGGTGACGATGGTTCCGCCTTTGATCACTGTGCTCATGGTCCCGTTCCCTCTGTTCTTGTTTCAAGGGACCACCGGCCGCATGCGGGCCGGAGGCCCGATGCCTATTGTCCTGATCGTCGTCTGGTGTGATTGCTTGTCTGCTCAGGCTTCGAGCAGGCCGAGGCGTTTCTCAATTCTGGGTACGCGCTCGTCCATCCGATCAAGACGGTGCGACAGGTTCGCATACTGCTGTTCAAGAAAACCGAGCCTCGTCTTGATCTCGCGCAGGTCTTCCGAGTGCTTTTCCTGCGTCGCACGGATGGCACGAAGATGCTCAAGGACAAGGTTTTCAGTTGCGGGGGACATTCGCCAGGCTCCGCAGTTCGCGATGGCTTAGAATATAGTGGCGTTGGGCTCACTCGACAATCTCCGCGGTCTCCAGCACGGCGTAGAGGAGCACGTCGGCGCCGGCGCTTGCCCATTCCTTCGAGATATCCTCCGCCTCGTTGTGCGACAGCCCGCCGACGCAGGGACACATGACCATCGTCGCCGGCGCCACCTTGGCCGCCCAGCAGGCATCATGACCGGCGCCGGAGATGATATCCATGTGGCTGTAGCCGAGCTTCTCGGCCGCCTCGCGGACGCGCCCGACCAGAACCGGATCGAAGGTCACCGGATCGAAATGCCCGACGGCCTCCACGGAACAGCCGACGCCCAGGTCGTCGCAGATCTCGGCGGCCTTTTTCTCGATTTTTGCCCGCATCCGGTCGAGCTTCTCCTGACTCGGCGTACGGATGTCGACGGTGAAGACGACCTTGCCGGGGAGCACATTGCGTGAGTTCGGGGAGAAGAACATCTGTCCGACGCCGCCGACGGCGCCCGGCTGCTCGTTCATCGCCACCTCCTGCACCATCTCCAGGATACGGCTCATAGCAAGACCGGCATTGACGCGCATGGTCATCGGGGTGGAGCCGGTGTGGGCTTCCTTGCCCGTCAGCGTGAACTCCAGCCACCAGAGCCCCTGGCAGTGGGTGACGACGCCGATCTGCTTGTTCTCGGCCTCGAGGATCGGGCCCTGTTCGATATGATATTCAAAGTAGGCGTGCATCTTGCGCGCACCGACCTCTTCCTCGCCGACCCAGCCGATGCGCTGCAACTCGTCGCCGAAGCTCTTTCCTTCGGGGTCCTTGCGGGCATAGGCGTAGTCGAGGTCGTGGACGCCGGCGAAGACGCCCGAGGCGAGCATGGCCGGCGCAAAGCGGGCGCCTTCCTCGTTGGTCCAGTTGGCGACGACCACCGGGTGCTTCGTCTTGATGCCGAGGTCGTTCAGAGTGCGGACGACTTCCAAGCCGGATAGCACGCCGAGCACGCCGTCATACTTGCCGCCGGTCGGCTGGGTGTCGAGGTGCGAACCGATGTATACCGGCAGCGCATCAGGGTCGGTGCCGGCGCGGGTCATGAACATGGTGCCCATCTTGTCGACGCCCATCGTCAGCCCCGCATCGTCGCACCATGTCTGGAAGAGCTTACGTCCCTCGGCATCCGCGTCCGTCAACGTCTGGCGATTGTTGCCGCCGGCGATGCCGGGGCCAATTTTCGCCATGTCCATGAGCGAATCCCACAACCTGTCGCCATTGATGCGCAGGTTCTCGCCGGGTGCTGCCACCATCAGCCACATCCTCACCTGTTTGAGCCGCTTTGGCGGCTTATGCTGTTCCCGCCGGTTCTCTGTTTCCTGCCCCGTCAGCAGTGAAACTCAACATTGCCTTTGTTGGACTTGTCGCTGATAATTTGACCGGTTGGTAAAAACATACAATTTCCGCGCCGCCACTCAAGACGAAAATCACGAAAAGTCGCCAGCAGTGCCAAAAGCGCCTGAGGCAGGCGGCGGAAGCGCAACGACAGGGGATGACGAGAGGGGATGGCTGTACCACGGGCGGCAAAGACGCAGCGGCGGACGCGGATCCAGGAAGAAAAGGAAGAGCGCATCCTTGATGCCGCGCTCGACGTCTTCTCCTCCAGCGGCTTCCGGGGCACCACGATCGACCAGATCGCCGAAGTCGCGGGCATGTCTAAGCCGAACCTCCTCTACTATTTTCGCACGAAGGAAGCGATCCACCGCACACTTCTGGAGCGGATGCTGTTCACCTGGCTCGACCCGCTGCAGGCCTTTGACGCCGATGGCGACCCGGAGTCGGAGATCCGCTCCTATATCCGCCGCAAGCTCGAGATGTCTCGCGACTTTCCTCGGGAGAGCCGGCTCTTCGCCAACGAGATCCTGCAGGGAGCACCGCATATCGAGGACGAATTGAAAGGCCCGCTGAAGGCTCTCGTCGATGAAAAGGCTGAGGTCATCCGGGCCTGGATCAAGGCCGGCAAGCTTGCGCGATGCGACCCGTACCACCTGATCTTTTCCATCTGGGCGACGACGCAGCATTATGCGGATTTCGACGTCCAGGTGCGTGCCGTGCTTGGGGAAAGGCGGGCAGGCGAGGGCCGCTTCGAGGATGCGGCCCGCTACCTCGAGCAGTTGTTCATGTCCGGCCTGAAGATCGGGATTCAGTCAGAGCCGTGATCTAGAAGCCTGTGAGTTTCACCATGGCCAAGCCAAAGACGGAAATGAAGAGCCAGCCGAAGGCGCCGAGCGCCAGCGGGCGGACCCCTTGGGCCTTCAGCCGCGCCAGATTGGTGTGCAGCCCCATGGCCGCAAGTCCCGTGGAAAGCAGGAATGTCGTGAGGAGGCCCGTTACCGCCTGCGCTTCTGCAGGGATATCGAAGCCACTGTTGAAGAGAACCATCGCGATAAAGCCGAGCACGAACCAAGGTGTCGGGGCTGAGGCCGCCGATCCACCGCCTGCAGCGCGGCGTGCAGCAATCGCCATCGTCATGACCAGCGGGGCAAGCAGCACGACCCGCGTCAGCTTAGCGATCGTGCCTGACTGGCCCGCCACGTCGCCGCCCTGGAAGGCTGCGGCGACCACCTGGGCCACCTCGTGGATGGTGGCCCCGGTCCAGACGCCATAGCCGGTGGCGTCGAGCGGCAGCACGCCGGCGATTAGCGGAAACAGCAGCATTGAGACGGAACCGAAAATGGTGACGCAGGCGACGGCGTAGGCCACCTGCTCATCACGGCCCCGTGCCACCGTGTTTGCCGCAATCACGGCCGAGGCGCCGCAAACCGAGGTGCCGGCGGCGATGAGGTCGGTCAATGCCGGGTCGACGCCCATGGCGCGCCCCGCAAGGCGGATGGCGACGAAGGTGACCGTCAGCGTCACCGTGACGGCAGCCAGTCCACCGATGCCGAGGGAGAGGATCTGTCCAAGCGTCACCTGCAGACCGAGGAGAACGATACCGGCGCGCAGCAGGCGTCGCATGGCGAAGGCGATCCCGTGCGACGAGCTTGCAGGAAGCCGAATGACATTGCCGAGCGCCATTCCCATCACGATCGACAGGATCAGCGGGCTCAGCCACTGCCAGCCGCTGGCCGTTCGGAACGCCATCGCTGAAAGAGCGATCCCAGCGGTCAACAAAAGTCCATTCAGGAGGGGGTGAGAAAAGCGCGCGGAATGAGTTTGTTGATGTTCGGCCAGAGTGTCATGCATATTCTAAATCTCGTTCTAATCATGCAAATCCATTCTCATCCACTTCCAAACACAATTCCAACGCGTAATATCGCTCCTATTGATCGATAATGTCGAACGGTTGCGATGACGCTGGATCAGCTGCGGGTATTTGTGGAAGTGGCAGAGCGCCAGCATGTGACGCGGGCGGCGGCTGCGCTCAACATGACGCAGTCGGCCACGAGTGCTGCGGTTTCTGCGCTTGAACAGCGCCACGGGGTGATCCTCTTCAATCGGATCGGCCGTCGCATTGAGCTGACGGAGGCGGGACGCCTCTTCCTGCCGGAGGCAAAGGCGCTGCTGGAGCGAGCAGGGGCGGCAGAACACATGCTGGCGGATCTCGGCGGGACGGCGAGCGGCACCTTGCGGCTCCACGCCAGCCAAACGGTTGCCAGCTACTGGCTGCCATCGCGCCTCGTCGCCTATCACGAGCGCTTCCCGCGGGTCGACCTGGAGCTTGTCGTCGGCAATACCAGAAGCGCTGCGGAAGCGGTCATATCCGGGCGGGCGCAGCTCGGGGTCGTCGAGGGTGAGATCGATTCCCCCGAACTCGTGCGTACCAAAGTGGCCGAAGACCATCTGTTGCTCGTCGTCGGCAACCGGCATCCATGGGCTGATCGGCAGGCGATCCTGCCGTCGGAACTGATGGAAACCAGCTGGATCATGCGCGAGGTCGGCTCCGGCACGCGTTCCGCCTTCGAGCGAGAGCTTCAGGCGCTGGGCCTTGATCCGGCAGACCTGTCCATCGTGCTGGAACTGCCCTCGAACGAAGCGGCAATTGCTGCCGTCGAGGCGGGACTCAGCGCAACGGTGATTTCAAGCCGTGCCGCACGCTCGCATCATTTCTCAGGCCGGGTCCGCGCCGTCGATTTTCCGATGCCTGTGCGGGCCTTCTCCGTCCTGCACCACCGCGAGCGCCATGTGACGCGCGCCATGCGGGCAATGCTGGACATTCTGCAGGAGCAGGAAAAGCCAAACGCCGTCTGACCAGGTTCAGATCTCCGTGCGTCTCAGGATGTAGTCGAGACCGCCGACACGGAACCAGCGATAGGCGTGTGCCTCCAGCAGGAGCCGGTGCCGGCTATTCTCGTCGGCTTCGCTGCTTTGGCTGTCGGCAATGTCGATCAGCAACCGACCCTGCTCGCCGCAGCCGACATCAAGATCGATCTCCACCGGTTCCGGGTGGAGGTTGTGAATGATCAGCACCGCGTTGTTGCGCCAGTCGTAGCGCAGCGCCAGTACGCCAGGATCCTTCGTGTCGAGCGCCGTGAAGTCGCCCCAGCCGATCTCGGGCGCTTCTTTGCGCATCCGGATCAGCCGCTCCATCCAGTTCAGAAGAGACTCCGGCGATCGTCGCTGCTCGGCGACATTGATGTGCTCGTAGCCGAACGGCCCCTCGGAGATCACCGGCAGCACCGGCTTGTCGCTCTTGGTGAAGCCTCCCTGCGGCTCGTCAGACCACTGCATTGGTGTGCGGCAGCTGTTGCGATCCGGAAGTTTCAGGTCGTCGCCCATGCCGATCTCGTCGCCGTAGCGGATCACCGGCGTGCCGGGCAGCGAGAACATCAGGCTGTAAGCCAGCTCGAGCCGGCGCTGGTCGCCGCCCAGCATCGGCGCCAGACGACGGCGGATGCCACGGTCGTAAAGCTGCATGTTCTTGTCCGGGCCGAAGGCGGCGAAGACCGCCTGACGCTGATTTTTGTCGAGGCGTCCGAGGTCGAGTTCATCGTGGTTGCGCAGGAACTGGCCCCATTGAGCCGTGCCCGGCTTCGGCTTCGTCCTCTCAAGCGCCTCGATCATCGGGCGCGTGTCGCCGCTCGCCAGGGCATAGAACAGCGTCTGGTTGACCTGGAAGTTGAACATCATCTGGATGCGGTCGCCGTCGTCGCCGAAGTAGTTCAGGTTTTCCTCCGGCAGGATGTTCGCTTCCCCGAGGATCATCGAGTCGCCCTTGCGCCACTGAAGGAACTCGCGGAAGGTCCGCAGCATGTCGAAGTGCTCCTTCGCCTCCTTCACGCCGGGAATCTTCTCGGCGATGACGAAGGGCACGGCATCCATGCGAAAGCCGCTGACGCCGAGCTGGATCCAGAAGCCCATGATCTTCAGGATTTCCTCCTGAACCATGGGATTGGCCGTGTTGAGGTCCGGTTGGAACTCATAGAAGCGGTGGAAGTAGTATCCGCCTGCCTTCTCGTCCCGCGTCCAGGTGCTGTCCTGCACGCCCGGGAAGACCATGCCCTGATCGGCATCCGCAGGCTTCGTGTTCGACCAGACGTACCAGTCGCGGTAGGGGGAGTTGGGGTCGCTGCGGGCCGACTGGAACCAGGGATGCTGGTTTGAGGTGTGGTTGACTACCAGATCGATCAGGACCCGGATGCCGCGCTGCTTGCAGCCATGGGTGAAGTCGACAAAATCGCCGAGCGTCCCGTAGCGCGGATCCACGTTGTAGTAGTCGGTGATGTCGTAGCCGTCGTCCTTGCCCGGCGAGGGCTGGAACGGCATCAGCCAGATGGCGCCAACACCGAGGCCTGCGAGGTAATCGAGCCGACGGGACAGGCCCTCGAAATCGCCCACACCGTCACCATTGGCGTCCATGAAGGTTTCGACAGAGAGGCAATAGACGACGGTGTTCTTATACCAAAGATCGCTGATCACGGGGCGGTTCTCCTGTGCGCACCCGAGCAGCAATGACGGGAGCGACTGATTGTTCCCCACGGGCGCTCTTGCATCGGCCGGCTTCATGCCGACGGAGCAGCCAAATGAAAAGGCCCGGCAGCGGGTGCTGCCGGGCCTTGGGCTGGAGAGTGATCGGGTCGCTTAGGCGGCCGCACGGACTTTGTGTCCAGACATGCCGGAGTGGCCGTCGAGCTTGAAGTTCTGGAGCATGGTCTGCAGCTGGAAGCTCTCCTGGGCGAGCGTCGTGCTGGCCGCAGTGGTTTCTTCCACCATGGCTGCGTTCTTCTGTGTCATCTGGTCCATCTGGTTGACCGAGGAGTTGATCTCACCAAGCGCCGTCGACTGTTCCCGGGCAGCCGTTGCAATCGACTCGACGTGGCCGTTGACGCGGTTGACGAGGTTTTCGATTTCCAGCAAAGCATCGCCGGTCGAGCGGACGAGCGCGACGCCACCTTCCACTTCGGAGGCCGACGCGGTGATCAGCGTCTTGATCTCCTTGGCAGCATTGGCGGAGCGCTGTGCCAGTTCACGGACTTCCTGGGCAACGACTGCAAAGCCGCGGCCGGCTTCGCCGGCACGGGCCGCCTCTACGCCGGCGTTCAGAGCCAGCAGGTTGGTCTGGAAGGCGATCTCATCGATCACGGTGATGATCTGGCTGATCTTGTTGGAAGAGTCCTCGATACGGCCCATGGCGTCGACGGCGCTGCGGACGATTTCGCCCGACTTTGCCGCACTCTGGCGCGTCTCGTGAACCATGTCGCGAGCCTCGTTGGCACGCGAGGAGGAGGCACGGACGGTCGCGGTGATCTCGTCGAGAGCCGCAGCCGTTTCTTCGAGAGCCGCAGCCTGCTGTTCCGTCCGCTTGGACAGATCGTTGGCAGCGGAGCTCAGCTCTGCCGACTTGTCGTTGATCGTGCTTGCGGCACCGCGAACATCGTTCATGGTGGCACGCAGCGTTACCATCGTGGCGTTGACGTTGGCCTGAAGCTCAGCAAACGCCCCTTGGAACTGGCCATTCATGGTCTGCGTCAGGTCGGCATCGGCAAGCGCTGCGATGACGCGACGGGTTTCGGCAACCGCGGTGTCCACGCTGCCGACCAATTCGTTGACGCTCTTTGCGAAGCGGTTGAGGTCTTCGTTCTGGTAGTCCTTGCTGATGCGGCCGGAGAAGTCACCGGCAACAGCCGCAGCGACGACTGTCGCAATGCTCGACTGCAGGTCGCTGCTGCGCTCGTGGAGTGCTGCTTCCTGCGACTTCAGTTCCTGCACGGCGAGCGCGTTCTTGCGGAAGACGTCGACGGCACGGCCCATTTCGCCAATCTCGTCCTTGCGGCCGGCATCGACGGACGTGTCCTGGAGGTCGCCCTGCGCAAGGCGGCTCATCGCCTGGGTCAGCGAGCGGATCGGCAGAACGATGCCGCGGCGGGCAACCAGAGTGCTGATGGCAGCGCCGATCACAGTGAATGCCAGCGCGGATGCTGCTGCCACGATCATCGCGGTGGACGAAGAGGAAAGGGCTTCAGCGCGGGCAGCGGCCAGCTCTTCGCCGGAGTACTTGCTGTAGACCTTGACGGTGTCGGTCACGACTTTCTGGCCGGCCAGTGCCTTGCCAAGTGCGGCGGAGATGGCCGCTGCATCCGAAGGATTGCTTTCAGCGACCCTCACCATGGCGCGGATTTCGTTAAAGTAGCTGTCTATCGCCGCGCGGATCGTCTTCAGCTGATCCAGCTCCGTTGCGTCAGCCGTGGATTCGATCTTGGGCAGGCGGTCGAGCATCTCTGCCGCACGCTTTTCCGTTTCGGCACGAAAGTCCGCGGCCTTTTCCGGCGCCGCGGCGAGCTGGTAGGTCATGCGGCTGATGGCGATGATATCGACCCGCAGATCCATCGCTTCGCGTGCCGTTTCCTCGCGCGCACCGACGTTCGTCATCGCCTGCTGCAAGCCATAGAGCCCGCTGCCGGAGATTGCAGCGATGATGAGGGAGGAAATTCCCATTACAACCACAAGAAGACCGATCTTCTTGGAAATTCCTAGATCCTTAAATGTCATAATCTTGAATCCCGGTTGGACAAGCAAGTATGTCGCGGCGCGGCTTCAAGCCGCACCACAGAAACTCCCGCTTAACACTTGGCAGAGATCGGCTAACTCGCAGTTAAAAAATCGGCCGGACTTTCGCACTGCAGCACGTGAGTCGATGTTGCTTGGGAATTGGTCTTCTGCAGCCCTGTCGAGAAGCTCACGCAGGGCTGCTTCCCTCACTCGGCCGCTACGGGAGCTGCCGCAGGGTTGTTCGGATGCGTTGTCCAGTTCGCGTATTGCGGATCAACAGTCTTGCCAGTGCGCTTGTCCAGTTCGCCCGCACCAAGCGCTTCCATTGTGATGCAGTTCTCGACGGGACAGACGTTGACGCAGAGGTTGCAGCCGACGCATTCGTCTTCCATTACCTCGAAGTGGCGAACGCCGTTGACGACACTGGTGATCGCCTGGTGCGAGGTGTCCTCGCAAGCGATGTGGCAGCGGCCGCACTTGATGCAGAGATCCTGGTCGATCTTCGCCTTCGTCACGTAGTTGAGGTTCAGGTACTGCCAGTCGGTGACGTTTCCGACGGCGCGGCCGCAGATGTCGTCGAGCGAGCGGTGCCCCTTGGCATCCATCCAGTCGGAAAGGCCGGTGATCATCTCCTGGACGATCTTGAAGCCATAGGTCATGGCCGCGGTGCAGACCTGCACGTTGCCTGCACCAAGGGCCAAGAATTCCGCCGCATCGCGCCAGGTCGTCACCCCGCCGATGCCGGAGATCGGCAGGCCGTAGGTTTCCGGGTCGCGGGCGATCTCGGCCACCATGTTGAGCGCGATCGGCTTCACGGCCGGGCCGCAGTAGCCGCCATGGCTGCCCTTGCCATTGATCGAGGGATTGGGCGAGAAGGTGTCGAGATTGACGGACACGATCGAGGAGATCGTATTGATGAGCGACACCGCGTCGGTGCCGCCGCGCTTGGCGGCGCGCGCCGGGTAGCGGATGTCGGTAATGTTCGGCGTCAGCTTGGTGATCACCGGCATGCGGCTGTACTGTTTGCACCAGCGCACCACCATCTCGATATATTCCGGCACCTGGCCGACGGCCGATCCCATGCCGCGTTCGGACATTCCGTGGGGGCAGCCGAAGTTTAACTCAATGCCATCGACTTCCGTCTCTTCCACGAGCGGCAGGATCGCCTTCCAGGCATCCTCCTCGCACGGCACCATGATGGAGGCGACTATGGCGCGGTCCGGCCACTTCTTCTTCACCTCCTTCATTTCGCGCAGGTTCACGTAAAGGTCGCGGTCGGTGATCAGCTCGATGTTGTTCAGCCCTAATAGCCGGCGGTCGGCGCCCCAGATCGCACCGTAACGCGGTCCGTTGACGTTGACGACCGGGGGGCCTTCCTCGCCTAGCGTCTTCCAGACGACGCCGCCCCAGCCCGCCTGAAAGGCACGCTCGACATTGTAGGCCTTGTCAGTCGGCGGCGCGGAGGCAAGCCAGAAGGGGTTTGGCGACTTGATGCCGACGAAGTTGTTGCGGATATCAGCCATGTCCGTTCCTCCTCAGGCGACCGCGGCGGCGGGTTGAGCGCCGGCGGCAAGCTGCCTGTTGATGCTTTCGGCGGCGTCGCGCCCCTGCGCAACCGCGGTGACGGTCAGATCTTCGCCCCTGCCGACGCAATCGCCGCCAGCCCAAATACCCTCGACCGAGGTGCGGCCTTCCGCGTCCGTGAAAACCCGGCCTGCCTCGATCCGCAGGCTGCCGAGACCGCTCGTCGCAAAGGTCTGGCCGATCGCCTTCATCACCTGATCGGCGGCGATAATGCCGGTCTCGCCGGTCCCGACCAACTTGCCATTTTCGGCCTTGGTGTAACCCAACTCGATGCCTGCCACCGCGCCGTCCTTGCCCAGGATGCGTTTGGGCGCCAGCCAGTGGCGGATGATCACGCCGTTCGAGGCGGCAAGATCCTGCTCGTAGCCGGAGGCGTTCATGCTTTCCTTGCCGCGGCGATAGCAGATCGTCACCTCTTCGGCGCCGAGAAGCTTGGCCTGGATTGCCGCGTCGATGGCGGTCATGCCGCCGCCGAGCACCACAACCCGCCGCCCGACCGGCACCTCTGACTTGTCCTTGGCCTGTCGCAGAGCTGCGATGAACTGCACCGCATCCTCGACGCCGTTCAGTTCCTCGCCCTCGATGCCAAGGCCGTTGACGCCCGCAAGGCCGATGCCGAGGAAGACGGCGTCGAATTCCGCGGTGAGGTCGGCAAGCGTGAAGTCTCGACCAAGGACCTGACCATTGCGGATCTCGATGCCGCCGATGGCGGTGACGTAGTCCACTTCGCGCTGCGCGAAATTCTCCGTCGCCTTGTAAGTGGCGATACCATACTCGTTCAGACCGCCGACCTTCTCCCGCGCATCGAACACGATTACGCTGTGCCCGTGCATGGAAAGGCGGTGCGCACAGGCAAGCCCGGCCGGCCCTGCGCCGACCACCGCCACCCGCCGTCCGGTCGATGCCGCACGCTGGTAGAACTGGCGGTTCGTTTCCATGGCAATATCGGTCGAATAGCGCTGCAGCTTGCCGATCTCGACCGGTCGGTCCTCCGCCGTGTTGCGCACGCACGCCTGTTCGCAGAGCGTCTCGGTGGGACAGACGCGGGCGCACATGCCGCCGAGGATGTTCTGGTCGAAGATCGTCTTGGCCGCCCCTAGCGGGTTGCCGGTAGAGATCTGCCGGATGAACAGCGGAATGTCGATTGCGGTGGGACAAGCCGTCATGCACGGCGCGTCGTAGCAGAAATAGCAGCGGTCGGCTGCAACCAGCGCCTCATGCTTGTCAAGGCGCGGGTGGAGATCGGAAAAATTGACGGCGTATTGCTCGGGAGACAGGCGGTCAGCCTGTATCCCGCTTCCCAGTCGATCCATCTGCGTTCCCTCTTTTATGGCTTCATGGACAACTATTGGAAGCAGGCTAACACAGGCCAAAAATTTATCAAACGGTAAAACTTTGGAATGTCAGACGCTGGGCGTCAGCTGCAAATTTAATCTTTACTATAAAAATCAAGTTTAATAAGGTCGCCATCAACTCAGAGAGGGGCGGCCGAATTTCGGCCTCCCGCAACAAGGGGAGAAGCATGGCGAAGAAGGGCAAGAAGGCGAGCCGCAGCGGCGCGCAGGCGCAGCAGTCGGCCGATGGCGCATCGACAGACCAGTCGGGAGCGATCCGCAGCTTCCTTTATGTCGGGGGCCGTGACTGCCAGGTTGCACATCTCCGCCAGATTGCCACCAACCACGGCGCCCAACTCATTCACCACGATGGCGGACTGCGCGAAGCGGTGTCGCGCATTGATACCGTTCTCCCCTCCGTCGACTGCGTCTTCTGCCCCATCGACTGTATCAGCCATGACGCGTGTCTGCGGGTGAAGACCGGATGCAAGAAATTCGGAAAGACCTTCATCCCGCTGCGTAACGGTTCGAAGTCGAGCCTCGAACGGGCGCTGCAGTCAATGAAGGAGCGGAGCAATGAACGAACAAGGCCCTGATGTCAGCCTGTTGATTGGGCTTCACAAGCTGGCGCAGCAAAACGGAGATGGCCTCGTGCCGGAGCTTTATTCTCTGCTTGTGGAACCCTTGCGTTCTCACGCGGACATGGCCGATGTCATACCGTTTCCGGCAGAGCGACGAGAGACGGTCCCGTCAGCTCCCGTCATCGGCACAAACAGGATTTTGACGTTCCGGCGCTAGGCTCAATCGGCGGGAGGGCGGCTTGGGAGCAGGGCACCCACTGCCACCACTATCCAACCCAGGATCATGGTCGTGCCACCGATGGGTGCTGCCATCGGGAATAGTCCGCTGCCGCCAAAGTGACGCATGAGAAGATCTCCTGCGAATACGAAAGTCCCCAAGCCGATCACCAGGGCGGCCATAGTCGCCGTTTTAAACTGGCGGTGTCCCAGGTGCAGTGCAAGAAGTGCAGGTGCATGGACGAGGCACATGGTCGAGGCGGAGCCGAGCAGTCGTGCATCGCCGCCATGGCTTGCTGCAGCGGCGAGTGCCACGCCGGCCGCCCCAAAGATGCCGCTTAGAAACAGGATGAACGGCCGCAGAATATGGAATCTTTCCACCGCGCTATTCCCTGTTCTGCATGTGGGAAGCGAGCCGCTCGATCGGCGGCCAGATGATGTCGCGAAGCTTCGGGTTCTCAACTGTTTCGTCCAGCGCGCGACGAAAACAAAGTAGCCATTCCTCAGTTTCTCGAGGTCCGATGGACGCGCCGAAGTGCCGGGATCGAAGCCTCGGATGCCCATGCTTCTCGACATAAACCGGCGGGCCCCCGAGGTAGCCGGTGAGGTAGTCGTAGAGTTTCGCCTCGCTGCCTTCGAGGCTTGCCGGATGGACGGCCCGGCAGTGCCTTGCTTCGGGCAGCGTGTCCATCAGCTGGTAAAAGCGTCTGGTAAGGGCACGGACGGTCACGTCGCCGCCGATAGCTTCGTAGAGGGTGATGGTTTTGCCCGACATCAGGTCTTCCGGCTTGATCCTGCCCCTCGCTCTAGATCCGCGGATCGTTCCTGACAAGCGCCAAGGCGTCGCACTCAGTCGGGACCGACGTCGGCTTCACGCCCCTTCTCGTCGGGAAGGGATCCGGCTCCCGGCGTTTTTTGTTTATCTACAAGCGTGTCCTTGGCGTGCGGGCCGGCCGGGTTCTTCGCACCGCCCGTCTGCGCAGTACCGTCGCGGTTCTCGACCGCTTCCTGTGCCATCTCGTCCTTGTTCTTGTCGGCCATGGGGTTTCTCCTTTCAATGAAATAACACTTCCCGGGTTTGCCGAGTTCCGCAAGCTCTGGCTCAGGCTCTGCAGTGCTGAAATCGAGCTTCGCTATCGTCTGCAACGCATCCTCATGATCTTGTACGCCGCACCGGAACGGAATGCGGTCGAGCGGGTTGTGAGGTAGGGCGAGCAGGGAGGCTGGTGCGCTCGACGATTTCGGTACCGGCTATTCCAGCCTCAGCTACATGCGCCGTTTGCCGGTCGACCGGATCAAGGTGGATCGCTCATTCATCCTCGACCTGGAGAAGGACGCCAGCGCCCGCGACATCATGCGCACGATCGCCGTAATGTGCCAGAACCTCGGCCTGCAGTGCATCGTGGAAGGCGTCGAGAGCCACGCCCAACTGCAATTCCTCGCCACCGCCGGTTGCGACGGCTATCAGGGCTACCTCTTCGCCCGGCCGATGCCGGAGAAGGCAATTGGAGGCTATCTGCGGAACAGGAACAGCTGCGGCAGATGGCATGAGGCCCATGCCAGAGCCGTGAGCACGTTAATCTGAGCATCGGGCTGTCTTCGGCATCATTGGTGGAGCGACAATAGGTCCATGTTGATTGCCTTTTAGATGGTGACTTCCGTCCAGAGATAGCGGCGAGTTCCGATGCGGCCGAGGAAGGTGACGCCCTATTCTTGCTCTGAGGAAGCGGCATAGATGCCGCTTGGCCGGATCCTTCATCCAATGTGTATCGGTTGCCGAATGATGGGCGAGCTGATGAGCCCTGGCGGAGCGCCTGCGGTGCTACATGGTGCATAGCTTATAGCAGCACACCAGTGGGTGCCCAAGCATCAGCCCACAACGTCAAGAACCAGTGTGCTCCCATCTTGTACTTTCAAGTGCTTCGATCATAGTGACCAACGTACGACGTTCCTCGGACGCGAACGGTTTCAAAGCCGTAGCAATGGGTTCCTGAAAGAGTTCTTCAGCAGTACCTTTGTGCGATCAATATTTTAAGCGATCAGGTCTTCTAAGGTGACACCGAGGGCAGACGCAGTCCTGGCGAGCGGTTACAGATCGGGCTCTCGTTGGCCGCTCCCTCTCGCCGTGTGAACCGGCCGGCATCTTGCCTGGTGGATTTGGACTAGCTAAGACCCATTCTTCGAGCGTTTATTCCGATCAGCCGCGACAACAGCTTCTGCCTGGATTACACACAGCTCCAAGTCTTGAAGGGTCATCCCGCTTGCCGCGTTAGCGAAGCGGTCAAGCAACGCAGAAACTTGGGGATCCTCGTTGGGAGCAGCGTTTATTCCTAGAAGCCAGTTTGGGGTGGTGCCAAGGGCGGCGGCAATCCGTACAAGCGTAGCCAGATCAGGTTCTCTTCGTCCCGATGCGTAGTGAGCATAGCGTCTCTCGTCCAAACCGACGCGGCGTGCCGCCTCCGCATTTGATATGCCGAGCTGCTTTGCACGTCCTTGGAGCTGTTTAGAAAGAATTTCCATAGGAACATTCTGTTCCTTGGAAACACCAGTCTGGCCACGAACATTATGGAGTGTTATAAGAACAAAATGTAGCCATTCGGTTTGAGGCGCGCCATGGAACTTCGCCAGCTTTCCTACTTCGTGGCAGTGGCCGAGGAGCTGCACTTCGGCAGGGCGGCAGCGCGGATGTGTATTGCCCAGCCGGCGCTGAGCACGCAGGTCCAGGCGCTGGAGAAGCATCTGGGGGTGCAGCTGCTGCATCGCACGACCCGGAAGGTGGAGCTGACACGGGCAGGGGAGGTCTTCTACGACCGCTGCATCAGGATCCTCGGTGATATCAGCCTTTCGACAGAGCTGGCGCGCTCTGCTGACGGCAAGGGATCGCGGGAAATCCGGATCGGCACGATCTATCCGGCCACCATCGGTGTCCTGCCGTCATTCCTGTCGCGCATTGCAAGGAAGTGCCCCGGTATCCGCATCCACACCGCCAGCGGCTCCACCGGTGGCATCATTCGCAGCATAGAAGCAGGCCAGCTCAATCTCGGCTTCATCCGGCCGGTGGAAAACATCGGCTCGCTGAGGTTCTTCTCCATCTCGCATGAGCGCTATCTTCTGGCAGTCCAGAAGGACAGCCCGCTTGCAGCCATGGAGGATGTCGGGATCGAGGATCTGCGTGATCAGAAGATTATCTCCTTCTCCCGCTCCAACCTGTCTTACACGGAGCGTTATTTTGCTGAGAAGTTCGAGGAGCATGATCTGGCAGGTCGTGTTGCCTATAGCTGTGATGACACCTTCTCCATGGTCTCACTTGTTTCGGCAGGTCTTGGCGTTGGCTTTGTCCCGGAATGGACACGGGATCTTCCCAACCGCAGCATCGAACTGAAGAAGGTGAGGGGAGTGGACTTGAAGATCGGGTTAGGTGTGGCCTGGAACAAGGAAGATCCGACTGCTGGGCGCGATGACATCATCGACATTGCAAGATCCCTGGCACGGCCGGCGGGCCGGCGCCTGCGTGCTGCCTGATGCTGCGGGCGAATGATTGGCGTCAGAGACAACCAAAGATACGGAGGTGCCTATGGTGATAATGACTGAAAAGCAGATCCCTGACTTCGTCAGCGATATCGTGGCGACCGGCTGCGACATCCGGGCGGTGGCCGATTTCTACGTCATTGCCGACGCCGATCTGCCGGACGATGTCTATGAGGCAGTCGAGCCGGAGCTGATACGAATTTCCGAGACCTATGGTGAGCGCGACCATCTGAAGGCGCAGATCACCAACTACCTGTACTCGATCGGCAGATGTTATCCCCCTCCGGTAGTGCAGTAGGAGAATGCGAGGCAAGGTAGCTTGCAATTGGCAGTATATGCGCGGCAGCTAATGCGCGCAGGCGTGATAACTACCGTTTCGAAGGCTACACGTTTCGCGCCTTCCTTATCTTTTCCGGCATTAGCGGGGCGGGAGTTCGTCATATTGACGCCCGATCCGACAAAACAGCTGCGGATGGCCAAGCCCCACATATTCGATTTCATTTGAAATGGCGCGCCGGACGAGATGAACCCGGGCACTCCTATGTCATTGTAGCAGCTCTATAATATAGCGGAGCCGATATGAATGCTCGTGGCAGTCTCTTCATTGGCATTGAGCTGAAGTAGCTGCCATCGGCTTGGCGCGATAAAATTCTTCGGCGGCAGTATGATCCAGCCATCGTCGTCACCGACGGCGACAAAGTCACCTTTGGCTACACAGAGCGCCGTTAACGCGCAGACAAATGCGGCTCGGTCGTCGTGATTGACGACAGCCGCGAGGTTCGACGCTAACTGCCTGCCCGGAAGGCAATGCGAAATCAACAACGCAAGAACGCCTTCCGTCGCGAGGTGTTTGTAAAAGGTGTCGGAGCGGTCGCCTCTACGCGCCGCGAGACGCTCAGGGTCCGCGATCATCATGCCGAGGAACGAGCTCGGGAATGCCTCGACCAATGCCTTTTCGTCGATGGCAAGGTCATGCCGTGAGGAACACAGGTCTGCATGCCTGACTACGTGACCTACGCAGGTATTGGCATGCAGGTTCAGAAGTTTGCCGACCGGAGCGCTCGATTGTCCTGGCTTGCCAATGAGAGGGCGAAGGCGCCGTGTCAGCATCCGCTCTGCTCTCCGGTAGCGGCCGATGATTTCAAAGCCGCGCCTGATGGGGCCGTCGAAAGCGGCGGCCAAAATGGGCTGCCCTCCCGCGAGCCCCGCGATGGCCTGCTCTCTCTCCGGCTCGATTGCCCGGAACCTAGCGTTGCGCCAAGACACGGTCGTGCTTGACCATTCCAGCCTGCAAATGGCGCTTGACCGCCTCGCGGGCGAGCAGCCTACATCGATCCCTATGACCGCACCGCTTTCCAATAGCTCTCCTTGCCCGCCTACTCGGCTTCAATATCGTCAGCCAAAGTGGCCGACACGAAAGTGATACGCCAGCGGCTCACCGGAACAGGCTCATCATGCACGCTGGGTTCGCGATAGCGCGAAATGATTGAAGCCACGTCGTCAGGAATCGATTGAGAAACTTCCGGAACCTGTGGAACACCTTCGCCCCCAGCCGGTCTACCTCGCCTCTCCGCAAGACGGTTGCGCACTTCCGTCGGCGTAGGAGGGATCGCAAATCCGATCGCGCGCCGGCCGCCAGACGACACCGCATAAAGAGGGGCGGGGGCACCACCCGGCGAGAATGCGAATGGTCCGACGGGGAGCACCGTCGGCGGACAAAAAATTTCACTCAACGGAAAAATATGCGGGGAAATTACGCGAAGGCTTTTGTTGCTGGTGCGCAGCGCGCGGGTACTCGCCGCTTTAACAAGCCGCTCGATCAAGTAGCCGTCAACTAAGTTGACCCCCGCCACATGCGAAACGCCGTCCGTGCGTGCGAGCGTGCAGGTATGGGCCGGGTGATAGAGGATATACAACGGATAGGTTGCCGATCCGGGCACGCGGGCGGTATCGCAAAGTGTTTCTACCTGAAGCTTGCCGCCTTTGCCCGACGTGTGCAGTAATTCTCGATATGCGTGCCGCGTCCACTTTTCCCCTTCACCGTAAGCTTGCTTTGCTTGCAGCAAGATGCGGAGAAATGTGCCGTCCGTCTGGTTGACGAAGTTCCATTCCATGTCTGCGCCGGTGACAGGCTCGTTGGGAAAATCCACGATCACTCTCCCGCTCCCGGCCGTGATGAGGCTTCCCATCATCAGGTCGGTGACCGTCTCCTCCCGGAAACGACGACGCAGGTGCCGTCCACGCTCTAGGAAACTCTCTACAAATGGCGGAAATTGGTGAGCAAGATAGCAAAGCATAGATAGACTATTTCTGTACCTGGCGTGGTCTACGTTGGCGGCGGGGAACCTTCATTTTATCGGCACTCCACAAAGTGCGATCAAGCGTGCGCAGGGTGACGTTTTCAGCCCGTGCTTTGTCGCGGCAGAGCGCGACGTACTCCATCCATGAACTGAAGGTGTAGTTCGTAGACCCTCCGACAGAATTCATCGCCCGCACATCAAGGATGGGGTAATGATCAGGGAAGGCGAAGTGAAGAATGACGCTGGCCATAGGCCAATCAACGCCGCGCAAGGCAAGTAGTGCGCCCATTTTGAGACGCTCGCTCGTCGCGGAGAACGCGACCCGCGTTATTTCCTGAACATCCTCCGCACTATTTTCGCTTACAAGATTCCGTGTGCGACCGCCGCGCCACTTCCAGGTAGCAACACCCTGCAGGTCTTCCAACGTCATCGATCCCCGGGCTTGGGCTTCTGTCATACGGTGGCCCAAAGCCACATCGTCAGCATAGCTGTATGACTTCGCGAGCGATTCAATTTCTTCGTTGGTCAGTGAAATCTGCAAACTCTCTCCCGCGGTCATTAGCAACATTTATCAAAGGTCTGTCCGAAATGCTCGTATGGCGCGCCAATAGATATGCAGTGCTCTTTCATGGCCCCACCAATTCAAAGAACGTCCCGCCGGATTCATGGCAAAACAGATCCCCCTCAATGTAGACCTTGGCGCGGGTCCACCCCTTCACGCTGTCAGGCGGCGCGCTGCACACGACCGACATGACGTTGTCGGGCCCGATGGCAGCCTCCACTACAATATTCTCGCCGTATTGGGTGCGGGTAAATGCGGCGCCGGGAACAAGACGGGCGAGATAGGCCTGCAGCGCGTCGTCTTGCGCCGCCGACGGACATTGAGGGAATTCCGTTGGCGTCTTCCATTTGCGCTGAAAAGCCCCCGCGTCAGGGACTCCCGGTCGATCGGCTGCGGGTCATGAATGGGCGTCCTTCTGACCGCACCAGGTATCCGCACCTCCCGCTCTGTCACGGGAAACTCAAACGCCGGCGCTTGAAGCGCTTCCTGCTGCGCCGCCGCCAGCTGCGCAGCATCTCCTTTCACGTCGTTGGGCTGGATGCTCGGCCTGACAGGCTCGTGAATCCATGCGCCGAGCGAACCGCCCCGGCTATTCTGCCCCGTTTGCGCCCATGCCAGAAGGCGCTTGTGGCTTTCCGCCGCCTGCTCCTTCGTCACGGCCCGCATCTATTCCATGTTGGGAAGGAAGCTCGCGCCGGGATTCTCGAAGAAGGCCTCCAGCGATCCATACGCCAGCTCGATGCGTGTGCGAGTAATAGGGTTCAGCAGGATGTTATCGAGCCTGTCCCCCAGCGCAGATTTTCGGCGCGGTTATTCTGGCGGTTGGTGTCGATGTGATCGACGACGTAGTCGGACGAAGGGCACGTCCCGTGAAAGGCCGTCGCCACGATGCGGTGCACGACATGGCCCGCCAGCTCAGGGTAGCCCGTATGCCAGTTGAGAGTGCCGAACGTCCAAATCTCGTCGAGAGGTCGAACGCGGCGTAGCGGGCGCGCGCGGCGCAGAACGGCTCCGTTGTCGCGCACGCGATAGAGCTCATCCTTGGATGAGACATCGACTTCCTTCTCGAAAACGAGAAGCAGTTCAGAGAGGGGCGGCTGCGCGGCAGGAGTTTCCCGCACCGGCATCCGCGCAAACGCATCCGTGTCGTGCATGGCACGCCTCCATGGATTGTTTCCGGGATTTTCATCAGCCTTGCCAGTTCACAACTGGTGCTGGATTCTTGATGGCCGCAGTAATCTAGGTGCCAGGCGCAGCCTTATGCTCACTTGCACGAGGGGAATTCTGCCGGGCGGCTCCCCCAGAGTCATGAGAGGAGTGTGGGCGCAGCAGGAGCTTCAAACCTTTTCCGTAATGCGCAGCAGATGGGTCGCCCGCGTCTCTATGACGGCGCGTATGGCTTTGAGGACATCGTGAGCATTGCCCGCCGCCTCGAACTCTGCAGCCAATGCGTCGGCCTCACCCCTGATCCTGTCGGCGAGATCGGCGATGTCCTTCACAAGAAGCCGCTGTGCGCCCCTCGTCTCCGGCACGTTCCGCTCCCCGATCGCCATCGCGAGTTTCTTCGCAAGCCGCGCATAAGCGGCGGTGCAGACTACGTCATACAGCGGCGCAAGGTCCGGAACACGCTCCCGGTAGAGCAGCGCATAGTTCTTGCCGTGTGCGTCGGCATTGCCGACGAGATAGTGAAAAACCAGCATGCGGATAAAGCCAAGGCGATCCGCCGCCGGCCGGGCTGTCGCCCGGTCGATCAAGTCGAACGACGCCTTTACCCCCGGCCCGCCTTCCTCTTCGTATTTGAGTTCGGGCGGCACGCTCAGCGCCTGACAGAAATCTTCCTGATGCAGGCGGGTGATAGACCCGTTCTTGTGCTGCACGCGGTCATAGCGCTTCACCAGCAGGAACGAGACCGCGCCCGCGCGGCGCATTTCAACGGCGGGCACCGGCAGCCCGAGGCGCGCAAGGCGCAGGCAGAACAGCTCGTTCTCGACGGTGCCTTCCAGCGCCTGGATGAACGGCTTCAGGATATGGGTTGTTGGCCGGCCGCCTTTGGCAAGGCCGATGCTTTCGCCTTCGACACACACGGCGAGCTTGTCCTGCGCGCCCGCGAGGGAAAGGCGTACGCCTTCCTGCCCGCCCAGCAGCGGGCGGTCGCGCAGCTTGCCGATTAGCTCTTCGAGCCGCTCTGTCCCGAGAATTTCGACGCCATCATCATCCGACGATGGCGGCGTCTGCCCCGCCGGGTAGAGCGATAAGGCCCCCGCGCATTCCCCGCCGATGACTTCCAGCAGGCCGAAGGCATTGCCTTCGGAAATCCCGAGCGCCCCGGCAAGACGCTGCCGCGCGCTCTCATCCGGGAGAAGGCCGGAGAAAAACGGCCGCACGACCCGGTCCGCATACGGCTCCTCGCAGAGCGGCAGGGAAAACGAGATCGCCCGCGTCTCCTTGCGCCCGAGATAGTCGCGGTCGTACGCAAACGCGAGCGCGCCCCCATCATCCTGACTGAGAGCGCCCGCCTTGGCTTCACCGAACCAGACATCCAGAAGATGCGTCACGGCGCACTCTCCCGCCGGCTGCTAACTGAAACAGTCAGCCCCAGCGATGAAGCGACCTGCAGGGCGCGCCCGATCTGGCAGCTCTCTTTCCCGGCTTCGAGCTCGCGCACGAAGCGCACACCCACGCCGGTCAGGCCGGCGAGCTGTTCCTGGGTCAGTTTCTGCGCCTTGCGTTCCTCGCGGATCAGCAGGCCCAGAGTTTTCGTATCGATGATCGTTTGCATAAATCGTCCCTATCGGGATGATGATAGCAGTGCCGGCGCTAGAAATCCATAAAAAGAACCGATCGGGACGATTTTGGCTTCTGGCGGGCTCAGCGCACCGAAAACGTCCCGCTCGGGACAAATTCGTTCTCCAAGAAGGAAGTAAGCCGGCCGCGCCACCGGCGCGACCGGCAGAACGGTTATGCCGCTTCGTCGAAGGGCAACGGACCTTCATCTCCTAGCCGCATGGCCTCGGGAAGCCAGCCGATACCGCGGACCTCGCGGGCGGCGAATGCCGCCAGCTCGGCTTTTTTCATCTTCGACCAGGCCGGGGCCGCCGGAACGTTTTTCGCCTCGCACAAAGGAGAGCGGCAGTCTCCCTGGTCGTGATGCAACGCCGAAAACGTTGCCCTCAGCCGGAAGGGTTCGACGCCCGCACCGGCTGACCGCATCCCTTGGCAAGAATCCGCATCAGGCGGAGACGAGCCGTAAGCGCCGTCTCCGCCCCATTGGATAGGCTGTATTCTGAAGCTGGCCGGGCGTGCGAAAAGTTTTCCAAAACTATCTGGAGATTTGCATGGCAGATGATGGATTTGTTGGGCGCTACGAAGTTGTCGAGCCGCGCCGCGGAAACCGGCGTTGGCCAGATGATGTGAAGGCTCGGATCGTGGCGGAAAGCCTTGAGCCTGGTGTTCGTGTTGTTGATGTCGCGCGCCGTCATGACGTTGTTCCGCACCAGCTTTCGTTCTGGCGCCGGCAAGTGCGCGAGGGCATTCTGGCGCTTCCTTTTGAGTCTATGCCGGGCCTGTCGGAGAGCGGCGACGGCGAGCCTGCGTTTGTGCCTTTGGCGATTGCACATCGGCCGCTTGAAGAGTGAGACCGACACCCGCCGCCATGCAAAAGGATCGGGCTGGTGAAGGGCGCTGTCGGAGAACGGAAAACCCATCAAACTTCGCAAGGAAGCCTAACCCGCAGGGGCGCTGCACTTCTTGCTTGTCATGGCGGACTCGATAGCTTGGACTTTTCCTTTTGCCACCGCCACATTGCCTTCATTGTCTCCGCCGAATGTCGACGACATCGGAACGCCGATTAGAAAGACTCCGAAGGCGTCGCCTGTTGCAGCGTCATGCTGTTTCTTGGATACGGCGGCGAGGTTCGCCTTCTCCTTCGCCAACTCCACCGCGAGCTCGTTGCAGCCATAGGACGTGTACGCCTGCATCGGAATGTCAGCCGGAACGATGGCGTCCGGCCGCTTCGCGCAGCCGCTTACCGCCAGCAACGCAGCGAGCGTCATCAGTTGGTATTTCATAGAACCCCCTATTGACCCACAGGACGCCCCAGTTCCTGCGGCTGCAGAGTGTGCAGATGAAGGGTGGCTGTCAAGTACGAGGACCGTCCCTACCGTTTGGAGCAGGAGATAATCAAAAGGGGCTTAGGCGAGGAAGCTATAGCTCTCGCGTCGATTAGAAGCCAGCCATGTTCGAGTGCCTTCGAACCACACGTTGCGGGTGAAGATTTGAAGCTGTCGGACTGCTCCGAGCCTGTACCGGAAATTCCGCTTTGCGCCTTCATCTCGGCCATAGAAGACGTCTCGCGCGCTCCCTGAAAGCGGACATCGCTCGTGGCGTCGTCACGTCGCGTGTGCGCCAACTGCGGCCGACTATTGTGATAACGCGTCTGCCCGTGCTACCATTTCTCAAGCGAACCGGTTGCTGCTTGGAGGGTGAATTGGCAACAAATACCGTGAAGGGTCCCGCGTCCTATTTTCCATCTATCGAGGCCAAATACGGCCGTCCGATCGCGGAGTGGAAAGACCTCATTCGTAGGCAGGACGGAAAGAAGCACATGGAGCTTGTCGCGTGGCTCAAGCAGGAACACGGGCTGGGCCATGGTCATGCCAAGGCCCTTGTCGCGGATACGGTCCGAAAGTGAGTTCTGGGGGCACGTCGTCCGCTCAGGGCGGAACGCGGCCCCGTTACCCGGCGCGTCTCTATCACTTGAGGACGGCGTGGCGTTTTCGCCCGAAGGAGAGCCGGACAGGCGTTTGCTGTACCAACACAACAAGATCGACGTCTTCAACGACATCCCCATCGAGCCGAACCCCACGACCTGCGATTGCTCTCCTTGCCTCACTCTTGGACGACGACAGCCCCGTACGGACCAGGAGCTCGACGAGAGTGACGCCGCTTGACCGTTCCTCATGCTCCAACTCAAGTGTTGGCAGTCCCTGCGCGGCCTCCCCATGCTCAAAGGCTTGCTTGGACGTCGCTGCAGCCTCCCTCGCTGCATCTGCGCCGTGCGAAAGCCTGGTGGCTTCATTGGCAAGACGTTCCTTGACTGCGTTGAGTTCTGCGCCCTTTGCGCGGCCGAGACGCTCGATCTCGTCCATCGGCAGGTCGGTGAAGAGCTTGAGGAAGCGCACGACATCGGCATCCTCCGTATTGCGCCAGAACTGCCAGTAGTCGTAGGGCGACAGGCGGTCCTCATTCAGCCATACGGCTCCGGCCGCAGTCTTGCCCATCTTCACACCTGAAGACGGTGAGAAGCGGAGCTGTCATACCGAAGACCTCTTGCCCCTCGGTCCGCCGCACGAATTCAATGCCATTGATGATGTTACCCCACTGATCGGCTCCGCCCATTTGTAAGCGGCAGCCTGCGCGGCGGGATAGTTCGAGAAAATCGAAGGCCTGGAGGATCATGTAGTTGAACTCCAGGAAGCTCAGGTTCTCCTGCTTCTCCAGCCTTGTTCTGACGCTGTCGAAGGAGAGCATGCAGTTGACCGAGAAGTGCCTGCCGACATCTCTCAGCATGTCGATCCAGCGGATGTTGTCCAGCCAATCCGCATTGTTGACCATCACCGCATCCGTTGGGCCGTCACCGATGACGAGAAGGCGGTCGAAGACCTTTCTGATCCCCGCGATGTTGCTGGCGATCTGCTCGTCCGTCAGCATAGGCCGCACTTCGGATCGAAAGCTCGGATCGCCGATGCGTGTAGTGCCGCCACCAATGAGGACGATGGGCTTGTGGCCAGCCTGCTGAAGTCGACGCAGGGTCATGATTGGAAGAAGATGTCCGACATGCAAACTGTCGGCTGTCGCGTCGAAACCTGCGTAGGCAGGCACGATTCCTTCCTCGAAGGCGGAATCGAGGCCAGCGAGGTCCGTCGCCTGGTTTACGTAACCGCGTTCGACCAGCGTCTTCAGCACTGGCGAACGTGGTTTGAATTGGTCAGTGGTGGTCTCTGAGTGCGTCACGAGAAGTCTCCTGGTGTTGCCGCCAGGGGTTCTCCAGAATGAACAGAGCCGCCTGACGGCGGCTTGTTTCAAGGCATGATCGAAACGCGCCGCTCCTTATGGAGAGGCCGCATAATAGATTGCGGCAATGAGCATGGTCCTGATCATGGGGCGGTTCATAGAGGAGTTCCCCTTTCGCTGCAAGGCAGGCTTCATAACCGGTTTGGGCCGAAAGGGTCGTCAGTTCGCGCCCAGCGGACGAAGCTTCTTCGACGAGATCGGGCCCATAGTGAGCGGTGTGGCGCTTACACATTGACTGAACCTGTTTCCCGATTGGTCCCCAATTTGCCCATTGAACATGGATTGACGGGGCGCTGCGGTGTGGCCGAAGGGCCGGCTTGGGGACGCCGCGTCGAACTGCCGAAGGGGCCAGCATGAGGGCGGAAGGTGGTTCGTCCGCTATCTGAGCAGCGGGGCGGGAGCGGATAGCCATGCGCTACGCTGAGCGCGCGTTCGCCGCGTAGCGAACGTTCAGGTATTCTGCACGGCGAGCGTCTGGATCAACGATACGAGAGGAATGCGCGATCCCAGCGAGATCGGCATTCCCCGTTGGCGGTCGATCATCGATGCTTAACGTTGCCGCGTCGCATCGCTAATCGCCCACTGTCATTCTGCCGCAAGTTTGGCCTTGCCCGGTAGTGCGAAAGCTGCAAGGAGGCTGACGAGGATGCCGGCAGCGGCCAGCCAGAAGGCGAGTTGCGTGCCTTCGGCGACGGCGTTGCGGAGCGCGTCTCCCCCCAACCCGCCGACATGCCGGTTGGCGATGGCGATCAGGACAGCTAGGCCGATGGAATTGCCGACGCTGAGCGTGGTAGAGGCCATGCCCGACGCCACCCCCTGCTCGTCGTGATGCACGCCGGAAGCCGCCGCGATCCACATGCCAGTCCAAGCAATGCCTTGGCCGATACCCGACACGATCAGGCCCGGTACAATGGCGAGATAAGTGCTGTCCGCATGGGAGCCAGGAACGAGCAACGCCGTACCGACCGCGCCCACCACCATTCCGACGATCAGCGTCGTACGCGTGGAAAGCCTCGTCGCCAGCCGCTCGCCAAGTTGTGTGCCAATCACAATGGCGACGGAAGGCACGAGGAAGGCGAAGCCGGTTTGCAGTGCCGAGAAGCCTTGCACATTCTGGAACAGGATAGTTTGAAAATATGGCAGCGCACCGAATGTGCCCATGAACAGGAAGGTGATCAACATGCCGATCGCGAGGCTGCGATTGCCGAAAAGGCGCAGCGGCATCAGCGGATCGGCACTGCGCGCCTCGATCACCGCAAACGCAACGAGGGAGATCGCCGACAGGACAAGAGCGCCTATGACGGAGGACGAACCCCAGCCCATTTCCGGCCCCTCGACCAGCGCAAAGACCAGAAGCGTCGCGCCGACTGTCACCGTCAGCGCGCCGGGAAGGTCAAAACTGCGGCGTTCGTTGCGTGCGGGATCGCGCGGGATTACGAGGAATGCCGCAACCATGGCGATTCCGGCCAGCACGACGTTGACATAGAAGACTGCCGGCCAGCCCCATGTGGCGGTAAGAAAACCACCTGCCAGCGCACCGACACTGAGGCCGCTCGCGCCGGCCCCGCCCCACACAGCCAGCGCCCGGTTGCGCTCCGGCCCTTCTGCAAATAGACGGTTGATAAGCGACAGTGTGGCTGGGAACAGGAAGGCTGCGCCTATGCCCTGCACGGCACGCGCTGCGACGATCACCTCCGGCGACCAAGACAGCCCGCCAGCCAGCGACGAAAGTGCGTAAAGCCAGAGTGCGAAGACAAACATGCGGCGCTGGCCGATCAGGTCCGCCGCGCGTCCTCCGAACAGCAGGAACCCGCCGCACAGGACCATATAGGCGCTTACCACCCATTGCAGGGTTTGGCCCGAAAACCCGAGGCTGGCTCCAATCTCGGGCAGGGCGACGAAAACGATATTGATGTCAAGCGAGTAGATGAGTTGGGCGAAGGCAAGTAGCGCCAGCGCCCCGCCCCTACGCGCGCCAGTCCCCGTTGCCGGCATTGCACCAGCATGATCCGATGCGGTCATGTCAAACTCCATGATTATTCTTTGTCGATCCACCAAGAATACGGGCTTGCATTACCCAGTCAAGCGAATTATTTGTTGTTTGATAAAGAATGGAGAGTTCGATGGCTGGACGTCCGCGCGAATTCGACCGGGATGCGGCCTTGGCAAAGGCGCGCGACGCCTTCTGGTCGCGCGGCTACGAGGGCGTGTCGATGGCCGACCTCGTAGAAACGCTGGGGATTGCTTCCGCGCGCATCTACGCGGCCTTCGGATCAAAGGAAGCGTTGTTTCGTGAAGCCGTCGCGCTCTATGCAGCCGAGGAAGGTGGCTTTGCCGAACGGGCTATCGCTGAAGAGCCAACAGCCACACAGGCCATTGAGCGCAGCCTGCGCGAGGCGATCGAGAACTGTACGCGAAAAGGGCGCCCGCAAGGCTGCATGGTCGTGTTGGCGGCGACGAACTGCACGGCCGAGAATGATGGCGTCCGGGACCTTCTGACCACCTATCGCCGCCGTCGCGCAGCGTTGCTGCGCGAGCGCCTGCAACGCGCTATCGACGAAGGCGAGCTACGGCAAGACGCGGACGCGCAAGCCCTTTCAGAACACTACGCCACAATATTGCTCGGGTTTGCGGTGCAGGCGCGCGACGGAGTATCGCGCGAGCAACTGTTGAACACCATCCCAGCGGCGATGTTGTCAATTCGAGCGGCTTCATCATGACGTCACTGAAAGAAGTTTTACAACATTAGCAGCGGGTACTTAATAAGCTCTGCTTTTCTGAGAAAGCCTACTTGCAATCAATCCGTGCATCAATCCATTTGGGAGCCGGTGTTGCGTGGTATCCAGGCCAACATATCTCACAGGGAGGGGAATGACGTGTGCAACATTCAAGTATTGTTCTTTGATGTACTAGGGTCGATGGTCGACTGGCGTGGAAGCATAACGACTGCAGTCGCTGAGTTTTTTGAGCGTTACAATATTGACCATATAGAGCCTGAGGTGTTTGCTGATGCGTGGGTGGGACGTTACGATGCTTCGGTAGACGACATCCGTGTCGGAAAGCGCTCGTTCGCCTCCCTTGACCAAGTGAACAGGGAAAATCTAGACGCTAGCCTTGCGGAATTTGGGTTGGCTTCTCAACCATTCTCACCCAATGAGCTTCAAGGTCTCAACCTTTCGTGGCATCGTCTGAAGGCTTGGCCGGATGTGGCTGAGGGTCTTTCCCGGTTGAAGTCGCGCTTCATCATCGCGCCGCTGTCTGACGGACACACCAGGCTCCTGGTGAACGTGTCGAAACATAACAAATTGCCTTGGGATGCCATCTTGGGCGCTGACATATTTCGAGCTTACAAGCCGATGCCACGGGTTTATTTGCGAGCCTGCGAGCTCCTTGAGGTCAAGCCACAGAATGCTATGCTGGTGGCGTCGCACGACTACGATCTGGAAGCGGCACGCCGCTGCGGATTGAGGACCGCATATATCGTTCGATCCAACGCTGCGGATCCTTCCAGGGCGGGGAGCCGAGGACCCCAAGCTGGCTGGGACTACAAAGCGAAAGATCTGATCGACCTCGCCGAGATGCTCAATTTGGCGGGGCGCTTCCAATAGGCGGGGCGCTTCCAAGATTTCCCAGATCTGGATCTCACCAAGAGCTTAGGGCGGAGAACCGCGTTCTCAGATGAAGTCGTTTCCTCACTCGGCCAACCTCTCCCGCGGTTGGAGATAAGCCGTCGCCTGTTCACGTGGAAAGGCGCTGATGCCTTTCGAAATGTCCTCGCGGGCTATTCCGCAGCCTTCAGCTCATCATCAGGAAAAATGACTCCTATCGAGCAAATGGCATTGCTGACAATCTTCCCGGCCGGAGCCCTTGTGCTTGGAGTGGCGGTCTTTTGGATGGCGAAGTGCGAGCAGCGACGCGACGAAGCCATAGATCGCGACAGGCAGAAATCAGCTTGCCACGATGAATCTACGGATGACTGAGAAAGGTTAACCGATCGGCTGCCCAGGTTTTTTGTCGCGAAGCTCGGAGCCTATCCGTCCTCTACTTCGTAACCCTCACCTGCTCCAGAAGATCGAGCGCCTGCTTCTGCATGCTACGACGTTATACTTGAGTGCCCAATGGTAGCCAGCTTGCAGCGCCCCTCCCTCCGCGATGGAGGAAGGTGAAGAAGCATTTCCCTCGTCATTGCGCTGAGTGTAACCTTAACCGACTGCCGGGGAGCGGCTGCTCCAGCTTATCCTCCGGAGTGCCAAAATCAGCGGCCTTATGTCATTGGTTTCGGCCAAGGCAGAAGCAGAAACGCTATCGCTGCTGTGACGGATATGACCGCGATGAACGAGAACACGGCGGCGAATTGTTCGATATCGTGCGCACCTGCCACGGCAGCCACCTGCCCGGTCGTCCATTGCATCAGGGCAACTCCGAGGAATGTTGCTGTATTGAAAATCCCGAAAGCCCGCCCAACGGCTCTGGGCGCATAAGCTGCTTTGACGTCCGCAAACTGCAACACGGTGAAACCGGTCAGAAAACCGAGAGCCACGCACAAGGCAGCATCGATGTACCAACTGGACGATAAAGCCAAGATGGCGAAGGCAAGAGCAGAGGCCATGACACTACCGCTGATGAGATGCCGACGGCGCCGAGCATCGATGCTGAAAAGTCCGAAGGCCGGGGGGGCGATCATTGCCGCGATCGAGGACGCCAGGAGCACGGTGCCTGCTTGCGTCAGGGTAAAATCGTACCGCTCGATAAGCGCTGGTACGGCCCATAGTCCGCGCAGGGCCATGTAGGACGAATAGCCGACAAGAGCGAGAACCAGAATTCCGATGGTATGGCGCTTCTTCAAGATGGTCCCGATCTCTGCAGTGGCGGAACGTAGATCCGCCCTTTTATCAGACCGCTCGTCCCGCACGAGCACAAGCGTCGCGAGCAAAATGCCGGATGTGAATATTCCCATGATCGCGAACCCTGTGCGCCATGTCCACGTTTCGACCACCCAGGCAAGCGGTGTTCCGGTCGCTAACAGCCCCAACCCACTAACGCTCAGGACCAGACCCGACACTTTTGCGAACCTGCTATCGAGGAAGTGTTTTGAGATGAAGAACAGGGTTCCGACAAAGGCAGGGGCACAACCGAGCCCGATCAGCAGTTGGCCGAATACGAGAAGCGGGAGGCTGGGCGCTATCACGGACAATATTGTTCCCAGCAAGGTGCATGAGAATGCGGCAGCAACAGTGCGCCTGACACCATACAGATCGAGGGCTAGGCCAACAGGGATCTGTGCCAGAGCGAAGGAAAGATGAAAGGCGCCCGCGAACACACCCAAATCCTCCGCTGAAAGGCCGAAATCCCTTTGGAGGTCGGGGGAGACGACCGCGGCTATGGTGCGAAACGCCTGACTCGTCACAGCCACTCCAGTCAGCGTGGACAGCATGGCCCACACCGGTACCTCCGCCCCCGGACCAGTGTTGGCTGCTTTGATTGGTCTTGCCCGAGAAGACATGGGCCGCCTCTCCAGATCAGGCAGTTTCATGCAACCTGCGATAGATCTAACCACATAGCCGGTTGTCGGCCCGGCTATGTGGGTACGCTCAATGCAACTCCACAAAGTGCGGGTTGTACATGATTCCCAGGATGTTACCGAAGGGGTCGAGAACTGATACGGTGACAAACCCGGTCTCTCCCCGCTTGGTGAGCGGATCATGTTCGGTGGCGCCCAGCGCCTTCAGGCGAGACAGAGCTTTCTCGATATCGTCGACGTGCCAGTAGAGTATGGCTCCGCCCGGTCCCGGTCTCATGCCCTCGGGGGCATATTGGCTGTCGATGATCCCAAATTCATCGGCATCGTCTCCTACGCGGAATTCGATATAGGCGGGCTTTTCGCGGTCCGGCATCTGAAAATAGGCTTGGATGCCGAAAAGCTGGGTATACTAATCACGTGCCGCTATCAGGTCGTCGGCAAAGTAGTTGCCGGTGGCCATGCCGCGTAGAAAATGCTCATTTGCCATTGGTTTGCTCCAGGTGTTCGTGTTGATGGAGAAACTATGCCGCCAAAGAAACCTGGCGTATTTCAAAAACCCGCAGAGAAATATCAGCCGCGCGGTCGCCTGGACCCCACGAGCTTCGATCGACATGTGAGCTTCCGCACGCGATTGCCTTGCGACCCCCTGCGCCCTTTCCTGGACCATCTTTGAGTCATCCGATGGGACGTTTCGGGGGATGCCTATCATTCAAGCGAGGTCATGCATCGCCCCTACGTTGACGTTTTCCTCTCTCTCGGCTGGTCTGGTGTCCAGGGAACGTTTCGCGGCAAGCGCATTTACGAGGCGAAGGGAAGTGGTCGCATAATTGGTGCCAGGTTCCTGCCTGGTGCCTTTCGTTCGTTCTGGTCGGGCGAAATTACAAACCTGCAGGATCGACAACTGCCTCTGTCGGGGTTCTTTGAAGCCGTGGATCAGGCCGAAGTGGAGCAGATTCTCGCACATGATGACGACAAGGCCATCGATCTTCTCGAGGAACTGCTTGTGCAAAAAAATCCCAAGTCCGACGAAAACATCGCCTTGATCAATGCGATCATTGCGGCGGATGAGGAGGACGATACGCTGTCCACCGTGTCTGCTGTCGCGCATAGGTTTGGCTATAGCGAGCGCTGGCTGCAGCATCTGTTCCGCACCTGTGTCGGCATAGGTCTCAAGTGGTTCTTGCAGCGTCACAGGCTCTTGCTGGCCGCTGAGGGTATTCGCAGCAGCGATGCGCCGGACTGGATCGGTATCGCGTACGATCTGGGCTATTCGAGCCAGCAGCATTTTACTACCGACTTCCGCAAGGTGCTGGGCGAGACGCCGCTGCAATACAAGGCCGCGGTTACGCGCCACTTAGGGGATAGTTGAAGAGATTGATGGGACGTTAACCGGCCAATTGCCTCTCCCTATGCCGCGCCGCCCCGCCCCAGTCCCGCAGAACTCTGAGGCGTTGTACCCTTCAGAAAGGCTGGTCGGCTCGCGGTAGAGGCCATTCTCAAACCGCACGAAGAAGCGCGTCGTCAAAAGGTCTCTGTGACGCTTGTTGAACGGGCCAGCACGGGGCCGGCGCCTTTGGTATGAAACGGCCCTCTCCTAAAGGATGGAGGCAATGTGGTGATCTGCTGCGCATGCTCGGCATATCTCCTGGCTCAGACCGGCCTAGAGCACCGGTTCGATTCACTGACGACTGCCGCAGTGCTGACAAGACGCCGCCTGCTATACAAGGCCGCGGTTATACGCCACCCACGGGCGAGTTGAGCGAGATTGGTGGGACGTTAACTCGCCATTTGCCCCTTCTATCCCGCACCGCACTGCTGCCAAGCCGGCAGAGCGCATGTGGCCAGAGGCTAATAGGCGCCGCACGGTGCAGGATAGTGCGCGCTAAGCAGGTTCAACGTCGGCTGTTGTCTACTACCATATCGTCGGAATGTCCCGCCTCCAACCGAGGCCATTGGGAGATGTGCCGACCGTCGCGACGAAATGGATGGTTGGTTTCGCCCCAGTGTTGTGGCCAGCCGTCGGGCGAGTCTTCAAAGTCCTCCTGCCGCCCATACACGGTCAGGTCGAGCAGACGGTAACTATTGTCCATCGCCTCGACGCCGCGACGGGTCGTCCAATAAGTCTCGAACACCTCAGATCCGCTCCTCAGATAGCAAACGAGGTGCATCAATCCGATGCGTCGGCCGACCAATAGCGTCTCGAGTGAATCTTGTGCCGAGTACCAGGGCATCTCCCAGCCCATGAAGTCGCGGTATCGGACGCTCTGCTCATACGATCCCTGGCAGAAGGTCGCGTAAGTGACGTCGCGGGAATGAATATGAGAGAGCTCGCGCACCTGCGTCGTGAAGAAGGTGCAACCCTCGCATTGCTCGGCCGCCGGCTGGCCATCGAACCACATGTAGTAATAGGCAATGAGCATTTGCCGTCCCTCAAAGGCGTCCAGCAATGTTACCGACCCATTCTCGCCTATCAGTGAAGTGGCGCCATCGACCCTCACCACCGGAAGCCGCCGGCGGGCGGCCGCGATTGCGTCACCCTCTCTGGTATGCGCCTTTTCACGAATGCGCAACGCATCCACTTCGGCCTGAAATGTTGCTCGATCGACGATTTCAGGTGCTGGAAAATCTACCTTATCGCGAACCATGATCGACTCCTGTTGATTGATGAGAAGGCACTCGACGTCGCGTGTCGACACCTCCATTCATTCGGCCGGATCCAAGGCCAGAGCGGAAGCTCCATCAGGGGCCCGTTGCGTGGCGATTGTTACGGCTGCAAGCACGGCACAAGTGGCGGTGACATAGAGCGGCGCGCTTGTCCCAAAGCTGTCGACAGCGATCCCGCCGGCGATGGCACCCAGGGTGATGCCGAACTGAATGACAGCCAGGAAAAGTCCGCCCACACCCTCGAGCTGATCGGGCGCAGCACGCCCCATCCACGTCTGGGTCATCACCGGACCCGCGCCTATGGCGATGCCCCAGGCAGCGGCGAAGGCAAGCAACGCGACGTAGCTGGCGCTGAGGGTCAACAGGCCTATCGTGGCGACCCCCAACATCAAGAAGGTGGTGGCGAAGCCGTCGCGAAGCACGCGATCAGCGAACACGCCAGCGATTGCGCTTCCAAGCAGACTGGCGAGACCCAGCACCAATAGAACAGGAGCGATGGCAGTCGCATCCAGCCCGCCGTTTGTTTCAAGATAGGGCCGCATGAAGGTGAAGCCGCATACTTCTCCCCCAAAGAACAGCAGCCCGACCACCAATCCCACCCGTACATGCCGCCGCTTAAGCAGGCGGAACAGGCTCGAAAGACTGGTCGCACTTGTTGCCGGCACGCTCGGCAGGCAGATGGCTTGCAAGAGCAACGCGAGCAGCCCCGCCCCGGCCGCGGCCATAAACGCCGCTCGCCAGCCGAATGCTTCCCCGATCAGAGTACTCGTCGCTGGGGCGACGACCAGTCCCGCGGAGAGACCCATGAATACGATCGACATGCCCTTGCCCATGTCCTCCATGGTCACGAGCGGGACTACGGTTGCGCCAGCAAGGGCAAAGAACCCACCGATGGCGATGCCGAGGAGCGTACGGGCGGCAAGCAGCACAAGGTAATCTGATGTGAGGGCAACCGCGACGTTGGAGGCAACCACCAGGGCACAGAGCATCAGGTTGATCAGCTTGCGGTCCAGGCGGCCGATGATGAGTGCCACGGTGGGGGCTGCGATCCCGGCAAAGATTGCCGTAAGGGTCACCGCCTGACCGGCGGCGCCCTCCGTAATTCCAAGATCAGTGGCCATTGGCGTGAGTACTGCCATCGGCAGAAGTTCGCTGCTGACCAGAGCAAAGCTCCCGCAGGTAAGGGAACCGACGGACAGCCAGGTCGATATCGGCCAGACGCTGCCGTTGGAAGCGGTTTCGGACATTTTATCCTCCTGATTCGATTGCCGGCAGCTGCCTGCGGGCGCAACTATTCTGCTTTCGGGTATTCGTCATGCAGACGAACCCAGCTCATTGTGCCGCCGGTCTCGCTGCGGCCTCTGGGCGCCAGATCGAGCCAGTTGAAAGCGCCCATCAGCAGTTCGGTGCCGCGGTGATAGGTCGAGTAGGTGTGGAAGATGCCGCCATCCTCGTCCTTGGTGAAGACGCTGACGCCGAACATGTCAGGGGACTTCTGGATCCTGGTCTTGTCGTAATTGTAGAGCGCGCGACCGGCGGTACGATCGGCCTCGGTAAACGACACGCCGAAGTCATAGTTGAAGTCGCCGTCTCCGGACGAGACCCAGGGAAAGGTCCAGCCCATCCGGGACTTCACCTGTTCGATTCGCGCGATCGGCGCGCGCGATATCGCAGCGAAGGCAAGGTCGACCTGCTCGAAATGCTGCCGTGCCGCATCGACGTGATCCATCGTGTAGGAGCAGCCTGGGCAAATATGGTCCGAGCCCGGCGTAAGCATGAAATGATAGACGGCGAGTTGGCTGCGGTCGCCGAACAGGTCGAGCAAGGTGCATTTACCGTCTGAGCCCTCGAAGACATAGCTTTTTTCAATCTTGACCCAAGGCATCTGCCGGCGTTCGGCGCGTAAGGCGTCGAGCGCATGGGTCATTTCGAGTTCCTTGTCCAGAAGCGCTTTGCGCGCCGTGAGCCAGTCTTCGCGTGAAACAACAGCGTGTTGCATATCAGTCTCCTTCGGTTTGGGTGATCGTGGTGTTGCGGCGCGGCGAATGCGCGGAAGCAAGCTTCAGCCAGGGCGGCAGGTGGAAAACGCTCATCAGCAGGTACATCCAGGCCATGCCGCCGATTGGAAGAATGCCGGGTGCTGACGCGCACGTCATGGCCTGCATGTCATTCGCCGATATACCGGCCATCAGCGCGAACGTTGGCGAAGCTGCAAGGCCAAGCCAGCTCGCGGCATCGCGTGACTGCTGAGTATCGAAAGAGCGTTTTCTTGCTAGTATGGACGTCGTCATCTTCGAACTTCCATTTGGGCTTCGCCGACACTTTTTGGCGCTGAACTGGCGAAGATGTACGGCCGAACGGCAGGAGATCGTGAGTAACAAGTGTGACGGGATTTAAATGGACTCTCTGATTACCGCCGCGGCGCGGGCGCTCGCGGCGGGCGATCCGCTTGCGGCGCTCAAGCGCATCGCATTGCGCGATGACGCCCCGGCGCTTGCCTTGCGTGGCATCGCCATGGCGCAACTCGGCGATCTTGTGCGCGCAAAAGAGCTGCTGAGAAACGCGGCGCGCGCTTTCGGCACCAAGGAGCCCATGGCTCGTGCGCGATGCAACGTCGCCGAGGCCGAGATTGCGCTGGTCTCGCGCGACCTCGGCCGGCCCATGGAGGGGCTCGGCGCCGCCCGGTCTGCGCTGGAGGCGTTTGGAGACGTCGCGAACGCGGCGCATGCCGGCTACCTCGAAGCAAGGCGCTTGCTGTTGATTGGTCGCCTCGACGAGGCGGAGCGGATCCTCGATGAGTTTGATGCGGACGCACTGCCGGTGACATCGCAGGCGGGCTACGAGTTGGTGGCCGCGGGCATTGCGATACGCCGCATACGCGCGAAACCGGCGCGTGATGCGCTCGGCCGCGCTAAGAATGTCGCCGCCAGCGTCGGAAACGCTGCGTTGAAGGTCGAGGTCGATCGAGCCGTACAGGCATTCGAAGCGCCCGCCGCGCGAATAGTTGGGTGCGATTCAGAACGGTACCTTCGGCTTGAGGAGGTCGAGTCTCTGATGGCCTCGGATGCGCTCATAATCGATGCGTACCGGAATGTAGTGCGAACCAAGACAGCCGTCGTTTCTCTGGCCAGTCGCCCGGTCCTGTTCAAACTTGCCCGAACGCTCGGTGAGAGCTGGCGAGGCGACGCTTCCCGGGAAGAGCTTCTCGTCCGCGCCTTTCGCGCACGGGAAGCAGATGAATCGCATCGCGCGCGACTGCGGGTAGAGATTGGGCGCTTGCGCGAAGCGATCAGCCCCTTGGCGGAGATACACGCCACGGAACGGGGCTTCGTATTGGAACCCAATAAAGCCAGCGCGGTCACAGTGCTTGCCCCGCCCGTGGAGAACGAGCATGGCGAAGTGCTGGCGCTACTTGCCGATGGCGCGGCCTGGTCCAGTTCCGCGCTGGCACTGGCGCTCGACGTCAGCCCGCGCACGGTGCAGCGGGCGCTCGACGCCCTTGCGGATAACGGCAAGGCGGAATGTTTCGGCCAGGGACGCGCACGTCGTTGGATCGCAGCGACCGTTCCGGGTTTCCCGACGAGTTTGTTACTCCCCGCCAATGGCGTTGTGGGTTAAAATGAAGGCATGAGATACGCAGCCGCCGAAATCATCCGTGAATATGGTCCATTTCCTGGGGTGGATTCCGTCCATGGGGTCAGCTTTGATGGCCGCCAAGTTTGGATGGCGACAGGTACCAGGCTGGACGCTTTCGACCCGGACACCGGGGAGATGCTGAGCCCGCTCAATGTTGCTGCCGATGCGGGCACGGCGTTCGACGGCGAGCACTTGTTTCAGATCGCTGAGGCGGTGATCCGGAAGATCGATCCAATGACCGGCGAAGTGCTCGCTACGATCCCGGCGCCGGGTGATGGGGGCGATTCCGGCCTTGCCTGGGCGGAAGGTTCGCTTTGGGTCGGGCAACATCGCGGACGCAAGATCCATCAAGTGGATCCCGAGACGGGAACGGTGCTGCGCACGATCGAATCCGATCGCTTCGTCACTGGCGTCACCTGGGTCGACGGCGAGCTCTGGCATGGTACGTGGGAGAACGACGAAAGCGACGTCCGCCGCATCGATCTTTCGAGCGGTGAGGTGCTGGAGCGGCTGGACATGCCGAAGGGCACCGGGGTTTCGGGCCTCGAATCCGACGGCGGCGATCGCTTTTTCTGCGGAGGCGGAACCAGCGCCAGGGTGCGCGCGATCCGCAGACCGAGGCAAACTGAAGCACCCACGTGAGACGACAAAAAGCCCGGGCGGAGTTGGTCACTCTTGCGCGAGGGACGGCTCCAGAAGGTGTGATGCCTTTTTGAGGGCACGCTCGGGTCCTTCTCTGCCCTCAGGTAACTCCGGCGCGTTCGTCCCAACAAACCTCCTGCCAACGCGAGCGCGGAATGCTACCCCTGGCGCGAATGGCTGATTGTCCGGGAGAACCTCCCCGCCCAGCGCGGGCCTTCAGAAACCAGCACAGAAACTGGTTTGCTGCTTTTTGAATTCAGTTTCGGCCGAAGAGGCGAAGAAACAGCGGCAGGACAGCGATCAGAAGAACGGATGCGGAAGACGCGGCGGGTGGCCACAAATGGTTCGTCGATCACCGCTTCGCCGTCCGCGGGTCCGGTCCGTTGCGCAAACGAACGTTTGTGCAGCGGATTGCAGGCAGTAGCAGAAACAAGCACTTGTTCCGTGCACAAACCTGTTGCATAAAGAAAAGCAATGGCAACAGGTTAAAGCGACATCCGACAATGCTCATCGGCTACGCTCGCGTTTCCAAAGCAGACGATCAGGAGACGGGCGCGCTATTGCGTGCTCTCAAAGCCGCCGGTTGCAAGCGGGTTTTTGAAGAACGGGCCTCGGGTGGACGTTGGGACCGGCCTGAATTGCATCGCCTTCTTGCTGAGCTCGACCCGAATGATGTCGTTGTCGTGTGGAAGCTCGACCGGCTGACGCGGTCGCTCAAGGACATGCTGCTCATCCTGGAAAAAATAGAGTCCGCAGGCGCCGGGTTTCGATCCCTGACTGAGGCGATCGACACGACCACGCCGGCCGGCCGCATGATGATGCAGATGCTCGGTTCCTTCGCCGAATTCGAGCGCGCCATTGTGCGCGAGCGTACCATGGCGGGTTTGCGGGCGGCGCGGGCGCGCGGCCGAAAGGGCGGCCGCCGGCCGAAACTGACAATCGAGCAACGCGCGGAAATCGTCGGCATGCTGAGTGACGGGCGGCCGGCGGCCGAGATTGCCCGCATATTCGGCGTGCATCGGGCCACCATCAGTCGCGTCGCGGACGAGTCGAAAATGACCGCTCTCTAATTGTTATTTTCATTGGCCGCTTTCGCAGCGACGTAAGCACCCGGCCGACTTCGGTCGGAGTGTTTTCAACGAACCATGTATGGCTGGGATCGACCCCAAAACGACGCTCGTGCCTCATTTCTGAAACGACTGTTTAGCGCCCCCATGTCGGTCATAGATGACACTACCGCGTCTGCCGGAAAGCAGACATCCTCTTGCCAGGCGTAACGTTGCATCTGCGCTGAAAACCACCGGCCATCTGCCGCTGGAGGATCGCTTCATTTCCAACGCTACTGGTGCAGGTGCGTGTCCATCCAATCACGGCTGTCGGTGGCGCCGGTATGGGATCGTTTACGTCCGGAGGATTTGTTATGGCCAAGTGCGCGCTTACAGCTTTATAGCCGTGCACCGGCAAACCGGTCAAACAGGTCGGTGTTACCCATCTGTCCCCCCTTCAACATGAGCATGAGCGGCCCGTCAGCGGTTTCTGCGCTGCATATCGCCACTCCGCGATCTGCATCTCCCAGATAGGATAGACTGCGGACACCAAGGCACACGACCGCCGCGCTCGACGTGTCTCCTCCCGCTATTCCCAAGCCGGACAGATGGATTTCCGAAGCGACTGCCGCCACAAACCGCGCCGACCTTTCGGTAAGATCATCGTTCGACAGTCCATAGTCCTCCTCCGGCAGCAGATGCGCCAGGAGATTAGCTCCAGTTGAGAGATGACGACGGGCCTCCTCTACGGCGGACTGCAAGAGTTTTGGGTCGGACATGACTTGAGGGGTGAGGGGGAGCTTTTTGAACAGCCGGGCAGCCTCGACCTGCGACTGGGTCACCGACGATCGGCTACCGGCGAAGATGAACGTTGGCAGGCCGGAGCCGGCATCTGGTTTATCCACCTGCATCGTGGCGGCCGAACTGCCATCGTTTGCCGTCAGAGCCTCTGCAACGCTGCTTGCGCCAACGAGAAGGACCGGGCGCTCGACGGACAGGCCGCGCAGAACCTCGGCCAACATGGAGATGTGGTCCTGACAGACCGCATCGAAGAGGAAGCAAGGCGCTCCAGATACGGCTGCAGCCGACAGGCGTTCGATGATCGCCGGCGCTCCTTGGTCGATCTCCGTCGCCGCTACCAGAGCAATATCGGCCAGCCCTTGTTCTGTCAGATGGAGACGAAGATCCGATTCGCGCATGGGCGTAACGGGATGACGAGACATGACTGGATGGCGGTCGATCCTGTGGACACTTCGATCGCTCGCACCGGCGAAGAGATGTCCGAAGCAGCAATAGCGGCCGAGGCTCGGCTGTCCGCCGATGATCAGAACGAGCGCAGGGTGGATATGCGCTGAAATTGCCGCAACGGCAGCGCCTATGCTGCCGATCTTGGGGCTGCTGTCAAAGGTGGAGCAGACCTTGTAGTGGAAGAAGCGGGCTCTGCTGGCAGCCAGAGGCGCCATTATCCGTTCGAGTTCCTCCTGCATTCTGCGCGGTGCCATCGAACGCAGGCCAGTAGCAATGCCGACAGCCCCCAGATCAGCCATTTCCGTGGCCGTCGGAGGCTGCAGGAAAAGCTTTGTCCGCGCGCCCCCTTTGGAGAAGGTCGCCAGTGTGTCGGATGCTCCGGTGAAGTCGTCTCCGATGTAGACGCATTCCGGCGCGTCCAGGGATGTCATCGAATGTCTCCGAACATGGCGATGGCGGCCTCGAGCTCCGGTCGACCGGCAGAGAATGTCGTGAGATCGCTTCCCGCGCAGAGGGCGTCGTAGGCCGAGCGCAAGCTTTTGACCCCGGCCGCCGGTCCGAGCGGATGAGCCAGAATGCCGCCGCCTGCCAAGAACATGAAATCGGTGGAGCCAGCCGCCTCTCGCGCGCGCTCCAAAGTGCCCGCCCATTGACCGGATGAAAAGACTGGCATGACGACATCATCTTTCCGACCGTCGTGCGCCAGTGGCTGAAGGCAGCGTCGCGCCGCCTCGTCAACATCGGCGGCAGCATCCGCGAATTTGCCGCCGATGCCGTGTACATGCATATGGTCGATGCCGGTGAGCCTGTAGAGCGCCTGATAGGCGTCGAAGCCAAACCCGAGGGCGGGGTGACGTCCGAATGCACCGTAGCCGTTCCGGTGGCCATGGATTGCCAGCGGTGTCGAATCGCGCAACGTCTCCATTGCCGAAAGCCCGCACCAGTTGAGGCTGGCCATCACGCAGGTGCCGCCCTTACGTTCGACCAGCTCCGCGTGACGCCGCATGGCGTCCAACTCGTCGGTGATGTTGAACGCCACCATGACATCGCGGCCCGTCCGGTCGCGGTGGGCGCGGATCTGAGCCATCACCGCCGGAACGCGCTCTGCGATGGGTGCGTGAACAGGGTTGGCGCAGACTTCGTCGTCCTTGATAAAGTCGACCCCGGCTTCGCAGAGCTCCCCGACCAGCGAGGCAATCTGCACGGACGACATGCCGACATTGGGCTTGATGATCGTCCCGAACAACGGCCGATCCCGAACGTTCAACGCCAGGCGCGTTCCCTCAACGCCGAGCCGGGGCGTCGGGAAAAGCGCGCGATAGGATTGCGGCACCTGGACGGAAACGAGCTTCAGCGCCGTTACTTCGCCGAGATCGTAGAGGTTTCCCGCCACGGTCGCGGCCAGTGTCGGCAGGTTGTGGCCGATATTGCCAACAGGGTAGTCGATGGTGACACTTGCTCTGCGGTATGGGCCCGTCACCTTCTTGCGAAGGAGGTAGTCGCTCTGCAAGGTGGGCTCCGTGACGGGCTCCTGCTCCTCGACGGCCACAACGACGGCGGCTGCGCGTTCGCGCAGTTCGTCGGTTTCGTTCGCAACCCGAACGAAGGTACCGGAGCTCTGCTCACCCGCCATCATGCCGGCGACTTTCTCCAGATCGAGCGGCGTCTCGACCAGGTATTGCGCCCTTACATAAACTTTCTCGGTCATGGCAGGCTCAGATCTTGCTCAGGTCCGGGAACGGGCGCACGGGATCGCTTCCATCCCATTTCTTGGATGCCTCGCGGATAAGATCGAACATGCGCCCCTTGGGTCCAAGAACCTCCGATAGTTCGATCACAGTGCCGGGATGATCCTCCTTGTCGAAGTAAACGAAGCGGCCGTTGACACCGACCGTCCCGCTCATCTTGACCTGAAAGCCCTCGCCTTCCATGCGGGCGAGATCGCCGTCGAACTGCTGGGTCCAGTAGGCCACATGCTGAAGTCCGCGATGGCCTTTCTGCATGAAGTCTCGGTACATGGAGGGCGCGTCGTTGCGGGTCTGTATCAGTTCGACCTGGATGAAGCCGGCATTGGCCAGCGCCACCGAATTGTGGACCTCGTAACGCTTGCCCTCGTAGGTATAGTCCTCGATTGGCACCTTCGGATTGTAGTACCAAGGACCGACGCCGATCGTGCCGTGCCAGTAGGCCATCGCCGCTTCAATGTCGTCGACCACGTAGCCAAGCTGCCGGATTTCTCCAAGGAATCTGCTCATTCTGTTGCCTCACTGAACCATGTAATTGGGGAGCCATGTCGAGATCGCCGGGATCAGCGTCACGGCGAGAAGGGAAAGCATCAGCGAAACCAGGAAAGGGATGGTTCCGCGGATGACCACGTGGATGGGCATCTTTGCGACGATCGATACCATGTAGAGGCTCATCCCGACCGGCGGCGTCAGCAGGCCGATCATCAGGTTCAGGACGAAGACGATGCCAAGTTGCAGTGGATCGACGCCCGCCGCCGTCAGGGCCGGCGCGGTGATCGGCGCAATGATGAGGATGGCCGCAATCGATTCCAGGATCATGCCGACCAGCAAAAGCAGAATGTTGACGAGCAGCAGCAGCAGCAGCGGATCGTCGGTCAGGCTCAGCAGGAAGGAGCTCACGATCATCGGCACGCGGTCCATTGTCAGGACCCAGGCGAAGAGTGCAGCCGTCGAGACAATGAAGAGGACACTGCCGGTGGCTTCCACGGTTTCGCGAAGGCTGTTCATTACGCCGCGGAAGCTCAGCGTCCGATAGATAAAGAAACCGATGAAGAGCGCATAGGCAACCGTTACGCCTGCAACTTCGGTTGGACCGAAATAGCCGCTCATCAGGCCGCCGATGAGCAGGATTGGCGCAAATAGCGCTGGCGCCGAAACCATGAACTTCCGCAGGATGGCCGATAGGCTCGGTCTCACGTCGTCGCGAGGAAGCTTCTTGATGCGTGCGGTGATGGCAACCTGCACCATCAAAAGAAGAGTGATCAGGATCGCGGGAATGATGCCGGCGAGCAGCAGCTTGACCGCGGACACATTGGCGACGCTCGCATAGATGATGATCGGGATCGAGGGTGGAAAGATCGGGCCGATCGTTGCCGCTGCAATCGTCACGCCGGCAGCAAAATCTTCGCGGTAGCCCTGCTTCTTCATCTGGTCGATTTGAATCTTGCCGAGCGCACCAATGTCGGCAAGTGCCGCACCTGAAATGCCAGAAAAGACGAGGCTGACGAGGATGCTCACCTGAGCGATGGCACCACGAACCCGGCCGACCAGAAGCCGAACGAAGTCGAACAGATGATTTGTCACGCCTGTCGCCGTCAACAGATTGGCCGCCAGGATGAACAGTGGGACGGCGAGCAGCGGTGATGAGTCAAGCGCATTGACGGCGCGCTGTGCCAGAACATTCACCGGTAGCCCGTAGAAAACAATGACAATTGCCGACGACAGGCCGAGCGAGACCGCCACCGGCATACCGATCAGCAGTGCCAGCAGGAAGAGAATGACAAGAAGCAGGCTCATGATTGACCGTCAAATCGCGAGGTCGGACCGAAGGTCCTGATAAGATGCGCCAGCCGCAGCACGGCAACGCAGGCAAACAGGGCCAAGCCAATCGTGGCGGGGGCGTAGAAGAGCCAGTTGGACATGCCCATGGCCGGGGTGGAAAATTTCCCGGCGCGGGACAGATAGCTGTGCATGCCGTAGAGCGAGATCGCGCAAAACAGAAGGATGCCAATCTCGGCGATGATCGCCAGCGCCGCCTGCGTGCGCCCTCCGATCAGTTGCGGTACCAGGTCGACTGCGACGTGCTGGCCCCGAAGGGCCAGCAGCGGTATCGACAGGAAGACCAGCGCAACGCCGCCGAAGCGGGCAAGCTCGTCAGCCCAGGGCAGCCCGACGTCGAAGCCGTTTCGCGCAATCACCTGGACGACCACGAGGATCGCTACCAGGGCGAGAAAGCCGATGGCGATCGCCATGCAGGCCCGACATAGCCTCGACAACAAACGAGAGGCCGAACCCGAAGATGGATGCGCCTGGTCCATGCGTGTTTCCCGTTCCGTCGTCAGATCAGCTCACAGCCCGGATTTTCTCGTAGAGCGAGCCGTATTTTTCGCCGAACCTCTCATCCACCAGCTTCTGCACCGACTGACGGAACGCCTCGATGTCGAGCCCCTCCTCTGGACCGATGACGGTCATTCCAGCCTGCTTCAGCGCTTCCGTATCCTTCGCCTCGTTGTCCGCGATGGCATTGGTTGCACGCGCACGGATCTCCAGGGAAGCCTTGGAAACAGCGTCCTTCTGGCTCTCTGAAAGGCCCTGCCAAACATCCTCGTTCATGACGACGACTTCGGCATTGGACATGTGCCCCGTCAGCATGAGATGGGACTGAACGTCGTAGAGCTTGACGGTGAGCACCACGTTGACGGGATTTTCCTGACCGTCTGCGACACCGGTCGCCAGCGCGGTCGGCACCTCCGACCAGTCGATCGGAACCGGAACTGCGCCCATTCCCTCAACTGCGGTGGTATAGACCGGGAACGGCACGGCCCGGATCTTGACGCCGGCAAGATCGCCCGGTGTTTTGATCGCCTTGTTGCAGGTGAGGTTACGCCGGCCAAAGTAGTGCGCGTAGATGACTCGAACATTGGCCGCATCGATCAGCCCCTTGTTGAGTTCTTCCATGACAGGAGAGCGGACGTCCATGACCTTCATCAGGTGGTCGATGTCGCGATAGAGGTAAGGCGTGTCGAGCGCTGCAAAGGGCTCGTAAAGCGAACCGATGCCGCCAGCCGTATTGTGGGAGAAGGCGATATTGCCAAGCGACACTGCTTCGGCCAGCTCTTGCAGCTTGCCGAGCTGGGACGCCGGATAGACATCCACCTTGATGTCGCCGCCTGAATACTTGCCGACCGCCTCGGCGAGCCAGTCCGCTTGCGCCCCGGCCACGCTTGCAGGCTCGTTGTTGTGCCCATATTGAAGCGTCATCGACTGCGCCCGTGCGAGATAGGGCGCCATCAGAGCAGTTCCCATGACGCCCGCGCCAAGGCCCAGCGCCTTGCGTCGAGTCATCACGATCCTGCCGTTGCGTGTTGGTATGCTCATCTCATATCCTCCCCAGAGTATCGACGAAGCTTCCAGCGAACCCACCTCCTGGATCCGCTCTTGACAGGACGCTACGAACAAGCATCCTTCAGGTCAAACGGTAAAAAATGATGGGTTTTGATGTGTCATCAGAGAACGCCAGCGAGATCTTGACGCCGGCCCAGCCGCTGATGGAGGATGTTGCGGCGCGCGCCGGCGTCTCGCTGGCGACCGTCGATCGGGTGCTCAATCAGCGCAAGGGTGTCCGCGAGCGCACGGTCGGCCTGGTTCTGGCGGCTGCCCTTGAAACGGGCTACCTCAGCGAGCAGGATTATCAGAACCTCGCCAAGCCGCGGCCGCCCAACATCATCTTCCTGCTCCCCAATGGTACGAACCCCTATCTGGGGCTCTTGGGTGAGCGCGTCCGTCGGCTGGCCGACCAGACGTCGCGCGACGCGGGAAACATCCGCTGCTTCTTCATCGACAGCTTCAATCCGGATGCCTTGGCGACCGCTCTTCGGCATCATTCGAAATGGGCTGATGCGATCGCGTGCATGGCGCTTGATCATCCCGCCGTTCGCGAGGTCACGGCCGAGCTCGTGCATCGCGGAAAGCGTGTGGTGTCCATTGTTTCCGACTTTGCGCCCGCGGTACGGAGCGCCTATGTCGGGCTGGACAATCAGTCTGCAGGACGAACTGCGGCCTATTTGCTCGGACGCTTCTGCGCAGGGCGATCGGGAAGCGTCGCAGTCATCGCCGGCAGCCGCATCTATCGCGCCCACACGGAGCGGGAAATGGGCTTCCAGAGCCTGATGGAGGAGATGTTTCCGAGCTTGCAGCCGGTCGGCGTGCGCGAAGGTCATGATGACCGGGACGAGAACTATCGCCACGCGCTATCTATCCTTGACCAGCATCCTGGTCTTGTCGGCATCTACAACGCGGGTGGCTCCTCGGATGGGATAGCACGAGCGCTAAGGGAGCGGGGACGCAGCGACACGATCTTCATCGGCCACGGACTGAGTCCGGACACACGGCGTCTGCTGCTCAACGGAACGATGGACGCCGTTATCAATTCAGATCCGGACTCCTTGGTCGCGACGGCCATAGAAGCGTGCCGCCCCTCTTCCAACGGCTCGATCCACACCATCAAGATGGACATCTTCCTTCGGGAGAATCTTCCTGCAATTTGAACAGTTCATCGGCAACTTAGCGCCCCCACTCCAGTCATTAAGGGTACCGTCCGCCTTCCCTGAAAGCGGACACCCTATCGGTCACGGGGTCTCGTCTCCTGCGCACCACAAGCGGTCATAGCGTTCATTCATCGGTCGTGTCGGAAGCGACCGGGCGCGACAAGCCGACGTATCCTCGCGATGGTCACCCCGGAAAAACACTGTCGGACCAGGAGTGCCTTATTCCAGCGGGCAGTGGAGATGATTTTGGCTTTGCGCCCTCCCACCTCGCCGTGGGGAAGGCCTCGTTGCTTCCAACGGCTATTGACTGCAAGAGCGGGGAGCCCCAGCGCGTCACAAGCCTAATCTCTGCCCCTGTCAACGGGATCGCCCAGGCTGGATAGGAAGCCGCACGGGTGCAGCTTCCTCAAACGGCTCACATCGCATGCCCGCCGATGAACCCCATCTCGCCCGCCAGCATCCAGACCGCCATCGCGATCATCATCAGGTTTTCCGTCAGCGAGATGAACCCGAGGGGAACGTTGCTGGCGCCGCCGACGCATGCGCACTTAAGCTCGCGCCTGTCGATGTAGACCGCTTTGAAGACTGAGGCGGCGCCGATGGTGCCGATGAACAATGCCACCGGAACCGACAGCCAGGTCAGTGCGCCTGCGACCATAAGCACGCCCGCGAATCCTTCAGCGTACGGGTAGACGTAGCTGTATGGCACCCATCGCTTGGCGAGTAGGTCGTAGTTCAGGAACATGGTCGCGAAGCTCTCGACGTTCTGGAGCTTTAGCATCGCGAGCACCACCATCGAGAACGCGATGAACCACTCGGCTGCTCGAAGCGTGAAGGCGTCGCCGCTGATCGCGTAGCTCGCGGCCATCGCCATCAGGGCCGTCAGCGAAAACAACACCACCACCGGGCGGTAGGTCGTCGCCTTCGGGTCGGCGACCTTCTTCCCCAGAAAGCGGCGGAGATCGTCATGTCCGCCAACGCGGTTTCCGCCGATGAACACCTGAGGCGTCGTGGCGACTCCGTGCTGCTGCTTGAAGTCGTCCGTCTCCTCACGCGTGGTCAGGTGCACGTCTTCCACCTCGTACCCGTCACTCTCGAGGAGGTGCTTCGCCTTCAGCCCGTACGGGCAGGTGTGGCCGGGCATCACCATCCGATAGAGGACGGCCTTCTTCACGTTTCCTGCCTGCTGAACTCGATCCAACATTTCACGTCTCCTTTGTCTTGTGAAACCGTTGGTAAGACCATATGTTCCGTACCGTAGTACGGAGTCAATACCATGGATATGACGATTGGAAAATTTGCCAAGGCCGGAAACGTGGGCGTCGAGACGATCCGCTTTTACCAGCGCCGGGGGCTTCTCCCCACGCCCAGGGGGCACGAGGGCGTCCGGCGCTACGACGGGGAAAACCTGCGTCGCCTGAAGTTCATCCGACAGGCGCAGTCGGCGGGGTTCACCCTGGAGGAAATCAAGCAGCTCCTTGATCTCGACTCCGGGGAGGACAGGGAGAGCGCACGTAGGCTTGCGCGAGCAAGGCTCGAGGCTCTGACTGTGCGGATCGCGGAGCTCGAGGAAGCGCGCCGGTCCCTCGAGAAACTCGTCGGCGAATGCGCTTCCGGGAAGACCGGGCCGTGCCCGATCCTGCATTCGTTTGGCGTCTGATCAAGGCGGCTCTCCAATTCATCAGGACGGCCGCACCTCCATGTAGACGTAAGGCTTCGTACCATCCTTCGGGATGGCCATCACGTCGTAGGAGGCGGCGGGATCGGAGCCCATTCCGAGCGATCCCTTCGGCATCCCCGCTACCGCCAGCCCCGCAACGGGCGGCCGCTCCCTCAGAAGCTTCTCGGCGGCCTCGAGAGGCACATGCCCTTCGAGATAATAGCCGTCGACCACCGCCGTGTGGCAGCCCCAGACGTCGGAGGGCACGCGAAGGCGATCCTTGACGGCGTCCATGTCGTCTTCGTTGCGGGTCTTCACCGGAAAACCGGCAGTTTCGAACGCCTTCGCCCACGCCCCGCAGCATCCGCAGTACGGGTCCTTGTGCACGATCATGGCGGGGTTCTGCGCGACAGCCATTCCTGGCAGAAGCGTTGCGGAGATGGCCATGCACACGAATTGTCTTCTTTTCATTCCTGCTTCTCCTCTGATGACTGCCGTCTCCGGATTCTACGCCGGAGACGGCGCTTAGGTCACTTCACCTGTGTCACGGTGAGCTTGCCGTTGACGCGGTCGGCAACGAATTCGACGGCCGCGCCCTGCTTCATTTTCGCAAGCATGGCTGCGTCGGCGACGCTGAACACCATGGTCATCGCAGGCATGTCGAGGCTCTTCAGTTCCTCGTGGATAAGCGTGACCTTCTTTGCCTTCTCGTCGACCTTCTTGACGGTGCCTTTGGTGAATTCCTGCGCCGAAACGCCGGCGGCGGAGGAGATGACGAGAGCTGCGACGGCAGCAAACTTGAACAGAGCTTTCATGGGTTCTTCCTTCCTCGTTGCTTATTTCTTTGCGACGGTGACGTCGCCATGCATTCCAGCGTCGAAGTGGCCAGGAACCAGGCAGGCCACCTTGAAGACGCCGTCGTTCGTGAACTTCCAGACGATCTCCCCAGACTCCCCCGGTGCCAGCCGGATCGCGTTCGGATCGTCGTGTTCCATCTCAGGGAACTTCTCCATCAGAGCCTTGTGCTCCATGACCTTGTCTTCCTGGTCGAGCACGAACTCATGATCGATTTCGCCGTCGTTCTTCACAGCAAACCGGATCGTCTGGTCTTTGCGGACCTTGAAGCTAGCCGGCATGAAGATCATGCGGCCGTCGTCAGTCTCCTTCATGCTGACCCGGACCGTCTGGGTGACTTTCGACTTCTGACCAGGTTCGCCGACGGCCATCTCGCCGTGTCCCCCGGCATGGCTACCGGCGGCCAGGGCGGGCGTCGCCAGAGTTGCCAGAAGGAGGCCTGTGATTGCGTTTCTCATGCTTATTCCTCTTTCGTTCGGAGACCTGCGGTCAACCGTGGTTGGAATGGTTGGAAGGGACCTGTGTCTTTGCGTCATTGGCCTTGGCCGGCTCGGGCAGAGAGCCCGTCCATTCCCAGGCCTGCGTGCCGGGCGGGTTTTCGTACCAGCCGGGGTCGCTGTAATCGGCCGCCGAGATGCCCTCGCGGACCTTCACCACCGAGAACATGCCGCCCATCTCGATCGGGCCATGCGGCCCCCAGCCGGTCATCATGGGAACCGTGTTCTCCGGGATTTCCATCGACATTTCGCCCATGTCCGCCATGCCGGCGGTTCCCATGGGCATGTACTCCGGCTGGAACTGTCGGATCTTCTTTGCGACCTCCGTCTTGTCGACGCCGATGAACGTCGGGATGTCATGGCCCATGGCGTTCATCGTGTGGTGCGACTTGTGGCAGTGGATCGCCCAGTCCCCGACATACTTCGCGTCGAACTCGTAGGCCCGCATCGCGCCTACCGGGATGTCGATGCTGACCTCCGGCCACCGTGCCTCCGGCCGCACCCAGCCGCCGTCCGTACAGGTGACTTCGAAGTCGTAGCCGTGCATGTGGATCGGGTGGTTGGTCATCGTCAGGTTGCCGACGCGGACCCGGACCTTGTCGTCCTTCGAGACCACCAAAGGGTCGATCCCCGGAAAGATGCGGCTGTTCCATGTCCACAGATTGAAGTCGGTCATCTCCATCACCCGTGGAACGTAGGTACCGGGATCAATGTCATAGCCGCTGAGGAGGAAGACAAAGTCCCGGTCGACCGGCATGAACTTCGGATCCTTCGGGTGGACCACGAAGAAACCCATCATGCCCATCGCCATCTGGACCATTTCGTCCGAGTGGGGGTGGTACATGAAGGTGCCCGACTTCACGAGGTCGAACTCGTAGACGAAGGTCTTGCCGACCGGGATGTGCGGCTGCGACAGTCCGCCGACGCCATCCATGCCGGACGGCAGGATCATGCCGTGCCAGTGGATGGTGGTGTGCTCCGGCAGCCTGTTGGTGACGAAGATCCGAACACGGTCGCCCTCGACCGCCTCGATCGTCGGGCCGGGAGATTGGCCGTTGTAGCCCCAGAGATAGGCGGTCATGCCTTCCGCCATCTCCCGTTCGACCGGTTCGGCAACGAGATGGAACTCCTTGACGCCGTTGTTCATCCGGAAGGGGGCAGTCCAGCCGTTGAGCGTGACGACGGGGTTGTAGTCGGGGCCGACGGAGGGGCGCACGGGCGTCTGGGTCGCGGACGACTCCATGACGGCGGCCTCGGGCAGCCCCATGTTAGAGGTCTGGGACCATGATTTGGAGGAAACGAGCGCGGCGCCTGCCGCGCCCGCTCCGAGAAGTTGTCTTCTGCTGAACATGCTCATGTCCTTTCTCAATGTCCGCCTGCCGGCGCTTCTTCGGACGACGCGACCTCGTCTTGCGCCGCAGCCGAACCAGTGCTGCCGCCGTAGACGACGGGCGCTAGGTTCGCTTGGGCAAGCCAGAAGTCGCGCTTCGCGTTGACGGCGAGGATGGTGGAGTCGATCTTCTCCCGAGCATCGGAGATCAGTTCGAACGTGCTGGTGATCATGCCGTTGTAGGTGAGCAGCGACTGCTCCTCGATCGCCTTGCGCAGCGGCAGGACGCTGTTTCGGTAGTGGCGCGCGATGTCGTAGTTCGACCTGTAGGCCACGTAGGCGGAGCGCGCTTCCGAGCGGACGTTGACCGCCAGCTCGGCAAGCTGGTTTGCGGCCCGCATGTAGGCAAGCTCGCCCTTGCGCAGGCGCGCCTGTCCGGAATCGAAGATGGGGATCGTGAACTCCAAGCCTGCCGTCTTCGAAATCTCCGAGACGATCCCGTCGTCTTCGCGCTCGCGCTCCTTTTCGACCATGCCGACGAGTTCGATGTCGGTGACGATACGGGTCACGTCCTCCAGCTTGTAGGACTGAGCGGTCGCTTGTAGTTCCAGGCGAGCAACCTGCAGGTCCATCCGCTTGTGGATAGCTTCGGCCTCGATGTCGTCCCGCCTGATCAGGGCCTTCGGGAGCGAGGGCAGACGGTTGGGGATCTGGAATTCGATGTCCGAACCTGACAGGCCCATCAACCGGACCAGCTCCTCCTTGGCGAGCTTGGCTGCAAGGCGGGCCTTCGCCGTCTCGCCTGCCAGCTCCGCGTAGAAGACGTGCTCTCTAGCCTGATTGGCCTTCGTCATGGAACCGGCTTCGCCGATCTTTTTGGCCAAGTCCGAAGCGGCGTCGGCAGCCGCCTTTGCCTGGTTGAGGTAGGCGACGTTTTCCCATGCCGCTACCGCCTCGATCCATGCTCTGCGGGTCTCCGCCGCAAGCGAGATCGTTGCAAGCGCGGCATTGAGCTGGGCCTGCCTGAACCGCGTCTCGGCCAGCTTCACGTTCCGGTCGTAGGTCGCCAGCGCCAGGATGTTGGCGGCGATTGCGCCCTCGAGCACGCGATAGGCTTCCAACCCCGGCGTACCGATCCCGGAAAGCCCGATCGAGAACGTCGGGAACACCGACAACTGTGTCTGCCATGCGTCCGCGGCACTGTCGCCTAGGTCGGCGTAGGCCGCCTGAAGACCCCTGTTGTTCAGGAGCGCGACTTGTACGGCCGTTTCGGCGTCGATGGTCTTCTTCGCCATCAGCGCCTTGACGCGCGCTCGTGCCTCGGCCGACTGCTGCTGGTTCTGGATCCAGACCGTCTGCTTGCCGGTCGCTTCGCCGCTCTTCAGCGACGCGTTCATAAAGCCCGCATCCTTTGCGGAATATGCCGTAGTGCACCCCGACGCCAGCAACGGCAGTGCCATCACTGCAAACAACTTCATCCCCCTGGAGACCATCATGCGCCCTCCTTTGCCGGGACCTGGGCGTCGTTGAGCCCCCGCCAGGGCTTCGGATCGACGGGAACGCGATGGGTGTAGCTCCCCATCACGCCCTGGTACCGCACGGGGGCCGCATATGCTGAATCAGGATGGGAGCCGTGATCTACGACTTCTGGCAGGGTGGAGGCGCAGCCGCTGACGACGAGCGGCAGTGCGGCCACCAGAAACGATGGTTTCATCTTGAGTTTCCGAACATGAGGTGGCGAGCGCGCTCACGTCATCGCGGACGTCAAGACGCTGCAGAACCCGCCCGAGCGGGTGCTCATGCTCAGATGTTGGGGGGTCTGTGGAGGCTAGGGCGCGTGCCGTGCACGCGAGATTCGTCAAAAGCGCCGAAGACGGCGGAGGCTCTTGCCATTACGGAGGTCTGGCAAGGAGAGGGCAGGGCGATGCTGAAGCAGAAGTCCTGGCAGCAGTTATCCTTTGCCGTCTTGCCGGCGTCGCCGCCGTCGCCGTGATGACCGGCGTCCGCGTCGAGCACTTTCGCACCGTGGGAGTGGGCCTCGCCATGATGTCCGGCTTCGATGGAAATGGTCGCATCCGGATAGGCGGAGCCGTGCATGGCGGCATTGGCGTTGGGCATGGTGTAGCTGGCCAGCGACACGACGACCGCCAGACGAAAGACAACCATGATCCTGTTCGCCAGGTCGCGTAGCACCCTGCTCATACTCCTGGGACTACCATTGGTCCCGTAGCTGTTCAATCGCCGATTCGTGCGGCGAAACTAAGTGTGACGCAGTGAGCTTGTCAGGAGCTTGCCGTGAAGTCGAGGTAAGGGCTTCCTCTATGGGAAGGTGAAGCGCTTTTTTTCCTCGTCATTCAGTCGGAGGCGCGCGCCTGCTCGAGAGCAAAATGGAACTTTCCGGGAGACGCGCTGTTTCCCGACTGCTGCCGGAGAGCGAAATGGTTTTTGCCAGGTACATGAGGACGGTCTTGACCCTTGTCGCCATCGTGGCGGCGATGGCTACCTTCGCGGACATAACACCTGCCGGCGCAGCCGCATCCGAGTGCCATCAGTTGCAAGCGGATTCACATCACGCCGATAAAGATAATGCCGCCAGACAATGCTGCGGCACGACGCACTGTTGTCCGCTCATGCCTGAGCTGCCGATCATGAGCGCTCCGGCGGCTGTCCCCTCCGTCCATCGGGCATACAAGTGTGCGGAGCAGCCTCTCCTCCTGATCAGGGCGATCGATCCTCCTCCTCGATGTGCAGACGCGTGAACAGGTAATCGCCCGCATCAACAAGAGGATAGATGAATGAATACGTTCGCCAAAACCGCGGCCGCCGCCGCGTTGGCCTTGGCCGGCCCTGCCACCCATGCTGCCGCGCAGCAGGTGGAGTTCCCCGAAAAGTGCAGATCGGACATCTCGGCAGGCGGTACCGCCGCCATGGATGAAATGATGCCGTCCGCGAACATGACGGACTACCAGCACGGGTACATGGAGGGCATGAAGAAGATGATGCCAAACATGATGCACGGCATCATGAAGGACGACGCCGACGTCGCCTTCATCTGCGGAATGATTGCCCACCACATGGGCTCTATCGCCATGGCGCGCGTAGAGCTCGAGCACGGCGACAACGACTATGCCAAGGAAACTGCCCAGAAGATGATCGACCGCCAGATCAAGGACATCCAGGAGATGTCCGACTGGGTCGAGCAGGAAGTAAAGTAGGAGGTCGAGGACATGCATCAAGTTTCACCAGAAATGAAGGCCTGCATCGACGACTGCCTGGCCTGCTACGCTGAATGCCTGTCGTCCGCGATGGGGCACTGCCTGGAGATGGGCGGTAAACACACCGAGCCGGCGCACTTCAAGCTCATGATGGCTTGCGCGGAGATCTGCAGGACGTCTGCCCACTTCATGCTGATCGGCACCGAACACCACAGGCACACGTGCCGCGAGTGCGCGGAGATCTGCAGTCAGTGCGCGGATGACTGCGAGCGTGTCGGAGACATGCAGGCCTGCGTGGATGCCTGCCGCAGGTGCGCCGAAAGCTGCCGGAAAATGGCCGCCTGACACCGCAAAGGCGAGGCGGAATGCCGCCTCGCGCTCTCGCCGGCCGCGACCGTCAGCCTTCCAAGGATCTGGCGGCGGACGCCGGTCCACACTCTGTCGCAGGGTCGTCTGGCCCTGCCTACAGGAGAGTTCGACATGGATAAGAAAACGACCAATGGAGCCGTCTGGTTTATCGGCGGAGCGGTTGCAACGCTGGCCGCGCTTGGCCTTGGGACAGTCGCCTAAGTATATTCCGGCGGCTACAACATCGCCGCGACCGTAGAGCATTCCTCCTTCGTCCGCTGGGCTTTCGGAACGACCTTCAGAAATTCCGTCCAAAACGGCGGCGAGACAGTGACGGCGCCGGAAGAGTTGACTGCTGCGATGGCCGCGGCCGGGGCCGAACCCTACAAGCAGATGTGCCAGCACTGCCACGCAGGCCCTGGAGCCGATCGCGAAGCATGGGCGGGAGGAATGCGACCGATCCCGCCGCACCTTACCGAAGCCGCTGCGGAGTGGAAAGCCGAAGAAGTGTTCTGGCTGGTGAAGCACGGAGCGAAGATGACCGGGATGCCGGCCTTCGGACCTAGTCACGGCGACGAGGGCATCTGGAACATTGCCGCCTTCGTAAAGCAGCTTCCGGCAATGACGCCCGAAGAGTAGGCCGCCGCGGGCGAGGGGCAGTCTTCGAGTGGTGATGCCGTCAGTCCGCCACCTCAGGGACAACAGCCGCAGGTGCAGCAGTAGCCGACCTAACACCAGGAGAGAACGACGATGGGAATGTCCTACTGGCGCTTTGCCGCCATGATCGCGACATCGACGGTAGTGATGTACGGGCTGATGTACCTCAACACCTACGCACTTGAGCACGTATACTGGAGCGAGACCCGTGCGTGGATGGCGCTTGTGATGGGGGCCACAATGTCGGTCATCATGCTCGCCTTCATGCTGGGCATGTACAAGAACAAGATGATGAACATGGTGATCTTCGGCGGCTCCGTCGCCGTCTTTGCACTGTCGTTGTGGCTCGTTCGAGGACAGGCGACGGTCGACGACGCCGAGTACATGAGCGCGATGATCCCCCACCACTCGATCGCCATCATGACCAGCGAGCGAGCCCAGATATCGGACCCGCGGGTGCGCAAGCTGGCCGACGAGATCATCGAGGCGCAGGAGCGGGAGATCGCCGAGATGAAGTATCTCATCAATGATCTGGAGGAGCGGGACTAATGGCCAAGACTTTATCGACGTTGAAGCTCTTCGTTGTGGCGGCGCCTGCCGTTCTTGCCGGATGCGGCGAGAACGCCGCGCCGGATGACATGGTGAATCCTCCACGGGCCGAAGAGGTTGCGCCGATAGTGCCTGCCAGCGAGGCGGTGTCAGGCGCCGATGTCCCAACCTTGGATCCTGCCACCATGGTCGATGCGGAAATTGCCAAGGTGCTAGGAGGTCCTCCGGGATGCACCTTCCGGTATACCAGTGCAGGCAATCCTGTGCTCGCTCTGGGAGCGGGCGACGGACCTATCACCGGTGCGATGAAGCTGGCCGGAAAGATGATCAGGTTGTCGGCAACGGTAGCCGAGGGTGGCGTCCGTGCGGAAGATCCTCCAGTCAGGATTTCGGTGAACCCCGAGGGAGATCCACGAGGGGGATCCGTGGAGGCCGAGATGGTGTTCGAAATCGGGGACCAGCTACGGGTTGGATATGGCGGCTATCTTCAGTGCGCCCGCTAGCACGCCACCCGATCGGGCGGATCGTCGGCCGTCATCTCCGCCACCCCTACGAGTTGCAAGCAAGATAAAGTCAAGCGCCCGAGGACGCAGGAGTCTGCTTTTGCGCTGTGCAGCCTCACAGCGGACGGTCTGGAGGCGGCCCCCTTGCTGACACGGTTTGGTGTTCGATCAGGCGGATGCGCGCAGCATCAGGTCCGATTTCAGCAAGATCTGATCCCGACGGAGCCTGACGTCGTCCGCATCGTCTGCCTCTCCCAGCTTCTTCAGGAGCAACCCGATCGCCAACCGTCCGATCTCGTTGTAGTTCTGCGCGACGGTAGTGATGGGCGGGCAGGCGTACTGGGAAAGGGGATGGTCGTCATGACCGGCCACCCTTAGGTCGAACGCGGCTCCATGACCGACCTTAAGGCCCTTCTGCCAGGCTGCGGCGATGACGCCGAACGCGAGGCGGTCGTTGGCGCAGACGATGGTGCGTGTCGGCAAGTTTTCCACGCGCTCCAACAGGCGGGAGGCCTCCTCGAATGCGAAGCGCTCGAAATCCCAGGTGCCGCCGGTGGAAATATCCAGAACCGCCGGTTTCAGACCGGCCGTCTCCATCGCCTCGATATAGACCTCGCGCCTGTGCCCGGCGTTCCGGTTGACTTCGGGCATCCCGAAGAAGCAGGGAGGTTCTCCGGACCGGCAAAGATAATCGACGATGAGACCGAAGCTCTGCCGGTTGTCGCTCCCGACGAACGAAGCCTCCTCGTCCGGAGGGGCGTCCACGTAGACCAGCGGGATGTCTCTTGCCAGTGCCCGGAGGGCCGAGTTCCTCGAAGTGGTGCCGATAGGTGCGATGATGGCCCCCGCGACGTTCATCGACTGTAGCGTGCTTACGGCGTCGTCTTCGACCTCCGGGCGCCCGTCTGACGAGAGCACAAATGCCAGAAACCCAGCCTCCGCGGCGATCGACTGAATCCGACGTGTCAACGCCATGTAGAAGGGATCCAGCGCATTTGGGATGATGATCCCGATGATGTTGCTCCTGCGCCGGTTGAGGTTGACCGCGAACAGGTTGGGCTTGAAGCCGGACTTGCGCAGGGCGTCCTCGATCGCTTCGCGCGTCTTCTTGCGTACCGAGGAGGGGTCGTTGAAGTACTTTGATACCGTCGGACGCGAGAGCCCGACGTACTCCGAAAAATCCTCCATCGTCTTGATCGGCTTTGGCACGTCCCCTCCGTCCCTGCTCTTGGCACGCTGTTCTATCACCGGATTCACTTCATGAAAGCCCGGCTCCGGGCCTCCATAGCCGTCAGGAGGATACGAACTGAACCTTCATCGTGGCTGGATCGGAAGGCTTCGTCAGAAAGTACGGGAGCATTTCGTCAAGCGGCAGCCTGTGGCTGACGAGCCGCGCCATCCGCCCATCGTCGGCCTTCAGTATTTCGAGCGCCTCCGGAATGTTGCGGTTCAACGAGTGCGAGCCGACGATCTTGAGCTGGCGGCGGAACACCTCGAACGGGTGGATCGCGATCGTCGCCATTGGCGGGCAGACGCCGAACAGCAGAGCCGTGCCGCCATCCTCCACCAGATCGATCATCTTCTCCACCACCGCCGGAACTCCGGTCGCGTCGGCCACGAAGTCGAAGGCATGGCGGCGGGATGAAAGAGCGTCCGAACCAGACACGGCCGTCTCGAGACCAAGAGCCGAGGCAAATGCCAGTCTGTCTTCGTTCACGTCCGCCACGGTCACGGTCCCCGCACCCTTTGCCTGCAGGGAGAGGGCCATGAGCAGTCCGATTGGACCGGCTCCAAAGACGATTGCGTTGGAAGGCGAGGGCGAGTCCTTTGCGACGCCCGCGGCTAACAAGCCGTTGAGCGTGCAGGCAAGGGGCTCTGCCAAGGCCGCGCGATCGAAGCTAAGGTCGCCGATCCCGTGGAGCTGGTCGGCCCGGACCAGGCTGTACTCGCCGAAGCCGCCGTCGTGGGTGACGCCGTAGGCTTTCAGGTCCGTGCAGAGATTGGTCAGCCCCTTACGGCAGGAGGTGCATGTGCCGCAGGGAAGGTTCGGATCGACCGCAACGCGGTCGCCCGCCCTAAATCCTTCCACATCGGCAGCAACGGCCTCGATCTCTCCCGCGTACTCGTGGCCGGGAACGACCGGAAAAGCACTCGAACCGTATCGACCGTGCAGCACGTCGATATCGGTATGGCAGAGGCCCGACGCCCGGACGCGGATCAGGGCATGCCCGTCCGGGAGTTCGCTGCGAAGTGGGAGGTCCGCCAGTACAGGCTGACCCTTCCCAATGAACTGAATGGCCCTCATGTGCGCGCCGCTCCCTTCAGTTCATCCAGTTGCCGCCGTCGACGTTGTACGTCTGGGCGAGGATGTAGTCGCTGTCTGAAGACGCGAGGAAAACGGCGAGTCCTTTGATGTCGTCTGGCGTCGCGAAGCGGCCAATAGGCACGGACTTCGCCACCTGCGCCTTCTTCTCGCCTGGCTTGAGACCTTCCCATTCCGCGAACTTTGCGTCGACGACTTCCCAATGCTCGCCGTCGACCACGCCGGGTGCGATGGCGTTGACGTTGATGCCGTGCTTGACGAGGGCGAGCGCCGCAGACTGTGTCGCCGAAATGATCGCAGCCTTCGAGGCGCAGTAGAGCGTGACGAGAGCTTCCCCGCGGCGGCCGGCCTGGCTGGCCATGTTGATGATCTTGCCGCCGCGCTTGCGCTCGATCATCACGTTGGAAACCGCGCGCATGACGAACAGCGGACCCTTCAGGTTGACGTCCATGACGCGCTGGTAGCTGTCTTCCGTGATACCGTTGATCGGCGCCATGTCGAAGATGGCGGCGTTGTTGACCAGGATGTCGATGCCGCCGAACTCGTTGTCGACGTCCTTCACGACTCGGTCGATGTCGGCGACGTTCGTCACGTCGAGCTTCACAGCCTTTGCCGCTTCCCCTATGCCGGACGCCGCTTCGGTTGCGCGCTCGATGTTGATGTCGGCGATGACGACCCTCGCGCCTTCGGCGACGAAGGCTTCCGCGAAGCCCAGGCCTATTCCCCGCGCACCGCCGGTTATGAAGGCAACCTTGTCTTTAAGTCTCATGGTCCGGTCTCCGACGAACCGCCTCACGCCGGGCGGTCGTTAATCTGGTTTTCATCCGTGCGATTGGTTGGTGCCCGACGCGTGGCGCCGGGCACCTGGGGAGGGGCCGCCGCGTACGGCGGCCAAGTCCTACTTGATGTAGCCGGCCCGCGTCATGTCGCGGGTCACCTGGGCCTGAGCGGCCTCGAGGACGGCGTCTACCGACTGCTGTCCCGCCAGAGCGGAGCTGATCTGCTGGCCGACAAAGGTGCCAATCCCCTGGAATTCAGGGATCGCTACGAACTGCACGCCGGTGTACGGCACCGGGTCCTTGGTCGGCTTCGCAGGATCTGCCGAGAGGATCGCCTCGAGCACCGTCTCCGCGAACGGAGCGGCCTCCTTGTATTCCGTCAGGGCGTAGGTCGACTTGCGGGTGCCAGGAGGTACCGCGACCCATCCTTCCGACTCGCCGACCATCTTGACGTAATCCTTGGAGGTCGCCCACTTCAGGAAGGACTTGGCGACCTCGGCCTTCTGTGTGCTTGCAGGAATTGCAAGGTTCCAGGACCAGGACCAGCTCGATCCCGCCGGCGTTTCCTCAACCGGTGCGCGGGTGAAGGCTACCTTGTCGGCCACCTGGCTCTGCTTAGGATCGTATACGCGTCCGGCAGCGGAGGTGGCGTCGATCCACATGGCGCATTGACCCGACGCAAACAGTGTCTGGTTCTCGTTGAAGCCGTTTGCCGTGGCGCCGGGAGGGCCGTACTTGGTCATCAGGTCGACGTAGTCGGTGATCGCCTTCTTCCATGGCTCGGTGTTGAGCTGCGGCTTCCAGTCCATGTCGAACCAGCGCCCGCCGTAGGTGTTCACCATGGTGCCGAGGAACGCCATGTTCTCGCCCCAGCCGGGCTTTCCGCGAAGGCAGATGCCATACTGGTTCTTCGACTTGTCCGTCAGCTTCTCCGCGTACTCCTTGATCTGATCGTAGGTAGGCTGTTCGGGCATGTCGATACCGGCGGCCTCGAACAGGTCCTTCCGGTAGAGCGTGAACGAGCTCTCCGTGTAGAACGGCACGGCATATAGCTTCCCGTCTACCGTGAGACCGGCTTTGATCGGCTCAAGCAGGTCGTCGTAGTCGTAGTCATCGCCGAGGTCGTCGACGGGCGTAAGCCAGCCCGCCTTGCCCCAGATCGGGGCTTCATAGCCGCCGATCGTCATGACGTCGAATTGTCCGCCGCCTGTGGCGATGTCCGTCGTGACGCGTTCACGGAGAACGTTTTCTTCGAGGATGATCCAGTTGATCGTGTTGCCGGTCTCCTGTTCCCAGGCCTTCGACAGTTTCTGCATGATGATCATGTCGCCGTTGTTGACGGTCGCCACCGAGATTTCCTCGGCTTGAGCGATGCCTGCGATCAGGCCGAAGCCCACGGCGGAAGACATAAGGATGCTGGCTTTGACACTCATGACAATCTCCTCCATTGCGAGTGTTGATACGCATAAAACTTACATGCGTAAACTTTTATTGCGCTCAGGGTTCGATCTGTCAAGCGGAGGAGGAGCCGCCATCAGCCCGAAAATGTGCTGCATTGCAGCATAAATACGCGGAAAAGCGCCTTTTCTGCGCTTCGTCGGATTGGATTCATAGGAGATTTGAGTTTTGGGACGCGGACGATGAATGGATATAAAGTTTACGCGCGACAAAATCTGTTTGACATCGACTTTGGCTCTTCCTATTCATTCGCGGCCTCCGGTCGATCCGGAGCGTAATGCGAGTACCTGGGAGGAGCCATGAGAGACGCACCCGTTCTTGCTCCGGAGAGCCTGGGCCCGACGATCACCGCGGGAGAGATCCTTGTCGAGATCATGTCGACGTCCGTCGGAAACGGCTTCCTCGAGCCGATGCCGCTGGTGGGGCCTTTCCCCAGCGGGGCACCCGCGATCTTCGTCGACCAGGTGGCGAGGCTCGGTGGCGCCGCGGGAATCATCTCGGCGGTCGGCGACGACGACTTCGGTCGGCTCAACATAGAGCGGCTGAAGAGGGACGGGGCAGACGTATCCGCTATCGAGGTCCTGCCGGACGCTCCGACTGGCAGCGCATTCGTCCGCTACCGTGCTGACGGAGAGCGGGACTTCGTATTCAACATAGCAAGGTCCGCATCTGGCCAGATCCGGATGACGGACGCCGCAAGGGCTCTCATCTCGCGTGCGGGGCACGTGCATGTGATGGGATCCGCGTTCGCCATTCCCGGCATCGGCCGGATCCTGTCCGAGGCGGTCGCTTCCGTGAAGGCGAGGGGAGGAACGGTTTCGTTCGATCCGAACGTTCGCAAGGAACTGGTCGCGGGGCAGGGCGAGGCGAAGAAGCGTTTCGACGAGATTCTTTCGGTGGCCGACCTCCTTCTTCCGTCGGGCGAGGAGCTGTCGGTCGCGGCGGGAGTAGACGAGGAGGAGGCTGCCGTTCAGGCACTCCTGTCGCGAGGCCTGTCGGAGATCGTCCTGAAGCGGGGCGCCCTGGGATCGTCCTTCTTTAGCCGCAACGACCGCGGTGACTGTCTGGCGTTCAGGGTGGACGAGCTGGATCCTACCGGAGCGGGCGACTGCTTCGGTGCGACCTACGTGACCTGCCGGAGGCAGGGTCGTTCTCCTGTGGAGTCCCTTCGATACGCGAACGCGGCAGGCGCACGAACAGTTACCCGCCAGGGTCCCATGGAGGGCGTCTCGACCTTCGCCGAACTCGACAGATTTGTTGAAGAAAACAGACTGGAGGCCTGACATGAGCAGCCATCTGCTTGACCTTGCGATAGCGCACCGCACCGGCTCCCCGCGTGGCATAACCTCCGTCTGCTCGGCCCATCCCACGGTCATCCGTGCGGCGGTGCGCCGGGCGTCCGAGACGAAACAGCCTGTCCTGATCGAGGCGACCTGCAACCAGGTCAATCATCTCGGCGGCTACACGGGCATGACGCCGGCCGACTTCGTCGAACTGGTGGAAGCGATCTCGGTGGAGGAGGGGCTTGATAGAAGCCTCCTCGTCTTCGGAGGAGACCATCTCGGTCCGAACCCTTGGCGGAAGGAGCCTCCCCAAGCGGCCCTTGCCAAAGCGCGCGACATGGTCGAGGCCTACGTCGCGGCGGGATTCGGCAAGATCCATCTCGACACCTCCATGGGCTGTGCCGGCGAGCCGGCGGCTCTGGACGACAGAACGATCGCCTCGCGGGCTGCGGACCTGTGCCGTGTGGCCGAGGCCGCCGCAAAGGCCGCGGGTCTTTCTCTACCTGTGTATGTGCTCGGAACCGAGGTTCCGGTTCCCGGAGGGGCGGACCATGTGCTCGAAACCGTAGAACCCACTGCGCCTGAAGCTGCCAGGAACACGATCGCCATCCACCGGGAGATATTTCAGGCGGCGGGTCTGCAGGAGGCGTTCGAGCGCGTTCTTGCGTTCGTCGTCCAGCCAGGGGTGGAGTTCGGAAGCGAGAACGTGGTCCAGTACGAGCCGCCCAAGGCTGCGGCGCTCGCGGCCGTGCTGCAGGAACATGATGGGCTTGTCTTCGAGGCGCACTCGACGGACTACCAGTCGGAGAGGGCGCTTGCCGCCCTGGTGCGCGACGGCTTCCCGATCCTGAAGGTCGGGCCCGGCCTCACCTTCGCCTATCGCGAGGCGCTCTACGCTCTCGACATGATCGCAACCGAACTTGTACCCTCCTATGGCGACCGTCCGCTGGCAGTTGTGATGGAGAGGCTGATGGTCGAAGACCCCCGCGACTGGCAGGGTCACTACCACGGTGACGAGACGTCGCTCCGGCTGCAGCGTCACTATAGCTACAGCGACCGGATCCGGTACTATTGGAACCGGCCCGAGGCGGCTTCCGCGGTTCAGAAGCTTGAAGAGGTCCTGGACGGCCGGACGATTCCGCTGCCGCTTCTGCACCAGTTTCTTCCGGGCCTGGCGGCCCCCGGTATGACGGTGGAAGGATTGCTGCTGGCGGCCGTCGAGGATGTGCTCGCGGTCTATGATCGAGCGGTGCGTCAAGCATCGCATTAGGTCTGGAGAACACTTGCTACGGCGAGAAACCGGGAGGGATCCTTCAATGGCAACACAGAACACACGGGGCCTGGCCCGCCTGATGATGGCACCGTCGGTCATTCTTCTGCTGGTCTGGATGATCGTGCCGCTCTCGATGACGCTGTGGTTCTCGTTCCAGAACTACAACCTCCTCAATCCCGGTAATGTCAGCTTCGCCGGCCTCTTCAACTATCGCTTTTTCTACACCGATCCCGCCTTCTTCCAGTCGATCTGGAACACGCTGATGATCGTCGGCGGGGTCCTGCTGATCACGAT